>NZ_CP110535.1:3730112-4973483 GCF_026104355.1 Halomonas sp. BDJS001
GGCCGCCCCCCGCCGCGGCGCCACCTCCCAACGCAAGCCCAAGCGCAGCTCAGGCGGGGGCTTTCGCTTGCCCGGCTGGCTGTGGGGCCTTGCCGGTATGGCGGCAGGTTTCTTCTTGGCGCAGCACCAACACGGTACGGCTCCCTGGCAAGAGCAGCCGAGCGACACTCCCCAGGCCACGGTGATGCCCAAGCCCTCTGGCAGCGAAGAGCGCGCTGCCGCTCGGGAAACCGAGGAGGCCGCCGAGCCGTCCATGCCAACGTTTGAGTTTTATACCCTACTGCCGGAAACCGAGGTCATTGCCCCGGGTGTGTCGCTGCCCTCAAGCGTGGTGCGCCCTGAGGCTCCCGAACAAGCAGTCGATACCAGTGCAGCCTTGGGTGCCGCAGGTGACGACCCTATCGCTCAGGTCATCGCCGCCAATACCCGGCCTGAAGATCAGGTCTCGGCAGCCCAGCAGAATGAAGCGGCCACCAATACCCCAGGGCGTTATATGCTTCAGGCGGCCTCATTTCGTGAGGCAAGCGACGCCGAACAGCTGCGCGGCCGACTGCGTAATTTGAGCCTGCTGGCGGAAATCAGCGAAGTAAAGGCGGATGGCAATACCTGGCACCGGGTACAAGTAGGGCCTTACGAGGACACCCGCGAACTGAACCGGGCTCAGGATTTAATGAATACCCAAGGTATCGAGCCACTGCTTATCCAACTGCAAAACTGAGAATTCCCTCTGGATCTAAGGCGGGCGGTTGATTTTTTATCAGCCGCCCGCATTTTGTTGTGAATGCTTACACAACGGTCGCTTTCAGGAACAGTTTGCTAAACAGTAAGTGATCAGCCAGTCATCGGGAGCGCGTCTCCCCCCAAGGAGTTATCTCCATGACCACTATTGTCTCCGTTCGCCGTGGAAATCAGGTCGCCCTCGCTGGCGACGGCCAAGTATCGCTGGGCAATACCGTAATGAAGGGTAACGCCAGCAAAGTTCGCCGCCTCTACCGCGGCAAGGTACTGGCCGGATTTGCGGGTGGTACCGCGGACGCCTTTACACTGTTTGAACGCTTTGAAGCGCAGTTGGAAAAGTACCAGGGCCATTTGACCAAGGCAGCGGTTGAGCTTGCCAAAGATTGGCGCACCGATCGGGCGCTGCGCCGCCTGGAAGCGCTGCTTGCCGTCGCGGATCACAGCGCCTCGCTGATTATTACCGGTAACGGCGATGTGGTCGAACCCGAGCGCGGCATTATTGCCATTGGTTCAGGCGGCAACTTCGCCCAGGCTAGCGCCAGAGCGCTACTGGAGAACACCGAGCTGTCGGCGCGTGAAATTACCGAGAAGTCGCTTTCGATCGCTGGTGATATCTGTGTATTCACCAACCACCACGTGACCCTCGAAGAGCTGTCGATTGATGATCGCTGATCTATCCCCGCGATCCCCAAACGCCGCTCACTGCCCACAAAGGTTACTTATATGACTCAGATGACACCCCGCGAAATTGTTCACGCTCTAGACCAGTACATTATTGGCCAGCAGGATGCCAAGCGCGCCGTCGCTATCGCCCTGCGTAACCGCTGGCGCCGTATGCAGCTCGATGATGACCTGCGCCCGGAAGTCACCCCTAAAAATATTTTGATGATTGGCCCCACGGGGGTGGGTAAAACCGAGATTGCTCGCCGTTTGGCCAAGCTGGCTAAAGCGCCGTTTATTAAAGTCGAAGCCACCAAATTTACCGAAGTCGGCTATGTGGGCCGTGATGTCGAGTCGATTATTCGCGATCTCATGGAAGCGGCGATCAAGATGGTGCGCGAGCAGGCCAAGGAAGAGGTTAGCCACCGCGCCGAAGATGCTGCCGAAGATCGCGTGCTGGACGCCCTTCTACCACCGCCGCGGGGTCAGGAAGATAAGCCCCGCGAAGACAGCGGCACCCGCCAAACCTTCCGCAAGAAGCTTCGCGAAGGGCAGCTGGACGATAAAGAAATCGATATCGAAATCGCCTCCCAGGGCCCAGGCATCGACATTATGACCCCACCGGGCATGGAAGAGATGACCAGCCAGCTGCAGAGTATGTTCTCCAACATGGGCCAGCAGAAGCGTGAACACCGCCGCGTCACGGTGAAAGAGGCGCTGGTACTGCTACGCGATGAAGAAGCGGGCAAACTGGTTAACGAAGAGGAAATCAAATCCCGTGCGGTCTACTCGGTGGAGCAACACGGCATCGTATTCCTGGACGAAATCGATAAAGTCGCCAAGGGCAGCGGTCAGTCCAGTGGCGGCGAAGTTTCCCGCGAGGGCGTCCAGCGTGATCTGCTGCCACTGATTGAAGGTTCTACCGTCTCGACCAAGTACGGCATGGTAAAGACCGATCACATCCTGTTTATCGCCTCCGGTGCCTTCCATCTGTCGCGCCCATCGGATCTTATTCCAGAGCTGCAGGGCCGTCTGCCGATCCGCGTTGAGCTTGACGCGCTAACGCCCAACGACTTCAAGCGTATTCTCACCGAGCCCTCTGCTTCGCTGACCAAGCAGTACCAAGCGCTGCTGGCCACCGAAGGGCTGGACGTTGAGTTTACTGCTGATGGCATTGAGCGTATCGCTCAGATCTCCTGGCAGGTCAACGAAGGCACCGAGAATATTGGCGCCCGCCGCCTCCACACGGTGATGGAGCGGCTATTAGAGGAGGCCTCTTTCAGGGGCGGCGATATGGACAGCCCGCTGGTGATTGACGGCGACTACGTCAATGCGCAGCTTGGCGAATTGGCCGTCGACGAAGATCTGTCGCGGTATATTTTGTAAGCTGCGTCGGCTGTTATTATCAGCATTGGTATAGTCAGTAGCAGCAAGCCCGCTCTTTGCGGGCTTGCTGTCATGATATTTAGCCATGAGGTCTCATCATGAACGCCCCTACCCCCAACCGGGTTCACTACCATAAACAGGCCCGCGAGCTGGAGCTTGGCTACGCTAATGGGGAGAGTTTTCGCCTCCCGGTGGAGTTGTTACGCGTCTACTCACCTTCTGCCGAAGTGCGTGGCCACGGCGGTGACTCCGCGGTACTGCAAGTGGGCAAAAAAGATGTCGGCCTGCAGAATATTACCCAGGCGGGTAACTATGCACTGAAGCTGCACTTCGATGATGGTCACGACAGCGGCCTGTTTAGCTGGAACTACCTCTATGACCTCGCTACCCATCAAGAGGCTTACTGGAACAACTACTTACAGCGCTTAAAAGAGGTCGGAGCCTCAAGGGAACCCGCCAGCATTCAATTCAAGCAACTGTGACTACCTGACTCAGGCCACTTACAAGAAGCCAGGCAGACAAGCCTGGGTGGAGAAGGCTACAATGGGGTTAACTTTTAATCGCGTCGCTCCTAGGTCAAAAAACGTAGGGTCGATTTGCCTCCGCCTCGAATTCGGGAGCTACTTGCCCAATGAGCCCCACAGAAAAACGCACCACTGACTTTGGTTTTCAGGAAGTCCCTGTTGAAGAAAAAGCCTCCCGCGTGGCCGATGTTTTCCACTCTGTGGCGGCCCGCTACGATGTGATGAACGACCTGATGTCCATGGGCATCCACCGGATATGGAAACGCATGACCATCGAGCGCGCAGGCGTGCGCCCCGGCCACCACGTGCTGGATATCGCTGGCGGCACCGGAGATTTAACCCTCAAGTTTTCCCGCATGGTTGGCCCCCGGGGCAAAGTGGTACTCGCCGATATCAATGCCTCAATGCTCAAAGTGGGCCGCGACAAACTGATGGATAACGGTGTCGGCGGCAACGTCGAGTATGTGCAAGCCAACGCCGAAAGCCTGCCGTTTCCCGATAATAGCTTCGACTGCATTACCATCGCCTTTGGCCTGCGTAACGTCACCGACAAGGACGCCGCGCTGCGCTCCATGGCCCGGGTGCTCAAGCCCGGTGGGCGCCTGCTGGTGCTGGAGTTCTCCAAGCCCAACAACCCGCTGCTCTCCAAGGCCTACGATGAGTACTCTTTCCGCCTGCTGCCCAAGATGGGCGAGCTAGTGGCGGGCGACGGCGACAGCTACCGCTACCTGGCGGAGTCGATTCGCATGCACCCGGATCAGGAAACGCTCAAAGCCATGATGGAAGAGGCCGGGCTTGAGCGGGTCGAGTACACCAACCTGACCGGTGGTATCGTGGCCCTGCACCGCGGCATTAAGCTATGACGTTTTGTGCCCTGACGTTGCCAGCCAAGAGGTCAGCATGCTGGTAACTCCAACCCTGCTGCTGGCCGGTTGTGAACGCACGCTTAACGCTCTACTCGCCCGTGACCCTGCGGCTCCTGCACGGCTAGCGGCACTGGCGGGGAGCCGCCTACTGGTGCGCCTTGAGCAGCCTCACTTAGCGTTGGTCATTCACTACCATCACGCCGGGCTCGACCTGATGCGTGGTGATGACGTTGATGAAACCGACGTCGACGCAGTCGTGGAACTCACTCCGGAAACCTTTTCCGAGTGGATCAGCGGCGCTTCGATTGAGCGCCTTATGTTTGACGGCAAGCTCGCTGTGCGTGGCCGTATCCATCTGCTTGAAGCCACTCGCGATCTGCTCTTCGACCTGGATATCGACTGGGAAAGCGAGCTGGCTCGCTGGCTGGGCGATATGCCCGCCCACTCGCTGGCCGAAGGGCTGCGTCGTGCTGCCCGCTGGGGGCTACGCGCCAAAGACGAGCTGATGCAGGATGTGTCTGAATATGTCTTTGAAGAGGCCCGCCTGCTGCCAGGCCGGCAGCAGCGTAGCCTGCTCCGCGAGCATCTGACCGAATTAGAGGTGGCAACCGATCGTCTGGAAGCACGCCTAAACCGCTTACAGCGGCGCCTGGAACAGCGCCAGCTCACGCCACAGGAGACGCGTCCATGAGCCTGCGCCTGCTGCGGATAAGCTGGGTGATCAGCCGCCACCGACTGGACACGCTGCTACCCTTAGAGCGACTGCCCTGGTGGCTAAGGGCGCTGCTATGGTTCTCTCCGCTCCGCTTGGTACCCGTTGGCAAACGCTCACGGGGCGAACGTCTGCGCCTGTCGCTGGAAGCGCTGGGGCCGATTTTTATTAAATTCGGCCAAATGCTCTCCACCCGCCGCGATCTGCTACCAGCAGATATCGCCGATGAGCTGAAACGCCTACAGGATCAGGTGCCGCCCTTTCCTGGCGAGCAAGCCGCCGCACGGGTCGAGAAAGCGCTGGAGATGTCGCTGGAAGAGGCTTTCGCTGAGTTTGACCGGGTGCCACTGGCCTCGGCATCAATTGCCCAGGTGCACGCAGCCCGGCTGCACGGCGGTGAAGACGTGGTGGTGAAAATCATTCGCCCCGGCATTGACCGTGTCATGCGTCAGGATATGGCGCTGATGTACCAGGTCGCCAAGCTATTTTCCAAAATCCCCGAGGCGCGTCGCTTGCGCCCGGTAGAAGTGATTCGCGACTACGAAGCCACGCTGTTTGACGAGCTGGATCTCTACAAAGAGGCCGCCAACACCTCCCAGCTCAAGCGCAACTTCAAAGACTCACCACTGCTGTTTGTACCCACCATCTACTGGCCCTTCACCCGCCGCCACGTGATGGTGCAAGAGCGCATTCGCGGTATTCCGGTCGCCGACTTAGATACCCTGATTGCCCGGGGCACCAACCTGAAAAAGCTCGCCGAACGGGGCGTTGAGCTATTTTTCACCCAGGTTTTCCGCGACAACTTCTTTCACGCGGATATGCACCCAGGCAATATCTTCGTCAACTGTGACAACCCCGAAGACCCCCAGTACATTGCCATCGACTGCGGCATTGTCGGCAGCCTGACCCGGGAAGACCAGGACTACCTGGCGCGCAACCTACTGGCGTTTTTCCACCAGGACTATTATGAAGTCGCTGCGCTGCACATTGAGTCCGGCTGGGTGGGTGAAAACACCCGCGCCAATGAGTTTGCGGCGGCGATTCGCACCGTCTGCGAGCCCATTTTAGAGAAACCGTTGAAAGATATCTCCTTTGGGCAGGTGCTATTAGGGCTATTCCAAACCGCACGACGCTTTAATATGGAAGTGCAGCCGCAGCTGGTACTGTTGCAGAAAACGCTGCTCAATATCGAAGGATTAGGGCGCCAGCTCTATCCCGATCTGGATCTCTGGAGCACCGCCAAGCCCTACTTAGAGCAGTGGATGAAAGAGCGTGCCGGGGTCAGCGGGTTATGGGAGTCGCTAAAGCGCCAGGCGCCAGAGCTTTCACGCCAGTTGCCCGAACTGCCCGTACTGGCTCACCAGGCGCTAAGCCGTATGGAGCATGAGCATCGCCAGCGTCATCAGCAGGTAGACGCCATCAGCGCCATGCGTGTGCAGATGGCCCGCCAGGGTAAGCGACTCTACCGCCTCCGGCTTGGCTTGATCCTATTAGCGCTGGCATTGGCGTGGCAGCCATTAAGCGGCTGGATTGCGCTCCAGGAGTGGCCGATACTAGTGGCTGCTGCCATTGGCCTACTGCTGCTGGTATGGCAATAAAGCGACGCACTAAACGTTTACAAGGATTCCCATGGACAGCAACGCATTCTCGGCTAACAATTCGACTAGCCATACCAATGTGCTGGATACGCTCAATGAGGTGTTAAAGCAGCGGCGCCATGCAGCGGCAGAAGAATCTTATGTTGCCTCCTTGCATCATAAGGGTTTGAACAAGATACTCGAAAAGGTGGGCGAGGAAGCAACAGAAACAGTGCTTGCGGCAAAAGATGCCGAGCATGGAAGCGAGGCCGAACGACAAGCGTTGATTTCTGAAACCGCCGACCTGTGGTTTCATAGTCTGGTGATGCTCTCACACCTGGGAATGGATCATCAGGCCGTTTTAGACGAACTGGCACGGCGCTTCGGTATTTCCGGACACGAGGAAAAAGCCGCCCGCCAGCCATAGTGGCTAAATAGGGCTATCGCATAGTGGTAACGCATGTGCTGTAGCCTGCTCCTAGCCATTGAGCTGGTATTTACCGGGTCAGTGGTTAAAGAGATAACGCTGAAATAGATAGCACTCAATAGATAGTTAATCTGCTCCCATGAGGAAACGCATATGTTAGGTGGCATTAGTATTTGGCAGTTGCTGATTGTACTGGGCATCATCATTCTGGTTTTCGGCACAAAAAAACTGCGTAACGTGGGTACCGACCTGGGTGGGGCGGTTAAGGGCTTCAAGAAAGCCATGCACGACGAAGAGAAAAGCAAAGAGGCTGATAAAGAAGACGCCGACCAACCCCATGCCAAAGTGAGCCATGAAGAGCCTGGCAACACTTATGACGTTCAAGCCGAAGAGAAACAGGCCGCGAGCGACCGCAACGAAGAGCGCAAATAAACCATGCTGGATATCGGCTTTCTTGAACTGATGCTGATTGGCATCGTCGGGCTGCTGGTGCTTGGCCCGGAACGGCTGCCCCGCGCCGCCCGTACGACAGGCATGTGGATTGGCAAAATTAAGCGCACGGTATCCGGTATGCAGCGTGAAATCAGCGCCCAGCTGGAAGCAGAAGAGCTGCGCCAAAAGCTCAATGAACAGCAGAAGAAGCTCGATGACAGTTTAAAGAAAGCCAAGCTGGACGTAGAGAGCATTGCCGATACCCCTGCCCGCTCTGATGCGGTGCCGCCCAATACGCCGCCCACCGAGGCGGCACAAAGCGACACGGAGCAGCGCGTTGCCAAGGCCAGCACCCGATTGGATGATGCCCTGCAAACGGTGCGTGAAGAAACGCCTCCGTCATCTTCCGCGCCCGCCGCATCAGCAGCGTCCTCCCGCCAGGCCGAACCGGAAGCGGATGCCCCAGAGTCGACGGCACTTAATAAGGCTGAATCTGAAAAGGATCGTAATCACCAATGAGTATGTCTGGCGATTCAAAGGAGCCGCGGGAAGAACAGAGCCAAGCCCCCCTTATTGAGCACCTGATAGAGCTACGCTCACGGCTAATGCGCGCCGTGATCGTGATTTTGGTGGTCTTTTTGGGCCTCTACGCCTTTGCCAATGATATCTATACATTTGTTGCCGAGCCCTTAATGGCGCTGCTGCCCGAAGGCTCGCAAATGATCGCCACTGAGGTCGCTTCGCCCTTCTTAGCGCCGTTTAAGCTCACCCTGGTGGTGGCGGTATTTATCGCTATCCCCTTCGTGCTGCATCAGGCCTGGGCGTTTATCGCGCCTGGGCTTTACGACAATGAAAAAGCACTGGCGATACCGATCCTGGTGTCGAGCATTGCGCTGTTCTACGGCGGCGCGGCGTTTGCCTACTACGTGGTTTTCCCGCTGCTATTTGAGTTCTTCACCCAAACCGGGCCGGAGAACGTCGCTGTCATGACCGACATAAACCAGTATTTGAACTTCGTTCTTAAACTGTTTTTTGCCTTTGGCGTAGCGTTCGAAATCCCTATTGCGACTTTTTTATTAATACAGTCGGGCGCCACCACGGTGGAAAGCCTGTCTAAAAAGCGTCCCTACATTATCTTGGGCTGCTTCGTGGTCGGTATGCTGCTAACGCCTCCGGATGTGATTTCTCAGAGCCTGCTGGCGATTCCGATGTACCTGCTTTACGAAGTCGGGCTGCTGTTTGGCCGCTTGGTGCGCAAGCGTAAAGAGGAGAAGGAGGCGGCTGAAGAGCAGGAGGCAGACCTCTAAACCCAGAACTCGCCACGTCGATACTTTAAAGCCGCCGTCATTCACAATGACGACGGCTTTTTCACTGCAGCACCGCAGCGAGCTTAATCCATCATTTCTGCAACGCGGTCTACCAGTTTGAAAATACCGGTCGCGGCTTCGCTGATACGCGTTGCCAGCATATACGCGGGTGTGGTGACCACGCGGTGCTCAAGATCCACCACGATATCTTCTACGCCGCAGCTACGGTGAAGGCCGCCCATGGCACTAATAGCCCCGGAAACCGCCGGGTCATTGCCCACCGTCACCGCAATGCCCTCATCCAATAGGCGGGGCACCAGGACGGGGGAAATACACATCAAACCAATCGGTTTGGCCTCCTCGCGAAACCCTACCAAGGCGGCTTTCAATGCATCCAGCACCTGCATACTGTCACCGGCACTGGCGAAGTCCGACAGGTTCTTGGCGACGCCAAAACCGCCGGGCACAATCACGGCGTCAAACTTGTCGGCATCTAACTCCTCCAGCGGGCTGATCTCTCCCCGCGCCAGTCGGGCAGACTCCAGCAGCACGTTACGCTGTTCACCCTCTACCACCTCTTGAGTGAGGTGATTAACCACATGGTGCTGCTCTATATCGGGGGCAAAACAGCGGTAACCGATCCCCAACTGATCCAAGCGCAGCAGCGTAAGCGTGGTCTCATATATTTCCGAACCATCGTAAACGCCGCAGCCGGCTAAAATCACTGCCACCTGTTTGGTCATTCTTATCTCCTTATCCCAGGGTCTGCCGAACGCAATACAGCAAAGCAATCGCTCACTTTAGTCAGTCTGTCGTATTGTCACAAGGCGGCTTTCGCCGCAAGGCATGGCTGATATACTCCCTCCAAGCCTTCGGGCATATTTATTTACTATCCTTAATGTTCACGTTACCTGATTTTTACGACGTCTAATGGAGAGCCTCCTTGAGTACACCCACTGCCCGTCATTTTCCCGCCACCCGCATGCGCCGCATGCGACGCGATGATTTCTCACGCCGGTTGATGCAGGAGAACAGCCTGACGCCGTCAGACCTCATCCTGCCGGTGTTCGTACTGGAAGGCGACAATCAACGTGAAGCCGTCGCCTCCATGCCCGGCGTCGAGCGGCTCTCTATCGACCTGTTGATCGAGCAAGCTCGCGAGGCATATTCGCTGGGCATCCCAGCGCTGGCCCTGTTTCCAGTGGTTGGCCCCGAGCACAAGAGTGAACTTGCCGAAGAGGCTTATAGCGCCAGCGGTCTGGTTCAGCGCAGTGTGCGCGCCCTCAAGGAAGCGCTGCCCGAACTAGGCATTATCACCGACGTGGCGCTGGATCCTTATACCAGCCACGGCCAGGACGGCATTCTTGACGAGCACGGCTACGTGCAGAATGACCGCACCGTGGATACGCTGCTCAAGCAGGCCCTCTCCCATGCAGAAGCCGGTGCCGACGTGGTCGCCCCTTCCGACATGATGGATGGGCGAATTGGCGCTATTCGTCGGGTGTTGGAGCAAGAACACCTGCATAACGTGCGTATTATGGCCTACAGCGCCAAATACGCCTCGCACTATTATGGCCCTTTCCGCGATGCGGTCGGTTCTGCGGCTAACTTGGGCAAAGCGGACAAGCGCACCTATCAAATGGATCCCGCTAATAGCGATGAAGCGCTGCACGAAGTGGCCATGGATATTTCCGAGGGCGCTGACATGGTGATGGTCAAGCCCGGCATGCCCTACTTGGATATCGTTCGCCGGGTGAAAAGTGAGTTACAGGTACCCACCTTCGCTTATCAAGTCAGCGGCGAGTACGCCATGCACCGCGCTGCCTTTGACAACGGCTGGTTGGAAGCGGCACCGGTTATCCTGGAGTCGTTGATGTGTTTCAAGCGGGCAGGCGCGGATGGCATTCTGACTTACTTTGCCCTCGACGCCGCGCGTTTACTTCAGCAACGCTAAGATGACAACCAGGTGACACCTATTTGTCATCTTCTCCCCGCATACTGCACTGATATACCAGTATCAGGCTATGATACCTTCGAGCTATCAACGCGGGGAGATCCACCATGGACGAGCAAGCATCAGATTCACTACCACTATCGTCTACTGATCACACCAGCAGCGACGGCGATATGCCACTACGGATCAATCGAACCCCGACCGGAGTTCAAGCGCGTGAAGTGCTGCCTGAAACGGATCTTGACGATACCCAGCTCTACTTTAATCGCGAGCTGTCGCACCTACAGTTCAATATCCGCGTGTTGGAACAGGCGTTAGACGACGCCCACCCGCTGCTCAACCGGTTAATGTTCCTGCTGATTTTCTCTTCCAACATGGATGAGTTTTTCGAAATCCGTGTGGCCGGCTTGAAGCACCAAATTGCCCTGGGCGACGACACCACCGCCGCCGATGGCCGCCTGCCCAAAGCGGTGCTGGCCGAGATCTCGCAACTGGCCCATGCCCAAATTGATCGCCAGTATCAGATACTCAACGACACCTTGTTACCCGCGCTGGAAACCCACGGGCTGCGTTTTCGGCGCCGCGATCAGTGGACTGATGCGCAGAAAGCCTGGGTCAAGGAGTTCTTCGATAACGAAATTATGCCCGTCATCAGCCCAATTGGGCTCGATCCCTCGCACCCCTTCCCTCGCTTAGTGAATAAAAGCCTCAACTTTATCGTTGAGCTGGAAGGCAAGGATGCCTTTGGCCGCGCCGGCGGAATGGCGATTCTACCCGCACCGCGTTCACTGCCGCGTCTGATGGCGCTGCCCAAAGAGATTTGCGAAGAGGTTTTTTCCGAGTATGTTTTTCTGTCATCAATGATTCATGCCCATGCCGAGGAGCTATTCCCCGGCATGAGCGTACGCGGCTGCTACCAGTTCCGACTGACCCGCAACGCGGATATGAGCGTTGACCCGGAGGAGGTCTCGGATCTTGCCTCAGCGCTGCGCGGTGAACTGCTGGCACGCCGCTACGGCAGCGGTGTACGCCTGGAGGTCGCCGACAGTTGCCCGGATGACTTAACCAACTTCCTGCTACGCCAGTTTGAGCTCGAGAGCGACGACCTGTATCGCGTCAAAGGGCCGGTCAACCTGACGCGCATGATGTCGGTGCTGGGCGACGTGGATCGCCCCGAGCTGCTCTATCGGCCGTTTACCCCCAGCATTCCCAAAGCGCTCAAAGCGGGTAGCCTGTTTGACGCTATCGCCAAGAACGACATTCTGCTCCATCACCCCTTCCAGTCGTTTACGCCAATCGAAGACTTGCTGCGCGAAGCCGCCCGCGACCCCCATGTACTGGCAGTAAAACAGACCCTTTACCGCACCGGCTCAGACTCGGCCATTGTGAATGCTCTGGTAGAAGCAGCCAGTCAGGGAAAAGAAGTCACGGTGGTCATTGAGCTGCGTGCGCGCTTCGATGAGGCCGACAATCTACAGCTCGCTTCACGCCTGCAGGAAGCGGGCGCCATCGTTGTTTACGGCATTATGGCCTACAAAACCCACGCCAAAATGCTCCACATTGTGCGCCGAGAAAAGGGCGAACTGTGCTACTACGCTCACCTGGGCACCGGCAACTACCACGCCAAGACAGCCAAGCTATATACCGATTACAGCCTGCTGACTGCCAACAAAGCGCTATGTGCGGATGTGCATAAAGTCTTTCAGCAGCTTTCGGGGATGGGCCGGGCACGCAAAATCGACACGCTGTTGCACGCCCCCTTCACGCTACATGAGCGACTGGTGGAAATGATCGACCGGGAAGCGCAGATAGCGCGCAAGGGTAAGCGTGGGCATATCATCATTAAGTGCAACTCATTAACCGAACCCAAGCTAATCAAAGCGCTCTACCGGGCCTCCCAGGCGGGAGTCGAGTGCGACTTGATTATTCGCGGCATGTGCTGTTTGAAGCCAGGCGTACCGGGGGTGTCCGACAATATTCGCGTACGCTCGATTATTGGCCGCCTGCTGGAGCATACCCGGGTGTTCCACTTCCACAATGACGGCAAGTCAGAGACCTGGTGCTCTAGCGCGGACTTTATGTCGCGCAATATGTTCCACCGTGTGGAGACCTGCTTTCCGCTGCTGGATAAGAAGCTCGCTACCCGGGTGCGTAAAGACCTGGAGACGTACCTGGTGGATAACTGCCAAAGCTGGCTACTCCAGACCGACGGCAGCTATCAACTACAAGACCCAGGTGATGCTGACGCGATCAGTGCCCAGGAAACCCTGCTCTACGCCTATGCGTCTAAAAGCTAGGCATCGAACATACACCTAAACATAAAAAACCCCGCGCTTTGAACTGCACCTCTAACCGTTATGCATAGCGCTGGCGGAGTGCCTTGGCGGCTTCCACCATATTGGCCAGCGCGGGCTCTACTTCCGCCCAGTTGCGCGTTTTTAGACCGCAGTCCGGGTTGATCCATAGCCGTTCGGCGGGGATCTTCTCCAGCGCTTTCTCCATCAAATCGACCATCCAGCTCACCTCGGGAATATTCGGGGTGTGGATATCGTAAACCCCTGGGCCAATTTCGTTGGGATAAGCGAAGTCCTGAAAAGCATCCAGCAGGTGCATATCAGAACGCGACGTTTCGATGGTGATCACATCGGCATCCAGTGCGGCAATCGCGCCCATGATATCGTTGAACTCCGAGTAACACATATGGGTATGAATCTGGGTGGCGTTGGCCACCCCTGCGGCGCTTAGCTGGAAGCTCTCCACTGCCCACTCAAGGTATGCCTGCCACTCATGCTGGCGAAGCGGCAGTCCTTCACGCAGCGCAGGTTCGTCGATTTGAATAATCTTGATCCCGGCTTTTTCCAGATCCAGCACCTCATCGCGCAGTGCCAGGGCAATCTGGCGGCAGGTGGTTTCCCGTGGCTGGTCATCACGCACAAACGACCACTGTAGAATCGTCACCGGCCCGGTCAGCATGCCCTTCATGGGTTTGTCGGTCAGGGTTTGGGCGTACTCGCTCCAGCGCACCGTCATCGGTGCCGGGCGGGAAACATCACCAAAAATCACCGGCGGCTTCACGCAGCGAGAACCGTAGCTCTGCACCCAGCCAAAGCGGGTAAAGGCAAACCCTTCGAGCTGCTCGCCAAAGTACTCCACCATGTCGTTACGTTCGGCTTCACCGTGCACCGGCACGTCGATATCCAAGGCTTGCTGGCGCTCAACGGCGTAGGCAATCTCGGCCTGCATGCGGGCTTCGTAGTCGGCTGGTGCCAGCTCACCGGCTTTAAAGGCGCGCCGGGCGGCCCGAATCTCGTCGGTTTGCGGGAAAGAGCCAATCGTCGTGGAGGGAAATAGCGGCAGCTTAAGCGCCCGCCGCTGAGCTTCAGCGCGAACGGGGTAAGGTGCCTGACGCTGGCTATCGGCGGGGCGAAGCGCCGCCAAACGCTCACTGACCACCGCTTGGTGAATGCGGGTTGACTCACGCCGAGCATCCAAGGCGCGAGTGGCCTGATCCAGGCGCTGCTCATCAACAGGCGTGGCGCGGTTATCGATCAAGCGGGCCAGGGTCATCACCTCGTCTAGCTTCTGCCGTGCGAAGGCCAGCCAACCGATTAGCTCATCACCGAGCTCTGTTTCCTGCGCCAAGTCCACCGGCACATGCAGCAGCGAGCAGCTTGGCGCCAACCAGAGCCGCTGGCCCAGGCGCACTTTTAACGGCAGCAGGCGTTCACGCAAGGCAGCCAAATCGGCCCGCCAAATGTTGCGGCCATCAACAAACCCCACCGATAACACCTGATGGGGGCCAAGGCGATCAATCACACTTTCCACCTGCTGGGGAGCGCGCACGGCATCAATGTGCAAACCCGCCACAGGCAGCCGGGTCGCTAACGATAGGTTATCGCCCAAGCCGCCGAAGTAAGTGGCTAGCAATAGCTTTAGCGGGGCAGACTGAAGGCGGTGGTAAGCACGCTCATAGGCCTGCTGCCACGCCAGCGGCAAGTCCTGCACCAAGGCAGGCTCATCCAGCTGCACCCACTCAATACCTTGAGTGGCGAGCCGCGCTAATATTTCGCCATATACGTCGAGCACGCTATCGAGTAGCGTCAGGCGGTCAAAAGCACCACCTTTGGTTTTGCCGAGCCACAGCCAAGTCAACGGCCCCGTCAGCGTTACTTTTGGGGTAAACCCCGCACGTAACGCTTCATCCACTTCATCAAACAGGCGGTTGGAGGCCAGGGTAAAGGTTTGCCCATCATGCAGTTCGGGCACCAGGTAGTGGTAGTTAGTATCGAAATACTTCGTCATTTCACAGGCCGCGGCTTGTTCACCGCTGGGCGCTCTCCCCCGGGCCATACGAAAGATGGTGTCGAGATCCACGTCGCCACCTACCATTTCATTTTGCGCGTTAAAGCGTGAAGGCACCGCCCCCAGTGCCACTGAAACGTTAAGCACTTGATCGTAAAATGCGAAATCGCCCACGCTAACGAAATCCAGCCCCGCGTCCTGCTGCGCCTGCCAGTGACGTAAACGCAGCTCGCGGCCGGTGCTTTCAAGCTCGCTACGCGTGCACTCGCCTCTCCAGTACGCTTCAGTGGCTTTTTTTAGCTCGCGCTGAGCGCCAATGCGGGGATAGCCTAGAATATGAGAAACTGTCATGATGAACCCTAACAACGTGAATAATTCCACACAGTCTGGGCATCACGCACCAATGAATCAAACTAAAGTTTTTAATACCAAATATGAAAAATATTCATAATTATTGAGCAATGACATGATTGAGCTACGACACCTCCGCACCCTACTGGCGCTGCGCGAAACCGGCTCCCTGGTCGATGCCGCCGAACGCGTGCATTTGACTCAATCGGCGCTTTCACACCAGCTCAAAGATCTTGAGAGCCGAGTAGACAGTGCGCTGTTTGTGCGCAAAACCCGTCCGGTGGAGTTCACCCGCGCGGGGCTTCGACTACTCGCCCTGGCCGACCAGATACTGCCTGAAGTACGCAAGGCGGAGCGTGATCTGGCGCGCCTGGCAGGCACCGAGCAGGGGCGGTTGCATATGGCCATCGAGTGTCACAGCTGCTTTCAGTGGCTGATGCCCACGGTGGACTATTTTCGCGATCACTGGCCGGAAGTGGAAATTGACATTCCCAGCGGTCACCACTTCGACCCGCTTCCGGCGCTTGCCCGCGAGCAGCTGGATCTGGTGATCACCGCCGACCCTCAACCTCTTGAGGGGATTCACTACGCCCCGCTATTTCGCTATGAAGGGCTACTCGCCGTCGCCCGGCAACACCCCTTTGCAGGTCGGGGCTTTATAGCACCACAGGCGCTGGCCGAGGAGACGTTAATCACTTACCCCGTTGAGCAGTCGCGGCTGGATATTTTCACCCAGTTTTTGCAGCCGGCGAATGTGCACCCTCGGGAGATTCGCACCGCCGAATTGACGATTATGATGATGCAGCTGGTGGCCAGCGGCCGTGGCGTGTGTGCGCTACCCAACTGGGCACTCACTGAGTACTTGGAGCGCGATTACGTGAGCGCGGTAAAGCTAGGTGAGTATGGGGTATGGAGCACGCTGTATGCGGCTATCCGCGAGGAGACACGCGAAGCGCCGTGGATGCAGGATTTCTTGCGCACTGCGCGGGAGACCTCCTTTGCAGTACTCACCGGCGTTAAGCCGGCGGATCGCGACGGGGAACCAGCAGCGTAAAGCGCGCGCCGCCCAAGGTCGGACTGGTATCGATGGTCACGCTACCACCGTGCCCGGCCATAATTTTCTGCACTATCGAAAGCCCTAACCCGTAGCCGCCGGAACTACGGGCCCGGCTATCATCCAGCCGGGCAAAAGGCTTGAAGATATCCGCCCGCGCTTCAGGGGGAATGCCGGGGCCGTCGTCTTCAACATCGATACGCACCAAATTGGGCTCATCCCAGAGTTGAATCACCACCTGGGACTTGGCATGGCGACAGGCGTTGCCCACCAGGTTCTGCACCGCGCGTTGAAGATAGCGCGGCTCCGCCAGCAGTTCGATTTCAGATCCTGGCGCAAGCACCAGCGCTAGCCCCTTATGCAGCGGCGACAGCGTATCAATCACCCGTTCCGCCATGGCTCGGCACTCTACCAGCGCCGTTTCAAGCTCAGCGCCGTTAACCGTTTCTCCACCCAGGCGGGCATAGGTAAGAATTTCATCAACCAGTTCATCAAGTTCAGCAATATCCGCATCGATACCCTGTAGCTGACGACGAATAGCGGGCTGATCAGTCATATCCTCGACCATCTGCACGGCAAAGCGAATGCGCGCAACCGGGGTGCGCAGCTCGTGGGAAACCGCCCGAATCATCTCTTGCTGGCCACGCAGCAGGCTCTGCACCTGATTGGCCATGCCGTTAAAGGCCATGCCCAAACGGCCTAAAAAGTCGCCGCTCTCTACTTTTACCCGGGTTTCCAGGCGGCCACTGGCGATCCTGGTGGCGGCCAGCTCCAGCCGCGCCATGCGCGCTTCAATGCTACGCATAATCAAATAGATGATCAGACTGAGAACGATCATCAGCCCCACCAGAAGCGGTAAGTGCAAATTGAGTGGCAGCGTATCCCCGCGGGAAATAGGCCCCGCTTGCAGCCATTCTTGCTCGCCCGGCAATTGATAGAGCAGCGTAATTGACAGCTTATCGGAGACGAGCTGAGTGATAACGTTGCCGCTGGCCAGTTGAGCCTGCTGCGCCGTCGTTAGCCCTTCAGGCAGAGAAGACAACCGCTGCAGCGGCCAACTCCCGGAACGCAACTGGGCAATGCGGCCATCACGCTCTTCCGCTGGCGCTGCTGCGAGCCACTCGCCAAGCAGCTCTATGCTGCCATGCCACTGGTGCTCACTCCAGTCGTCTAGGCGTGCTTGCAGCAGCCAGGTATCCCCGGGCAGGCGCTGTTGCAACAACCAGGGTTTTTCGGCGACCAGTATTCTGCCTTGCTCCAACCGTGAGCGCTCAAAATAGCCTAAATCCGCCTCGTTAATGGGCTCTAGAGTCAGTTGCAAATCGAGCTGCTCTGAAAAGTGCTCAAGCAAAGCACTTCGCTGCTCTACCGACGTATCGGCTAGCCGTTGTGTCATCAGCGACATGGGGAGCGCAGCGAGTTGCTCACGGTAGTCTTCGCGGCGCACCTGTTCAATAAAGGAGCGCCCCATCAAGGCGATCACAAACACCACCAGTAGCGCGATGCCCAGCAACAAATAGAAGCGTAAAAACGAGCCGTTACTGAGCACCCGCCGCATGATGCTGTCCCTCTGAATGATCAACTGTCTTTAACGAAGAGATAACCTTTACTGCGCACGGTCTTGATCCGGTGAGGCTGGTTAGGATCATCGCCAATTTTAGGCCGAATGCGCGATACGCGGACATCAATAGAGCGGTCTTGACCATCGTACTTAATGCCCCGTAGGTCGCTGAATATCTCTTCACGGGTAAGCACGCGGCCTGCGTTACGACCCAGAAGCCAGAGCAGGTCGAATTCGGCACTGGTTAAGTCAATACGCTCACCCGAGAGCCAGGCTTCACGAGTCGCGTTATCGATCTCCAGGTTTTCAAAACGCAGCCGCATTTCGCCGTCCGGGGCAGGCCCGTCGGCGCGGCGCAGTAGCGCGCGCATGCGAGCCAGCAATACCCGCGGCTGAACCGGCTTCGGCACATAGTCGTCGGCGCCCATTTCGAGCCCCAGAACCTGATCAAGATCGTCGGTGCGCGCAGTCAGCATCATGATTGGGCCGGCAAAATTGGGTCTAACGCGGCGGCAAATCGCCAGACCGTCCTCCCCTGGCAGCATTAAGTCCAGGATCACCAGATCAGGCTGCAGGGTTAAAATACGGTCAACCCCTTTAGCACCGTCTGCTTCCAGCGTTACTTGGAAGCCGTTCGCTTCCAAGTAATCACGGGTAAGCTCGGCCAGACGCTGGTCATCTTCGATGATCAAAACATGATCTTGATCGGGATAGTCAGGCGTTACAGACTCTTGCGTCTCAAGCGCCTGAAATTGCTGTTCCAAATGATCTACCATCCTCTTTATGCACTCCGCTTAGGCTGTTTATTTTTTCACCCGCTCATCCAATACCAACGCAGGTGCCCCATGATTGGCACTCAGGATAACTCAAAACCACCAAAACACCCGCTTCTGTCGTTACAATTGCGCGTATTGGTGAGTGCGTGTGGCCAGACACTTGATTCTTCCTTAACCGGGGACTAATGTGTAAACGCTAACTGTCGACAATTTGACAGGGGGAGCCTGCCATGGGAAGTAGCAAAACGAAAAGTGTTATAAAACGTGTTTACGTTCCAGCCCAAGTACGCGACCTGCCCAATGGGGAGAAGTTAAAAATCCCGGGGCATTATAAGGCGCCGCCTGGGGAAGGAAACGACACCATTGAATAATGTTTGATTAAGTATATCTACTGCTAAAGCATATTAAAAAGGCAGACCATTCGTGGCCTGCCTTTTTTCTTCACTACAGGTTTTGACGCAATTACACGAGGCGCGCTTTTCAGCAGCGTTGCTTTTCAGCGCCTACCCTTTGGGCCCAAACAGAAACCATGCAATTAAGCCAACTAACGGGAAAAACAGTAGCACCAGAATCCATATCAGCTTCGCAAGACCGCCAGCCCCGCTTTTGGCCACTTTAACAATGGCCCAAATCACAATAATGAGCCAAATTAGTCCTAATAATCCACCTACTTCAATGCCCATAGCAACTCCTTAGCGTGTTGGCACTCGTATCAACTTAGACAATCATATCAGTGGCACATTCACAAGCTGAACTCACTGCTCGGGAAGGCTCAACACCATCTCACCTGCCTGTATTTCTATCGACAATAAACTCAGAAAGCTCATGCCGAGTAGGACAGTGTCGCGCTCCATGCCAGGGCTGATAGACCCCTGCACATTCTGCACTTTTAGCCCGCCGAGGGAAACCTCATCAAGCTCCGTTAAGGCACCTTCCACTCGGCCGTTGGCGGTGTTGAACCAAGCGCTACGCCCAGGCTCAAGGCCTAACTCGCTTGCCAAATCGGCCGGTATGGCGACATAGGTGGCGCCAGTGTCTAGCAAAAAGGTCACCGGCGTGCCATTGATGCTTCCCGGCGCCTCAAAATGCCCGGCCCGGTTACGCTTCAGGGTAACGGGCTCTCCCGCAGGCAAGGTCTGCACAATATTGGCGTTGGGGCGCATCATCTTTTCCAGGCCACCGTGAATCCACCAAGTCCCCACTGCCATTAACAGCACCCAAAACAGCAGCATCATAACGATGCCGCCACGCTGGGACACTTGACCTGCCTTATGCGTTGCCATACGCCACCTCACTGAGGTAAAGATGCCTCGTTAGCGTTATTATTGTTGGTATGACGGTTGGTTTCCCAGGCGAGGGCCGCTTCACGGCCACGGCGCTCGTTGACCCTGGCGCAAATCAGCATCGCGATAACGAACAGGGCAACACATAATAGAATAGACGCTTGCAAGCCAACCAGCGTCTGTAATATCCCCAGCATAACGATGCCCAACACCCCCGCTAGTTTATTCGCCAGCCCCCAGAAACCGAAAAACTCTGCTGATTTAGCCAAGGGTGAAAACAGTCCCACCAGCGCCCTGCTGGCGGATTGACTAGATCCCAGGCTAAGCCCCGCCAGGCAGCCGACCACCAGAAATACGTGCTGGGCCTGCCACTGCAGTTCAAAATGACCGTTTATCCACTGAGTCACCTCCGGCGTTGCCCAGATCGCAATAATCGCCACTACCCACAGCGCCAACGTCATTTGGTACGTTCGCTTGGCCCCCAGCTGATCCTGGATCCAGCCGAACCCCAGCGCTCCCGCCGCCGCGGTGATTTGAACAATAATAAACATGATATTACGTACGCTCTCATCCCAGCCGATCACTTGAGCGCCATAAATAAAGGCGAATGCGATGATGATGTAGACACCGGCCATCGAGAACAGCAGTGAAACCAAAAACACGGTCAGATCTTTAAAGTAGCGCAACTCGTGAAAAGTGGTTGCGACACGATTCAGCGCGATATGCCGATAAGAGACACCGCGGGGCTGGGGCTTGCCGCGCTCTTTCAACCATAAAAAGGTAGGAATGGCAGTAATCAGGAAAAAGCCTGCCGCAAAGGGCCCCACCCAGCGGATGCGCTCAAAGTTATCCGCGCTGGCCTCGCCGAGCACGACCAGGGTGAAGCCCGCCGCGAACAGCCCGCCGATGTAGCCTAACGACCAGCCAAACCCGGAAATTTTGCCCAGCGACTGGGGCGGTCCAAGCTCGGGCAAAAAAGAGGCTATAAATGATTCGCCCATTGAGTAAGCGTAATTAGATAGCACTATCAGTAACAGCCCGGTAATAACGTAGCCCGGTTCAACGAAGTAAAGCATTGCTGTGGTGACGACAGTAGCCAGGTAGCTAATCAGCAGAAAGCGCTTTTTCTCCGCCCGGTAATCCATCACGGCGCCGCATAGTGGTGCTGAGATCACCACCATCAAATAGCTAACCGCCAGGGCCAAGCTCCATAAGAAGTTGGCAAGCCGGAAGTTATCGCCGCGATCCCCCACAATGACGGTGGTAAACAGCTCACCAAATACCACAGTGATAATCAGTAGCGTGTAGGCTTGGTTGGCAAAATCAAACATTGCCCAGCCGAATATTTCGCGACGCGATGCGTAGCCATCCGTCGTCTTAACAGAGTTAGCAGACAACATTGATTTTCTCTCACAGGGGAAGCCGTAAGCCTAGCAGGTGGAACCCGTAAGACGCCACGGCTTGCGTTGGCAGAATAGAGGTGACAGCCGACCAGCGTTGCTCTAAGTTTGGTTGATTGACAAGTAATATGGATAGACTGCGATGGAGTTAGTCCAGACATCTCCACGGCGATTATATCGACAACTGTTAAACAGGCTGTTGGCCGTGCTGTGCCTCTGGCTGGCAAGCGTTGCAAACGTGCAGGCTGATGCGCCCAATACATTGGCGCCATTAACCTTCATTACTGAAGAGTACCCACCCTACAACTATCTCGATAATCAGCAATTAACCGGGGTATCAATTGATTTATTGGAGGCTATTTTTGCAGCCACCGACACCCCTCTTAGCCGTCATGACGTCCGTTACTACCCCTGGATCCGCGGCTATGAGCTAGCGCTAAGCCAGCCTAACACAGTGCTGTTTTCCACTACCCGCACGCCGGCAAGGGAAGACAGTTTCCACTGGGTGGGGCCGATTGCCCAAGACCAGGTCGTGCTGCTTGCCCACCGGGACGCACCGATTGCGATCGATGCGTTGTCACAGGCGATTGATCGCGACCTGACCGTGGCGGTCATTAGGGAAGATATTGGCGCCCAGGCGCTATTGGAGGCAGGCTACCCTGAACGCCTACTGGTACCGGCCATTGATAACCGCAGCGCGCTCAGTATGCTCACCCGCGGGCGAGTTGACCTGTGGGCTTACAGTGCAGATGTAGCTGCCTGGATAGCAGAATCGGAAGGTTATTCTAGCGATAGTTTAATTCCGATACACACACTCAGCGAATCTTCGCTATACTTTGCCATTAACCAAGCCACTGACCGACGCTTGGTAACGCTGATGCAGCAGGCATTAGACAGGGTGCTAGCGGAACGGCCCCAGAGGTAGCTGACGATGGCTAATCAGGTAACCCACCGATGGCAGTACCGTATGGCTATTGCGCTACTCACCGCTATCGGCAGTTGCTCACTGTCCCTGCACGCGATGCCACTAGCGGCTATGCCAAATCAAGCCCTGCCGCTAACGATCAATACCGAAGAGTACCCCCCGTTCAACTATACGGACGGCCAGGGGCAAATTATTGGCAGCGCAACGCTGTTGCTACGTCATGCGCTAAGCCGGGCAGACATTGATGCGCATTTTCGGTTACTGCCTTGGGCACGCGCTTACACCGAAGCACGCTTACGCGACTATCACTGCGTCTACTCCACGACGCGCACTCCAGAACGTGAAGCGCTGTTTCACTGGGTAGGGCCGCTGGTGGTTAATGAGTGGGCTGCGTTTAGTTTAGCCGAGCGCGGTCTCAGCATTGCTTCACTTTCAGGGCTAGACGGTTGGCGAGTGGGTAGTTTTCGCGAGGATGCCGTAGGCGATTATGTCGCCTCTCGTGGCATTAATGTTCTACGTGCTCCCTCGGAGCGAGAAAATATCCTGCGTTTAGAGGCGGGCCTGCTTGATGTGATTGTGACAGGCAAAGCAACCGGTGAATTTATGGCACAAGAACAACACATCGCGCTAACGCACTTATTTACCTTTTACCGCGCACCGCTTTATCTCGCCTGCCATCCCAGTGTGCCAGAAGCACTGCTGGCGCGGCTGCAAACGCAGTTGAATGCCCTGCACCGCGAAATGCAGGAGGAGAGCCAGTGACCCCGCCTCGCCCACGTTTTTTGCTCTCGGCCCCCGCTCCTAAAAAAGGCAGTCTGACCAGTAAGCAAGCGCTACTCACCCTGCTGGTCGCTATGCTGATTAGCGCCGTAGCGGGCAGTATTGAACTACTCAGCCACGCCTCCAACATACGCCAGGAAACCGAGCAGCGCATTACCCATCAACTGGCCATAGTCAACGGAGCCGCAGCAGAAGCCGCTTTCCAGCTTAACCCTGACCTCGCCCACCAAATCGCCTATGGGCTATTTAATGCTGACGAGGTCGCATGGGTATCGATTCGTGACGATTTTGGGCGCGCGCTAGCTGAATTTGAGAGGCCCAGACAGGCTGCTTCGACTTGGCTCA
This sequence comes from Halomonas sp. BDJS001, assembly GCF_026104355.1. NCBI lineage: Bacteria > Pseudomonadati > Pseudomonadota > Gammaproteobacteria > Oceanospirillales > Halomonadaceae > Halomonas > Halomonas sp. BDJS001. The sequence continues at coordinate 3,753,473 of NZ_CP110535.1, forward strand.
GCCAGTATTTATTTGGCGATATAGTGCACTACCAAACGTCACTCGCCTATTACATGGGCAGCGATATGCCGGAAGCAGTCGTCGGCGAAATTGAATTAATGCTGTCAGAAGGCTACTTAACCCAGCAGTTCCTGGCGCGTATTTACAGGGTGGTCGGGGTAAGTATTTTAGAAGCGTTTATTTTAAGCATCGTCGTGATCGCTTTTTTTCATCTATTTATTACACGCCCACTGCTCAAGGTACACGCTGCTATTGCCCAAACCGATACCAATCGCCCCGGCCAGTGGCCCAAGCCCATGCTGCGCGGTCATCAGGATGATGAATTAGGGCATCTGGTGGATAGCTTGGATCATTTGTTAAATGCGTTCCAGCAAGGTTTGGAGCAGCGCGATCAACTCCACCACCTCTCCAATATGGATGGCTTAACCGGCGTGGCAAACCGCCGCCAATTTGACGAGTTTTATCAACGTCACTGGCACCTGGCACAGCAAAACCAACAGCCACTATCGGTGATTTTTATCGATATCGATAACTTCAAAGAGTTTAACGATCACTATGGACATGCCATGGGTGACGATACCCTGCGCGCCGTTGCTAAAGCGCTCAATCAGTGTATTGAGCCCACCAGAGATCTGCTCGCCCGCTACGGTGGTGAAGAGTTTGTTTGTGTGCTGCCAGGTCAGGATCATGACGACGCCGTGAGCGTCGCCAACTGTTTGCGCAAGGCGGTGCTGTCGCTCGCCATTCCCCACGCTTTTTCCAGCACCCACACAGACCTCACCGTTAGTATGGGCGTTGCCAGCATGTCGCCCGGCTATTCAATCAGCGCTGAAACGCTGATTGAACGCGCCGACCAGCACCTGTACAACGCCAAACGACTTGGTCGTAACCGCGTAGAGACACGCAAACGCCTGGCATGAAAGCCGGACGTTAAGCACTTCTATTGCGAAAAGTATTGCGAAAAGCAGGTACATTAGAGCAACCAGTGAGCGGCCACAGCAGCGAGACCAATGATCATCGCCGTAAGCACAGCCACTGTCACCACCCGATCAAGCCAGCGATCAAACCCCACCCCTTTAGCCTGTCTTCGTGTCGCCCCATGGCGCCCTTGCCGCGCCATTAGCATCTTCGCTTCATTCGTCGCTGCTCCCGAATTACCTTGCCCGGCAATAGAAGGCTTGGTTACTTTTTATGAGTACTGATGAGTGATGCTAACTATTAATGCGCCGATTGACCACACTCGGTGCACGGCGCAAGCGCTCCTCCTCACCCAGCAGCTCGGCTTCAAAGGCATCCGCCCCCACCGGCGTTTCGCCATGGCGACGATAAAGCTGGGTAAGCATCGCCTTGCGGTCTGCCCGTAGCTCCTGAACCAATACAAATACCATCATATAGAGGATAAAGGTGAACGGTAGCGCCGAAAGCACTGCAGCTGACTGCAGCCCTGTTAAACCGCCCGAGGCAATCAGCGTCAGGCAGATAGCCGCGATCAGCACCCCCCAAATGACGCGCTTGTAGAGCGGCGGGTTGATCGAACCATTATCGGTCATTTGCGCCACGATATACGAGGCCGAGTCAGCAGAAGTGACCAGGAAAATAAAGATCAGCAGCATCGCTACGACCGACAGCAGGCCGGTGAAGGGCATCAACTCAAACATCTCAAACAGCGCGACGGTTATATTATCCTGGGTTGCGGCCGCAAGCCCCACATCGGTGCCATTCAACTCCATATGCAGCGCCGCGCCACCGAATACGCCAATCCACAAACAGGCCAGCAGCGGTGGCACGAACAGCACCCCAAACACATACTCTTTAATAGTACGGCCACGGGACACCCGGGCAATAAAGGTACCCACAAAGGGCGACCAGGCAATCACCCAGGCCCAGTAGAAAATCGTCCAGCTGCTCGCCCACTCGTTATCGCTGTAAGGGGAAATGCGCAGGCTCATGCCAATAAAGTTCTGCAGATAGTCGCCAATACCCACCGTGATCGTCTCTAATATCGCCACGGTTGGGCCAGTGAACAGCACGTACAGCATCAACCCGATACATAAAATCATATTAAGGTTAGAGAGGCGTTTAATGCCTTTATCCAGACCCGACCAAGTGGATGCCATGTAAGCGCAGAACATCATGAAGAGAATCAAAAACTGCCAGAAACCGCTCTCTGGCAGGCCAAACACAGCATTTAAACCGCCGTTCATCTGCAGAACGCCCAGCCCAAGCGAGGTAGCCACCCCCATAACAGTGGCAACCACGGCAAAGACATCCAACCAGGAAGCATAGGGACGAATTTTAGGATTCTTAGCCGTGATTGACGACAGCACGGATGAGACCAGCCCCGCCTGCCCCTTGCGAAACTGGAAGTAGGCGATGATCAAACCAACGATCGAGAAAGCCGCCCACTGGTGTATCCCCCAGTTAAAGTAGCTGTATTGAATCGCGTAGCGAGCCGCTGCTTCCGTTTCGGCGGTTCTGTCACCATAAGGCGGCTCGATGAAGTGGGTCATGGGTTCCGCCATGCCATAGAACACCAGCCCGACACCAAAGCCTGCCGCCAGCAGCATGCTAATCCACGAAAAAAACGAATAGTTGGGCCGACTGTCCTGGGGGCCCAAGCGCACCTTGCCGTACCGGCTTAGCGCCAGACCAAACAGAAAAATCACAAAACCGAATACCGAAAATAGATAAAACCACCCGAATAGCCCAGTAATAGTCGTCAGTGCTCCCTCTGCCGCGTTGGCAAATCCTTCAGGAAATGACGCTCCAACAACTACCAAGCCAAAAATAATCACCACCGATGCGATGAATACCGACTTGCCTCCATGATTAGCCATATAACCGTCCTGTTAGATGAGCTCTATTTAGGTAAGCACAGCGTATTAAGCGCATGCTTGTACAACTAAGCCTGTCTTGTACAGCTTAATGGTAACAGTTGAAAAACCTCATCGCACTGCACCTGGAAGCTAACTAAGTATCTTCGCGCTACTCCCAACCAGTGAACTTGCTGGAGCAACTGTGTTCCAATGGGTGCGAATAACCGATGGAGGCTCTTATGCCACAGATGAATCGCGACCAACGCAATGCTGCATGGCAAGCGGCTAACCAATGGCGTGCCCGTGCTGCGCAAACCCAACCTACTGGCTTGGCGGGTAGCCTAAAGCTGCTATTCACATGGCTGGCGTTTGGCGCGTTAATGATAGTCGGTGTAGTACTCGGCCTGTTTTTCCTATTGATTGGCTGGGCAATGATGCCGTTTGTACGGCATAAAATGAAGAAACGTATGGAGCAGATGCGTGCCCAGCAGGCGCAAGATATCGGTGGCGGCTACTCCAACGGATCTACGTCGGCACATAATCGTCCAGGTCATCAGGACGTGTTGGAAGGCAGTTACGAAGTTAAAGATGAGCGTTAATCGCGCAGTGAGTGACTTTTTGCGCCGTCGATGGAAAGTTAAAGAGGCGCATACACCCAGGTAAATGCCGCCGCCAAGGTGAGCGGCATCACGACCAGACTCCCCAGGTTACCAATCAGCACTAACGATGCCACTTTCTGTGGCGCAAGCTTATACTGCTCGGCAACCAAGTAGTTCAACACCGCAGGCGGCAGTGCTGCAAATACCAGCAGCACCGCCGTTTGCAGCGCGTTCAGTGGCAGTAGCCACATCAACGGCAAGGCAATCACTAGCCCGGACAACGGGCAAAGTAGCGCGCCCAGAATTCCTGTCCGCCAGTCGCTAAAGTCGATCTCCAAAAGCCGCACCCCCAATGCAAACAGCATTAACGGAATACATACTCCACCCAGCATATGCATCGCCTCAAGCAGCCAGCCAGGCAGCGGCAGCCCACTGATATTCACCGCTAAACCCGCCAGGCTCGCTAGTACAATCGGCATACGCAGCATTCGCCATAGCGAGGTGCGCGGATTGAGCATGTAAAGCCCCACCGAAAAGTGCAGCAGCATTTCAACGATAAACACTACCACCGCCGCGGGAAGTGCCTCAGCACCAAATGCCAATACCAACAGCGGCACGCCCATATTGCCCGCATTGTTGAACATCATCGGGGGAAGAAAGATTTTACTATCCAGCTTTAGCCACTTAGTCAACGGCCACAGCACAACCCCCGACCCCAGCACCACCGCTATCGCTGCCGTAGCCAGCCAAGCGTATTCGGCCAATGGCGCTTGACGGTCGGCCAACACGGCAAACACCAATAGCGGAACGAACAGCTCCATATTGAGCGTATTGAGGCTGCGAATATCCGGCGTACGGTAGCGCCCATAGGCAGCGCCACAGCCGGCAATTAAAAATACCGGCAATAGCGTGGCCAAAATGTGTCCAATCATATGGGCCGTCCTACCCTATTCCTTGTTATCACTGTTGCTTCCTGGTTCGCTTGGACAAGCCGTCTAGCTAGCTGTTATCAGCGGTGGAGGGTTCAAGAAAGCGCTGCCAGAGCGCGGTGACGATATCGCGATGAGCACGGAACTCCTCACCATCGCTGAGCGCTTTCTGACCAGTGAGCGCCGCCCGGTGCGTAGCGCTACGATAAGCCAGATAAGCCTCGCGAAGACGCTCCGCCTCTTCAGCGGGTAAGTGCCCACTCTCCGTAAGACTCTCCAGAATGCGGATATTATCGCTGTAAGTAAGTAACTCAGGCGTTTGGTGAGCAAGTGCTAACACCGCGTATTGGCAGAGAAACTCGATATCCACCATCCCACCGGCATCATGTTTGACATTAAAGGTGTTGCTGGCGGCTTTGCTGCCCAGGTGCTCGCGCATTTTGTGGCGCATATTGACCACCTCTTCGCGCAGCGCAGCTTTATCTCGCTTAGCGCCCAGGATATCGCCCCGCAACTGACTGAATTTCTCGGCCAACGTCTCGCTACCCGCCACCACTCTGGCGCGCACCAATGCCTGATGCTCCCAGGTCCAGGCATTTTGACGTTGATACTCGGCAAAGGCTTTAAGTGAGGTCACCAATAGCCCGGAATTTCCCGATGGCCGCAGGCGCATATCCACTTCATAAAGCGTGCCGGTGGGCGTTACCGCGGTCAGCAGGTGAATAATGCGCTGCCCCAAGCGGGTAAAAAACACCGCCGTATCAATGGGCCGTGGGCCATCGGTCGCGCCTTGACCATCGCTATCGTGAAGAAACACCAAGTCTAAATCCGAGCTATAACCCAGCTCAATGCCCCCCAGCTTGCCGTAACCGACAATTAGAAACGCTGCCTCCCCGGTATTCAGCCCCTCAGGCACGCCGTGTTTGCGGGTGATATGTTTCCAGGCCATGGCCAACACGGTATCGAGAATCACTTCGGCGATAAAGGTTAAGTAATCGCTTACTTTCATCAGATGTCGCGTGCCAGCGATATCAGACGCCGCCACATGGAGCGTTTGTGCGTGTTTAAAAACGCGCAGCGCCTCCAGCTGGGCCTCTTCATCGTCCTCTGGCAGGCGATTCAGCGTTTGGCGCAGTTCATCGGCCAGGCGCGCTTTATCGGCGGGGGTATACAGCGTTTCCGGGGTCAGCAGCTCGTCGAGCAGAATGGGATAACGTGACAGCTGTTCGGCGATCCAAGGGCTGGCGGCGCATAGCCGCATCAAATGCTCAAGCGCCTGGGGATTTTCGCGCAGTAGCGCGAGGTAAGCGGTACGCCGCAACACGGCTTCAATCAGCGGCTGCACCCGTTCAAGGGCGGTATCCGGTGCTTCATTGCCCGCCACGGCATCCAACAGTAGTGGCATTAACGCATCCAGGCGCTCGAAGCCAATCCGCTGCATGCTTTGCACTTGCCGAGAATGATAAAGGCTATGCAGCCGCTTCAAGGCTTTTTCTGGCTCGTTAAAACCCGCATCCAAAAGATGCGCAGTCGCCTCCTGCACTTCTAACTCGCCGCGCCAAATAAGCCGCCACTGGGCCAAGCCGAGCTGGCTATCATTATTGGTCTCGTCGATATCCTCTTCGGGGTCGGCAATCACGGCATCAAAGTGCTGGCGCACCCGGTCACGCACTTCGTCGAGCTGAGCAATCAGCCCCGGCCAGTCTTCATGCCCCATGGCGAAGGCAACCCGCTCACGATCACCATCATCGCTGGGCAGGGTTTGTGTCTGGCGGTCTTCCAGCGCTTGAAGGGCGTGTTCGACATCGCGCATAAAGGCGTAATCAGGCAGCAGTTCATCGACCACTTCCTGGGGCAACAGGCCCAGCTCGGGCAAGTGATTAAGTGCCGTTTTCAGCGATGTCACCTGCAGTTCCGTATCGCGGCCACCCCGAATCAGTTGGAACGCCTGCACCACGAACTCAACCTCGCGAATCCCCCCCGGGCCGAGCTTAATATTGTTCTGCATGCCTTTACGCTTCACTTCGCGATTGATCATTGCTTTCAGCTCACGCAGTGACTCAATGGCGCCAAAATCGAGATACTTGCGATACACAAAGGGGCGCAGCCCGGCCAGCAGCTCACCGCCCGCGTCTAGATCCCCGGCGACCGGCCGTGCTTTGAGCATGGCGTAACGCTCCCACTCGCGGCCTTGATCCTGGTAGTAGCTGGAGAGCATGGAAAAGCTGCCCACCAACGGGCCGCCATCGCCCAAGGGCCGCAAGCGCATATCAACACGGAAGGCGAAACCGTCGGCGGTCATGGCGTCTAGCGCGGCAATCAGCTTTTGGCCCAGCTTGGTAAAGTACTCCTGATGCTCTAATGACTTACGACCGCCTTGGGTTTCGCCTTTCTCGGCAAAGGCAAAGATCAAATCGATATCGGAGGAGAGATTCAGCTCCCCCGCGCCCAGCTTGCCCATGCCCAGGATCACCAGACGCTGGGGGGTGCCGTCACTGCGGGGGGCAGGTAAGCCCCAACGCGGTGCGTAAAACTGCTCTAGCCAGGTTAACGCAGCTTCCAAGCATATTTCAGCGAGCTCCGAGACCGCCGTGGCGGTATCCCACATGCTATAGCCGGAGGCACGATTAAGGTCTCGCCAAATAATTCCCAGCATACGCTTGCGGCGAAAACGGCGTATCGCCCGCTGCATTGCTGCTTCGTCTTCGGCACTCTCCAATGACTCATTTAGCCAACTGGCCAGCTCGTCCTGCCCTGGGTTGACGTCCAACTCTCCGGCAATATCCAACTCGGCTAGCCACTGGGGGTAGCGGATCAAGGTATCCAGCGCAAAGGTCGATATGGCCAAGACTCTGGCAAGCGCCTCGCGGCGCGACTCAGAAAGCTCCTGCCAATTACTGGAAGGTAGCTCCTGCTTGGTCATCTCGGCGATATTATCGGCTTGAGCAAGCGCCTCGGTCAGCCGCTTCCAGGCGGACTGGGTGTCGGTATGTAACGACGCTGGCAGCGTCGACAACGGTAAAAAATCGTCGTTTCTAAGTCCTTCAAAAACTTGCATAACGACCTCGCTGACAGCGTGTTAATAAAGGTGCGGCTTTTAAATCAGCTTAGCCAAAGAATTTTTCCCAGCCCAATAGCCCCCAGGTGAGGCCGGCCATGATCAGCGACAGCATCACTGCTGCCGAGCCAATATCCTTGGCCCGCCCGGAAAGCTCATGGTGCTCGGTGCCGATCCGGTCAACCACGTTTTCAATCGCACTATTAAGTAGCTCCACTACCAGCACAAAAAACAGGCTACTCACCAGCAGCAGCCAACTGATAGGGCCTTCGCCAATCCACCAAGCAAGCGGCAGCAACACCGCAGTAATGCCTACCTCCTGGCGGAAAGCCGCTTCGTTTCTAAACGCCGCTTTCAAGCCTTTCCACGAATAGCGCGTGGAGTGAACCAAATGTGTTAAACCGGTATGCCCAGGTTTCATGCAGGTCGCCTCACCTTGTGAGCGTGGAGTTTGCTCAATTCGCTAATATCATTGCTTCTAGATCCAGTGACAACGGATCCAGCACCTCGGACCAGCTTAAATAGGGCGTACTGCTGTTCCCATTGACCATGACGCTAAATACCCCCCAGTGTCCTTGGGCGGTGCGAAAATAGCCTGCCGCTGCACGCACTGCAAAGGGTTGGTTAAGGGTGCCCGTTTTGATCATGACATTGTTTTGAAACGTGGAGGAGCCTCGCCGAATAAAGCGCATTACCCCGTTCGCAGGCGACTGAAAAGCCGCCACAAAGCTGGGAAACAGGCTGCCTTGACGAAACATGTCCTCCAGCATCACGTTAACGCCCTGGGCCGATGTGCGGTTTTCAGTGGTTAGCCCGCTGCCACTGTAGAGAGTTAACGGCCCGTGCCCAGGCAGGCTCTGAGCGTACGTTTCAATCGCTTGGCCTGCTTGGCGTAGCTGCGCCTGGGGCGTCTCGACGAGATCCAGCGCCAGCACATCGGCCATGTAGTTATTGGAGTAGTTCATGATGCGCAGCAAGAGCTCTTGCAGTGGCTGGCTATCCACTGCTGCCAGCCGCCGGGCACTGCTGGGCGGCTGTGACGAGCTGACGCGCCACGGCTCGCGCACCGAAATGCCCGCCTGGTTTAACATACCCATCAACACTTGTGCGGTGATTTCGGCGGCATCGCCCGCGCCACGATAGACATCACGCGCAGTCGCGTTGGTGGAAATCTGGCCTGTTAGCCGCATTACGTCACCGCGCTCATCAGTGACACGCTCAGCGCTAATCTCAGTACCACTATTGGCCGGGCGAGTGACGACTTGGTTATCGATAGTAATCAGCGATGTCTGGCTATCGCACAGTCCCACCTGGGCAGGTTCCCCTGCGCTGGCGGCAGGGGCGACATTGACGCACCAACTGCCGAAGTTAACGCCTGCCGAGGAGAGTGGCGCGCTATACGCATTAGCCACACGGCTGAGCGCATTGCAGCGGTCGGTGGTAATACATTCCACCGGCCCAAAGCGCCACTGGCTGACCACCAAAGCACCCTCAACTTCACGCACCCCGGCTAAGTGCAAACGCTGCACCAAACGCCATAGGTTTTCAGTGGTGAGGCCCGGATCCCCGCCGCCCTCAAATACCAAATCGCCACGCAGCACACCATTATCGATACTCGCGGTACTGACCAACTGGCTGGTAAAGCGATGCTGGGGGCCAAAGCGGTTGAGCGCCGCCGCGGATAGGTAGGCTTTAGTGACCGAGGCTGGCGATAGCTGGCGATCCGGAGAGATGCTGCCTAACAGCGCGTTGGGCCCCGCATCGGCATCCAAAAGGCGTGCCTCGGCACTAATCGAAAAGCCTTTATTCTGCAGTTGGCCCAGGCGGTTGAAATCAGCGAACGCGCTGGCACTGACGCACAGCGCCAGCGTCGCGACACCAGCCACCAGCGACCAGCGCTGGCGACGCTTACTAGCAAAAAAACACCCCATTACAGCCCCTCAATACACATTCATTTTAGAAAACACTTGCAGCATGACCACACCGGCAACGATCAGGCTAATGCCTACCACCGCCGGCAAATCGGGCTTTTCACCGAAGGCCACTATGCCGACCAGGGTAACCAATACAATGCCCAGGCCCGCCCAAATCGCATAGGCGACCCCCACCGGCAGCGTGCGCAGCACCAGACTGAGCAAATAGAAAGCTACCCCGTAGCCCACTACCACCACCACACTGGGTAGCGGGCGCGTAAACCCCAAAGAGGCTTTTAGGGCGCTCGTGGCGATGACTTCGGCCACAATCGCCAGCACCAAATAGACAAACGTCATGTTCGCTCCAAATCAACACATAACCGCCATAGTGCCTGCCCACTTCGAGCATACTTAGCCTCGAATGGCGTTAAATAGTCTTCTTTAGGCGCAATTTCAGTTACCGCTGCCTGTTGACCGGTTACCTGTGCTACCGCCAAGGCAAACTCTTCTACGTAAAGTGACCAGTTTGAGCGCAGCTCAAGGCGCCCGCCAAGGGCCAACAGTGTGGGTAAAACCGCATGGCCATGCCAGCGCATTTTTAAGTGCCCCGCCTTAGGGTAAGGATTGGGATAAAGCAGAAAATGATACTCTGGCGCCCAACCAGCCTGGTAGGCCAAACGCCAAAAGTCGACCAGGTCGGCTCTTACCAGCAGCGCATTGTCAGGCAACGTGCCGTGGTCACGCCCCAAACGATCCTCGCTGCGATCCACGCCGATGACCGCATGGGCGGGGAACTGCGCCGCCAGTTGACGTGTCGATACTCCTACTCCACAGCCTGAGTCGAGTATCAACGGTGCCTGACGACCCGCGAGCCACTCCACCGCCAGGGCAAAGCTATGCTGGGTATGTTCGGCGATCGGTTTACGCAAAGGGTGCATTAGCGCTCGGCTCACCCGGCGTGCCAAATCCTGATGCGGGCCTGGCTGATTGGAAATGACGGGTCGAGAATTATGTTGCATGCCATTACTCGGCTGAAAAGCGTGATTCTATCAGTCTCGAACGCTTGCAGCATGACGCCGTTGCACAGCCGGTGCTATGATCACGCCTGACATCGTTATTAGCGACCTTATTAACCGCATGGTACTGGGCAAATTTTGCTCTTTAAACATGCCAATAATTGTTATTACCACCACTGCACCACGAGGAACCCGGCTTGTCACACTTACCGGTGATTGTCGGCATGGGCGGCATCAATCCCGCTGGCAGAACCTCTGGCCATCAGGCCTTCCGCCGCACTGTGCTTGATGCCCTTCCTGCTGACCAGCAACGCCAGACACTGGAAGGCTTGGCGGCGCTTATGCGCCTAGTAGAGCACTCTGAAAAGGGGTGGCAGAACAGCCAAGGCCAACCCGTCGATGACCCGGCGCAGTCGCTGCGTGATCAGGTGTTGAAGCATACCCTGATCCGGCGCAATGAAGACCCGCGCTTTCTCGACCCAGGCATGCCAGCCAACCGGCAAGCCAGTATGCAACTCACCGAGCCGCTGCGCTTTAGGTTACGCCGCCGCCAGTTGCCCGAACACTTGCCGGAGGATTGGCAAGTGCGCGATATAGATGCCCGCGAGGTAGAAATAAGTGTACCCGCAGGGGTGCTGGAGGTACTGCTACCCGACGCCCAGCTACCCAAGGTTCGCGCGGCGGCTCAGCTACCCAGCGGTTTTGACCCCGCGAGCCTTTACCGCAGCGTTCACCACCCCCGTGGCCTCTCTCTGGCGGTATTTGGCGCCAGCGACTGCCTGGGCGCCAGCGGCCTCTCCTGGGAGACGCTGCGTCAGCAGCTGAACCCGGATCATATTGCCGTGTACGCCGGTAACTCCATTGGTCAGTTAGACGATCAGGGCTGGGGCGGATTATTGAAAAGCCTGGTGAGCGGCCAGCGCGCTACCTCCAAGCAGATGCCCCTGGGCTATGGCCAGATGCCCGCCGACTTTTTAAATGCCTACGTATTGGGCAGTGTGGGCGGCACTGGCGCGGCACTGGGTGCCTGCGCCAGCTTTCTGTATAACCTGCGTCTGGGCATTGATGACATTCGCGCCGGACGCCGGCGTGTGGTGATGGTCGGCACCGCAGACGCCCCCATCACACCGGAAATCATTGAGGGCTTCCGGGCCATGGGCGCGCTGGCTGACGACGCTGGATTAAAAGCGCTGGATGCACTGGAACTGCTCACCGACAGCGACTATCAGCGCGCCTGCCGTCCATTTGCACGCAACTGCGGCTTTACCATGGCAGAAGCCAGCCAATTTGTGCTGTTGATGGACGATGCCCTGGCGATGGAAGTCGGCGCGGACATTCTCGGCGCCGTGCCTGACGTATTCGTCAATGCTGACGGTTACAAGCGCTCGATTTCGGCGCCGGGGATTGGCAATTACATTACCCTGGGCAAAGCCGCTGCGCTGGTGCGCGATATGCTGGGTGAAAAATCGCTCAAAGAGCGCAGCTTTTTGCACGCCCATGGCACCAGCACCCCCAAAAACCGCATTACCGAATCCCACGTATTCGACGAAATCGCCCGCGCCAACGGCATCAGCGGCTGGCCGGTAGTGGCGATCAAGGCCTTTATTGGCCACTCCCAAGGCTCCGCAGCGGGCGATCAGTTGGCGAGCGCCCTGGGCAGCTTTGCCCACGACCTACTGCCGGGTATCCCCACACTGGATGCGGTGGCCGACGATGTCTACGCTGAGCGGCTGCACTTCTCGCAAACGGCACAAACATTTCGTGCGGACGCGACTTTTCTGAACGCCAAGGGCTTCGGCGGTAACAATGCCACCGGCGTGGTGCTGTCACCAGCGGTGACCGAGCGCCTGCTGACTCAGCGTCACGGCGCGGCGGCGGTGAGTGCCTGGAAAATGCGGCGCGAAACCACCCGTGAAGCAGCAGCGCTCTACCTTTCCCAGGCAGACCGTGGCCACTACGCGCCCCGCTATCAGTTTGGTGAAGCGGTGCTGGAAGGCCCCGAGCTGGGTATTCATGCCGACCGGATTCATATTCCTGGTTACGACCACGCCGTCTCATTAACCAGCGATAATCCATTCGGTCGGCTGGATGAGGAGAGCGAGCAATGAGTACGCGGAAGCTGAATATCGCCGTCTACCCCGGCACCTTCGACCCCATCACCAATGGCCATTTTGATCTGATCGAGCGCGGCGCGCGGATGTTCGACAAAGTGGTCATCGCGGTCGCGGCCAGCCCCGGCAAAAGCCCTCACCTCGACCTGGAAACACGCATGGCGCTGGCGAAAACGGTCTGTGCGTCGCTACCCAATGTTGAGGTAATCGGCTTCTCGACCCTGCTCACCACCATGATGCATGAGCAGGGCGCGACGATCATTCTGCGCGGCCTGCGTGCGGTTTCCGACTTTGAGTACGAGCTGCAGCTGGCCAATATGAACCGGGCGCAAAACCCAGAGCTGGAGAGCGTGTTTTTAACCCCCGCGGTGGAAAACTCGTATATCTCATCAACCATCGTGCGTGAAATTGCCAAGCTGGGCGGCGATATTTCTCCGCTGGTGCATCCTCAGGTCGCCGAAGCGCTGCGTAACCACTACACTAGCTAACCAACGCCATTGTTGAGTAAAACACTCAGGTATTTGATAGCCTGGGTGCGAACGCCATCTGCGAGGTATGCCCATGGCCCTGATGATTACCGACGAGTGCATTAACTGCGACGTCTGCGAGCCCGAATGCCCCAACGATGCTATCTCCCCTGGTGAGGAGATCTACGTCATCGACCCTAATCTATGCACTGAATGTGTCGGCCACTACGATGAGCCCCAGTGCCAGCAGGTCTGCCCGGTAGACTGTATTCCGCTTGACCCAGAGCGCCACGAAAGCCATGAGCAGTTGATGAAGAAGTACCGCATCATCACGGCCGCCTAAGTCTAATGCGGATATGGGCCCTCGCCTGGCCAATCATTCTCTCCAATATCACCGTCCCGTTACTTGGCTTGGTGGACACTGCTGTGGTCGGACACCTGCCTGACTCCCGCTACCTCGCAGGCGTTACCCTGGGCGCTACGCTGTTTAGCTTTCTTTATTGGGGTTTTGGCTTCTTGCGCATGGGCACCACAGGGCTGGTCGCCCAAGCCATGGGGCGCGAGAGCGGCACTGATGTACGCAACCTGCTGGGACAGTCACTGATCATCGCGCTGGTAATTGGCAGCCTGCTGATTGTGTTTGCCTCGCCGCTGATTACGCTGGGTTTATGGCTATTGGATGGCAGCGAGGTGGCCACCGACTTAGCCCGGGAGTACGCCCATATCCGCCTCTGGTCGGCACCAGCAGTGCTCGCCAACTACGCCATATTGGGCTGGTTTTTAGGCCAGCAGAACTCCCGCGTCACACTGATGATTCTACTGCTTACCAACAGCGTCAATATCGTGCTGGATTTATGGTTTGTGGTCGGGCTAGGCATGACCAGTAACGGCGTGGCCTGGGCCAGCGTCATCGCGGACTACAGCGCACTGGCGTTCGGAAGTTATTTGGTGCTTCGCCAGCTAACCCGACTAGAGGGCCGTTTTTTGCGCGAGCGCCTGCTGGCACTCACGGCTTACACAGCCTTGTTTAACGTGAATGCCAACCTGTTTGTGCGCACCCTGGGACTGCTGTTTGCCATGGCATTCTTTACCGCTCAAGGTGCGCGTCAGGGGGATACCGTACTTGCTGCCAACGCCGTACTATTGCAATTTATCATGCTCACCAGTTACGCCCTGGACGGCTTTGCTCACGCGGCAGAGTCACTGATTGGGCGCGCCTATGGGCGCCAGGATTGGCGGGATTTTGCCGCCACTGTACGCGCCGCCGCACGTTTTTCGTTCTGGACTGCCGGTGCTGCGGCCCTGCTGTTCGCGTTAGGTGGCAATGCACTGATTGCGCTGCTCACCGGCCTAGAAGAGGTGCGCACGACCGCGGCACACTATTTACCCTGGATGGTCGTGATGCCGCTGATTGCGGTATGGAGCTACCTGCTTGACGGGGTATTTATCGGTACCACCGCCGTGCGCGAAATGCGCAACAGTATTTTTATTGGCCTAGCCGCCTACCTGCCCGCCTGGTGGCTTAGCCAGGGGCTGGGCAATCATGGACTATGGCTGGCGTTTACGCTGTTTACGCTGGTTCGCTCAGCTGTCCTGATTCATTACTATCGCCGTTATCGGCTGGCCCGTTGGCGTTAAAACCGTTACGCCTGACCCTAACTGCGCTAACGTAAGCTTTAACGGGTAGCTTCAACGTGAAAATTTCTGTACTCACCCGTATATTAGCTGTGTCGTTGCACTTCCTATGCACTTCCAAGACCTTGCTTAGCCACTTTCTAATAATGAATAAAGAGAGCATCCTATGCTTAAAATGATCTCAAAACCGGCGGTAAAGCTGGTGGAGCGCTATCTCCCCGATCCGTATATTTTCGTTCTGCTGTTGACGTTAATTGCCTCGGTCGCTGCGATTGCCATTGAGCGCCAAACACCGCTGGCGGTGCTGCGCTTCTGGGGCGATGGGTTCTGGGGCTTGCTGACGTTCTCGATGCAGATGCTGCTGGTGCTGGTTACCGGCTTTATGCTGGCAAGTTCGCCGCCGGTTAAACGCATTCTGCAAAAAATCGCTGGCACTGCTAAATCTCCCGGCGGCGCGATTATCCTGGTGACGCTGGTCTCATTGGCAGCCAGCTGGATCAACTGGGGGTTTGGCCTTGTGGTCGGTGCGCTATTTGCCAAAGAGCTGGCCCGGCTGATTCGCGTTGACTACCGTCTATTAGTGGCCAGCGCTTACTCCGGCTTTGTGGTGTGGCACGGCGGCCTGGCGGGCTCGATACCTCTCACCATCGCAACCGAAGGGCACTTCTCCGCCGACCAGATTGGTGTCATTGGCACCGGCTCTACGATTTTCGCCTTCTTCAACCTCGCCATTGTAGTCTGTCTGTTTATCGCTATCCCGTTGGTAAACCGCATGATGCTGCCGGATGAGAAGGATAGCGTCTACGTCGACCCCAGCGTGCTGAATGATGAGTCCGAACCGGTGGGCCGCATTACCCGCCCTGCGGAGCGCCTTGAAAACAGCATGCCCCTCGCCCTGTTGGTCGGCGTGCCGGGGCTGCTGTTCCTACTGGATCACTTTTTACTGCGCGGTGGCAGTCTCAACCTGAATATCGTTAACTTTATGTTTCTGTTCCTGGCCATTGTGCTGCATCGTACGCCGCGCAACCTACTCAATAGCTTGAACGAAGCGATTAAAGGCGGCGCCGGGATTGTCATCCAGTTCCCCTTTTACGCTGGCATCATGGCCATCATGGTGCAGTCTGGGCTCGCAGAGAGCATGTCCGAGTGGCTGGTCTCCTTTGCCACCACCACGACACTGCCGTTCTGGTCGTTTATCAGCGCCGGGATTGTCAACCTGTTCGTGCCCTCCGGCGGCGGCCAATGGGCAGTTCAGGCACCGGTCATGCTGCCTGCGGCCGAAGCGCTAGGCGCGGACATTTCGCGGGTAGCCATGGCGGTGGCCTGGGGCGATGCCTGGACTAACCTGCTACAGCCCTTCTGGGCACTCCCGGTACTCGCTATTGCAGGCCTCAAGGCGAAAGATATTATGGGCTTCTGCCTGATTCAGCTGTTTATCACCGGTATTATTATTTCCGTCGGTCTGGTCTGGTTTTAAAAAGAGATTAGTTTTAAAAAACCGCTAATGGCTGCCCGTCGTCCAGCTTGCCCATCATATAAGTGGCGCGGGCAGCCGTTATGAGTTTCAAGTAACAGCAGGAGCACCGTATGACAGACGCCGAAATCAGCGCCAACGCTGCCCTGCCTGGGCAGCATGAACTCTCCATGACCGTTTTGATGACGCCCGATATGGCGAACTTCAGCGGCAAAGTGCATGGCGGCGCGATTCTTAAAAAACTCGATGAAGTCGCTTTTGCCTGCGCCAGCCGCTATTCGGGCCACTATGTGGTGACCCTGTCGGTGGATCAGGTGCTATTTAAGCAGCCGATTCATGTCGGCGAGCTGGTCACCTTTTTAGCCAGCGTCAACCATGTTGGTCGCTCGTCGATGGAGGTGGGCATTAAGGTCGTGGCTGAAGATATTCGTAATAAGTTGATCCGTCATACCAACAGTTGCTACCTCACCATGGTTGCGGTGGACGCTGATGGTAAACCCGCCAGCGTACCGCCGCTCAGCTTGGCAACGCCCTTACAGCAGCTACGCTTTGAAAAGGCGGCTTTACGCAAGAAGTTACGCAAACAGGCCGAGAAAGAAGAGCTGTTTACCCAGCATCAGTACCCGCCTAATACCCAGTCAAACACATAGCCCTCGACATAAGCCCCATCCAACGACAAGGAGTTCGTATGTCCGCCAGGGAACGCTACCCGCACCTGCCGAGAGCGGTTGAATACGCCCACATTGGTTGGGATTTTTTCATTCTGACGCTGGTAGTGATCAACCTCTCTCTGCTGCTGTTTGATTCACTGTTTCTGCTCGGCCCCATTAACCAGGGCATCGCCAATCTTGCCCCCGGTTTTCACACTTTCTATGATGAGGTGATTCATAGCCGCTTCATCACCATCGACCTGGTATTTGTTAGCTTTTTTATCGCCGATGTTTTGCTGGGCTGGTCAATCGCCATTGCCGAGCGGCGCTATCATCGCTGGTTCTTCTACCCCTTCGTGCATTGGTATGACGTGCTGGGCTGTATTCCTCTGGCGGGCTTCCGCCTGCTGCGTATTTTACGCGTCGTATCGCTGCTCCACCGCCTCCACCGCCTGGGTCTTATTGATGTTACCCGCTGGGATATCTATCAGTTTTTTGCCAAGTATTACGATATTTTGCTTGAAGAGCTCTCTGACCGCATTGCCCTGCGGCTACTGGGCAATGTGCAGGAGCAGATACGCGCCAGCGACTCTCTCACCGAGCGCGTCATTGAGCGCGTGATCATGCCGCGCAAAGCGCAGCTGATTCATGAGATCGCTCAGCGGCTGGAGAGCACCATCGGCAAAGCCTACCAGCACAACCGCCCATCCATTATGGCAGCGATCAGCGAGTTGGTGAGCCGCACGTTACGTGAAAGCCCCGAAATTCAGCGCCTGAACCGGCTGCCCATGGGGCAGCAGGCCACCAGTGCGATGGAAGCCTCGCTTAGTGGTGTTGCTCAGCGTCTAGTCGATGAACTGCTGCTAGGCATTCATTCGGATGAGTTTAGACAGTTAGTGGAGCGCACTGCCGACAGTAGCTTCGACACTTGGCTGACGGTTGACGAAGGCAGCAACCGGGTTACCGAACAGGTGCTGTACGATGTGCTCGAAATGCTTAAAGAGCAGGTCAATCGGCAACGCTGGAAAGACCGCTATGAGTAATTTACAACGTGGCAGGGGCTAATGGGCGCTCAGTCAAACAGGCGGCGATGATACTCAATGCCTGAATCAATTCACTGCGATCCGCCGCGGCGCCAATACATAGCCGAATCGCTTGCGGCGCCGGCGTGCTCCCTACACAAAAGGGCTCTGCACTGCTGACCTTAACGCCCCGCTGCAGTAGTCGCTCACACAGCTCTCCGGCCCGGCTCCCCTCTGGCAGCGTCAACCAAACATTACTGCTGTGAGATCGCCCGCTGAGGGTAAACCCTTGCAGCCATTCGGCAGCCAGCCGCTGACGCTCCACCAGCTCCTGGGTCTGCCAGGTAAGTAGCTTTTCAGCCGCAGCCTGGTTAACCCAGTGACAGACCACATCGACCATTAGCGGCGGCACCATCCAACTCTGGGCGCGTAGGCCTGTCGCTAGCCGCTCATGTAAGCTTTTAGGCGCGCGCAGCACGCCTATCCGCAGCCCGCCCGCGAGTACTTTAGCGGTACTAAACACAAACAGCGTGCGTTCCGGCGCAAGTTTATAAAGAGGCGTACCACGCTGCTCAGCGGGCAGATACTGCACGCCATCTTCAATCAGCCAGATATCGTAGCGCCTTGCCAGCGTTACCAGTCGTTCGCGGCGTGATTCGCTTAAACAGGCGCCGGTGGGGTTGTTCTGTTCCGGCGTTAGGTAAATCGCTCTAGGTGGCTGCCGGGCACACTGCGCCTCAAGCAGATCCATGCGCATCCCTTCACCGTCTTGACCAATGCCTACCAACTTTAGATGACCCTGCTGCGCTGCGCTGATGGCACCGGGATAGGTCAAGGCATCGGCGGCCAGCAGATCGCCTGGCCGAAGCAAGGTGCTGAGCGCCAGGCTAATGCCGTGCTGGCCACCCTGGGTGATGAGCAGTTCATCGGCCATTAGTGGCATACCTAGGGTATTTAACCAGCGAGCGAGGACTTCACGATGCTCATGGCGCCCCTGGGCCCCTTGATAGGTAACGCCACGTGCCAATGCTGCCCCAGATTGGCTTAAAGCATGCAGCGCTTCGCTCAATAGCGACTGTCGCAGCGGATTAGGAGGCGGCAGGCTAAGGCTTAAATCGATCACACCGACCGTTTCGTCAGTGGGGAGTGTCAGGCTAAAAGCACTGTTTTGGGTTTGGCTCTTTACGTAGGTGCCGCTACCCACTCGTGCCGACACCCAGCCATTACGCTCCGCTTCAGCGTACCCCCGGGTAACCGTGCCAATGGTCACACCCAGTGCATCTGCCAAACGGCGCTGGGGCGGCAAACGCTCCCCAGGCCGAAGCTCACCTGCCTGGATAGCGGCTTCAATGGCACTGGCAATAGCGCGGTAACGTGAACCAGAAAACTCAGCTAGCGAAGGCACCCACATTGTCATGGTGACAATAAAACCTTTGACGTCAATTTAAACCCCATTATGCTAACAATACATCCTTAAAAGCAACTCTCCACCCATAATTGTATGGATACAATAAAATGAACAGCGAATGGTTAATCCTCGGCCCGGCCGCACTCTATATGATGTCGATGACCCTTACGCCGGGCCCGAACAACGTCATGCTCACCGCTTCTGGCGCCAACTTCGGTTTTAAGCGCACACTGCCGCACATGTGGGGAATTTTAGGTGGCTGCTTTCTGCTGTTCGCGGGCATAGCGCTGGGGTTGGGGGTGCTGTTCGAACGCTACCCGGCGATTCAAACCGCACTGCGCTGGGTCGGCAGCGCCTACTTGCTCTATTTGGCATGGAAAATCGCCAGCGCCCCGCCACCCAATCTTAAGGCGCAGGCCCATAGTGTCCCCTTTACCTTTTGGCAGGCGGCGGCATTTCAGTTCGCCAATCCAAAAGCGTGGGTAATGGGGCTAGCGTTGATGGCAGGTTTTCTACCCGAAAGCGGCCAACCGGTATTTAATGCGCTGCTACTGGCAGGCTTTGCAGAAATGGTAGCGCTGCCCTGCATTGCCTTATGGGCTGCCTTTGGCACGGCCATTGGGCAGTGGATTAAAAGCGACGGTGCATGGCGGGCGTTCAATATGACTATGGGGGTGTTGACCGCCGCCTGCGTCGTGCTGATTTTGGGGTAACAAAACGTCAACAGGCCCTAGCCCTAGCCCTAGCCGCAGCGCAGATCTTCAACCATATCCTGATCGTCAAGATGCACATTCAAACGATCCGGGCGGTGATCCATGGTCGCCATATCACCAGGGCGAAGTACGCGCACTTGTCGAGCGCCGCTGTCGCTTTGTAACTGCGCAGCGTTAGCCTCATCGAAGGGCTCACCGATAGCCGATTGGATAGCGTCTGGATCACAGCTGGCGGCTTGCTCATCACTGGCGCCATTCGACCCTACCGTTGGCGGCGGTGGCGCAGCGTCTACGTCATCGTTGGCAGGGGAAATAGGCATTTGCGAGTTAACACAGGCCGTTAACAACAGCGCACAGGCACTAACAGCGGCAAACTTAACCAAAGACGTACAGGGTTTCATCCTTGAATCTCCAAAAAAGTAGGTTATAGGGATAGGCCATAAACCCCCCACGGGCCAGGCGTTAGCCTAGCCCGTGGGATACTACCATCTTTCATGCAACCTTAACTTGCTGCATCCTGGACAGCTTGACCGCCCTCTTCAACATCCTGACCAGCGCCAGCAATAGTATTGCAGCCCGTTAGAACACCCGCCGTCATCAGCAGCATAAAACTCATGGCCAATAATTTTTTCATTTTCCGTTCTCCTTAACGATCATTCATCATCGGGAAACTCCCCTGGCAACGTAATTTGCCACTTGGGAGTTTTTTCAGGGTAACAGCGTTTTGGCAATTGCGCTCACTTTCCCTACTTCACTTCGCGGCGACTATACTAGCCATGACCAAAACCACTGTCTGGAGCCTAACATTTGATCAATTTCGAGCTAGATGAACGTCTTGCCGCCGACACCTTCCCCATCGCAGACTTACCGCTAAGCCGCGTGCTGCTAATGAATGACGCGCGCTACCCTTGGGTGATCCTGGTGCCGCGCCACGCTTCTATTAGCGAAGTATTCGAGCTTTCTGCCGACGACCAGCGGCAGCTGTGGCGTGAAGCCACACAGCTAGGCGACGCAATGAAAACAGCCCTGGGGGGAGACAAAGTCAATATTGCTTCGCTAGGCAATGTGGTTAGCCAACTGCATGTGCATGTGGTGCTTAGACACCACGGCGATGCCACCTGGCCTGCCCCGGTATGGGGCAATGGCTCACCCGAACCCTACGATCTGGATGGCCAGGCGCAGTTACGGGATCAACTGCTGGCACTTATCCATGACCTCGATGTATAGCCTACCGCTACCCGTTAATGGGTGACCTTGCCGAGCAGGCGGCTCGTTGAGCAGGGGCCCACTGGCAGGCTGGGTAATACCCGCAATGCTAAGGGAGGTGCCCAACACCACGATCAACGCACCGCCGGCTAAGGCTACCCAGCCGGTGGCTTTTTGCACGCCACGCTGGCTGTGCCGCGGCTTGGATAAGCGGCGTTGTGCCCAACCGCGGGCAAAAATGCTCGCCAGCGCAAGCGCTGACACCGTTATCCCAGTGCCGATCGACATGGCCACGACCGATGCCACGCCCACCTCGAACTGCCCCAGCAAGCTGGCTGCGCCTACCATTAGCACGGCACCGCTACAGGGGCGCATACCAATGGCGCCGACCGTCATCACCGCTGTTCGCCAATCCAGCACCTGCTGCGGTTCAATATGGTGCGCACCACCGCAGCAGTGACTGTGGTCATGGCTGTGTGCGTGGTCTTGATGCTGCTCTTCGCCTAGGCCGTGGGAGTGGATAATTCGCTCTGGCTGGTAGGCTCGCCGCAGTTGCTTTACGGCTCGCCAACATAGCCATGCCCCTAAGACCGCTACCAGCAAAAAACTGGCCTGCTCCACCCAGACAACGCTGCCCATGGCTTGCCGAGTCACCCAGCCCAAGCCATATACCAATACCACGACTAGCACGATGGCGGTCACCCCTTGCAACAAAGAGGCGGCAAACGACAGCCCCAGGGCGCGCTTGACCGCACCGCCGTGAGTGGCTAGATAAGTCGCCAATACGGCTTTGCCGTGCCCCGGCCCGGCGGCATGAAAAATACCGTAAGCGAAGCTAAGGCCCAACAGACTCACCCATGTCATCATGGAAGGGGTACGCGACAATTCGGTAATCGCCAGCGTTAGCGAACGGTGCAGATCACGTTGCCAACCAAGCAGTTGGTAGCTCACGCTCTGAAACCCGCCTTGCCAAGCAATCATAAGCACTACTGCGACTAACAGCAGACCCAGCATTACCCCTAGGTGTCGTTTGAAGGGCCGTGTTAATGACATCTTACCGCTCCACCGCAAAATTGTTACAAGGTAACATAAACACAGTTATAATTGATAGTTTGAGCATGACCAGCACGCTTTAAATAACCGCTAGCGACAATCAACTTGGCCAGTTTCAGCAAAATAGCGCCCCAAGCCGGGCTCACCACTCTCATCCTTATCGAGCAGCGCCGCTTGCATCACCATTTCAGGGTCTGGATCAGCAGGCAGGATAGACAACTCGCAGGCAGGCTCACCGTGGAGTATCAGCGCATCATCCTGGGGTTGGCCACCCTCCTCCTCGTGTACCACCTCGATATAGTAAGTGGGGTCAAACACTTGGTAACTAAGCAGAGCGTCTGTCAGCGGCTGAGGTGTCTCCAGCGGCAGGATAAACATAAAGACGAGTCTCCCATCGCGCCCCATGGCGGTATATTCGCTTACCTCGCCTAACGCCTGGCGCTCACCGTTAATCTTCACTTCGGTTAAATAGTGCTGCGCGGCGAGATTATCGCGAATCTCTCTGCCAAGCTGATCCAGGCCCTCCTCCAAACTGGCGTTTTCCACCTGCTGCAGCTCTTCAAAAACCACCAGACTGTAGAAAGGATCCATCCGCCAGGTTTGATGCAGGCCACTGACCACGCCCTGATCATCGGTGATGACCCGTACACTCAAGTCAATCCAGCCATGAGGATGGGCACGGGCTTCGGAGCTGACCACAAAGCTGCTCATGGCCAAGCAAACGGCAACGGTGCTCCCGGCCCACTTCATGGCGCAACTCCTAATTTATGCTGCAAGGCGACAAGCCAAGGGTCGAGCAACCGGGGCGGCAGTGGCTGGCTGCCTCTAAGTGCAGACACCCGCACGCGGCTGCCACTCGCCTCTTCGCTCACCTGTAGTTGCAAACGGTACTCCGGCCAGCGGGCAAGCGATGCTTCCGCTCGCCCCAACGACAGATCTGCATGGCGCACCACATACCCCTGCTCCACCATCAGCTCGACCGCATCGCGAAACGTCTCTTCTGGAGAGGTAGCATAAACCAGTTCACGGGGCTCTAAAGGCGTCGTCGTCGCGCAGCCAGCCAGCCCTCCCAATAGCCCCACTAAGAACCAGTGGCGAATTTTCATAACGGCCTCCCGGTCGCAGGTAGGGTTTTCGCAAAGCGGGTTTGAAAACGCTGACAGAAATCGTCATTGCTGGCACTGTAGGATTCGCGCAAGTCGCCCCAGTGATCGAAGCGGCGAATATCACGGGATATACGAATATGCGCGTCGTCCACCAGTAGCGACACACGTTCGACCTCCACCGGCTGTTGGCCTACGCCACCGCCAAAACCACCCCCTATACCGAACCCTACCCCGGAACCCCGGCCTACGCCCAAACCACCAAATAGGCGCATCCCATGCCCATAGCCGAAGGCATCATCGTAAGGGTCGTAATAACCGTGTAGCGGGCGTTCGCGGCTAGCGCTGATCAACCCCAAGGTGGTATCGGTAGAGTTCAGGGTAAAGCCCCACTCGGTGAGCACATCAACGCTGGTTTCCAGTGCCTGCTCATGGGCGGCGGAGAAGTAGCACGAAGCCGCAGGCGCGGGTTCTGCTTGAGGCAGGCGATCAGGGACTACCTGGCAACCAGCAAGTGCAAGCAGACAGGTTAAGCTTATGGGTATCGACTTCATGTTAGATCCTTTAACGGACGAGGCCGCTGGTTCGGCGCAGGCTAGCGCGCTAAGCTCCCAAAGGTGATCATACTTAACTGATACTGTAATGAAGACACCGTATTGAAGACACTCTTTTGCGGAGATCGTGCTAATGAATGTGTTGCTTTGCCCCGACAGCTTCAAAGATGCGCTCAGCGCCCAAGACGCCGCTGCCGCCATGGCGCGGGGTGTACAGCGTGCCGCACCTCAGACGCACGTTCAGGTTTGCCCGTTGGCTGACGGCGGCGAAGGCAGCTTGGATGCGCTGATCGCCGCCACCGGCGCCGAGCGTCGCCAGCTAAAGGTTCACGATGCCCTGGGGCGACCTCGCCAAGCAGCCTGGGGCTGGCTGAGCGACCAGCGTACCGCGTTTATTGAGCTGGCAGAAGCCAGTGGTTTACAGCACCTTGAGGCCGATGAGCGCACTGCGCTGCACACCTCCACATTCGGGGTGGGCGAATTGCTGCTGGCGGCCCTGGATCAGGGTGCTGAGAAAGCGCTGCTACTGCTTGGTGGCAGCGCGACTAATGACGGCGGTGCGGGCATGCTCCAGGCGCTGGGCGCACGCTTCTTAGATCAAAACGGAGAACCGCTGCCCCCTGGCGGCGCGGCGCTTAACCGACTAGCTCGCTTAGAACTCGAAGGGCTAGACCCGCGTTTAGCCAAGCTCAGCCTGGAAGCCGCCGTTGACGTGGATAACCCACTGCTGGGCGAGCGGGGCGCCAGCGCGGTATTTGGCCCACAAAAAGGCGCATCCCCGGAGGAAGTAGAGCAGTTGGATCGTGCGCTGGGGCACTTCGCTGATATCAGCGCCCATGTCTTAGGTGATGATTACCGCACCCTACCGGGCGCAGGCGCCGCTGGCGGCATGGGGTTTGCAGCCAAGGCCTTTCTTAATGCCACCCTGAAGCCCGGTATTGAGATGATTATGCAGCAGGCCGATATGAGCACACTCTTGGCCAATACCGACTTGGTGATCACCGGTGAAGGGCGCCTGGATGGCCAAAGCTTGTCTGGCAAAACCCCGATTGGCGTCTCCCGTGCCGCCCAACGCCTCCACAAACCCGTTATTGTACTGGCGGGCAGCCTGGGCGATGGCTGGCAGGCCTGCTTTGACGAGGGTGTCACGGCAGCGTTTGCGCTGGCCGATGGCCCCATGTCCTTAACCGATGCCCTGCCACGCACCGCTGAACTGCTGGAAGCGCGCTGTGAAAGTCTGTTGCGGCTGTGGGTGCACAGCCCTTGAAACAAGCCTTGAAAAAAGCCTACGCCGCCAGCATCTAATAGAGTACTCAAAGGATAGCGGCAACGATGTAAGGTCATAGCGCTGATGTACAAATGCTGATGCCGAAACGCTATGGCAGCGATGCAAAAAACTTGTTTTGCAGCGCCGCAAAGACGCCCTATTCTGGAAGCATGAATTCACCGCCGCCTACCGAAACACGGCGGCATAAATGAGGAAGCAGGATATGACGGATACCAATAGCATTGGCCTACACGAAGGTAGCGCTAGTCAGCTCGCCGAAAAGCTCAACCACCTGCTGGCCAACTACCAAATTTTCTACATGAACGTGCGTGGCTACCACTGGAATGTTCGTGGTAACGATTTTTTCGAGCTGCACGCCAAGTTTGAAGAGTTCTATACCGACCTGCTGACCAAAGTAGACGAGGTTGCCGAACGCATCCTGACCCTGGGCCACAAGCCGGTACACGCTTACAGTGACTACGTGAAACTCTCAAGTATTCAGGAAGATAAAGACGTTCACGACGGCACTACCTGTGTCAAAGGTGTGCTCAAAGGGTATCAAACGATTATTGAGCTGCAGCGTGAACTGCTGTCGCTCGCCTCTGACGCCGACGATGAAGGCACCGCCGCACAAGCCGGTGACTATATCCGTGAACAGGAAAAAACCATCTGGATGCTCAACGCCTACTTGAGTAAATAGGCGTTTAAAAAGTTTTTAGTCATCCTGACGTCAAACGGCACCCATTTTGGGTGCCGTTTTCGTTGCGCTTATCGATTGAAAACGCGGATTAACGTTGCGTCGCGAGATCCTCGATCAACGCCCGCAGCAGCGTCCAGAACTCTTCCACCGAGGCTAACTCCACCCGCTCATCCGGCGAGTGGGCGCCGCGAATCAGCGGCCCAAAAGAGATCATATCCAAATGCGGGTATTTGCTACCAAGAATGCCGCACTCAAGCCCGGCGTGGATAACCTTCACCTCCGGCTCGCGTCCCAGCAGCGCCGCATGGCGGGCATTAAAGGTCGCCAATAGCTCGCCATTCGGATTCGGCGCCCAGCCTGGGTAACCGTTCTCGACTTTCACCCGTGCGCCAATCAATCCAAACAGCGCTTGAAAGCGATCCGCCATGGCGACCACCGCACTGTCGTGCAGCGAACGAACCAGCGCGCAGAGGTGCAGCCGCCCATTCTCCAGGCTTAGCACTCCCAGGTTATTGGAGGTTTCTACCACGCCGGGGACATCGGCGCTCATCCGCTCGACCCCACAGGGAGCAGCGTGGAGTGCTGCCAACAGCATAACGCTGGCGTCCAAGGTTAGCGGCTCCGCTTCGGGCGCCTCGGTTAGGGGTTGAACGCTGATGCTAAGACCACTATCACCACTGCCCAACTCTCTTAGCAGAATCGTTTCCAGCCCCGCAATAGCCACCATGGCGGCGTCGAGTTCATCGGCGGGCAGCGCTACCTGGGCAAAGGCTTCCCGAGGGATGGCATTGCGCAAGGTGCCGCCGTGGTAGCTAATCAAGCGCGCGTCAAACGCTTCCAAGGAGCGCAAAACTCGAACCAATAAACGGTTGGCATTTCCCAGCGGTTTATGGATATCAATACCGGAGTGGCCACCCTTTAGGCCGGTCAAGGCGATCTCGATTACTCGCTCGTGATCGGAAGTGGCGGCGCTGGGCAACTGGGCATCCACTTCAACGTCGGCACCGCCCGCGCAGCCAATATAGACCTGGCCCCGATCTTCGCTGTCCAGGTTAAGCAGCAGCGAGCCTTCCAGCCAGTTCTCCGCCAGGTTCAGCGCACCGCCCATGGAGGTCTCTTCCTCCAGGGTAAAGAGTGCTTCCAGTGGCCCGTGGCGTAAATCAGGGTCTTCCAGCACGGCAAGAATGGCCGCCACGCCCAGCCCGTTATCTGCGCCCAGGGTAGTGCCATCGGCGTGTAGCCAGCCGTCAGCCACATAAGTGCTGATTGGATCGCGGGTAAAATCATGGGCGTGACCGCTATTGGCCTGGGCGACCATATCCAGGTGGCCCTGGAGCACCACCCCCGGGGCCTGTTCACAGCCCGGGGATGCCGGTTTACGTAGGCGTAAATTACCGAAGCTATCGCGGTCATGGGCGAGGCCTTGGGCATCGGCCCAGCTTTCGAGGATAGCGACGAGTGCCGACTCATGCCCGGAGGGGCGCGGCGTGTTACATAGCGTTCGAAAGTGGCGCCAAACCAATGAGGGCTCAAGCGCGTCAAGATGTGCGTTCATAAGGACTCTTCGTTATCGGTAACCAGCCTACTTTACCTCAGTGAGGCTGTTGGCAGCGAGGCGTAGGGCTTTCAAGGCATCGCCGTGGGCATCCGCCAGGGAACTATTTTGAAACGCCCAGGCGGCTAACCGTTGATGCGCCTGCTGCTGGGGCTCGGTTAAAGTACAGCGGCAGGCTTCACGGGCCAAGGCTTGCAGCGCCGGGCGGGCAAGGACGGGGTCACGATGGGCCGTTGCTACGTCCTTAACATCCTGCCACTCACGGTCGTTTAGCGGAGTACTCGGCAGGTGGCCGAGCAGCAGTACCAGCACGGCCGCAGGCAACGCTTTAAGCTCAAAAGCGAGCAGACCCGGCAGTGCCGCCTGAAAGCGCTCACTAAGATCAGCCAGCACCGTCTCGCCTTCTGCATTCAGCGCTTTGGCCACCATAACAGCGAACTCACCGGTGGATGTCTCCCGGCTGATCCCCAGGCGTACCGGCCTAAAGCCCAACGCCAGCCAAAAGCTTAGCAGCGACGCCTCTGCCCCGAAGGTCGCGCCATAGAGCGCAACCCCCTGCTGCCTGGCGGCGTCCATATCCTCGTGCAGCAGCGCTTGCCCCAAGCCTTGGCGACGCCGCTCGGGGTGGGTCGCGATACGCACCACTCGCCGCCAGCGGGCTGTTAGCGCATCTCGACTGCCCGCGTGGGTCGCCAGCGACTGAGCCAGCAGATGCCCCTGTGGACGGCGTTCACCTCGGGCGACCTGCTCGGCAAGGGTGGCCTCAAAGCCGCCTTCTTCTCGGGTAACCAATACCGCTTGAGGCTCGCCCGCCTGCGCAATTAGGCGCAATTGAGTGCTGGGGCCGTCAAGCAGTTGGCGCAGGTCGTTGGGAGAAGTGCGGTAGTGGGACTGCACCAGCAGTCCAAACAGTTTCTCCAAGAGGGCATCCTGTTGGGCAAGCCAGGCGCGATCAATCACCTTGGTTGCCACAACGCTGCCATCCGCCTGAGCGCTGGGCAGCGGCGCTTTTAACAACAGCAGTTGATTGACCAGAGCTTCCAGGGGGTCGCCGCTGCGCCAGCGAATGGGCGAGTTAAGCGTTAGCGCTTTCCATTGAGGCGTCATACGGTCAAGGGTCACGCGAAAGCGCAAGGCAAACCCTCTTCCCGAGCCCTCATAGCCATGCACCGTGGTGGCAAAAGCAATACGTGGAAAGGCGGCGAGCCACTGCCCCAGCAGCGCTGCGGGAATCGCCGCTGCCTCATCGACCATTAGATAGCTGCCATCACCGCCCTGCTGCTGATCGTTAATCTGCTCGGTGAGCAGATCCGGGGGTAAAAAAACCAGCTCGCTGCCCTGGGCCAACACAAAGTGGCCTGGCGCAACGCGACGGCCGTCCGGGCAAAGTGTTGCTACCCGTTCAAACACGCTCGCAACCGCACTCAACCGTGGCGCGGTGAGCACTACTCGTTGGGCTTTATTGGTTAGCAACCGAGCGCAGGCTATACCCAGCGCCGCGCTTTTGCCGCGCCCACGATCCGCAGTGATGACCAGCGGGCGGCGGCGCTTTAAGCCAACCAGTTGCCGCACTGCGTAGGCCTGATCGGAGGTGAGGCAGTCGCTATCAGTTGCTGCTGTGTCGTCTACTCTGCGCGCAGGCAGGTGAGGCAGATGCAGCGACTGATCAAGGCCCCAGCGCACCACCTGAGACGAGGCCTGCAACTGACGCGCCAAGCGCGCTAAGTAGTGACAGCTCAGATCAGGCCAGCGCCAGGGATGATCGGCAAAACGCGCATAGTCCGGATCCGGCGTCGCTCCCCAAGGCTCTGAGGTGAGTAATACCAGTAAGCCACCGGCGGTGAGCGTTCCTGACAAGGCCCCCAACGCCTCAGGATCAAATCCGCTGCCGTGGGTATCGAGCACTACCAACTGATGCTCTGCGCCCAGTCGCGTGCGCGCCTTGCGAGGCGAAAGATGCCCATCTCCCACCCACAGCGGTGCATGCCAGGAGTGGGCTTGCCATAAAGCCTGTCCAAGCGTTCGGCACTGCTGGGCATCGCCGCTTAGCCACACTAGCTGGCGCCAGCGGCGGCGAGCTAAGCGCTGCGCATGATGAACAAGCGCTGCCATCCTTCGTGCTTGCTGTTTATTCTCTGGCACTTGGCTATTTAACAACTGACCTTCCTCTCCAGCACGACTGCTTCCCATTACGTTACCCATTTACGTCTGTCAGTGTGCCGCTGAGCGCCTGATTGTGAGCCTTATCCTTACAACTTTGGTTGCACAATTTAACCCCTTTCAACGTTTTCGACTTACTTAGCCCCTCTTTGTGGCGCTCAAAAAAATAGGTAACCACATGTTTTAATTAAGTTTGCAAAGAATACGTATAACCCCCCACAGGCGACATCTCTTACATTACTGATATTGCACCGCAGCGGGGTTGATGTGCTAATTTAGCTCTGAAGCGCTAAAACCCTTGTTTACGTAAACGTAACCTAGTAGCGCTGCACTTTCCTGACTCCAGGTAACCAACACTAATAACGCCACACGCCAAACCAGGAAATACATCATGAAAAAAATGACCAAATTCGCTCTCACCGGCCTCACTGCCGGCATTGCCTTCGCTGCCTTATCGACCACTGCCCAAGCCCAAGAACAGTGGACAATGACCACCACCTGGCCGGAAAACCTTGACCTGATCAAGATTGACCAGCACTGGGTGGAACTGGTCAATAAACTCGCCGGCGAAGAGCTGCAAATCAATTTCCGCGCAGGCGGCACGCTGATGCCCGGCACCGAAGTGTTTGACGCCACTGAAACGGGTAGCATTGAAGCTGCGGGCGACTGGCCTGGCTATTGGGCAGGCTTGAATCCCGCCTTCTCGCCACTGGCGACCACCACCAGCCTGTTTAATGGCGTTGACTACCTCAACTGGATTCAGCAGTGGGGCGGCCGCGAGCTCTACGAAGAGATCTATGGCCAGTTCAACATGGTTTATCTCCCCTACGGCATTACCAACAATGAGTCGGGCTTTATGGGCCGCACCCCGATTGAGAGCATCGCCGACCTTGAAGGCAAGCGGCTGCGCCTTTCCGGTCGCGACCAGGGTCGCGTGCTTGAAGAGCTGGGCGGCTCCCAGGTTACCCTGGCCGGCGGTGAAGTCTACCAAGCCATTGAGCGCGGCGTTATCGATGCGGGTGAGTTCTCCACCCCAGGCGTTGATTTTAACGCCGGTTTTGCCGAAGTAGCAGACTACTGGGCAACGCCAGGCTGGCACCAGTCCGCTAGCGTGTTTGGCGTGATGATCAATAAGGACGCCTGGGACGCGCTCTCCGAAGAGACCCAAGAGACCCTGCGTATTGCAGCGGACGCCACCATGGCGTGGTCGCTAGCCTGGTCTGAGCGACAGTCGACTGAAGCCACCCAGAAATTCATTGATGAGGGCGTCACTATCAACCAGTTCTCAGAAGAGGACTTGGCGCGCATTCAAGAAGTGACCAATGAGGTTATTCTGCGTGGCGCTTGTGAAGACCCTGACCACGCCAAGGTCTACCAATCGATGATTGCCTACCTTGAGCACTATGCAACCTGGCGCGATGTGTCCGCTCCCTACAACATGAGCCGGGTGATGGAAAATCTGCCCTCACTGGAAGAGATCGAAGCCTGCCTGTAAGGCGCTTCTGTGCCGCCTCGGTTTTTTTACCGGGGCGGTTTTTTTGTGCTGACCGCGGAGATCTTCCATGAATGCGATTGCCAAGGCGATCGATGCCATCAATGAAGCTTTCGGGCGCATCATCGCTCCATTGATTGCCATCATTACCCTGATTGTTCTGTTCGATATTGCGTCACGCTTTCTGTTTGGACGCCCCAGTGACTGGGCCTTTGACGTGACTAAAATGCTGTTTGGCGCCCACTTCATGCTGATGGCGGCCTATGGACTCAAACACCACGCCCACGTGGAAGTCGACGTGCTCAAGCGCCTGCTATCGCGCAGGAAGCAAGCCGTGCTTGACGTGCTTGGCTATCTCATTTTCTTTGTCCCCTTTATCTGGATGCTGATTACCCTGGGCTGGAAATTCTTTGAACGCTCCTGGAGTCGCGGGGAAACCACTTACGGCATGGTTTCCATTCCGGTCTACCCAATTAAAGCCGTGATTGTCGTCGCCGCCATTCTGATTCTGCTGCAGGCCATTGCCATTGTGCTGCGTGCCATCATGCAGCTTCGCGAGGAGACATCAGCATGAACTTAAGTCCTGAACTACTCACGCTGGTGATGTTTGGTGGCCTGATGGTAGGGCTGTTTATGGGCCACCCGCTGGCCTTTGTGCTCGGCGGCGTAGCGGTTGTTGGCGCCTTTCTGGGGCCCGGCGAACGCATACTCGGCACCCTGATCAACAATATTTTCGGTAACGCCATGGACAACTATGTGCTGGTGGCGATACCGCTGTTTATCCTCATGGCGCGATTCTTAAACGACTCCGGCGTTACCGAGAAGATGTTTGACGCCATGCGCTTGCTACTGGCGAACCTGCGCGGAGGACTGGCGCTTACCGTGGTGATTGTCTCGGTGCTCCTGGCTGCCACCACCGGTATTGTCGGTGCCTCGATTGCGGTGATGGGTATGATTGCCCTGGTGCCGATGCTCAAGTATGGCTACAACAAAGAGCTTAGCGCCGGTGTGATTATGGCCAGCGGCTGTCTGGGCATCTTGATTCCGCCCAGCATCATGCTCATTCTGATGGCCAGCTACTCACCGGTTTCCGTAGGTGCTTTGTTTGCGGGCGCACTGATTCCCGGCCTGCTGCTCGGCGTGATGTACGCCCTCTACGTACTGATCATCTGCTTTATCAAACCCAGCTACGGCCCCAGAGTGCCAGCTGAGGAGCGTGCAGAAGTCAGCACGAAGCAGCTGCTGATCATGCTGGCGAAGTACGTAGTGCCGCCAATGTCATTGATCCTGGGTGTACTGGGGGCGCTGTTTACCGGTATTGCCACGGCGACAGAGGCTTCAGCCATCGGCGTGTTTATTGCCTTTATTCTATTTTTGATTTTCGGCGACCGCAAAATCAGCACCTGCTTCTGGACAATGATCGAAGCGGGTAAAACCACCACCATGGTCATGCTGGTGCTGGTGGGGGCGACCGCCTTTACCGGCGTGTTCTCCCGTGGTGGTGGTATGACCGTGATCAGCGAATTAGTGCTGGCCATGCCCGGCGGCACTATAGGGGCGTTGATTCTTATGCTGTTCCTGGTGTTTATCCTGGGAATGTTCCTGGATTGGACCGGTATTGTGCTGCTGAGTTTCCCCATCATGCTGCCCATCGTCGAAACCATGGGCGTGGATATGCTCTGGTTTGTGGTGATGGTAGCGGTGGTACTGCAGACCTCCTTCCTAACCCCACCCTTTGGCTATGCGCTGTTCTACTTGAAAGGGGTGGCACCACCCGGGGTTGAAATCGTCGACCTGTACAAGGCAGTCGTACCCTTCGTCGCGCTGATTCTACTGGCGTGTACGCTGATGGCGTTCTTCCCCTGGCTGATCACCGGCCTGCCGAGCATGATGCTGGGTTACTAGGTCTTTTCCCCATCGGCTTAATGCTTCACTTCCCACCGTTAATAGCCCGCCTCGGCGGGCTTACTTTTGTACGGTCGGCGAGCCTACAAGGCTGCAGTCGTGCGGCGCCAGTGCTACTATTCACACCCGGTATTATTTCGCATCAAGCGCGCAGCGCTACTGTCCGGCTTCCCACTACTGCTTTCCGCCAATGCAAGGAGTGTTCGCGTGTTCAGATCCGGCTATCGCGGGCTATTTGCCTTCCCCTCTTCGCTTAGCCGTCGCGCCAATCCCTGGTCGATTGCCTTGATAGCGGTAGCATTCGTGGTGGCGTTGCCGGTGCTGGTGGTCTTCGCCCATATCGCGATGCCTACCGATGGCGTTTGGCAACACCTGGCCAGCACCGTACTGGGCCGCTATTTGAATAACACCTTCTGGCTTGTGGTGAGCGTAGGACTCGGCACACTTATCATCGGTACTGGGACAGCCTGGCTGGTGGTGATGTGCCGCTTTCCCGGCAAGTGGCTCTTCGAGTGGGCGCTACTGCTGCCGCTGGCAGTGCCCACCTACGTTATCGCCTACGCTTACACCGACTTTCTCCAGTTTGCCGGGCCGTTACAGAGCCTACTGCGCGAGACATTTGGCTGGGGGTATGGCGACTACTACTTTCCCAATATTCGCTCCCTGGGTGGCGCTGCAACGGTGATCACCCTAGTGCTCTACCCCTACGTTTACTTGCTGGCACGGGCCTCGTTTATAGAGCAGTCGGTCTGCGTGCTGGATGTAGGCCGTACCCTGGGCCGGGGCCCCTGGAAACTGTTTGCCAGCGTGGCCGTGCCGTTGGCACGCCCGGCGCTGGTGGGGGGCGTATCGCTGGTATTGATGGAGACCCTTAACGAGTTCGGCGCCGTTCAGTTCTTCGGTGTAGATACCTTTACCACCGGTATCTACCGCACCTGGTTTGGCATGGGCGAGCAGGTGGCGGCGGCGCAGTTGGCGGCGTGCCTGCTCACCTTCGTGATTGTATTAGTGCTGCTGGAGCGCTGGTCGCGGGGTAAGCGGCGCTATTTCCACACCACCAATCGCTACCAGCAGTTGCCCGAGTACGTATTGCACGGCTGGCGCGCTGCAGCAGCGACGCTGGCTTGTCTGGTGCCGGTGCTGGTCGGCTTTTTACTGCCCAGCGGCATTCTGCTCAATTTAGCCCAGCAGGGGGGCGATTCGCTGTGGGGCTCGCGCTTTATCGGCTACGCCTGGAACAGCCTGGGGCTGGCAACCGTGGCGGCGCTGATCGCCGTGGGCTTGGCGGTGGTGCTGAGTTACGGCGTACGCATGCACGATACGACGTTTGCGCGGGTGGCTTCCCGGGTCGCCTCCATGGGCTATGCAATTCCGGGCTCGGTGGTCGCGGTGGGTATTTTAATCCCGTTTGCCTGGTTGGATAACGTCCTTAATACCTGGCTGAATAATCACTATGGTTACATCGTTGGGCTGGTCTTCAGTGGGTCGGCGTTTATCTTGCTATACGCCTACGTAGTGCGCTTTTTAGCCGTTTCTTTCAACGCGGTGGAGGCCAGTCTGGGCAAAGTTACACCCAGTATGGATGCCGCTTCGCGCACTCTGGGCCAGACCGCGGGCGGCACGCTGCGCCATATTCACACACCGATGATGCGCAGCAGCCTACTGGCGGCGGGAATTTTAGTCTTCGTTGACGTTATGAAGGAGCTGCCCGCGACGATTATTCTGCGCCCCTTCAACTTCGACACCCTGGCCGTGCGGGCGCACAACCTGGCCTCTGACGAACGGCTGGCCGAAGCCTCCACCTCGTCGCTGGCCATTGTGGTGGTGGGCATTTTGCCGGTTATTCTACTGAGCATGGCCATGCGCCGCTCACGTCCTGGCGCTAACTCCTGATTAAGATTAAGCCGTGAGCGGGAACACAAAGACTTGTGAAAGATCGAGGTGAATATCCACCGGCTGGCCTTCTGCGGGTAGAAATACACCCGGTACGCGCGCGTGTAGGTGCGCCTCGAGGCCGTTTTCGCCATGGGCACACAGGTGTAGCAGGCTGGTACGCCCCAGCAGTTTCGCCATCACCACATGGCTATGGCCGTGCTCACCCGCAGGTAGATCTCGCTCGACGATTCGCAGCGCCTCGGGGCGGATCATGATTTGCGCATCGCTACCCTCCGCTAATCCCGGGGCAGGCACCCGCCCAACAGGCGTGTTCACAGCGCCATTATGCACTTTGCCCTGTAGCTCATTGACGTCGCCAAAAAAGGTCACCACAAAGGGGTCTTGAGGCGCGCAGTAAAGCTCGCGGGGGGTTCCTGTTTGTACGATCCGCCCATCGCGCATCAACGCGATGCGATCGGCCATAAACATGGCTTCTTCGGGGTCGTGGGTTACCAGCAGCGTCGCCGCACCGACCTTTTTGAGCACGTGGAGGGTATCATCGCGGATGCGGTCGCGTAGCCGCGCATCCAGGCTTGAGAACGGCTCATCCAACAGCATTAAACGCGGCGCTGGCGCCAGCGCCCGCGCCAGCGCCACTCGTTGCTGCTGCCCACCGGAGAGCATATGCGGGTAAACATCCATATACGCGGCCATACCCAGCTGTTCAAGCAACTGTGCTGCCCGCTCCCGACGTCCCCGAGCGGCTAGATGTTTAAGTCCAAAGGTGACGTTTTCCAACACGGTGAGGTGGGGGAAAAGCGCCGAATCCTGAAACGCCAATCCGACATTGCGTTTCTCCGGCGGCACATGGCGGTGGCCCTGCCCGGCTATATAGATATCTTCCAAGGAGACGCTGCCCTCTTGCAGCACTTCCAGACCCGCGGCGATTCGCAGCAGCGTTGTTTTACCGCACCCCGAGGGGCCCAGTAGGCACACCACCTCGCCTGGAGCAACGCTTAAATCCACGCCTTTTACTACCGTATGACCATCATAGGCATGCCGCACATTGTGCAGCGTTAACGCCGATGAGCCAGGCACCGCCGAGGTGACTTTCAGGGTTGCCGTCATAAATACCCCTCTACAGCTGGGCCAACCACACGACAAACGTCTAAACGCGGATTGGGTACATTTGAAAGTTGTTTGCATTCTATTTTTTATTGCCGAGTTATGCACGCATCTGATTTCCTCTACCAATGTTTTACTATTAGAGTCTTGACGCACAGCATACGAAACGCTTCAATAACAATGTTAATAATGCAACTTATTATCATTTAATAAATAAGGATGTACTAAATGAAAACCATACGCTTTGTTGCTCCGATGGCAGCGATGATGGTGGGTGCTACGTTTGCCGGTCAGGCTTTAGCAGACGAGCTCAACCTTTATTCTGCTCGTCACTACGACTCTGATGAGCGCCTATATGACGCTTTCACCGAAGAGACCGGCATCGAAGTCAACATCCTTGAAGGCGACTCAGACCAGTTGATCGAACGTATTCAACGCGAAGGCGTGGCGAGTCCGGCTGATGTCATGATGACCGTCGACGCAGGCCGACTATGGCGTGCGGAAGATGAAGGCATTTTCCAAAACGTCGAGTCTGACGTCCTTAACGAACGCCTGCCCGAATCCATGCGCCACCCAGATGGCCAATGGTTTGGCTTTAGTCAGCGCGCCCGGGTTATTTTCTACAACCGCGAAAACTTCGACCCAAGCCAGATCACAAGCTATGAAGACCTGGCCGATCCCCAGTTCGAAGGCAAGGTATGCATCCGCTCTTCCAACAACATTTACAACCAGTCACTGCTGGCCGCAATGATTGAGCACCATGGCGAAGAGGGTGCCGAAGAGTGGGCCCAGGGCGTTGTCAATAACATGGCGCGGGATCCGGAAGGCGGCGATACCGACCAGATTCTTGGCGTTGCCAGCGGCGAGTGTGACATCGCCGTGGCCAATCACTACTACTATGTTCGCCTGCTGAAATCTGACGACGACGCCGATCGCGAAGCCGCGCGTAAAGTGGGTCTTATCTTCCCCAATCAGGATGACCGCGGCACCCACGTCAACGTTGGCGGCGCCGGTGTCGTAGAAGGCGCACCTAACCGCGATAACGCCGTGCGCTTCCTTGAATACCTGGCCTCAGACACTGCCCAGGAAATCTTTGCCTCCGGCAACAACGAGTTCCCAGTGGTTGAAGGCATCAAGAAAGATCCGGTGCTCGAATCCTGGGGCAACTTCAAAACGGATGACGTGAATATCAGCGTGCTGGGGGAAAACAACCCAGAAGCAATCCGCATTTTTGATCGCGTCGGCTGGCGTTAAGCCCCTGCCCTAACCATAGTAGTTAGCCTAACCCCACAGCCACACCGGCTGCGGGGTTTTCGTTGAAGGGAGACGTGCCTAGTGCGCCTCATCCCAATTGGCGCCGCTCTCGGCTTCCACAATCAGCGGTACTTTCAGCTCTGCCGCGCCCTGCATGCGCTTTTGCACCTGCTCGATAAAGGCCTCGACCTGCTTCTCGGCGACTTCAAACACCAGTTCATCGTGCACCTGCATGACCATCAGCGCATCGAACTCGCCTTCCGCTAACCACGCATCCACATCGATCATCGCCTGCTTGATAATATCGGCGGCAGTGCCCTGCATCGGCGCGTTAATCGCGGTGCGCTCGGCGCCTTGGCGGCGGTTGCGGTTTTGCGACTGAATTTCCGGCAGATAAAGCCGCCGCCCTAATACAGTTTCGACAAAACCATCCTCCGCCGCTTGCGAGCGAATGCGCTCCATATAGCGGGCCACGCCAGGGTAGCGGTCAAAGTAGCGGTCGATGTAGGTTTGCGCCTGATTACGCTCGATATGCAGTTGGCGGGACAACCCCCAGGCACTCATGCCGTAGATCAAACCGAAGTTAATCGCTTTGGCGCTGCGGCGCTGATCACCCGACACCTTCTCAAGAGAGGTGCCAAAAACTTCCGCCGCGGTGGCGGTATGGATATCGCGCCCCTCGGCAAAGGCTTCCAGCAGGCCTTTATCCTCGGAAAGGTGCGCCATAATGCGCAGCTCGATCTGCGAGTAGTCGGCAGCGACGATGCGGTAGCCGGGCCGGGCAATAAACGCCTGACGAATTTTGCGCCCCTCTTCGGTACGAATGGGGATGTTCTGTAAGTTGGGATCCGACGACGACAGCCGCCCGGTGGCGGTAACCGCCTGGTGGTAGCTGGTATGCACCCGGC
Organism: Halomonas sp. BDJS001; assembly: GCF_026104355.1. NCBI lineage: Bacteria > Pseudomonadati > Pseudomonadota > Gammaproteobacteria > Oceanospirillales > Halomonadaceae > Halomonas > Halomonas sp. BDJS001. The sequence goes on from NZ_CP110535.1 coordinate 3,791,441, forward strand.
CGGTAGCTTTGTTAAGCAGCCGCGGCAGTTTGTCGGTGTAGGTGGACTTAAGCTTGGCCAGCCCACGATGCTGCATGATGACCTTGGGCAGAGGGTAATCCAGCGCCAGCTCCTCCAGCACGCCTTCTGCGGTAGAGGGCGCGCCTTTAGGCGTTTTCTTCAGCACCGGGATTTTCTGCTCTTCAAACAGAATTTGCCCCAACTGCTTGGGCGAACCCAGGTTAAATTCGCGCCCGGCCAGCTCAAACGCCTCACGCTCTAGTTCGCCAATGCGCTTTTCTAACTGCTGGCTCTGTTGATGCAGCAACTCAGCATCCACCGCCACCCCGTTGCGCTCAATGCGCGAGAGCACCTTGATCAGCGGCAGTTCGATATTATCCAGCACTTCTGCCAGGCGCCCTTCGCTTTCAACCTGAGGGCGCAGCGCTTGCTGCAGCCGCAGGGTGATATCGACATCTTCGCAGGCGTAAGGCGCCGCTTGCTCCAGGGCAATCTGGTTAAAGGTCAGTTGCTTGGCGCCTTTACCGGCAATCTCTTCGAAGGAGATGGTCTTCTCGCCCAGGTACTTAAGCGCCAGGGAATCCATATCGTGGCGGGTGGCGGTGGAGTTGAGCACATAGGAGGCCAGCATGGTGTCGGCAAACGGGCCCGCCACGGAAATCGCATAGTTGGCCAACACCGAAATATCGTACTTGAGGTTCTGACCAATCTTGGTTTTTTTAGGGTCTTCCAGCAGCGGTTTTAGCGCCGCCAGCACCGTTTTGCGGTCAAGCTGCTTAGGCGCATCCAGGTAGTCGTGGGCCAGGGGGATATAGGCGGCCTCCCCTGCTTCCAGCGCCAGGCCGACGCCGACGATTTCTGCATCCATATAGTTCAGGCTGGTGGTTTCCAGATCAAAACAGAAGCGTTCGGCGTTTTGTAGCCTATCCAGCCAGCGCTCAAAGTCTTTTTGCTCAAGAATGATCTGGTCTTGGCGGTCTGGTTTTGCAAGGGCAGGCTCTTCGCGAGGCACGCTTAAATTCTGCGCTTCGCTATCAACATCTTTAGCACTGGCGGGCGCCGGTTCGCCGCCTTTGACGTCATCCACGCCCTCGTCTTTGCCTTCCAGCAACTCGCCCAGCCACTGGCGGAACTCCATCTCTTTATACAGCTTGACCAGCGCCTCGCGATCCGGGTGGGCAATATCCAAATCATCCAAGCCCACCGGCAAATCGCAGTCGACTTTAATGGTAGCCAACTGATAGGAGAGGAACGCCTGCTCGCGATGCTCTTCAAGCTTCTTGGGCAGGGTTTTCGCGCCCCGGAAAGTGAGCGTTTTGACCCGTTCCAAATCGCCATAAATGGTCTCCAGGCCACCACCCATGCCTTGTAGCAGACCAATCGCGGTCTTTTCACCCACGCCGGGCACGCCGGGAATGTTATCGACCTTGTCCCCCATTAGGGCGAGAAAATCTATAATCAGCGCTGGTGGCAGGCCGAACTTCTCTTCTACCCCCGCCTCGTCCAGGGTTTCATCCTTCATGGTGTTGACCAACGTGATATGGGCATTGACCAACTGCGCCATGTCCTTATCGCCGGTGGAGATCACCGCGTCGCGCCCCGCCTGGGTGGCATGGTGGGCCAACGTCCCAATTACATCGTCCGCCTCCACGCCTTCAATACACAGCAGCGGCAGGCCCAATGCTTTGACGCAGGCGTGCAGCGGGGCAATTTGGCTGCGCAAGTCATCGGGCATGGGCGGACGGTGAGCTTTATAGTCGCTATACATCTCATCACGGAAGGTTTTACCCGGCGCGTCAAATACCACCGCCATGGGGCTGTCGGGGTAATCCTTGATCAACCGCTTGAGCATGTTCAACACGCCTTTCACCGCGCCCGTCGGCTGACCATTGGAGGTCGTTAGCGGCGGCAGCGCATGGAAGGCACGGTAAAGGTAGGAGGAGCCATCTACGAGGACGATCGGAGCGCGAGCCATAACCAAATTCCTAAAGAGAGTCGTAAAAAATAAGTGCTAAAAAGAGTTCCTCACATGATACCCGCTGCGCAGGCTGCCTGCAGAGGCAAACGCTCCTCTCTTTCACACTCTCTTTAACACAACAACGCTGCCAACTCAGCGACCAAGCCGCTACAATAATGGGCTTAGCAACCTGGGCGAGACTCTCATGGCTGTATTTACCCCGCTTAGCGACGCACAGGTCGCCGCGTTTTTAGAAAAATTTGATGTTGGCAGCTTCGTTTCCCTACAGGGGGTGGCGGGCGGCACCGAAAATTCGACCTTTTTTGTCACTACCGACCGCCGCCAGCTGGTGTTAACCCTGTTCGAACAGGGCGAGCAAGCCGAGCTGCCGTTCTTCGTTGAGCTGCTCGACTATTTAGACGAACACCGCCTGCCGGTGCCTGGCACCATTCACGACCGGGAAGGCATTGCGCTGCATAGCCTGGAGGGCAAACCGGCGCTGCTATTTCCACGCCTGCCTGGCCGTCATCCGGAAGCGCCCAATCTGGCCCAGTGCCAAGCCTTAGGCGATGCATTGGGTCGCCTGCACGTGGTGTCGAAGCGCTTCCCCGGCCATCGCCCGAACCCACGGGACCTGAACTGGCTGCAGGTGATGCACCACAAGGTGTTGAGCTACCTGAGCCCTGCAGATCAAACGCTGATGAAGGATGAAGTCGACGACTTCGAAAGTGCCTTTACGCAGCACGATGAGCTTCCCCAAGGCGCCCTTCACGGTGACCTGTTTCGCGACAACACCCTGTTTGAGGGTGATCAGCTTGGCGGTATTATCGACTTTTATAATGGCTGCACTGGCGACCTACTGTTTGATCTGGCGATCGTGATCAACGACTGGGCCTCTAACGACGATGGCACACTCCACCCTGAGCGCTACAATACCCTGTTGAGTGCCTACCAGGCACGCCGCCCATTAACCGCGGATGAACGGGAATTGTGGCCCACCATGCTGCGTATGACGGCGTTACGCTACTGGTTGTCACGCTTGTTGGTGGTCTATGTTGATCCACCTGCTCACGACTTGACGCCCCACGACCCCGAGCGTTTCCGTACCATTTTAAACGCGCGCATTGCCCAAGGTGCACTGCCGCTACCAGAGGTTTCTGCATGAGTGTGATGGCAACGACTAGCCCTGCCCTTCGCGCACGGCGCACCTGGAATATCGACCAATGGGGCAGCGGTTACTTCGACGTAGATGACCACGGCCAAGCCCTGGTACGCCCGCTGGGTAATGATGCAGAAGGTCCAGCGCTACCGTTGAGCGGTCTGGTGCGCCAACTGCAAGCAGCCGGGCTGCGCCTGCCGGTGCTGGTGCGCTTTAGCGATATTCTTCACGACCGGGTCGAGCAGCTGTGCGGTGCATTTGATGCCGCGATGAGCGATTGCGACTACCAGGGCGGCTACACCGCGGTTTACCCGATTAAAGTGAACCAGCAGCGGCGGGTGGTCGAAGAGATTCTGGCCACCGCCGAGCGCGGCAGTGGTCGCGTAGGACTGGAAGCGGGCAGCAAACCAGAACTGCTGGCGGTGTTGGCGCTTTCCGACGGTGGCTCCTCGCTGATTGTGTGTAACGGCTACAAAGACCGCGAATACGTGCGACTGGCGCTGCTGGGGGAAAAGCTCGGCCACAAGGTCTACTTGGTGGTCGAAAAGCTCTCCGAGCTGCAACTGATTTTGGAAGAGGCACGCGAGCTGGAGGTTACGCCCCGCATAGGCCTGCGCGCCCGCTTGGCCTCGGTGGGTAAAGGCAAATGGCAGAATACCGGCGGCGAAAAATCCAAGTTCGGTCTCACCGCCAGTCAGATACTTGAAGTCGTCGATACACTACGTCGCGAGGAGGCGCTGGAGAGTCTGCAACTGGTGCACTTCCACCTGGGCTCCCAGATCGCCAATATTCGCGACATTCAGCGCGGTCTGCGCGAGTGTGCGCGCTTTTATCAGAACCTGACGGAACTGGGTGCACCGATTGACACGGTGGACGTGGGCGGCGGTTTGGGTATCGACTACGAAGGCACGCGTTCACGCAGTTTCTGCTCGGCCAACTACTCGATGCGTGAGTACGCCCGTAACGTAGTGAGCGCCTTTGCCCAGCTATGCCAGGAGGCGAACCTCCCGCAGCCACACCTGATCAGCGAATCGGGCCGCGCACTCACCGCTCACCATGCGGTGTTGATCACCAATGTGATTGGCGAGGAGCGTATCGACGACACCCCACCGGAGCGGCATGCTCAAGAGGACACTCAGGTTGAGTTACTCTGGCGTGTGTTCGAGCAACTCGCCACCGCACAAGAGCCGCGCATGTTGGTAGAAGCGTGGCATGACCTGCTGCAAGCGGTGAGTGAGCTGCAGGAGCGTTTTGTAATGGGGTTGAGCGACATTACCGCCAGGGCCGAAGGCGAGCGGGTCTATATGGCCGCCTGCGCCCGGCTGCGCACCCAGCTCGATACCCGCAACCGCGCCCATCGCGAAATTATGGATGAACTCGCGGAGAAGCTCGCCGATAAACTGTTCGTCAACTTTTCCCTGTTCCAGTCGGTGCCTGACGTTTGGGGCATTGAACAGATCTTCCCGGTGCTGCCCCTTAGCGGGCTCGATCAGGCCCCCACTCGGCGGGCAGTGATACAGGATATTACCTGCGATTCTGATGGCCGCATCGACAGCTACGTCGACGGGCAGGGGGTGGAGAGCACTCTACCGCTGCCTGAGTGGGCTTCAGACGACGAGCGCTGGTTAGGCTTCTTCCTGGTGGGCGCCTATCAAGAGATCCTTGGCGATTTGCATAACCTGTTTGGCGATACCGACTCCGTCGACGCCGCGCTCAATGCCGATGGCGAATGGACGCTCTCCAACCCATTGGCAGGCGATTCGGTGGCCCAGGTGCTGGCCTACGTCAACTTCAATGCCAACGTGCTCAAGCAGAAGCTCACCGACCAGCTAGCCGCCAGCGGCTTCTCTGCCGATGAGCAGGCTCGCTTTGCTGCCAGTTTAAGCGAAGGGCTGGAAGGCTATACCTATCTTGAATGACCTGTCTTGAATGACCTGTCTTGAATAACCTATCTTGAATAACCTGTCGTAAACAGCCCAAAAAGCAACGCCACCCGTGGTTAACGGGTGGCGTTTCTATTGATAACGATAGCGAATGCTTGTGGCGGGCTATCGGCTTCACTGCTTGCGCATTAATGGGTTAGTTACTCGACGACGCTGGTCTCAATTTCCAAACCGCCGGTCAAGGTTAAGCGCAGTGATGAACCGCGAACCAGTTCCCCAACGCCAGAAGGCGTGCCGGTTAAGATCACATCGCCCGGTTCCAGGGTGAAGTGGCGGCTCATTTCAGCCACCAGCGTGGGAACCGCAAAGATCATATCGGAACCTTCGCCGTGCTGACGCTCTTCCCCATCAATTTCAAGGGTAAACGCCAGCGCATTCCAGTTGGGTACCCGGCTTAGCGGCAGAAACGACGAAAGCGGGCAGGCGCCATCAAACGCTTTGGCGATTTCCCAAGGGTGACCCTTCTCTTTTAGCTTGGTCTGTACATCACGCAGCGTTAAATCCATCGCCAACCCAATACCGACAATCGCGCGCTCGGCTTCATCCAGGGTGGCGTGGGTTAAGGTTTCGCCCACTAACAGCGCAAGCTCGACTTCATAATGCACGTCGCCGCGTGAAAACGGAGGATCCAACGGCTTGGTCAGATCCACAACGCTGGTCGACGGCTTAATGAACAGCAGCGGCTCAGTGGGAACCGGATTATCCAGCTCTTTCGCATGGTCGGCATAATTACGGCCGATGCAGACAACCTTGCCCAGCGGGTGGGGAAACTCCTGGCCATCGGTAAACTGTGGAACAAAACGCATGGCGGGTATTCTCCTTCTCATTATGCGTGCCGCATTCGCAACGACAGGCGCAACAGTTTACCCCACCTAGACTAAGGTTCCACAACCTTCAGCCATGAATTTGTTTCCCCACTGCTGGTTAGCGATACTACAGCGTCTGCTGATCAGGGCTATGAGCCAGGAAATCCGGCCGCTGCTTAGCCGCTGCGTAGGGCTCCCGGCAGCGGTTGTCCTGGCGGTTAAACACGAAGAACACATTACTACGCGGGTCGGGCGAAAGGTTCGCGTTCGAAGCATGCAGGGTATTGCAATCAAACAGCAATAAACCGCCCGCCTTACCTTTCGGCGCTTCAATACCGTGCTCTGCCACTAGCTCAGTTAACGCTTCTGGGCTGGGTACGCCCACCTCCTGGGCTTTCAGTGAGCTTTTATGGTTATCCTCCGGCGTTTCACCCAGGCAGGGCACAAACTTTTTGTGCGAACCGGGAATCAGCATCAGCGGGCCGTTAAACTCGTGGTTGTCAGTCAAGATCAACGAAGCGCTAACCGCATGCATGGCAGGCATGCCGTCTTCTGCGTGCCACGTCTCAAAATCGGAGTGCCAGTTAAAGCCCTTACCGGCAAACCCAGGTTTATAGTTAATCCGCGACTGATGCACATAGGGATCGCCGCCAATGATTTGACGGGCGGCACCCGCTACACGCTCATCGCTGGCCAGTTTGCCCAACCGTTCAGAGAGGAAGTGCACCGCAAATAGCGAGCGGATCTCCTGGCTCTCTGGCTCAGTTATGCTGAAGTCCTGATTGAGATACTCATCGTTATTCATCAGCGCCTTCATTTCCTGGCGCAGCTCATCAAGCTCTTCGCCTGAAATGAGGTTGGGAATAAACAGAAACCCCTTACGCTCAAACTCATCGAGCTGCGCCTGGCTTAACGGTCCGGAAAGCTGGCGCCCCTTGACCACCGCATCCTGGCGCGGCAGCCAGGTCTGTGCAGGGGGTGTGGCTAAGCGCGACGGGTAGGCATCCTTTACCTGTGCGCCCATAGCCTTGGCGCCTTGAACATTTGGCGCATCGGCCATTTCGCTATACTGCTTATGGGCGGTTACTGAATGTAGTGGTGTACTTTTGACTGTCATCTAATCCACTCCTTGTATGATTAGGTTTCAGATCGAACGTTGTTGCAACTATGTATAACAATGCACGGCTAAAACGTCGTGCAGGGAGTATCCTAGCCAACTAATATTTTACCGCAAGGCATGATTTCTGGTTTGATAACGTAGGTTACGTGAAAAAAATTGAAGAGTGGCTTTTTGAGCAATTAGTCACCTAAAAAGCACGCTCGACGCCACAATATATGCGGTTAATGGTTCTAAATTTTTTAGCTAACTGAATAAGGAAGCAAGCTTTGAAAAGACGGCTAGCGCTTTATGGATTTATCGGTGCCCTATTGATAACCGCCGGATGCTCTTCAGCACCCATAGATAGCCCCGATGGCACCTATCACCCAGACGAACCGTTGATCAACACCTACTGGAAGCTGGTAACACTTGATGGCGAGCCGGTCGTCACCGATGAGAATTTTCGCGAGGCCCACGTGGTACTTCACCAAGACGGCTCGCGTTTAGCCGGTGCTACCGGCTGTAATACGCTAATGGGCAGCTACCGTGTGGAGAACGAGCAAATCACATTCAACAAGATCGCCAGCACCAAAATGGCCTGCTCCACGGCTCAAATGAATAATGAGCAAGGTTTTCTAGCCGCACTCAAGCAGGTAGCAACATGGAACGTAGATGGTGCAATGCTTGTACTGTCGGGCAATAACAATGAACCGCTAGCTGTCTTCGAGGCTGTGCATCTTTATTAGTAATATTGGTCAGGCAACACTACCGTTACGATTATAAAGCTTGGTTGGTTATCTGACGCATATACAGGTGAAATCAAGCTTCTGAATAGCGCGTTATCCACAGACATATCTAAATTGTGGCTGTGGATAATGTTAGTGCTGGATAGATACTGCAGATGCGAAAAAGCCGCCCTTTCGGGCGGCTTAATCTGATTCTCTAACGCTTTGCTTTATAACCACTTTTAGTGGTGCCGACACCAGGAGTCGAACCCGGGACCTACTGATTACAAGTCAGTTGCTCTACCAACTGAGCTATGTCGGCGCTTCACGTTTTCTTGAGAAAATGACTGCTTTGCTGTTAGGCTTTGCAATCAACAAGAAATCTTGTTGGCAATGGCTGGGGTACCAGGATTCGAACCTGGGAATGCCGATACCAAAAACCGGTGCCTTACCACTTGGCGATACCCCAGCAGTGTGGTGGCCAGAGACGGAATCGAACCGCCGACACGGGGATTTTCAATCCCCTGCTCTACCAACTGAGCTATCTGGCCGCTGCCAACGGTGCGTATTAAACTAAAAACGCCGCTTTTCGTCAACACCTTTGTGAAACTTTCTTGCGATACCGATGCTTAGGGGTCTTTTTTCCTGCGCCACCGTTAGCTCGCCCTGCCTTGTTCACAGGCTGAGAGCCACTGATGACAAGTCAGTTGCTCTTCCTAACCGCCCTCCTCACCCTCTCTTCATGCCCGCTATTGATGACAGCTATTTATGACTGCGCAGGTTATGCCTGAGTAGGCGGTACATAACCTTCGGCTTGGTCGGTCTCCTGGTTGTCCAGGAAGCGCTGCATCTGCTCCATCAAGTACGCCCTGGATTCAGGGTCGAGCATGTTGAGGTGTTTCTCATTGATCAGGCGGGTTTGCAGCGCCTGCCAGGCTTCCCAGGCGGGCTTGGAAACGGTGGCCTGAATCTCCTGTCCCTGCTTACCCGGTAAAGGCGGGAAGGGCAGGGCTTCTAGCTCCTTTTGGTACTTGCGGCAAAAAACAGTATTACTCATAACGTACTCCTGGTTCAGGGATGTGGATTTGATGCAATGATCTCAACCAACCCAACCTGCTAGCAAACGCCTAGGCGTGCCCTGGTGTTGGGTTGAGGCTAAAGGGCGTTAGCTGGCTGAGCAGCGCTTTAACGGGGGCGGCAAGCCCCAGCTCGGGCGGATAGTTAACGTCGTACCATACGCCGCTTTCGCGAACACCGCCCAGCCTATCGCAGCTCACGGGCTGCGGGGTAATTTCTAAGCGAAAATGGCTGAAGGTGTGATAAAAGCTAGGCGACGCAGTTTCCCGCTTAGGGTTCACGGCATTGACTTCAAGCCAGTCGTTGAGCTCGCTATGTTTCTCGAACTGCGGCAAACTCCATAGCCCGCCCCATAAACCGCTGGGAGGACGTTTCTCCAGCCATACCCGGCCTTCTGGGTCACGCAGCATCAGCATGATCGTTTGCCGTGTGGGCAGCGCCTTTTTGGGTTTGGATTCCGGATAGCGCTTTTGTTCGCCTTGGGCGTAGGCCAAACAGACATCGTTAAATGGGCAGCTCAGGCAGTCTGGCTTGCTGCGTTTACATAGCGTGGCGCCAAAATCCATCATCGCCTGGGTGTAATCCGCCAAGCGCTCTGCTGGGGTGTAGTACTCCGCCAACGCCCACAATTTTCTCTCCACATCAGGCTTACCCGGCCAGCCGGGCAGCGCATGCAGACGCGTGAGCGAGCGCTTTACATTGCCATCTAATATAGCGGCCCGCTGCCCTGTGCTTTGCGCAATGATAGCGCCCGCGGTGGAGCGACCAATACCGGGCAAGGCGACTAACGCGTCGATACTTTCAGTCGGCAGCTCACCATTATGCTCCTGCCAGGCAACCTGGGCAGCTTTATGCAAGTTGCGCGCACGGGCATAGTAGCCAAGGCCCGTCCAGAGATGCAGCACTTCGTCCTGGGGTGCCTTGGCAAGACTTCCAGGGTCGGAAAGCGCGTCATAAAACGCTCAAAATAGTCTATAACGGTGGCCACCTGGGTTTGCTGCAGCATAATTTCCGACACCCACACGCGGTAGGCGCTACGCGGCGACTGCCACGGCAAGTCGTGGCGACCGTAGCGGTCAAACCAGGTCAGTAGGCGCTGTTGGAATTCGTTTGCCGCCAGCCGCGGCGTGGGCATATCTGCCATGCACGCTCCTTAAACAGAAATGGGTATATGAAACAGAAATGTGCTGACACTCGTGCCAATAAAAAAAGCGCCGGCGTTTAAGCCGGCGCAGCACTTACTGTTTCAATGAATGCGTCACTTCACACCCTAATGCTCAGTTAAACAGGCTACGCAGGCCATCGCGAAGTTCTTTGGCAGCGCCTTCACCAAGGCGTTCGTCGAGTTCATCTAACGAGTCGCCCAGGCGCTCCTCCAGCTCTTCATTTACACGATCTCCGGTTTCGTTACGCAATAGGTCAACAACAGCGGTTTGGAACATCTCGCGGTCAAAGCGACACCATTCAGTGCGCTCATCGCCGAAATTACCTTCACAACGTACAGGTAGCGGCAACTGCTCAAGGCGCGGATTGACCTCACAGGCCGCGTCGGCGGTGTCGACCAAACGAGCATTAGCACGGGTATCAAAGTTCAAGCTAGCGAGGTTGAGCTCGCCCTCTCCACGCACTTCGATTCCGGGTAGGGTGATCAGCAGGTCGTCACTATCCACTAAACCGTTGCTGATTTGGAAGGTAGCATCAAAACGCTCAAAGCGAGTGTCGGAGTGCCAATCCCGCAAAGTGCCCTCCCCCTCTAACTGAGCCACCAGTTCGCACATTTGTTTGGAAATATTGGTATTTAAAATAGCGCCATCGTTTAGACGAGCATTAATCGCACCATTGAGGTTGCCGATGAGTGCTTCGCGGGTATTGCCCTGACTGGTAAGGTCGCCAGATAGATTTAAGCGGCCACGCAGTGGTGACGCCTCTTCCCCTTCACTGATTGCTTCAATCAGCGGCGCCATCTGGACGTTGTTAATGGTGGGCGATAGCGACCACTCCAGGATGGAATCCCTCGCATCAACCTGGCCGGTAGCGCTGAGTTCACCTGCATAGAAACCAGACTCAAACGCCGTTAGCCGATGAACGCCGTCGTCGCCACGCAGCTGCAAGCGTGGTTTGTTGAAGGTAAGACCTGCAAAAATAAGCGTATCGACACTCAGGTCGCCCTCTAGCGCCAGCCCACTGAGCGACGATTGCGGCAGCAATGTGTTGGACTCCTGGGCAAAAGCTTTACGTAACAAGCCCCGGCTGGCCTGTTCGGCGGTGGCCTCACCGGGTAGATAACGATCCAGGTCTAGCTGATCACCGGCTAAATCGAACGCCAGGCGTGAGCCATCCAGCGCGGCCGCCAGTTCACCGGTAAAGGTGCTGTCATCAACCACTAACGAGAGGCTAGTCAACGAGAGTTGTTCGGTATCGCCTTCGACGGGGCTGGTCATGGCGACATCACTGAGCGCAGCCTCACCCGCGGTAGTGAGCGTAACGCCAGCGCGGGCAAGCCAGGGGCGTAGCGTAAACGGCGCAGCGGTTAGCTGGCCCCGGTACTTGGGGGCATCACGTAGCTGCTCAATATTAAGGTGCCCACTCACCCTGAGCCCATCCGGCCCGGTGAGCTGCAACTCCTTGAGCTGGGCCGTTTGTGCCTGCCAATCCCCCTCCAGGCCAAAGGCAAGCGCCAGCGCTAAGCTGCCTTGCCAGTTATCTGCATTGCGCAGCCCTGTCTCAAGCAGCCCCTCTTTGATGGTCAACTGCTGTTCACCCACTCGGGCGAGAAACTCGGCGGCTTTCAAGCTGAGTTGCTGCGGCTCTCCCTCAGCACCTTGCGTCGTGCGGGTGGTCAGCGCCATATTTTCAAGGGCGAAAAGCTTATCTGCTAAACCAAGCCGCACGCGGGTTTCGAGATTAATCTCACTGGTCAGGTCTGGGGTGCGCTCCAACACCTCGGCATCGAGCCGGTTATGCTTGGTCAGGGTGAACATGGCCTTCAGCGGAAAGGCGCGCAGTGGATTGACGTTACTGCCTGAGATATTCAGTTGCTGCATGCGCCACAGTGCTTGGGTCTGCGCATCGCGGAAGCGAATATCAGCATTTTTCACTTCAACGCTGGCAATACTTAACACCACCGCCAAGCTACCGGCGTCTGCATTGGGACCTGCACTGGCGGGTGCCAGCACCGTTTCAGCCGCACTCTCATTATGCTCGGAGAGGCGCTCTAGCAGGGGCTCCCAGTTACCTTCACCCTGGGCATCACGCTCCAGGTTAAGGCGCATACCGTCTAGCGTAAGACCGTCAACGGCAATTTCACCGCGTAGCAACGGGCCAAAGGCCACGCTCACCTCTGCGCGGTCAATCGCCGCAAAAGCAGCGCTCTCTTCCGCCTGTTCGGGCAGCCAGGCGCGGGCCTTCTCTACGCTGACACCGATACGCGGGTAGAATGACCAGGTAATCGGGCCTTCCAGCGCTAAGTTGAGACCGGTTTGCTCCTCCACGACGGCGGTTAAACGGGGCTTGAAATCCTCTGGATCCAGAAAAGTGGTCACATAGACCACGGCGGCGACCGCAACGATGGCAAGAATGCCGACCGCTGCCAGCAAAATACGTAATAGCTGTTTCATTGCCCTTTCCCTTGTGGGTCTAACTCAACAAAATCGCTGGTGGCGGGCATCCCCGCTGCCGGCGTTTCTGGATTGGCCATTGGCCGATAGCCTAGCTTGGAGAGCAGCACGCGGTCGGCCAGTGGTAACGTGGACGTTTCAATGCGCAGTACGCGGCCTTCCTGCTTGGCTTGCTCGCCAAGTAGGGCCATCAGGCGCGAGCCGACGCCCCGGCGGCGGGTGGTTTTGCGCACGCAGAGTTCAGACAGCCACCACGCTCGGTCTTGGGCCTCCTGAACAGCGACCGCCCCCAGCAGCCGATCATTAAAGAGTGCGCAGGCAAAAAAGTGCTGGCCTGCAAAATGTTGTTCAATAAATGGCTCAACCGTTGGGGTGGGCATACGCTCTTGGGGCGCATCCTGGTAGATGCGCACTAGATCAAGGCGCACCTGCTCATCGGCTTCCCAACGGGCCTGGTCGACATGGTGCAGTGTCACCGGCATGGTGAAATCCTCTTCGCCAAAGCAGCCTGGCTGCTATTTTTGCCACAATTGATTGCGGCTACATTTCGCGCATTGTAGCGGATGAGGGCGCCGATTCACTATAATGGTCGCTTCGCCACAGGCTGATCAAACAGTGGTAAGTTGATGAGAGCCACCAGCCGCCCCTCAGAGTGCGCTTCAGCGCAGGAGATGCAACATGTCAGCGCGTATTGCCACGGTTAGCCGTGACACCAACGAAACGCAGATCAAGGTCAGCGTCAACCTCGACGGCGAAGGCCGTCTTAGCTGCCAAACCGGTGTTCCGTTTCTGGATCATATGCTTGATCAAGTTGCCCGCCACGGGATGATTGATCTTGATATCAATGCCACTGGCGACCTGCATATCGATGACCACCATACCGTAGAAGACCTGGGAATTACCCTAGGCCAAGCCTTTTTTAAAGCCATTGGCGATAAGCGCGGCATTTACCGCTATGGTCACGCCTATGTGCCCCTTGATGAAGCGCTCTCTCGTGTGGTGATCGATTTTTCCGGTCGGTCGGGCCTTTATATGAATGTCGAATTCACCCGCGACACCATCGGTAGCCTGGACACCCAGCTGTTCTGGGAGTTTTTCCAGGGCTTCGTCAATCACGCTCAGGTAACGCTGCATATCGACAACATTAAAGGCTTTAATGCTCACCACCAGGCGGAAACGATTTTTAAAGCCTTTGGCCGGGCGCTGCGTATGGCCGTAGCGGAAGACCCCTGCATGGAAGGCCAAATGCCTTCCACCAAGGGGAGTTTATAATGCTGCTCTCCGCTAGCCCGAATGCGAGCACCGTACCCAGTGCGGCCTTAAGCAACATCTTAACAACTATTCCAAGGAGCGTTTCATGACCATTGCTGTGATCGACTACGGAATGGGCAATCTTCATTCTGTCGCCAAAGCGCTGGAGCATGTGACCCATGAGAATGTTGTCATTACCCGCGACCCGCGCCGCATCCTTGGCGCCACGCGTTTAGTGTTGCCGGGCCAGGGGGCCATTCGTGATTGCGTTGGTGAACTTGAACGCACCGAGTTACGCGAGCTGGTGGACGATATTTTAACCCGCCAGGCCAAACCGCTGTTGGGGATTTGCGTGGGCCAACAGATGTTGCTGGAGCGCAGCGAGGAGAACGGCGGCGTGGAGTGCCTGGGGTTCTTTAAAGGCAGCGTGGATCGTTTTCCTGGCGATATGCGCGACGCCCACGAGCAGCGCTTAAAAGTACCGCACATGGGCTGGAATGTGGTCGAACAGCATCATCAACACCCGCTCTGGGCAGGCATAGATGACCACGAGCACTTCTACTTTGTGCACAGCTACTATGTGAATGCCGCCGAAGATGCCCAGGTATTTGGCACGACTCAATACGGCAAGGTAAGCGCCCACGTGGCCATTGGCCGGGATTCGACCTTCGCGGTGCAGTTCCACCCGGAAAAAAGCTCCCGCGCAGGCCTTCGCCTGCTTGAAAATTTTGTCACCTGGACGCCCTGAGAGGATTTTGTATGTTGGTAATTCCCGCTATTGATCTCAAAGATGGCCAGTGTGTCCGGTTAAAGCAGGGCCGCATGGAAGACGCGACCTCCTACGGCGATGACCCAGTCGCTATGGCCGCACGCTGGGTAGAGGCAGGCGCCCGCCGCCTGCATCTGGTTGATTTAAACGGCGCCTTCGAGGGCAAGCCGATGAATGGCGACGCTGTGACGGCGATTGCTCGCGCCTACCCCGACCTGCCGATTCAAATCGGCGGCGGTATCCGCAGTGCGGAAACCATTGAGCACTATTTAAGTGCTGGTGTCTCTTACGTCATTATCGGTACCAAAGCGGTAAAAGAGCCTGCGTTTGTCGGCGAGATGTGCCGCGCCTTCCCCGGCCATGTGATTGTGGGGCTTGATGCCAAAGATGGCTATGTCGCCACCGACGGTTGGGCCGAGGTCTCTACGGTCAAGGCCACTGAGCTTGCCAAGCGTTTCGCCAACGATGGCGTTTCCAGCATCGTCTACACCGACATTGCCCGCGACGGCATGATGCAGGGCGTCAACGTGGAAGCCACCGCACAACTGGCCCGTGAAGGCGGTTTACCGGTGATTGCCTCGGGTGGTGTGACCAATTTGGACGATATCAAAGCCCTCTGCGAGGTGGCTGATAGCGGCATCCTGGGCGCTATTACTGGCCGGGCGATTTATGAAGGCAGCCTGGATGTGGCTGAAGCCCAGCGGTTGAGCGACCAACTGACGGGAGGCGGCTCATGAGCCTGACTAAACGCATTATCCCCTGCCTGGACGTAGACGCCGGACGCGTTGTTAAAGGCGTTAATTTTGTCGGCATTCGTGATGCCGGTGATCCGGTGGAGATTGCCCAGCGCTATAACCAGCAGGGCGCCGATGAAATCACTTTTCTCGATATTACTGCCAGCCACGAAGACCGCGACACCACGGTGGAGATGGTGGAGCGCATTGCCGGTGAAGTATTTATCCCGCTGACCGTCGGCGGCGGCATTCGCAGCTGCGACGATATACGCACCATGTTAAATGCTGGAGCGGACAAGGTCTCCATCAACACCGCCGCGGTCACTAATCCTGAGTTCGTGCGCGAAGCCGCCGAGCGCTTTGGTAGCCAGTGCATTGTGGTGGCGATTGATGCCAAGCGCGTATCGAAAGAGGGTGAAACACCCCGCTGGGAGATTTTCACCCACGGCGGGCGCCGCCCAACGGGCCTGGATGCCGTTGAGTGGGCGAAGAAGATGGTCGAGTTCGGTGCCGGCGAACTGCTGCTCACCAGCATGGATCGCGACGGTACCAAGAGTGGCTTTGACCTGGGCGTGACCCACGCGATTTCCGAAGCGGTGAGCGTACCCGTGATTGCCTCCGGCGGTGTGGGCAACTTGGATCACTTCGTGGAAGGGGTGCTTAAAGGTGGCGCTGATGCGGTGCTGGCCGCGAGCATTTTCCACTTTGGCGAATACACCATTCCCGAAGCTAAGCGCTATATGGCCGAACGCGGTATCGAAATGCGTCTTTAAAATGCCCTTTATCAACCAGGAGCTTCGAATGTTTCGCTCACATCCATGGATGGGATGGCTAGCAGGCTTGCTGTTTAGTATGCCTGCTACCGCATTCTCGCTACCTGATTGGACACCGGCGCTGGAGTGGGATCATACCCTGGTGCAAACCAGCCTTTATACCCGCCACTTCAGTCCCGACCCGGAACATACCAATCAGCAAGACCTGATCAGCCTTGAACTGCATAACCCGAATAACTGGCTAGCGGGCGCGGCTTGGTTCAAAAACTCCTTTGATCAACCCACCTGGTACTTCTATGCAGGGCGGGAGTTTCCCCTTTGGCAAACCGATCAAGGGTTAAACGTGCGCGCCAAACTCACCGGTGGGCTCCTGCGCGGATATAAAGGCGAGTATCGCGACAAAATTCCGCTCAATCACTTGGAAGTTGCCCCGGCCGCACTCCCCAGTATTGGGGTGCAATGGGGCCGGTTTGAGTCTGATCTGATTGTGTTTGGCGCCGCCGGTATGATGGTAACGGCAGGAGTGCGCTTTTAGCCGCTACTCCTCGACCTCATCCAGCGATAACCCCAGGTTGCTGATACCGCCATTGCGACCTAATTTTCGCACCTCTTTAAGCACTGCTTTATCCAGTGAGCCGCTAACGGCTTCCAAAACGGCGTCCTGGAAGTCGTTCTCGTCTGCCATCAGCGGATGATCGCGAATAATCAGTGCCAACGCTTGCGAGTCAACCTCACCTTCAGTGAGCTCTATAAAGGCGCGTACGCCCGCCCGGGAGGTACGGCTAACATCCAGCACCGCCTCTGGAGAATCGCCTTGCAGGGTGTCCAGCAGCGCCGAGACAGACACCACCGCATCTAGGGCGCGCCGGGCACCAAAACTGTCATCCTCCTCGGGCGGCTCGCACTCCGCTAACTTTTCCGCTTGGCGGGCAAAATCGATACTGGCATTGGGTACATTAAGCCGCTCCCAGACCAAACTCAGCACAGTCCCTAGTGTATGGCTATCACCCTGGCCGCTGGTTTGCTCATAGAGCACATAGTTAGGCAGCAAGCGCTCGCACAGCGCTGCCATAAAGGCTTGCTGGGCAGGTAGAGGGAGTTCTTGCAACCGTTGGTAAAAGCCCTGGGGTTTCGACACCATACTGATTTCCTGGATCCCTTGACGTGAGTTATTGGTGAAAGTTAGCGGGTACGTTATCGTTTCTCTACGCTTGGGGCGATCCCCAGCGCCTAGGAGCCTGTCCGACTTAACACTGATCTACTGCGAACCCCGGTATTTTGGCCAACTTTATGCGATAGATTTCGTTAAATAGCACGCTATTCGCCTCAATCGATCGATAAATTTGGCTCAAAATCCGTGCTTCTCGCGACGATCGGTCAAGCCGGACAGGCTCCTCGATGATTGTCCGGCCGGCAAGGAGATTACCATGCATATTCATCTGCTACAGCACGGCCCTGACCATGGCCCCGCCCGTTTAACCGATTGGCTGACCAGCATGGGCCATAGTTACACCGTTTTTCATCTCTACGCAGGCGAGCTTAGCCCCCGCCCAAACGAATCCGATGCGTTGATTGTCCTTGATGGCCCAGAGGCGCTACTCGACCCACCACCGGCGTGGTTTAAAGCGGAAGATAAGCTGATCAACCGCTACTTGGATGGCCAAAAACCGCTGTTGGGCATAGGCCTGGGCGCTCACTGGATAGCCCAGGCGCTGGGCTCAGTGGTGGCGCCGGGTACCTACCCGGAAACAGGCTGGCATACGGTCACCCTGGCGCCGGAAAACTCGCTCGATTTACCCGAAACTTTCACCGCTTTTATGTGGCATCGCTACGTTTTCAGCCTACCCGACGACGCCTTTCCCCTCGGCGGTAGCGAAGCCGCACCGCTACAAGGGTTTGCCTGGGACAGAGGGCGCGTTATCGGCCTGCTGTGCCACCTAGAAGCCACCGCGGCGAGTGTCAAACAGTTGCTGGATAGCGCTGAGTGGCCCACCGCAACGCCTTCCACCGACCGCTTTGTTCAGGATGCGGGGCAAATATTAGCAGACCCCAACCGCTTTATTCACCTTGCGCCGCAGCTCGACCGACTGATGACCCAGTGGCTTAAAGCGGCGTAGCCGTAGAAGGATCGATTGCCGTCAGCGGTTCCACTGCCTGGCGGCTTCCAGGCAGCTATCCCAATCACCCACATGAATCTCTGGCGGTGCGCTGTCACGCTGCTTCTCTAAGTGGTAACGGTAGAGCGGGTCGTAGTACTCGGTAAGCAGTGGTGCAAGCCAAGCTTCGTGGGCTTGGGGATTGCCTTGGGCATGCTCTTTGAAGGCTAGCGCCTGCAGCCGCTGTAAGCGCTGCAGGCGGGCGTTGCCCAAGCGTTTGCCTAGCCGGACAAGCGCATTACTTAGCTGCGCCTGCATTAATTGCCAGCCTTGATAGGCCCCATGACGAGCAGCATAGGCCTGCTCCAGATCGATAATATAGTCCTGCTGAATCTGAGCAAGACGCCAATCCAGCGGCATTTCGATACGCACCCGGGGGGCTTGCTGCAGCGCTCGCCAGAAAGTCAGCGGAATATTGGCGTTGCCAATCTGACGGGACTCATCTTCGATCACCAGCCCTTCCGTCAGCCCGATTAGCCGCTTGGCCAGCGCATGCTCAAAGTTGATTTGCGTGGCAGGCTCTTCGGGCCTGCGCCCAAAGGCCGAGCCTTTATGGTGTGCATAAGCTTCCAGGTCAACGCCGTTATCGAGCTGATTTATCAGCGCTGTTTTTGCACATCCGGTGAGCCCTGCAACCACCAGCATCGGCTGACGCGCTGCTGTATCAATGCGCTCACAGAGCGTCTGGCGCATGGCTTTCCAGCCTCCCTCCAGCCGTGGCCTTGAGATACCGGCCTCTTCCAGCCACTGCTGAGCAATTTGCGAGCGCAGCCCACCCCGAAAGCAGTAGATCACTGCATCGGGATACTCGGCTACATACGCCTGCCACGCCGCAATTCGCGCCTCCTTGACCTCGCCACTGACCAAGCGCTCGCCCAGTTCAATCGCCGCGGCTTGGCCGTGCTTTTTATAGGCAACCCCCACCTGATGACGCTCATCATTATCCATCAAGGGCAGATTGACGGCACCGGGCAGCGCACCCTGGGCAAACTCCACCGGGGCGCGCACATCTATAAGTGGTCGCTCTTCTGTGATTAAACTCAATACTGCCGGGGTGGTGGCTGGCGTCGTGGATAGCGTCACCCGACCACCTCAATGGAGGCGTTGCCCTGGCGCGCCTTCATTACGCCAAAGGAGCGTAATGAGAGGCCGAATTCGCGGCCAATACGCTCAACGTCATCCTCCCAGGCAGGGTTAACGCTCAGTAACAAGCCGCCGGAAGTCTGAGGGTCACATAACCACTGCCAGTGGGCTTCATCCATAGCGGGCAGACTCTCCCCCAGCGCGTCACGATTGCGCAACGTGCCGCCAGGCACGGCGCCTTGGCGACGATAGGACTCAGCCTCCGCCAAACGAGGTAGCTTACGAAAATCAACCTGAGCCATGACGTTACTGGCTTGGCACATTTCAGTAAGGTGGCCCGCCAATCCAAAACCAGTGACATCGGTCATGGCGTTCACCCCTTTCACATCGGCAAGCTTTACGCCAATGCTATTGGGCTTGAGCATGGTTTCCCGGGCAAGACCGTGGTGGCCCATTTGCAGCAAACCGCGTTTCTCGGCTGTGGTTAACATACCCACCCCTAGCGGCTTGGTTAGATACAGCAGATCACCTGGTTTGGCGGTGCTATTAAGCTTGAGCTTATCCAGGTCGACCAAGCCGTTGACAGCGAGTCCAAAAATCGGCTCAGGCGCATCAATGGAGTGACCGCCCGCCATGGCAACGCCTAATTCGCGACACACCGCCTGGGCCCCGGCCATTACGTCACCCGCCACTTCAGCGCTAAGCTTATCCAGCGGCCAGCCCAGAATGCCTAACGCCATCACTGGCGTACCTCCCATGGCATAAACATCGCTGATGGCATTGGTCGCCGCGATGCGTCCAAAATCGAAGGGGTCATCGACAATGGGCATAAAGAAATCCGTGGTAGCGATCATGCCGCGACCATCGCCAAGGTCATACACCGCCGCATCTTCGCGCCCCTGGTTGCCGACGATAAGTTTCTTATGACCCGCAGCCGGCCCAGCCTTGGCGAGAATGCCATCCAGTACATCGGGAGCAATTTTGCAGCCACAGCCCGCACCGTGGCTATATTGGGTCAAGCGAATCGAACTCATCGTGTCTCTCCTTGGCACTTTTGGGGGGATATCATTAGTTTAGCCCACTCTTCACTCTATAGGGCGTCCAACGCATCGCTGAGTTTATCCACGGCAATCACCTCCATGCCCTTGGGCGCCTGCTTAGGTGCGTTAGCCCGCGGCACAATGGCGCGTAGAAAACCGTGCTTGGCCGCTTCGGCAATACGCTCTTGGCCACTCGGCACCGGGCGTATCTCGCCCGATAGCCCAACTTCGCCAAATACCACTAATTCTTTGGGCAGCGCGCGATTTTGCAGGCTAGAAACCACGGCTAGCAGTACCGCCAGGTCGGCGCTGGTTTCGAGCACTTTGACACCGCCGACGACATTCAAGAACACATCCTGGTCGCCAGTAAACAATCCACCGTGGCGATTAAGCACCGCAAGCAGCATGGCTAAACGGTTTTGATCCACGCCAACCGCTACCCGGCGCGGATTGCCCAGCGCGGACTCATCCACCAGTGCCTGTACCTCGACCAGAATTGGTCGAGTGCCTTCCCACACCACCATGACTAAGCTACCCGGCGCCTGCTCCTCCTGACGAGAAAGAAAGATGGCGCTTGGGTTTTTAACCTCTTTTAAGCCCTGCTCGAGCATGGCGAAAACACCTAGCTCGTTCACAGCGCCAAAGCGGTTCTTCTGTCCCCGCAGCGTGCGAAAGCGCGAGTCGGCACCGCCCTCTAATAACAGCGAGGCATCGATCATATGCTCAAGGACTTTGGGACCGGCCAGGGTTCCGTCCTTCGTGACATGACCTACCAGCAACAACACCGTATTGGTCTTCTTAGCAAAACGCGTTAGCGCTGCAGCTGACTCACGCACCTGGGCAACGCCACCTGGGGCCGAGCTGATATCTTCCAAATGCATGGTCTGGATAGAGTCGATCACCAGAATCTCGGGGTTCTCGCGCTCAGCCACCGCCAAGATAGTCTCCACGCTGGTCTCGGCAAGCATTTTCAATCCACTGGTGGGCAACTGTAGGCGGTGCGCACGCATTGCTACCTGGGAGAGTGACTCCTCCCCCGTCACATAGAGGATACGCCGCTGCTGGGCCAGCTTGCAGGCCGTTTGCAGCAGCAGGGTCGATTTACCGGCCCCAGGATTGCCGCCCAGCAATACCGCCGAGCCGGGTACCAAACCGCCGCCTAGCACGCGATCAAACTCCGCGAACGTCGAGCTCATACGCGGCACTTCACTAAGATCCACATTGCCCAGGTCGATCACTTCACGGGATAGATCACCCGCGTAGCCCGTTCGACCGGGGGCTGCGCCGCCACCAGGGCGAGCGCTCGCCAGGTGCACTTCACTGAGCGTGTTCCACTCCTGGCAGCTGCTACATTGTCCCTGCCATTTACGGTATTCGGCGCCGCACTCGGTGCATACAAAGGCGCTTTTGGCTTTGGCCACTGCCATTACACTCCTACGGTTGCTGTCACTAAGTGGCAACGTTCGCTTTGCTGCCGTTAGCATTCACTTGTTATTAATCGCTTTTAATCGTCACGTCCGCTGTATTCACTACTGCCAGCAAACACAAAAGGCGGCCATTGGCCGCCTTTTGTACTGCTGGCTAACGCGTTATTGGCGCTTTAGCTGCAGCATTTCACCATTTTCAAAGCGGCGACGTTCTGGGTCAATCAACTCCAACGTGCTCTCATCAATGCGCATGAAGTAGTAGATTTGGCCATCACCATCCGGCGTCAGCTCGTAAACCGTAGCGTCTGGATCAGACGGCGTACCGGTCAGCACTTCCCAGTTACCCGCGTAGTTTTCATCCGGGGGTGTTTGAGGATGGTTCCGATATGAAGCGTTCAGCGTAAAGGTGCGTTCTTCAGCCGCGCTCGTTTCTTCACCCACCATCGTGACGTCCAGATCAATACCATCACAGTTACGGCAAGGTAGTGAACCTTGGTAATTTTGCTGTGCAGTAGCCGCCTCTTCTTGCTGCTCCATAGGGCTGCTTGCACAGCCAGCCAGCAGTGCCAACATGGCCGAACCGGCCAGCAAACTCTTAAGTTGCATAGAGTGTCTCCTTAATCTCGTGTTGGACATCACATTTATTTACGCGC
This sequence comes from Halomonas sp. BDJS001, assembly GCF_026104355.1. Lineage (NCBI taxonomy): Bacteria > Pseudomonadati > Pseudomonadota > Gammaproteobacteria > Oceanospirillales > Halomonadaceae > Halomonas > Halomonas sp. BDJS001. The sequence goes on from NZ_CP110535.1 coordinate 3,813,710, forward strand.
ACTTGTGACAGCATAACCGCTACAAGGTGCGACGCACACCCCTAGCGATGCGAATGCTTGCGCTTAGTAAGGCTTCAAGCGACCATGGTGCACCTTGCTAGGATAATCAGGTTACCCACATGAGCCAATACTGGAGTCCGGCCGTTCGCGAACTTACCCCTTACGTGCCCGGTGAGCAACCCCGTGAGCAGCTTGTTAAACTCAATACCAATGAAAACCCTTACCCACCAGCGCCAAGCGTTGGTGAGGTGCTGCGCGACTATGCAACAGACCATCTGCGCCTATACCCTGACCCTACCTCTAAAGCGTTGCGGGAAGCGTTGGCAGAGACGTTTCAGGTAGCCAGCAGCCAAGTGTTTGTTGGTAATGGTTCCGATGAAGTGCTGGCATTAGCGTTTCAAGCGTTTTTCCGCCATGGCGCACCACTCGACGTACCCGCCATCACCTATAGCTTCTACCCCGTTTACGCCAATCTTTATGGCGTTGAGCTGCGCAAGCATCCGCTCAATGAGCAGTGGGAAATCGATATTGATACGCTTGGTACGGAGACTAACCGCAGCGGCGTTATCTTTGCCAACCCAAATGCGCCAACGGGCCACGCGCACCCACTGTCAGCAATTGAGATGCTGCTTAAGCGAGTCACGGATCGTGTCGTTCTCGTGGATGAGGCGTATGTGGATTTTGGCGCGGAGAGTGCTGTTGCGCTGATTAACCGCTATCCGAATCTATTAGTTACCGGTACGTTTTCCAAATCTCGCAGTTTGGCAGGCTTGCGGCTGGGCTATGCGGTGGGTTCAGAGGAGTTGATTGATGGCCTGCTGCGGGTAAAAGACTCCTTTAACTCTTATCCTGTCGATAGTTTGGCAAGCTTAGTAGGCATCGCCGCACTGAAAGATGTCGAGCATTTTGAAGCCTGTCGCGAGCGTGTTATTACCACTCGCGAACGCACTCGCCAGCGCCTTGAAGGGTTGGGATTTGAAGTATTGCCCTCTAAGGCTAACTTTGTGCTTGCCCAGCACCCTGGCTACGAAGGCGCGCAGCTATTTGCTGGCCTACGCGAACGGGGCATTCTGGTTCGTCACTTTAACACCCCAGACCTCAACAACTTCCTACGCATCACTATCGGAACCGATGATGAGATGGATAGTTTGATTGAGGCGCTGGAGACGCTTCTCTAGTAAAGGGTGAGGCGTGAGGTGTGAGGCAAAAAAAATCCCCCAGAGCATCAGCCCTGGGGGATTTTGGTATAAGTGCCTGACGATGACTAGGGCGGCTCCCCGCTACTCTACATGGGAGACCCCTTGGTTTTCTTCCACACAAACAAAAAACCCAGCCGGATGGCTGGGTTCTTCGTTAAATAAGTGCCTGACGATGACCTACTCTCGCATGGGGAGACCCCACACTACCATCGGCGCTAAGCGGTTTCACTTCTGAGTTCGGCAAGGGATCAGGTGGTTCACGCATGCTATGGTCGTCAGGCGTAACTGGCTATGTACATCATGCTGACTATGGCTAAATTGTGATCGTCTCATTGCCTGCCGCCCTCGCTGTTGCTTGGGCCACACGCTGCGTATCCGGCTTTTCATTGACGTCATCATCACGACCAGACCCCTTGGGTGTTATAGGGTCAAGCCTCACGGGCCATTAGTACACGTTAGCTCAACGCCTTGCAGCGCTTCCACACCGTGCCTATCAACCAGCTGGTCTTGCTGGGCCCTTCAGGAGGCTCTAGGCCTCGGGGATGTCTCATCTTGAAGGGGGCTTCCCGCTTAGATGCTTTCAGCGGTTATCCCGTCCGACCATAGCTACCCGGCAATGCCACTGGCGTGACAACCGGAACACCAGAGGGTCGTCCACTCCGGTCCTCTCGTACTAGGAGCAGCCCTTCTCAAACATCCAACGCCCACGGCAGATAGGGACCGAACTGTCTCACGACGTTCTAAACCCAGCTCGCGTACCACTTTAAATGGCGAACAGCCATACCCTTGGGACCGACTTCAGCCCCAGGATGTGATGAGCCGACATCGAGGTGCCAAACACCGCCGTCGATGTGAACTCTTGGGCGGTATCAGCCTGTTATCCCCGGAGTACCTTTTATCCGTTGAGCGATGGCCCTTCCATACAGAACCACCGGATCACTAGAACCTGCTTTCGCACCTGCTCGACGTGTCTGTCTCGCAGTCAAGCACCCTTATGCTCTTGCACTCATTGCACGATGTCCGACCGTGCTGAGGGTACCTTCGTGCTCCTCCGTTACTCTTTAGGAGGAGACCGCCCCAGTCAAACTACCCACCACACACTGTCCTCGATCCGGATAACGGACCTGAGTGAGAACGCCAATGATGCCAGGCTGGTATTTCAAGGTTGGCTCCGCCCGAACTGGCGTCCGGGTTTCTAAGCCTCCCAGCTATCCTACACAGGCAACATCAGCGTCCAGTGTGAAGCTATAGTAAAGGTTCACGGGGTCTTTCCGTCTAGCCGCGGGTACACCGCATCTTCACGGCGATTTCAATTTCACTGAGTCTCGGGTGGAGACAGCGTGGCCATCATTACGCCATTCGTGCAGGTCGGAACTTACCCGACAAGGAATTTCGCTACCTTAGGACCGTTATAGTTACGGCCGCCGTTTACCGGGGCTTCAATCAAGAGCTTCGCGCCCTCTACAAGAGAGGGGCTAACACCATCATTTAACCTTCCGGCACCGGGCAGGCGTCACACCCTATACGTCCGCTTGCGCGTTAGCAGAGTGCTGTGTTTTTAATAAACAGTTGCAGCCACCTGGTATCTTCGACCGGTTCGGGCTAGGAGAGCAAGTCTCTTCACCCTACGCCGGCGTGCCTTCTCCCGAAGTTACGGCACCATTTTGCCTAGTTCCTTCACCCGAGTTCTCTCAAGCGCCTTGGGATTCTCACCCTGACCACCTGTGTCGGTTTGGGGTACGGTCGCACATGATCTGAAGCTTAGAGGCTTTTCCTGGAAGCGTGGCATCAGTGACTTCCTGACCGTGGTCAGTTCATCTCGTGTCTCGGCCTTAAAGGATCCCGGATTTACCTAAGATCCCAGCCTACTCACTTTCACCAGGACTACCAACGCCTGGCTCACCTAGCCTTCTTCGTCCCCCCATCGCAACCATGTCCGGTACGGGAATATTGACCCGTTTCCCATCGACTACGCCTTTCGGCCTCGCCTTAGGGGCCGACTCACTCTGCTCCGATTAGCGTCGAACAGAAACCCTTGGTCTTCCGGCGAGGGAGTTTTTCACTCCCTTTATCGTTACTCATGTCAGCATTCGCACTCGTGATACCTCCAGCAGACTTCTCAATCCACCTTCATCGGCTTACACGACGCTCCTCTACCGCTCATCCATAGGATGAACCCGTAGCTTCGGTACCTGGTTTAGCCCCGTTACATCTTCCGCGCAGGCCGACTCGACTAGTGAGCTATTACGCTTTCTTTAAAGGATGGCTGCTTCTAAGCCAACCTCCTAGCTGTCTGAGCCTTCCCACATCGTTTCCCACTTAACCAGGATTTCGGGACCTTAGCTGACGGTCTGGGTTGTTTCCCTTTTCACGACGGACGTTAGCACCCGCCGTGTGTCTCCCACGCGTTACTCACCGGTATTCGGAGTTTGCCTCGGGTTGGTAAGTCGGGATGACCCCCTAGCCGAAACAGTGCTCTACCCCCGGCGGTACTACGTGAGGCGCTACCTAAATAGCTTTCGAGGAGAACCAGCTATCTCCGAGCTTGATTAGCCTTTCACTCCGATCCACAAGTCATCCAAATCTTTTTCAACAGATCCTGGTTCGGGCCTCCAGTTGATGTTACTCAACCTTCACCCTGCTCATGGATAGATCGCTCGGTTTCGGGTCTATATCCAGCGACTGTGTCGCCCAGTTAAGACTCGGTTTCCCTACGGCTCCCCTATACGGTTAACCTCGCCACTGAATATAAGTCGCTGACCCATTATACAAAAGGTACGCCGTCACCCAACAAGTGGGCTCCGACTGCTTGTACGCACACGGTTTCAGGATCTATTTCACTCCCCTCTCCGGGGTTCTTTTCGCCTTTCCCTCACGGTACTGGTTCACTATCGGTCAGCCAGGAGTATTTAGCCTTGGAGGATGGTCCCCCCGTCTTCAGTCAAGGTTTCTCGTGCCCCGACCTACTCGATTTCACATGATCAGATTTTCGACTACGGGGCTATCACCCGCTACGGCCACGCTTCCCAGCGTGTTCGCCTAATCAGTCTCATGCTTAAGGGCTGGTCCCCGTTCGCTCGCCGCTACTGGGGGAATCTCGGTTGATTTCTTTTCCTCAGGGTACTTAGATGTTTCAGTTCCCCTGGTTCGCCTCGTACCCCTATGTATTCAGGGCACGATACTCATCTTATGATGAGTGGGTTTCCCCATTCAGAGATGTCCGGGTCACAGGTTGTTGCCACCTCACCGAACCTTATCGCAGGCTACCACGTCTTTCATCGCCTCTGGCTGCCTAGGCATCCACCGTGTGCGCTTCATTGCTTGACCCTATAACCCGAAGGAGTCTGGATGTCGCAATGATAACGTTCTATTTTGCCGGATACGCTTGAGACGTATCACAATTTAAGAAGCACACCTTACGGCGTGTTCTTGTCAGCATGATATACATTGTTAAAGAGCGACTGCTATACGCAGTGATAAGGCAACGCCGAAGACGTCTGGCTTATCACTGCGCATCAACAGCTATCTGATCAGGTAATTCATTGTGGACGCTTACTAACTGTGACGCATCGTTTAAGGAGGTGATCCAGCCGCAGGTTCCCCTACGGCTACCTTGTTACGACTTCACCCCAGTCATGAACCACACCGTGGTGATCGCCCTCTTGCGTTAGGCTAACCACTTCTGGTGCAGTCCACTCCCATGGTGTGACGGGCGGTGTGTACAAGGCCCGGGAACGTATTCACCGTGACATTCTGATTCACGATTACTAGCGATTCCGACTTCACGGAGTCGAGTTGCAGACTCCGATCCGGACTGAGACCGGCTTTAAGGGATTCGCTGACTCTCGCGAGCTCGCCGCCCTTTGTACCGGCCATTGTAGCACGTGTGTAGCCCTACCCGTAAGGGCCATGATGACTTGACGTCGTCCCCACCTTCCTCCGGTTTGTCACCGGCAGTCTCCTTAGAGTTCCCACCATTACGTGCTGGCAAATAAGGACAAGGGTTGCGCTCGTTACGGGACTTAACCCAACATTTCACAACACGAGCTGACGACAGCCATGCAGCACCTGTCTTACAGTTCCCGAAGGCACACCAGAATCTCTTCCGGCTTCTGTAGATGTCAAGGGTAGGTAAGGTTCTTCGCGTTGCATCGAATTAAACCACATGCTCCACCGCTTGTGCGGGCCCCCGTCAATTCATTTGAGTTTTAACCTTGCGGCCGTACTCCCCAGGCGGTCGACTTATCGCGTTAACTTCGCCACAAAGTGCTCTAGGCACCCAACGGCTGGTCGACATCGTTTACGGCGTGGACTACCAGGGTATCTAATCCTGTTTGCTACCCACGCTTTCGCACCTCAGTGTCAGTGTCAGTCCAGAAGGCCGCCTTCGCCACTGGTATTCCTCCCGATCTCTACGCATTTCACCGCTACACCGGGAATTCTACCTTCCTCTCCTGCACTCTAGCCTGACAGTTCCGGATGCCGTTCCCAGGTTGAGCCCGGGGCTTTCACAACCGGCTTATCAAGCCACCTACGCGCGCTTTACGCCCAGTAATTCCGATTAACGCTTGCACCCTCCGTATTACCGCGGCTGCTGGCACGGAGTTAGCCGGTGCTTCTTCTGCGAGTGATGTCTTTCCTAATGGGTATTAACCACTAGGCGTTCTTCCTCGCTGAAAGTGCTTTACAACCCGAGGGCCTTCTTCACACACGCGGCATGGCTGGATCAGGGTTCCCCCCATTGTCCAATATTCCCCACTGCTGCCTCCCGTAGGAGTTCGGGCCGTGTCTCAGTCCCGATGTGGCTGATCATCCTCTCAGACCAGCTACGGATCGTTGCCTTGGTAAGCCATTACCTTACCAACTAGCTAATCCGACATAGGCTCATCCAATAGCGGGAGCCGAAGCCCCCTTTCTCCCGTAGGACGTATGCGGTATTAGCCTGGGTTTCCCCAGGTTATCCCCCACTACCGGGCAGATTCCTATGCATTACTCACCCGTCCGCCGCTCGTCAGCGGGTAGCAAGCTACCCCTGTTACCGCTCGACTTGCATGTGTTAGGCCTGCCGCCAGCGTTCAATCTGAGCCATGATCAAACTCTTCAGTTTAAAATCATTGTGATCCTTACTCGCTCTCTAAGGACTAGCCGAAGACAGCAAAAGCGGATCAAACTTGGCTCAAGGTTCAAACGAATTCATTCAAAACAGATCCCAAAGGACGAATCCTTTAAAACCTTATTGCTTGAGTCGCTTGCCTTGATATTTGGTGATTTGCCACCAACATCAGCAAGCGCCCACATGAATTACCTGATCAAATTGTTAAAGAGCTGTTTCGCTGTCACGATCACTTTGAAAGCAACCTGGCCGCCGTTGAACTGGCTTGCCTCAGCGAGGAAGGCGTATTCTACGCATTTCCTGGTGGTTGTCAATCGCTGTTTTTTTTAGCGACTGAGGCGAGCGATACAATTTGCTCTAACCTCCTGACAAACCAAGGCTTTTACACCTTATGCACCGCTGGCAACGCTTGGCGTCCCCGGCAGCGGATGCGTACTTTACGGATTCGCTGCCGGGTTGGCAAGGGCTTTTTGAAAGAACTGTCAAAAAAGTGGCGTAAAGTCCTAGCGGCTAGGTTTTGCCTTGCGCATAACGGCTAAAACAGGCCCTGAAGCCACATAGGCTCCAAACAGCAGTAACAGCATTACCGAAGGTTCAACCGAGATCATAACGAAAGCCAGAACGATGGCGAGCAGCACAACAAACGGTACTGGCTTTTTAAAGTCGAGATCCTTGAAGCTGTAGTAGCGGATATTACTCACCATCAGCACGCCTGCCGCCGCCACCACAACCAGCATCAGTAACTTGAAGCCAAAGGCATCGGCATCAAAGCTATGGAAGGTCCACACACTGGCCGCTACTAGCGCTGCGGCAGAAGGGCTTGGCAATCCAATAAACCACTTTTTGTCGACGCTACCGATCTGTACATTAAAACGTGCAAGGCGCAGTGCCGCGCAGGCCACGTAAAGAAAGGCCACCACCCAGCCGGTTTTACCTATGTCCTGAAGAATCCAGGTAAAGGCAACTAAAGCGGGAGCCATACCAAAGGAGATCATGTCAGACAAGCTGTCGTACTCAGCGCCGAATTCACTTTGCGTATTGGTCATACGTGCGACACGGCCATCCAAGCCATCCAGCACCATGGCAATAAAGATCGCGACGGCGGCCGAGGTGAACTCGCCATTAATACCAGCAACGACCGCAAAGAAACCTGCAAACAGCGCCGAGGTGGTAAATAAGTTAGGCAGTAAGTAGATACCTCGACGGCGGATCTTTTTACCATCCTCTACGGTTTCCTCAACCACCTCCGTTTCACGCAAGAAAGCAGTCGCCAAATCCTCGTTGCCACCTACCTCTGACGGATCAGTGTCGTCTGGCTGCTCAGCGCCTATCGGGCCTGGTTTAGCATGATCTGAACTTGCCTGGCCTGAGCCTGAGTGCTCTTGATCGCGAGCGTCCTGTGTCATAGGTTTCATCCATTAAAAGTGAAGTCACGGGAACAGTAGTCGCTTTCATTCTACACGGTGAGTGTCACTCAGCCAGCCAATTGCTGTATTGATGCTCTTTGCGCCTCAGTCAGCGAGCAACAATTAAGCCACCATGAAAAAGCGCCACTCCTGGGAGGGAGCAGCGCTCTTATTTGGCAGTCAATGCTTCACGCTTTTAATGCCTAAAGCGACAACACCTTATCGCCCCGAGCAATACCCGAGACCCCGGTGCGGGCGACCTCTAATATGCCTACCGGTGCCATGGCTTGAAGGAAAGCATCCAGCTTGCCCGCATCACCGGTGATCTGCACGGTATACAGGCTGGGCGTTACGTCGACGATCTGTGCGCGGAAGATATCCACCGTGCGCTTCACTTCATCACGCGCCGCACCCAATGCCTTCACTTTCACCAGCATCAGTTCGCGCTCGATATGGTTACCTTCAGTGAGATCCACCAGCTTGACCACATCAATCAGCTTATTGAGGTGCTTGGTGATCTGCTCGATGACCCGGTCATCGCCCACGGTGGTGACCGTTAAGCGCGACAGAGATGGGTCTTCTGTCGGCGCTACGTTAAGCGTTTCGATGTTGAAGTTGCGCTGGGAGAACAGCCCGACTACACGTGACAGCGCACCCGGTTCATTTTCTAACAGAATCGAGATGATATGACGCATCAGGTACGCTCCGTTTTAGACAGCAGCATGTCGCGCATGGCGCCTAACGGCACCTGCATCGGATAGACGTGCTCAAAAGGGTCGACCTTCACGTCAAGGAACACCAGCTCATGCTTATCCGCAAAGGCACGCTCCAGCGCAGGCTCCAGTTCATCAATAGTATTGACGGTAATCGCGGTAAATCCATACGCCTCAATCAGCATATGAAAGTCCGGCAGCGACTCCATATAGGAGTGCGCGTGACGCGATTTATAGTTCAAGTCCTGCCACTGACGCACCATACCCAGCGACGCATTGTTAAGATTGAGGATCTTAACGCCCACCCCGTACTGCTTACAGGTAGAGAGCTCCTGCATCATCATCTGGAAGCTGCCTTCACCGGTGACACACACCACGTCATCATCCGGGTAGTTCTGCTTGATACCCATGGCGGCGGGGAAGCCAAAGCCCATGGTGCCCAAACCACCTGAGGTGATCAGTCGGTTGGGTTTATCAAACTTGTAGTACTGCGCCGCGAACATCTGGTGCTGACCAACATCGGTCGTCACGTAGGCTTCGCCTCGGGTTACCCGACAAAGCGCTTCAATAACTTCCTGTGGCTTAAGCGCTTCACCCTCCTTGGAAGGCTCATAAAGCTTGCCTTCACGGTCGGCACGCCAGCCATCAATCTTTTCCCACCACTCAGTCAGCGCTTCGGGATGGGCAATTTTATGCCCCTGCACCAAGCTGATCATCTCATTGATAACGCTGGAGGCCGGGCCCACGATCGGCACATCGGCACGCACCGTTTTAGAGATCGAACTTGGATCGACGTCCACATGGATGATTTTGGCGGTGGGGCAGAATTTCGACGTGCTGTTGGTTACACGGTCGTCAAAACGCGCCCCAATGGCAATGATCAGGTCGGCGTGGTGCATGGCCATATTGGATTCATAGGAGCCGTGCATACCCAGCCAGCCCAAGCACTGCCGATCACTTTGCGGATACGCGCCAATGCCCATCAGCGTAGTGGTAATCGGGTAGCCCAGCTGTTTGACCAGATCGGTCAGGCCTTCGCTGGCTTTGCCCGTGACCACACCGCCGCCGGTATAAAACACCGGACGTTTGGCCTTAAGCATCATCTCAACGGCTTTTTTGATCTGCCCCGTGTGGCCACGCGTTACCGGGTTGTAGGAGCGCAGCTTGACCTTTTTCGGGTAGACATACTCGTAACGCTCAGTAGGCGCCGTCATATCCTTGGGGATGTCCACCACCACCGGGCCAGGGCGACCGGTTGAGGCTAAATAGAACGCCTTTTTCAGCACTTCCGGGATTTCCGACGGGTGACGGATCGAGAAGCTGTGCTTCACGATCGGGCGTGTCACACCGACGATATCGGTCTCCTGGAAGGCGTCTTCACCGATCAGGTGGCTCGCCACCTGGCCACACAGCACTACCATAGGGATAGAGTCCATGTAGGCGGTGGCAATACCGGTGACGGCGTTGGTGGCACCGGGGCCGGAGGTAACCAGTACGCAGCCAGGCTTGCCTGAGGCACGGGCATAGCCGTCGGCTGCGTGGGTAGCCGCTTGTTCATGACGCACTAGAATGTGCTTCACTTTGTCCTGGCGGAAGAGTGCATCGTAAATATGCAGCGCTGCACCGCCGGGGTAACCATAAATGTATTCGATGCCCTCATCTTGCAAGAAGCGGGCGATCATATCTGCGCCGGAAAGCAGTTCCACTGTATTTCTCCCCTGGAGGTCTCGAGTGCGATCCGTACCCACATGGGCACGGTGTCGAGTGCGGCGGTATGCCGCTGTCGGCCCTTGCCGACACCTGATGCCAAACCCTGGCAGGAGGCCCGGTTAGGGCCTGCACTCTTATCACGGCAGTTCGCCGTGTCGGGGCGTTGGCCAGGTTGAGCGGTTAGCCCAAGCCCGGAAGTCCTTCGGCGGGTAGAGGCTTTCGCCTACCCTTCGCGCGGGAATAAGGGGTTGCCCGTTGAGTCCGCGCCCGCAAATCAGGAACCGACAAGATTCCATTAGCGCCCTCAGCCTGTCAACCTCCGATCAAGCCAAACGCAACAAAGGTCGCAAGAAGCCATAAAAAAAGCCCCGCTAGCAAAGCTAGCGGGGCTTTTACCCTATTCAATTGCGCACAAGTGGCGGCCGCAATTATGAGCTAAACACCAACTTACCCTCTTCTGCATTGATATGAATGGTATCACCAGGAGCAAACTTGCCACCTAGCAGGTCTTGGGCCAGCGGATTCTCGATACGGCTTTGAATCGCCCGTTTGAGAGGCCGCGCCCCGTACACAGGGTCAAAGCCCACAACCGCCAACTGCGCCATGGCTTCAGAGCTAACCTCAAGCTTCAGATCGTGTTCGGCGAGGCGCACTTTCAAGCGCTCCAACTGAATGCCGGCAATGGCCTGAATCTGCTCTTGACCCAGGGCGTGGAACACCACCACTTCATCGATACGGTTGATCAGCTCAGGCCGGAAGTGGTTACCCACCACCTCCATGACCATATTTTTCATCGCCTCATAGTCGCTATCTTTATCATCACTAACATCGCCGCCCATGCGCTGGATAATGTCCGAGCCCATGTTAGAGGTCATCACGATCACGGTGTTGCGGAAATCCACCGTACGCCCCTGGCCGTCGGTTAAGCGACCATCTTCCAACACCTGCAGCAGGATATTAAAGACATCCGGGTGGGCTTTCTCCACCTCATCCAGCAGCAGCACCGAGTAAGGCTTGCGGCGAACTGCTTCGGTTAAGTAGCCACCCTCTTCGTAGCCGACGTAACCTGGGGGCGCACCGATCAAGCGGGCCACGGAGTGTTTCTCCATAAACTCCGACATATCGATACGTACCATGGCCTCTTCGGTGTCGAAGAGGAAGTTGGCCAGCGACTTACACAGCTCGGTTTTACCCACCCCGGTGGGGCCGAGGAACAGGAATGAGCCGTTAGGGCGGTTGGGGTCAGCAAGACCGGCCCTGGAGCGGCGTACCGCGTTGGCGACCGCCTCGACGGCTTCATCCTGCCCAATCACCCGCTGGTGCAACGCCTCTTCCATACGCAGCAGCTTATCGCGTTCGCCTTCGAGCATTTTGGAAACAGGAATACCCGTCCAGCGGGAGACGACTTCGGCAATCTCCTCTTCAGTGACGTTAGAGCGCAGCAGTTGATGGCTTGAAGTATCCGCTTCACCTTCGCCACTTTCGGCAATCTTCTTCTCCAGCTCGGGAATCTTGCCGTACTGAATTTCCGACATCCGACCCAAATCACCCTGGCGGCGCGCCTGTTCAAGGTCAATGCGCGCCTGCTCAAGTTCGGCCTTAAACTGAGCAGCGCCCTGAATGCTGGCTTTCTCGGCTTTCCAGATCTCATCAAGATCAGCGTATTCGCGCTCTAACTCATGAATCTGGGTATTGAGCGCCTCCAGGCGTTTTTTGGTGGCCTCGTCGGTCTCTTTCTTAAGCGCCTCGCGCTCCATTTTGAGCTGAATCAGACGGCGATCAAGGCGATCCATCGCCTCCGGCTTGGAGTCCAGCTCCATACGAATCCGCGAGGCGGCCTCATCGATTAAATCAATGGCCTTATCAGGCAACTGACGATCCGTGATATAGCGGGTAGAGAGCTTCGCCGCGGCAATGATGGCGGAGTCGGTAATATCCACCCCGTGGTGAACCTCATAGCGCTCTTTCAGGCCACGCAGAATGGCCACGGTGTCCTCTTCGGAAGGCTCATCCACCAATACCTTCTGGAAACGGCGCTCCAGGGCAGCATCTTTTTCAATGTACTTGCGGTACTCGTCCAGGGTAGTGGCGCCCACGCAGTGCAGCTCACCGCGCGCCAGGGCAGGCTTAAGCATATTGCCCGCGTCCATGGCGCCTTCGGCTTTGCCTGCGCCGACCATGGTGTGCAGCTCATCGATAAACAGAATTACCCGGCCCTCTTCCTGGGAGAGTTCCTTAAGCACGGCTTTCAAGCGCTCTTCAAACTCGCCGCGGAACTTGGCACCTGCAAGCAGCGAGCCCATATCCAGGGAGAGCACGCGCTTATCTTTCAAGCCTTCCGGCACCTCACCGTTAACGATGCGCTGGGCCAACCCTTCCACAATGGCGGTTTTACCCACGCCCGGCTCGCCGATAAGTACCGGATTGTTTTTGGTACGCCGCTGCAGCACTTGAATCGTACGGCGAATTTCATCGTCGCGGCCAATCACGGGGTCGAGCTTGCCATCCAGCGCGCGCTGGGTAAGATCCAGGGTGTATTTATTCAGCGCCTCACGCTGGTCTTCGGCGTTAGCATCATCCACCGAGGCCCCGCCGCGTAGACTATTAATAGCGGCCTCAAGGGATTTGCGGCTAATGCCTGCGTCTTTCAGCAGTTTGGTAATCGCCGAATTCATTTCCAGCGCCGCCAGTAGTACCAGCTCACTGGCAATAAACTGGTCGCCGCGTTTTTGCGCTTCGCGATCGGTTAAGTTGAATAGCTTGATGAAATCCCGCGACGGCTGCACTTCGCCGTCGAACTGCCCCACCTTGGGCAAGTTATCCAACTGCTGTACCAACCCATCGCGCAGGCGTGAAGGGCTGCCCTCGGCTTTTTCAATCAGGGCTTTAATACCGGTATCTTTGGTGTCAAGCAGGGCCAGCAGCAAGTGCGCTGGGTCTAGCTGATTATGACCGCGGCCAACGGCCAGCGACTGCGCCTCGGCAATCGCACTTTGAAGCTTGGCGGTAAATTTATCAAAACGCATGGAGTTCCTCCTGGGGTAGCCGTGCGTTTGGACGCACCGCGTGACCCGATAACGTGTCATTAGACGTGCTAAATCACTCTTAGCTTGACAAGTTAAATGGCGCCAGTTCCATGCTTTTCAAGAGGTGCCCACGTAAACCGCAGGCTTAAGGAATCATTTGTGGACGTTAATTGATCCAGATCACGCTGGCCATGCGTCCGGTTTTGCCGCCATCACGGCGGAAGGAGTAGAAACGCGACTCGCAGGCGGTACAGAAGTGGCCGCCACTAATGTGGTTGACCCCCAGCGCCTCTAAGCGAAAGCGTGCCAGCCGATAGAGATCGGCCATGTAATGGCCGAGTCGATAGGGACTGTGGTCAAAAGCGTCAGCGGTATCCGGATGAACAGCAACAAAGGCGCCGTAAACCTCCGGCCCAACCTCAAATTGCGCATTGGAAATAGCGGGCCCTAACCACACCAAGATCTCATCGGGATCCGTATTCATGGCGGCAATGGTTGCCTCCAGCACGCCGCCCGCCAGACCGCGCCAACCAGCATGGGCCACCGCCACCTGGGTACCCGCGCGATTGCAGAACATCACCGGCAGGCAGTCTGCCGTCAGCACTACACAGGCGTACTCATTGGAAGTAGCAATGGATGCATCTGCATCGGCAGCATCAGGCTGATAAAACTGCTGCACGCGAGCCCCGTGGGTCTGGTTCAGCCATAGCAGAGGGCGCTCATCGCCAAGCTCCTTTTGCAGCAAACGCCGACACAACGCTACATGATCAGCATTATCGCCCACATGGGAAGCGGGGTTAAAAGCGGCGAAATCACCCTGGCTAGGCCCCGATTCCCGGGTTGTCACAAAGGCACGCACATTGGATGGCGCGGGCCAGTCGGGTACTAAAAGCGTTGGCCGTAAATTAATGGCATCGCTCATCGCATAGTCTCATTATCTTCCCGTAGGTAATCCAACAACATTAACAAATCATCGGGGAGGTCTGCTTGAAAAGTTAATGTTTCGCCACTGACCGGGTGCTTGAAAATCAACTTACGCGCATGCAGGGCCTGACGGGGGAATTCGCGCAGGATCTCTTTCAGCGGCTCAGCGGCACCCGGCGGCAGCTTGGCGCGACCGCCGTACATGGGGTCACCAATTAATGGATAGCGGGCATGGGCCATATGCACACGAATTTGGTGAGTACGCCCGGTTTCCAACTTGCAACGCACATGGGTGTGGGCACGGAAGCGCTCAACCACGCGGAAGTGGGTAATGGCAGGCTTACCCGAAGCGGTAACGGCCTGGCGTTTACGGTCTTTGGGGTGGCGGCCAATGGGCGCATCGATAGTGCTCCCCGATACCGGCTTACCAATCACCACGGCGTCGTACTGGCGTGACACGCTGCGCGCCTGCAGCTGTTCGACCAGGGCCGTTTGGGCGGGCAGCGTTTTCGCCACCATCATCAAGCCGGTCGTGTCTTTATCTAAGCGGTGAACAATGCCAGCCCGAGGCACTTCGGCAAGCGACGGCTGGTGATGCAGTAGTGCATTCAATAGTGTGCCATCCGGGTTGCCTGCGGCAGGATGCACCACCATACCGGCAGCTTTGTTGATGACCATCACCGTGTCGTCTTCGTAAACGATATCCAGCGCGATGTCCTGGGCTTCAAAGCGGGTATCGTCCTCGATGGTCGCCTGAAGCGCCAACACTTCATGGCCATGTAACTTGGCTTTAGGTTTGGCTTGCGCGCCGTCCACTGTCAACTCACCAGCGTTAATCCACGCTTTTAAGCGTTCGCGGGAGTAATCACTGAACAACTCAGCCGCCGCTTGGTCTAACCGTGCACCGGCTAACGTCGCGGGCACGCGCTGCGTGTCTTCAACTATTCGAGACATGAAAATCCTCTTTAAGACGCAAAAAACCTTAGCGGCCACCTTTGACGACACCTAACGAAACGTCGCTAAGCCTGCGTTTTGAGCCGAGGTGTTTTATAGTGGGCGGACTGAGACCTATTCTACCATTCTACTTATGGCCATCGCCGCTTTTTGGTGATCAAGGCTTGTTTGCAACGAGGATGATGATGCGCGTTTTTTCAGCTGCCAACCGCTTTGGTGCTCTAGCCCTAAGCCTTGCCCTTTTAGCGGGCTGTGCAAGTAACGATACCAGCGATGAAGAAGACGATGAATTTGCTGGGGTACAAGAGCGCGAGCTCTATGAACTGGCCCGCACAGCCCTAGACAGCAACCGTTACCCGATTGCGATAGAGCGTTTGGAAGCCCTCGATACCCGCTATCCGTTTGGTGCCCATGCCGAGCAAGCCCAGCTTGAGCTGATCTATGCCTACTATGAAAACAGCGACTGGGAAGAGGCTCGAGCCGCTGCCAGCCGCTTTATTCGCTTACATCCTGACCACCCCCAAGTGGACTACGCCTACTATTTGCGCGGCCTCTCCGCCTGGCAAGCGGGCCGCTTTAGTCTAGAGCGGCTGCGCCTGATCGATATCTCTAAGCGTGACTTAGGGGCTTCACGGGATGCTTACAACGACTTCCGCGAACTGATCCAGCGCTACCCCCAGAGCGAATACGCCGCTGACGCCCAGCAGCGAATCGTCTATCTGCGTGAGCTCATGGCTCGCCATGAGCTCCATGTCGCCGATTACTACCTGCGCCGTGGTGCTTACTTGGCCGCCGTTGAGCGTGGCCGTTGGGTAATCGAAAACTACCCTGAATCCAGCGCCACCCGGGATGCCTTGGCCACCATGGTAGAAGGCTATCAAGGCCTTGACATGGAGGATCGCGCCAATGAAGTCCTCGCCGTACTGCGGGAAAACGCGCCTGATCACGAGCAGTTGCAAGGCAGTCGCTTCGTTCCTAAGCATTTAGGCCAAAATGATTAAACCACTGCGAGCTATCATTCGCTGAAAGCTGTACAACATGTACCCAGGAAACCACGCCACGGCGTGGTTTTTTATTCAAAAGTCAACAAGCACATGATTCTAAAAGAGAAAACAAAAAGTAATTAAAAATACTATACATGTAGTCATTATTTCCCATACAAAAGCTATACACAAATATATGATGATCCCATCTTGCATAATAAAGTGCCTTAACGGCACCTAAGGGAGCACTCAATGTCACTTTTTAACGCCCGTTCCAGCAACACCAAAATTAGCACGCGGTTAACGCTCGGTTTTGCTGCCCTGCTTGGGCTGCTGATTCTGTTAACCGCTGTCGGTATTTACCAGGTCAATCAAATTGACCGCGACTTAACCACCATCAACGATGTTAACGGCACCAAACAACGCTTTGCAGTGGACTGGCGAGGTAGTGTACATGACCGCGCTATCGTACTTCGCGACATTGTTATCACCGCAGGGAATGGCAACCTCAGCTCATTAGAGAGTGAAATGGAACGCCTGCGTAACGCTTACAGCACAGCCACAACAGGCATGGAGCAAGTGACCAGCGAATACGCTGGCACGGCTCAAGAGCAGAGTATTATTAACAGTATTAATGATCAGGCCATACTCACCCGGGAACTAACCGAGCAGGTCATCGCAGCCCGCGAAGCTGACGAGTATGCGGAGGCGCAAACACTGCTACTTGAAGAGGCAGGCCCTGCTTATAGCGAATGGCTTAACCGTATTAATCAGTTTATCAATCTCCAGCAGCAGTTGAACGATACCACCACCGCCACAGCCCGCGACACCGCTTCCGGCTTCCAGATGCAAATGCTGGGGCTAACACTGTTTGCATTGCTGGTGGGCGGTTTGATCGCGGTGTTTCTATCCCGCCAACTGCTCCGTGAATTGGGTGCCGAGCCCTACGAAGTCAAAGCCTTCGCAGAAGCCATTGGTCGCGGCGAGTTAACCAGCCAGGGTAAGCTTAAGAAAGGAGATACCCGCAGCATTATGGCGTCACAGGTAGCCATGGCGCAGCAGTTACAAACCATTGTGACCCAGGTGCGCGCCTCTGCAGAAGCGGTGGCCAGCAACAGCGAGCAAATCGCTGAAGGCAATAACGACCTCTCCTCACGTACTGAGCAGCAGGCCAGCGCACTAGCCGAAACCGCCTCGGCAATGGAACAACTCAATAGCACCGTAAAACTTAACGCTGAAAATTCTGAGCAGGCCAGCCTGGAAGCTTCAAGCGCATCAAGCACCGCCAAGCAAGGTGGCGCAGCGGTCAATCAGGTGGTTGCCACCATGAACGATCTTAATAAGAGCTCTCAGGAAATTGCCGGTATTATTTCTACTATTGATGCAATCGCCTTCCAAACCAACATTCTGGCACTTAATGCCTCGGTCGAAGCTGCCCGGGCTGGGGAGCATGGCCGTGGCTTTGCGGTAGTCGCAGAAGAAGTGCGTAAACTTGCCCAGCGCAGTGCCGATGCCGCAAAAGAGATCAACGACCTTATCTCTAGCAACCTGGAACGGGTCACCCATGGCAACGAGCGCGCCGAAGAAGCCAGCAAATCGACCGAGCAGATCGTCGCGGCTATCGAGCGGGTAACCAGCATTATGCAGGAGATCAGCCACGCCAGCGCCGAGCAGAGCACCGGTGTGCAGGAAGTGGGTCGAGCAGTGACCGAGATGGATCAGGTCACCCAGCAGAACGCAGCCCTAGTTCACGAAAGCGCTACCGCAGCTAACAACCTGCGTCAAAACGCTCACTCGCTGCTGCACTCCATGCAGGTCTTCAAATTACCCAACTCTGCCAAAAACGCCCAACCGTCGCAGGCTCCCTTAGCACCGGCAAGCAGTCATTCTGCCAACACCCACGCTCTCCCCGCCGTTAAACGTCAGCAGGCAGCACCGGAGTGGGAAAGCTTCTAAATTAAAACGGCCAGGGTCTGACTGCCGTGGATGCACAATGAAAAAACTCCCCTTTTCAGGGGAGTTTTTTTATCTGGCCGTCATAGCCGCGTTAAGAGATACCCCGTTTACTCGCCGGGCTGCCAGCCATTGACGATGGGGTAGCGGCGGTCGCGCCCAAAGCCTCGCGGGGTAACCCGCACGCCAATCGGCGCTTGGCGACGTTTATACTCGCAGCGGTCGACCAGCTTCACTACTTTGTAAACGTCTTCAGCGTCAAAGCCACCGGCAATGATCGCTTCAGCGCTCATATCGCCCTCGATATAGCTTAATAGGATTGCATCGAGCACGTCATAATCAGGCAGCGAGTCGCTATCCTGCTGATCGGGCGCCAGCTCCGCGCTGGGTGGCCGCTCAATGACACGCTCGGGTATCGCGGGTGATTGCGTATTGCGCCAGCGAGCCAAGCGGTACACCCAGGTTTTATACACATCTTTAATGGCATTAAACCCGCCCACCATATCGCCATACAGCGTGGCATAGCCCACCGCCATTTCGCTCTTGTTACCGGTGGTGAGTACCATCAAGCCTTTCTTGTTCGAGATCGCCATCAACAGCACACCGCGACAGCGCGACTGCAGGTTCTCTTCAGTAGTATCGCGCTCAGTGCCTGCGAAGCTCTCTGCCAGCGTCCCCATAAACGCCTCAACCATGGGTTCAATTGGCATTATCTCGTAATGCACACCGAGCATCTTGGCCTGCTCCGCAGCGTCCTGTTTGGAAATATCCGCGGTGTAGTGGTAAGGCATCATCACCGCCTGCACCCGCTGGGGGCCCAGTGCGTCAACGGCGATGGCCAGTGAGAGCGCGGAGTCGATACCGCCGGAAAGTCCCAACACCACGCCCTCAAAACCGCTCTTGTTGACGTAATCGCGCAGCCCGGTAACCAACGCACAGTAAAGGCTCTCTTCCGGTTCTACTTCGGGGTCAATCTCGCCGGGCTGGGGTTCCCAAACAGTGGCGCTGGTCTGGAGGAGCTGAACCGGCATCAGGCCCGCCTGCCAATACGGCGCCAGCACCTGAAGCTCACCGCGGGCGTTAACGCAGCAGGATCCGCCATCAAAAACCAGTTCATCTTGGCCACCGATGGTGTTCACATACACAATGGGTAGCTGCGTATCCTGGGCGTGCTTCTCCAACAGGCGCAGCCGCTCCGCGGGCTTGTCCTGATGATAGGGAGAGGCGTGCAAGGAGACCAGCACCTCAGCGCCCGCTTGCGCGGCGGACTTAACCGGCGCGCCATCCCACAGGTCTTCGCAGATCACGATGCCCAGCTTGGCGCCTTTATGCTCATAAACGAGTGTCTCTGTGCCTGGCGTAAAGTAGCGCTGCTCGTCAAACACTTGATAGTTAGGCAGCGCCTGCTTGGCGTACTCAGCTTCCCACTGGCCATTGTAGAGTAGGCCTGCCAGGTTGTAGCAACGCCCTTCCCGCACGCCGGGATAGCCAATGATCACCAGCACATCGCTGGCGACCTTCGATGCCATTAGCGCACGGGCTTCGCGCAGGCGGGTTTCCATTGAGGGACGCAACAGCAGATCTTCAGGCGGGTAGCCCGACAAAAAAAGCTCAGGAAAGACAACAATATCCGCCCCATGCTCAATCCGGGCTTCGCGAACGGCTTCAATCGCGCGTGCGGCGTTGCCGGGAATATCCCCGACCAGAGGATCGAGTTGGGCCATTACCAGCGTTAAGTCTTGCATGGGCGTCAAAATCTCTTGAGAATCTTTAAAATCGGATTGCACCGTCATAGTCGTATTGTCCCGCAAGGGCCGCCAACTGGCAAAGGCCGCGCGGCACTCACAACGCTTATATCCCTACTTCGGGAGACACAAAAGGATGAACCTCTTGATCATTCGGCTGATTATCTTCGCCGTTGTATTCTATGCCGGTTTAAAACTCTACGGCATCTACCGGCAACGTAAGCTTGAGCATGAAGCGCAGCATAGCAAAGTGAACCGTCACGAGGGTGGCAAAATGGTGCGCTGCCGCTGGTGTGAAGTACATGTTCCTGAAGACGAAGCACTGCGTGACCAGGAGCAGTGGTTCTGCTCCAGCGCCCATCGCGACCGCTTTCTACAGGAGCAGCAGGATAAGGATCGCACACCTTAAGCTTGTACTGGTCTTAAGCGTGTATTAGCCGCTCTGGCGTAAGTTGGTATGGCGCGGGGTCAATCAGAGGCTCGCGCCCCAACAGTTGATCTACCAGCAAATGGGTCGAGGCAGGCGCCAATACCAAGCCGTTGCGATAGTGCCCGGCATTGACGAATACATTAGGCCGTTCAGCCAGCGCGCCGATAAAGGGAAGGCCCGTTGGAGATCCAGGCCGTAGGCCGGCCCATTGGTGCGCTACCGGGCACGTTGCCAATGCAGGCAGGATGGCTTCAGCACTCTGTTTTAGCGATGCCAATGCCGCCTCATCGGTGCGCTTGTCAAAACCCACCTCTTCCAGCGTAGAACCCACCAATAGCAGGCCATCTGCACGCGGAATAATATAGCGCCCATCTTTCAATACCACGCGCTGCACCAACCCTTTGGGTGCTTGGTAAGCGATCATCTGCCCTTTTACGGGCCTTACCGGCAACTGCACATTCAACAGCGACAAGAGCTGCGCAGCCCAGGCACCGCCGCAAACAATAATGCGTTCAGCCGTCAACGGCCCTTGAGAGGTCTCTACGCCTTTTACTTGTCCACTCTGTTGAATAAAACCACTGACCTCGCACTGCTCTTTCAGCGTGACCTGGGGCATCGCGGCTAACCGCGCCTTAAGCGCCTTGGCTAAGCGCGGATTGCGCACGCTACCCAGTGTCGGCATCCACAGTGCGCTGTCGTCCGCCATGGCCACACCAGGCTCTTTAGTATGAACAAAGTCTGCCCCTACCCGCTCTAGCGGTTTACCCAGCTGGCGCGCCCATTGCAGCGCTTGGTCGGCATCGTCCACATTTAGGTAGAGCAGCCCCTTTTGGCGATATTCGGGGTCGATACCGGTCTCTTCCAGCAAGCGCAGAGCCAAAGAGGGGTAAACGCCCTCCGACCAGCGGGAGAGTTGCGACACTGCGGTGTCGTAGCGCCAGGGATAGAGCGGCGAAACGATACCGCCCCCCGCCCAGGAGGCCTCTTTACCGCACTCACCACGATCGACCAGCGTGACCTGCTGACCAGCATCGGCCAGTTGCAGCGCGGTCATCATACCGATCACGCCGCCGCCAATAATTAAGAAATCTCTCACAACATTGTCCGTTTTGGCTTACATAAAAAAAGCGTAGCGTCGCTTAGGATGTCTTCTTAACGACGATGTGCTCGCTGCCAGGGTTTATAAGCAACGTGAGCATAGCGCGGGCAATAACGTGGTCAAGTGAGGAGAAGCGGATGGTCGGTTTCCACAACCAGGCACGCACCACACCCGAAAGCGGATTTACGCTACTTGAGCTACTGGTCACGCTACTATTGGTGGGCATTATCGCTGTTTTGGGGCTGCCCAGCTTTCAAGCGCTTGGGGAGCGAACCGCGCAGAGCAGCGAAATAAACCGCTTACTAAGCGCTTTTGCGTTCGCGCGAAATACAGCGATTAGTCAACGCCAACAGATTACCCTTTGCCCTGCCAACAAGAGCCACAAGGCCTGCGCCAACGACTGGAGTAGTGAGCTAATGATTGTGCGCGGGGATAAAACCGACAGTATCATCAAAGACGATATTCTGCGCATGGTGCCCGCGCAACAGAACACACAGGTTACTTATAGCCGGGGCTGGTCGCGCATCCGCTACAGCCCGTTAGGCTATACCAGCGGTTACAATGGCAGTTTTTCCGTTTGTCCAAGCAACGGCGGCGCTCAAGGCTCCCAAGGTAAAAAGCTGGTACTCAGCCAGTTGGGGCGCTTGCGGATTGATGGAGCGCCTATCGATTGCTAGGCACTCCATGCTAGCCAATGTTTACCCGGCAATACCGTCTAAATAGCGCTCGGCATCCAGCGCTGCCATGCAGCCACTGCCCGCCGAGGTAATCGCCTGCCGATAGATGTGATCCATCACATCGCCGCAGGCAAACACGCCGGGGACGCTGGTGGCGGTTGCATTGCCTTCAAGGCCGGAGTGCACTTTGATATAGCCGCCGTTCATGTCCAACTGGCCAGCAAAGATTCCCGTGTTGGGACTATGACCAATGGCAATAAACAGCCCAGGCGCATGGATCTCTTTGCTGGAACCATCTTTAGTGGATTTAACCCGCACGCCCGTAACGCCGGAGTTATCGCCGAGCACTTCTTCGACTTCCTGGAACCACTCAAGGGCGATTTTGCCCGCCTCGACTTTCTCGAATAGCTTATCCTGGAGGATTTTTTCCGCCCGCAGCGTGTCACGGCGGTGTACCAGGGTCACCTTGGAGGCGATGTTAGAGAGATAGAGCGCCTCTTCCACGGCGGTATTACCGCCGCCCACCACAATGACTTCCTGATTGCGGTAGAAAAACCCGTCGCAGGTAGCGCAGGCCGATACCCCTTGGCCCATAAACTGCTGCTCAGTAGGCAGCCCCAGGTAACGCGCACTGGCGCCGGTAGCCACAATCAGCGCATCGCAGGTATAAGTGCCGCTATCGCCTTTTAAGGTGAAGGGTTTTTCGCCTAAGCTAACCTCGTTGATGTGGTCAAACAGCACTTCGGTATTGAAACGCTCGGCGTGCTGCTTCATGCGCTCCATCAACTCCGGCCCCTGGACCCCTTGCGCGTCACCCGGCCAGTTATCCACATCGGTTGTGGTGGTCAGTTGGCCACCCGCCTGAATACCGGTAATCAGTAGCGGCTTCAGGTTGGCCCGTGCGGCGTACACCGCCGCCGTATACCCCGCGGGGCCGGAACCAAGAATAATCAAACGCTCATGACGAGTTTCCATGACACCACCTTGTAAATATCTGACTGATAGCTTTGTCGATAGCCGTGATTTGGCAAAGAGTCTGCCTGAAATGGCGCCAAGTACAAGCGATTGCAAGGTTTCGTCTACGCTATTAGGTGAAGAAACCTTGAAAGACCCTCATCAAACACCCATGTGTTATTACTAAATAAACGCCATACTGGGGGTAACTCATACTAAAGGAAGATCGTGACCGTCACGCCGAGACCAGCGCTCAGCAACCAGAGGAGAGACATATGAGCAAGATACCCGATACGCAAAGCACCCTAGAGGTTGGCAGTAAAACCTATCACTACTACAGCCTGCCTCAAGCGGCCGAGACCCTGGGCAGCATTGACCGCCTTCCCAAGACGCTCAAGATTCTACTCGAAAACCAGCTGCGTTTCGCAGATGACGAAAGCGTAGATCAAGAAGATATGCAGGCCCTGGTCGACTGGCAGAGCGAGGGCAAATCCAGCCGTGAAATCGGCTATCGCCCGGCGCGGGTACTCATGCAGGACTTTACTGGCGTACCCGGCGTAGTAGATTTAGCCTCCATGCGCGCCGCGGTAGAAAAACTGGGCGAAGACCCTGCGAAGATCAATCCGCTCTCCCCCGTCGACCTGGTCATTGACCACTCGGTAATGGTCGATAAGTTCGGCAACCCGGCAGCGTTCCAAGAGAACGTCGATATTGAAATGCAGCGTAACCGCGAGCGCTACGAGTTCCTGCGCTGGGGTCAGCAGGCGTTTGATAACTTTAGCGTAGTGCCCCCCGGCACCGGCATTTGCCACCAGGTCAACCTGGAGTACCTGGGCAAAACGGTATGGACCAAGAACGAAGACAGTAAGACCTTTGCCTACCCGGATACCCTCGTCGGTACTGACTCCCACACCACCATGATCAACGGCCTGGGCGTGCTTGGCTGGGGCGTGGGCGGCATCGAAGCCGAAGCGGCCATGCTCGGCCAGCCGGTGTCGATGCTAATCCCTGAAGTGATCGGTTTTAAGCTGACCGGCAAGCTACGCGAAGGTATTACCGCCACTGACTTGGTGCTCACCGTTACCGAGATGCTGCGTAAGAAAGGCGTAGTGGGTAAATTCGTTGAGTTCTACGGCGATGGTTTGAAAGACCTGCCGCTGGCAGATCGCGCCACGATTGCCAATATGGCGCCTGAGTATGGTGCTACCTGTGGCTTCTTCCCGGTGGATGATGAAACCCTCAACTATATGCGCTTGACCGGGCGTGAAGATGAGCAAGTCGCGCTGGTAGAAGCTTATAGCAAAGCTCAGGGACTGTGGCGTGAACCCAGTGATGAGCCGATCTTCACCGACGCTCTGGAACTGGACATGTCCGAAGTAGAGGCCAGCCTTGCCGGCCCCAAACGCCCCCAGGATCGCGTGGCGCTGAAAGACATGGCGGCGGCCTTTGACAAGTTCATGCAGGAAGACGTCAACGCGGATGCCAGCGCCAAGGGGAAACTCTCCTCTGAAGGCGGCCAAACCGCCGTGGGCGTAAAGCGCAGCTTCGAACATGACACCAGCCAGTCCGTGAAGCTTGATGACCAGGACTTCAGCCTTGACCCCGGCGCGGTGGTGATTGCGGCGATTACCTCGTGTACCAACACTTCCAACCCCAGCGTAATGATGGCCGCCGGGCTGCTGGCACGTAAAGCGCGTGAAAAGGGCTTGACCACCAAGCCCTGGGTGAAAACCTCTCTTGCACCGGGTTCCAAAGTAGTCACCGATTATCTGGAAGCCGCTAAATTAAACGATGACCTGGATGCGCTCGGCTTCAACCTGGTCGGCTATGGCTGCACCACCTGTATCGGTAACTCCGGCCCACTGCCTGATGAGATCGAAAAAGCGATCAACAGCGGTGACCTGGCCGTGGCTTCAGTGCTCTCCGGTAACCGTAACTTTGAAGGTCGCGTCCATCCGCTGGTCAAAACCAACTGGCTGGCTTCGCCGCCCCTGGTGGTGGCTTACGCTTTGGCCGGTAACGTTCAGCTTGATCTTACCCAGGAACCACTGGGCAAAGACAGTAACGGCGAGCCGGTCTACCTCAAAGATATCTGGCCCAGCCAGGCCGAGATTGCCAGCGCCGTAGAGCAGGTCAACACGGCGATGTTCCGTAAAGAGTACGGCGCAGTGTTTGAGGGTGATGACGTCTGGAAAGCCATCGACGTGTCAGAAAGCAAAGTGTACCAGTGGCCTGAATCCACCTACATTCAGCACCCGCCCTTTTTTGAAGGCATGGGCCGGGAGCCGGATGCCATCGAAGATGTGCACAATGCCCGCGTGCTCGCCATGCTGGGGGATTCGGTGACCACCGACCATATCTCCCCTGCCGGTGCCATCAAGCCTGACAGCCCCGCCGGGCGTTATCTACAGGAGCACGGCGTCAAGCCGGTGGACTTCAACTCCTACGGCTCACGCCGGGGTAACCATGAAGTCATGATGCGCGGCACCTTCGCCAACGTGCGGATCAAAAACGAGATGCTCGACGGCGTGGTGGGCGGTGAAACGCGCCACGTACCCAGCGGTGAGCAGATGGCTATTTACGATGCGGCCATGAAGTACAAAGAGGAAGGCAAACCGCTGGTAGTCATCGCCGGTAAAGAGTACGGCACCGGCTCCTCGCGGGACTGGGCGGCCAAAGGCACCCGTTTGCTGGGTGTTCGCGCGGTTATCGCCGAATCCTTTGAGCGCATTCACCGCTCTAATCTGATCGGCATGGGCGTTGTACCGCTGCAGTTTGCCGAAGGCGAAAGCCGTCAAACGTTGGGATTAACCGGCGATGAGGAGATTTCGATTGCCGGATTAAGCGACCTGACGCCAGGTGGCACGGTTAAAATCGTAATCAAAAATGCCGATGGGGAGCGTAGCGTTGATGCCAAGTGCCGAATTGATACGGTAAACGAGCTGGCTTACTACCGCCACGGTGGTATCCTTCACTACGTGCTGCGCAAGATGATCGGCGCAGCCTAAAGGGTAAAACCTACCAATGCTTGCATGCCCCCACCTCGGTGGGGGCTTTTTTTTGCCAATCGCTTAAAAAGCGCGGCGACGATATGTACGGTAATCCGGCGACCAGGACGCTTTTTCGATCAGCTCGCGCAGCGTTGTGCCACTGGTTTTTAACGCCACGCCATTCTGCTGTGCCTGGGCCGCCACTTCAAAAGCAATCGACTTGCTGATATCGCGAATACGCGACAGCGGCGGTAGCAAAGCACCCTTGCCCTCTTTCACCAGCGGCGCTTCACGGGCCAGCGCCCGCGAGGCACTCATCAGCATCTCGTCGGTGACGCGGGTGGCACTAGCGGCAATCACGCCCAAGCCAATGCCTGGGAAAATATAAGCATTGTTGCACTGGGCAATCGGGTAGGTGCGGCCGTTGTAAACCACCGGCGCAAAGGGGCTACCTGTGGCGACCAGGGCTTGGCCATCGGTCCAGCGAATAACATCCTCTGGCACCGCCTCTGCCTGGGAAGTAGGGTTAGAGAGCGGCATGATGACCGGGTGTTCACAGCCCGCGTGCATAGTGCGCACCACCTGCTCGGTAAAGATACCGCGCTGGCCGCAAACGCCGATCAATACCGTCGGTTTGATTTGCGCGATCGTCTCTTCCAGGCCTTGGCCATTCCACCCGGCGACCAGCGAGGGATCGTGGGCTAAGCGGCGCTGGAAGTCGCGCTGCCACGCTTGATCGCTGGTCATCAAGCCGTCGCGGTCGACAATGTAAATACGCGACCGTGCTTCGCTTTCGGTCAAGCCCTCCGCTTCCATGGCAACCACCACCTGCTCGGCAATCCCACACCCCGCCGAGCCACCACCCACAAACACCACCCGCTGCTGGGCAATGGTCTCTTCACGGGCCTGGCAAGCCGCCATGAGCGTACCCACTACCACAGAAGCAGTTCCCTGCACATCGTCGTTGAAGCAGCAGAGCTCGTTGCGATAGCGCTCTAGCAGCGGTACCGCATTGGCCTGGGCAAAATCCTCAAATTGCAACAGCACGTTAGGCCAGCGACGCTTCACAGCAGAAATAAATTCCGCCATGAAGGCATCGTACTCTTCCTGACCTACCCGATCGTGGCGCCAGCCCATGTACATGGGGTCATCCAGGAGCGCTTTGTTATTAGTGCCCACATCAATCATGATCGGCAGCGTGTAAGCGGGGCTAATGCCGCCACAGGCGGTATATAGCGCCAGCTTACCGATTGGGATACCCATGCCCCCAATTCCCTGGTCACCCAAACCTAAAATACGCTCGCCATCGGTTACCACGATGACTTTAACGTTATCTTTGGTGGCGCTGCGCAGAATGTCATCCATATGCTCGCGGTCAGGATAGCTAATAAACAGACCGCGGTGATTACGGTAAATATTGGAGAACTCCTGACACGCCTGCCCCACCGTGGGGGTGTAAATAATCGGCAGCATCTCTTCAAGATGCTGGGAGACCAAGCGGAAGTAGAGCGTTTCATTGTCGTCTTGAATAGCGCGCAGATGAATATGCTTTTCAAGATCACTATGGCACTGCTGGTACTGGCGATAGACCCGCTCAAGCTGATCCTCAATGGTTTCCACCTTTTGCGGTAGCAAACCAATCAGGTTGAACGCCAAGCGTTCCTCCTGAGTAAACGCGCTGCCTTTGTTCAATAGCGGCATTTCGAGCAAAGAAGGACCGGCGTAAGGAAGGTATAGGGGGCGTCTACTCTGAGTAGTCATAAGCACTCTCTTTTTTATGTCAATCACTGCTGCAATGCAGCAACATCGGGCGTTCGCGGCGTTTGAGCGTAATGTAACATGCTCCTGCGACAAAGGTGGAAGAGAGCGACCATGTTGATAAAAAAACGCCTCGATTTAGGACGACTAAACCGAGGCGTAATGACGCTATTAACTATTCCATTACCGATGCCATTTGCTCTGTCATCAACTTATGTTTTCCTCATCACTTTAGGACGTTTTAGCGGTGGGTTTGCGCCCCTCTACGCCAGAGAAGAAGAACGGCCGCAGCTTAACGCCAAACATGTTGCCTGCAAACGCTGCTACTAACCATACCCAACCGTGGAGGCTGCCAGAGGCAATGCCGCTGAAGTAAGCACCGATATTGCAGCCAAACGCCAAACGCGCGCCATACCCCAGCAAGATGCCGCCAATGACTGCGGCCAAGATAGATTTCAGCGGAATTCTGAAGTTAGGCGCAAAGCGCCCCGCCAAGTTGGCGGCAGCCAGCGCACCCAGCATAATACCAACATTCATTACCGTGGTGATGTCGCTCCATACGCTGGCTTCAAGGGCCGCTGCGTTACCTGGGGACTGCCAATAGCCCCACTGGCTGACATCGCCGCCCAGCAGCTCAAAGCCTTTAGCACCCCACAGCGCAAACGCAGAGGTAATTCCCCAAGGACGACCTGCCAGTGCCAAGGTGGCAAAGTTGAGCAGCGCCAGCGCTACCGCGCCCGCCACTAACGGCCAAGGCCCCGTCAGCCAACGCTCATAACCCTGTTTATCGACCATGGGCGCCTGCTCTAATTGACCGTGACGACGTTTTTCCATCACCCAGGTAAACGCCGCAATAGTCGCAAACAGCACCAGGCTAATGGCCACTCCCCCGCTTACCCCAGCGACGCTGACCAGTGATACTGGCTGAAAAGCGGGCAAGCTCTGCCACCAGGCAAAGTGCGCGGAGCCAATCACCGAGCCGACAATAAAGAACACCAGCGTAATCAACATACGCGCGTTACCGCCACCCGCGGTAAACAGCGTGCCCGAGGCACAGCCGCCGCCTAATTGCATGCCCACACCGAACAGGAACGCTCCTACCAATACAGAAATACCAATGGGCGCCACAAACCCCGACACCTCGTTGCCAAACAGGGAGCCCGCCCCCAGGGCAGGGAAAAACAGCACCACGGCGATGGCCAGCATCACCATCTGCGCACGCAGGCCACGCCCCCGCCGCTCAGTAATAAATACCCGCCACGCTGAGGTAAAACCAAACGCCGCGTGGTACAGCACCATGCCAAACAGCCCGCCGACAATCATCAGCAGACCAATATTGGCGTCAAAGACAACCCCAATAAGCAGCGCGCCTAACACAATCGCCGCCGTGGCAATCAGCGGCACGCGATAGCTCTGCGGCGCAGCAACCGTCGTTGTAGACATATATTCACCTTTAGCAGCACCAAAAGCGCCTGTTAACAAACAGCGCTTTTGGAAGACATGGACAATAATTATAAGCCTAACGATAGCTGTAGAGCGCGGGAAATTCTTTATTTAAAGGTAGTTATATCTTTGAGGAATATATGGATGATGGAGCAACGCATATTCCAGCGCAAGAACCACCCCACTATAGCAATCTAAAAGAGTGTATCATTTCAAAAAATATCTCACTATTCACCTCCCATAACGGCGTCAAAGTATTCATCGATACTCTATAGTGACCATGGGGAGCGCTGAAAGAAGCGACAACGGAGGTTATCTCTCGGTCGCCATCAACAACGTTAAAAATTTTATATCG
The DNA here is from genome assembly GCF_026104355.1 of Halomonas sp. BDJS001. NCBI lineage: Bacteria > Pseudomonadati > Pseudomonadota > Gammaproteobacteria > Oceanospirillales > Halomonadaceae > Halomonas > Halomonas sp. BDJS001. The sequence goes on from NZ_CP110535.1 coordinate 3,843,142, forward strand.
ACACTCGACATCTTTCACACCACAGTTAGCAAGCTTCGATACAAAAATATCACCTGACATATTGGATTTAAAACTTCTTTCAAGCGATAAAGTGTACTCTTCGTGGGTGAGAGATGTATTATTCTGATCGTAGCCAATATACATCTCTATTTTATCTACCTCACTCTCTATTCTTGCGAGATAGGTTTCCCCGTTGGGCACATAAACAGTCCAGGTGTCCGGGATGGATATAATGAACTCGCCATTGGTAATTCTGTTTGTAGCTTCACTACTGACCATTTCAGAGTTATTGGCACCCTCTGTGGAAGCGATGGCTTTTTCTTTACCAACAGGAAGGTCTTTAACTTGAAATAAAATAACAACAAGCAAGGCGATATTATATGCTTTGAGGAAACGCCTAACGTTTCTACCAGATTTTGGCAGGCAGAAAGGAAGCGCCATCACTGATGGGATTAAAATAGCCGTTAAGATAATATCTACCAACAATCCCTCGTAGCTCGCATAACCGTTAGAGGCGGCGGATGTAAAGACCGCACAAATAAGAAACAGCAAGATGGCAATAAGTAGTCGCATATTTTGTCCTTGGTGTGAGACAGAGCTTAGTCGTAGCCTAATTTTCTTCTTGATTGCAGATAATAAGTGAACTAATCACGGACTAACCTCCTGCTAAAAGCCCTAGTGATTCGACGTAAATGAGAGTAAGCGTAAACTGGGCATTAGGCTCCCCTTGGCGGGCTGCAAGATCAAACCAGCGAATGGCGTCGCTCCGACTCTCGGGAATGCTTTCGCCGCGAAGGTACATACTGCCTAAATTGTATTGGGCCATAGCATTGCCTTGAATGGCCGCTTGTTGATACCACTGGAGGGCGAGTACGCGATTGATAGGCACGCCCTCACCAAACTGGTACATAACGCCTAACATGGTTTGAGCATCAGTATCTCCCTGTTCGGCGGCAAGACGGTACCAGTGCGCCGCTTCATGATCGTCTCGTTCAACGCCTGGGTTGTAACGGTACATAGCCCCCAGGTTGAATTGAGCCATTACGTCGCCCTGCTCTGCGGCGCGACGGTACCACGTCATCGCTTTTTCTGGGTTTGGGGGAATACCTGCACCAAAATCATACATATAGCCTAATTCAAACTGTGCATCAGCATCGCCCTGCTCGGCGGCCAGCCGAAACCAGTCTGCCGCTGCTCGCGCGTCTTGCTCAACGCCTTCTCCGTCTCGGTACATGATGCCCGTGTTGAACTGGGCAGAAATATGGCCTTGCTCAGCAGCCTGGCGATACCACCCCAACGCCTTGAGGCTATTTTGAGCAACGCCCAGGCCGGTATCGTACCGGTAGCCCACTCTAAACTGCGCATCGGCATCCCCTTGTTCTGCGGCCCGGCGATACCACTCAGTCGCGGTATCCTCATTCTGGGTAACGCCCTCGCCATTGGCATACATATACCCCAGTTGGTTTTGAGCGCCCATATGGCCGTTTTCAGCCGCAAGGGTAAATAGCCTTAAGGCGTCACTCATGCTTTGAGGAACGCCTTCGCCCCGATAGTAAAGCCAGGCCAAGTTATTATAAGCATCAACCACTTCTTGGTCGGCGGCCAACTGAAACCACTCTATGGCTTTACTAAAATCCTGTACTACGCCTTCGCCATCGCGGTACATAACACCTAAGTTATACTGTGCATCGGGAACACCCTGTTCAGCGGCAAGAAAATATAGCTCGGCCGCGTCACTAAAGCTTTGAGGAAGCCCAATGCCTAAGTAATACATCCCTGCCAGCATAAACTGGGCGTCAGGATGCCCCTGTTTTGTCGCGAGCCTAAGCCACGTGATGGCTTTGTTAGTATTTTTGGATACGCCATCGCCGTGACGATACATAGCACCAAGCTGATACTGTGACTCCGAATCACCTTGCTTAGCGCGTGCGACAAGCTGATCAAAATCTGCATTAACTTGGTCATCGGTATAAGCGCTAAGCGCTTCATTCATCGGCTGGGCTAATGCGGGTGAGGAGTATAAGAAAAGGGTGAGACTCAGAAGTGATATAGCAATAAGGTGAGGCATGGCATGCAATCCCTGCACTGATCTTAATTTTACTTATCTTCTCAGACTATTTGTTGGATTTCTATACAAACCACTCATTTTCTTGATCTCATGACTCCCACAAGGGCCTGAGCAACAAGGATCGAGAAATAAACAGAGGTGCCAACCGCCTTTGTCACAGCCTCTTGGTCAGAAAACCCCGAGGCTTAGTTCAGCATGATCGTTTTACCCGTACTACGACGCCGCTTAAGCTGCCGAATTCTTTATAGCCTTTCCATCTCGACAATAGGTGTTAGCCACCCTCTTGGAGCGTAAAAAATAAAGAGTCCAGACAACCGACCATACCAGATTAAACATGGAAGAAGGGATTCTCTTGGCAAGAAAGTACTCTCCCGCTTCAGGTGGCATAATCGCTAGACAAAAGGCAAGAAGGCTAGCATTCAACAAAGGGCCAGAAAGCCATATTAGCAACACAACGATGTAACGCGTAATTTTCTTATTACTCGCATACAAAACAACTGCCATGCATAAATGGCAAAATACAAAAAAAGCAGAAGTGTAAGGCACAGTTTCTAAAAAATAATTAAACCAATCAGCATTTTCAACAACATCCTGCTCTCTTAAAAACTCTAGAATCTTGACCACAAAGATAAATGGAAGAATGATGCATACAACCCATATATAAAACATCAACCAACCACCTACACCTACTGGCTTGTTGGGGTAAGGTAAGTCCCTCTCAGTCATTTCGATCCCTCTCTTCATTGATCCAAAGTTGGTGAAGGCGTCCTCGTCGGGCAGGCTATAGTGCCCGCCGAAGGCGTAGCGGTAGTCCAGCGGCACTTCGCTCACCGGTGTGGGGTCAGTGACCCGCCAGCCACCGAGCAGTTGCCAACGAAACTCCCGGGGCCCGCGCACGATCAGGCGTTTGTACACCGAGCCTACCTGTACCCGCACCTGCCAGGTGCTGCGCGGCTGCCCGGTGGGCGAGCGCATTAACTAAGTTTCCATATATAAGCTAAAACACATGCAAATCAATTACCTGCACTTCATATCTGATCTACTTTTGCATAGACACTTATCGCAAGAAACACTCTAGCGACGAAATCGCATTAACATTAAAATTGATTGTATCTAATATTGAATTAATTATTATTTTATCTATCCTTTTGCGGCAATAAGAGGTGCGACTGTCTTTGAGAGAAACGCCGGGCTCTCATTATTAATCTGTTCCAACAACCAAGCCAAAGACTTCTTCGCATCCTGATTGGCATTCCGTGCTTGTAACGTCAACTGCCCCCGCGCAGAATCGCTATTAAGAACTCTCATAATTACGATAGATGCCCAAGCGGGAGAGGTATGGCACATAGTTGGTAAAGCATCGAGAAGTTCACAAGTATAGGTTCGATCATCAAACGACTCTGCAGCATGAATAAGTGAATACATCCCCTCATCATATAAAGCGTCATCGCGAAGTAAACAGAGCAACGGCTTAATACTCGAAGCGCTACCGAATAAGGTTATTTTTGAAATAACCCTATCAATTTCTTGAACCTCACCACCATCAATTTTTCTTTCGAGCTCTTTGAGTGCCTCCTGAAGCGCTTCTTCTGACATTTATCTACCCCTCCTAAAAATAATTGGATGTGTGGTCTTGTTCTGCCGAACAAGCTCTTGTAGCTGCCGCCTTATATAGCTGTCATATAAACCATCCTGCTGGTAAATGCGGCGTGCATCTCTGACTCCTGCAGCCAAAGCATCTCGAGGCATCATGCCACTATCTGCTCTCGTGCCGTATGTAAAAGTTCGCCTATGCCTACCTCCCACTCCAGGTGTAGGTTGCTCCATGTTAATAGAAATCCCATCCTTTCTATTGACACCATGATTTGCCATATGGCTAGCAGAAGGGATGTGGTGAGGAGTAATATTATCCCCCTTAGTACCGGCAGCTTGAAGCACTCTATAAGGAGCGACATCCCCTTCTCCTGGCAGCAACTGATTATGACCACCACCTTCCATATTAGTGGAATTTTGCTCTACCCGCAGCCCTTCGTTGCTACTTGACGTCCCGCCCCTATTGGCACTACCCGCCGCATCCCCTGCTCTATCAGTGCTCCGTACAACGTCCGCGACGTCATCCGCCTTACGTAGAAGCCTTACCCCCGGAATAACCGATACTGCCGTTAGCAGAGTCATCCCAGATGCAGCGAGATAGCGGCCCTCTCCCCATAACTGTACCGTATCTTTGATATCCAAATAGGTGCCATACGGGGTGGCAACTTCGGCGGCAAACTCGCCCGCTGCGCGGGCCGACTGGCCGGATGAGGAGCTATAGCGCACTTGGCGCTCGGCTTCTTGCTGCATATCTGCTGCACGATTAGCAGCCTCATCGACCTCAAAACTACTCTCGATATAGTCGTTACCGCTGATGCGCCCTTCCCTTAGCGCATCCATCAGGGCGTCTTGTTGAGCGCGGGTTTCGCCGACTAATTGCTGCACCTCCGCATAGAGGGCTTCTGCCTCAGCAGCGGTTTTGCCGTTCGGGTTGTCATTCAGAGCGTCGCGTAGCTCACCCACGCGTTCTAGGTTGGCTTCGCCCTGTTGCTGAAACCGCTCGGCTTCGCTGAGCGGCTCGCTGCTCTCTTCGGGCTGGCTGTTGACGCTTTCGGTGTTGGTGTGGACATAGCCCTTGGCGCCGCCTACCCCGGCGGCGTTGCAGTTGATCATGCTTTCGCTGCCGTCACGCACGACCGGCTGGCCGTTGGCTTTGACGTTGTCGTGCCCAGTCATGAACAGCACGTGGCCGCTGCCCTGGGAGGTGCCGGAGCCCACCCCCGATCCGGCGTTGCCCTCGGTGCCTTGGCATAAATCGCCGACCCGGTAGGTGCGTTGCCCGGCGGTGATCACGTTGGGCGAGTAGTTGACGGGGTTGCCCAACGTTGCACAGGAATCGAAACCCACAATCTTGTCGCCCACCTGACAAAAATCAGGGTGGCTGGTCAACGCTCTCCATCGGGCCTCCGCATTACCGGCGTGACGGGCTTGGCCGCTAAGGGTTTCGCCTTGAGGTGACTCTCCCTGGGTATCGCGCGGTGTGCTGCTGTCAGCACCGGGTGGGCCGTCGCCCTCTTCGCACAGTCCGTCAGGTGTCACACACATGGGGGCTAGCTCGTGCGCGTTATCCGACATGGCGCGCTCCTCCGGTGGATGAGGTCGCTGTCAGCGGTGTGCGCCGGATGCGTACCTGCTTGAGCGGGTCATCGAGCGGAAACAGTGCCCGCCAGGTGAGGCTAACGTCTTCCCGATCCAGGTCGATCACCACGCTGTCGAGGGCTAGCGGTGTATTGCCGCGCTGGCCACTGGCGTGTTCGGTGAGGGCTTGCAGGGCGATGCCGGGTAGCCGGGTGCGGTGGCGAAAGCGTTGGCGATCTCCCACCGTGATCGCGCGGCTATTGGCTAGGCAGTTGGTGAGGATCATCAGTTCGTCCCCGCGCAGGTAGTCAGGCGCGACCAGATCCGCCGGGGCGCTGTGGTGAAAGCGGTAGTCGAAGTCTTCGGGCCAATAGGGCAGCCGCTGGGTTCTCCAGTGGTCATCAAAAGTGCCTTGGTAACTGACCCGGGGCTCCCACCAGGGGGCGATGGGCCCAAAGCCTGCCGGGGCCGGACGGTCAAAGGGTGAGGTGACCAGCCAGTCCGGATCTTCCAGTTGGGGCGCGGGTAGCCGGGTGACGGCGTTCAGGTCGGGCTTGAGGTACCGGGCAACCTCGCTGGATACCCGCTTGTAGTCCGCGCGGGACGGCAACCAGCCGCGTCCGGCGGGGTTATCGGGGTAGTAGAGCGTGTTGGTGAGGGCGTCCTCGTCGGGCAGGCTATAGTGGCCGCCGAAGGCATAGCGGTAGTCCAGCGGCACCTCGTTCACCGGTGTGGGGTCAGTGACCCGCCAGCCGCCGAGGAGTTGCCAGCGGAACTCCCGCGGACCGCGTACGATCAGGCGTTTGTCCACTGGGCCTACCTGCACCCGCACCTGCCAGGTGCTGCGCGGTCGCCCGGTGGGCGAGCGCAGCGTGCCATGCACGTGCACTTCGGTGCTGAGTTTGCCGAGCAGCACGTCGCGGTCATCGGTGATGACCTGGGCATACAGGTTGTCGCTGTCACCCTCTAGCGTGGGATGCCAGCGAATCGGCTGCTGGTGGCTGGCTTCAAACAGCGGCCAGTTGTCTTCGGTGAAGCGGTAAGTGGCGCGTACCACCACCACGTCATACTCTTGGTCGCCCGGGCCGAGCTTGCGATACAGCGCATGGGGGAACGACGTTGGATTAATCACTTGCGCCATGGACTACCACCCCGGCGACTTAGCGTCGCTTGGTTCAGGGCCATCGCTTTCCTCGGCACTTCCCGGTGCGGGCTGGGCCGTGCCGGTGTTGAGCAGGACGTCATCGGGGCCGTCGACGTGTACCTTGGTGCCCGCCTTGACGTGGATCTCGCCGGCATCCAGGTAGATGGCGTCCTCAGTGAGCACCAGCCGGCTGTTGCCTACCTGCAGGGTGAGCTGGTTGCCGGCCTTGAGGGTGATATTGCGTCCAACATTGAGCGAGTGGTTGAGCCCCACCTGAGTGCTCTTGCTGAGCCCGACCAGGGTGTTCATGATCGCCCCAACGTTGAGGCTGTAGCCCAGGCCGACGTTTTCCATGCGGCCCATGCCAACGTTCTGCAGGTACGCCTTGCCAACGGTTTCGGTTTTGTTCTTGCCGACTTTGCTCGACCAGTTTTTGCCGATGCGGTCGGTTTCGTTGCCATCCACCGTTTTGCGGCGGTTCTTGTGCACGGTAAAGGTTTCGTTACCGTCCACGGTATGGGTCTCGTTGCCATGCACGGTGTGGACTTCATGGCGATGAACGGTGCGGGTTTCGTCGCGGTCGATGTCGGTGGTGCGATCACGAAAGACATGCAGGGTGCTGTCGCGCTTGATGTCCTCGGTGCGGTCGTTAAGGGTCAGCAGGTCGAGGTCTTTTTGGGCGTGCACCCAGATTTGCTCTTCGCCCGCTTCATCTTCAAAGCGCAGTTCGTTAAAGCCGTCCGCCTTGTGGCTTTGGGTGCGGATGACCGTGCGGGTTTTGTAGGCAGGCAGTGGGTAAGGCGGCCGGTTAACCGCGTGGTAGGTGCGCCCGGTGATCAGCGGCTGGTCCGGGTCTCCCTCTAAGAACGACAAAATGACCTCATGCCCGATCCTGGGGATCGCCATACTACCGTAACCACCGCCCGCCCAGCCCTGGGCGACGCGCACCCAGCAACTGGCGGTTTCGTTAGCGGCGGAGTAGCGATCCCAGGGGAACTGCACTTTGACCCGGCCATATTTATCGCAGTAAATTTCTTCGCCCGCTGGCCCGACCACAAAGGCCACCTGGGGGCCATCGACCCGGGGTTTGGGGTTGGGCACCGGGCGGAAGGTCTGATCCCGGGGCATGATCACCACTTCATTGTGGTAGCGGGTCATCAGCTCGCCTGCTTGCGCAGCGCTGCTCCCCCTATTGTTACTGTCATAGCCACCCCGCGCCATGCCGTCCTCTTCCAGGGCCTGGGGCTGCTCGCCGTGGTGCACCACCGAGACCACCTGCCAAGCGCGGTTGAGGCTGTCGATATCATGATCCGTCAGGGTAAAGCAGATCCCAGGAGCGAGCTCCGGCAGGTCGCTTTCCGCTTCGGCGGTGGTGGCGTCAGCGCGCAGCGATTCTAGACGGTGGCGGGTGAACGGCTTGCCGGAGGCGTCTTTCTTATAGCGCCCTGGGTAGTCGTAGTGTTCGTAATCCTCTCGCTGAGCGTGCTCCCCTAGATTGGGCGCCTGGTGTTCGTGTAGCTGGGCGTAAGGCGGGTTCTTGAAGCTATAATCCTTGAGTGTGGCCGAAGCGGGCCGTACCCGGCTGACCTGGCGTAGCTTGCGCAAGTGACGTCGGGGCGGCGTGCCCCCGGCGCGGCTATGGTAGGTGCGTTCGCCGATATTGGGCAGTACCACCGTGGCATCGGCAAAGACCAAATGGTGTTTACCGCCCTCAACATTCTCAAACTCATGGAAATAGAAGCTGCCCTCTTCGGCGGCCACACGCTCGATAAAGGCCAGATCGGTCTCCCGATACTGCACCAGAAACTCTCGGTCGAGGGGCGTACGGGTGGTGGCAAACTCAACATCGGTGAGACCGCGCTCGCTGGTTAAGGTTGTGATCGCATCATAGGGCGAGGTGTCTTGAAAGATACGCGAGTTTTGGCGCAGCGATAGCCGCCACAGAGCGGGGCGAATCTCCACCCGGTAAAAGCTGCGCCGGTGACCGCGATCGCCGCGATGCAGTTCACTTATAATGCCGTGGACACGGCGTAGCGGTTCGCCGTCCTGCCAAATGGTGAGGGTTGCCTCCTGATCCAAACAGTCGGCGGGCGACAAATCATGGGTACGGCTGGCAAAGTCAACGGCAAGGGTAAACGGCTCCGACAGCGCCTCGCGGTGGGTAAAGCGCACCACCGCGATATCGTTAGCCCCAGGCAGCGTCAGGGTGAATTGTAAGCCCGTCATAATTTCATCCTCTGGTTTCATTACTTAAGCAGGAGCCTGAGTTCTGACTAAAAGAAAAAGCGCTATCGTTTGATGACATTTTCTCAAGCCTGTAAAACCACCCATCAAAAAAAAACCAAAGCTCATCCCCTACCACTTCAAATACATAACCAGGCTCGTTTAACCCAGCCTCATACACATTAAGCGTTGTAATAACATCTCTTCCTTGGCCATAGCCATAAAAGTTACCGTACCTTTCAACCGAACTAGGAACACTACCTTCAGCATTAAACACAGGATGTTCTTGAACTTCATAAACAGGATCTTCATAGCTAACACCATCCCAAAATAGAAACTTATTATCTTTTATCTCCACCTGCTTATTTAACTGATTGAAAGCGTCCCCTTTCGTTGTTAACCCGCCTCGGTAACGTTCGATATCTTCTACAGAGTAGATACCATATAGGGCTTGAACCGATTCGCTTGAGTCCACACTTTCAGCAGCTACAGAAAGAGAGACAACTAAAGCAAACAAAAGCAGCAAACCTGCCTTAATCTTCCTCACCATGTTTCGTAGACTCCCTCTGAAAACATCTTCCACTCTGCCGCACGTCGATTGATGAGCCCTTGATTAACTTCACCTTGGGATATATTCCATGCCTTCCATGCATCCTCAAGAGAGGAGTAAGGCGTTTCCGCATTAGGATCGTTAATTAGTTTAGCGACTGAAGAAGTGCTAAATCCGCTAATACCCGTGTTATAAGCGAGCATAACAGCGGCATCAAACTGATGAGGCTCAAGGGGCACGTTAATCACGTTATTGACGGTATCTACGAACGGTGCCAGGTCATCATCAAACAACTGCTCAGCTTGCTCAGGGGTAATGCCCTCTTGATAAATCGGCCACTCTTGTTTAGTAATAAGGTGCCCGTAGCCAATGGTAGCTCCGGGTACCCACTGGTCAATATCGTTACCTGTCTGGTCGTCATAAGGCATTAAACGTAGCCGTTCAATCCCCTTTAACCACTCGGTGCCCTCCGTACTTAGCGACATCGAATCAGCAGATGCCATCGCTTCGCTTTCAGCCGAATCAGGGGCGGGCAAGTCCACTGCCGATGCCATAAAGGTCATCGCAGTTACTCCACTCGCGCTAGTAATATCTCCCCCTTCTCCTGACCCAGAGCCAATCACCACGCCGCCGCAATCCACTGCGTGGCCAGTTAATGCAACGGGTTTGCCATCAACAAAAATCGTACTGGAACCTTCAGCGATACTGCGTGGATGCGGCGAGCTGCCCGGTCGTGCATGGGGTTCCAGCGGGTCGCCTAACCGCGCCACTGGCTTGTTATCCATCATAACCGTCGGACTACCGGCCACCACTGGCGAAGGCACGTAGCCGTTATGATCAGTACCTATGTCATCCACGAGTACAAATTTTTGTCCCATTACTCTTTCTCCAATCTTTGCTAATGGCAGCTACCGTTCCCCTCATGTTTCTGCATCTGTTGCCTTACCTTTACTCATCCCACTTGGCTGGCGCTTCGTAGCTCGCTACCTCAAAAGCATCGACGTACATACGCTGAAAGCCCGCCGCTTCCAGGCTTTGAATCGCCGTGTGGCAACCCAGTGGTAGCCGCGTCTGTAGCGGTACGCCGCTTAAACTCAGCCGGGCAGCGGTCAGCAGGCGTGCACCATGGCCACTGCCCTTCCACTCTTGGCTGATAAAGAAGAAGCGCAGTTGCCAGGCGGCTTCGTCATCGGGTCGGCACGCCAACACCATCCCCAGCGGCGGGCCATCCCCATGGCGCAGGGCGAGTAAACGCCCCTGCCAGTGCTCAACGTGCTCTTGATCGCGCTGCAACCACACCTGGCGGTGCAGGGTAAATTCCAGTGCGCGGCGAAGCGTATCCAGGTAACCCTTATCACGCAGTACCCAGGGCGAATGCCCTTTTGCATCGGCGCGCTGAACGGCTTCGATAAAACTATCGAGATCCCCTTCGCGGGCGTTTTCAAGCGTGCGCGAAGCACCTTGGCCACTAGCGGCAGAGCCGCTATCTGCATGGCCACCTGAGTGGCCATGGGTCGCGATAGGAGTGTGGGAGAGCCATTGCTTAAGTTTCGTTAGCATAGGGCCCTCGTTCTGCGTAAAGTGCCGACGGTAGCTGGAAGCCTGCGGCGGGCGAACGGGTAAAGGGATTGGGCGTGCTATCGGTAAATAGGCGATAACGCATAGCGCCCCCGTCAACGTTGAAACGAAGCTCTAACTCACGCTCATTGACGCTGGTGATGTCTGCCTCTTCCAACAGCCGGAACCAGGCCCAGGCGCCATCGCGAGTCATACTCCGCGGCGAGCGGTTTACCTGACTGGGCACCATGGTAATGCGGCTATCGGTGCCGCCCCGCAGCGTATTCGGCCAAATCATCGATACCCGGCTGCTGGCACTGTGCGTGTATTCGATGAGTTGGCCATCGGCACTGATCACACTGCGACGCTTGTCGGGGCTTAAGCTGATCGGCTCTAGCGAGAACTCAACGTCTAGTGCGCCATCAGGGCCAAAGTAGGCTCGGCGAATTTGCTCCGCCTGGGACACGGCGGCAAACACACTTTCACGCAGTAACGAATTGCCCTGGGTGTCCACCAACTGCTCAGGCGCACCTTCGATAAAGGGCTGCAGGTTATCCTGATAGAAGCTGTCGAGTATGCCTTCAGGCGCAAAGAAGGCTTCAAAGTCGCTTAGCGACGCATCTCGGCTGGCACTGGGCACCAGCGGATAGCGCCCGGCTAAACGCTCTTGGTAAGGAGCCACCACCTCATCTATCCAAATATTTTCCAGGTGACTGATAGCGCTTGCCATGATGAGCTGCCAGCTTTGATCTGCCAGGCTTTTCAGCATGCCCGCCACCGGCTCGGGAGAGCTGTCAGCGATACGTTGCAGGCGATAAATGGGATCATCGCCGCGCAGCGATAAGCGGTCACGCGCGCCTATGAAAGCAGCGCGCCCTGGGTCGCTGGCTTCGTCTATCTCTAGCAGGTAATCACGCAGCTCCGTTACTGCTGACTTAATCTCTTCCAGCGAGGAGGGATCCCCCTCTTGAGCGTTGGAGAGCTTGTTAATCTCGGTAAACTGCTGTTCGATATCGTGGGCAAGCTGATAACGCGGCGAGTTCTGCAGCGCTTCGCGGGCTTCCTCGTCATCGTCAGGCAGTTCCGGATAGAGACGGGTATTATGCTCGACCGCCGCTAACAGACGGTCTAGCGGACGCTCGGCACTGACCAGTGCATCAGCGACCACCGCCGCCTGGTGAATATCCGGCAAGGGCACCAGCAGCGTATTACGCAAGGCATCGCGCCAGCTCACCCGGTAGTCACTGACATAGTAGTCACGCAGAGCGTCTTGCAGTTGCTGCCGGTCGGCGTTGCTGAAGTTGATATCTTCGCGCTGATCCAGTACCCACAGGTCGATCAGAGCGAGTTCGGTTGCTCTATCAAGCTGTTGCAGGAAGTGGTTCTCGAAGCCGCCCCGGGTAACCAGATACGGCAGTTGCACATACGAGGGCTCATCGTTACGCGCCATAAACACCGTGTTGAACATCGACCCCACCTGACGGCGCAAATCGAGAGGATCTCCGCGACGGCTACTGTCAGCTTTCATGGTGGCGTAGACCCGCTCATCCATAGGCACACGTGATAGGTCTTCTATCGCGGCGACTAAGCTGCCGCGCAGTGGTGCCATGGCGTATTCAGCACGTCGATTACCAGCGGCGACCTTGCTCTCCAAATCGCTGTGCTGCAGGGCGTAATCTAAATGGTCGAGCAGACGATCTTGAATTTCACCACGCTGAGGGAAATCCGACTGCCAACGCTGTGCCATAAAGTCGTGTACGCGCTCAGGCTGGCGGCCACCGGCGTCAGACATCATGCGCAAAATTCGCAGCAGCGCCAGCTTGGCGTTACTGCCCTCCTCTTCGCGGTTCATGTCATCCATGATGCCCACCATCAAGGCTGGCAGGAACTGGTACTCCAGCATGGCTAAGTAGGCATTTTCTACCTGTCCGCCAATCACATGGCCTTGATAAAGCCCCATATCGGCAAGGAAAGGGGTGTGCGTGCGGTAGCCCTCGAAGGTTTGCATCGCATCACGCAGACGATCCAGCGGCGCCAGCATTTCGTAGCCCGTTGGGTCGTCGCTCTGAAACTCTTCGGGATGAGTGGCCAGGAAGGTTTCCGCCCGATGTTCGACGGTGGCAAGCGAGGTCGCGTTTTTCTGGTAGAAATGACTCCATCCACCAATCATTACCGCAGCCACTAACATGCAGCCAACAATGCATGCTTGGCGAATACGCTGTCGGCGATGGGCGACTTTGGCGTTATCACCGGCCAGACCAGCTTCCGGATAAATGACTTTTTCAAACAGTTCTTCGGTGAAATACAGCGCGCTGCGCGTCGCCCGGTGCGCCGGCTGTACGCTTTCAGACATGCCATAACGGCGTGCCGCAGCATCCACGAAAGGATCCTCAGGTACCCCTTGTTGGTAGACCGAGGTGAAATACGTGCCGCGTACAATGGCCGCGGTGGAAAAACGGTCGCTGGAGAGCGCTTCATTGAGGAAACCTAGCAGCACATCGCGCAGCCCTGCTAGTTGGCGCACAAAGCGGAACACCGATTCCCGCTCTTCGCGGTCGCGGCACTCTACCAGCATGGTGGGCATCGCACGATTAAGCCGTTCCAACATGCTGTCGTAGGCGGCGGCGAACTCCTCTTCCCACTTTCCTGGTGTATCAATGGATTTAGCCGAGAAGGTAAAGCCTAGCGGCGCCCGCCGTGCCGCCCGCGAATAATGGCGGAAGAAATCGTCAAAACCGTGCAGCAAATCCATTTTGCTGAAGGTGACGTAAACCGGTAAGCGGCTACCGTGGCGCTCCATCAGCTCACGCAGGCGGCTGCGTAATAAGGTGGCGTAAGCCTTACGTACGGCGACCTGGGCGTGGCTAAGACGCGCTAAATCAAGCACCAGTACAACACCGTCCAGCGGGCGCCGTGGGCGGTTACGCTCTAGCCACTCAGTGAAGTGATCCCAGAGGCGGCTATTGAGTTCGACAGGCTCGCCTGTTTCCAGTGCGCCTTGGGTCAATAACTCGCCGTCGGGGTCGATCAGTACCGCTTTATCACCAATCCACCAGTCAAAGCCAAAGCGGTTTTTCTTGCTGCTGATACCTGAGGCTTTCATGACATTGGACAGCGCAAAGTTCTGCCCTGAGCGATTGACCAGGCTGGTTTTGCCCGCGTTTTCGACGCCCATGACCAAATACCAGGGGAGCCGGTAGCGGCTGCTGTCCCCGCCGCCAACACTATCAATAATTTCCGATAGTACGTGGTTCAGCGAGGCTTCTTGTTGCTCGATACTCTCCTGTATGGGATCTGACTGATGCGACTCCACGTCCTGGGCGAGTTGATCAGCTTCACGCAGCCGACGGGAGAGGCGCACTCCCCAAATCACCGCCACTAGCGTTGCCAACGCCAAGGTGGCCAATAAGCGATTGACCCAGGGACCTAACGGGTAGCTGTCACGCACTTCCCAGCTTGGCCCTAACCACCAGATAGCTACCAACAGTAGTACGATCACCACGGCCCACATGGCCATGGTAAACCGCCCTAGCCCTTTGACTCTGTTAGCCTGCGCCTTGGCGCGGTTATGCGTGCTCTGCGCACGTGAAAAGCCGGGCACCCAGCGGCTCAGCCTTGATTTCAATGTTCCCCACATGAGCCTTTAATCCTCGTCCCTAGTGATAAAGTCGATCATCGTTGCCATCCCCTGAGGTCATGTTCTAAGCGATGCCTGAAGCCGCGAAACCAGTGCTGGCTCCCACTGCTCTAAATCAAGTTCATTAACCGTTTGATGCAGCGTGCTGTAGTGCTGCTGGGCCAGCGTTTCTAGCCCCGCCTCTTTCAGCAAGTCAGCGCTGGCCAAACGCCAATAAGTGCTCTCGCGGAGAGAGCGCGCCGACGCTAACCCCTGATCAAGCACCTGCAAAGCAGGCCCTAACCCTTCACTCCCCATGTAGGTACGCGCCTCTTCTAACCCTGCATGCCATGCTTCGCCGCCCCCCGAACTGTCATTTGCACCCGAGCCCGCGCCGCTATACAGCCACTGCTGTGTTTCGTTATCCAAAAAGGGCGAGCCATCGTTAAACGTTAACGACTCAATACCGGGGAGCCTTTCCACAAACCGCGCAGACTCATCACGAATAGCCTCAGCGCAGCGCGGCAGACCTAGCCGTTTGGCCAGCTCGGCACTCAGGCGGTGCCCTTCTAGCCAGTAGGGGCTGACCGCGACGCTTTTCTCTATACGCTGCCAAAGCGCTTCGTCACCGCCGCGGGAAAGCGCCTCTCGATAATCAGCCACCCGGTCAGCAGCCACGGGGGCTAACTCGGTACGCCCCCCTTCCCGTGCAGCAGGTAACGCCTGGATGGCGCTCCAGATGGCATAGCGACGCAAGCGGTATGCCAGCGGCTCGCCCGGGTTTTGCTCGTTTAGAAAATCGGCCATTTTGAGCAGAGACTGTCGGTTGGCGCGCTCATTGCCTGCCTCCAGACGCAGTTCGGGGACTTTTGCCCCGCCGGGCTGCTCAACCTTTTCAGCCCCGCTGGAGGAAGAAGATGCGACCGTCCGCGCATCGCCACCGGACGCGTTGCCACCTTGAGAGTCCGATGCAGCACGGTTTTGATTAGGCTGTTTTTCATCCAGCAGGCGCATCAGCTCGTCTAGTGAGTCAGCGGGCAACTGTTTGTCCGCGGCTAACGTTTGCAGTTTTTCCAGCGAGTCGCGGCAGGCCAGAAACTCATCCTCGGCATTATGAAAGTCGAGGCCCGCGGCAAGCTTCAGCGTGCGTTGGGTAAATTGCTGAAACAGCCTGGGCCGCAACTTAGCCCCACGGGCTCCATTGAAGGGGTATGCCAACGCCCACCAGGCTTCAAGACAACCGGCCAGTAGCCTAAGGGAAAGCGCAAAACGTACACCATTGCCTTCATGCTGCAGGCAGTGAAGCAGGTGCCCCAACACCTTTAGGTCTTTGCCTTTGTGGCTGAGCATGGTGATTGCTAATGTCTCTGCCGTGTCCCAATCAACGTCTTGGTGCTGCAATGAACCGACTTTCATCATTTCAGCCTCAAGACGCAGGTAATCGGCGCTGTCCTCCAGCGCAACGCCAATCTCCTCGCCTCGCTCATTGGCGGGCAGGGGGGCTAGCAGGGGTTCAAGGTGACTATCCGCCGTTATACGCATCACGAACTCCTCTACCCACTACCAGCGACAGGCGCTGCGCAGCGGTTGAATTTGCTGGCGCAGTCCTGATACATCAAAACGCAGCCCATCCAGAGCCGCTGTATCACTACTCAACACAAGCTCGCTGGCACTCAATAACTGCCGCAGCGTTTCAATGGCGGGCAGGCCGCGTCCGCCGCTAACCACATGGCCGTTATCGCGCACGCGCCACTGTTGAGTGACATCCCGCCCATCCGCGACGACTCGCAACGACACGCGAGCCGTATCCAAGGCATTGGGCAGGTGTACCTGGAAGCGGGTAATTAACTTCTCGCAGGCCAGTACCAAGACGGGGCGCGGTGGGGTGGTGCCTCGTGCGGGCACCGTCATCAGCACTTGATCCCCCTCGGCGCTGACGATCAGGCCAAAGTCATCGGCGCTGCGTTTCTCCTCTTGGCTGATGACTGAGTGCCAGAGGGGAGGCAATTCAACGCTATCAGTGGGCGCGCGCTGCTCGTCCAGGAAAAGATTGTCGTAACAGCCCAGGCGATCCAAGCGCGAGCTTTCCTGGCCGCATTGACGCGCCTGCTCCAATAAAGCCGCACTATCCTCTGCCTGTAGGGCATTGCTCATGCTGAATAGCCAGAGGCAAATCAGTAGCCTGTACTGCCATCGGCAGCTTACGAATGTCACTTTCATTTAGCATCCAGTTCTAGCAATTGGCATTTGTGGGAGAGCGTTCGCTTGGGTATTCCCAGGCTCTCTGCTGCAAGGGCACGATTCCCGCCGTAGTAAAGCAATCGCTGGCTAATCAATTGGGCTTCATAATCACGCACCGCTTGGCGCAGATCATGAATCTTACTCAGCGTGCCGTTGGCTTCTGGCGTCGCTGAATCAGACCCACTGTTGGTATCACTGGGCAGCAGCAAGGCTTCAATATCGCCACCGGCAGGGGTCATGGCGCAGGCATAATCGATCAAGTTTTTAAGCTCGCGTACGTTGCCGGGGTAATCACGCTCTTTTAGCTGCCGCAAAGCGGCGGGCGTGATCCCCATCTCACTGCGCTCTTCCCGGGCACAGAAATCAGCAACAAAGTGCTCGGCCAGGAAGGCGATGTCTTCACGCCGTGCCGAAAGCGATGGCAGCGAAAGCGGAAATTGGCCCAAGCGATAGTAAAGGTCAGCGCGAAACCGCTGCTCTTTGATCTGCTCGCGTAGCGGCTGATGGGTAGCCGCAATAAGACGCAGATCGGCGCAGCGTTCTTCGTTCGACCCTAGAGGCCGATAGCGACCACTCTCCAGCACTCTGAGCAACTTGGCTTGCAGCGCTAGCGGCATATCGCCGATTTCATCCAGAAACAGCGTACCGCCGTCGGCTTGGGCGATAAGCCCTTCTCTGGCTTGCTCAGCCCCTGAAAACGCTCCTTTGGAGTGGCCGAACAGCTCGGACTCCAGCAACGATTCGGGAATCGCGGCACAGTTAATCGCCATGAACGGTGCCTTGGCGCGTGCCGAGAAACGGTGGATCGCTCTGGCCACAAGATCTTTACCGGTGCCGGTTTCGCCCTGCAGTAACACCGCTAAGTTGGTTTCCGCCGCACGAATCACCTGCTGCCGAAGCTCTTGCATGGCGATGGAGTTGCCCAATAAATCGCTCGCAAGCTTGGCCGCTAACCCCTGGCGGCGAGTGGTGTCGTTGAGCTTAGCTAACGAGTCACGCAAAACGGCTGATTTCTGGCGCTCTCCCTGGCTACTGGCCAGACGCGACCACAAGCGGCACAACAGGGTCTCGAAAGCCGCAAAATCGCTGCACTCCATGAGGCTCGTCAAGGTGGTCGCTTCCGTTACCAAGGCCAGCACACCCAGCCACTCCCGCGAACTATCCTGGAGCCGTAACGGCCTCACGTGTAGCCGCAAGTTGCCGCCCAAGGAGGCCATTTGGGCTTGAAAACCAGGGTGGTCCAGCCGGGTGCGCGCTTCTCCCACGCCCAGTGTCACCGGTTTGCCGGTGCGAATGGCATGGGCATAGGGGTGACTAAACTCATCACAGTTAAAGCGTGCCTCGCTATTATCGCGGCCCACCCAGCGACCACTGCTGTCTAAATAGAGGCACTCCACCCACTCCAGACCCAGGCTATTGGCCAGCAGCTGGCGACTGCGTAAGCGCAGCTCCCGCGGTGTAGTACTTTCAACCAGTGCAAGCGCCATGGGCATCGCCGCCAGCCCGGCTAAAGGCTGCGCTTCGCTAGCACTGCGCTGGTCAAGAGCCTTTACCTGCATGGCGCTATGCCACCTCCGCAGTAAAAGCGCCGCTCTCAGCATCCGTGCCCAGCACTACCCGACTGACGTTTTCGCGCCGCGCCATACGCTCAAGCAGCGCACGGGAGAGCGGCGGCAACAGTTCACCGTCGATCACCGACTCCAGCATGCGTGCGCCGTTTTCACTCCGCGTCGCACGTTTGCAAATTGCCTCGGCCAGGCTGTCATCAAGCACTACCTCGGCATGGCGATGGCGCTCGCGGATGCGTGTTGCCAGGGTATCCAGCTTGGCCTTGACGATGTCACGCAGGGTATCGCCGTTCAGCGGCAGGTAAGGCACGACTTCCATTCGCGCCAACAGCGCTGGTTTGAAGAACTCAGCCAGCACCGGATAGAGCGCCGCGTCGAGTGCGGCTGGGTCATCTCCATAGCTGACGATAGCTTCGTAACCCAGGTTAGAGGTGAGGAAGAACAGTACGTTTTTGCAATCGATAACGCGCCCTTCCCCATCGGCCAATTCGCCTTTATCAAACGCTTGATAGAAGAGGTTCAGCACATCGGGGTGAGCTTTTTCGACTTCGTCCAACAGCACCACCGAATAGGGGCGCTGACGGATCGCTTCGGTGAGTAGCCCGCCTTCACCAAACCCGACATACCCCGGCGGCGAACCAATCAGGCGTGAAACCGTATGCTTCTCTTGATATTCCGACATATTGATCGTGGTGAGGAATTGACGGCCGCCATACAACTGGTCGGCAATTTGCACCACAGTTTCGGTTTTACCTACACCGCTGGGGCCTACCAGCAGAAATGCACCCAATGGTCGCCCAGGGCGACGGAGATCAGCACGCGCGGTTAGCAAGTGGCGATGGATGCGCTCAATGGCACTGCCCTGCCCCTGGATTAGCGCATCCAGATGCGTGGGCAGTTCGGTGAGTCGCGTTAGCTCGTCGCTGGTCATTCGCTCGACCGGTACGCCGGTCCAATCACCAATTACCTGGGCAATCTGGGCTTCTTCAACGCTAGGGTTAACCAGCGCAAATGCCTCTTGCAGTTGGGCCAACTGCTGCTCCCGCTCAGCGAGCTCTTGATGAACACCCTCGGGTAGTTGATCAACGGCATCGCCCTCTGTTGCCTCTAGCAATTGGCGGTGTAGCGCCACAATGGCATCGACGCATTCGCGCTGCGCTTGCCAAGCGGCTTCCAGGCTTGCTAGCTCCTCTTCCAGCTTGGCTAAACGTTCGGTTAAGTCGTGGTGGCGTTCGCTATCAGGTTCGCGCCCCAGCAGTCGTTCACGTTCGACCTGATCGCGCTCACGTAGCGCGGCGATATGCTCACTCTGCAAGTGGCTTAGTTTGCGGGGTGGGGTATCCAGGGCTTGCGCCAACCGGGTACAGGCGGTATCCAGCACATCGATGGCTTTGTCGGGCAATTGACGACCCGCCAGATAACGGGCAGAAAGCGCAGCGGCAGCTCGCAGACCACTATCGCCAATCAGCACACCGTGGGCGCGTTCATATACATCGCGCAGGCCGCGTAGAATCACCAGCGCCTGCTCAACGCTTGGCTCGGAAAGCGCAATCGGCTGGAAACGCCGCGAAAGCGCCGGGTCTTTTTCGAAGTACTTTTTGTACTCCCGCCAAGTGGTAGCTGCGATAGTGCGTAGCTCACCCCTTGCCAGGGCGGGCTTGAGCAAGTTGGCCGCGTCACCGCCGCCTTCCTGGTTGCCCGCACCGATCAGCGTGTGCGCTTCATCGATAAACAGCAGCGTAGGGCGCGGGGCGTTTTTGACTTCGTCGATCACCGCTTTCAGGCGTTTTTCAAATTCACCTTTCACCGCGGCACCGGCTTGCAGCGCCCCGAGGTCAAGGGTCAGTAGCTCAACATCGGCCAGCGCCGCGGGCACTTGCCCCGCCACAATGCGTGCCGCTAAGCCTTCTACCACGGCACTTTTACCCACCCCAGCATCGCCAATCACGATAGGGTTGTTTTTACGCCGACGCCCCAGGATATCGAGCATTTGGTCGATTTCCGGGTCACGCCCCAGGACAGGGTCAAGCTCACCATTGCGGGCTTGTTCGGTCAGCGAAGTGGCAAAACGTGCCAGTGCACTGTCATCGCCAGCAGAATGGGCAGTCTGGCGCTGGCTAGCGCCCGCACTCTCCCTGGGTGCTTCTGCTGAATCTGCTGTTAAGCGCTCTAAGTGGCGACGCAAATTTTCGCGATTGATATCTTCCAGTAGCGCCGTGCTCTTCGGCCCTAAGTAACGGGGGGCATTGTGCAGTAACGCCGTTAAAATCACGCCGCTGCGTAGCGCTTGATGACCGTACTCGGTGGCCGCCAGCAACCATGCATCCTGGAGCAGCTCTACCAATAACGGTGAAAAGCTGGGTGTCGACACCTCAAGATCACGCGGCGGACGGCTCTCCTCCGCCATTCTTGCACGCAGTTCCTCGACATCGACATCAAGCGTTTCCAGCAGTATGCGCACATCACATAGCGGCTGGTCGACCAGTGCCAGCAGCAGGTGACCGGTGGTCACCTCAGGCGCTTGCTGTTCCGCGCACAGCACCGCAGCCTGTTCCAGGCCATGACGAGAAACGTCATTCAGTCGGCTAATAAGTGCCGGTAGCTCTACCCTAAGCATGCTATCTCCTAACGATAAATCTGATCGAGTAAAGCTCTGACTTGCTCAGCCTGCTGATCCAGCGACCAAGAAAGCCCCAAATAAATACCCACCAAGGTAACGCCGAATAGGGCAAAGATGGCCCACAGCGGCAATCCCTCGTGCATTCCTTTGCCGCGCCCTTTCACCACGTGCCTAAGTGGCTGGGTCAGCAGCTCATCTGGCGGCTCGTCAAGTGACGCCAGTTGATCGCCAAGCGCGCGTACAATTTGGTCGTACTCTTCACGACCATGGGTTTTCACCCGGTAACGCCCCTCAAACCCAAGGCACAGGCACAAATAAATAAAGGCCAGCATGTCGCGATAGCGATGAGGCTCTTGCTGCAGCCGCGCGAGGATAGAGAAGACTTTTTCTCCCCCCCAGGTTTCGTTATGAAACCTCGCAAGCAACGAATGCTCAGCCCACACGCTCTGGCGCCCCCAAGGCATGCCCATCACGGTTTCATCGATAAACGAGCAGAGCACATAACGGTAGGCGAGCAGTGTTGGGCGGTCATACCCCTGCTCGGTCAGCTCGATCTCGATTGAGGCAATCTCATCCACCACCTGGCGATAGAGGCGCTCGATATCATTAGCGCCGTCTACCTGGCGAACGCGTACCGCCATGCCCAGCAGGCTGCTCGATGCATCGACCAGTGGGTTTAAGTTGTGCCCGCGCAGGCGAAACCAGTAGTCCTCATCCGCATTTAGGTGTTGGGCATGGCTATGCACCAGTTGCTCCACACCGCTCTCTTTTATCTGGTCTTCATGGCGAACCGGCTCACCCAGCGGGTAGTCGTTTTTGGCGTCATCTTGATGCGTGGCAATATCTTGCATGGCTTAACTCCTGATCGCCCAAAACTGCATCTCCAACCCGGGGAACTCGCCAGCCACGTGGAAGGCAAAACCGCTTGCGCCATCCAGCATGCCCCAGGCTTCGCTTTGTCGGCTGAGTTGGAAATAGGTGTAGCCCGCGTGATAAGGCAGTTCGCGAGGGGCCACTGGAAGTGGATCCAAAGGCACACCCGGTAATTGCAGACTAATAAGGTCGCGAATACGCTCGACGCTGGCCACTTTGGTTTGCTGTAGAAACTGCTTACGCAGGCGCTCGTTGGGCATATCGGCGCGCACTGCCAGAATGAATTCGGCTGTTTCGAACAGGCTGGTATCCGAAAGCGGCGCCACCAGTAAGCCGAACTTCCGCGCCTGTATCTGAATGGCGATAGCGCGGGGTTCAAGCACGGTAGAGAGCGCTTGTCGCATCATCTGCATTAATGGCCGGAACCCGCGCTCGGGATGCTCATGGTCATAAGCAGGGCATTCGGGCGGTAAACGCGACTCATCGGTAAACGTCACCAGCTCACTGGCGATTTCATACATGGTGTCGTAGAGCCGTTCCGGATGAACTTGCCCCAGGCGTGACAAATGCTGAAAACGTGGCTGGGCACGGTTCAGTAGCTGTAACAGCATGAAGTCGGTCACATCGGCAACGCCTGCCTGATTGGGAGTAGACAGCCGCTGGGCAATATTACGCGCCCGCTCTCGCATCAAACCGGCCATTTCACCGACAAACCGCTGTAGGCTGGGCGCTGCCTGAACGTTCAGTAGCGTGGGTATAAACTCTTCATCAAGTACCAGACTACCATCCGGGCGGCGCTCTAAAATGCGCGTAACGGCTAAGCAGGCATAGCCGCTGCGGTCTTCTTGCTCTAGCAGTAAGCGCGGTGAGACGCGGGCCACATCCAGGTCGGCCATATCACCATCGCGGGAGTGCAGATCACGTACACTGCGCGGCGAAAGGCGGTAACGGGCAGGCAAATTGTCATCGGGCCAGCGCACTTCCCCGACGCTATCCGTGGCCAATGGCAAGCCTAAGTACACCACTTGGTTGGTAATGCCCGAGTCTGCCACTTCCAGCGCGGAAGGCTCTAAATCATCCTCAGGCAACTGGAAGGCAACGCCATCGGGCATGACGCCGCTCGCCCGGCTAATCGCAATCCGGCCAAAGCTTAAAAACTCGTTGTTCAATTCCAGGGTCAAAAATCCATACAGATAGTGGCTAACCCCTTTAAGCCGCGTATCAATCAACCCTTCGAGGCTGCGCTGCTGCTGTTGAAAGTGTTGAGGCTTGATAAATAGCCCTTCACTCCATACCACGCGATTGCGACTGGCCATCACTCTTCCTTCCTTAGTTCTACTTCACTGTTGCGCAGATGAACCAGCAAGTGATAATTCTCTGAACTGGCTTTCACTTTGACGACTTTCTTCCACTCCGCCTCGTTTGGCTGAGCGTAGAAGGCAATCAAACCGATATAGCGCGTGTCCTCTTCAATGGCGAAGGGTTCATAGAACTTCCACTGGCCGGGTAGCAAGGTGAAGTCGTCATGGGCCAGATAGTTCGTACCCAACGCCGCTTCCAGATCCTCGCTGAGCTGATCCATGTCAGCGGCCATCAACATGGAGTCATCTTTGAGCTGCAAAATTTGAAAGCGCAGTGGCGTCCCTTCACCCTCCCTGTTCGGGTTCACATCGGGTTCTGCGACCATGCTTAAATCGACCAACGTGGGCTGGTCTTCCGGATAGCCCACGGGTATCGAGGGGTCTAGCATGACCTCCCAGGCTTTACCGGCTGCTTCACGGGTCGAGGCACAGCCCGTGATCGACAGCAGCACGACAAGCACCCCAATAAGCCCGAGGCTCTTGGACTTGCTCATGCGTCCTCCCGCTGCTGGCGGCGGACAGACTGGTCATACGCCTGCTCAAAGACTTCCCAGAACAGTTTTTGGAAGCCTAGCTGGCGGCCTGAATTAAGCTCGTGGTAGTAGTGACGATACATCTCCCATGCCCAGCCGTTTTCATCTTCCATGCGCGTGCCGGCACCACGGTAAGCATGGAAACGTTTGAGTAGCGCTTCAGGTGAAAAGGCATCCAAAATAGCAGTTAGGGCGTACTCGATGGCTTCCTCAACGGCCGCTTGATGATGGCCTTGATGACGAAGGCATTCGCCCACTGCTTCGGGCGCCGAAAGGTGAACCGGGCTTCGCTGGGCCGAAAACATGGTTTCAACGGTGGCTTCATAAGCCTGACCGAGACGCAGCGGGTTATCTTCGATGGGCTGCAAGCGACGGTCTCGAAGGGGATATTTGCTATCGTTTTGGGCCTGCTGAAGAGTGCGCAAGCCATTGATAGCAGCCTTTAACGTTTGACCTGCTTCTTCAAGGAACGCCTGCTGTTCTTCGCTATCACGGAAGGGGATGTCGATATCCAGCCCCCTTAATAGCGGGTCAGCGCCCACATGGCCGAGTGAACGCCCACTAGGCTTTTGCCAGCGATCTTCTAACTGCTCGCCAACTGAACGTTCGAGGTCGTCTATTGCCCGCTCATCCATGCTACTGCTCCTCTCTGTAGGGTTGCCTGCTGTATAGCCGTTCGGCGAATGACTGCTTGGTGAATAACCGCTTGTTGAGTGGCCGCCCGGTGAATAGCTGCCTGACTTGCGCTTGATCGCTGGCATACGAACAGCGCCTTCGCGCCGTTCCTGCTGGTCACGCCCCACACTTCCTTCACCGCGCCGCTCTGAACCCAGCAGCTCAGGCACTTCTTCAACGGATTCGGAAAGCTGAGCATTGGCAGAACGGGGGTCGAGCGCGGCCATTGGGTCTTCGTGCCCTACTCCACGCGCTACCCCACCCAGTGCCTCCATGGGATCTTCTTTTTTGGCGGCTTCCGCACGTAGCGGCTGGTCTTCTTGAACCAACGGACGGCCATAGGCATCTACCGCCTCCTGCTCTTCATTGACTAACGAAGCCAGAGGTTGGGCACCGGGCTGAGTGTTCTGGCGATTACCCAAATGCACTTTAAGACGGTACTCGCCGACCAGCACTTCATCGCCCTCGCTCAAAGCGACCTTGCGGTTTCGCCCAATCGGCAGGGTGGCGCGATTGATAAAGGTGTGCCCGCTGCTGTCAATCAAACAGAACTTGCCATCAATCTTGCTTACTTGGGCATGCTGGGGGCGAATGCGGCCGGCGTGGTCGTGCAATAACCAATCATCATCGGTTGAGGAGCCTAAGGTGCCCCCCACGTCATGAAAGACGTGACTGCTTGTTGAACGGCCTTCTAGGCGCTCACTATTGGCAATGACCAGCGTTACAGCGGAAATTGGGTTGGCGTTCATTGTTTAACCTGTCATCTGAATACGCACTCGGCGGCGTTTTGAGGCGCTGCCGGACTCGGGATTAACAAAGGTGGTCCAGCCGAGCTGGCAGGTGCCAGCATCGCCTAACCGCATCGGTTTTACGGCGCTGGGTAGCAGCTCTAGCTCGAGGTCGTAGGCCAATGGCTCGCGCAGCACAAATTCAACCAAGGTGCGCAGTGGAGCATGCTCCCTGCCGTCGGGTAGGAAGTCGCGAAAGCGCTCCAAAGTAAGACCAAATAAACCCAGCACAAACTTGCCGTTCACATCCGCGACACGCTCTCCGGCCACCACATCGCTGCCTAGCGTCATGGCTGCCATTCCACTTCGGCTGCGTTGATCCATAGGAATCTGAACCCAGCGATGCACCCACTCTTCTATCTGCACATCATCAAGGTCAAAGCAGTGCCCAACGATGTTGCAGACAACATCAGGAGAACGCGAACGGCCTGCCAGTAAACCTGCATACGCCAGCATCTTGCTCCAGTTGATAGG
The DNA here is from genome assembly GCF_026104355.1 of Halomonas sp. BDJS001. NCBI lineage: Bacteria > Pseudomonadati > Pseudomonadota > Gammaproteobacteria > Oceanospirillales > Halomonadaceae > Halomonas > Halomonas sp. BDJS001. The sequence continues at coordinate 3,868,604 of NZ_CP110535.1, forward strand.
CGTCTCAACGCGTAGGTCACTGTCCGCCAACCCCACCAAAGCAAAAATAGCCGCCGAAAACCCATCGCTAGCACCGTCTTGATAGCGAATGTAGTGGCGATACTTACGCCAACTGCGGTGCACTAATGCCAGTAAGCGGTTATTGAAGAAATCCAGGAAATCGCCTGCAACACCATCGTGGTGGGCTGCCTCATGCGCTAATGTTTCAAGGTAGTAGCTGGGCAGCGGTGACTGCGATCCCTGCAGACCCAAGAAGCTCACTTCCAGCTCATAATGGCCCTCAGGCTGAAAAGCCAGTGAGAGCACATCGCTGCTGGGAAAGCCTAGTGACGCTGAAGCGCTATAGCGCACGCGCTCAAAGGCGGGCGCGCCTCGCTGGCCACACTCAAGGTCATCGCCATGATGACGATGCAGAAGCTCTACTAGTTGATAAAAATCGTAACGCCGCGCCTTTGCCATCAAAGGGGCAAGCGCTACATCAGAGGCTGCTGCCCCGACTGTAAGGTCCATTTGTAGCGCTCGTGGTTTTGACGGTTAATAACATGCAGCTCATGAAACGAGTTGATGCTGGCGTATAACGAGAAGAACCGCGCCAGCACACTGCCAAATAAGTACAGGCTGCCTTCATCGCCAAAGGCATCTTGATCCAGCGTCATGACCGAACGCAGACCACGAATGGGCAGGCCTTTTTTCAGCCGGTCAATGGGCTGTGTTTCAATGCTAACGATGCCTGCCAGCCGTTTTTGAGCCACTCGTTCGGCCTGCCGATCCACCAGGGCTCGGAAATCATAGGCACGCAATACTGAGCACAGGGCATCGCGCTCCAGCAGGGACAAGTAGTTAAGCGACAAATTAGAGATCAATGTCCATAGCAGACTGCCGTCTAGCGTGGGCCGCAACACTGGCGTGGGGCGCGTGATATTCTGAAACATGGCATAAGAGGGACTCTCTTCCGTCGAGTAACAAATATCGCCCACCGTCAAGCGCTCTGGCAGCTCTCGGTTGCTACACGTTAGCCCTAGCGAGACGGTTTCAGACATGCCTATGTAACTGCGCTCATCTCCCCGCACAAAGGAGATGTCGTGATCAAAGCCATCACCACGCAAGCTGTCCCGCACGCGAAGACGGTAATAGGAGGCATCATTGCCCCGATCTCTCTTGACCTGGTGTTGAAAGCTTTCAAAAGGCACGTACTCACGCGGCGTACCGCGCCCTTTACCGTTTTCGTTCTCTAACCAGCCCTCGACCTTATCAACACTAAAAATTTCATAGTGGCCGGGAGATCGACTATTGGGATGAATGCGGTACTCACTACGCTCCCCGCTAACATCGACAGGCTCTGCATCGTGAGAGAACAGGTTGATCGCCGGCGAGCAATACAAGGCAAAATGCTCGTCTTTGACCCTGGCGTCGGTCGGTAAGGTACGCTCAAACTCTAGACGCAAAACAATTTTGTCTGCGGGAATGGCTGGCAAGTGCTGGTTCAGGCCTGTTACATCAAAGAAATGGAAAGCCTCAGGAAAACACAAGTATTCCTGCAGTATTCGATACCCTTGATACACATTCCTTGGATAGGGCAATAGCGCATGGTGACGGTCAAAACCAACCGGCTGCAGCAACTGCTTGGGCAGGGGCAGCCGTTTACCGTCAATTTCCAGCTCCACGCGCGCTAAGTAGTGACTCATCCACAGATAAAGCGTACGCGCTGTATAAGCGTCTCCACCCAGGTGCAAACGTAAGGTATCCATCCCCATCGCGCTAAGGGGCTGATCACTATGTACGTCAAGCGCCAACTCAACAATGGAGGCATCACGTGTGTGTCGCGACTCAACCCCCGCATGTTCCAGCGGATAGAGTGTTACGTCATGACACGTGCGGAACATGCAGGTAGTGCCATCCACTGGCTTACTGGCTAATTCCGTACCTCGCTCCAGAAGCTGGTGGGTACTTAGCGCATGCCATGTAGGGGTAAATTGCACCACCGTCATACTAGGCACCGGGCGCAAGTAGTTCGGCCATAGCATGCTGATCAGTGAATGGGTAAGTTCGGGGAACTCATCCTCCACTTTCTCGCGCATACGGCCAGTTAGAAAAGCAAAGCCTTCTAGTAGACGTTCAACATCAGGGTCGGTACTACGCTCTGACAAGAAGCGACTCAGGCCGGGGTTGCCCTCCGCAAATTCTCGCCCTTGGCGCTTCAGAAAATTGAGCTCGTCCCGGTAATAGCGATTTAGCATTCGGGCCTCGCAAGCCTATCAGTTAAGACACTGATAGCGCTTATTATTGAGCAATAAGTCGATCGTAGCGTGGGCGTTATCTCGCCCTAACGCTACGGTGGCATGTACTTGAAAATGCAGCTGTAAGGGATCGCCATTATTGGGTAATGACTCAACTTCAACATGCTGAACCCGTGGTTCAAAGCGCTCGATGCACTGCCGAATGGCGCGCTGGATATTCAGCTCTAAATCCAGCACGCCGATCGTTGCATCATTGAAGTCCAGCAACCCCAACTCAGGCTCACAGGCACTATTGCCCGGATGACTGTTGAGCAGCTCCACCAAGTGGCGTTTGATCGACTCAACAGTTTCCGCCAGCCTTTCATCCTCCCCATGCGCTAACGGCTGCTCGGGCATCGCAAGACGCTCAAACAGACGGCTACCTAGCAGGCTGCCATGGTGAATAGCCATGATGGAGAGGTTCCCTTATTCCTTGTCGAGACGTCCGACTAATGACAGCTCAAAGTTGGCACCCATGTATTTAAAGTGCGGGCGCACCGACATGGACACCTGGTACCAGCCCGGATCGCCTTCTACATCAGACACTTGAATAGAGGCGGCACGCAGCGGGCGGCGGCTACGTACATCGGACGGCGGGTTCTCTTGGTCGGCCACGTACTGGCGGATCCAGGTATTTAGCTCACGCTCAAGGTCTTGACGCTCTTTCCACGACCCGATCTGCTCACGCTGGAGCACTTTGATGTAGTGAGCCAGACGGTTGATGATGAACATATACGGCAGCTGAGTACCCAGCTTGTAGTTGGTCTCGGCGTCTTTACCTTCAGGCGTGTTCGGAAATACCTTGGGCTTTTGTACGGAGTTTGCCGAGAAGAAAGCAGCGTTATCACTGCCCTTGCGCATGGTTAACGAAATGAAGCCTTCTTCAGCCATTTCGAACTCGCGCCGATCCGTCACCAGCACCTCGGTGGGAATTTTTGCCTGCAGTTGGCCCAGCGCCTCGTAGGTATGGACAGGCAAGTTTTCAACCGCACCGCCGCTTTGAGGGCCAATGATGTTCGGGCACCAGCGGTATTTAGCAAAGCTGTCGGTCAAGCGCTCGGCCAGCAGGTACGCCGTATTACCCCACAAATAATGATCGTGATCTTCACTGACGGTTTCACGATAGTTAAATGTCTTGATAGGGTTTTCGACCGGGTCGTAGGGCATCCGCAGCAGGAAGCGAGGCGCCGTCAGGCCTAAGTAGCGCGCGTCTTCTGACTCACGCAAGCTACGCCAGCGAGCGTACTTGGGCCCTTCAAAGATGGCTTTAAAATCTTTTATATTCGGCAGCTCTTCGAAGCTATCGATGCCGAAGAAGGAAGGTGCCACTGCTGACAGGAATGGTGCATGAGCCATAGCCCCTACAGCAGCCGTGTGCTGCAACAGCTTCATATCTGGGGTCGAGGGGGTGAAGTCGTAGTGACCGATAATTCCCGCTACCGGCTCACCGCCAAATTGGCCATACCCGCCTGCGTAAACGTGTTGATAGAGCCCGCTTTGGGTGATTTCCGGGGCAAACTCAAAATCATCCAACAGCTCTTCTTTGGTGGCGTGAAGCACATCAAGCTTAATGTTTTCACGGAAATCGGTGCGATCGACCAACAGCTTCAAGCCACGCCATGCAGACTCCAACTGCTGAAAGCTAGTGTCGTGAAGAATCTCATCAACTTGCCGGCTAATTTTTCGGTCAAGTTCAACGATCATGCTATCCACTACGGCTTTATTAACCTGCGGAGCAGCATTCTCGCCGTTTAACAGTTCGGAAATAAAAGCAGCAACGCCTTGCTTGGCTACGTCGTAGCCCTCATCCGCTGGCGCCATACGGGTCTGCGCCATCACTTGATCAAGTAAAGAAACCTCTTCCTGAGCTTCCACCGTTTGACTTTTCTTTTGCGCCGTATCACTCATAGGGATGCCTCGAATACACTCCGGTTACTGGGCTAGCACGAAAATAAGGATGCTTAATCGTTACGATCAGGGTCAGAATCAAGCAGCTCTAGCTCCGCCAACAACTGCTGGCGCGTTTCGTCACTTTCGAGTAGCTTCTGCAAGCGATCACGAAAAGCAGGTACGTTGCCCAGCGGCCCCTTTAAGGCCACCAACGCCTCTCTTAATTCGACTAGCTTACGCAGCTCCGGCACCTGCCGAGCGATACTGTCGGGTGCAAAATCATGCAGTGATTTGAATTCCAAATTGACGGCCAAATCGCTTGCTTCACCCTCTTCTTGCAGCCGATTGGGTACCGCAGCCTGCAAACCAAGGTTTGCCTCGCGCATTACAGACTGGAAGTTATTCTTATCAACAGAAACGGCTTCGCGTTCTTCGATGGAGGTGTCTTCCTCCCCACCCTTGAAGTCACCGACCACCAATAACTTCAACGGCAGTTCAGTCTCGGCCTGCTGATCACCTGTAGCGGGGACATATTTGATATTGATGCGCTCTTTCGGCGCGACCGTTCCTTGCTTAGCCATGGTTTTCGCCCGTAAAAATTAGAACATTTTCGATTCAAAAGAAGAATGCTTATTAATCGCGGAAAATTACCGTATTTACGTCTAAAGTACCAAATTCGCTTAAGCAAGCGTCGCTTTAGCTCATGGAGACAGAAATATCACAAAATCATTTTTTGCAGCCATTTTCGCGTCTTTTAGCGACAAGATAAGAAAATATTAATTAAAGCTAATTTAGATTCTATGGATTTGTAAGATATTTCTTACAAAAACTGTCAGGGATTTCTTACAAACGGCGAGCAGAATTCATACAAAAGGGGAGCTTAGCGGGAGTAGCTCAATCGTTTTTGAGCAACAAAATTATAGCCTCGATGGCCCTGTTCCTGCTTAAAACATAGGCAATTCCTCAGACATAAAGCATGGTCACGGAAGATGCAACTCTGCGTTACGCAGCGCATATGGTTGTAACAACAAGCGGGCAAGTTCTTGCCTGCTCAGGCAAGAACTTGCCCAACATAGGCAACTTCTTGCCCCGAAAACAAAACCCTCCGCCCCAAAAAACAAATAAGCCATTGATATTTAAATAATTTAAAAAATTGGCCTTGAACTTGCTCTAATGTTTGCGTCCAAGTGACAACCCTTAATTTTTCAGTCAAGGAGCAGACCATGCCAACACCATGTTATATCAGCATCGAAGGCCAAACTCAGGGCAACATCACTTCAGGCGCTTTTACCCCTGACTCCGTAGGTAATATCTACGTTGAAGGTCATGAAGACCAAATGCTGGTGCAGGAATTCAAGCATGTCGTTACCGTACCCACTGACCCGCAGTCTGGTCAGCCGTCCGGTCAACGTGCTCACAAGCCCTTCATCTTCACCGTTGCTCTGAACAAAGCAGTACCGCTGATGTACAACGCGCTAGCATCGGGTGAAATGCTGCCCAATGTTGAGCTGAAGTGGTACCGCACGTCTGTAGAAGGTAAGCAGGAGCACTTCTTCACCACCACGCTGACCGATGCCACTATCGTCGACATCAACCTGCGTATGCCCCACGCCCAAGACATCCAAAAAGCTGAATTCACCCAGTTGATGGACGTATCACTGGCTTACCGTAAGATTGATTGGGAACACACTGTTGCCGGTACTTCTGGTTCCGACGATTGGCGCGCCCCGATCGAAGGCTAAGCGATTGCTATTAGCCTAGGCCAAGCCTGAATAGCAAGGCCTATAACAAACGAAGCCCCTTCCAACCGGAAGGGGCTTCGTCGTTTCTGCTTCTTGTGGTAGATATTTCGCTACTGGTCGTGCAACGTGGCTTAGGGATTAAACAAACCGACCTAAACCAACGGTCGTCCGTAACCGATCCATTGTTACAGCGGCTTCTTCACGGGCACGCTCAGCGCCTTTCTTCAGTACCGCCTCAATATGAGCGGGATCTTCCATCAGTGCGTTATAGCGTTCACGCGGCGCGCTCAAGTGGTCGTTCAAGTACTCAAACACCAGATCCTTAGCCGCGCCCCAACCAATACCGTTCGCGTACTGCTCACGCAGGCTGGCGGTCTCTTCCGCTGTCGCAAAAGCTGAATAGATCTGGTACAGCGTGCAGGTGTCAGGATCCTTGGGCTCACCGGGTTCCAGCGAGTTGGTCTTAATCTTACGCACCAGCTTCTGTAGCTTCTTCTCAGTCACAAACAACGGAATGGTATTGTCGTAGCTTTTGGACATCTTACGCCCATCCAACCCATTCAGTAGCTGTATTTTGTCGTCTACCACGGCCTCAGGCAGGGTAAAGTGCTGACCTTTGTACAAATGATTGAAACGTCCGGCGATATCGCGAGCCATCTCGATATGCTGAATCTGATCACGCCCCACCGGCACTTTATTGGCGTTAAACATTAAAATATCCGCCGCCATCAGCACGGGGTAACCAAACAGCCCCATGGTGATACCTTTATCAGGATCCTGGTTTTCCGCCTCTTCGTTCTCTGCCACTGCTGCTTTGTAGGCATGGGCTCTATTCATCAGGCCTTTGGCACAAACGCAGGAGAGCATCCAAGTCAGCTCAGGGATTTCTGGAATATCCGACTGGCGATAGAAAATCGCATTATCGGTATCCAACCCCATTGCCAGCCAAGTAGCAGCTATTTCCAAGCGAGACGCCTGCACACGCTTAGGATCCGGACACTTGATCAACGCATGGTAGTCGGCTAAAAAATAGAACGACTGTACGTTGGGATCCTGACTTGCCTCAATGGCGGGCTTGATCGCCCCGACGTAGTTACCTAAATGTGGTGTACCGGTCGTAGTAATGCCGGTGAGAACGCGGGTTTTGGCGGTTTGACTCATGTTTTTTCAGACTCTTAGTTTTCAGGCTCTTAGGCAAATGGGACTATCATAACGCGCAGCATAACGAATGGCATCATTGCCACCCCATGAGACGCCAGCCACTACCGTCTCCACCATCCGGCGCACCATTTGATGGCTCTCCAAAAGTTCCCACAAGTAATTCATCGTAAACGATACTACCGCTACCGCTCACACTGACACTTCGCCCTTTTACACTGCCGAAAAAGCCCGAACCCGAATTAACCGAAACATTTGCATAAGGAGCGTACACATTTGCAACCACACGATTACTTGAGCTGAAACTCACCCCGGTGTCTGAACCTGAGTAGCCTGAAAACAGCGAAAAAGTTGCCTTACCGTTGCTGTTAACCGAGTTTGCTGCAGGCATATTAAGCACACTCCCGAAATCCGTTTTACCCGTGACAAAGACCGTCAAGCTGCTGTCGGCATCAATGACCAACCCAGGCCCACCACCTCCCATCGTAAAGTTCCCATCCACTACAATAACCACGTCACCGCCACTGACCCTTAAAGACGGGGAGCTAGTTAGCGTCAGGTTATTTGTTCGGTAGATAATAGCTTGCTCGCCAAAAAGTGTATTTAGCTCGGGTGATGCATGATTAATCCAGCGGTTAACGTTCCAAGTTTGGTCATAGCGCTCCATTTTCTCTGGAGTAAATCGCCACTCCACATTAGGGTAAGCGCCCACCGTTATATCTCCAAGTGAAGTAAGCGTTTCTTGATAGCGAGAAATTTCTTCATTCAATGAGTTGCCAGCAAAGTCGGCTGTATCACAAGGCTGTTCTTCCGCTCTATTTAGAGTTATATCGCTACGTTGAGAGAAATTAGCTCTATTAATGTCATCTATGTGATCAGAGGCAGGGGTTCGTTGAGAAATGATTTCTCCCCCTGCGTAGATGCCCTCACCTACGCTGGCGGACCAGTTACTCAAACGCACATCCCCCATGGCCCTTACGTTGCCGTCTACTCGTGTACTACTGCCAAATATGACATCGCTAAGGCTCTCGGCGTCACCACGTACGCGTCCCCCGCCAGCATTCAGATATATTGTACGGTTAGCCATTATGCTGCCAAATACTTGTGAAGAGCCGCTGAGAGTAACGGAGCCAAGTGCTTCTATGCCGCCATGAATCTTTTCATTACCACCAAGTACCACGTTCGCATTATCAGAGGTGGTGCGAATAAGAGGGATATCGTTCTCAGAAAAACTGCCTGGCTGCCCACTCCAATCGCCTTCGCTTGAACGATAACTGCTGATAGTCGAGCCTCCGCCAGAAGACACCCCTTCACAACCCACTATCGAATGTTGGAAAGGTGCCGGACTTCCGCTGTTACCCTCACCGAAGGCATAAATCAGCCTCGACTGGCCTCGCGCACTTCGTCTCAAGCCATCGTCCTGCGCACTAATGGCAATTTTGTCTTTTTCTAAGCGTTCAAACTCCAATACGAAATTTTTCATCAACGCATTTCGCACCTCGGTTTGCTCCTCTTGGCTTAACTCCTCATAGTTGCTGGGAAGCAGCTGTTTAAAAAAGTCATCTAGCGCATCCACATCAAGCAATTCCTCAAGTTCTCGCCCGCGCAAGCTTTTTATGTCGCCTATGGCAGCAAATTCATCATCATTGAATAGGCTAGAAAGATATTCACTGCGACGCTCCGAATTCTGAAAATCAGCCAGCGATGAAGACGTGCTCTCTGCGGTCATTTGTGCCTGGACAGAGGCGCGATAATTACCCGCCAGCCGCTCATCAATCAACGCACTCTGCATACCCGACATGCCTAACATTAGCGCGCCAGCGAGCAGTGCCATAACAATTACTAACGCTGCGCCTTGCTGCTGTTTCATGACGTAGGCTCTTCTGGTGAGATCGCTTTATTTCGCTCGCTGATGGTAAAGGTAATTTGATCGCACGTGGCATCCACACCTTCTCGGCAATCGCCAATGGGCAACGTGACCAAGTGAGACACACCATCACCACTGGCTTCAGAAAGCGTTGGGCAGGCTGTCGCATCATCCACTTGGGCAAGATCAACGACTGGTTGGCTTTTATCCTCATTCTGCAAAACACAGTAATGACGCGTACCGCTTTCAGAGCTTCGCTCATCTGAGGTGATAGCGTAGTCACCAATCTTTCCTTTGCGACCTGCTTCAGTCAGGGTGCTTACCGCAAAAATTAAGGTCTCTTGCTTACGACTGACCTTGTCAACGGTTTGAAACGTTTGAAAGGTCGTTAAAAAAAGCTGGCCAGACCCCAGAATAATCACCGTGCCAATGGCCATTGCGACCATTAGCTCCACTAGGGTAAACCCGCCTTGGCGCTGTTGCATTATTGCACCTCAAGCCTTGGGAGGCGGAAGGTGTAGTCGAACTCATCATTCTCGTCATCGCCAAGTACCAGAATCACATTAAAGCGGCACTTATCTTCGCCGCTGTCTCTGACGATGCGGCTTTCGCCTTTTTTGGCATTGCGAAGCGGGTTTTGGTCGTTATCCGCGAACCAAGCATCTTTCCACGCGTCCTCAACAGCTGAGCTGTCGATATCTTCACAGGTGTCACCTGGGTTTAGCGTGGTTAACGCCGCCCACAGCCGCTCTTGGGCATCTACGGCAGCGACGCTTGCCAAGGAGCGCTGGTAGCCAGCGTTCGCGCCATGCAGCGCTTTGAGCTGCATGGCGGCAACGCCAATCAGGCCAATCGAGAGAACTACCAACGCGATGAGTGCTTCTATCAAGCTAAAGCCGCGCTGAGCGTTCATGACTCTCTCACTTTCCTGCGAATACTGCCCGTTGTACGAATCACCAGCGTTGCGGGAGTAGCGGATACCTTTCCCCACGTGGTCTGTAGCGTCATTTCGCAGGGTGAGTCAGGACAGCTGGAAATATCGGCGTCACCCAAGCTTTGAAAAGTGATTGATAACGCTTGGGCCGGTGAGACTATATTGGCAGACAGACCTACTCGGAGTATCTCACTCTCACTGCCTGCACCGCTTTGTACTACCCAATAGCACCCTCCCGAATAACGGTAACGGGTACTCTCATCGCTGCCTTCACTCGTATCGTCAGCGATTTCGTTATTTCGACAGGCGTTAGGGCGGCGATTGGTCGTGGCGGTGTCAGGCGGAGAAAAGTTAACGGCTATATCGGTACGCTGCTTGATCGCCTCGCTGCGGGCATAGCTCAAGACCGAGATGATTTCATTGACGTCGCTGGCGAGCTGCTGACGGACAAGGAAGCCAGTAAAAGCGGGAACCGCGATAATAGCGATGATGGAGGCGATCACCAATGTGACTAACAACTCAATCAAGGTAAACCTTTGTTGACGCGTAGAATCACCAACAGGCATTGGGTAACCTTTCGCCATTCGAATTGAGAGTAATATCACCGTCGCAGCCGTCATCTTGATCAGTGCTGGCGGCCAATAAATAGCCGTTGCCGCTAATAGTGACCGCAATCGTGTAGTTGTTTTCAGGAGAGGAGTTGTTGATAGGACAATCGCTATAGGTGTAGCTGCGCGTATAACAGCGCTCAAGCTCGGAAGCGGCCTGCATCAGGCCCGCATGAGCGTCGGTTCGCACTGATTTCTGCACATAGCGGGTATAGCTGGGGTAAGCAAAGGAGGCGACGATGCCAATAATCACCAGCACAATCATCAATTCAATGAGGGTAAAGCCGCGCTGGCCATTCAGCAAAGAACGACCAGGAAAAGAATACGAAACATAGGACACGCGGCTCTGCTCCTGTATTAGTTGGCTCATACCGTTTCAGTATGTCGCAAACTAATACGCATTGCATTACACAGCCTATGCTCAACTGCTGGCAATCACCTTTTCACGTAACTCCTTTGGCATCGAGAAGGTAATGGTCTCTTCACGGCCCTGTAGTTCTTCGGGTAAGTCAGCGCCCATGGTTTGCAGCTTGGCAATCACGCCTTTCACCAACACTTCTGGGGCGCTGGCACCTGCAGTTACCCCCACGCGGGCTACATTTTCAAGCCAATGCGGATCGATCTGGTCAGCATTATCGATCAAGTGAGCAGGCGTACCCATTCTTTCCGAAAGCTCTCGCAGCCGGTTGGAGTTAGAGCTATTGGGGCTGCCCACCACCAGCAGTAAATCACTCTGAGCGGCTAGCTCGCGCACCGCATCCTGGCGGTTCTGCGTGGCGTAGCAAATGTCGTCATTGCGCGGCCCCTGGATGTCAGAAAACTTCTCGCGCAGCGCATCGATCACCTTGGCGGTATCATCCATCGACAGCGTGGTTTGGGTTACAAAGGCCAGCTTTGAGGGGTCATTTACCTCCAGCTTGGCGACGTCTTGTTCATCCTCTACCAGGTAGATACGCCCGCCGTGAGAGGTGTCGTAACGCCCCATGGTACCTTCGACTTCCGGGTGGCCTTCATGGCCGATTAAAATGCACTCCTGGCCACGTTTGGCGTAGCGCAATACTTCCAGGTGCACTTTCGTGACCAGCGGGCAGGTAGCATCGAATACCTTCAACCCACGCCGCTCAGCATCAGCTTGCACCGCACGGGAGACGCCATGGGCGGAGAAAATCACAATAACGTCGTCCGGCACTTCATCCAGCTCTTCAACAAACACGGCCCCTCGGGCACGCAGGGTTTCGACCACAAAGCGGTTGTGGACAACCTCGTGCCGCACATAGATGGGCGGGCCAAATACATCCAGCGCGCGATTAACGATATCGATGGCGCGATCCACGCCGGCACAGAAGCCACGCGGATTAGCCAGTTTGATTTGAATAGGCTGTGCTTGCTGCGCGTTTGCTGACTGCGTACTTGTTGACTGAGTACTGGGTAAATTCATAGTAGTGCCTTGATGCCCGAGGCATCTGCTTAGTAAGTTCGATCGCCGCCCACACATGGTAGGCTGAGCTTAGTGAGTGGTCACCGGCTTGACCTCCAACACTTCCACCTCAAAGGTGAGCGTGCGACCTGCTAACGGGTGATTGAAGTCCACTTCAATGCGATCACCGTCAATGGTTTTGACCACGCCTGGCAATTCCGTTCCCGCTTTGTCGGCAAACGACATCACCATACCAATTTCTGGCGCTTCATCGCCAAAATCGGCGCGTTTCAGGGTCTGAATATTTTGCGGGTTATGCTGTCCGAACGCATGCTCTGGGGTTATCTGGAACGTCCCCTCCTGCCCCGCGGCCAACCCTTTAATAGGATGTTCAAAACCAGGCGGCAGGTTACCATCACCAAACTCGAAGGTGGCGGGCGCCTTATCTTTGGTGGAGTCCACCAAAGTGCCATCTTCCAGCTTTAAGGTGAAGTGCAGCGTCACTTCCATGCCTTCATCGATCTGGTAGTCGCTCATCGCAGTTCTCAATAGTCAGTTGTTCTCAACGTTCGATTAATGGGAAGCGTTGGCTGCTTTTTTGCGCCGCCGCTCACCCATAATGGATTCCCAGATTAACGCGACCGCGCCCAGGGTAATCGCAATATCTGCCACGTTAAACGCTGGGTAGTACCAACCGGCAACGTGAAACGATAAAAAGTCGACCACATAGCCATGCACCAGGCGGTCGTAAAGATTTCCCAACGCACCGCCAATAATTAACGGCAGCGCTATCGCCAGCAGTTTTTCGTCGTTTTTAATCCGTGCAAGCCACATCGTCAGCGCCACGCTGGCACCTACGGCAATCAAGGCGAAGAACCAGCGCTGCCAGCCGGGATGCGTGGCTAAAAAGCTGAACGCCGCGCCGGTATTGTGCAACAGAGTCAAATTAAAGAACGGCAGCACCTCTACCGGCTGTGCATACCCCAGTTGGCTACTGGCTATGTACTTGGTGGCAAGATCCAAGGCAATCACCGCCACTGCCAACCATAGCCAGCGCAACGGCCGCTGCATTTTCGGCCGCACGTTTTTATCGGTATCACTAGGCGTGTTGTTATCAAGCATAGTAACGAATCTCGCCACTGCCTTCGGGGAGATTGCTGATACAGCGACCACACAGATCCGGGTGATCAACATGAGTACCAACATCCGGGCGGTGGTGCCAGCAGCGCTCACACTTGGTGTTGTCGCTGGCTTTAACTGCGACTTTCAAGCTATCCAGCTCAGTCGCTTCTGCATCACTCGCAGCAGCCAGGGGCTTAAGCGTCACTTCACTGGTTAGCATCACAAAGCGCAGTTCATCGCCCAGTTTGGCCAGCGTCGCCTGCAGCTCGTCGCTAACATACAGCGTGACCTCGGCGGCCAAACTGCCTTTAATGACTTTGGCATTACGGGCGTCTTCCAGGCACTTGTTGACCGAGTGCTTGACCTCCAGCACCTGCTCCCAGAAGGCACGACCCAGCTCAGCGTTGTCGTCCAGACTGCCAAGGCCAGTGTAGTAGGTCTCCAGCAACACGCTGTCACCGCGCTTACCGGGGATATTCTCGTGAATCTCCTCAGCGGTGAAGGAGAGGATCGGTGCGATCCAGCGGCTCAGCGCTTCCACCACATGGTAGAGCGCGGTTTGCGCACTGCGCCGCGCCAGCGAGTCGGTTTGCGTGGTGTACTGGCGATCCTTGATGACATCTAGGTAGAAGCCACCCAGCTCACGGGCACAGAAACCGTGCACTTGCTGATAAACATCCAGGAAGCGGTACTCTTCGTAGGCTTTTTCGATCCGCGCCTGTAGTTGGTGAGCACGATCTACCACCCACTGATCCAGCGCCAGCATATCGCCAAACGCTACTTGGTTTTTCTCTGGATCAAACCCGTTAAGGTTCGAAAGCAGGAAGCGCGCGGTGTTACGAATCCGCCGATACACATCGGAGGTGCGCTTCAAAATCTCATCAGAGACGGCCATTTCGCCGGAGTAATCGGTGGAGGCGACCCATAGGCGCAGAATATCGCCACCCAGCTTGTCCATCACTTCCTGAGGCGCGACCACGTTGCCCAGCGACTTGGACTGCTTGCGGCCCTGGGAGTCGACAGTAAAGCCGTGGGTCAGCAACTGACGGTATGGTGGATGCCCGTCAATCGCCGAGCCGGTGAGCAGCGACGAGTGGAACCAGCCGCGGTGCTGATCGGAACCTTCCAGGTAGAGATCCGCCCGCGGGCCGTTTTCGTGGCCATGGGGGTGCGAGCCGCGCAGCACGTGGCGGTGGGTGGTGCCGGAGTCGAACCAGACATCCAGGGTGTCGGTGACTTTATCGTAATCCGCTGCTTCCGCGCCCAACAGCTCTGCCGGGTCGAGTTTGAACCAGGCGTCGATGCCCTCTTGCTCAACCCGCTTGGCCGCCTCTTCCATCAGCCCAACGGTGCGCGGGTGCAGCTCGCCGGTTTGCTTGTGCAAGAAGAACGGAATCGGCACGCCCCAGTTACGCTGACGGGAGATACACCAGTCTGGACGATTGGCGATCATGCTATGTAGGCGCGCCTGGCCCCAGGCAGGCGTAAACGCCGTGGCCTCGATGCCTTCAAGAGCACGTTCACGCAGGGTTTTGCCGTCTTTGCCTTTAATATCCATGCCCACAAACCACTGCGCCGTAGCACGGTAGATCACCGGCGTTTTGTGGCGCCAGCAGTGCATGTAGCTATGTTTGATCGGGATATGCGCCATCAGCGCACCCACTTCGCGCAGTTTTTCGACGATATGCGGGTTGGCTTTCCAAATCATCTGACCGCCAAAGAACGGTAGGTCGTCAACGTAAACGCCATTTCCCTGCACCGGGTTGAGCATGTCGTCAAACTCCATGCCATGTTCGCGGCAGGTAATGAAGTCATCCATGCCGTATGAGGGTGCAGAGTGAACGATACCGGTACTGCCCACTTCAGACTCGACGTACTCCGCCAGATAGACAGGTGAGAGGCGATCATAGAAGGGGTGGCGGAAATTGATCAGATCAAGGTTTTTGCCCTGGGTCGTGGCAATGACTTCGCCCTGCAAGTCAAAGCGCTCCAGGCAGCTCTCCACTAACTCTTCAGCCAGCAGCAGCAGACGCTCACCGGTATCGACCAGCGCATAGGTAAATTCGGGGTGGACGTTAAGCGCCTGGTTAGCGGGAATGGTCCAGGGCGTGGTCGTCCAGATGACCACGGCGGCGGGCTTCGCCAATTCGGTCAAGCCAAACGCAGCGGCAAGCTTGTCCGCCTCTTCTACCGGGAAGGCAACATCGATGGCGTCGGACTTCTTATCAGCGTACTCAACTTCGGCTTCCGCCAGCGCCGAGCCACAGTCAAAGCACCAGTTAACCGGCTTCAAGCCTTTAAACACGTAACCCGCGTCGACCATCTCGGCTAAGGCACGCATTTCACCCGCTTCGTTGGCGAAGTTCATGGTGCGGTAGGGATGATCCCAGTCGCCAATAATACCGAGCCGCACAAAGTCGGCCAGCTGTGTTTCTACTTGCGCACCCGCATACTCCCGGCATAGCTCACGGGCGTGCTCGGGCGCTAGGTGTTTGCCGTGGGTGGTTTCCACCTTGTGCTCAATGGGCAGGCCGTGGCAATCCCAACCCGGTACGTAGGGTGCATCGAAACCAGCCAAGTTTTTTGACTTAACGATAATATCTTTAAGAATTTTATTAACGGCGTGACCAATATGGATGCTGCCATTGGCGTAGGGAGGGCCATCGTGCAGCACAAACAGCGGCGCGCCCGCACGCGCTTCGCGCAGGCGCTGGTAAATGTTCATATCCTGCCACTTGGAAACCCGCCCAGGCTCCTGCTTCGGAAGCATGCCGCGCATGGGGAAATCAGTTTCAGGCAAATTCAGCGTGTGCTTGTAATCCATGGTCTGTCAGCCGTTGTCAGTATCGACGGCGTCATCCGCCGAAGAAGAATCATAAGAAATCGTATCACGCCCAAGCGGGGCCGAGGCCAGCGGAAGAGAGTAGTCTTCCTTACCCTCCATCGCCGCAAAATAGCGGCGAGCGCGGGCCTGGTCACGCTCAATTTGCGCTTTCAGCGCTTCAAGGCCGTCAAATTTCACTTCGCCCCGCAGGCGTGCGCAGGGAAACACAGTCATGCGTTGGCCGTAGAGGTCAGCGTTAAAATCCAGCAGGTGCACCTCCAGCGTTGGCCGCTCCGACCCTACCGTGGGACGGAAGCCCACATTTGCCACCGCCGGGTAACGCTGGCCATCGTCTAGCTCAGCCACTACTGCGAAGACACCCCGCAGCGTTAACGGTTGAGGCATCAACGGCAAATTGGCAGTCGGTACACCAATGGTGCGCCCCAACTGCTGGTCGCGCACCACGCGGCCATGTAACGAATAGGCGCGGCCCAGCAAACGCGCAGCGGCAGAAAAATTACCGCTCGCCAGCAACGTACGCACCCGCGAACTGGAAACCCGCTCGTCATCCACGGTAAAGGTGCGGGTGTGCTCGACGCCGAAGCCCTGCTCCAGCCCGACCTCCGCCAGCAGCGCAAAATCACCGCGGCGATCACAGCCAAAGCGGAAATCATCGCCCACCACCAAGTGCTTAACGCCTAACCCATCAATCAACACCTGATCGATAAACTCGCGACCGGTGAGGCTGCGCAGAGCATCGTTAAACGGCAGAACCAGCACTTGCTCGGCGCCAAAATCGCGTAGTAACCGCACCTTCTCGCGCAGCCGGGTTAACCGCGGTGGCGCTTGCTCACCGGCAAAAAACTCCCGCGGCTGGGGCTCGAAAACGACCACTGTCAGCGGCACACTCCAGCGTGCTGCATGTTCACGGCACTGCTGCAGAATGGCTTGATGACCGCGATGCACACCATCGAAATTACCGATGGTGGCAACGCAGCCTCGATGAGCCGCTTTCAAATTGTGCAGACCTCGAATGACGCGCATGGCACCTCAGCCGTTGGAGGACATAAAGCCTCTGATTATAACGAACACGCCCGGCGGGGTGCAGTTACGATTGCATTTTAAAATGACGAACGCGCAAACCCAGTGCCGCCAGCCACGCAAAATAGAGCGAGCCGCCCAGTATGACTAACCCAGTGACCCAGCTTATCCGCTGCCAAAGCCCAAAGGTAAGCCACGCCTGCCAGTCGGGCGCTACAAAGTAGAGTGCCGCACACATCAATCCACTACCACCTATCAGTTGCACCGAATAGCGCTTCCAACCCGGCTGAAAGACCAATACTTGCTGCTTATAGAGCAGGTAGCCCAGCAAGCCCGCGTTTAAGAACGCAGAAAGCGCGGTGGCTAACGCCAACCCGGCATGTGCCAGTGGCCAAATCAGCAGTATGTTAAACACCATATTAGCGACCATGGCGATAATGCCTACCTTCACCGGGGTTTTGGTGTCTTGGCGAGCAAAAAAGCCCGGCGCCAATACTTTGATCAACATGAAGGCTACCAAACCGAAGGCATAAGCGCGCAGGCTCATCGCGGCCATCTGGATGTCGTTATCGGTCATCGCCCCGTAATGGAACAGCGTGATCAATAGCGGCTCAGCCAATACTGCCAGCGCCAGCGCTGCGGGTAAGCCTAACAGCAATACAATACGGATAGCCCAATCGAGCATCGCCGCAAAGTGCTCTTTGGATTGGTCGGCATGGCGTTTAGAGAGCGCGGGCAGAATCACCGTCCCAATGGCCACCCCGAACACGCCCAGGGGTAGCTCGACCAAACGATCGGAGTAGTAGAGCCACGACACGCTGCCCGCTGCCAGCAGTGACGCCAAAACGGTATCCAGCAGTAGGTTAATTTGCGATACCGATACCCCAAATAGCGCAGGCCCCATAAGCTTTAGTATGCGCCGCACGCCCTCATGGGCAAAATTAGGCCAGGGTGTGGGCATCAAGCCCAAGCGCAGTAAAAACGGCACCTGAAAAACCAACTGGGCGGCCCCGGCGATCAGAACACCCCAAGCCAGCGCCATGGCGGGCTCTTCCATTAGCGGCATTAAAAAAAGCGCCGCACCAATCAGCGAAAGATTCAGCAGCACCGGGGTAAACGCGGGTACCGCAAAGCGGTTCCAAGTATTCAGTACGCTGCCAGAAAACGCGGTGAGCGAGATCAGCAATAAATAGGGAAATGTTAAGCGCAGCATGTCTGCGGTCAGCGCCAGCTTTTCCGGGTCACTGCCAAAACCGGGGGCAAACACCCAAATCAGCCACGGCGCGCACAACATGGCCACGGCGGTCATCAACGCCAGCACCGCCGTTAAGCTACCTGCAGTGGCATTCAGCAGTGCGCGTATCTCCTTCCGGCTGCGCTGGGTGGAGTACTCTGAAAGTACCGGCACAAAGGCTTGATTGAAGGCCCCCTCGGCAAACAGACGGCGCAGAAAATTGGGAATTTTAAACGCCACAAAGAACGCATCGGCGCCATCCCCTGCCCCCAGCAAGGTTGCAACGACAACATCGCGCGCCAGCCCCATCACCCTCGACAGCATGGTCATGGCACTCACCACAAGGCCCGAGCGCATTAGCCCACGACGGGCTATTGCGGTATCAAGGGAGGTATTGGGTGCTTTCTTCGCCGTCATAAGCTATCCAGAAAAGGCCATCCAAAGAAACCATCCAAAGAGAATATCCAGACACAAAAAACCGGCCGCAGCCGGTTTTTTATGGCGCCTGCCGACTTACGCCGCCAGTGCCTTAATACGCTTGTTCAAACGGCTCTTCAGGCGAGCTGCTTTCTTCTTAGACAGCACGTCTTTGTCTGCAATACGGTCAACGACCGGTTGCATTGCCTTGAACTCTTCCATTGCCTTGGCGTGGTCGCCGGTGCTGATCGCTTTCACTACACGCTTGATGTAGGTGCGAACCATGCTGCGCTGGCTGGATTTCAGGACACGACGGTTCTCGGCCTGGCGGGCGCGCTTGCGAGCTTGCTTGCTGTTCGCCACAGGGTATCTCCTTGGAGAATAAAGGTTGCCGATAAAACGGCAACGAAATTAAATATGTATTCGTCGGCTGCGCTGTCACAGCACGACGTTTCCGCAACAACCAATTGATTTGGCAGGCGTATCATCCTACCAAAATGTGCAGCAGGCAGTCTAAATAAGCTGCCCGCCCACGGGTCTTGTCTGAGAGGATGGCGTAGTCTATCACGCGCCAGGCCCGCTTGCTAGCAGTTGTCAATGAGTGCAAGGTGCTCAATGGCTCTCGGCCTGCCTTAGGGCACCGCCTGCCCCGTGGGCGCTAAAATTTTGCGCAAGAAGTGTCGCGTTCGCTCGTCTTTTGGTGCGGTGAACAGCTCCTCAGGCGGGGCTTGCTCGACGATACCGCCGTCGTCCATAAAGACCACTTGATCGGCTACTTCCCGAGCAAACTGCATCTCGTGGGTGACCACGATCATCGTTTGGCGTTCTACTGCTAATTGCTTCATCAGGCTCAGCACCTCCTCGACCCACTGAGGATCAAGGGATGAGGTCGGTTCATCAAACAGAATCACATCAGCGTTGGCCGCCATCGCCCGGCCGATTCCCACCCGCTGCTGCTGGCCGCCGGAGAGTGACGCCGGATAAGCATCCGCTTTATCCGCCAAGCCAATGCGTTCGAGAATCTCTCTAGCGCGGGCATGGGCCTTGGCTTTGGGCATTTTGTCCACCACGATCATACCCTCGCTGATATTCTCCAGCGCAGTTTTGTTAGCGAACAAGCCGTAGTTCTGAAACACAAACGCAGTACGCCGACGCAGCGCGAGAATATCTGCCCGGCTGGCCTTCTGGGTATCGACACTCAGATCCCCTACCTGCAAACGGCCTGCATCAGGACGTTCGAGGAAGTTAATACACCGCAAAAGCGTCGATTTACCTGTGCCGGAAGGGCCGATGATGACAATGATCTCGCCTTGGGCAAGGCTCAAGTCGATATCTTGAAACACCGTATGGCCATTAAAATGCTTGGTAATGCCTTGCAGCGAAATCATCGTTGATAGGCCTTATTCAGGTAAATTTCTAACCGACGCTGCCCCCAGGAGAGTATTTCAACGATCACCCAGTAAATCAGCGCCACCAGCAAGAATGCCTCCAAGTAAAGGAAACTGCCCGCAGCCTCTTTTTGGGTAGCGCCCATCAACTCAGTCACCCCAAGCGTAAAGGCCAGTGAGGTCGCCTTGATCATGTCGATGAAATAGTTCATCAGCGTCGGCGTTGCCACGCGGGTCGCCTGGGGCAGAATGATACGCCGCATCAGTTGCGACTGGGTCATCCCGATGGAGAGCGCGGCTTCTGTCTGACTACGGTCAATACCCACAATAGCAGCGCGGATAGACTCGGCCATGTAGGCAGAGAAGTGCAACGTTAGCCCTAACACAGCGGCAGTCACCCCGTTAATGGAAATGAGCGCATTAATCAGCTGGGGCAGGCCGTAATAAAACAAAAAGAGCTGTACCAACAGCGGCGTGCCGCGAAAAAAAGAGATAAACAGCAGCGCCACGCCATTCAACACAGGTACTTGCGACACACGCACCACAGCTAACAGGCAGGCGATTATCAGCGCAAAGAACATGGCAATTGTCGCCATCTGAATTGTGAGCGGCAGATAGCGCAGCAAAACCGGCAACAGCCCCCACATATACTCAAGGTTAAGCATGGTCAATCAACATGGTAATAAAGCATAGCCAAATTGCGGATAAGCAAACGGCCGTGGCAATGCCACGGCCGCCTGAAGCGAATAGTTCCAACGGTTACGGCTGAGTGATATCAGTAGCGAACCACTTTTCGGATATCTCACTCAGCTCACCGCTTTCACGAAGCTCAGTAAGGGCTGCATCAACGCGGTCACGCTGCTCACGGCCCGCCTCGTCATCACGAAACGGCAGCGCATTCTCAATGGTCGAGAACGGCTGGCCAGCCAGTTCCAATGGTAGGCCTTTCTCTTTAATGACCTGCGTAGCACTGACGCGATCCATGACAAATGCCTCAACACGGCCTAGTGCCACATCCTGCTCGATGTTGGACTCGTAGGTGCGAATATCGATTTCATCTGCGTTCGGTTGTTCACGCAGTAGCTGCTCGTAGTTCGAGCCCAGATTAACCGCAACGCTTTTGCCGGATAAATCCTCCACACCTTGAACAGTATCATTACCCGCCCGCACCACGACCTGAGCACCGTCGTAAACGTAAGGCGAAGTGAACACATACTTCGCTTCACGCTCCGGGGTGATCGTAATCTGGTTAGCAATGGTATCGATACGCCCAGACTCCAGCATCCCCGCCAAGCCCGAGAAGCTCGCGGTAACAAACTCAATGTCATCACCGGTGATCTCACCCACGGCGTTCATAACATCAACTTCAAAGCCTTTTAGCTCGTCTTGCTCCACAAACGTAAAAGGGAAATAACCACCGGACATACCGACCCGAAGTGTATCGGCTTGGGCAGAGGCGGCTAACAACCCACTAGCAACGCTCAACGAAAGGGCGGCCAGGGTTAGGTTAAGCTTACGGGGTAGTGGCATGAGTCTGTTTCCTCGTTGGTCGGTAGTGCGACAATACGAATAACCACACAAATAGTCATGAGGCATCAATGGAGACTATTTTAATCCTATGAAAAAAAGCATACAAAAGAATATTAAAATTAATTTTTATTCTCTTATTGAATATCAGCCACAGAGAGGCCTCTGGCTACTTCTGCCGGATGGCCAGGAACGTTTTTGGGGTAGCAATTTGGCGCTCGGCATCCAGCACGCTTCCGCCTAACGCAGCCAACTCCTGTGTAAACGTCACGAGCTTCTCCAACTGCACCTTATCAAACCCGCGCCTGCGCTTGGTCTTTTTGAGGATCACGCTCACGCCCCCAATTAAGTGCTCATCTTGCTGGAAGGCCTCTGGGGAGGGCATTACACCAGGCGGGTAGGCATTGGCAATCCGCAATGGGTTTTGCGGAGTAACACCTGGCACGCTGTAAACCTGGAATGCGGCATCATAGTGAGCTTCCCATTTCTGCAGGCACGAAAGCAGCTTTTTGTTGAGTGCAACATCCGGCTGGTCAAACATCACAAACAGCACATGAGTGCTCTCTTCTACCGCGACAGGTGCCACCTCCTCTACGCTATCTTCGCTCTCGGGTAACGTAGAGGAGGTATTCATCTGTTTAGCAACAGCAGGAGGCTCAGCGGGAATTTCACTGCTCTCATCGGCTGGCACTGCCTGCCCAAGCCTTAGCCACTCTCCGCCACGCCACATTCCCCCTTCAAGTACACCTCTGCCCCCTAATAGAAAATACATGTAAATGACCAGGCTGTTGAAACTCAACCAGCCTGCAGCAATCGCTAAGGTTACCGCTAGTTTTTGCGGATCCATGGGGTGTCTTCCCGCCCAATGATGAACGTAAAATTTGGGCACCCGCAAAGTGGCGAGTGCCGAAGATAACTATTCATTATCGAGCAAACGCCGGGAAGATCAATTTTAGTGGGCTAAGTCATTAGTGGTAGAGGCCGTAGAAGCAGCAATGACCTCATCGACAAACTCATTAATCCAGCAGCGAAAGAACGCTTTGGGGATTCTGATTTGCCTAAGCGAGCATCGAAACGCCTGCTTGCTGCAAACTCTGTGCGCGCCTCATATTAAATACCTCACATGGTCAGGATGAGCCCTCCAATAAGCGCCCCTATCAGTTGCTTCCCATCTTGAGTGAATATCTGAATGTCGTCATCCAAACCTAAAGAGTTGATTTTCAGTGCGATGTTAGTCGCACCGGCTGATATGTAAGCCAGCGAGACTGCGCAGGAGATAAATCTTTCAGAAATAGGGCCAAGAAGCTCAGTATATGTGATGCCCCACCTAGCTTAATCAGCAAAGGGCACAGCTCAACGGGCGTGAGTGGTGTCCTTACCAAACGCCTCTGTACAGAATGCCACTACACTTTCTCAGCCCCGACAAAGAAATCCAAACGATGGGGTGGCACGGAAGTATCTAGGTACTGATTTTTAAAGACCCAGGGCGTTCCCAAGCTCAAGACGAGAGTCAGAATCTGAGTTCCGTCCATGCCATACCTACGGCTGCTGGGGAGATCATATTCTGATCCAGCTAAGGAAACGAATTCTACACCCAGCGTCGAAGAGCAAAAAAACAACATCGAAGTAATTAATCATCATCCTTCAAAATATTATTGATTACTAATGAAAGAAGCCTAGCACCATCCCCGCTTGGCATGAGGTGGGCAAAATCTCCAAAATAACTATCCACAAAACCTTCATCGTTGTAAAAATTGATTATCGGAACATCATAATCCAAATTAAACTCATTTTTCAGCTCTAAAAGACCAGAAAAGATACTTCCAAAATCTTTGCCAACTGCCTTTCTATAATCAGATCTCACAGGTGGAATCACTACATAAACCTTATGTCCCATTCTCTGAGATAATGAAATTATTTTTGCTAAATAAAGATTAAAATCCTTACTAGCATTATGCTTCATATGAGCTGACGAGCGAATATCGACGCCTATATTTTCAGATAAAAACCCTTTCCCAGTTGTCAAAAAACCTCTTTCTCCATTAATTTCAACGTCGTAATCGTTAAAATGACCTTTTATCTTACTAGCTGACTCAACTAGCACTTCGTCATCATAAGTAAAGCCGAGATCAAAAAGTTCATTAACAGCTACAGAAATTTCTTTTTCACTATTACTTCTCTCTAAAGAAAACCCAGAGGAAAAAACTGAGTAAAAAACAACTACATTTTTTTAAATTTGGCAAAGTGTTACACACGTAACTATAAAGCCCAAAAGAGTGCTTCAAATCTAAAGACCTATAGCAAAGATTAAACGAATTATCACAATAACGAGGATCAAAGCCAAAATCACCATGAGAGGAACCGACAACAATAGTTTCAATGGTATCTTTTTCTCTTTTCAACATCGTCCTTTTTGCTGCGAGAGTTCGTATTGCTTTATTTAAAAGCGGCGACAATTTAATCTCCAACTCACACCTCTTAAATTCAGTCGGTTGTTAACAACAAAACACACAAGAACAATTATAATAAAAATTATCATTAATAACATAATTTCTTAACAGGACAGAAACATACAAAATCTTTCAAAAAAACACATAACCCGAAGACCTGTCAACATTACTACGATTAAAAAAAGCATCTCTTTAAATCTTAACAGATGCGCTATAACTTATCATCTATACTATCTAGTCCGAATTTCTCACTGGGTATAAACGAAAGAAGTTGAAGGTGTTAAAATTTCAGGGCCTCACACCAAAAATAACACCAACAGCCGCTTCTAAAATGGTGCCTGAAAAACTGGCCTTCTCGCCACTCTCCCGCCGCAAAATTAAAGCTGATTTCTCCAGGGCTCACATTACCTCCAACGCCGAATTACTCCTGCTTTGCGAAATCGATACACAATATCGCCTGATGCGTCGTTTGGCATCGGTGCTTCGTAATCGATCCAATAACCACATCTAGACAGTGATTGCTCAGACCAGTAATGTTTCTTTGCCACTGCAGGACAGTAGCGTGTTGAGGTCATCGTTGTTGAGAGTCAGCAGCGTCTCCAAGATGTGGTGTAAGTAGTCTTAGGGCCAGAGGCCATTGGCTTTGGCGGTTTCGATCAGGCTGCAGATCGCCACGCTGGACTGATCGCAACTCCACCCACTGTCGGCCTTGTTGTCCGGCTAGCGATATCACCTTATTCTAGAGAGCGTAAAGCAGCCGTACTAAAAAAGTTATTGCCACCCCAGAATCGCAGTGTGGTATTGGTCACCACTGAAGAAGTCATCTCTATCACGACGCTGTATAGTTGGCTAAAACAGTATCGAGAAAAAGGAGTACCTGTGGCTGGGTTATAACCCAAAGCCACAACGAGTGATCGCCTGATGCCAAGCTTGCTGTGGTCATCGAAACCGTCACCCTGTCAGAAACAAAGCTTAGTGCTTACTGCCGCGAAAAAGCCTTTATCTCAAGCAGCACCAGGAGAGGAAAGCCGCTTACCTACAGGGCGCTGGCAATCAAGAAGACCAAGCAAAAACGGTACAAGACAACGTAAAGAAGACCGTAAAATGATCAAACGGCTCAAAGCAGAAGGACGCCGCAAAGACAGAGTCTTGGCGGAAACGACATCATTGCCGGTGCTTTCAAAAAGCTCGACACCTGTTACGACAAAAACCCAAACGGCGGTAGAGGAAGTCTGACGCCTCTTGAGAAACGTGCAAGGCTTATTGGCTTGCTTGAAGCAGCGGTAAAAGTGGGGGGCGCTTCACGCTATAAAGCAGCGGCGATGATAGACATGAGCGAGCACGTGCTGAAACGCTGGCGTTCAGGATGTGGAGTGGTGGTGAGGATCAGCTTTCACACAATGCACAAGGCAGTCAGCCACATCAGTTGACTCAAGAGGAGGAACAGTCCATTTTGAGCGCCTGTAATCGCCCCGAGTATCAGAGCCTGCCGCTGTCTCACCTAACTCGGAAGCGTTGTTCCTCACCGTCAAGTATTCGCCCACAAAGAGCTTTGCATCGCTAAGCGCGGTAAGTGACGGCTTCTGAGCGGCATCGAGGTGTCGACTGAGAACGTCTTGAGCACCGCAAAGCGGTTTACAAACGGGCTAAGCGCCGACCTACACAACACTGGTCGGGCAACACCCGAAACGGGGAGATGCTCGTTTCGATATGGCCCAATCCTGGAAAAGTGCACGAAATTGGGCGTAATAAACAGGCTGCTTAGAGGCAGCCATTTGGACAACTGGGTTGAAAATCAACCCGAGCTAACATCGAGTACATTATTTTTACCTTGCTGGAACGTGATAACGCTTAGAAAGTCGTGATGAATACCAATATCATCCGTCAAGAGCTCACAAAGCAGCTGCACGCAACAGACCTATTAACGTATGCTCAGGTCTTTGACACACAGAATTAGCTAAAAGTGGCATCATCAGCGCGAAATATTTTATTATCTCACTTAAACAGCCAGTGCAAGCCTAAGAAATAGTCCTTTAAAAGCTATCAAACAAGGAGCAATGTGTGAAAAACACTATTCAAAGAATTTTTCTAGAAGTTTTTCAGCGAGAAGCCAGGGGTAAGACACCTCCAGCTATCAATGACGATTTGATACTTTTAGAATCAGGGCTTGATAGCCTTGGTTTTGCTATCCTTGTTGTAGAGCTAGAAGACCAACTTGGTTATGACCCATTTTCGATAGCAGATGAAGCTTTCTATCCACAGACCTTTGGCGAGTTCGTAGAATTCTATGAAAAACACAAGCCTTAAATCCCATCTTGAGGTTGTGACTGCGGCCAGTCCTGAACGTATTGCGATATATACGCCACATAAAAAAATCAGTTATTTGGATATCTGCGATATCACGTGGGATCATAGCGGCAGCGCGGTTGTTGTTTATTGTAAAGACATTGTTGATCAGGCTCGAATGCTGATTGCTTTAGACGGTACAGCATCTTCTATTTGTCCAATCAGCACACGAATGTCCAAAACGGATATTTCGAGCATTTTAAACCAACATAGCTTTTCACATGTCGTAACTGACCTACCTATTGAAGAGACAGCATTATTTACTGAGAAGGGTCTTACAATTGTTAGCACTTCAGAACCGAAGCCAGCAGCAACTGATGAGAAACCAGTAGAGTGGATTAAAACAACGTGGCTTGTGCCAACATCGGGGACGACTGCATCTCCGAAGTTAGTTCTGCATTCACTGGATACACTCGCTCGAATGGCTCTAAAAACAACTCAGACAGAATCTATGCCACACGTCTGGGCACTATTTTACGATGTTACGCGCTTTGCTGGTTACCAAGTTTTCTTTCAAGCATTGCTTGGCGGTCATACCCTAGTCGTGCCTGACCTAACAGCGCCGATGAATGAGTGTGTAAAATTTTGCTTACTTACTGGCGTAACTCATATATCTGCTACAGCTACCCTATGGCGAAAAATTTTGATGTGTCCTGGTAGTGAAAAACTCAATTTGCAGCAGATCACTTTAGGCGGTGAAGCAGCAGATGAGACAATACTAGTCGCACTAAATAAAAGTTTTCCTAGAGCACGTATTACTCATGTCTATGCCTCAACAGAAGCAGGTGTAGGGATATCTGTCAGTGACGGTAAGGCTGGCTTTCCTCTTTCATTTTTAGATGACAATGCTGCCGTAGTGCAGAGTACTATACGTGATGACCACTTATTTTTACGCTCTCGCGGCGCTGGCCAACGTTATGCTGGTGAGCAAAGCTTATCTAACGAGGAGGGCTGGATAAACACTGGCGACTTAGTAAGTGTAGAGGGAGACCGTTTTTACATTGTAGGAAGAGCAAGTGGGGTGTTAAATATTGGGGGGGACAAGGTAATACCAGAGCAAGTGAGGCACGTTCTTCTTGAGCACGAAAACATTTTAGAAGCACATGTATACGGAAAGAAAAACCCCTTCACTGGCACGTTAGTTGTAGCTGATATCAAACTACGTGATAGCTTGGATGAAAGTGAATCCAGAGTAGACATTGAAAATTTTATAACTGAAAAACTCGCACCATATCAGCGTCCTAAAGTTATTCGATTTATTGATGAAATCAAAACAAATTTAACGGGAAAAATGGTACAAAAAAATGAACACTGATCGTCAAGATACAGTAGTCGTTACAGGCGCTGCAAAAGGGCTTGGTTTAGCTATATCAAAGGAACTGGTTGCAGCCGGCTATAATGTCATTGGAATCGGACGTAACGTTACGCAAGAGTTTAATACGCTGCCTAGTGAACGCAGCCATTTCATTGAATTTGACCTCACGCAGATCGGAGAAATTCATGGACTGGTAAACGATATTATGGATTTAATAGGCCAAGCCCCATACGGGCTGGTAAATAATGCTGGAACTGGCCTTGATGGCTTACTTGCCACTCAGCACGCATCTGATATTTCGCGTGTATTAGCGCTCAACTTGGAAGCACCGATCACATTGACAAAATATATGGTTCGGCAGATGATGAAAGTAAGACGTGGACGAATTGTTAATATATCATCAATAATTGCGCAGACTGGCTTTAGCGGCTTATCCGTTTATGGCGCAACTAAAGCAGGTTTAGAAGGGTTTACACGTTCTTTATCACGAGAAGTGGGCCGTGCAGGCATCACTGTAAATTGTGTAGCGCCTGGTTACATGATGACAGATATGACGCAAGGGTTAGCAGGGTCAAAGCTTGAGTCAGTCAAGCGTCGCGCGCCACTTGGTTTGCCAGATCCTTTACATGCGGCTCATGCTGTTCGATATTTGCTTGAACCCGGCGCGGAAAAAACCACTGGCACAATATTAACAGTCGATGGCGGCAGTACTGCATAATTAGGAGAGAACGATGACTAATGATTCTGTAGAAATAATAATTCATGGGTGCGGTGCCATGGCTATCGAGTTGGCTATGTATATAAATGATGTTACACACCATAGCGAGAACAGTGATAAGAAACTGATCGTTACTGATATTGTTTCTAGTGAGTTTTCACGAGCGGACGACATTCAAAACGTTCTTGGTTATTCAGTATCTTTTCACAGCAGCATCACAAATATTGATCGCTTTGCAGAAAAAAAATCTATCATTAGCATAGGCACAGCCTTAACAGTCAAGCAAAAAAGATCTGAGATAAAGGCCGCAGGGGGAAAGTTCATCACAATAATACACCCTAGTGCAGTAGTTTCATCACTTGCAAATATTGGGCAAGGAGTAATTGTTGCACCATTTGTTTTCATTGGCCCTTTTTCAAATATCGGTGATAATGCGATAATAAACGTACATTCTACAATTGGCCACGATGTTTCAATTGGTTCTGGCGCCGTTATTTCCCCACATGTTGATGTCAATGGTGAATCTAGCATTGGTGAATATACGTTTCTAGGTGCGGGAGTGGTTGTGGATCCACGCACAAACATTGGACGGTATTGTAAAATATCGTCTGGCACTGTTATTAAAAAAGACATATCAGACGGAATTTTAGCATTTGACCGAGAGTCACCTAAGAGCGTTAAGATGTTTAGCTCTGAAGATGGTAAGAGCTTGCTCAGTAAGCAATAATTTTAATGCTCGAAACATTAACTATTCTAGAGTTTTTAATATTAAAGTACAGCCCACTTATGATTAATTATCCACAGCAATCATCCTCTATTAGATTAGCAAGTATTTGCAACTTTCTTTGTCGATAAGCTTTATGGCTAACCAGTAACACATGAGGGGGTGTGGCGTTACCTATGGCTCGTACCAAGGTCAAGAAAAAGCCAGTAGCTTCTTTGGTATAGAAAAAGCAGCTATAAAAGGATTTTAAAAGCTGTATCCAGATAGCTCGAAAAGTGCATAACCCGCTGATTTAAAATAAATTTTATATTCTGCTATCAGCTGACGGACAACTACCATGCTTTAAATGATATTCATAAGGCCAACAAATACC
Organism: Halomonas sp. BDJS001; assembly: GCF_026104355.1. Taxonomy (NCBI): domain Bacteria; kingdom Pseudomonadati; phylum Pseudomonadota; class Gammaproteobacteria; order Oceanospirillales; family Halomonadaceae; genus Halomonas; species Halomonas sp. BDJS001. The sequence goes on from NZ_CP110535.1 coordinate 3,897,975, forward strand.
GCTTTTCTACCAATTGAGGTTGATGCATTCTGTCAGAATTAAGACATATTTAACTGGTTAAATCCGCTCGACTCAGAATTTCGCATTAAGGCCAGCTTTAAAAATTACGTCATGTCCATTACAGGTTGCGCAAGATTCATTGGTAGTGGTTCGCAAGGTTTCACACTGTCACAAAGCATTGATGGTTTTATGCAATCCACTGAGAAAACCAATTACGGGGCCTACTTAAAACAAGTATCGAGAGAAGCATGAGCGATAAACCAATTTATGTGACAGAGCCTTACCTTCCACCGCTAGAAGAGTTCATTCCATATTTAGAAAAGATATGGAAAAGCAAGCGTCTCACTAATAATGGGCCAATGCACCAACAGCTTGAAGAAGCCCTGTGCGAGTACCTAGGAGTACCTGAAATAGCGCTTTTCAATAACGGAACTATAGCGCTCCTAACTGCTTTACAGGCACTGAGAATTACTGGCGAAGTTATTACTACGCCCTTCTCATTCGTAGCAACGGCACATTCCTTGACTTGGAACGGCATTACACCTGTTTTTGTTGACATTGATCCTAACACTTTCAACCTTGATCCTAAAAAAATTGAAGCTGCCATTACCTCTCGCACTACAGCGATCATGCCCGTTCATTGCTATGGAAATCCGTGTGATGTAAATGCTATTCAGGAAATTGCGGATAAATATAATCTCAAAGTTATTTATGACGCTGCGCATGCTTTCGGTGTTCAAGACGAAGGAGGCAGTATCTTAAGACATGGTGATTTAAGCGCGATAAGCTTCCATGCTACTAAAGTATTTAACACTTTCGAAGGCGGCGCTATCATTTGCCCTGATAAAAAAACGAAACAACATATCAATAACTTGAAAAACTTTGGTTTCGTTGACGAAGTTACCGTTGTTGCGCCAGGTATTAATGGAAAGATGAGTGAAGTGAATTCAGCATTTGGTTTACTTCAGTTGAAATATATTGACGCAGCTCTTGAAAGTAGAAAGTTAGTAGACAAGCACTACAGGGATGCGTTAAGTGAAATAAAAGGTATTAGATTATTGAAGCCCTTAGACCTTGAGAAGCATAATTTTTCTTATTTCCCAATAGTAATAGACAAGGAATATCCGATAAGCAGAGATAAACTTTACTTTTTATTAAGAGAAAAAAATATTTACGCACGCAGGTATTTTTATCCATTAATTAGCAACACCACCCATTACAATAGCAGATTTAAAGAAAATCATCTGAAAAATGCGAAGTCAATTTCTGAAAAGGTTATATGTTTACCTATTTTTCCGGAAATAGAGAAGATAGCGCTTTCAGAGATTTCATCAGTTATTAGCAATCCAATTAAAAGGTAACAAAAAATGTAAACATATCGCTGCTTTTTTACCTCCGGCTCTGGATTGTGCTCTTAAATGAAAAATGTTCGATTTTGTCAGCACGCAGAATTTCGTTATTTTAATCGTCGCAATTAATTTTCAAAAAAAAGCACTCAGCCCCACATTTATGTTAATTTAACTTTAGGTTAGCTAATCTTATGGTTATCATTAAAAAAAGATATTCGCTTTCAAAAAAAATAAAGTTAATAGTGAAAAATAATATTTTTTATCCTATTACTCAGAACCAGGTTGACCGCATAGATAAACTGATAAGCTTAGAGCAAAGTCGAGGATACTCAGTTAGCCTATCAAGCTACGATTGGCGAATTTGCCTTATAGAGAAACAAATACATCCTAAATTAACCATAACCTTACTTCTTCCTGACTTAGTTATAGAGCCAGAATATAGCATTCCAAAAAATAGCTTTTACACTAAATACAAGCATGAGTATTTTTCAAAACATGGGCTTTACGGTAACGACTGCGATTGGTTTTTTTCTTTCAATCCTAGGAGGTACAATCTTGATTTAAAAGCTGTAAAAAATGCAGCCATAGTAGAAAAAATAAAAATAACTAAAAGCTGTAAAAAAACGCCAACCAGAACTACTTTTTTGAGTGAAACATCTTTTATTAACTATATAGACTATTCTTATAGATCAAGAAACATACACTCTGCAACCTGGAACTATAAATTTAAAAGCCATCTAGTTAGCATGGCCGACTACTTCCAACTTGAATATGTAGTTAACACGGTACGCGCAAAGGCAATTTTTCGTAGCATAAGTGAAGCTGCAAGCGAGGCTGAAAAAGTACCAAATTTGACACATGGGCAATCAATTGAATATTTTTATCATAAATTGCAAGAAATAGATCCACTCCCTGACATTGATAGCTTTAAAACATTGTGGAAAAACTCCGTATTTATAAACAAGCTATCTGGGATTTATTTTGCTAAAGGTGATATAGAAAATTACATAAACTGTAAAAAAATAGAACTCAATGAATTACTTAAAATTCACTCTAACAAACCAAAGAACATAACGGAAAGTGTTCTCTTAAGTTCTTTGCACTCTCATATAACTAAAGGAACATCTGTTTTTAGAAATCGAAACATTAATGACCGAAAATTTGAAAATCTTATTTTTGGCAAAAGCGTAGCTATTGTAGGCTCGGCATCTACCGCTCAACCACAAGGCGCAGAAATTGATAACTTCGATATTGTTTCACGCATGAACTTTCCTGTCGACAACTCAGAAAACGTACTCTATTTAGGGAAAAGAACCGACGTAATATATAAATCAACATCTATTATCAGAAACGTAGACAACAATCAAAGTTCACAAAATAGCGGGATTTTTTATAACTACTTATCTATTATTCCTTTGCTCAATAACGAGAACAATGCGCGAACTATACAGGAATTAGGAAACAACTTACTAACTATGCCTCATTCGGCACCAAGAAGTTTAATCGACTTAATAACATTCTCACCAAGAAAAATAAAAGTTTTTAACTGCACTCTATATGCCAATATAAACAAAGCATCCACTTATGATGAAAAATATAGAGAAAAAATTTCAAATCTTAATATTAAAAATTTATCTTTCACACAACAAGGAAAACTTATAAGCAATTTTTCGCATGATTTCTGTTTAAATTTCTTATTAATGAAGTGCATGTATCTAGGAAATTTATATGAAGCTGATGATAAACTAAAAGAAGTTTTAGAAATGAGTCTTGAAAGCTACATAAACAACTTAGTCGAAGGGTAATGCTTTCAAAAAAACTAATTAAAAGTTTATGAATAAAACCTTACTACCTGCATCGAACACCTCCAAGACTAAAAGTTTTATAAAATCACTGTCTTGGAGGTATTATTTACAAATAATTAGCGAACCGGGGTATTCGACTTAACATCCTGAGTTACTTTCTTTCCTAATATCTCTTTTAACATTTTGGGAGGCAAACCATATCCGGGTCTTACGCTTCTTACGGCATCTTCTGTAATAACATCTCCTGCTTTCAAATCCTTAACGAAATAAAGTGAGCGACGAAATTGAACATTACCCTGCTCGCTGGCTTTCCTACTATAGTTAACATGGCCGAGGGCTTTCCAGGCGACTTTACTGTTCTTGCATAATGCTGCCAAATCAGCGGGCTCTAGTGAGAAGCTATCGTCTGGGCCACCTCCGTTACGATCAAGTGTGAAGTGTTTTTCAATAAGAGATGCCCCCATCGCAATGCTGGCAATAGCGGTTGTGTTATCCAGTGTATGATCAGACAACCCTGTGACCAATCCAAAACGCTTTATCATGTCTGGAATCGTTTTTAAATTGTAATCTTCGGCAGGAGCAGGATAGCCACTCACACAATGTAAAATGGCTAACTCTTTACATCCACCTTCTCTCGCGGCTGTGATAGCTTCCTCAATTTCCTCTGCATTGGCCATGCCGGTAGATATAATCATGGGCTTGCCGGTAGCTGCGACATAGCGAATAAGCGCTAAGTCGACCGCTTCGAAGGAGGCAATTTTATAGGCTGGTGAATTCAGGTCTTCCAGCAGATCTACAGCGGTTGTATCAAAGGGGGAGCTGAAAATTGGAATACCTATCTTTTTAGCGTGTTCGAATAGAGGTTTATGCCAATCCCAAGGTGTATGTGCCCAGTCATAAAGCTCATACAAAGTTTTTCCATCCCAGAGGCCGCCTTTAATCTGGAAATCAGGTAGATCGGAGTTCAGCGTGATAGTATCCGGTGTGTATGTCTGAATTTTTAGGGCATCAGCACCCGCTTTTTTGGCTTCTTCTATTATACGAAAAGCCGTTTCAATATTGCCATTATGGTTGGCTGACATTTCGGCTATGATGTAGGTAGGCTGATTAGGACCAATTGTCTTACCGGCTATTACTACATTAGTCATTATTCAGCTTCTCCAAAGTAATCTTGTATTTTTGTCCATGCACCTCGAACCAGGCTGGGTAACGATCCGGGTCACACATCCGTAGTAGATCAAACTGTTCTGATATAGATTTCTCAGGATTTATTTGACTATCTTGTGGACCTCGACACCGATAATAGCTAGGCACGGCAATGTCACTCTGAGGTTGTGGATCGATTTGATTTAATTGCTCAATAGCCTCTGTCATTAACTCAAGCTCTGCCTCGAAAAGCAAATGATTCGCTTCGTACCAAAGGGCGGTTTTCTCTATCGGGATTTTTCGTTTGCGCCAGATTCGGCCGGTATCTACTTGATTTTCAGCTTCCAAGAGGCTTAAGGTAATTTCTCTGGCACCATTCACTAATTCCCAAACATGAGGGCTCCACCCGCGGCCATATGGTAGATCGCTAGCGTGCAGAACTAGAGTATAGTTGTACCCTCTTCGATGTTGTTGCTTAATAATGTCAGAACAGGAAACTAAAAATAAAAAATCTCCGCCAGTGAGCTCTGATCGGGAGCGCGCAAGTTCAATCTCATGTACTGCCTTGTGCTGCTGCATCCAACGCTTCAAGTACACGTTAACAGGGTGGCTAGCGTCGCTACATAAAATGGTGATCTTCATAAGTTGTCCTCATGACTTAATACGGCAACCACACGCATGCACCCTTGGCCATCGCAGACTTTCTGGGATTTATCTGACATTCTCATCAGCATTGTACTTTGGACTTTAAGCTCTTGAATCACCTCTCTGATCCGGGCATCGACGTCCTCCACAGTGGACATTTGAGCACAGCCCGTTTGCTCAAGCGCAGTTGCAATCAATCGTTGGTTGTTTGCTAGCACAATCATTATTGAAGGCAAGCCCAAGCAACACCGCTCCCAAGAGGTGCTTCCAGCGCCACCAATTGAAAAATCAGCAGCACACATACGGTTTGCCATATCACTAACGCTAATACTCACCGCGGTCTGGAAAGAAAGCTTGGAGGCCTGCTTTTTTACAGCTTCAAGATGCGGAGCAAAATTCCCCATCACGATATCCAACTCAGTCTCTGGAGGTAGACCGCTGTTTGAAAGTGCTTTAAGTACCTTGCCAGTGACATTGGTTCGGTCACCCCCCCCCATAGAAATCAAGATACGTTTTAGTTTCGGTGAGCGCCTGCGCTTAAGACTGACCGACCTGAGGTCTGTGAATTCAGTACGAAGGAGCGCATACTTTGGCCCAATCAGTTGCTTGCAAGTCGGAGGAACCAATGTTTCATAATCAGAAGGTTCCCGGCCCAGATTTTGATCCAATAACAACGCACAGTCATGCTCCCGGTCAGCTAGGTCATCAATCGCCATAATGTGACCAACAGCGTGGACTAATGAGCGCTCCCACTTAGCATCAAGTCCGTAATGATCGACGATTAACCAATCTGGGGCGTGTCCCATGAGCACCCTTAGCGTCTGCTCTGCATCAGTTTGCCAGGGAGCTTCTAACCAATCGGAGTGAGCCAAATCTGCTTTATCATTGGCAAAAGTGCCCAACTGCTTAGGTGTATGCAGCACATGAAGTTCAAAATCTTTTTGAGTAATTAAGTTCCCCAAGTGGCCTTCGTGATTTCTACAAATAAACAAGCACTGATGTCCTTGCCGACGTAATTCGTCAGCGAGGGCAAGGCAGCGCATAACATGGCCGGTGCCAATCTTAATAGATGCATCAACTCTAAAGAATATTTTCATTGTGTTTAACGACATTTTTTATTTTAAGCATCATATTATAAATCATCATCGGAGAATTTAGATAACAATACATTATAATCAGAGAGAGTATCTAAATCACAAACTTCTTCCTCTGGAACATCAAAAACAAAAAGATTATTGCTATAGAACGTTTTCTCTATTAAGAAAGAATCTTTTCTACCCCAATAAAACGTTCCATTGCTTACCCGAAATTTAGGCTGAAATTGAGATTGAACCCCCAGATAGTGAGGCAGTAGCAACTCAGCGCTTGCATTACTATCAACTTTCAGGGCTTGTGCCGGCGAATAGTTATAAGATGAAACTCCCATAACAACATTAGCATTACGACTAGTTTCAAAAAGCTCAAAAGAACTCCTTAGTGTTCCAGGCTTTAATAATGCCGCTGTAGCATAAACACAACAAAATAAATCATAGTTGCCATTTAATAAAACATCTTCACATACTTCAGCTACTGTAGATCTGTCTTCTGCTAAAGAATGGCTCCTATTATAAACAAAAGCATCTGCAGCTTTAGCAATTTCAGCTATTTCATCATCTTCGGTTGAAACAATTATTTTTGAAAAAAGTTTGCTAGCTTGACAACAATCTATTACTCGTCCGAGCAATGGTTTACCGCCCAGAGGTAATACATTTTTCCGAGGAAGGCGCTTTGACCCTCCTCTTGCAGGTATAATCGCGACAGGTTTCATGACAGATCTTTAACTGATAAAACATGCCCTTTGGGCAATGCTTTATTAAAGTACATATTAGTCATATTTTCATACTGATCAGGTGCAATACCGTATCCAGGTCTCTTGAACTTTATTTTTGCTGAGGATAATTTTTGCCCTTCAGATACTGCTTCATCTAAAATTGCACTTCTTCTAATATTTAAACGGTTTGCTTTCTCTTGGTCAGTCATAATTCTGCGGGGTTCCCCCATTGCTTGCTCGACGTCTCGTATAGTGTTTACAAATTTTTTCATTTCGTGTGGTTCGATAGACATTACATGCTCTACGCTTCGAGTCGTTTTGTCTTCTGTTATCGTTTTTTCTACCAAATTTGCCCAAGCGCTACTGCTGCGACATCCATTATTTCACCAGGGGAATGGTCTGAATAGGCAACTGGGCATTTGAAAATTTTCTTTATATTTGGAAGCATATTGAGATTTATGCTATCAAGATGTGCGGGGTAGCCAGAAGGGCAATTATGAATGATGATTTTATCGTTGCCCTCACTACGAATTACATCTACCGCTTGTTCGATTTCACCAAAAGTGGCATTACCAGTATCTAACTGAAGGGACACTCCCAAATTAGCAATTTTTCTAAGCCAAGGAAGGTAGTTAACGTCTGCTGATGCTATCTTAACAGAATGGCAGCCAAGCGACTTTACCAACTCAAACCCCGCTTCATCTCCGATAGTTGCAAAAAAAGTAAGGCCCAGCTCATCTGCATACGTCTTAAGCTCTCTCCATGAACTTTCAGGCATGCTGCGCCTTCTAAAAATTTCATACAACGATTCAGATACCGTTTCAGTTTTGCCTGTCTGCTTATCAATTAATACATCGTAGCTGTACATCAATCCTTTATCAGCCACAAGTTCGTCCGGATCAAAAATCTGAAACTTGACTGCGTCACCACCAGCTTCTGCAGCATGTCTAACCAGAAGTTTTGCACTTTCTAAGCCATTGTGTGTCGGGCCAGCTTCAAAAGTGATAAATGTTTTTTCGCCATCACCTACATATTTATCACCTATCTTTACGATATTAGTCATCTAATAATCCTTTAAGAATATTCGAAATCTTAATTGGTTCAGAAGTAGCCATATTTGGAAACATCGGAAGACTGATGGCTTCGCGGTAATACTGCATTGCTTGGGGGTAAGCGTATGGTTTAAACCCCATTTTCTGATAATAAGGCTGAGTATGAACGGGGATATAATGCAGGTTCACGCCTATTCCTTGTTCTCTCAGAGAGTCAAAAACTTGACGGTGTGTTTTGCGTATTGCACCTAGCTTCAGACGAATCACATATAAGTGCAGACCGGAATAACTATCTGGGTGCTGCCATGGCGTTGTTATAGGTAGGCCTTCTAAGAGTGCATTGTAGCATTTGGCCAGCTCATGGCGGCGACCGACATACGCATCTAATCGATCCATCTGGCTGATGCCAAGAGCAGCTTGTAACTCCGTCATACGATAGTTATAGCCTAGCTCCAACTGCTGGTAATACCAGGGGCCATCCGGCTCATGCGTCATTAGGTTCTGATCTCGGGTAATCCCGTGGCTTCGCATTAGGTTCATGCGGCTAGCCAGTTCGTCATCATTGGTCAGCGCCATACCGCCTTCAGCGGTGGTGACAATCTTTACCGGATGGAAACTGAAGACGGTAATGTCACTGTAGCGTCCACTGCCGATGTATTCGTCTTTATACTTGCCACCAATGGCGTGGGAAGCATCTTCAATGATGCTGAAACCAAAGCGTTGACTCAAGTCATAGATAGCTTCCATATCGCAGGGCTGTCCACACAAATGAACGGCCACCAATACTTTCGGTAGGCGGTTATACTGCTCGGCTTCTTGCAGCTTGAATTCAAGAGCCTTCGGACATAGATTGTAGGTTCTTGGGTCGATATCCACGAAATCGACCCAGGCACCGCAATACAATCCACAATTGGCAGAAGCCACGAAGGTAATCGGCGTCGTCCACAGCCAATCACCCGATCCCAACCCCAGCGCTTTGCAGGCGATGTGTAGGGCTGAAGTTGCGCTGTTTACAGCAAGCGCGTGTTTGGCATTCACATGCGCTGCTACTTTCTGCTCAAAAGCAGGCACTTTTGGGCCTTGTGTTAGGAAGTCTGAGGTCAATACATCAACTACAGCATCAATATCAGATTGTGTGATATCCTGTCTGCCATATGGAATCATAATTAAATCTTGCCAATTTCGTTATAGTGATTATCAATCCAGTTTTTTAGCTCGTTGTCGGTCATCCATTCAGTGTTGTTATCGCTTGAGTACACAAAACCTTCGGGCACCTTTTTGCCATCTTTGATACGTTCTATAGAGTTTCCCCAGTTATTGATACTCGGCAATATCTTAAAGTGTTCCGTATACTCGTAGGTAAAGTGAGAATCTTCTGAACCAATCATTTGTTCATGTAGTTTTTCACCAGGACGAATACCAACTATTTCTTGCTTGGCCTCAGGTGCAATAACGCGCGCCAAGTCTGTGACTCTCATCGAAGGAATTTTCTTTACATAAATCTCGCCACCAACCATGTCTTCAAAAGCATGCCAAACAAGTTTTACGCCCTGCTCCAGACTAATCATAAAGCGAGTCATGCGTAGATCAGTAATAGGTAGTACACCCTTGTCTTTGATAGACATAAAAAACGGTATTACGGAACCACGTGACCCCATTACGTTGCCATACCGAACCACGGAAAATTTGGTTTCATGGCCACCAGCGTAGGAGTTACCCGCTACAAAAATTTTGTCAGATGCTAGCTTTGTAGCGCCATACAAATTTATGGGGCTGCTGGCTTTATCGGTGGACAGCGCAACTACCCCTTTAACCCCCTTGTCGATACATGCATCGATCACGTTCATGGCACCATTGATATTGGTCTTGATGCACTCAAAGGGATTATACTCAGCGGTGGGTACAATTTTTGTGGCGGCCGCATGTACTACATAATCCACGCCATCCAGTGCGCGATACATGCGCTCCCTATCACGCACATCGCCGATAAAAAATCTTAGCCGATCATCGTTTTGAAACAGTTTGGCCATCTCCCACTGTTTCATCTCATCACGGGAGAAAATAATAACCCGACGTGGATTGAAGCGTGCAAGTAACATAGGCACAAAAGTATGGCCAAATGAGCCGGTTCCACCGGTAATCAAAATTGATTTATCGTTAAACATATGCACCTTTCTCAAATGCGTAGAAAACCATGGAACCACTTTCTATCAGATCTGTTTTTTGGCATGCCGTGCAAATATATTCTTAATTTTTTCACAAACAACATTGCCACTCTTTCCAAGGCTAGTTACGATTACAGAAGATGATATTCTGACTACTTCTCGCGCAAGTTTTTCAGGATTTTCGGAAAAAATCGAAATATCGTTTATAATAGCAATTTTATAATGCTTATCCGGCGCATTAAATTTAGCACCATCTATGTCTACGATAAAAGTATTTTTATCACCATTTACACTTTTAACGGCGTTATTACTTCCCTTAAAAAACAGATTATCGAGCGTAGAGAACTCTAAAATATCGCAAGGTTTCTGCACTCCTAATTTATCAAGTTTCTTCACCAGGCCATGGGGCGCACTTACACCTTTAATATAATTAACATTAGCCGTAGCTTTCGACTTTCTGTAATAAAAATCAGCAATCTCTTTCCTACCTTCTCGCTCATGAAACACACCTATCCAATTAAGAGAGTTACTTAACATAAGTGATTTTTCGACGAGATCTTTACTCGACCATATTGATTTATGATGTAACCGATAGGCTGCTGGCTTAATACCTGTCAAGTACTTTCCTTTCCCGACCAATCCGAGTCTTGAAATTGCAAGATTGTCACCGTTACCAATTCTAACACCTTCAGGAACAGAGCGTGAAAAATGAACTTCTTTTCTTACAAATTTTGTAAGTGTTAGCAAAAAACAATTATTTAACAAGAGATCTTCTTGAGAGAAATCTCTTTTTTCCCTGTCTGGGAGCTTAGAGCTGCGAACTACTTCACCATTCTGAAAAGTAAATGCATCATGGTAGCAAACCGAGTAATCAAGGTTAGACTCCATAAAATCATACTGTTGTTGCAGTTGACTTCTATCAACCCAATAATCATCTCCTTCACACGTAGCAATATATTTTCCACGCGCCATTTCTTTCAATTTATTTGTAATATTTTTATTCTGAGATCTTAGATTGATATCATTAAAAACTGGAATTATCAAATCAGGATATTCATTTACATACCTGCTGATAATTTTTTGCGTATCATCAGTCGATGCGTCATCGATCACGATAACTTCAAACGGAAAATTTGTTTTCTGCGATACAAAGCCTTTTAGAGCGTCCTCAATATACGGGCCATGATTATAGGTAGGACACAAAACAGTCACTACTGGATCGCCTTTGACATGCTCACTTTGGGGGATCGGAGGCCCTGCCGGTGGTGGCACCTGTGCTTTGGTTACTGGCGCTTTAGGTAAAAGCTCTTGCGCTTCAAGAAACTCCAGCGCCTTCTCTTGGCTAACATTCGCCAGAAGCTCAAACGCCACATCATGCGCCGCAAATACTGCACTCAGAATAAATGCCAGTTTGGTTTTATTCTCATCACTCAGAGCCGCCATACGTTCGTGGGAGGGAAGGAATAGTACATCAGCACTTTCCTGCTCCGTGGCGCAAGGTGCGCGAGCGTTCAACTCTTCTGGCAAATGGCTGTAGTGGCGAATATTGTGGAAGCGATAAAAGCGAAAACCATTTCGGCTGGCCCAGTGCTGTAGTTCAGCAAAGCTAGGCTGTTTCTCATGGGTGAGCTGGAAAGGCACTCGCACCTGAATCAGTAGCGTGTCGGTCAATGCCTTTTTACCATTCTCCAGCACGGCCATAGCATCGCTTAGCTCATCAAGAATTAGCCAATCAAGATTGCCTAAGCCCTCAATGCTATCTATGGCTATTGAGCTAATCGGCAATTCAGCTAACGGCTTGGCGCTCAATTCATGGCGTTTGGGTAGTTTGTCAGCCGGTAACGGATAAAGCGTACTAGTCATTTCCGCGGATACACAGGCATGAAGGGTAGCTGTGCTCCCATCACCGAGCAGGGCATGCTGGAATAACTGAATATATTCGTTGCCTTCATACTGCTTGGCGTTCTTTAATTCGCTAGCGGGATCAAACGCAACGATACCAAAGGCCTTAGTAGCCGCCATCTGTTCGGCGAGACCACTTTTAATTAAGCTGGCACGATTATCGAGCACCATCACTTTGCCTTTGAACTGCCAAGTAAAGTCATTTATTAAATATAGACGTGGCGCTTGCGTGTCTTCACTCGATTTGGCGTTAGTGTCATTGCGAACCAACTGTTGAAACGAGTTATCGACTTTGAACGTTGGCTTGGTTGCTCGGGTGGCGAGGCGTTGACGATGACGTTTCTTCTGGGCGATGGCGAAGTCTTTATTTCCAGCGCGTAAGTTTACCAGTGGTGTTAGCGCGGTCACTAGACGCTCTGTAGCGCTATCAAGGTGGTGCTTCTCTTTACCTACTTGCCAAGCGCGATTTACATAGTCTTGATAAAGGTCTTCGTCATCGAAAAAACTGATGACCGCATTAATCAGCGGTTGAAGCTCTTCTTCGCTGAGAAGTTGTTGATAGGGCTCTTTATAACACTCATCAGGGAAATCAAAGGCGATACCTGCATCCCCTATCATTTCAGGCATGCCTCCCCGATTGGTAATCAGTGCAGGAATCCCGTTAAGCATGGCCTCCGCAAGCACTCGTCCAGAGCTTTCCCACCATAGGCTAGGAGCTATCACCACACGAGCACGCCCATAAGGGCCGCGCATATCGTTGGTATTGGCAGTAATGGTTACATTGCTTAACGAGTTACGTAGCTTACCCATTCGGCGTGTAGTTTCACGCAGCACGGCGGGCCAGTCAGCACGTGCTTCTACCACTTCAAGCTCAATATCGGGCCTCTCGCGCTCCAGTTTTTCAGCTAACTGTACGAATACGCTAGCCCCCTTTTGCCAACTGGGGTTAACAAACAGCAGTCGATTTCGCTCATGGTGATCGGCGATAAAATTATCAGGGGCAATGAACTTGCCTACAGGTTTGGCGGCATAGCCCACCGTTTTACGGTACATATCTGCCGTGGCCTGGCTATCGGTCAGAATCAGATCAATGTCACGGCACCAATTTGATGCTTTATAGTTGCCATTGGCGAGATAGAAAGCGACAGGTATCCCCCGGTCACGCGCTTCAGCGGCAATTAACATATCCAGCGTTTGGCCGCCGTAATACCAGACAATGTCTGGCTTAAATGAATCCAGTATATAGAGGTACTGGCTGTACCAGAGCCCCTCTTCATGCGCCGTAAAATGGTTGCGGTTGTAGCTATAGCTAACCACCAATTGATGAGTCAGCGGGCCATCTTCGGCTTCAATCAATTGATGGAGGTTCGCATTAAGGTCTGGATATTGCTCCTTGAGCCCCCCCATTCCTTTCGGGTTATCAAAAACAGTTGCCCCCAACACCTGAATCTCATAGCCACAGGCCGCAAGCTGTAACAGCATTTGGCGCACGGTCATGCTGGCACCGCTGGAGGTATCCAATAAACAAGAAGGATTAGCCCAAAGCAGGCGAGGTTTGCGTTTTTGAGTAGCAGGGGTAGAGGAGGTCTTGACCATGAAGCGGCTCACAGAGAAAAATGGCAATTTAATTAGTTTACCCTGCTCGTCCAATCAGCAAAGGCACGAATGCGCCTCTATTTGCGTATGTGTTCACACGATCAGTGACGCGCAGAGGTTAAAGTAAGCTATAAATTGAGATTTTACTTATAAGGAACTCTCGACTACTAACTCCAAAGTGGGCGCCAGAGTCAGAGAATCGCCGAAATTATCAGGCTCCCACGCAAGAAAACGGGGCCCAATTGGGCCCCGTCGTTACTTTCTGTTGTGCATCACTAGCTAAACGATTAGCCCAGCAGAGACAGTACAGACTGCGGTGTTTGGTTCGCCTGTGCCAGCATGGAAGTACCGGCCTGCTGAAGAATGTTAGCACGTGTCATGTTAGACACTTCAACAGCGTAATCAGCGTCTTCGATACGTGAACGGGCTTCAGAGAGATTGGTAGACGTCGTCGCCAGGTTATCGATTACAGAGTCGAAACGGTTAAGGGTAGCACCCAAGGTAGCGCGGTTGGTATCCAGTGTTTCAGTGGCGGTATCAACAGCATCAACCAAGCTTTGGAATTCGCCGTGAACCGCGCCGCCAGAAGTAATTGCAAAGGTCGAACCAGTGATAGCACCACCTGATGCATCCAATCCAAGACCTGAAACGGTAGCGTCAAGCGTGGTAACAGAAATGACGTCTTCAGTTTCAGTATTGGAGCCAACCTGGATATTAAGAGTGCCACCACCGCTGACATTCAGCAGGTTCGTACCGTTAAAGTTGTTGCTACCAGCTACACGATCAATCTCAGCTAGACGCTCGTTGATCTCGGTAACGATCGCATCACGGTCTTCTGCGGCGTTAGTGTCGTTAGCACCCTGTACCGCTAGCTCACGAATACGCTGCAGGTTGTCGTTGATTTGATCCAGGCCGCCTTCCATGGTCTGTACCAGGGAGATACCGTCGCTAGCATTACGGCTAGCCTGATCCATACCGCGGATCTGAGCCGTCATTTTGTTGGCGATGGCTTGACCCGCAGCATCGTCAGCAGCGCTGTTGATGCGCAGACCAGAAGAGAGGCGCTCTTGCGCCTTGGCCAGCATGGACTGAGAATTAGAGAGGTTATTCTGGCCGATCAGGGCAGTAATATTAGTGTTGATTACAGACATGTGAGTGCTCCTTGGAAATTAACTGGCCTTGAGGCCTGCTTTGCGGCACCTGCGTTGCCGTTATTATAATTAACGGCAGCTCCAACTGCTTCTTTAATAAAAATCCCTTTTTTTGTGTAAGCCAATGTAAATTAACTTGATGAATGCGACAGTTGCTTTTAATCGTCAGTGCTTGGAGTCGTCTGCCTTAAAAAATAAAAACGGGGCCTATTGGCCCCGTCGTTACTTTCTGTTGTGCATTACTAGCTAAACGATTAGCCCAGCAGAGATAGTACAGACTGCGGCGTCTGGTTCGCCTGTGCCAGCATGGAAGTACCGGCCTGCTGCAGAATGTTAGCACGTGTCATGTTAGACACTTCAACAGCGTAATCAGCGTCTTCGATACGTGAGCGGGCTTCAGAGAGATTGGTAGACGTCGTCGCTAGGTTATCGATTACAGAGTCGAAACGGTTAAGGGTAGCACCCAAGGTAGCGCGGTTGGTATCCAGTGTTTCAGTGGCGGTATCAACAGCATCAACCAAGCTTTGGAATTCGCCGTGAACTGCGCCGCCAGAAGTAATTGCAAAGGTCGAACCAGTGATAGCACCACCTGATGCATCCAACCCAAGACCTGAAACGGTAGCGTCAAGAGTGGTAACAGAAATGACGTCTTCTGTTTCAGTATTGGAGCCAACCTGGATATTAAGAGTGCCGCCACCGCTGACATTCAGCAGGTTCGTACCGTTAAAGTTGTTGCTACCAGCTACACGATCAATCTCAGCTAGACGCTCGTTGATCTCGGTAACGATCGCATCACGGTCTTCTGCGGCGTTAGTGTCGTTAGCACCCTGTACCGCTAGCTCACGAATACGCTGCAGGTTGTCGTTGATTTGATCCAGGCCGCCTTCCATGGTCTGCACCAGGGAGATACCGTCGCTAGCATTACGGCTAGCCTGATCCATGCCGCGGATCTGAGCCGTCATTTTGTTGGCGATGGCTTGACCCGCAGCATCGTCAGCAGCGCTGTTGATGCGCAGACCAGAAGAGAGACGCTCTTGCGCTTTAGCCAGCATGGACTGGGAGTTGGACAGATTATTCTGGCCGATCAGGGCAGTAATGTTAGTGTTAATTACAGACATGTAAGTGCTCCTCGAAATTTAACTGGCCTTATGGCCTGCTTAGCGGCGCTTGCGTCGCCGTTATTATAATTAACGGCAGCCCCGCCTACTTCTTTAGAAAAAAATGCTCTTTTTTATGTAATTTACTGTAACTTTTCAGATGTTTTCTCAACCACTTTTCCAACCGCTTTATTAATTACTTTTTCTGCATATTACCCAGCATGTCAAACTGCTGAGAGAGGTAGCTGCTCATTGAGTTCATCTGAGCGATCAAGCCATCCAATTGCCCAAACTGCTTGCGGTAACGCTCGGTGCTTCGCTCGATACTTGCCTCCATACGCAGCTTGCGCACATCCAGGCTATCAACCCGCTGTTCAGCGCTAGTCACCGAGCTCTGAATAATGCCATCTTCAGCAGTGATGGCTTCAAGCGTTGCATTTAGCCGCCCTGCAAAGCCGCCCTCTTTGGAGTCACCTGCAAAAAAGGCAGTTAGACCTTCAGGGTTGTTGGCGACTGCATCGTCTAACTTATCTTCATCGACCTTAAGTCGTCCCTTCTCATCAATGGCAATACCCAGTTGAGAAAGGCGTGTAATATCGCCCGTTCCGAGGTTGTCTGTGATATCCCGGCGTAGGCGGTCTTCAATGGTGCGCACGGTGCGGTCACCCACCAGCTCGCCTGATGTTTCGCCTTCGCCGTTATAGGCGGTCATTCGGCCAACGGTGGACTTCATTTCGTTGTAGTTTTTAACGAAATCATTAATTGCTTCTTTCAGCGAAGCTTCATCGCGCTCAATCACCAGCGTTACAGGGTTTCCAGAGACAGCTGTAAGGTCAAGCGTTACGCCTTGGATTGCCTCTTCAACGCGGTTGGTTTTACTGGTAATAGCAATGCCATTAACATTCAACTCAGCGTTCTGACCTGAACGCTGGGTAGCTGCATCCATGGTCAGCGATGCCAAGCCTGAGAAGCCCTCCAGTGACGCATCTTGGCCTGTCTCTTTTGAACTCAGCGCTAAACGGTATCCAGTGCCGTCATTAACGATAGAAGCAGTGACGCCAGACTCTTTATCCGCGTTGATTTGGTCACGAACATCCGCCAGCGTACTGCCTGCTGAAATAGTCACGTCGTAGCTTGTTTGGGTACCGCCAGCACCAAACTCAAGCGTCAGCGTCGTATCGGTTGCGGTTAGCTCTTGGTCTAACGCTACACTGTTGGAAGCAGCGCTGCCAGAACGTGCCAATTGGGTAACGGTGACTTCATAACGCCCTGCGTTAGCGGTTTCGCCTGCGGTCGCCAGCACGCCGTCACCCGTCACGGTGCTTTTTTGCTGCTTAAACGTAGAAGCATCATTAAGCTTAGCGATGGAGGTTTGCACGCGATCCATTGCTGATTCAAGGCGCCCATAAGCTGAAATTTTGGTTTTCTGAGCACTTTGCTGCTGTAAAATGGGTACAAGCTTTTGCTTTTCGGCCGCTTTAAGCTGTTCTACCAAACCATTCAAATCCAGCCCAGAGCCCACACCAAGTGCAGTTATCGAAGCCATGACTCAGTTCCTTATAAGTAGTAGATAAAGGTATCTAGATAATTTATCGGCTGCGGAGGAACAAACTTTAGAGGTAGCGCCTTTTTTAAGCTGTTTTTAAGGCATTGCAAAAAAATGCCCAGCACTTTGTGCTGAGCATTTTTTGTAAGCCATTATTTTAGCAAGCTTATCTGCTTAATTTTGGTTTTGCTGGCCCAGCGTTGCAAACTGCTGAGTCAAATAGGCGCTGGTTTGGTTCATTTGCGCGACCATACCGTCCATTGCTTGAAACTGCGTGCGATAACGCTCAACGGTCTGCTCAATGCGGCTTTCAGTGGTCGCAAAACGGTCTTCCAACGAACTAACACGGCTTTCAGATGAGCTAACGGCACTTTCAAGCCGACCACCTGTACCGACAAGACCCTCAAGCGCTGAAGCTATTTGACCAGCCATACCACCTTCCTCGCTATCGCCTGCAAAAAAATTGGCTAGCTGGTCTGGCTGAGTAGCAACAATGTTATCTAACTTATTTTCGTCAATCTTTAGCTTGCCATCTACTTGAAGTGAAATACCAATATCAGATAACACGTTAAAGCCATCTCCACCGACAACTGCACTGATTGTTTGGCGAATCTCTCTTTCAACAGCCCGAGTGGTTGCATCGGCATTCAATCCTGCCGCCTGACCCGTCTCTGGGTCAAAGGCTGTCAAAGTCGTGATGGTCTCTTTGAGCGTGTTGAAATCATCAACAAAAGCGGTGACCTGCTCGCGAATAGCTTCATCATCCTGCTCAACGGTTACAGTGCTCGTCGCGCCAGCCTCAGCAAGATTCAAGGTAACGCCTTGAATTGCACCTTCCACTTGATTGGTGGGGCTAACGATATCGATTCCATTGACGTTAAACGCCGCATCCTGGCCTGCTTGAACTACCTGTGCGTCGGAGGTTGCGACGCCAGCGGCTAGAATGTCAGAAAAATTAGTGCTTTCAATACTCGCGTCTGCGCCGGTATCGGTGGCATTAACGGAAAGCCTATAACCTTCGCCATCATTGATAATGGAGGCATTTAAGCGGCCATCGCTCTGCTCATTAATGGCGTCACGCATATCTTCAAGAGAACTGCCGTCAGGGATAGTAATCGTGGTCAGGTTGCCATCAGCGATAGTAAAATCTAAAGACTGTTCGCCCGTCACTATACTTTCCACTGCTGTTTCTAGACGTTCCGTCACCAAGCTACTGGCGGTAGCTAACTGATTGACCTCGACTTCGTACTGGCCTGGCTGGGCCTCATTGCTGCTAACAGCACCAACGGCGCTGCCCTCGACATTGGTTGTCAAGCTCTCGAATGACGAACCATCGTTGAGGGCCTCAGCAGAACTTTGAAACTGCTCAAGCGCACTTTTAAGCTGACCATAGGCAGATATCTGCGTTTGCTCAGACTTAATCTGCTGCGCAATGGGCTCAAGCTTCGCTTGTTCTGCCGTTTTTAATTGCTCCAGCAAGCCGTTCAGATCCAAGCCAGAACCGATGCCTAGTGATGTAATAGCAGCCATAAACCAAAGCCTTTTTTTGAATACATGTAGCTACGCTTGCTGCCTTCAGTAAGCGCATATCTGCGCAGCCCTGCGTAACACTGTTTTTAATACACTTACCTTAAAACCTCGGCAAGGTGAAGAATAACTTAAATATTCTCCTCTTTTTTTCGTATTAACACGTAATCCCAAGTAACTTCTAGTAATGCATACACGAATTAATCAGTAAAAACGCGATGATAGATACCTCTCTTAATTGCTCTTTCTCCCCACCCCTATGTACCGCAAACCTGCTTCTTCAACAGCGCTGGGCGTGTACAAATTACGCCCATCGATGACGATTTTTTCAGCCAACTGGTCGGCTAGCCAATCAAAATCGACACTTCGAAACTCTTTCCACTCAGTGCAGATCACCAGCGCATCTGCGCCTTTGACTGCCTGGATACGGTCGCCGGCCAGCATTAGGTCATCCCGTTCGCCATAGATGCGCCGACACTCCGCTATTGCCTCAGGGTCAAACGCCTGCACCTTGGCACCTGCTTGCCAGAGCGCTTCCATTAACGTGCGGCTTGGGGCTTCACGCATATCATCCGTGTTGGGTTTAAAGGCCAAGCCCCACACAGCGATGGTCTTACCACTTAGATTGCCTAAGTTATCTTGCAATTTTGTGAACAGCGTTTGTTTTTGGCGTAAATTCACTGACTCGACGGCGCTGAGCAGTTCCGGCGTATAGCCTAGCTGACGCGCAGCACGCTCTAGCGCCTGGACATCTTTGGGAAAACAGGAACCACCGTAACCACAGCCTGGATAGATAAAGTGGTAACCAATACGGGGGTCGCTGCCAATACCACGCCGTACGTCCTCCACATCCACTTCAAGCCTTTCGGCAAGGTTGGCGATCTCGTTCATAAAGCTGATTTTGGTGGCGAGCATGGCGTTGGCGGCGTATTTGGTGAGTTCGGCGGCCCGCACGCTCATAAACATCAGTTTTTCGTGGTTGCGATTGTAGGGGGCGTAGCACTCTTGCATACGTGATTTCACGCGTTCGCTTTCGGTGCCGACGATAATCCGCGCGCCGCGGGTAAAGTCCTCGATCGCGGCACCTTCTTTCATAAACTCTGGGTTCGAACAGACGTCAAACGCGAGTGATTCGCCGCGCTGTTGAAGTGCATCATTGATAACGGCTTGGACTTTCTCGGCGGTTCCCACGGGCACGGTAGATTTATCAATCACCAGCTTATAACTATCCATATGCTGGCCGATCGTGCGCGCCACCTCTAGCACATAGCGAAGATCGGCACTGCCATCTTCATCGGGCGGCGTTCCCACCGCGATAAATAGCAGTTCACCACTGGCTACCGCTTGAGCAGCATCGGTGGTAAAGCGTAAACGGCCCGCCGCTATGTTGTGGGCAACGATGGTACTTAGCCCTGGCTCAAAAATCGGTACGTCGCCGCCATTAAGCTGTTCAATCCGCTCAGCGTTAACATCCATACAGGTGACTTGATGGCCAACATCGGCTAAGCAAGCGCCTGCCACAAGACCGACATAACCGGTTCCGAATACACTGATATGCATGACTTATTAACTCGCTAAAATACGTGATAGCGAGCGTAGCACATTGACCTACCGTTGATGAGCTCAATAGTGGGAGATCCGCTCCACCTTATAGACCTTGGTCTAACATCGACTTTGGTTTATAATGCGCTGCAACAAGCCCGATTTGGTGCTGACCGTTGGAGAACATACGATGACTCCCGAGCCTACGAAAGAACACTCTGCCCCCTCGTCAAGTGGGCTGTCGACTACTGCGAACGTTCAGCGTAGCCTTCGTCAATGCTTATCGATCGCCGCTGAGCTGCTCTACGATAACGGCCATGTCCTGGAAACCATTACCTTACCCCAGCGCGGTTTAGCCCACCGTGAACTGCTCACACTATGTGCCGCAACCCCCACATGGGCAACCTGCCAGCAAGTGATGGAAGCCAGTGAAGCCGCCACCTTCAATGAGTATGGCCGCTTTGTACTGACTCGCCTTGGCCGTGAAATAATGTTTGATATGTTTGGCCAAGGGGCTGCTGATTGCGCTTAACGCAAGCTGTTGCCAAGCATTGCTGAACTCAGCAGCTTATAAAAGCTGCTCATAATAAAACCGCCCGCAAGCAAACGCTTCGGGCGGTTTTTGTTGGCATGCTGTATGAAACCAGTGCCTAGATGTTAGCGCAGGCCAAGCATCGAAAGAATGAACAGCACAACCACGATAAGACCAATAATGTAAATAATATTACGCATAGGGCGCTCCTTGCTTGTTGCGTTTTAGGGAAATCAAAGGCTTGCTTGCCCATGAATCAACACCCCTAGCCTAGCAGGCTTTTTCAGGTTTTGCGTAATATCGCTGCATTTCTCTGTTAGAACATGGCTGTGCATGTACTGCGGAACCTCTGCTACTTCTAAACCTCGAACCTTTGCCACTCATACCGAAGGTGTTGCGATGCGCGCTACTGCTTTGCTTGTTTCGTTTGCCGTTATTTCGTTGTTACCCACCACCTATGCCACAGCGAATGAACCTTCTGCAGACGCTCTCCAGGCGCTAGATCGCCAAACCCGCCAACTAGACCGCGTACATAGTGTGGTAGTGGCCTACGATGGTGAGATTATTCATGAGTTGCACCAGGGTGGGCCGGGGGTGGCCTCGCCTGCCAACATTAAGTCGCTGTCCAAAACCGTGCTGGCTGCCATTACCGGGGCAGCGATTGAAGCGGGCATCGTTGAATCCGCTGAACAACCTATGGTGGCGCTACTTGGCGATCATCTGCCGAGCGGCACCGACCCGCGTGTTAATGAAATCACCGTTGCGCACCTACTCGCCCAGCAGGCAGGGCTAGAACGAACGTCAGGCGGCAATTACAGCGCCTGGGTCGCCAGCGCTAACTGGGTGAATGATGCCATTACCCGCCCTTTTGTGGATGCCCCCGGTGGGCGGATGCTCTACTCCACCGGCACAAGCCACTTGCTTTCCGCTGCGCTCACCCACGCCAGCGGCGAGTCGACCCATGCCCTTGCCCAGCGCCTATTGGGAGATCCGCTTAATATCACCATTCGCCCCTGGCTACGCGACCCGCAAGGGATCTACTTTGGCGGCAATGATATGCAGCTCTCGCCGCGAGCACTGATAGAGGTGGGCGAGCTGTATCGGAATGATGGCATCGTCTTTAATGAGGCAGGAGACGAACAGCGCATTCTGCCAGAGGGCTGGGTAGAAGAATCATGGCAGCCGCGCGGCACATCACGCTGGACTGGCGACGGATACGGCTATGGTTGGTTTATTACCCAGTTGGCGGGCGAAGATGTGTACTACGGGCGCGGATATGGCGGCCAGGCGCTGTTCGTTATTCCCGAGCGTGAAATGACCGTGGTAATCACTTCAGACCCGAACCCTCCCTCGCCCGGCGGGCAGTTCCAGCAGCAGTTAAATAGGCTGGTAGAAGGTTTGCTAATAGAAAGTAGTCAGTAGCACGGGCAGTTCGCAACTGTGCTAACGCTTATTCACCTTTATGGCCCAGGCTCATCAAATAGAGCGCGGCTGCCAGCGCCAGGACAGAAAGCGCTAAATAGATGGCTTCCAGGGGCGTGGCAAAGCGAATGTCGACCACGGCGCGGAAAAACTCAATAATCACTGCCAGAATCACCACCCGGGCGATTTTATCTTTCAACTGGTCTAGCGAGGCGACATTAAAGGGGTGACGCAAATTGCTCTCTTCGGCTTGATCGATGCGGGAAACGAATAAGCGGTAAACCCCCAAGCCGAAAATTAGCAGTACGATGGCGATCAGGTAGATATCCACCGCAATAATGATATCGGGCACTAGGCTGTCGTGGATGTCCTGGGTGCCCCCTAATAGGTAGTAACTCATTACGTCGGCGACCACCTTGAAAATATCGACAGTGCCAACGATAAACAGCATTAACGATCCCAATAGGCTGGGCACGACCGCGAGCATCACCAAAAAGCGTGAGTTCCATAGCGCCGTTTCAATGCGGCGCTCCCAATCATTCTGGCTCTCTGGGGGCTTTGGCGGCGGCGTTGAAATCGGGTTGGACACAGCGATACTCCTTTTTTATATCAGGTTTTGTTATATCAGGTTCATCGTGATGAAGGCGCAGGTGGCGCCGAATAGCGCAAACCCCAGTAACAGCGCAATGCCATCGCGGGCAACCAAACCTAGCCCCAGTAGCGTCAGCGCCAGCCCAGCACCGTTGGCCGAAAAGGGAATAAACTCCATCGGCGGCATTGCCAGCGCGATCAATAAACAAATCGCGGCAGTCACTCGAATGCCGATATAGCCCGTCAGCCAAGGTAACCGCACCCGCAATAGTCCATCAATCCAGCGGGCAGGCTTTTTCATCAGCTGGATGCCTTTATTAAACTTTCGACGGGAAAGAGAGCGTTTTAGCAACCAGCGAGGCAGCCAAAACGCCTCACTTCCCGCTAGCAACTGCACGGAAACCAGCAGAACCAATGCGGCCATTAAGGTCGGCATACCGGGTATATCGCCAATGATCGGGGTGAGCGTGATTAGCCCGGCAACTAACAGCAGCGGCCCAAACGAGCGCCGCCCAACGGCGTGAACAACATCGTCAACGCTGACCCGCGAAGCATCCTGCTCCATACGCTCAATCGAGCTAATTAGATCCATTAAATTCGAGTCTTCGTTGCGGTTATGCATCGTGGTTATTGCGCTCCTCTACGTGCAGTTTGGTACGGATAAAATCGCTGTGGCTAACGTAAAGCAAGTCCGCCAAGCGACGAATTCGATGCTCCTCTAGGGGGTCGACATTGCCATCGGCCCAGGCCAGCTGCCACATTTGCGCGACCAGCTCACAGCGCTGGTCGTAGTTATAGTGCTCTTTGATCAGGCTCACGAACTGGTAGTGATCGACGGCTTCATCCACTTCCGCTTGAGCAAGTGACATTAGCTCTTCCACATCGCTTTCGCTTAACCGATAGCGCTCAGTAAGCATAGTACGCAGGGCAGCAAGCTCTTCTTCGCTGGTATCGTAGTCGGCGCGGATGATTTCACATAGCAGTGCGGCGGTAGCGAGCTCCAGGGTCAGCGCTTGGTTTTCACGCTGTTCAGGCTGCGCCAGCGTGCGCTGGAAGAAATCAGTAATGGCATTCAGCATAGGGGGCTCCTAGGTAGCTACAGCGTCGTCCTTACCTCAATCCTTCTTGGTAAGCTGCTCTCTTAACTGTTTGGGCACTTGCTTGATAATCAGACGATCCTGTGTGGCGTCGTACTCGATGCTTGAGCCCAACAGGTGCGAATCAAAACTAATGGAGACGCCACCGGCGCGCCCGGTAAAACGACGGAACTGGCTTAAGGTGCGTTTATCGGGGGGGATCTCTGGTGAGAGCCCGTAATCGGCGTTACGAATATGCTCGTAAAAGGCTTTTGGCTGCTGTTCGTCCACCAACCCGGACAGCTCTTCCAGAGTCATCGGCTCGCCGCGGCGCAGCTGCTCATTGGCGTAATCCACCAACGTATCGGTTTTTTCACGACTCACCTCGTCGTCATAATCCTCTTTCTCGACGTAGTCGCTAAACGCTTTGAGCAGCGTACGAGTTTCCGCCGGGGCATCGACACCCTCTTCCATCCCCAGCAGCGCGACCAAGCCTTCGGCGAGCTTCTTTCCGCCGCGATCTTTTAAGAACGACACATACTGTGCATTCGGCGCATCGCTCTGCCACTGGGTGAGGTTGATGCGCGCCGCCAGAGTGAGCTGGCTGGTATTGAGTTGGGCGGCGGGCACCGCGTGGTGATCATCATTAATGCCAATCCCTTCCCGCTGGTGCACCAAAGCCATCAGCAGCGTTTCGGTATCGCCCTGGCGTTGGTGGCTGATCACTAAGTAACCACTTACCGACAGCTGCTCTTGAAGCTGCTTGGCAAGCCGCTCAGCTAAGTCTACTGACAACTCAGCAAAGCTCTTATTGTCCGCCAGATAATCACGCAGCCACATAGCCAGCGGCCCGGCCTGCTCACCCTCTTCAGCGAAGCGCCCCCAGCCTTTGGGCTTGGTGTTGTAGGTATCGTTGAGCGCACCCACCAGGCTCGCCATTACCGTGTCGTCACTGGGCGAAGGGGCAGGTGCGGCGGTCAGCGTCAATCGCTCACCGTCAAGGGTCGGGTCTAGGCGGTGCACAATACTTTGCAGTAGCGGCATAAGGGTTTACTAGCGCTCCATGGTGAAGAGTGAGGAGTGAATAGCAAGCTGGATGGCAATCAGGGTTTAAGGCGATAGCCGGTACGGAAAATCCAGCCAATCGTACCCAGGCAAGCTACGAGAAATAGCGCAATCATGCCGACACTCGCCGCTAGGCTAACGTCGCTGATGCCGTAAAAGCTCCAGCGAAAGCCGCTTACCAGATACACCACCGGGTTAGCCAGGGTAATGGTTTGCCAGAACGGCGGCAGCATATCGATAGAGTAGAAGCTGCCCCCCAGAAAGGTCAGCGGGGTAATCACCAGCAGCGGCACCAGCTGTAGCCGGTCGAAGCCATCGGCCCAAATCCCGATAATAAAGCCCAGTAGGCTAAAGGTGACGGCCGTTAGCACCAGAAAGGTTAGCATCCAGAACGGATGAGCGATCTCTAGCGGTACAAACAAGCCCGAGGTCGCCAGAATAATCAGTCCCAGCAGAATCGATTTCGAAGCCGCCGCCCCCACGTAGCCAATCACGATCTCTAAATGCGAGATAGGCGCCGAAAGCAGCTCGTAAATACTGCCGGAAAACTTGGGAAAGAAGATGCCGAAAGAGGCGTTTGAAACGCTCTGGGTCAACAGCATCAGCATAATCAGTCCCGGTACAATAAAGGCGCCATAGCTGACGCCGTTGACCTCACTGATGCGTGAACCAATCGCGGCACCAAACACCACAAAGTAGAGCGATGTCGAGATCACCGGCGAGACAATGCTTTGCAGTAGCGTGCGGCGCGTGCGGGCCATTTCCGCCATATAGATAGCGCGAACAGGGTGAAGGTTCATGCACGCTCCTTAGGATTAACCAGATCGACAAAAATATCTTCAAGCGAACTCTGCCGGGTATTCAGATCTTTAAACGTAATGCCTTCCCGCTCCAAGGCCGTTAATAGTTCTGAAATCGCGTGGCCGTCCTCCTCCTGGCTGCCGTCGTAGGTATAAATCAGCTCATACCCCTCCGCCGCAAGGCTCAGCTCAAAGCGCTGCAGTGTGGCAGGTAAATCGGTTAGCGGGCTGTGCAGGTTGAGCGTTAGCTGCTTGCTGCCCAACTTACTCATCAACGCGGCCTTCTCTTCCACCAACACCAGCTCCCCGCGATTGATAACGCCGATACGGTCAGCCATCTCTTCAGCTTCTTCAATGTAGTGGGTAGTTAGAATAATGGTCACGCCGTTATCACGCAGTTGGCGCACGACCTCCCACATCTCGCGGCGCAGCTCTACATCCACCCCGGCAGTGGGTTCATCTAGAAACAGTATGCGTGGCTCATGGGAGAGCGCTTTGGCGATCAGCACACGCCGCTTCATGCCACCCGAGAGCGTCATCAAGCGGTTGTTGCGCTTATCCCAAAGCGCCAGCGACTTGAGCACTTTTTCGATATGGGCAGGATTGGGCGCCTTGCCAAACAAGCCGCGGCTGAAACTAACAGTGTTCCAAACAGTTTCAAACGCTTCATTGGTTAGCTCTTGGGGTACTAGCCCAATGCGCTCCCTGGCCTGGCGATAGTGGGTAATATTGTCGAAACCATCTACCAGCACATGGCCCGCGGTGGGATTAACCAAACCGCACACCACGCTGATCAACGTGGTCTTACCTGCCCCATTGGGGCCAAGCAGCGCAAAGATCTCGCCACGCTGAATGGTTAAATCAATGTGCGTTAACGCCTGAAAGCCACCTTCGTAGGTTTTATTCAAGCCGTTAATGGCAATAATTGGGTCGTTCAAGGCTTACTCCTCACGCCGCGACTCGATAGGTTAAACACCATGGTCGCGGCGCTTGACGGCCTTTTAGGCAGAATTAAGAACGGTTGGTGGAAAAGTTAAGAGCGTTCGGTAATTTCCAGCAGGTGGTAGCCAAACTGGGTCTTCACCGGGCCATGTACCTGGCCTACTTCACCGCTGAAAACGACTTTATCGAACTCGGGCACCATTTGACCGGGGCCAAAGCTACCCAGATCGCCGCCTTGACGGCTGGATGGGCAGCTAGAGTGCTCCTTGGCGACTTCCGCAAAGTCACGGCCATTGTGGATCTCTTCTTTCAGTGCAAGGCACTGCTCTTCACTGCTGACCAAAATGTGGCGGGCGCTGGCGCGTGTCATAACTTTCTCCTGACGAGTTTGATGTTCTTTCTGTGATGTTCTTTCTGGTGCGTCACTTTTAAAAGGGCAATAGTTTATCACGGCTTGCCGAGAGCACCGCTATAGCGCAACGCTTCACCCACGCTGGCCAAGGCTCGCTCGTGAGCACTTACCGCCAAAGGCCCGCGAGTACAGCTGACAATCACCCACGGCCCCTGTGTTGCACTATCGGCATTATCACGCTCGGCAATCCCTGCATCGCAGCTACGCCGCTGCTGAGTACCGGTTTTATGGGCGAAGCTTATGCTGCTTCCAAGACCCGCTTTAAGACGCTGTTTGCCCGAACTGGTTCGCTCCATTACATCCAAAAGTGTCTGCCGCTGCTCGGCATCTAAATCCTCCATGGCACGTCCTCGTTGGACAGGGCGTAAGCTAGCCAGCAGATCACCGTAAGCTCTTAGCGTACCTACATTCTCACCGGTGGCTTCGTAAGCATCGAAAGCGTGGTCATAGTCCGGCTGAGTAAAGGTATCCACGTTGACACCCAGGGCGCGGGCTAGCGCCTGCCCGCGCTGGCTGACCGGGTGCTGGCGCAGGGCGATAAAATCCATTCCGCCCAGCGCGCGTGCATCTGGGTGCAGCTCGCCGTAAACCCCCTGGCGTACTTCCACTAATTTAGAGATGGGGCCAATGTCAGCGGGGTTGCCCCCACTTGCCGCGATCATGCTTCGGGCGCGTTGGTTCACTGCTTCCAGTCCCACACGGTCAATCAACATATCAGAGGCGGTGTTATCACTGACGGTAATCATCTGTTCCATTAGGTAACGAATGGAGATTGGCGTACCGGGATCGTGCCAGTTGGTGGGGCCTGCGCCATCAACAAAATCGCTTTGAGCAAGCGTTAGCCGTTCATCCAGTGTTAAGTTGCCCGCTTGGCGTTCAGCGAGTACCTGGGCTGCCACCGGTATTTTAATCAGTGAGGCTAAGTACCAAGGGTCGTCGGCGCGCCAGGAGTAGGCCTCGCCACTGGCAAGGTTCTGCACATAAACGCCCAATTCGCCCTCAAATACACCCTCGATAGCCTGTAGACGTGCGCTTAAGTCTCCCTGCCAGGTGCTCTGTTTATCTACCTCATAGTACCAATTAGCATCGTACCCATTTGTATCGTAGCCCTCTGCATGGACAGGCAGCGCTATGAACAGCGCCAAGGCAACCAGTCCACGTTGAATCCAGTGTCGCAAATCGTAAGCTCCAGAAATATGAGTAGTGATTAGCGGTGTCTAGCCATCCAGCGGGTCAACCAAATCCACCCCGCAGCCCCCAGTATCAACAGGCCGCCCACGCCAAGTGCCTGTGGATAGGTGTACATCCCTTCGCCTTCCCACAGAAAGCGCAGCACTAAAAAGATCATCACAATATGGAAAATAAACGCCATGAGGGCGTTAGAGCCAACAATCGTCAGCGGCATTAAAGCCTTTGCCGCTTTGACGCCACCGGCAAGCGCAAGAGCTAATAGCACCAGCGCACCGCCCAGGCTAAACAACATAAATTCTAGCCCTGGCGGGTGTTTGCCAACATTGTTCGCCACCGCCAGCATCGCCGCATGCACATCACCACTGGCAACTGCCAAGCCATAAAATCCGGCGACCATTAGCGCACCCAGTCCTAGCAGGGTCAACACCAGGCGCCGCCGCATAGCGGGCTCAAAGTAGCAGCGCAGCAAGGCTTCACCGATCAAAAGGCCCGCTAAAATCATGGGGGCACGGCTTATCTGCCCCCAGGTGTAGTGGTCTTCGTGATCTACCAGCAGCGCTTTGAGGATATCGTTGCCACCAAAGGTAAGGCTCTGCAGCCAAACGGTCAGCGCGATTAACACGCCAATCGTGGCGAGTCGGCTCCACAGCGGCGCCCGCGCCCAAAGTGGCAAAATCAGCGGCACCCATAACAGCGCAATGGCGTAGAAGCCTAAGATTTCGACCCAAATCGCAAAGCGCCCATAGAGCAGCGCATCGACAATTTCGCTGGGCGGATAGAACGGTAACATTTCAATAACGAGCAGCGCTTTGTACCAGAACCAAACTTCTACAGCGCGCAGCCACAATTTTAAACGGCGTTTCGGCCAATCGTCGCTTTGGGTATGAGAAAGAAACGCCACTGCCAGTGCAATGCCAAACACCAAAATAAATAGCGACGAGGAGAATTTAGTCAGAAAATGGACAGGCACCATGCCCCAATCAGGCACATTGCGAATCCCCACCAACCCACTGACCGCGTGGCTTATAATCATTAAGCCAATAGCGAGGCCACGGGCTAAATCTATTGCTTCTATACGGCCTTCCGCCTTGGGCAGTTGGGGAACTTCCTTCCAGTTCAGAGGCATCGAGACATCCTTGTGGGCACCGTAGACAATGGTTAAGCGTAGAGATGCTTAACACTTTAGCGTGAAATGATACCGCCCGCTTGGGTTGACAGTGTTAACGGCCACACACAAAGATGCCCCGCAGTTGGCGGGGCATCCGTTGGCTCATCCTTGAGCCCGAGAAAAGTTACTCCTTAAAAAGTTGCAATTACCACCCGGAGTCATCCTCCTCTTCATCAGTGGTGGGGACTTCTTGCTCCTCTTCCTCTTCTTCGTAAGTGAATTCTTGCTCTTCCTCTTCGTACTCAGTACCTACATCCGAACCTTTGTCTTGCTCAGTGTCGTAGCTGTTGTAGGTGCCTTGATCATCCTGCTGCGTTTCTTC
Organism: Halomonas sp. BDJS001; assembly: GCF_026104355.1. Lineage (NCBI taxonomy): Bacteria > Pseudomonadati > Pseudomonadota > Gammaproteobacteria > Oceanospirillales > Halomonadaceae > Halomonas > Halomonas sp. BDJS001. The sequence goes on from NZ_CP110535.1 coordinate 3,927,829, forward strand.
TTGCGGGGTCGGTTCGTACTCGTCGCTGCTGTCCACTTGAGCAAAAGCAAGTGGGCTAGCCATCAGGCCAAATGAAACACCTAGGATGCCAAGTTTCTTGAGAGATTCCGTCTTCATCATGATACTGCTCCTATCAAACGTTGCTACTTAAACATCTGTGCGAGCATCGCACTGGGTTTAACGTGTAAGAGCGTCAGGTCGTCCTTCCTGTTACGCTCTCAACCCATTCATTGCAGCCACCATGCCACCTCATGGCATCAGTAAATAAAAACCATTATTAAACAACTTCTTATATGTTTAAAACAGAAACCAACCTTTTGATTTTATTAATAAAAACTAGCCTTACACTGTTTAAAATAGGCACATGATCCCCGATTGATCAGGCAATCGGGGCAATCTAGCAGAGTTACTCGTAGGCCATCGCTTCCAACTCTTTACCGCGCGTCTCTTTGACGAAGTAAATAACGAAGAAGACCGAGGCAACGGCACTGATGGCGTAGAAGCCGTAAGCCCCGAACAGCCCGATAGAGGCCAGCATGATGGGGAAGGTCATGGTAATACCGAAGTTGGCCAGCCACTGGAAAAGACCGGCAATCGCCAGCCCCGAGCCGCGCATCTGATTGGGGAACATCTCGCCCAGCATAACCCACATCACCGGCCCCCAAGAGGCGTTGAAGAACAGCACATAGAGGTTGGCGCACAGCAGCGCAAATACGCCCATATCACTGGACAACTGTAGGCTGCCATCCACCATCGTCGCGCTAGAGAACGCATAGGAGAGGCATGCCAGTGTCGCTGCCATGCCCACCGAGCCGCCCCAAAGCAGCGGTTTTCGGCCAATTTTATCGATCAGCGCAATGGCCAGCAGGCAGGCACCGATACTCACAGCACCAGAGATCACATTGATGAGTAGCGCATCGCCTTCGGAGAAACCCACCGACTGCCACAGCACCGCGCCGTAGTAGAAAACGACGTTAATGCCCACCAACTGCTGAAAAACCGCCAAGCCAATCCCCACCCAAACGATTCCGTGCAGCTTGCCAGTGGTACGATTCATCACATCGCTTAACCGTGGCTTGTGATCCTGATCCAGGGTGGTGTTAATTTCATCAATTTTAGTGCTGACATCCCGTTCAGGCATCACTAACCCCAGCACACGGCGGGCTTCGCCCTGCTTACCGGTGCTGATCAAGTAGCGCGGGCTTTCCGGAATAAACAGCAGTGCCACCAGGAAAACGGTAGCCGGTATCAGCTCAACCCAGAACATCCAGCGCCAGGTCGCGAAGCCAAACCATAGCTCTGACATGGCCGAGCCCGCTACATAGGCCAAGACATAATTACTCAAAAAGGCCATAAAAAGGCCAGAAATAATCGCCACCTGTTGAATAGTGGCCAAGCGTCCTCGGTAGGCAGATGGAGCTACCTCACTGATATAAGCCGGGGTCATGACACTGGCGGCGCCTACGGCAAGCCCACCAAGAATGCGATATATCACAAACTCCATAGAGCTACCGGCAACGCCGGAGCCCCAGGCACTAATCAGGAAGAACACAGCGGCCACGATCAACAACGTACGGCGGCCAAAGCGATCCGCCAGGCGACCGGCAAAAAAAGCACCGATCGCACAACCCAGCAACATCGACGCCACATTGAAACCCGTGCCCGCGCTATCGGAGTTAAAAGAGGCCTGTAGGCCATCCACCGTGCCGTTGATCACGCCACTGTCGAAACCAAACAGGAAACCGCCGATGGCGGCAATACAGCAAATCACCAGAATATACGATGAGCGGCTTAGCGTTCTTTGTTGTGTCATTGTCGAGCTCCTTGGATTTGTTATTGAGCGTTTTTGTGTCTATTAAAAAGTCGGGAAATTGATGATCGTTAGTGGTTTAGCGTGCTCTCACGACGGGTTGAGCATTGGCGAACCGCATCGTCAGGCAGGCGCTGTCCGTCGGCATCGAACGCGTGAAGTTGGGCCTGTTGAGGCGTCATAAACAGCGTGTCGCCATGATTCAGCTCGATATCGCCAGAGAGGCGGACAGTGAGTGGGCCAGCCTGCTCGCTGTCTATATAGGCGAAAGCGTCAGCGCCCAGCTTCTCAATGAATCGCACGCGCCCTTTCCACTCGCCCTGTTCGCGGCTCACCTCTAGGTGTTCGGGCCGTATACCTAGCGTGGTGGCACCGTAAGCCGCTGCTAGGTCACCTTCGATCAAATTCATTTTCGGCGAGCCAATAAAACCCGCCACAAACAGCGTTTCGGGGCGTTGGTACAGCGCCATGGGCTTGCCCATTTGCTCAATCTTCCCGGCGTTCATCACCACAATGCAGTCGGCCAGGGTCATCGCCTCGACCTGGTCGTGGGTGACATACACCATGGTGGTTTCGAGCCGTTGATGCAGCTCAGCCAGTTCGACCCGCATGCGGTTGCGTAACGAAGCGTCCAGATTAGAGAGCGGCTCGTCGAACAGAAATACGCCGGGGCTGCGCACAATGGCACGGCCAATGGCCACCCGCTGGCGCTGCCCGCCGGAGAGCTCAGCAGGTTTACGCTCCAGCAGATCTTCAAGATTGAGCAGGCGTGCGGCCTCGGCCACTTTGGCTTCGCGCTCTTTGGTGGGTACCTTGGCTAGCCGCATGCCAAAGTCGATATTGCGGGCAACCGTCATGTGCGGATAGAGCGCGTAGGACTGAAAGACCATGGCAATATCCCGATCGCTCGGCTCGGCGGTGGTGACATCCTCTCCACCGATAGTGATCGTGCCCTGGGTTACGGTTTCAAGGCCTGCGATCATTCGCAGCAGCGTGGATTTGCCGCAGCCGGAAGGCCCGACAAGCACAGTGAAAGAGCCATCTTCGATATGCAGATTTAAGTCAGGGATCACCGTGGCTTTGCCATGAAACGTTTTTTCGATATCCCGGAGTGTTACTTCAGCCATGAGCTTATCTCGTCTCTGAAAGAGGGGCGCGGCGATAGCAGAACGCCTGGAAGTCGGCGGGGGTGCCGCGTCCGCTAATGTCGTAGGCGGCCATGCCTAAAAAGGTGCCGGTAAAGTAGCCATGGGCGCGACCGCTGCCTTCGTCGGAGAGCAGGCCAGCGTCCAGCGCGGGGCCGATCGGCTGCCACTCCCCGCCACCTTGGGCATAGCGAAAGCGCAGCTCCCGGGCGTGGATATCCAGCCCGAGCCGAATCTTGCCGCCAGGGGCAAGGCGCACGCTCGCATCAGCTATCTCCAGATTCCCGTTAGGCCAATCATCCAGACAGCTGATTACGCTCAGCACCTTGTCGCCGACGTCATTCAGGGTCACCGCCAGGTAATGGAATTTGAAGCGGTTGTAGTAGGCGATCAGCCCGGCAAACTGCTGGATATCGTCAGGCTCAAATTCAAGTGTCGTTTCGGCGCTACAGTGGATGCAGTCCTGACGGCGCGCCACGAGCGCTTGCTCAAACCAGGAACCGACCGACTCACGGCCAAACAGGCGCAAGTAGCCGGGCCGCTCGGTAAGCGAAAAGAGCCGATCAGGATAAGGGGTACGCAGCCACTGAAAGGCGGCAGGCAGGGTGTCCGTTTCAAAATCGTAGCGCTCCTCCGGCACAGGGGGCTTTTGGGAAACACCACTCACGGTGACCTTTAAAGCCGGGGTATTGCCCCCATCGGCGAGCCGTAGCCAGCCATCATCCCCCCACGCCACTCGCTGAATAGCGGTCTCGCGCCCCAGCGGTGAAAGCCGGGTTCCCGGCAAGGGGCGGCCACATAAATGCACCAGGTAGCTATCACCTTCAGGGCTATCGACCAGATCCGCATGGCCCGCACGCTGTAGCGGGTTTTCAGGATCATGTTGACTCGTCAGAAGTGGATTATTGGGATGTACTTGATAAGGGCCTGTCAGTTTTTTTGAACGCGCCATGGTCACCGCATGCTGGTAGCCCGTGCCACCCTCGGCCACCAGCAGGTGGTACCAGCCATCGCGCCGATAGAGGTGCGGCCCTTCCGTCAGCTTCAGTTCGGTACCGGTGAAAATAGTTATGATGTCACCGACTAGGCGGCGCTGTTCCACATCGTACTCTTGCAGCACAATGCCGCCGAAACGATCCCGCCCTTCCCGCTGGCGATAATCCCACTGCAGGTTAATCAGCCACTTGCGGCCATCGTCATCGTGAAACAATGAAGGATCAAAGCCGCTCGAATTGAGATAGACCGGATCGCTCCAGGGGCCCTCAATACGTGGCGCTGTCACCACGTAATTATGTCCATCCTTGAAGTTACCCTCATAACGCTTCATATCGGTGTAGACCAGCCAGAACAGGCCGTCGGCGTAGCTCAAACAGGGCGCCCAGATGCCGCAGGAGTCCGGATTTCCGCGCATATCCAACTGGCTGGCCCGGCTCAATGGCCGTGTGACCAGCGCCCAGTTAGCCAGGTCGCGGGAGCGATGGATCTGAACACCGGGGTACCACTCAAAGGTCGAAGTAGCGAGGTAGTAGTCATCGCCTACCCGGCAAATTGAGGGATCGGGGTTAAACCCGGCCAGAATTGGATTATGAATAACATCGTCCATTAGGGATCCTCCTTTATCCTTTAACAGATCCGCCAGTCAGGCCAGCCACGATGTATTTCTGGGCGGCGAGAAAGAAGATAACTGCCGGAATGATGGTCAAGGTCACGAAGGCCAGAATCATGTTCCACTGAGTCAGATACTCCCCTTGGAACTGCATCATGCCCAGCGGCCAGGTGTAGATAGAGCGGTCGTTGAGCACCACCAGCGGCAGCAGGAAGTTGTTCCAGCTCTGCACAAAGACGAACACGCCCACGGTGGCCAGAATGGGGGTCGAGAGCGGCAGCGTGAACGACCAGAAGAAGCGCAAGTAACTGCAGCCATCGACGTAGGCCGCTTCAAACAGCTCTTTAGGCAGTTGGTCGAAGAAGGCCTTGAAGAGCAGAATCGCCAGCGACAAACCAAACGCCGTCTGGGGCAGGATCACCGCCCAGTAGGTATCCAGCAGGCCCAAATCGCGCACCTTGATAAACAGCGGCAAAATGGCCGCCGCGAAGGGAAACATCAGCCCCAGCAGCAGGTAGGAGAGGATCATCTTGGCGCCGAAGAAGTGGATCTGCGAAAACACATAAGCCGCGGCAGCACCTACCACCAGGGTTAAAAACACCGTCATTAACGAGATGAAAAACGAGTTGCCCAAATAGCGCCAGAAGTTGCCATCCAGCAGGATGCCGATGTAATTGCCCGCATCCCAACTGTCGGGCAGCCACAGCGGATTGGTGCGCAGCTCAGAATTGCCCTTAAAGCCACCGAAGAACGCCGCTAACAGCGGGCCAATAACAATGCTTGCCACCACAATCAGGACGATCACCCGCAGGGTGTTACGGGTAGTGATATTTTTCATGCCTTACTCCCCTTGCCGGTGGTGCGTTGGTAGAAGAAGGCGATCCCGATAGCGAGCACAAACAGCACTACCGCTGTGGCGCTACCAAAGCCAATATTGAGCCGTGAGAGACCAAAGCTATACAGGTAGGTAACGATGGTATGGGTCGAGTTGGAGGGACCACCGTTAGTCATCGGGATGATAATGTCGAAGATCTGTAGCGAGCCGATAATGGCAAAGAAACCACTGACGACGAGGGCGTGCTTAATCAGCGGGATTTGCACAAAGAGCGCAACCTGCCTGGGTTTCGCCCCTTCCAGCTTGGCGGCCTCGACAAGATCCTTGGGCACGCTCTGTAGAGCGGCAATATAGATCATCATATGGAAGCCAAAGTACTTCCAAACGATCACGGTCATAATCGCGGGGAACGCCCACTGGTGGTCGGCCAGCACATATACCGACTCCTGGCCCATGGCATGCAGCAGCGAGCTGGTAATGCCGTAGTCACCGTCGAAGACAAAGCTCCAGATAAGCCCGGCAGCCACTTCTGCCAGGATATAGGGCAGAAAAAACACCAATCTAAACAGGGTGTTGGTGGGTGTTTTACGGTACACCAACAGCGCCAGACCCAGCGCCAGGGGCATCTGGATCAGTAGCGAGACCAGAATAAGCTTGGCGGTATTCCATAGCGCGGTATGAAACACCGAGTGATCGAGCAGCCGCTGATAATTTTGCGTGCCGACAAAGTCACTGGGCGCTCCATAGCCATTCCAGGAAAAGCCGCTGTAATAAACAGCATCCGCGAGCGGCAGAATGACGAATAGCGAAAACAGAATTAACGCCGGTGGCAGCAGAATCAGCAGCGCGGTGAATTTACCGCTTACCAAGCCTTTCTTCACCCGGTCAGCATTCCCTCTCCGCGGCACGGCGGTTCGGTCAAGCGTGGTCATGGCAAACTCCGAGGCAGAACATGGGGGAACACGAGCGAAAACGCGCGTGCTCTTTTAGCGGGGAGATCATCTAAACTGCCAGGCCTCTTCGATCCGGGCGGCGGCCTCTTCCGGCGTGATCACGCCTTGGGCCAGATCGCCACTAATGTCGTTGATGGTCGCACCGACGGAGGTGCCCAGCGCTTGATCCAGGAACACCTGATGGAATTCGGACTCATCAAGGATCTCTGCGACGCGGCGGGCATAGGGGGTTTCAAGCGCTTCGGCGGAACCCTCGGCAACCGGCACAAAGATGCCCGTGGCCGCGGCTTTGCGCTGATTCTCTGCATTGAGTAGAAAACGCAGGAACTCCACCGCTTCGTCGGGGGCGTCGCGGGTAACAGCAAAGCCGTTCATACCGCCGAAACTCTGCTCGTTTCCCTCTCCTCCGGCCACTGTTGGGAAAGGAATAAAACGCAAGTCCTCATCCGGAACGCCCTCTCCGCTGGCAGAGCGCTGCTTGGAAGGAAGGTAGTCCCAGTCACCCATCACATGAAAGGCGGCCTCCCCATCGCCAAACATGCCGCTGGCACGCTCGTAGGAGGTGGCCATAAAGCCGGACTGAAAAGGGTCAAGCTCGACCAGCGCCTGCAGCATTTCACCGGCACGTACAAAGGGCTCGCCGTTAAAGCCGCCGTTGTCACCACTTTTGGCCGCTTCGATGCCTTCACCACCGGCCAGACGAGTGACTAAAGAGCCCCAATAGAAGTGCAGCGGCCAGCCATCCTGACCACCGACTACCAGCGGCGTTATGCCCTCTTCCCGCAGCGCCACCACGGCGTTTTCAAAATCCTCCCAGGTCTTGATCGTTTCGACATTGACCCCTGCCGGCTCCGTCAGCGCGGTGTTCGCCCAGATTCCCACCACGGTGGCGTAGAGCGGCGCACCATAGACACGATCATCCAGGGTGAAGGCGAGTACCGCTGACGTGGGGTAGATATCCTGCCAGCCATCGCGCATCGGCTCGGTTAAGTCGCGTACAAACCCCGCATCCACCTGATCGCGCAGCCCTTCGCCGCCCCAGGTATAGTAGATATCCGGGCGCTGGCTGGACTGCAGCATGGTGGGCAGGCGCGTTTTGTAGGCCTCGTTGGCCAGGTATTCGAACTCAACGTTAATATCGGGATGTTGCGACTCAAACTCGGCGACCACCTCATCGTAGTAGCGTTTTTCAGCGCTGCTGCTCTCAACCCTTAACACCGTCACCGTGGTATCGGCTGCCGCAGAGACGGATCCCAAAGCAGCAACAACGGCAACGGCTAGCGCTAAGTGACGAGGGCGTGAACAGGGCACGTTGTAGTTGTTAGATACCTGCATAAAACTCTCCTAATAGTGTTTAACGTTATTGAACTCAGGCCCAGCCGGCATCTACCGCCAGCTCCTGACCGGTAATCGCCTGGCTTTCGGCGCTGGCTAAAAACAGCACCGCGGGGGCGATATGCTCGGCTTCAAGGCGCATTTTTAGGCACTGGCGTTGTTGAATAGCGACTTCGTCTTCAGGGCTAATCCACTTTTCGAGCTGGCGCTCGGTTATCACCGAACCGGGCACCAGGGTATTAACACGGATGTTGTGCTCACCCAGCTCCCTGGCCAGGCTGCGGGTTAGGCCGTGGGCCGCCGCTTTGGCGGTGACATAAGCGGGCAGCCCCCCCAGCGCCATCTGTACGCTGACCGAGCCAAAATTGATAATCGATCCCCCGCCCGCCTCAATCATCTGTTCAGCCGCCGCCTGGGCGGCAAAAAACATCGGCCGCAGGTTGAGCGACATACGCTCATCCCAATAGGCCACATCTACCTCCCGCCAGGAGTGGCGATCATCGTTGGCGGCATTGTTGACCAGGGTATGAATCGGCCCAATCTCCCGGCCGGTCTCGGCGATGACCTGCTGTAGGCTGGCCACATCACGAATGTCGCAGTGGTGATAACGAGGTGCCTCGCCAGTCTCGCCGCTGAGTTCAGCGACCAGCGCCTCGCTGGCGGCGTCGTTGATATCGACAAACACCACCCGCGCGCCCTGATGATGAAAGGCACGGGTGAGCGCGGCGCCAATGCCGCTGCCACCGCCGGTAATAAAGACCACACGCTGCTCAAGGCTTACATAGCGCGCTGAGTGCTGATTCATAGGGTTTCCCACCTCTCTTTTGCTTGTTTGAACAGTGTTCTAGACATCCATCCATTGCCCGCCAGCAGCGGACGAGGCCAACGCGCAGGTGATAAACCTCAGGCCGTCAACGCCGTCGGCTACACCCGGCGTGGGCGCGGCCAGCGCATTGGCGTTTACACCCTTCTGGTGGGCTCGAATTTGCACTGCAAAATCGCGATAGAGCTGGGCAAAGGCTTCGAGGTAACCTTCCGGATGCCCGCGGGGATGCGCGCTGATGCCATCGCGGCTTCACCTAAACCCGGGCCGTTGCGGGTTAAGATGCGCGAGGGCTCTCCCAACGGTGAATGCATGATCTGATTGGGATTTTCCTGACGCCACTCAAGGCCGCCTTTGCTTCCATAAACCCGCAGCTGTAGGCCGTTTTCGTTCCCCGGCGCCACTTGGCTCGACCACAGCATGCCTCGGGCACCGCCCTTGAAGCGCAGCAGCATATGCACGTTGTCATCCAGCGCGCGGCCTTCGACAAAGGTGTGCATATCGGCGGCGAGGGATTCCAGTTGCAACCCGGTCACATAGCGCGCCAGGTGGTAGGCGTGGGTGCCGATATCGCCCAAGCAGCCCGCCGGGCCGCTGCGTTTGGGGTCGGTACGCCACTCGGCTTGCTTTACGCCACTCTCTTCCAGACGGGTGGAGAGCCAGTCCTGCGGGTACTCCACTTGAACAACGCGCAGATCGCCCAGCTCACCGTTGGCGACCATTTCCCGCGCTTGGCGGACTAACGGGTAGCCGGAGTAGTTATGGGTCAAGCCGAAGAAAAGCCCGCTTCGTTCCACCAACTCGGCGAGACTCTGGGCCTCTTCCAATGTGATCGTCATCGGCTTATCGCAGATGACATGAAAACCCGCTTCAAGAAAGGTGCGCGCCGCGTCGAAATGGACATGATTGGGGGTGACGATGGCGACCACATCGATGGCATCCGACCGCTTACGCTCCGCCTCGGCCATGGTTTGGTAGTCGGGATAGGCGCGGTCATCGGCGACGTGTAGTTCCGCCGCGGCGGCCCGGCTGCGCTCGGGGTCAGAGGCAAAGGCCCCGGCCACCAGTTCGTAGTGGTCATCCAGCCGGGCGGCAATGCGGTGCACCCCGCCAATAAACGCGCCCTGGCCACCGCCGACCATACCCAGGCGGAGCCGACGCGAGGTGTCTTGTTGAGTGCTCATGTCGTGTTGTCCTGTTGTCTAGTTGAGTCCCGTTCTTAAAGACCCAGAATGCGTCGATTGGCGGCCTCATCAGAGCCACCGTCGGCGAAGTCATCAAATGCCCGCTCGGTGACCTCGATGATGTGGTCGCGGATAAAGGTCGCGCCTTCACGGGCGCCGACTTCCGGGTGCTTCAGGCAGCACTCCCACTCCAGCACCGCCCAGCCGTGGTAGTCGTTGGCCGCCATCCAGGAGAAGATCGACTTGAAATCGATTTGGCCATCGCCAAGCGAGCGGAAGCGGCCAGCACGTTCCGTCCACGACTGGTAACCGGAGTAGACGCCCTGTTTGGGGCTGGGATTAAATTCGGCGTCCTTAACGTGAAACATCTGAATGTGATCGCGGTACACATCCAAAAAGCCGCGGTAGTCGAGCTGCTGCAGAATCAGGTGGCTGGGGTCGTAAAGAATGTGGCAGCGCGGGTGGTTGCCGACCCGTTCCAGGAACATCTCAAAGGTGATGCCGTCGTGGAGATCTTCGCCGGGATGAATCTCGTAGCAGAGGTTCACTCCCGCTTCATCAAACGCATCCAGTATCGGCCGCCAGCGTTTGGCCAGTTCGTCAAAGGCGGTTTCGATCAAGCCCGCAGGGCGCTGGGGCCAGGGGTAGATAAACGGCCACGCCAGGGAACCGGAGAAGGTGCCGTGATCGGTGAGGCCGAGGTTTTGCGATGCCTTGGCGGCCAGCTTGAGCTGATCAACGGCCCAGGCTTGGCGAGCCTTGGGATTACCGCGTACTTCGGGTACCGCGAAACCGTCGAACATCTCGTCATAAGCAGGGTGCACGGCGACCAACTGGCCCTGAAGGTGGGTGGAGAGTTCGGTAAGCGCTAAGCCGTGTTCAGCCATGGTGCCTTTGATCTCGTCGCAGTAGGTGCGGCTCTCGGCGGCGCGTTTTAGATCGATCATGCGCGCATCCCAACTGGGAATCTGCACGCCCTGATAGCCTAGCCCCGCCGCCCAGGCGGCAATGCTATCAAGAGTGTTAAACGGGGCTTCATCACCGGCAAATTGGGCGAGAAAGAGCGCTGGCCCTTTGATTGTGTTCATAGGACTCTCTCATTATTATTTGGATAAAGTGCTTGGGTAGACGCGGGAAGGAGTGATGCTTTTACCCGCGCCTATTAATCACTACGCAATCAATACGCAATCAATACGCGATCAGAACGGCGAATCGGGGAAGTAGTACTGCTCGGCGTTCTCCTGGGTAATTAGCGGGGAGCCAAGAATATATTCGCCCAGCACCGGGCCATTAGAGACAAAATGCTGCACGGTGAGATCCATGGCTGTGGCGATCATGGCAGGTGGATATAGCACGTCTACCGGCACTAGCTCATCACCGTCCATGACCCGCTTGATAATGTCCTTCATGCCCGCGCCACCAACGATAAACAGCTCATCTTCACGATCCGCCTGGCGCACCGCTTCAATGACCCCCAGAGCGATATCGTCATCCTGAGCCCAAACGGCGTCGATGCTGTCGAAGCGCGACAGGTAGTCCTGCATCACTTCAAAGCCATCGTCGCGGTTCCAGTTAGCGTGCTGCATATCGAGGATATTAATGTCAGAGCCTTCGATGGCCTCTTGGAAGCCTTGCACCCGCTCATCGTCGATCACGGTAGGGATGCCGCGCAGCACCACAATGTCGCCTTCATCGTCCAAACGCTCACGGATGTACTCGCCGGACACGCGGCCTAACTCATGGTTGTTGCCCGCCACGTAGAGATCTTCAATACCCTCTTCCGTCAGGCCCCGATCCACCACGGTGACAAATACACCCGAGTCTTTCACACGGCGCACTGGATCCGTCAGTGGGCCAGACTCAAACGGCAGCACCACCAGCGCATCGATATTGCGCAGCGATACCAAGTCTTCCAGATCATTGGCTTGCTCACCGGCCGTGCCCGCGGTGGAGATGGTGATTTCGATATCGGGATAGAGCGCTTCAAGGCGTTTTTTGGCCTCTTCAGCGTGGTAATTGACCCCACCCGTCCAGCCGTGGGTGGCGGCGGGAATAGATACACCGATGGTGTACTCCTGGGCAACCGCGGCGCCGGAGAGCCCTATTGCTGAAGTGAGTGCTGCAGTAGTGACGCAGGCCTTCACTGCTGTCTTGATGGTTCGCATAGTGATGCTCCTTTCGTGTTTGTAATTGTTTTGCTGTTTTTACTTGCTGTTTTTACTTGCTGTTTTCAATTGCTTTGTTGCGAGCGGCTAAGGGTTGATGTTGCGAACGTTTTTCTGGTTTTTACATTCGTTTCAGAGCCTTAAGGCGCTGTTTTTCTCCACGAGGCACGCTGCAGGTAGACCGCCACAATAATGATGATCCCCTGCACCGTACCGTTGAGATAATTAGAGATGGCGTCGGTCAAATTGAGAATATTGCCGATCATGGTGAGCATAATAGCGCCCACCACCGTGCCCCAGATGCGCCCATGGCCGCCCTTAAGCATGGTGCCACCGATGATCACCGCGGCAATTGCCTCTAACTCCCAGAGCACCCCGGTAGCCCCTGAAGCAGAGCCCAGCCGAGGCACATAGATAATCGTCGCCAACGCCACGCACACGCCCTGCAGCATGTAGGTCATGGTCTTGATACGATCCACGTGAATGGCGCTATATTCGGCGACTTTTTCATTGGAGCCGATGGCAAAGCAGTAGCGTCCGAAGCGGGTGTAGTTGAGGAGGATATAGCCAATAATGGCGACCGCCAGAAACACCCAGACCGGAATAGTGATGCCCAGGAAGCTGCCGTAATAGACCGGGCGATAGATATCACGCACCGCCCAATCCAGTGTCAGGGTGCCGCCATCGGCGAGGTAAGTGACCAACGAGCGGTAAATTCCCATGGTGCCAAGGGTGACGATAAAGGCTTCTATTTTGCCTTTGGTGGTCACCATGCCGTTGATAAAACCAGCGCACAGCCCGAGTAGCAGTGAGGCACCTACGCCGAACAGCACGGTGGTCAGCCCCGCGCCAAACTGCTCGACCAGGCTGTTCATCAGAATAATCATCACCCCGGCAATAAAGGCCGCCATCGCCCCTACCGACAGATCCAAACCGCCTGCGGTAATCACAAAGGTAGCGCCGATGGCGATAATGCCGATAAAGGCACTGCGGGTGAGCATGTTTGAGAGATTATCCAGCCCCAGAAAAGCCGGATTAATCAGCACACCCAGCAGTGCCAGGGCAAGTAGCGCGACGAAAGGCCCCCAGGTTTTAAGGTCTATGGAGAAACCCTTTTTCTGAGTGGTTGGGTTAGCTGCTTTATTCGTTGTTTTGTTATTAGCCATAACGCTGCTCATCGACCCCTACTCCCCTAATGCCGGATGCGTACTGCATAATTTCTTGTTCATTAATTTGCTCACCTTCAAGCACCCCGGTGAGTACACCCGCGCACATCACCGCCACCCGGTGGGAAAGCCCAATCAGCTCGCCCATCTCTGAAGAGATCAAAATCACCGAGCAGCCTGCTTCGGTCAGTTCATGGATAAAGTGATAGATCTGGTGCTTGGTGCCCACATCAATGCCCCGGGTCGGCTCGTTGATAATCACGATTTCGGGGTCGATGGACATCACCTTGGCGAGCAGCAACTTCTGCTGGTTGCCGCCGGAGAGTTCAGCTGCGGCGCGCGCTGCCGTGCGCAGGCGGATATCAAAGCGCTGGATAGCCTGCTGGAAGGCTTGCTCTTCACGGCGGCGGTCAATCAAGGGGTGACAGTGAGCGCGTAAATTGAGCAGGGTAACGTTGGAGCGCAGATCCATATTGAGCACCAGCCCTTTGCCCTTGCGATCCTCGGTGAGATAAGCGATACGCTGATGCACCGCATCGCGCAGGTGGCGCAGCTCCACCGGCTCACCGTTGCGCAGTACCTGGCCTGCGCTTTTGCCGCGTAGGCCAAGCACCGCTTCGATCAGCGCGGTGCGTCCGGCGCCCACAATGCCGCCAAATCCCAACACTTCGCCCCGCCGTAGGCTAAAGCTGGCCTGCTTCACGGCACCGGGTACCACGAAGTCCCGCGCTTCCAGTACCACCGGCGCATCCTCAGCCAGCTGTGTACGCGGTGGGTACATCTCAGTAATCTCACGCCCCACCATTAGTCGTGCCAATTCCTCTTTACTACGCCCGGCCATGGGGCCGCTATCGATCAAATGGCCATCGCGCAGTACCGTCACGCGGTCGGCAATCTGCTCGATTTCACGCAGTTTGTGGGAGATATACAGAACTGCCACGCCCCGCTGGCGCAAACGGTCGATGAGTGCGAACAGTACCTTCACTTCGTTTTCGGTCAGGGTGGCAGTAGGTTCATCCATAATCAGCACGCGCACGTCGCGGGTGATGGCCTTGGCGATTTCTACCATTTGCTGATCGGAAGTGCTTAAGTCTTTCACTCGAGCACGCGGATCCACGTGGGTTTCAAGCTCCGCCAGCGCTGCACTGCTGCGTTCCCGCATGGCACGCCGATCCAGAAAGAGCCCCCGGCGCAGCTCGCGGCCCAGAAAAATGTTCTCCTCCACGCTGAGCTGCTCCGCCAGCGCCAGCTCCTGGTGGATCATGACCACGCCGTCGGCCTCTGCTTCTCCGCTGGAGCGGTATTGCTTATTTTGGCCGTCTACTAACACTTCGCCCGAAGTAGGACGAAGATACCCAGCTAGGATTTTTACCAAGGTCGATTTACCGGCGCCGTTCTCACCCAGCAGGGCGTGTACTTCCCCCGCCTTCAGGTCGAGATCAACGTCGAATAACACTTGGTTATCACCAAAGGAGCGGCAGAGTTTGCGCGCTGATAACAGCATGGGGCCACCTGATAATGTCTGTTGTTATTGTGTTGGGGCTTATCAGCATCGATTGCGTCAGAATGATGCTTGATTTACTTTAGGCGCTAAAATAAATACTTGCATATGCAACTTAGGTCGTATTTTGACAATCGCGTTAACGCCCCAGGATGAGTGCGCAAGACAATTGGCATGACAGCCTTTTTTCAACACGAACTATAACGGCGACCCTATGGCCCTTCCGTCGACTGATACCAGCCGCCTCGACAACACCCTCGCGGTGATCCGCACTCTGCGTGACCAAGGATCGGTGGCACGCATCGACCTGGGGGCAATCAACGGCATTAGCTCTGCCACCGTCACCTCGATCAGCGCCGAGTTACTCCAGCAGGGATTGATCACTGAACGCCCGCCTGAAGCCCCCCGCCCCAACGGGCGTGGTCGACCAAAAACCTTGATTGGACTCGACCCCACTGCCGCCTGCGTGGTGTGTATCAAGCTGTCGATCAATGAGATCCAGTTGGTAGTAGGCGATTTTGCGGCCCAGATACACCATAGCGAGCACCATGCAGTGAACACCTTGAGGTTGAGCGCCGACGACCTGGAAGCACTGCTGGAGGAGAAGATCAGGGCTGTTTGCACACAACAGTTGACGGGGTTTCAGCGCTTGGCGGGGATCTGTTTGGCGGTACAGGGGGTGGTGTCGTCGCAAAGCGGTACGATCATCTGGTCACCCGCTTTAAGCTTTCGCAATGCACCGATATCGGCGCGATTGGCGGAACGTTTTCACTGCAGCGTGCTACTCGAGAATGATGCCAACTGTATCGCCAGCGTGCTGGCGGCCCAGCCCGCCTATGCGGACTGCCCCAACCTGGTGGTAATTATGCTGGGCTATGGTATCGGTATGTCGGTGCTGATTAATGGCGTGCCCTATCTCGGCGCCAATGGCTCGGCAGCTGAGTTTGGGCATAGCAAATATCAGCCCGATGGCGCCCTTTGCGCCTGCGGGCGACGGGGATGCATTGAAGCTTACACCAGTGACTACGCGCTCTATCGCGCCGCCGCCGAGCATCTAGAACTCCCCTCCGGCGACAGCGCACACCCCTCCGAGCAGCAGATGCAAGCGCTAACCCAACTGGCACTTCAAGGCGACCCCTTGGCTCAGCGCATCTATGCAGAGGCAGGCCGTGCACTGGGGTACGGTATCGCCAATGTGCTGGCGCTGTTCAACCCCGATCTAGTGCTGATTACCGGTTCCGGCGTACGCGGCTTTGACGCCATGCAAGCGGCCATGCATGGCGCCATCGACGAAGCCCTAGTGGCCGAACTAATGGGCTCCACCCGCATTGAAAGCTGCGCCTGGGATCGCGACATGACCTGCATGGGCGGTATCGCCATAGCGCTGAACGCCACCGATGGCGAGACGCTGTTAGATAGCCAAACCGCCCGTGAAGCCTAGGCCGACCGATTAATAGCAGCGGAGGCTTAAAAAAGTGTGTCCAAGCAGTTAAGCATCGCTTCGTCAGTCGTGGTAGACCACGCTACGTCCACCATCAATCGTTAAGCAGCTTGCGTTGATAAAGGGTGCTTCATCTGAGGCTAGAAAGACCGCTGTCATGGCCACTTCCTCAGGTTGCCCTAGCCGCCCCGGCGGCAGCAACGCTTCAATGCGGGCCTTGGCGGCGACGGGGTCATCAAAGGTTTGCCAATGGGCCTCTACCGCTGGGGTGGCGATATAGCCCGGCGCGATAGCATTGACGCGCACACCGCGGGAGGCATATTCAATACCGAGTGCTCGGGTCAAACCGACCAAGCCGTGCTTGGCGACCGGGTAGGGAAAACAGCCGGGAATAATCGAGAAGCTATGAGTGGAGGCGATATTAATAATGACGCCTCCGCCCTGCTTCAGCATATCGGGCAGCACCGCCCGGCTACAGTGCCAAGCGCCTTCCAAATCCACCGATAAGCAGCGCTGCCAGGCTTCATCCGGCATGGCAAGTGGCTCGTGGAAGACATTCATGCCTGCGTTATTGACTAGGGTGGTTAAGGGCCCGGAGTACTCACGGGCCTTCGCTACGGCAGCCTCCACCGCACATCGGTCTACAATGTCAGCGACTACCGCTTGAACCTGATACCCCTCGCCACATAGCCGTGTCGCCAGCCGTTCAACGCTTTCCCCCTCCATATCCAGTAACGTCAAGATGGCGCCCTCACGAACACAAGCCTCTGCAATGGCACGGCCGATGCCGGTGGCTGCACCGGTCACTAGAATATGCTTGTCGGCCAGTCTGGCGGTCATCGCGCCTCCTGTACAGTTAATCAGTGCGAATGACGCGGCACATCAGCGCCTCGGCAGCCGACCAGAAAGTCGAAGTCGCAGCCTTCGTCCGCTTGCAGCACCCGCTCGATGTAGAGCTGCCGATAGCCGCCCTGGCTGGCAATCAGCGTTGAAGCGGCAGTGGGGTCGCTTTCCGCCAGGCGCGACGCCAGCTCTTCATCGCTGATATCAAGGTGCAGCCGGCCGCTTGCGCAGTCGAGCTCGATCCAGTCGCCGTTGCGTACCGCCGCCAGCGGGCCACCGGCGGCGGCTTCCGGGGCGACGTGCAGTACCACCGTGCCGTAGGCGGTGCCGCTCATGCGAGCATCGGAGATACGCACCATATCGGTGATGCCCTGGGCGAGGATTTTGGGCGGCAGGCCCATATTGCCTACCTCGGCCATACCGTGATAACCGCGGGGGCCGCAGTGTTTCATGACCAGAATATCGTTGGCTTCCACGCCCAGGTCTGGGTCGTTGATGCGTGCCTTGTAGTCGTCGAAGTCTTCGAATACCACCGCGCGACCCCGGTGCTGCATCAGCTCGGCGGTCGCCGCTGAGGGCTTGAGCACCGCACCGTTGGGGGCCAGGTTGCCACGCACCACGCAGATACCGCCGTCCGCGGTGAGGGGGTTATCCAACGGCCGGATCACTTCATCGTTGTACAGCGGGGCGTCCTTGACGTTCTCCCAAAGTGTTTTGCCGTTGACGGTCAAGGCGTCCTTGAAGGGCAGCCGGTCGGCCTCGCCCAGGCGCCTGAGCACAGCGGGCAGCCCTCCAGCGTAGTAGAACTCCTCCATTAGAAAACGCCCCGAGGGCTGCAGATCCACTACCGTCGGGGTGCCACGGCCGACCCGGCTCCAGTCGTCCAGGGTTAGATCTACACCGATGCGCCCGGCAATCGCCTTTAGATGAATCACCGCGTTGGTGGAGCCGCCGATGGCGGCGTTGGTGCGGATGGCGTTATCGAAGGCTTCCTTGGTGAGGATTTTGGAGAGCCGCAGGTCTTCGTTGACCATCTCGACAATCCGGTTGCCGGAGAGGTGGGCCAGCACGTAGCGGCGGGAGTCTACCGCCGGAATCGCCGCATTGTGCGGCAGCGAGGTGCCTAGCGATTCGGCCATGCAGGCCATGGTGGAGGCGGTGCCCATGGTGTTGCAGGTGCCCGCGGAGCGGGACATGCCCGCTTCGGCGGCCATAAAGTCGTGGAGTGAAATCTCACCGGCTTTGACCTGCTCGGAGAGCTTCCACACCACGGTGCCGGAACCAATATCCTTGCCCTTGTGCTTGCCGTTGAGCATCGGCCCGCCGGTCACCACGATGGTGGGAATATCGCAACTTGCCGCGCCCATTAGCAGCGCCGGAGTGGTTTTGTCGCAGCCCACCAGCAGCACTACGGCATCGATGGGATTGCCGCGAATGGCCTCCTCCACGTCCATGCTCGCCAGGTTACGGGTGAACATCGCAGTAGGGCGCAGGTTGGATTCACCGTTGGAGAACACTGGGAACTCCACCGGGTAGCCGCCCGCCTCCAGCACGCCCTGCTTCACGTGCTCCGCCAACTTGCGAAAGTGCGCGTTGCAGGGCGTCAACTCCGACCAGGTATTACAGATACCGATAATCGGCTTGCCCTGAAACTCATGGTCAGGAATACCCTGGTTTTTCATCCAACTGCGGTACATAAAGCCGTTTTTGTCAGCGGTGCCGAACCACTGGGCTGAGCGTAATGGGCGCTGGCGATCAGACATAACAAAGCCTCCGTACAAACCGGAAAAAAGTGGCAAACAAATAAAGGGATAACGTTTTAAGCGTTAGGCTCGTTGACGGCGGGTCTGTTTCCAGCGGTCAAACATCACCGCCAGCAGCAGAATCGCGCCACGCACCAGGTATTGGTAAAAAGTGGGGACGTTAAGCAGCCCCATGGCATTCTGAACGCAGCCCATAATCAGCACGCCGACCACCACGCCGGTAATGGTGGCCACGCCGCCGGATAGCGCCACGCCGCCCAGAACACAGGCGGAAATCACCGCCAGTTCCAGGCCCATGGAGGTATTGGGGTCACCCAGACCCATGCGTGAAGCCAGCAGTACACCGACCACGCCCGCCACTACGCCCTGGAGGCCGAAAACGATAATCTTGAGGCGACGGACATTGACCCCGGCCAGAGCGGCGGCTTCCGAGTTACCGCCGGTGGCCAGTACATTCCGCCCAAAGGCGGTCATATTGAGCACTACGCCAAAGATCACGAAACAGGCCAGCATCGTCCATACCGGCAGAGTCAGTCCGAGGAAGGAAGCGCTGCCCAGGTCAAAGAAGCCCGGCACGGTAATCATCACCGCGTCGCCGCCGGAGGTGATGTAGGCCAGACCGCGCACAAACTCCATCGCTGCCAGAGTGGCTATTAAAGAGTTAATGCCAAACTTGGCAATCACCAAGCCATTAAAGGCCCCCACCGCGCCCCCAGCGACAATGCCCCCGATGACACCGATAAAGACGCTACCGGTACTGGAAGTCACCACCGCCGCGACCACACCCGCAAAGGCCACCGTAGAGGCCACCGAGAGATCCACCTCCCCCAGGGCCAGCACCAGCATCATGGTGGTGGCCAAACTGCCGATCAGGGTGATCGAAAGCAGTAGCCCAACCATATTGCGGCCGGTCAGAAAATCAGGGATGAGTACCGCTAGAGCGATAAACAGGAGCAGAAAAATCGCGATCAGTCCCGAGGTATCCAGCAGCGTGCGCAGCGGTTTGATCAGCCCCTGGCGCCCCGCGGGCCGGCAGGAGCAGTCTCACCTTGGGTTGCGTTGTTCGTTGTCATGATGTTTGTCCTGAACTTGTTCTCTAAGAACGAAATATCTTGGAAACCCTAAAAAAAGCTAACACTTAGGCGGGTAGCGCCAAGCCCAACAGACGTTCCGGCGTAGCCGACTCCCGCGGCACTACTTCCACCAGCTCACCATCGCGCATCACGGCGATGCGATCACAGATGGAGCTGACTTCCGCCAGATCACTGGAGATCACCACCACGCTTTTGCCCTGTTCGGCCAGGTCGTAGAGCAGCGAGTAAATATCCCGTCGTGCGCCTACATCGATCCCCCGGGTCGGCTCGTCCATCACGAACAGGTCAATCTCTTCAGCCAGCCAGCGGGCCAGAATCACCTTCTGCTGATTGCCGCCTGAGAGCTTGCCAATCGGCGAACGTGGGCCGGGGGTTTTAACGCTGAGTTGCTGGATATAGGCTTCGGCATTGCGCCGTTCACGGCCGGGGTGGCGAAAAACGCCCCAGCGTTTGAAAAAGCGCCGACAGCTAATGTTGAGGTTATCGGCGACGCTGGCCACCGGAAAAATCCCCTGGGATTTGCGATCCTCCGGGCACATGGCGATACCGGCGCGAATTGCCTCACCCGGGCTTTTAAAGCGCCGCGATTTGCCGTTAAAGGTCACGCTGCCGGCTTTGGGGGATTCGACGCCGCAGACCAGCCGCAGCAGCTCGCTGCGCCCTGCCCCTACCAAGCCAAACAGCCCAAATACCTCGCCGCGCTTCACTGAAAAACTTACCGGGGCCTTTAAGCCGCGCCCTTCAATACCCTCCACGGCAAACACCACCTCGCCCTGCTCCCGGGGACGATAGCCGTACACATCATCGATATCGCGGCCGACCATTTCACTCACCAGCAGGTCGTGATTGAGCGCCGACATATCTTCATGGGTGCGGATATGCTTGCCATCGCGGAAGATAGTGACCGCATCGCACATCTCAAACACCTCTTCCATGCGGTGCGTCACGTAGAGCACTACCCGGCCCTCGTCGCGTAGCCGCTTGACGATGCGTTTGAGTTGGCGGATCTCTTGAATCGAGAGGCTACTGGTAGGTTCGTCAAAGGCGATGACCTTGGCGTCCCGCAGCAAGGCACGGCCAATCTCGATCATCTGCTGCTGGCCGATGGAGAGTTCGCGCACCTTGGTCGAGGGGTGGATATCCCCTTCGCCGAGATCAGCCAGAATCGCCAAGGCCTTTTGCTTTAACTCGCGGCGATTAACAAACCCCTGCCGCGTGGGCAGCTGGCCCAGCAGCAGGTTTTCGGCCACCGACATATTGGGCGAGAGCGTCAACTCCTGGTAGATAATCGCGATGCCTTCCCGCAGCGCCTCCCGGGCGTTGTTGAAGACGTGTCGCTGACCATCGATCCACAGTGCGCCTTCGGCGACCCGGTTAACGCCACTGAGCACCTTGAGCAGGGTGGACTTACCCGCGCCATTCTCTCCCATTAGCGCATGCACTTGGCCGGCATGAGCGGCAAAGCTCACCCCATCCAGGGCGCGAACACCGGGGAACACGACGCTAATCCCGTCGAACCGTAAATAAGCATCAGACATGCATGAGTACTCCGCAGATGGCCTGTAACAGCGAGCCCGTTACAGGCCTCTTTTATTGCCAACCAAGCGCTTTATAGACCGAGCGCAGCGCGCACTTCTTCCCAGTTGTCGCGCGTCATTAACGTGCCGGAGGTTTCGGTATTGGCAGGCGGCTCTTGATCCTCGCTAATCCAGCGGTAGAGGTCTTCAGCGGTCTGACGGCCGTGCATGGTGGAACTGACCGCTACCGTACCGTGAAAGCCGGTGGGGTTATCCCGGGAGAATTCCGCAAAGGCGGCCCCGGAGCCATTGATGCCCACGCCGATCACATCTTCCGGCGCTAAACCATACTGCTCAGAGGCCCTGACACCGCCCAGCACGCTCTCTTCGTTTAGGGCATAGATCACCCAGTGTTCAAAATCATCCTGTTTAGAAAATACCGGGGAAGCCGCTGAGAAAGCCCCACTGGTGTCAGTGCTCTGCTGGGGCGCATCAAAGATATTATCTTCCGGGAAGCCTCCGGCGAGTAGCGCCTCAGTGGCGCCATCGGTGCGTTCGACAGCGGTGGGTAGCTCGTCATTGGTGATGCGTAGCGCGCCAACCTCTTCCGGGTTCCAGCCGCGGGCTTCCATTTCAGCGGTGATGGCTTCACCCACCTGCCGGCCTATCTTGGTGCCCGACATACCCAGGTGAGGAACGCCTTCCATAGGTTCACCGCTTGAGTTAACAAACTGATCATCGACAGTAATTACCTTCATGCCATATTGCTCGGCACGGTTCATAATCGCTGACCCCAAGCGCACATCCGGCGGGCAAATAACAAATCCCTGAGCGCCTTGAGAATAGAGGTTGTCAATTGCACTAAGCACCTCCTGGCCGTCCTCACCGCCCAGGCGCACCACGTCGAAGCCTAGTTCTTCGCCTACCTCGGTGGCTGCTTTTTGTTCATTAATGAACCAAGATTGCTCCGGTTTCTTGACGATAAAGCCAATCTTCACTTCGTCTTCCTGGGCCTGGGCAGACCCCAGTGAGGCCAGCATAATCGCGCTGCCGAGAGCTAAACGGGTAAATGTCTTAGTCAATCTCATTGTTATACTCCTACGATTTTTAGCGTTGTTTTGATTGCTATTTCAGTTTTTATTGCTGTTTCAGTATTTATTCCCAAACCACAGGTGGTTAAAAGCCCGTGTTAAGTACCATCGTTAAGTACCAGGCTTACGAACCCATATCTTGTTGCGCTGAGAAACGGTAAACCGTGCGCGAACGATAGGTGTCACCAGGTTCTAAAAGGGTGCTGGGAAATGCCTCTTGGTTGGGTGAATCGGGATAGTGCTGGGTTTCCAGCGCAAAGCCGGAACGGTGCCCGTAGGCCTGGCCCTGTTTGCCGGTCAGGTCACCGTTAAGGAAGTTGCCGGAATAGAACTGTATCGCGGGCTCAGTGGTGGTGATCTCCACCATGCGGCCGCTCTCGGGCTCCCACACCTTGGCAGCCAGCACCAGCTCATCCGCTGACGCATTATCCCGGTCAAGCACAAAGTTGTGGTCGTAACCGCCGCCAAAACCGAGCTGCTCGTTCTCCTGCTCGATCCGCTCGCCAATCGTCGTCGCCTGGGTAAAGTCGAACGGCGTGCCGTCTACCGAGCGAATCTCGCCGGTGGGAATCAGGCTGTCGTTGACCGGGGTAAACTCTGGTGCGTTGATCATGAGCTGATGATCGAGAATAGTGTCGCTACCCTCGCCCTTTAAGTTGAAGTAGCTGTGCTGGGTGAGGTTGATGGGTGTGGCCTTGTCGGTCACGGCCTGGTAATCGACCATAAGCTCGTCGTTATCGGTCAACGTATAGGTGACCTCGGTCTCTAACCTACCGGGATAACCCTCTTCGCCATCCTCGCTGGTATAGCGCAATACCAAGCCAGAACCTGCTTCGTTTACAAAGGGTTCGGCTTGCCACAGCACTTTATCGAACCCTTGATCGCCGCCGTGAAGATGATTGCTGCCATCATTGGTGGCCAGTGAATAGCTTTCGCCATCAAGGGAGAACTGGCCATTCGCAATACGATTGCCGTAACGCCCAATGATGGCGCCGAAGTAGGGATTTGCCTGGCGATACTCATCAGAGAGATACGCTTCCAAAGAGTCGAAACCCAGCGCGATATCGTCAAATTCGCCATCCACGTTGGGGGTCTTCAGCGACAGAATGATGCCGCCGTAGTTGGTCACCCGCAGTTCGATGCCGTTGGCGTTGGTAAATTGATAGACATCGACCTGACGGCCATCGGGCAAGTGGCCAAATACCGATGTCTGTATTCCGCTATCGGCACCACTGCCTGCGTCGGTGTCAGAACCACTCTGAGCTTGCGCAGCGTTTGCCAACAGCGCTGCGACAATGGCACCGAACATCAGTGGCGAACCCTTTTGTAATCGTTGGCTATACATGAGAGGCATGAGCTTCCTCCTGGAGGCGTACTTTATGTTGCTAGCTTATTGTTGTTAGGCCGGTGCAGTTAACTTAGGACGTTATCACCGATACAGAGACTACAGTAGCCATGTCTGGCATAACCAACCAATATACAAATACCTCACTATCGATATACTTCTTAGTATCAATAACAACTCAAGGCTTATTCTATGGGCGTTCTCGGTGAGAACTGGTTTTTAGACGTGCGACTAAAGTTGCGCCATTTTCAGCTATTTTTGGCGCTGGATGAGCAGCGCAACCTGCATCGCGCTGCGGCCCAGCTCAATATGAGCCAGCCCGCCGCATCAAAGCTACTCAGCGATCTGGAAGCCAATCTGGGTATTCGCCTGTTTGATCGCCACCCCCGCGGGCTAACGCCTAACTGGTACGGCGAGATTATGATTCGCCACGCCCACAGCATGCTTTCGGCGCTACGGCATACCGGTGAGGAGTTGAACGCTCTCGGCGAAGGGAATGCGGGCACGGTAGCGGTCGGCACGGTAATGGCGCCGGCGGTCACACTGCTTACCAGCGCGATTGAGCGGGTACACCGCGACCGGCCAGGGTTAAAAATCAGTGTGGATGTGGATGTCAGCAAGGTGCTGGTGCCGCGTCTGCTCGAAGGCGAGCTGGATTTCGCGATTACCCGTATTCCCGCAGGCGTCGATGCCGAGCGTTTCGTATTTGAAGAAATCGGTGAGGAGGAACTCTGCTTCGTATGCCGCCAAGGGCATCCATTATCCGTTAAGAAAACGCTCAACCTTGCGGACATGACGAGCTACCCCTGGTCGCTGCAGCCTGCCGGTGCGCTGATGCGCCAGCGGGTGGATAGCCTGTTTTTACACCATCAGGTCGCGCCGCCCCGCCAAATCGTTGATACCGCCGACCTGCTGCTCTCGCTGGCACTGGTGGATAAATCCGACACCATTACGGTGACCACACGGGAAGCCGCCGATCTACTCTGCCCGCCGCAACGTTTTCATCTTTTGCCCTTCAGCGAGACGCTAAGTGTTCAACCTTACGGACTGGTGAGCTTGCGCCACCAACGCCTTTCTCCCGGTGCCGCCGCGTTAATGAGCACCCTGCGCGACATCATTGCCCAGTCCGATTAACGCATTGTTATTAAGACATTGTTTTAGGTCAATGAGGGCTGACGATCTGATCGAGGGTGTGATGTCTTCACCAAATGTGTAAGACACTAAACTCCCCCGAAAAACCAATGACCATACAAAAGTATATGTTGAACAATTGACCTTAATGTTCAACATTACCTCCCGCATGGTTAATTGCCCCGCTGCATCACCATGTTCACCGCGATGTTCATAACAACGTCCTCCATAACGCTTTTCACAACATTTTTCACAACGCTTTTCACAACAATAATCTTGAGGAATAGTGCCATGCTCAAACCCAAATACAGCTTGCTACTCACTGGCTCAGCACTGCTACTAGGCCTTTCAACGGCTCAGGCGGCCGAGTATGAATGGAAATTTCAGGCGTCAGAAACCTCGGGCGAACCCAGCTTCAAGATCAAGCAGGAGTGGGCCGAGCGCATCACGGCGATGACCGATGGTCGCGTCGAGATTGAGGTCATGCCGATTAACTCCGTGGTGGGCCCCACCGAAACGCTGACCGCCGTGAGTTCAGGGATTCTGCAGGGCCACATGACCGACCCTAGCTACTTCTCTGGCCAGGATCCCGCTTTTGGCATGCTCGGCAACCTCGTTGGCGCTTGGCAGAACCCCTACGACTTCCTGGAGTACATGAAGTACGGCGGCGGTGAAGAACTCTACAACGAACTGGTCGAGCCCTACGGCGCGCATTTGATCAGCGCAGCGACCTTCCCGCTGGAGTCGGTGCCCTCCACGGTGCCCATTGAATCCATTGCCGATTTCGAAGGACTAAAAATCCGTGCCCCCCAAGGCATGGTCTACAACATCTTCGAGCGTATTGGTGCCACGCCGGTCAACCTGCCGGGCTCTGAGGTGTATACCGGGCTGGAAAAAGGCGTGATCGACGCTGCGGACTCTACGGTGCTCTCGAATAACGACGCCATGGGCCTGCACGCTTTCGCTCCCTACCCGCTCTACCCAGGCTTTCACTCCATGCCGATGATCGCCGTATCGATCAATAAAGACATCTGGGATGGCTTGCCCGAGGAGCTACAGACGACCCTAAATACCGCCTTTGACGGCATGGCCTACGACCTGATTGCCCGCCTCAAGGAGCAGGATATCGAGACACTGCAGCGGCTTCAGGAAGATCCTGATGTTCATCCGTTTGATCTTCCCGCTGAAGAGCGCCAGAAATTCCGTACCGCGGCTGAGCAGGAGTGGCAAGAGTGGGCCGGTGAAAATGAGATGACCCAGAAGATTTATGACTCGGCGACCGCCTTTTTGCGCTCGCGCAATCTGCTCTAACTTTTTGCTCTCAACTCGGCCTCATTAACCTAACCAGCGCATCGCTCGGGCGCCCCGAGCGATGCGCGCAGAGTCACGCCATGTCTCAAAAAACACCTGACAATCAATACCGCTCGCCTCCTACCCATGATCTTCCTGAGATTCTCGAAACGGTAGAGGAGATCGCCCCCGAACGTAATGCCTTAGACCGCCTGATTGCACGAGGTGGCCGTGCTATTTCCTGGCTGGTGCTGGTGGCGATGGGTATCAGCGTCGTCGAGGTCTTTATGCGCTACGGCTTCAATAACCCCACCTCCTGGGTACACGAAACCGTGGTGTTTCTGATTGCAATTATCTTTGTGCTGGGTGGCCCAGCGGCCATGGCGCGCAATAGCCATATCCGCGTCAAGGTACTCTACGACAGCGCCGGGCCCAGGCTGAAGTGCTGGATGGATCGTTTCAACGACCTGCTGACCCTGGTTTTCTGCCTGACGATGAGCTATGCCGCCTTCCATATGTTCTGGGGCGCGTCGCATAACCCGCTCGGCGAGTGGTCGCTGGAGCGCTCCGGCACCTCTTGGAATCCGCCCTTTCCTGCCATGGTCAAGGGCATGATTCTGTTTGCTCTGGTGTTGATGACCCTGCAAGCCTCACTGCATTTATGGCAGTCGCTTAAGGCGAAGCCCCGCACCGAGGAGGCGCGCTGATGGATATTTCAACCGCAACGATCCTTATGGTAGGGGCAATTTTCGCGCTGCTAGTCACCGGTCTGCCGCTGGCGTTTATTACCGGTTTAGTGGCCATGGCGTTCACCTTCGGCTGGTTCGGCGAAGCGGCGCTGCCACTGGTCACCAGCCGTGTCTACGGATTTATCACCGAGTATTCGCTGGTAGCAGTGCCCATGTTTGTGTTGATGGCATCGCTGCTGGATCGCTCTGGCATTGCCAAGGATCTGTTCAACGCCATGCGCGTTTTCGCTGGCCGCCTGCCGGGTGGCGTGGCGGTGCAGACCATCGTGGTAGCGTTCTTCCTGGCCGCCCTTTCGGGCATTATCGGCGGTGAGATCGTGCTACTGGGGATTCTGGCGCTGCCACAAATGCTCCGCCTGGGCTACGACAAACACCTCTCTATTGGGGTGGTGTGTGCCGGAGGAGCCCTGGGTACCATGATGCCGCCGTCCATCGTGCTGATTATCTACGGGCTGATCGCCAGCGTATCGATTGCCGACCTGTTCGCCGCGGCCGTTACTCCAGCGGTGATTCTAATGGGCTCCTATATTGCCTATGTGCTGGTACGCTGCCTGAAAAACCCCGCGCTGGGGCCACCGCTAGACAGGGACACCCAGGATAACCCCTTCGCTACCAAGCTGGACGCGGTCAAAGCTATTCTGCTGCCAGGGCTAATCGCCTTTTTAGTGCTGGGCACTATTTATGGCGGTATTGCCTCGGTCACCGAGGCTGCGGCCATGGGCGTTTTCGGTGTACTGCTCGCCACCATTGTGCGTGGCGAGTTCACCCCGGGCATGCTGCACCATAGCCTGGGGCAGACCCTGAACACCTGCGGCATGATTATTTGGATCGGCATCGGTGCGGCCGCCCTGGTGGGCGTCTATAACCTGATGGGGGGCAATCGCTTTGTATCGAGTTTGATTCTCGGCCTCGACGTCGCGCCGATTGTGATCATTCTGGTAATGATGGCGATTATGCTGGTGCTGGGGCTTTTCCTCGACTGGATCGGGATCGCCATGCTGGCCCTGCCGATCTTTCTACCCATCGTTATCCAGCTCGGCTTCGACCCCATCTGGTTCGGCATCCTGTTCGCCGTGAATATGCAGGTCTCGTTCCTGTCACCGCCCTTCGGGCCCGCCGCCTTCTATCTTAAGAGCGTGGCACCGCCGGATATCAGCCTGAAGGATATCTACCTTTCCGTACTGCCCTTTATGGCCATTCAGCTGTGTGTACTCGCGGCGCTGTTGATGTGGCCGCAACTGGCCATTTGGCCACTATGATAATCGCCACCAGCATAAGGAGAACGCCATGCGACTGATTCAGTGTGACCACCAGGGCCAGGTTCGCGCCGCCCTGGTCGAGAGCGAAGAGCAGGTCAGACTGCTCGACTGCGACACCTACACCCTGGCCAACCGGGCCATTAGCGCCGGCAAGTCGCTTAGCGAGATGGTGCCAGAAGCGCTAACTGACACCCGTCTGGATTACCAAGCGCTGGTCGATGCCAAACAGCTGCTGCCCCCGCTAACGCATACCGACCCGGCCCACTGCCTGGTGACCGGCACTGGCCTTACTCATCTGGGCAGTGCCGATACCCGCTCGGCGATGCATGCTAAAGCCCAAGCTGCCGAAGAAGATATGACCGACTCCATGCGTATGTTCAAGCTGGGCGTGGAAGGCGGCAAACCCGACGCAGGTGAGCCAGGCGCGCAGCCGGAGTGGTTCTACAAGGGCGATGGCCAGTGCGTAGTGGCGCCGGAAGCAGAGATCCCCTCCCCCGCCTTTGCTGAAGATGCAGGCGAGGAGCCCGAGCTGGCAGGGCTTTATGTGATTGGCAACGATGGCCAACCCTGGCGCGTCGGCTATGCTTTGGGTAACGAGTTCTCTGACCACGTCACCGAGCGCTTCAACTACCTCTGGCTGGCTCACTCAAAGCTACGCGCCTGCAGCTTTGGACCCGAGCTATTGATTGGCGAGCTGCCCGCGCACTTGGAGGGCACCAGCCGTATCCAGCGCAGTGGTGAAACGGTCTGGGAGAAGCCCTTTCTAACTGGTGAGGCCAATATGGCTCACAGCCTGGCTAACCTGGAGTATCACCACTTTAAATACCCGGGCTTCCGCCGCCCCGGCGATGTGCATGTGCACTTTTTCGGCACCGCCACGTTGAGCTTTGCCGACGGCATCAAGGTGCGCGAAGGCGATCGCTTTGAGATCAACATCCATGAGTTTGGCCGCGCCCTGCGCAACCCGCTCCGGGTGGAAGCAGACGCACCGGCCATCAGCGTAAAGTCGCTTTAACAACCTCAAACCACCCCAGCAGGAGGAAGTATGACTCTGGAAGGCAAACTACTCATTGGCCAGCAGGCCATCAGCGGCCAACAGGCTGACATTCATGCGGTAAATCCCGCCACCGGCGAAACGCTGGCGCCTGCCTACCCCGGCGGCAGCAAGGCCGAAGTCGAGCAAGCCTGCGCATTAGCCGAGGCGGCGTTTGCGAGTTATCGCGAAACGGGCTTAGAGGCAAGAGCCAGCTTTCTTGAAACCATCGCCGCCGAGATCGAAGGGATCGGTGATGAGTTGATTGAGCGCGCCATGGCCGAAACAGGCCTACCGCGCCCGCGCTTAGAGGGCGAACGTGGACGTACCTGCGGCCAGCTACGCTTGTTCGCCAACGTGGTACGGGCTGGCGAGTGGCTTGATGTGCGTATCGATCCCGCCCTGCCTGATCGTGAACCCCTGCCCCGCGCCGACCTGCGCCAGCGGCATATTGCCCTGGGCCCGGTGGCGGTGTTTGGCGCCAGCAACTTCCCGCTCGCCTTTAGCGTGGCCGGGGGTGATACCGCATCGGCACTGGCCGCAGGCTGCCCGGTGGTCGTCAAGGGCCACTCTGCCCACCCCGGCACTTCTGAGCTGGTGGGCCGTGCGATTCAGCGCGCCGTGGCCAAGTGCCAACTGCACGAAGGCGTTTTCTCGCTGCTGTTTGGCTCGGGCCGAGAAATCGGCCAGGCGCTGGTGGCTGACCCGCGTATTCAGGCGGTGGGCTTCACCGGTTCGCGCAGTGGCGGTACGGCACTAATGTCCACCGCCCAGGCGCGGTCGCAGCCAATCCCGGTTTATGCCGAGATGAGTTCCATCAACCCGGTATTCCTGTTGCCGGAAGCGCTCAAATCTCGTGGCAAAGCCATCGCCGAAGGCTTTGTTGGCTCACTCAACATGGGTGCCGGGCAGTTCTGCACCAACCCTGGGCTGGTGATTGCGGTTCAGGGCCCAGAGCTGGACGCTTTTGTTGAAGCGGCCGGGGAAGCGGTTAAGGGCAGTGCGGCTCAGACCATGCTGACGCCGGGCATTCACGACGCTTACCAGCAGGGCGTTGACCGACTCGCCCATCACGCCAAAGTCACCGAAGTGGCTCGCGGTCAGGCAGGTGAAACAGCCAACCCGTGCCAAGCAGGGCTATTCGTTACCCAGGCCGAAGCGTTCCTCAATGAGTCAGCCCTCCAGGAAGAGGTGTTTGGTTCCACCTCGCTGGTCATCGCCTGTGCTGACGCCCAGGAAGTGGCGAAGGTCGCTGCCCAGCTTGAAGGCCAGCTCACCATTACCCTGCAAATGGATGACGGTGACTTAGCGACTGCCAAGCAACTGCTGCCCACCCTGGAGCGCAAGGCGGGGCGGATTCTGGCCAACGGCTGGCCGACGGGCGTGGAAGTGTGCCACGCCATGGTGCACGGCGGCCCCTATCCGGCGACATCGGATTCCCGCACTACCTCGGTGGGCAGCGCGGCGATTTTCCGCTTCCTGCGCCCGGTGTGCTACCAGGCGTTGCCTGAGGGGTTACTGCCCGAGGCCATTCGTGACGGTAACCCTTGCGGAGTATCCCGCTTGGTCGATGGTAAGCGTGAATAAACATCGTTTTGAAGGTCATGCTGCCAGCTTTGAGATGGTGCTGACACCGAACCCTTAGTAATTCAAACGCAGCGAGGATCCTATCCTTCGTTGCGTTTTTTTGTACCTAGCTGGTATGCCGCTAAGCCACTGCTCCCTTGCTTGGCGACTTGCATCTTACTTGTTCGAACAATTCGATGGGGTATTCAGTCCACAGTCATGACACTTGAATGCCCCTTCAAAGCTCATTACGCCGAAGAGTGCTGAGACTTTGTCTGCAGGTAACGATACGCTTTGATCAGAAGCGGTGAACACCATAGGAGTATCACGGCGATACCCAGGCCTGCACTGATCGGACGTGCAAAGAAGCTCGTCAGATCTCCCCCTGTACGCAGCATTGCGCTCATAAAGTTGTTCTCGACCACGGATCCTAGCACCAGCCCTAGTATGGCCGGCGCCATGGGGAAGTCATTGACTGCTAGAACATAGGCTACTAGTCCTACAATCAACATCAGCCAGACATCGACGATACTGTTGTTGATGGCAAAGGCGCCTACAACACAAAAACAGAGTATAACCGGCATAAGTATTCGACTGGGCGTGAGGATAAAGAGCTTTGAAAGCCGAATCGCAATGTATCCGATAGGCAGCATCATCAGGTTGGCCAGGATAAACACGATGAACAGGGCGTAGATCAAGCCACTACCATCCATAAAGATAGTCGGACCGGGGTTCATGCCCTTCATGTACAAAACGCCAATAACGATAGCCGTAATGGAATCACCTGGGATGCCGAACACAAGCGCAGGTACCCATGCGCCGCTGATACCCGAGTTATTGGCGGAACTAGCATCCACGATGCCTTCGATATTACCCGTACCATATTTCTCTTTTTCCTGGGATCGTCCTTTACCCACGCCGTAGGAGATCCAGGCCGCGATATCGGCTCCCGCGCCGGGCAATGCCCCAATCAATGTACCGATCGAACTGCCACGCACCATGTTGCGCCAGTAACGCTTCATGTGACCAGGCACGTTGTGAAATACGCTGTCCTGATCGACAACGCTGATGGTCTTTTTCTCGGACTTGGAGCCGTAATAGCTCATCAGTTCA
The DNA here is from genome assembly GCF_026104355.1 of Halomonas sp. BDJS001. Classification (NCBI taxonomy): domain Bacteria; kingdom Pseudomonadati; phylum Pseudomonadota; class Gammaproteobacteria; order Oceanospirillales; family Halomonadaceae; genus Halomonas; species Halomonas sp. BDJS001. The sequence continues at coordinate 3,959,587 of NZ_CP110535.1, forward strand.
TTGAGTGCGAACATGCCGATCATGACCGGAATGAAGTTGATGCCCGCCATTAGATCGGGCACGCCGAAGGTGAAACGCGGCGCGCCGCTCATCATGTCCAGACCGACCGTCGATAGCAAAATGCCAAAGAGCAGCGATAGAAAAGCTTTAATTCGGGAGCCTATGGAGATGAATATCGAGCAGCTCAACCCCAGTATTGCCAGCCAGAAGTATTCAAAGGCACTGAATTGCAACGCGACTTCAGCAAGCGACTGCGCCACCACGATCAAGACGAGGGTGCCGAAAATACCGCCAAAGACAGAGCAGGCAAGGTTGATGCCCAACGCCTCGCGTGCCCTTCCCTTCTTGGCTAGTGCATACGATTCCCCGACATAGGCAGCAGAGGCAGGTGTGCCGGGTATGTTCAGGTAAGTACCGGGTATATCGCCAGCAAAGATCGCCATGGCCGAAGTCGTGACAATGGCGGCGATGGCGGGGATGGTGTCCATATAGAATGTCAAAGGCACCAGTAGGGCAACGGCCATCGTTGCCGTAAGCCCCGGCACGGCACCAACAAATATGCCGAAAAGCGACGCCAGCAAGATGACCAACAGGGTCTCAAAATTCAAAACCAGGCCGACTCCATTCATCAGAATATCCATGGCAGACGCCCCTCTAGCAGAACTCCTTGCGGCAATGGAATAAGCAAGTAGTGTGAAAAATGAAATAGATCGCTAGAGCCACTAGTAACGAGGCAACTAGCGCCACCCAGGGGAGAGTATTTCTCATGATCATCAGGACAAACATGATGACCGCCATCGTGATCATTGCGCCCAGGTAGCCGCTGGCGAAGATGTAAAAGACAATGGCGAGGGGCGGTAGCAGCATTGCCAAACCGGATTTTCCTGAGGAGGGCTCTTTCAGGGTAGTGGCCTCCGTCGATGCTTGTGGAGCCAACACCCTTCTTCTATTCCATAACGCATTGGCCGCCAAGAGCGCACCCCCGAGACAAAATCCCGCTCCAACAATTGAAGGGAAAAGCGAGGGCCCATACTGAAGGCTGGGTAGCGTCGGAAATTTCTGGGCCGTGACGATCGTTGCGATCCCGGCAATAACAAACGCTAACCCGGTAAACAAATCCCTCATGGTCACTCCTTAGTTAGCCAGGCCAACTTGTTCGACGATTTCGCCTAGCACCGTATCCATCTCTTGCATCAGTTGGCCGAACTCTTCCGCGTTACGCCACACGGTTCCAAACCCTCGCTGCGCCATGAAATCCTGGTACGTGTCACTTTGATAAGCAGCTTCGAGCGCTGACTCAAGCGTTGCGACGACCGCTGCGTCCATTCCATGAGGACCAACGATTCCTCGCCACGCCCCTACCTGGTAGTCACTGCCCACAAGTTCGTGGGTAGTAGGAATATCTGGGAAGGCCGAAAGACGCTCTGGGGCCATGACGGCAAAGCTTTTTACACGTCCCGCCTCAATCATCGAACGAGCCTCAGGCACCGACGTAGAAACAACATCAATCCCTCCAGATGCCAACTCTGTCATCGCGGGCGCCGAGCCTTCGCTGGGGATCCAGATAACCTGATCAGCAGGAATGTCCTGATCCATCAAAAAGCCCGCAAAGGCGAGATGCCAGATACCGCCCTGCCCTGTTCCCGACGCAGTAAGGCTTCCTTTCGGTTCGGTACGAATTGCCTCCATCAACGTGTCAAGACTTTCAAACGCCCCGTCAGTGGCGACCTGGATACCGGGAGAGTCGTAGTTGATTTGCGCGATGGGGGTCAGATCTTCGTAAGTCAAATCCGTCAACCCCTGCCAATGCATGGTATTGACCTCGACGGTGGCCAAGCCGATGGTGTAGCCATCAGGTGCCGCGTTGAGCATGGCGGTATGGCCCACGACACCGCTGCCGCCGGTGCGATTCACCACGTTGACGTTTTGCCCCAATTGCTCTTCCAAGGCCCGAGCAATGGTGCGTGCCGTTGCATCCGTTCCCCCGCCGGCAGCCCAGGGTACGATCAGGGTAAGAGGGCGTTCGGGGTAATCGGCAAAAGCCGAGGTAGACACTAGCGCGATTATCGCTGTCAAAAGCGAGTAACGAAGGGTTTGGAATCTGACACTGATCTTGTTCATGATGAAAATCCTTGAATATTGACCATCTGTTTAGTTGTTCTTGTCATACGCTTTTCATACTTACGGCATCAATATCCGCCCAGCCAAATAACAGGCTTAATACGTTCTTGATGGGCGCTCAGCAGGCTGCTCTTTGTATCGGCCAATGGTGGCAAGTGCTCCTTGTCGAAGCAGGCTGATATCAATTCCGACAGCAATAAACTGGCAGCCAAGCTTCTGGTAGCGGCGGGCATCCTCTTCGACTGGTGCTAAAATTCCTACCGGTTTGCCCGCGTCGTGCGCCGTTCGAATGATCTTTTCGATGGCGCGTTGAACGTTGGGATGGGTCGGATTTCCGGGATAGCCCATTCCAACCGAAAGATCTGCTGGTCCAATAACACGGCGTCTACACCTTCTGTTGCGGTGATAGCCTCTACCTGATCGACGCCTTTGGGGGACTCCACCTGGACGATCAGGCAAAGGGACTCATGTGCTTTGTTTAAGTAGTCGTCCACGCTATCCCAGCGTGTAGCACGTACGACCCCACCTCCAACGCCGCGTATCCCGTGCGGAGGATAGCGGGTTGCCCGCACCAGCGCGGCCGCCTGATCACCGCTCTCCACCATGGGTATCATCAGCGTTTGCGCACCGATGTCGAGCAACTGCTTGATCAGCGCCGGATCCTGATTAACGCTACGAACCACCGGCGCCGTCGAATAAGGGGCTACTGCCTGTAGCTGGGCAAGGATGGAAGGAAGCGTGTTAGGCGCATGCTCACCATCGATCAATAACCAATCGAATCCTGTGCTGGCAACGATTTCGGTGGCGTAACCCGTGGCAAATCCTGCCCAGCAGCCCCACATCGGGGCTTGCTCGGTCAACGCCTGCTTGAATGTGTTGGTAGGTACCTGCATCCTTTGGCTCCTTTAGAGACATGGACGGTTATTCACTCCTGCACCTGACAGTCAACAGCGATGACTCAAACCATAGACCCAGGCAACACAGTCACTGACCGTTACCGCTAAAACCAACTTCTCTTTAGTGCGATCGCGTTACGGTCAGTGACTTTCGAGCGGGTTTCCCTTTCCCCGACAGGCGAGAGAAGAGAGAGCAAGCCTATTAGTTAGCCAGCCCCACCTGTTCGACGATTTCACCGAAAACGCCGTCCATATCTTGCATAAGCTGGCCAAACTCTTCAGCGTTGCGCCATTCGGTACCAAAACCTTGCTGATTCATGAACTCCTGATACGTATCACTGTTGTAGGCGGCTTCAAGGGCTGACTCGAGCGTTGCCACCACGTCCGGATCCATGCCTTGAGGGCCGGCGATTCCGCGCCACTCACCTACTTGATAGCTACTGCCGATTATTTCATTAGTGGTGGGCACATCAGGAAAGCTGGGTATACGCTCTGGAGACATTACCGCAAAGCTCTTAACGCGACCGGCCTCGATCATTGAGCGGGCTTCAGGCACCGAGCTTGGTACAATATCAATCCCCCCAGATACCAGCTCAGTCATCGCTGGGGCTGCTCCTTCACTAGGAATCCAAGTCACTTGGTCGGCGGGAATACCTTGATCCATCAAAAAGCCAGCAAAGGCTAGATGCCACACACCGCCTTGCCCAGTACCCGAAGCAGTAAACGTGCCTTTAGGCTCAGAGCGTATCGCTTCAAGGAGCTCTTCAAGGGTTTCATAAGGAGAATCGGCTGCTACCTGTATGCCTGGAAAGTCATAGTTGATTTGAGCAATAGGCGTAAAGTCTTCATACGTAAGGTTAGTTAAACCCAACCAATGCATCATATTAACTTCACCAGTAGCCAAGCCAATCGTATAACCATCCGGTTCAGCATTAATCATGGCGGTATGACCAACAACGCCACTGCCTCCTGTTCGGTTGACAACATTGACGTTCTGCCCCAGCTCTTCTTCCAGAGCACGAGCGATAGTTCGCGCAGTCGCATCAGTGCCACCACCAGCAGCCCAAGGCACAATCAACGTAAGGGGGCGTTCGGGGTAGTCCGCAAAGGCAGTGCCAGACGCTGTCATAACAGCTGCTGCTATACTTGAAGCAAAAATAGCTTTAAGGGAATGGTTTGTAATTATCATATTCATTTTCCTTTAGTAATGTATTGCTTACAATTGATTATCATTTTTGGAACTGTATGCTTTATTTCTTTACGTTTTTCTTGTCAAAAGCCTCCTTCACGCACTATTAAATGTATAGAATTCTCTTAATCAGAAAACTTCTTTGAGCATGTTATAAAAGTCTTCCTTAGAGGGCGCGCGCGGATTGGTTGCCGTGGAATGATCTTCCAAGGCCCACTGAGATAGTTGATCCAAGTGCTCTTCCATGACGCCCATTTCACTCAAGCTAGCAGGCATCCCCAATTTCACATTGAGCTTTTCAAATGCTTCAGCTAAGTCGTCGTTAGGATTGAGACCCATCGCGTCTTTGAGGCAAGCATATTTCTCCTCACAGCCGGGGTGGTTAAACCTTAGAACAGTCGGCATCAACACAGCATTGAGCGTACCGTGATGAAGTTTTAGTTCGTGCAGACCGCCTAGCGCATGGGATAAGGAGTGCACTGCTCCCAGCCCCTTCTGAAAAGCCATGGCGCCTTCAAGGGCCGCCATCATCATTTCATTTCTCGCCGTTAAGTTTTCGCCATTTTCAACTGCCTCTACTAGATATTTGCTAGCGCGCGTCAGTCCATCCAAAGCAATCGCTTCAGCTGGAGGATTCACTTTGGGGCTTAAAAAGGTTTCAACGCAGTGAGCAATCGCATCCATACCCGTGGCGGCAGTCAAAAAAGGGGGTAAACCTAGCGTCAAACGAGGATCACAAATAGCGACCGAAGGAATCAGATAAGGAGAAAGAAAGCCAAGTTTGCGATTGTCTTTCATGGTAATCAATGAGGCTCTTCCCACCTCACTACCGGTTCCCGCCGTTGTCGGTATTGCTATTAATGGCAGCACATCGGCTTTAATTTTTGTTACGCCGCCTTCAATCGCAGCGTATTGGCGTAACGGCCCAGGATGATTAAAAAGCAAGGCGACCGCTTTAGCTAAATCAATGCTGGAACCACCACCAACGGCAATAATGCCGTCACATTTACTTTCACGTAGGTAAGTAAGCGCTTGCTCTACCGCGACTTCCGTAGGGTTGGAAGGCGTATCGTCGAAAACACATGCGCCATCATCAAGCTGAGCAGACTCAATCACGTGTGTGATCAGAGGGGTAGCACTGAGCCCCTTATCAGTCACAAACAATGGTCGTTTTATCTTCAGCAATTGCAGCTCATTGGCTAATTCCGCAATAGCGCTTTCACCGAACTGAATTTTTGTTAAATAATTGATTATGTGGGGCATTGTCATTTCTCATTATTGTTTGGCTCGTGAACCCAGCTACCTCTTCACCCAAGGTGTCATACAGTATGACTGCGTGACAACAGTCTAGTAATGTATTTTACAGCTGCCAAGGCCTTTACAAAAAAACGTCTAGCAAAACTGGGAACGGTGGTTCAAATATGGGGTTGCTCACGCTGCCCATCTACCAAGCGGATTACCTTCAGGGGTTGATACCCTTCAGCGCCTCCGGCAGCAAGGCCATGGGGAGATCTTGGTAACACACAGGCCGTAAGAAGCGATGGATGGCCGCGCCGTATCCAAATCACATTATCCATCTGCGGCGTAATCGTGAGCTGGCCTTCCAACTGAGCCGCAATCGGCAATTAGCGTTGTGGGCCGCGCGTATGAAAGCAATCTAGACTAGATGACCATTGCGCTCAATGATCATTATATAGAACAATAGTCTAATCGACGTACGCGGCCGGCTTGCTAGAGTGCACCCACAATGATCGCTTTAAGCTTGCGCTTGGCCCTTGCAGCAAAAGCCCAATAATCAGCTTGAGGTATACGATGAATCTCATTAATTCCCCGTCAGTTATTATTCATCTCAATCCGCGGGATAACGTAGGTGTTGCCTCAAAAGCAGTTCCAAAAGGTATTCCCATTGATAAAAAGGGCACGCTAGCTCAAGAAAATATTGAAGCGGGACATAAAGTTGCGCTGACTCACATCCAAAATGGTGAAGCTGTTTTTAAATATGGCCAACTGATTGGGCTTGCTGCGCGGGATATTGATCCTGGTGAGCATGTGCACACCCACAACCTCACCATGATTGAACTCAGTTCTTCATTGGAAGATTTTCAGCCTCATCAAAAAAACATCACCGTTAGCCATTCTCGAACGTTTCAGGGCTACCACCGGGCTGATGGTAGCGTGGGAACGCGCAACTATATTGGTATTCTCTCTACCGTGAATTGTTCTGCCACGGTGGCTAAAGCCGCTGCGGACGTGCTCAATCAGTCTGGCGAATTAAGCCGCATGGGGTTCGATGGAGTAGTAGCCATTACCCATGGTTCTGGTTGCGCCATGAATACTGACTCAGAAGGTTTTGCGTTTCTCGAGCGCGTTATCGCGGGGTATGCCCAACACCCAAACTTTGCCTTTGTACTTATCATTGGCCTTGGCTGCGAGACCAACCAGGTTAAAACATTAGTCATAAGAAAGGGGTTGGAAGATGCCTCGCGGCTGGCTTACTTTAATATTCAAGACGCAGGAGGGACACGCACTAGCATCAAAACGGCCTGTGATCACATCATGCAAATGGCCACCCAACACGGCCAACAGCAGCGTGCACCCGCCTCTCTTGAACATTTAGTGGTTGCATTACAATGTGGTGGATCAGACGGCTACTCAGGTATTACCGCGAACCCAGCGTTGGGCCATGCCGCCGATCTTATCGTGCAACATGGAGGCAGCGTTATACTCGCCGAAACCCCCGAAATCTATGGCGCTGAAAACCTTCTGATAGACCGCTCCATTAGTGAAAACGTCGCACAGAAACTCCTTGATCGGATTACCTGGTGGAAACATTACACTGAGATAAATGGCGCTGAGTTAAACAACAACCCTTCCCCTGGCAATAAAGCGGGTGGTCTATCAACTATTCTTGAGAAATCATTAGGCGCGGTAGCTAAAGGCGGAACGTCGAGCCTTAACGACGTGCTACTGTATGCTGAGAAGTTGACCACGCGCGGTTTTAACTTTATGGATAGCCCTGGCTATGACCCGATTTCGGTTACGGGTCAAATCGCCTCCGGTTCTAATGTAGTCTGCTTTACCACTGGTCGAGGTTCAGTCTCAGGCTTCAAACCCGCTCCCTGCCTTAAGCTCGCAACGAACACCGCCATGTATGAGAAAATGCATGAAGACATGGATATAAATTGTGGTGTTATTGTTGACGGCACTGACAGTGTAGAAAGTGTTGGTGAGCAGATTTTTGAGCGCATTATTGCCATCGCTTCAGGCGATATGAGCGCCAGCGAATCACTGGGCTACGGTAATAATGAATTCGTTCCCTGGCTGGTAGGTGCCGTTACCTAAACACCCATTAAAGAGCAATTAACTGACTATGACACAAACGCTGCGCGACCAGCTCTACACGGCTCTTAAACAGAGTATTGTTGGGAAACGCCTTGAACCCGGTTTAGTGCTGCTTGAGGGAAATATAGCGGAGCTGTTTGGTATTAGCCGCTCGCCCGTTCGGCAAACATTAAGCCGGTTGCACGAAGAGCAGTATATCTGCCGTTTTGAAGGGCGCGGCTATTTAGTAGGCGCATCGCCAGGTGAGGTAGTGCGACGTGCACTTAGTGAGCATGATTTCAAACAACTTGGCCATGCCCCAAAAGTAGACCGTATCGTTTCTTGGCGGGCGCATATCGACAGCGTTGAACATGACATCGTTTTATGCTCGATTAAGGGTACGTTTGAACTCAATGAGCTGCAGCTTTCCAAAACGCTCAATGTCAGCCGCACGGTCACTCACCAAATCTTGCTCTATTTACAATCTATCGGTTTAGTCGAGAAGATTAAATATAATAGCTGGAACGTGGTACCTCTTAATGATCAGCGGTTACATAATCTTTATGAAGCACGTCGCCAATTAGAGCCATACATGATTGCGCGAGCCACAAAAAACATATCAGAAAGTGCCGTTAAAGACTATATCACCAAACTCAAGAACGCTGCTGATAACTATCCTGAAATAAAGGGGGAGCTACTGGATGAGCTGGAGAATGATCTCCATCATGCCGCCGTTAGTTTAGGTGATAACCAGGAGGTCATGAATATGCTCCGGCGCACGCATCCTATCTTATTAGTCAGTAAACACCTGCTTGGACGAGTATTAAAGCTTCCCGATCAAGATCCTTTTTTCGATGAACATTTATGGATATTTGAAAAAATGCGCCTACAGCAACCTGCACAAGCAGGCAACGCCTTGGCAATCCATTTAGAGCGTTCAGAATCCAAGGTGCTCGACCGGCTGATTAACTTCCGAGAATCAGGTGATATCAATATACCGCTTTACCTGCGCTAACAACCAAATAACGGAAATGGATGCCCCATATCTTCAACTGAAGCAATGTATCGACCTGCTAAATAAGGATTACGAGAAGCCTTGACGGGCTCACCTAGATAGAGGAACTAATAATGACAACGTCACGTACTATCGGATTTATTGGCACGGGCATTATGGGTGCGCCGATGGCAGCACGCTTGGCCCAGGCAGGACACCAAGTGCTTGTCTGGAATCGAACAAAAAGCAAAGCCAACCGTTTAGAGTCGGTGGGTGCCACCATCGTAGAAAAGCCCGAAGAAGCCGTTGCCGAAAGCGATGCCGTTATCGTTATGCTTAGCTCTGGGCCTGTGTGTGATGAAATGCTGCTGGGCCCTGACGGCCTACTCAATGCCATGCAGCATGACGCCACACTTATTGTCATGAGTTCGATACCTGTCGAAACCGCTCGCCGTCAAGCAGAAGAAGCCGCAAAGAGCCAGATTAATTACCTTGATGCGCCGGTTTCTGGCGGTGAGCAGGGAGCGATCGACGGCACGCTGGCCATTATGGTGGGCGGCGATGCCGTGAGTTTTAAAGCGGTAGAACCCATTCTCTTATCCCTCGGCAGGCCCGTCCATGTTGGCCCTGCAGGTAGCGGGGAACTTGCGAAACTCGCCAATCAAATGATTGTGGCCAACACCATCGCTACCGTGGCAGAAGCCATACTATTGGCAGAACAGGGCGGGGCGAACCCGGAGCGAATGCTCAGTGCGCTTGAAGGAGGGTTTGCTGACTCGACCATTTTGCGTATACACGGGCAGCGCATGATTCAGGAAAACTTTACACCGGGTGGGCCAGCGAAATGGCAATTGAAAGATACCCAGACCGCGATGGCTTTTGCCGATACGCTGCATCTTAAACTACCGGTTTCGTCATTGGTCAACACACTTTTTGAAGAGCTCGTCGATCAAGGGGATGGCGAGTTAGATCATAGCGCCTTAATCAAGCAACTCAGACGGCGCAATAATTAAGAGCCTGACAACAACAAATTTAGGAGAATAAATACAATGAGCCACCATTATGACGTTCAGGAAATTACTCAATTCAGTACCGCTTTACTTGTGGCAGCCGGGCTCGATGAAGAAAAGGCTCAAGCAGTTGCCGAGATACTCGTCGAAGGCGATTTGATGGGGCACACGACTCACGGGCTTCAGCTACTATCCCCTTACCTTGGCGAGATTCAGTCTGGCCGGATGCCTGTGTCAGGTGAGTATGAGGTAATCTCCAAACGCGCTGCCGTGCAGACATGGGATGGCCGTTATCTTCCCGGCCCCTGGTTGATCATTAAAGCGATGGAAACCGCCGAATTGATGGCCCGCGCCTGCGGCACAGGGACGGTCGTGATTCGACGCTCAAATCATATCGCCTGCTTGGCGGCCTATCTGAAACGCGCCACTGATCAAGACCTTGTGGTGGTGATCGAGTCATCCGATCCGGCAACTAAGTCGGTTGCCCCGTATGGCGGTTTGCAAGCGACTCATACCCCCAACCCTATCGCTGTGGGCTACCCGACGGCTTCAGGCCCGGTTCTGTTAGATGTCAGCACATCCATTACCACTAATGGCATGGTCGGCCGACTTCACAAACAAAACAGCCCATTGCCCTACCCGTGGCTTAAGGATCACCAAGGCAATGCGACCGATCAACCTAGCGTGCTGTTCGATGAGCCTCAAGGGAGCATCATGCCAATTGGTGGTCTTGACCATGGTCACAAGGGATATGCACTGGGGCTAATGGTGGAAGCCTTTACGTCTGGGCTTGCTGGATTTGGCCGTGTGCAGGCGCCTTCACAATGGGGCGCCTCGGTCATGGTGCAGATCATGGATCCAGAAGCCTTTGGTGGGCTCGATGCCTTCAAACGCGAAACCGGCGCTTTGGTGGATGCTTGCCGTAACAATCCTGTTGCAGAAGGTAGCTCTCCCGTACGGATTCCTGGCGAGCGTGGGCTTGCCCTCCATAAGCGTTATGCACAGGCGGGGGTGCCTCTGCCAGACGGTGTTCCCGAAGCCCTAGCCGATTGGTCGGAACGTCTGGGGGTTGCTTTCCCTCGGGCGCTGCAATAACCGTCGCTCATGCAATAGGTTTAGTGGGCGATATTTCAGGTAGGGTGAACCAACTCATCAGAGGCGACTATGAAACAAGAACGCATCGGATTCATTGGGCTCGGCTTAATGGGCAAGGAAATGGCCAGACATATCGTACGTAACGGTTATCCGCTAACGGTGATGGCCCATAGGAATCGATCCCCCCTTGAAGCGCTATGCAAGGAAGGCGCGACAGAAGTTAGTACTCCCGCAGAGATGGCAAGAAGTAGCGATATTGTTTTTATCTGCGTCAAGACATCCGAACAGGTTAGCGAAATCGTCAGCGGCGCTGACGGTTTAATGGCCGGAAGCCATGAAGGGCTTATTATTGTTGACTGCTCTACGGCTCATCCCGAATCAACTGAGCGCCTTGCGAAAACCGTAGAACACCAAGGGGCGATACTCGTTGACGCGCCTTTAGCACGAACACCTCGTGAAGCCAGAGATGGACGACTAAATGTCATGGTGGGTGGCGATGCCCCCACAGTGGCGCGTATTACGCCGGTCATGGAAAGTTTCGCGGAAAACATCTTTCATGTGGGTAAGGTTGGTTCAGCGCATAAACTGAAACTGATTAATAATTTTCTCTCGTTAGGGGCTGCCGCTCTGGTCAGTGAAGCGGCCACTATGGCGGCTGGTATGGATGTTTCACAAGACAAACTCCTGGAAATTTGCTCACAGGGGGGAGCCAACAGTGCGATGCTGGCTCCCGTTATGGAGTGGGTACTGCAGAAGGAGTGCACAAAGTTGCAGTTCAGCCTGGGTAATGCTGAAAAAGATATGCGCTACCTGACCGAAACGTTAAACGCCTATCAGCTAGCTCCCCATATGCTGCCACCGCTTTGCGAGTTTCTTACGTTGGCTCGAGATGACGTGGGCGAAGATAGCTTCGTTCCCCAAGCGTACGACAGCTGTATAAAGCGCAATAAGATCGTATCCGATTGAGGCCACTAAGATAGCCTCTTGGCTACCTCATCTGTCCATATAAAGCCTTCACTCGATAAACGCTTCGGTAGCCTCACGATGACCGTATAGGAACGCATCGGCGACCTGGCGCAGCGGGGCAACATCCACCTCGCTGCGTTTTGTTGCGATCAGTTCGCCAAAGCGCGCGTAGAGGCCTTGATACTCGCGCTCTTCGTCTTCAACGATCAGTTCATTGTCGATGACCAACCGGCAGCCACCCTGGGTAAGGCTTAAACGACCTTTATCGGTGTCGATATGCATATCCCACGTGGGAGGGCCGCTCTGGCGAAAGTCAAACGCGGCCTCAATGGATACGCCTTCTGGGTCGGTAAAGGTAAGTTCCGCGGCAATCGGGGTTTGCGCGTTGCTCGGCACCAGCAGCTGCGCCTGTTGCAGGAAAAACGGTTGGTGCAGGATTTCAGTCGCAATCGACAGCGCATTGATACCGGGATCAAAAACCCCCATGCCACCGGGCTGCCAGATCCACGCCTGGCCGGGATGCCATACCCGCACATCCTCTTTCCACTCGATCTCCACCCGCTGCACCTGACGCTCACTCAACCACTGCTTAGCCTGCGCCACACCGGGGGCAAACCGCGAATGCCAGGCAGCAAACAGGCTAACGCCCTGCTTGGTCGCGGTGGCAATCAAGTCCTCCACTTCGCTAAGCGTCGCCCCCGGCGGCTTTTCAAGCAGTACGTGCTTACCGCGCATTAGCGCCGCCCGCGCCTGGGAGTAGCGCAGATGTGTAGGCGTGCAAATAGAGACGGCGGTGATTTCCGGGTGGGCGTCTAGCATCGCATCAAGATTCTGATAGGCCGACACATCGGGTAGTTCCGCGTAAGGATCCGCCGTGGCGACAAGTTGGCAGTTCGGGGTGGCGGCTATCGCCGGAAGGTGTTGGTCGCGGACGATTTTACCTACGCCTACCAAACCGAGCTTAAAGCCAGAGCTGAAATCAGACATACGCTTGCCTTTGTATTTGCCATTGAAAATAGGAGTTAGGGAGCGGTATGGGGCAGCTCAACGCTACGCCCTAATGAACTAACGCTGTGCTCAAGCCCTAGCGCCGCGGCGGTACCTGCGAGCACCGCTTGGGACGCTAAAAACGCCTCCCGGGGGCGGCGCAGCCGGATGCTCTCCATCAGTTGACGGTGACGCTCCAGGCTCTCTTCAGGATCTGGGGCGTTCTCGTTGGACATGGAAATCAGCATGTAGATGGAGGGTCGCAGGATATGGGATAGCTGCGCCCAGACAATATTGTGGGTCGCCTTGAAGATCGCCTCGTGGAAAGCGACGTCACACTCGCTGTGCAGCCGCCGCTCCTCTTCGCAGGTGGCGTTGCGCAGGTTCTGCCCCAACCCTTCAAAAGCTTCTTCGATAGCAACCAGATCTCGCGCCTTGGCCCGTTTGGCGGCGGTCATCGCCACATAGGGTTCCACGTCCAGGCGGAAGGCGAGGATTTCACGCTGAATATCCGGGTTGGGAGCCGCATAGCGGGTCAGCCAGTCGGTTACCTGAGCATCGAGAATATGCCACTCTGAGTACTCGCGCACCTTGGAGCCATGCCCGGAGATACGTTCGATAATACCGGCATCGACCAGTTGACGCAGGTCGCTACGCACCGCCGAGCGGTTAATGGCGAAACGTTCGCATAGATCCATTTCCCGGGGCACAAGGTCACCGGGGTGATAACGGCCACCGAAGATCTCCTCGGCGAGATGTTCAGCGATACTGGGGCGAGCGGCTGGCTTACTGGGAGATGACGTCACTGCGATAAGGCCCTATTTCAATTCCTGTCAATCATACCGTACTTGACCGGTCGACTGTTACCGACGGGGTAGCTTCGAGCCTGGCGCGCAGCCTCATTTCAAGCCTCCGTTCATAGAGCCCCTTAGCACTCAGCGTGCCCAGCACCAGTGCGCCGCCGACCATAGCCATTGGCGCGGGCTGCTCAGCCAGTATCCACCAGGCCAACAGCGTACCCAGCACCACTTCGAGCAGTATCAGCAAACCTACTTCCGCGGAGGGCAGATAGAGCGGCCCACGCTGCAGTAGCGTCACCCCGCAGGGCACAATAATCAGGCAGAGCAGGATCACGACGGCAAGCTGGCTGGCTGCAGGCAGGCTCGGTTCGCTCCCTGCCAACCAAAACAGCCCCGCAGTGCTACCCACGATAAGGCCGTTGAATACCAGCATGGGGCTCATATCCACTCCCGGTCGCGTACGGCAGAGGGTAAAGTTAATTGCCAGGGTGGTTGCCGCCATCAAGGCAAAAGCATTGCCCAACCAAGAGCCGGCGCCCGCGTCATCAAGGGCGATCAGCGCAACACCTGCCATACATAGCAATATCGCTAACCAGGTACGCCTTGGCAGTTGCTCCTTGAGGATAATCCAGGAGAGCACCGCAGCGATCAGTGGCGAACTAGCCAGTATCATCAGTACGTTGCCTGCTTTGGTGTACTGGTTGCCCAGCACGAAGCCACAGGTGGTCAGGCTGAACAGCAGCGCCACGGCGATGCCTGTCCAGCCGCAGCGGCGGTAGGCTGCCAGCGTGCCACGGCCGTAGCGCATTAGGGCGATCAGTAGAAAACCTAACCCAGAAAGAAAGCCACGCCACATCAGGATCTCTGCATCGGGCAGGTTGGCGACCTTAATCAACAGGGCATCCGGCGCCATAATGATCGCGCCACCCGCGGTGAGCAGCAGGCCCTGCTGGCGATGGGACAAAGTACTTAAACGGCTCATCTTAGTGCTCGCCCCTTCAGTGATTATCCCTGGGCGGATGCTGGCGAGCCACATCGCGGTACTTGGTGGCGGGCTCCAGTGTCATGCCGCGATCCAGCGGCTCGACCATACTGCGCTGGATCTCCTGCCAAGGCGTCTGATGGCCGGGGTAGCGGTAGCCGCCCTGCCGGGCTAAACGTCCGCGGCGCGCTTCCAGTTCACTGGCATCGATCAGCAGCTGTACCTCACCGCGTTTAAGATCGACCCGCAGCCGGTCGCCGCTCTCCAGCAGCGCCAAGCCACCGCCGGTAGCAGCTTCTGGGGAGGCATTAAGAATCGACGGTGAGCCGGAAGTACCCGACTGGCGACCATCGCCCAGGCACGGCAGCGATTCGATACCCTGTTTAATCAACGCCTCCGGCGGCTGCATATTGACCACTTCAGCCCCACCTGGGTGACCCACCGGGCCTGCACCACGCATGACCAGAATGGTGCGCGCATCAATGTTCAGCGCTGGGTCATCAATACGGGCGTGGTAATCTTCCGAGCCATCGAAGACCACCACCTTGCCTTCAAAGGCTTCCGGGTCGTTGGGATCATTCAGGAAGCGCTCGCGGAAGTCCCGGGAGATCACGCTGGTTTTCATCAGCGCCGAGTCGAATAGGTTGCCCTTGAGATTGAGAAAGCCCGCGTGCTCCACCAGTGGATCGCTATAGCGGCAGATCACATCGGAGTCTTGGGTTTCACGGCCCTGCAGATTATCGCCAATGGAGCGGCCATTCACCGTCAGCGCATCGCTGTGCAGTTTACCGGCGGCGTGTAGCTCGTGGAGGATCGCGGGCACCCCCCCGGCGCGGTGGAACTCTTCGCACAGGAAAGCACCGGCGGGCATCACATTGGCAAGCAAAGGGATTTCATGGCCCAGCCGCTGCCAGTCATCGTTATCCAATTCAATGCCCGAGTGGCGAGCAATTGCATTGATATGTACCGGCGCGTTAGAGGAGCCGCCCAGGGCCGAACACGCCACAATGGCATTTTCAAAGGCATCACGGGTCAGGATATCCAGCGGACGCAGGTCTTCCCAAACCATATCGACAATCCGCGTGCCGGTATCGTAAGCCACCATGGCGCGCTCTTTATAGGGGGCGGGAATCACCGCCGACCCCGGCAGGCTCATGCCCAGCACCTCCGCCATGGAGTTCATGGTGGAAGCGGTGCCCATGGTGTTGCAGTGGCCAATCGAGGGGGCCGAGTCGCTAGCGCGAGAGAGGAACTCCGCGTAGTCGATATCTCCCGCCGCCAGGCGCTTGCGTAGCTCCCAGATAATTGTCCCTGAGCCAACCCGCTCAGCGCCCCGCCAGCCGTTGAGCATTGGCCCGCCGGAGAGCACAATCGCCGGAATATTCACGGTTGCCGCCGCCATCAGCGCCGCGGGGGTGGTTTTATCACAACCGGTGGTCAATACGACGCCATCTAACGGGTAGCCGTGCAGCACTTCGACGATGCCTAAGTAGGCAAGATTACGATCCAGCGCAGCGGTGGGTCGGCGCACGTTCTCATGAATAGGATGCATGGGAAATTCAAACGGCACGCCACCTGCGGCACGAATGCCGTCTTTCACCCGCTTAACCAGGTCAATGTGGTGGCGATTGCACGGGGTTAAATCAGAGCCAGACTGGCAAATACCGATAATCGGCTTACCGCTGGTCAGCTCATCCAGGGTAATACCGTAATTAAGGTAGCGCTCGATGCACAGCACCGTGGTGCCGGGGTGATCGGGGTTATCGAACCAGTAGCGTGAACGCAACTGCTCAGGAGTTATTCGCTGAAAATTGGCCATGGTGCCACTCCACGCCTAGAGTAAGGTTGTAAGAGTCAAAGAGAGATTGGTCACGACGGTACGCTTTCTTCGCTCTAACGTCGATACATACAAAAGTATATGTTGAACATATAAGGAAAACGTTAGACATTCACCTTGGCGGTTTGCGGCACGGCATCCTCTAAGAGTGAGTGCTGCTACACACAACAATAGCTTACCCACAACAACAACCGTAACCACGCTGCAGCTCGCTAGGAATATCCCCTTAGCATAGCGACCTGCTGCATCCCAGGAGAGTGACGACTATGCACCATCTTTGGAAACGCACCCTACTATTGGCCGGCGCCACGCTGCTCAGCTCAGGCATCGCTTACGCGCAAACGCCCGACCTTTCCGACCCGCCTGAAATCGAAGGCGAGACGGTGGGCGATCATGGCAGCGTTACACTGCGTATGGGGCTTGGCTTAGCGGAAAGCTCGCCTCAGTACATCTCCAGCCAGTACTTCGCGGATATTCTTGACCAGCGCAGTGAAGGTCGTATCACCGTCAATATCTTCCCCAACAGCCAGCTTGGCGACGACGTGCAGATGATGGAGATGCTGCAGACCGGGACGCTGGATATGACTTATCCGTCGTCTTCTCCCGCTACCGGCTATGTTGAAGAGTTAGCGGTTTTCGACCTCCCCTTCCTGTTACCAACCCGAGAGGCGGCTGTCGAGGCCATGCGTAGCGATGCAGCCCAGGAGATGCTCGACGCCTTCGATGGTACCGGCCTGAAAGCCCTGGCATTCTCTGAAAACGGCTTCCGTCAGCTCTCCAATAGCGCTCGGGAAGTCTCTTCTCCAGAAGATGTGGCAGGCCTGGATGTTCGTGGCCTCTCAATTCGCACCATGGAGAACCCGGTGCACCTGGCGATTTGGGAAGCCCTGGGCGCCAACCCAACCCCCATGGCCTTCGGTGAGCTCTTCTCCGCCATGGAACAGGGCGTTGTCGATGGCCAGGAAAACCCCTGGAGCACCATCCTGACTTCCAATTTCTATGAAGTGCAGGACTACGGCTCCGAAACACGCCACGTCTATACCCCTTTTATCAAGATGATCTCGCAGCGTACCTGGGATCGCCTCGACCCCGAGTATCAGGAGCTGATTCAGGAAGCGGCGCTGCAGGCAGCGGATTACGAAATCCAGCTTTCCAGCGAGTACGACGACTGGGCGCGGGATCAGCTTGAAGAGCGCGGCATGCAAATCACCCGCCTGGATGACGAGCAGATTGCCGCTTTCCAGGAGGCCGTGCAGCCAGTTTACGATGAGTGGGCGCCGCGCATTGGTGAAGACCTAGTGGCTGAGTTTCAGCGCATTGCTGAATCATCAATGACGGAGTAATCACCTTCAGCGTTGGGGCCTTTACCTTCATTCACCGCTTAACAGAAAATACTCAAAAGCACTGACAGGGACAGCCTCGGCTGTCCCTTTTGCGTTTCATTATGCCCCCTCAGATTATTGGCAACTGTCAGTAACTAGGCCATACTTAGCCAAACGTCATGCTAGCATCCTGTCATACCACATGACTGTTCATTATCAAACTAGCAACCAACAAGCGATCATCACCGGATCAACAGCAGTACCGGGTTAACAACCGTACTGAATCAATAACAATAGCACCGGGAACCGCCATGCGACTTAAAGACAAGACGGCACTGATCACTGCCGCAGGCCAAGGCATTGGCCGGGCCACAGCGCTGCACTTCGCCGCTGAGGGCGCGCAGGTCATTGCCACCGACATCAACACCCAAAGCCTCGACCAATTGGCCAACGTCAACGGCATCACCACGCGCCGACTCGACGTACTGGATGAGGCCGCCATCACGGGGCTGGCCGCCGAGCTAGGCGTCATCGACATTCTCTTCAACTGCGCTGGCTACGTGGCTAATGGCTCGCTGCTGGATGGCAGCGACGATGACTGGGAGCTCTCGCTATCACTGAACGTGATGGCGATGGTGCGCATGATTCGCGCCTTTCTGCCTGCCATGCTCGATAGTAGCGGCGGCAGTATTATCAACATGGCCTCGGTGGCCTCTAGCCTTAAAGGGGTGCCCAACCGCTGTGCCTACGGCACCACCAAGGCCGCAGTACTCGGCCTGACCAAGTCGGTGGCCGCCGACTACATCGGCCAGGGCATTCGCTGCAACGCCATCTGCCCCGGCACAGTGGACTCACCCTCGCTGCGCCAGCGCATTGGCGAGCAAGCCAAGCGG
Organism: Halomonas sp. BDJS001; assembly: GCF_026104355.1. Lineage (NCBI taxonomy): Bacteria > Pseudomonadati > Pseudomonadota > Gammaproteobacteria > Oceanospirillales > Halomonadaceae > Halomonas > Halomonas sp. BDJS001. The sequence goes on from NZ_CP110535.1 coordinate 3,978,000, forward strand.
CAGGGACGAAAAGAAGAGGATGTCTACGCCGAATTTATCGCTCGCCAACCTCAGGGGCGTCTGGGCAGCCCGGAAGAAATTGCCGCCCTGGCCACCTACCTAGCCGCCGATGAGTCCGCCTATACCACCGGCACCGCCCAGATTATCGACGGTGGCTGGCTGATCTGATCATGTAAACCAAGGAACCGACCAATGAAACTATTACGCTTCGGCCCGCGCGGCCATGAAAAGCCCGGCCTGCTGGATGACCATGGGGTAATCCGCGACCTGTCGGCCCATATCACCGACCTGTCTGGCGAGTCTCTCGATCGCCGCACCCTCGAAGGCCTTGCTGCACTGGATGCCACCAGGCTGCCTGAGATAACCGCCGATACGCGCATTGGCCCCTGCGTTGCGGGTGTGGGCAAGTTTATCTGCATTGGCTTGAATTACTCGGATCATGCGGCCGAAACCGGCGCTCAGGTTCCCCCGGAGCCGGTGATCTTCAATAAATGGACCAGCGCCATCTGCGGCCCGAATGACGAGGTGATCATTCCCCGCGATTCTGAGAAAACCGATTGGGAAGTCGAGCTTGGCGTGGTGATCGGTAAAGCCGGACGCTACATCGACGAAGCCGATGCTATGCAACACGTCGCCGGTTTTTGCGTGGTCAACGATGTTTCCGAACGCGCCTTTCAGCTCGAACGCAGCGGCACCTGGGATAAAGGCAAGGGCTGCGATACCTTCGGCCCCCTGGGCCCGTGGCTAGTCACCCCCGACGAGGTGGCAGACCCTCATCAGCTCGATATGTGGCTTGAGGTGGATGGTAAGCGCTACCAGGATGGCAACACCCGCACCATGGTCTACCAGATTCCTTTTCTGATCAGCTACTTAAGCCGTTTTATGAGCCTCCAGCCGGGCGATGTGATCTCCACCGGCACGCCGCCCGGTGTCGGTATGGGCCAACAGCCGCCGGTTTACCTAAAACCCGGCCAGCGCATGCGCCTGGGTATCCAAGGGCTCGGTGAGCAGCACCAGACCGTCGTAGCTGATCAGCAGCGCTGATTCAAAAGGCGGAGAAACCTCGCTAACCCACCACTGGAGCCTTGCCATGAGCCAGACCATTGCCAGTGACAGCGGCCAGCTGGACACCCTACGTGTGCATGCCGCAGACAATGTTCGCGTTGCTCTGAAGGATTTGCCCGCTGGCACTGATGTCACCGACAGCGGCCAGCGCATCACGCTCACCGAGGCGATCCGCCATAAGCACAAGTTCACACTGACGGCCCTTGAGCCCGGCGACACTGTGATCATGTATGGCGTCACCGTGGGACGCGCCACCCGCCCCATCGCCCAGGGGGCGGCCGTTACCACCGAGAACGTCGAACACAGCACCGCCAGTTCGACTCCTCAGGCCAAGCGCGGTAGATGGCAGGCGCCTGACGTCGCACATTTTCAGGGTGCCACCTTCGATGGCTACCACCGCCCGGATGGGAAGGTCGGTACCGCCAACGTATGGCTGGTCGTTCCGCTGGTATTCTGCGAGAACCGCAATATTGAGGTGTTACGCCAGTGCGTCGCCGATGCGCTGGGTGAAGACCCTTTCCGTGAGTATAAGCAGTTGGCCCGGGAGTTGCTGCATGGCAGTTCGGGAGAACGCACTCCACCGCCCCGCGAACGACTGTTTCCCAATGTCGATGGGGTACGCTTTCTGACCCACACACTCGGCTGCGGCGGCACGGATAGCGACGCCCAGGCACTTTGCCAGTTACTTGCCGGTTATATCTGCCACCCCAACGTGGCCGGCGCTACGGTGCTCAGCCTTGGTTGCCAGAAGGCGCAGATCGATATGATCAAAGCGGCGGTTCAGGCCCGCGATCCCCAAGGCCTGCGCCCGGTACACTACCTTGAGCAGCAAGCCAGTCAGAGTGAAACCGCACTGATACGCGAATCGCTGACCACCATTTTTGATGGCTTAGCCACCGCCAATCAGGTAGAACGCACCCCGGCGCCGCTGTCAAAACTCAGCATCGGCGTGGAGTGCGGCGGCTCGGATGGTTTTTCCGGGCTGTCCGCCAACCCGCTGGTCGGTGCGGTCATCGACCGCTTAGTGGCGCTGGGCGGCAGCGGCATTCTCAGTGAGTTCCCGGAACTGTGTGGCGTAGAGCACGAACTAATCGCCCGCTGCAGTGATGATTCAGTGGCTGAGCGGTTTAGCGAATTGATGGCAGCTTATCAGCGTCATGCGGCCTTGGTCGGCGCCGATTTCTCAATGAACCCATCACCGGGCAATATCCGTGACGGCCTGATCACCGATGCCATGAAATCCGCTGGCGCGGCCAAGAAAGGCGGTGACAGCCCGGTGGTCGACGTGCTCGACTACACGGAACCACAAACACGCGCGGGCCTTAGTCTGCTGTGTACGCCGGGCAATGACGTGGAATCAACCACTGCGTTGGCCGGTTCCGGCGCCAACCTGATCATGTTCACCACGGGGCTTGGCACGCCAACCGGCAACCCGGTAACGCCGGTGCTCAAAATCGCCAGCAACACAGCACTTGCCACCCGTATGAGCGACGTCATCGACTTTGATGCTGGGCCGATCATTCGCGGCGAGGTGGTGATCGGCGAATTAGCCGATCGTCTGCTTGAGCTGTGCATCGAGACAGCCTCTGGACGCTACCGGCCACGTGCAGTGTCGCTTGCTCAGTACGACTTTATTCCCTGGAAGCGAGGCGTGTCTCTCTAGCAGCAAAAAAAGCCGGATCAATCAGGCGCGAGGCGCTTCTTGAGCTGCATGTAGGTGCCATAGTGGCGGTCGAGGTGGCGTCGCATCGCCGCTTCGGCTGCGTCTGGGTCACGGGACTCAATGGCCTCAATGATTTCGGTATGCGCGGCGGTGGCAGCTTTATCCTCGTCCTTTTGTTGCAACACCTGGGCACGTCGGTCGTCCAGCCATTCCGATAGCGCCAAATGCATGGCATCAAAAATGGGGTTGCGGCCAATGCTTGCCAGCACCCCATGGAAATCATTGTCAGAGCGTTTAAAGCGCGCTTCGTCTCCAATCGCATCGCGATTATCGGCCAACGCATCGCGCAATCTGGCCAAATCTTCCTCACTGGCGTTACGCGCGGCATAGCGCGCCAATGAAATTTCAAACATGGCCCGCGCTTCTTGAAAGTATTGCTGGCCATCGGGCTTGGAAAGCAGTTGCCGGGTCACCCCGGAGAGCCTCGCCATCACCGCCTCGGCAGTGGGGCGAATCACCCTGGCACGGGTGCCGCTATTGATGGCAATTAGCCCAAGTTGCTGAAGATGGAACAGCGCTTCGCGCACCGCTGGCCTGCCAACACCAAACTGCTCCATCAACTCCCTCTCTGAAGGCAGTTGATCATTTTCACTTAGCCGCCCTTCGAGGATCTCCGCCTCGAGCTGCTCAGCGACCTGTTCGGACAGCGTTTTCCGCTCGATCCGGTATCTGCTCATAGGCAGTCACCCCTGGTTAACCTGGAATTTTCCGCCATTTTACTGCATTTTTAGGCATTATCCTTCAAACCGGCTTTCAACAGAGTTGAGTAAGCGGCGCTATTGAGTACTGTTTAGCAATTTCGGCATAGGCTAACTGATTGGCGGAATCTAGCGGAATGCCTTCGGCATCGCGTTTGCTCTGGCAGCGCCATTCGCGATCCCCTGGAGCTAGCACCTCTGCCCCCTCAGCGGCAGGCTGGGCACGCAGGTCGGCCAAGTACTCAGCTAACCCGCGCGCGAAAGTACCTTCGTCTACAAACGCATCGGGGTTCATGGCCAGGAAAAAATGCCCTACTCCACGCGGCGTGGCCATATCAGGCCCGCCCATGGGGAGCAGTTGAAAGCCGTGCTGCATACCCGATAGCATTGAGCTTAGGATCTCCACCATGCCAGCCAGCCCGGCGCCTTTAAAACCGAAGGCACTGCCGCCTAACGGCAGCAGTGCGGCGATCTTGCTTGGGTCACGGCTTACTTTTCCGGTGGCATCGGCGGCTACCTGATCCGGCAGTTCACGACCAATGGCGCCGTACTGCTGTACACGGTTCCAGGGTACCGAACTGGTGGCCATATCCAGCAGATAAGGCGCCTCACCCGCCACGGGTGCTGCAAAGGCGATGGGGTTGGTGCCGTGGAAGGGCTTGGCGCCGTCATGCAGCAGCACGAAAGGGTCAGAGTTACAAAACGCCATTCCCAGATAACCGCGTTCAGCCGCCGCTAAGGCATAGCAGCCTGCTGCACCAAAGTGAGAAGAGTTACCTACAGCGACAGCCCCCATGCCCACATCTGCCGCCATTTCCATGGCGTGTTCCATCGCGGTATAACCCGCTAGGTGGCCTAGCCCATCGTCCGCGTCTAAACACCCCGTTGCGGCCAAGCGCTGGTGAAACTGCATGTTAGGCGAGCCATTAACGCGCCCACCTTTAAGCGCCTGCAAATAGTGGGGCAGCAGCCGCAAGCCGTGGCTGTCGGTGCCCATCCGCGAGGCCGTGACCAGGGCGCGGGTTACGGCCTCTGCCGATGCCTGATCGGCTCCCGCAGCCGCAAGTGCTGCTTGCATAAAGCGATGAAGGTCTTCTCGCGCGACGCGAAACTCTGGCAACGGATCAGTCATGGGCCACGTACTCCTGGTCTTAATATTAAACTGTTCTCGACAGTGCTTAACGATAAATCAGTGTGGGTAGCCACATAGAGATCGCCGGAATAAAGGTCACCAATAGCAGGCAGACCACCAAGGGAATAAGGAAGGGCATGGTGCCGCGCATGCAGCGCTCAAAGCTGACATTGGAGACCCGAGAGAGCACGTAGAGCACCATGCCCACCGGCGGGGTCAGCAACCCAATCATCAGGTTGAGCACCATAATCACCCCGAAATGAACCGGGTCTACGCCAACCGCAACCGCCATGGGTAGCAGCACCGGAACCAAAATGGTGATTGCCGCAATGGTTTCCATAAAGCAGCCAACGATAATCAGCACGATGTTTGCCATCATCAGCACCGCCAGCTTGCTGTCGGCAAAGGGGCCCATTAGGGCAATCACGTTCTGAGTGACCTGATTACTGGTGAGTATCCAGGCAAAGATCGACGCCGAAGAGACAATAAACAGGATAACCGCGGTGGTCTCGATGGTTTCCATGCTGACTTTCAAAAGCTTGCGCCAAGTCAGCGTGCGATAAACCACCACACCCAGTAGCAGCGCGTAGAACACCGCGGCCACCGCGGCCTCGGTGGGCGTAAAAGCACCAGTGATAATACCACCAACGATAATGACCGGCGTCATTAGCGATAAGAAAGCCCGCTTGAAGGTATGACCCAACACCCGCATCGAGAACACCGCATCGCGCTGATAGCCACGCCGACGCGAGATAATAAAGATCATCAGCATCAGCATGGCGCCCATGAGCAGCCCAGGAACCAGCCCCGCTGCGAACAGCTGGCCTACCGAGGCGGAAGCCATCACGCCGTAAATCACCATCGGCAGACTAGGCGGAATAATTGGCCCGATAGTTGATGACGCGGCGGTAATGCCTACCGCAAACTCTTCATCGTAACCGGCGTCTTTCATGGCTTTTACTTCGATCATGCCAAGACCACCGGCATCCGCTACCGCCGCCCCGGACATCCCGGAGAATACGATGCTGGCGCCAACGTTGACGTGTCCAAGCCCGCCACGCATCCATCCCATTAACGCCTTGGCAAAATTGAAAATGCGCTCGGTAATCCCGCCGTTATTCATCAAACTACCGGCAAAAATAAAAAAGGGAATCGCCAGCAACGGAAAGCTGTCGATGCCATTAATCATGCGGTGGGCAACCACAATATTGGGCACTTGTCCGGTGATCAGCACAAACATCAAGCAGGCGCCCGCCAGACTAATAGCGATGGGCACGCCGAGCACCAGCATGGTAAACAGCGCGAAAAACAGAAACGCAAGATGGTAGCCCATCAGCGGCAAGATCACGCAACCAAGCACCGCAAGGGCCGCCAGCAGCGGCGACACGAGTGGCTTTTGCCAGCGCATCACAGTTAATCGAGACATAGCAGGCCTCTTAATCAAAATGGCGGGGTGAAAAGCACTCTTTAAACATCATCGTTGCGGTGTTGATACTTGAGATAGAGCCGTTGAACGGTACGCATCGCCATCAATACAAATGCCGCACACACGGTGAAATAGATGATGCTTTTGGGTAGATCGATAGACACCATCAAGCTATTGGTGCGCGATGCCAGTTGATAGGCCACCCATGCCATCGCTATATAGAAGGTAAGGCTTACGAGATTAACGAGGCGTTCCAACAAAAGCGCCTGCCAAGCTGGCATGTAGTGGTAAAAGAACTCCACCATAATATGGCTGCCATTGCGGGCGGCCATGACACTGCCCAAAAAGCCCACGCCTATAAGCAGGTAGCGGGCGATTTCTTCCGTCCAGCCGATTGAGTCACCCAGCACGTAGCGGCTAAAAAATTGGGCAAAGACCACTAAAATCAGCGCCCAGAACAGTATTAGGGTCACCCAATCCTCAATCCGGTAATCACTCAGCCTGAATGGGGTGTCATCAAAGGCGGATTCAAAATCGATCATTGGATCGACGGCATGCGGGACGTCTTCTCGTGTGTCACTCATGGCACAACACTCCAAACACTCCGCTCAAAGGAGCGGAGTGTTATCAAAGGGTTGGATTACTGGCCGATAGCCTGGAGGCGTTCGTAGGTTTCCTCATCCCAGGTGGCAGCATCGCCGTTATGGGCTGGCATAACCGCCTCACGGAAGAGTTCGCGATCCACTTCGTTAACCGTGTTGCCCTGCTCCTCGAACCACGCCACCAGCTCTTCCTCGGATTTAAGAATATCCTGGGTGTTGTTCTCGGCGGCTTCCTGGAAAACCTCGCGGAATATCTCACGATCCTCCTCTGAGAGCTGGTTCCAGCGTGGTCCACCCACAATAGTGATTAGCGAGTCGGTAATATGTCCGGTTAGGTTGATATAGTCCTGCACTTCATGGAAGGCCTTGGCACGAATGGTTGGCAGAGGGTTTTCCTGGGCATCCACCACGCCTTGTTGCAAGGCAAGGTAGACCTCATCAAAAGCAATTGGCGTGGGATTGGCGCCGACAGCTTCCGGCATCATCATGTACATCGGCGCGTTGGGCACGCGTATTTTCAGCCCTTCCATATCCGCAGGCTCGTTGATCGCCTCATTGGAAGTCACATGCCGCTCACCGTAATAGTTGAGCGCCATCGGCACATTGCCAGTTTGATCCTGGTAGCCCTGGGCAATCTCTTGGAACAGGTCGCTGTCAGCAAAGGCCTGCCAGTGATCGAAATCACGGAACATATAGGCGGCCCCGGCAATGCCAATGGGCCCATAGGCGCGGCCAGCAAACTGGGTGCCTGTATAAATAACGTCCACCGTGCCTAACTCAAGCCCTTCATTAATATCCTCCTCTTTGCCTAACGAAGAGGCGGGGTGCACCTGCATGGTATAGCGACCGTCGGTACGCTCTTCGATCTCATCGGCGGCCCACAGCGCCCATTTGTGGAACGGCTCAGAGGTTTCATAAACATGCGCAAAGCGGAGGTTTTCGGCAGCGTGAACGGCACCTGCAAAACCGATGCCAGCAGCGATCAGCGTGGCAGTTAGCAAGTGGGACATACGGGGATGTTGCGGGCTTTTATGGCTCATCGTGTACTCCTCATAACCATTAGATTTGTTGTTGGTTACTGTGATGTGCTGCTGTTTATTGTGATTTGTTGGTTATTATTTAAGCGGTGGCCGCCAACGTAACCGATCATAGTGCTGTATACGTATCATACCACCAGCTTCAAACCTAGTTGGTCGCCTGCAATCGCGCAACTATCCAGCTTGGGATTTTAGTAGTGCTTATGTTGATTCAAGTCTGGAACCGAGCTGATGATGTAAACGCGCCAATAGCTGCGGGTCGCCAAAGCCGCCCGCTTTAGTCATCACTCTGCGAGCAGGATCCCCATCCAAATAGCCCAGGGCTACGCCCGGCGACCACTCAGCCTCAACGACGATATAATGCACACCCTGCTGACTAAGCACCGCCATGGCGATATCACCACCGGTTAAAAACAGCAGACTCTCATCTGCGTTCCGCGTTGAGATAATACTCGCTACCTGAACAGCCATTGCTTGCGCCACCTCACTCGCCGTGAGAGTGCTCTCCTTGCAGCCTGGTACTACCACGCAGGCACGTAAATCATGGGTAGCCAAGGAAGCACCAACGGATCTTCTGCACGCTTTTATAATGGCTAAGTCAGGCCACTGTTGACACAGCTGCTCAAGCTGTTCGGCAGCACGAGGACTTCTAGAGCCTACGGCGTAGAGCACTGCGGTAACATTACTCAGCGCACGAAATTGCGCATCAAGAGGCCCAAAGCTGCGCTGAGCGATGGCCGTGGCCAGCCCCGCCGCCCCTATCATCACGCGGCTTTCGCCAGCAGCTATTAATTCGTTATAGAGAGCTGAGAGCTCTTCGTCGCTCTCGGTATCGACGATGCAGTCAGCACTTGGAAAGGGGGCTTCTCGCCCAGACTGATGGCGCTTCAGCGGCACTCCATGAGCGGCAAAGGCCTGATCAATGGGGCCAACCAGCGGCGCCGATCGCGCATCCTGTTGATAGGCAGTGTCTGCAAGAGGAATCCCATCTACCCACACCTGAGCATCACGCACAGTTCTTCCCTGCGTCGGCACCGCAGGCGCCAACAATAAAGGGAGACCAAGCGCTTCTCTCACTGCCGTGCACTCTGCAACTACCTGCCCCCGCAGGGTTGAGTCGACTTTTTTAAACCACTGTTTTGGGGTGGCGCGCGTTAATAATCGAACCGCCTCTCTCACCCGAAGCGCCGCCTCCTCGGCCTTTAGATGACGGGATTCAGTGTTCACGGCGATTACGTCTGGCCACTGGCCTTGCCACGCTTCCAGCGTCGCCGCTAACGCCTCCAGACTAATCACCACGCGGGCATCACCACCCCGCGCGGCAAACGGTGCCGCGGTATCCAGCGCCCCGGATAGATCGTCGGCAATAATCGCCAATCGGCAGCCACTCATGCCTTGGCGCCTCTGGCTAGTCGCCGGGCATAGGCAATCGCCGAGCCCATATTGGTGGCATCAGCTTTGCCCTGCCAGGCAATATCGAAGGCGGTGCCGTGGTCAACCGAGGTGCGTTGAAGCGGTAAGCCGAGGCTGACGTTCACCGTGGTATCAAAGGCGATCAGCTTGACGGGGATATGCCCCTGGTCGTGATACTGGGCAATCACCAAGTCGAACTCGCCTTTCGACGCGCGGTAAAACACCGTATCAGCCGAGAACGGCCCACTCACATCAAAACCCTGTTCACGCAAACGCTCCACTGCGGGGGCTATGCATCGGCTATCCTCGTCACCGAAAATCCCCCCTTCGCCGCAGTGCGGGTTGAGCCCGGCCACGGCGATACGCGGCGCCTGCATGCCTAACGCATTCAAGTGCGCATGCCCCGCCTCCACGGTAGCAATGATGCGCTCTGGGGTGACTCTATCGATCGCGTCGCGCAGCGATACGTGAGTGGATACATGCAGGGTCGAGAGTGTCTCGGAAGCCAGCAGCATAAACGACGAGGGCGCACCGGTCAGCGAAGCGAGCATGCCGGTGTGGCCATCGTAATAGTGACCGGCTTCGTGCAACGCCGCTTTATTTAGCGGCGCCGTCACAATCACTTGCGCACGCCCCGCCTGCACCAGTTCAACGGCTTTCTGGACGCAGCGAAACGCCATATCACCTGCCCCGGCGCTGATTTTACCATCGGGTATCTCTACCCCTGCGGGGACTTCGACCACCCCAACGGCCACACTGTCCTGACCGCTCTTTATCTGTTCCAGCGGCACAAAGTCTAGCTCAACCCCGACGCTTGCTACCGCACGACGATAAATAGCTGGGTCGCCGATCACCATCGCCGTGGCACGCTCAGCGGCGGACATCGTGCTCAACGCACGGCAAATGATCTCCGGGCCGATGCCAGCGGGGTCGCCCATGGTAATTACAATGTCGTAACGCTGATTCGATTCGGATGTTGAGATAGTCATGGCATTAGCTGCCCGCCGTTAACCTCAATGATTTGGCCGTTAACATAGCCACTAAGTGCATCGGTGCCCAGGAACACATAGGCACCCACGCACTCTTCCGCCGTACCCAAACGGCCCATGGGAATCGACGCCCGAGCAGCGGCTAAATGAGCCTCACTGGAGTGGCGTTCATGAAAATCGGTTGCAATCGTGCCGGGGGCCACGGCATTAACCCGAACATTATCGCCCCCCAGCTCCTTGGCCATATTGCGGGTTATCGTACTTACAAACCCCTTGGCAGAGGCGTATAAACCGGCTCCACCCCCGCCACCGTTGCGTGCGGCAATCGAGGTAGTGTGAATAATATTCCCGCCCCCTGCGCGGCGAAAATGCGGCAGCGCCGCTCTGCTGGCCATGATCACAGAGCGCACATTGAGATCCATGACCTGATCAAAAAGATCATCGCTCATATCGTCTAAACCAACGCGCTTCATCATGTCGCCAGCGTTATTAATCAACAGATCCAAACCGCCTAACCGCTCGGCAGCACCGTCAACAAGCTGTTGGGTTTCACTGGTGTGACTGACATCCGCTTTAAGGGTAAAGGCGTCGCCGCCTGCATCACGAATAGCTTGTGCCACCGCTTCGGCGGGCGCTTCACTGCTGTGATAGTGCACCGCCACGTGGGCCCCTAACGCGCCCAACTGCTTAGCCACGGCGGCGCCGATGCCGCGGCTAGCCCCGGTAATCAATACTCGCTTGCCTTTCCACTCGCCTAACATGAAGTTTCTCCTTAATGCTTGTTGCTTTTATTGTTGAACGCCGTGCTCGGTGAAGTCGCCTTCATCTAGACAGATTTACCTATCGACCCGAAATAGAGCGGTGCGCTAGAGTAAGGCATGAACTGGCATACCTGTCATACAACACGATATCCATAACAGGATAGGCGATGGCGCACCAACCGCCAGTCGCGCACCATTTTTAAAGACTCGCTTATGGCTGTCCCATTATTACTGTCCCATTATTACTACAGGAGGCACGCATGAACCCACTTTCCCTAACTGACGCCGTTCCCAATGACCTGGATAACGCGCTGCTGGTTGGCCGGGTATGGCTGAATGGTCCGCATGCTGGACCTGCATTGGTGTCCGTGCACAACGGCCAAGTCATCGACATCACCGAGTTTGGCCCGACCATGGCCGACCTGCTTGAACGCGCCGACCTGCTGGAAGTAGTCAAACGCGCAGAAGGTAAGCCGCTGGGCAGTTTGGAAACACTCTTGGCTAATTCCCAGTCGTCTCCAGCGCAAGCGCCCTACCTGCTCGCCCCTTGCGATGTGCAGGCAGTTAAAGCGTGCGGCGTTACTTTTGCGGTCAGCTTGATGGAGCGCGTGATTGAGGAGCAAGCGGGGGGCGATCCTGCCCGAGCTGACGAGCTGCGTGACGACTTGCAGTCACTGATTGGCAGCGATCTTTCCAAGATTAAGCCGGGTTCTGAAGAAGCGATGGCGCTAAAAAAAGCGCTACAGGCCCGCGGCGGCTGGTCGCAATATATGGAAGTTGGCATCGGCCCCGACGCGGAGGTATTTACCAAAGCCCAGCCGCTCTCCTCGGTAGGTTTTGGCACCCCGGTAGGTTTGCACCCGTCATCAAAATGGAATAACCCCGAGCCGGAAATTGTCCTGGCCGTCGATAGCCGTGGTCAGGTGCGTGGCGCGACCCTAGGTAACGACGTCAACCTGCGCGACGTTGAGGGGCGCAGTGCGCTGCTGCTCGGTAAGGCAAAAGATAACAACGCCTCCTGCTCTATTGGCCCCTTCATTCGCCTGTTTGATGACCACTTCGATATAGACAGCGTCCGCAACTGTCAGGTATCGCTGCGTATTGAGGGTGAAGACGATGATTTTCTGCTCCAGGGCGAGAGCGATATGCGCGAAATCAGTCGCGACCCGCTGGATCTGGTCAGTCAAACCATCGGCGACCACCATCAATACCCGGATGGTTTTATGCTGTTTCTTGGCACCATGTTCTCGCCGATTCAGGATCGCGACGGTAAGGGCCAAGGTTTCACCCATCATATGAATGACCGCGTCACGATCGCCACCCCAGCCTTGGGCGCCCTGGTCAATAAGGTAGGCAGAAGCGATCAGCTACCGCCCTGGACCTACGGTATTCGCGAGCTGATGCGCCACTTGGCACGCCGCTAATACTCCTCTTATCAATCAGTACGCCACCCCCTCAACGCCAAGGAGAGCACAATGACAACCATCACTCGCGTCGAGATCCAGGATATTCGTTTCCCTACCTCGCGTTCTCTGGATGGCTCGGATGCCATGAATGCCGCGCCGGATTACTCCGCCGCCTACGTCATCCTGCACACCGATGACGGCAGCCCTGAAGGGCATGGGTTAACCTTTACCATTGGTCGCGGCAACGAGATTGTCGTTACTGCCTTGCAGTCGCTGTCACCGCTGATTGAAGGGCGAACGCTTGCCTCAATGACCGACAATATGGGTACCTTCTGGCGGGAAATTACTGGCGACAGCCAGCTGCGTTGGATTGGCCCCGATAAAGGTGCGATTCACCTAGCCACCGCTGCCATCGTTAACGCCGTGTGGGATATGTGGGCAAAAAAAGAAGGCAAGCCGGTATGGAAACTGCTGGTGGATATGACGCCAGAAGAGCTGGTGCGTTGCCTTGATTTCCGCTTTGTCACCGATGCGCTAACCCCGGAAGAAGCGATCTGTTTACTGCGCCGCCAATCCTCTGGCAAAGCCGCCCGTGAAGCCGAAATGCGCAGCGATGGCTACCCTGCCTACACCACCTCCGCGGGTTGGCTGGGTTACAGCGACGAGAAAGTGCGCAGCCTGGCCCGGGAAGCGCTGGCCGAAGGCTGGACTCACTTTAAACAGAAGATTGGCGGCAACATCGAAGAGGATGCCCGTCGTGCGGCGCTGCTGCGTGAAGAGATCGGCTGGGACAACGTGCTGATGATGGACGCCAACCAGGTATGGGAAGTCGACGAGACCATCACCAAAATGCGCCGTCTGGCGGAATTCGACCCGCTATGGATCGAAGAACCCACCAGCCCTGACGATATTCTTGGCCACGCAGAAATCCGCCACAGGGTTGCGCCTATCGGCGTCGCCACCGGCGAGCACTGTCACAACAAAGTAATGTTCAAGCAGTTCTTCCAGGCCGATGCTATCGACTATTGTCAGCTCGATGCGGCACGCTTGGGTGGGCTCAACGAAGTTATTTTAGTGGTGCTTATGGCCGCAAAATTCGGCGTACCGATCTGCCCTCACGGCGGTGGTGTCGGGCTATGCGAATACACCCAGCATATCTCGTTGTTCGACTATATCGCGGTATCCGGCAGCCTTGAAGGTCGCGTGCTTGAGTATGTGGATCACTTGCACGAACACTTTATCGACCCGGTAGTCATCAAACGTGGCCGCTATCAAGTGCCTGAGGCGCCGGGTTACAGCATTGCCATGCATGCGGAGTCCCAAGCCCAACACCGCTTCCCCGAGGGTGCGGCCTGGCAGGAAGAGAGTTAATGACCGACACCACTACCTTTTTAGATGAACTCACCAGCCTGCTCGGCGAACGCGGTCTGCTGCGCGAGCCGGAGGCCATGGCCCGCTATGTGAGCGACTGGGCAGGCGATACATTAGGCATGCCGCTAGCGGTAGCCCGTCCAGCCAGTACCTTGGAGGTCGCCGAAGTCGTTAAGCGCTGCTATAAGCAAGGCGTCGCCATGACGCCCCAGGGTGGTCATAGCGGTTTGGTAGCAGGCGCCTTGCCCGCTTCTCACGGTCATGAACTAGTGATCAGCCTGGAGCGTTTAAACAGCGTGCGCGCCATTGATCCGGTGAACTTCACCATTACCGTAGACGCGGGCTGCATCCTTGAGAACGTCAAGCTGGCAGCTTTTGATCATGACTGTGACTTCCCGCTCTCCCTCGGCGCCCAAGGCAGTTGTCAGATTGGCGGCAATATTGCCACCAACGCGGGAGGGCTTAACGTACTGCGCTACGGCATGATGCGCGAGCTGGTGCTGGGGCTTGAAGTGGTGCTGCCCGATGGGCGCATCTGGGAAAGCCTGAGTGCGTTGCACAAGGACAACCGCGGCTACGACCTTCAACAATTGTTTCTAGGCAGCGAAGGCACCCTGGGCATCGTCACTGGCGCGGTGCTCAAGCTCTCACCACGCCCGACCCAGAACCGCACCGCACTGCTGGGCCTGCCTTCCGTGCAGGCGGTGATTGATCTCTACGGTTTGGCGCGCCGCGACTGCTGCGATCTGTTGACCGCTTTTGAGCTGATTCCCCGCCGCTGTATCGAGCTTGCTATTGAAGCCACACCTGAACTGCGCGACCCGATGGAGAGCGCCTACCCCTGGTACGTGCTGATGGAAGTTGCGGCCACGGGGTCAGTAGATTTAGGCTCGATGCTGGAACAGCTGCTGGAAACCGGCATGGAGCGCGAGCTAGTGCTGGATGGCGCGCTGGCCTCCAGCGACACCCAATCCGCCCAGCTGTGGCAGTTCCGCGAAAGCATGTTGGAAGGCCAGCGGCGGCGCGGTGAGCACCTGCGCACCGATATCTCGGTGCCTATCTCAGCAATTCCCGACTTCGTTACCCGCGCCAGCGAAGTGGTCATGGCGGCGTCACCCGAGTGCGAAATTATCGCCTACGGCCATGTGGGTGACGGCAATCTGCACTTCAACATTCTACCGTCCACGGCAATGGCGGATAGTGATAAGAAAGCTCATCTGCACGACCTGGAAGAGCGGCTGTTTGACGTGCTTGACGATTTCCATGGCAGCATCAGCGCTGAACACGGCATTGGCCGAGCCAAGCAGGCGCCCTACCTGGCTCGGCTATCACCTGTTGAGCGAGAACTGGTCAGCGGCGTTAAGGCGCTGTTCGACCCTAAGGGTCTGATGAACCCAGGGCGGATTTTGCCTGCAAAGGAGTACTAACAACGCCTACCTGCCCCACGGAACAGCGCCGCGGGGCTTTTCTACCAGGAACGCCTTGATCAATACCCCATAGCATCTGGCAGCCAGGTGGCCAGCCCCGGTACGGCGATCAGCAGCAAAATAGTGGCGATAATCGGCAGTAAGAACGGCATGATCGCCGTAACGACCTGACCGTAGCGCAGCCGGGTAATGCCCACCATTAAAAACAACACGGTGCCGAAGGGCGGCGTAATCACCCCCACCGAGAGTGTAATCACCATCACGATACCAAAGTGAACGGGGTCTAACCCTGCACTGAGTGCCGCTGGTACCACAATCGGGGTAAAAATCAGGATGCTTTCAATTACCGACATAAAGCAGCCAATCAGCAGAAAGAAAAGCGCAAAGCAGAGTAGTAGTGCAAACATGGGCATATCGATGCTGGCGACCTGACCCGCCAACGCCTGGGGGATTCCCATCCGCACCAGAATCCAGCCATAAAAGCTAGAGACCGCGATAATCAGCAGGATCACGGCACTGAACATCAGGGTACGGCGGAAGGCGTTATAGAGATCCCGCCAGTTCAAGTCGCGGTAGATCAGTCCGCCTAGAATGACCGCATAAAGCGAGGCAATGGCACCCGCCTCGGTGGGTGTGAAGAAACCACTCCAAATACCGCCGACGATAATCGCTGGCATCAACAGCGGTAAAATAGCCCGCTTACCGGTACGGGCGACTTCGCAAGCATCAAAGGGCGTGGGTTTAGGCATCACTACCTTGCCACTGGCAGCCAGTAGCACGGTCATCCCCATCAGTAGCAGCGCCATTAACATACCCGGCAGCAGCCCCGCCATAAAAAGCCCGCCAATACTTACATTGGCCAGCCAGCCATAGACGACGAGGGCGATGCTGGGTGGCAAAATCGGCCCGATAACGCTGGAAGCGGCGGTAATGCCGGTAGAGTAATCCAGTGCATAGCCACGCTCTTTCATGGCCTTGATTTCAATGCTACCCAGCCCGGCAGCATCGGCAACGGCAGTGCCTGACATAGTGGCAAAGATGGAGCTGGCTACCACATTAGCGTGGCCAAGGCCGCCCTTGGTAAAACCCACCAAGGCGGTGGCAAAGTCGAAAATCCGCGTGGTCGTCGAGCCAATATTCATAATATTGGCGGCCAAAATAAAAAGCGGTATCGCCAGTAGAGTAAAGTTATTGAGCGTTTGCACCATGCGTAGCGGCAAAAGCTCAACAGGCAAACCGCCCGTCCCTGTAAATACCAAGGCGATAAACGAGGTGACGCCAATAGCGACAACCACCGGCAAGCCAATCGCCATTAGCACTAACAGGCCGCCGACAAAAATCAGAAGTTCGGTCATGGCTGAGCTATCTCCTCGGTACGCCCCTCTTGATGGGAAGCGTCCAACCACGCTACTGGGCCACGCAAGCATTGCCACAGTGCCATCAGCGCCATGCCCGCAAAGCTGAAGAAAACACCGTAGTAGAGGTAGCTAAAGCTGATACTTAACGAGACGGTTTTATTGTTGGCACTCATATCCGACATGATCCACGAGCCCCAGGCAGCGAGCAGAAGAAAACCGCAGGAAATCAGCGCAGTGAGCCGATATTGGATATTTTTACCCAGCCCTGAGAGCTTGTGGCTAAACAGATCTACCACCAGGTGCTCGCTACGCACCCACGCCGATAATGAGCCAAAACCAATCGCGTAAATCGCCAGCATTGACGCCACTTCTTCGGTCCAGGGCATACCTAGTCCCAGCAGGTCACGGGCAATCACGGCCGCCACGATCAACAGCAGAATAGCCGCCATAAGCGCCACGCCCACCCCGTCACAAAGACGAGTAACGCCGCGCAGCGTATAGAAAGCAATTCGATCCAGACCCTTATCGGGCGCTACCGCGTCTTCCACAGGAAAACTCCTTAGCTAACGTCTTGTTGGTCGTCTATGAGAACGTATTTGACTTGTAAAACAACGACGGCCCAATGGGCCGCCGTGATTTCTGTCCAGCGCGTGTTACTCGCTGTCGTTACCCAACGCGTCTTCACGTACACCGTCGGCCATATCCTCCATGACCCGATCGATGGCCGGTAACGCCGCTTCGCGGAAAGGCGTCACATCCGGTTCAATGACGGTCATCCCTTCATCCTGCAGCGCTTCTAGATAGAACTCGTCAAGTTCACGCTCTTGCTCTGAACCGTATTGACGAGCGACATCGATTGCCTCTTCAATCAATGCCTGGTCATCGGCTTCTAGGCCATCCCACCAGCGCGAGCTGGCCACCCAGCTCCACGGAAACTGTACGTGGCTGGTCATGATCAGGTAGTCCTGTACTTCCCAGAGGCGGCGAGTGTAGGGGGAGGAGAGCGAGTTCTCGTGGCCATCTACCTGGCCGGTCTGCATGGCGAGATAAATCTCTGGCGCAGGCACATTCACTACCTGAGCACCGATCTCTTCCCACACTTCCAGCCATACCGGCAGCGAAGGCAGGCGCAGGCGGAAACCTTCCAGATCCTCCGGCGTGTGGATCTCTTTATTCGCCGTCATATGGCGGGGCCCGCGGTGCTGCAAACCAAAATACTTCAGGCCGCCCTGGCTTTCTGCTTTCTCAACCAACGCCTGGCCGGACGGACTCTCCATATAGGCGTCTACTTCATCCCACGTGGTGAACACAAAAGGAACCGTAATGGCATCGTATTCAGGCGCATACTGCTGGCGCCAGTTGCCACCGGTAATGGAGAGCTGGGTTTGGCCCAGGTTCAGCAGTTCAAGCACAGCGTTCTCACCGCCCAGAGAACCGGCTAAAAAAGGACGCACTTCAAAGCGGCCTGGTGCCTGCTCCTCTAAATATTCAGCAAAGCGTTCCACGGCGGCACTTTCCGAACCGCCTTCGCTCATAGTGTTGTTGACTTGAATTTCGATCGGATTAGCCAAGACGAACGGGGCCGTCGTTAGCATGCCTAAGGTAGCCAGCGTGGCTAGTAGTTGTTTCCGCATGGGAGGACTCTCTACGGTTGTCGTTATTGGGTATGATGCTGGTTTGATCTTGAAACAAGCTGCCCAGTGTCTCAAATCGACGTTCGAGAAGGCTGGCTTCGTCAAATACGATGGCTTGACTTTAGAGTATGCTCCCACTCCGGCGATGTTGGGTGAGGTGGTCGACTAAATGCCGAGCTGTGACCGGAAGCGTGGCGTAACGGCGCATGCCAATGACCAACTCCCGCTGGGCCCATGGGTCGCTGAGCGGAATGCTTTTGAGCTGCAAATCGCCCAGATCACGATAGATGGTCTGCTCGGGAAGTACCCCCACGCCCATGCCATGGTGAATCATGCGGCAAATCGCGTCGAAGCTGCGTACCTGAATGCGCATATGCAGCGCTTTGCCGGCTAGGTTGGCCTGTTCATTCAATAGCGATTGCAGCGAAGCGTCCTGCTGTAAGCCAATAAAATCAAACACCAGCGCTTCGTTAAAGGCGATGCTTTCGCGCTCAGCCAAGGGATGGTCAATGGGCGTCATGAGGACTAACCGATCATGCCGATAGGAGAGCTGCTGCAGGTCGGGCGCCGCCACATGCCCGGCGAAAATACCAATGTCGGTTAGCCCATCGCGAACCGCGGCAATGATTTCACTGCTAACCCGCTCCTGTAGATCAATTTTAATTTCCGGATAGAGGCGGGAAAAGGCACTAAGATCCTGGGGTAGAAAGGCAATAATTGCCGAGGTATTGGAGTGAATGCGCACATGGCCGCGCACCCCCTCACCATATTCGCTAAGCTCTGCGTTAAGACGTTCAATGTTATCCATAATACGCCGAGCGTGATGCAGAAATGCTTGGCCGGCGGGGGTCAACTCCACGCCTCGCGGACGACGATAGAGCAGCGTTGTACCCACCAGCGCTTCCAGGTCGCTAATACGTTTGCTCACCGCGGCAAGCGCCAAGTGTTCGCGCTCGGCAGCCGCCGTCAGACGCCCCTCATCCGCTACGGAGATAAACAGTTTAAGGGTGACGAAATCGAAGCGGCGCATGTAACGGACTCCTTTAAAGCAAGCTCACTATGGTAGCCCACACCTTCGCCAGCCACGAACCCTTTGTTACCGATTGCCTAATTGTCGCCCCAGGTTAGCTCACGCATGCTGACAAGTAGTGATACACCAATGATAAGAGAGAGCCTGAATGAATGCTTCCGAAGCACGCCAGCTTCCGCTACAGGGCTTAAAAGTTCTAGAGCTTGGCCAACTGATTGCAGGGCCATTCGCCACCAAGCTGCTGGGCGAATTCGGCGCCGATGTAATTAAAATTGAGCCGCCGGGCACCGGCGACCCACTTCGCAAATGGCGAATGCTGGAAGAAGGCACCTCGCTGTGGTGGCATGTGCAAACCCGCAACAAGCGCTCTGTGGCGCTGGATTTGCGCAGTGAAGAGGGCCAAGACCTAGTGCGCAAGCTCGCCGCCGAAGCCGACGTGGTGGTGGAGAACTTCCGCCCCGGCACATTAGACAACTGGGGGCTAGGCTGGGAAGCGCTCTCTCAACTCAATTCCCGGCTGATCATGGTGCATATTTCAGGCTACGGGCAAACGGGGCCTTACCGCGACAAACCCGGTTTTGGGGTGATTGGCGAAGCCATGGGCGGGCTTCGTTACCTCACCGGCCAGCCGGGAGAGCCTTCGGTACGCGTGGGCGTAAGCATCGGCGACTCGCTTTCCGCACTTTACGCCGTCATCGGTACACTACTCGCTCTTCAGGAGCGCAACCGCAGCGGTCTGGGCCAAGAGATCGACGTCGCGCTATATGAGTCGGTTTTTGCCATGATGGAGAGCCTGCTACCGGAGTTCGATGCCAGCGGCCAAGTGCGCGAACCCAGCGGCAGCGCCCTGCCCGGCATTACCCCCTCAAACGCCTACCGCTGCCAGGGCGGCGATTACGTGCTGATTGCCGGTAACGGCGACAGCATCTTCAAGCGCTTAATGGGCGTGATTGGTCGTGATGATCTGGCCAATGACCCGGCGCTGGCCCACAACGATGGGCGCAGCCAGCAAGCGGAGATGATTGATGCGGCGATTCAGGCCTGGACGGAAGATCGCCCTCGGGATGCCATTCTTCAAGCCCTAGACGAGGCCCGTGTGCCCGCAGGCTACCCCTACACGGCAGAAGATATCGCCTTTGATCCCCACTACCTAGCGCGGGAAATGATTCAAACCTTTACCCGCCCTAACGGTAAACCGTTAAAAGTGCCCGGCGTACTGCCCAAGCTGAGCGCTACCCCTGGACGAATCGGCGACGGTGGCCCGACTCTTGGCCAGCATACCGACGACGTATTGGACGAGCTGGGCATTGATCATGAAACCCGCGACAAACTGCGCCAAGCGGGCATAATCTAAGAAGAGTACTTAAGGACAGCACTATGCATAAGCCTATGGGCCAACCATCGCCCTGCCCTGCAAAGATCGAAATCAACGAAGTCGCCCCCCGGGACGGCCTGCAGATTGAGGCACGCTTTGTGCCCACCGAAGACAAAATCCGCTGGATCGATGCGCTCTCCACCACTGGCCTGCGGCGCATCGAAGCAACGTCGTTTACGTCGCCTAAAGCGATTCCCAACCTGCGTGATGCCGCAGATGTTGTCACCGGCATTCAACGTCGGGAAGGCGTGGATATCACGGTGCTGGTACCCAACGTAAAAGGCACCGAGCGGGCGCTGGCCTGCCAGGTGGATGAAATCAATCTGGTGATGTCAGCCAGCAATAGCCATGGGCTGGCCAACCTGCGCATGACGCCGGAACAATCCCTAGAGCAGTTTGCGGCGATTTTGGAGGTCAGCAAAGGCAGCGACGTGTTTATCAACGCCTCGCTCTCCACCGCCTTTGGCTGCCCCTTCGAAGGCGAGATACCCGAAACGCAGGTAGTAGAGCTTGTTGAAAAGCTTATTGGCCTTGGCATTCAGGTCATCACACTCTGCGATACCACCGGCATGGCCAATCCTGCCCAGGTCAAACACCTATGTGAAGCCGTGCTTGAGCGCTGGCCTGAAACACCGTTTACCCTGCACTTCCACAACACTCGCGGCATGGGTCTGGCCAACGCCCTGGCGGCGTGGCAAGCAGGTATTAGCCGCTTTGATGCCTCACTAGGTGGGCTGGGTGGCTGCCCCTTCGCCCCCGGCGCTAGCGGTAATGTATGCACCGAAGACCTGGTGCATATGTTTGAAGCCATGGGCGTAGATACCGGTGTCAATCTGGATGCACTGCTTGAAGTCGCCGCCCCCCTTCCCGACCTTATCGGTCATGATGTGCCGGGGCAGGTGGTAAAAGCCGGGAAATCGACCCGGCGTTATGCGATGCCTACAGCTCAGACCTAGACGTTAGGCTGGCCCAATCACATGCTTCACTTCAAGGTAGGCACTTAACCCCCAAGGGCCTAGTTCACGCCCAATACCGCTGCGCTTGAAGCCGCCCCAGGCGGTTTCAGGCAGCACCAGTTGTTCGCTGTTGTACCAGATGCTGCCCGCCTTGAGCTGGCGGCCAATGCGTTTTGCCCGCTCAGGGTCGCCGCTAATCACCGTGGCTGCCAGACCAAAGACGCTGTCGTTGGCAAGCTGAACCGCCTCAGCTTCGCTGCCCACGCTGTGTCCGCAGAGCACCGGGCCAAAAATCTCTTCCTGCCACAGGCGGCTTTCCACCGGCACATCGCGGTAAAGCGTGGGCGCCAGGAAGTAGCCTTTTTTGGGCAGCGTGCAGTGTTTGCCATCGCGCACGGCTGTGAGCCCTTCCTGCTCGGCCAGATCCAGATAGCGCTGTACGGCGTCGCGCTGCTTGGCGCTGGTCAATGGCCCTAAGTCGGTGCCTTGAGCAAGCGGATCGCCCAGCGTCAGCGCATCCATACGCTCGGCAAGCGCGGCGTAGAGTGCTTCTGCCACGTCTTCGTGCACCAGTAAACGCGAGGTCGCAGAGCAGATCTGGCCGGCGTTGAAATAGATACCCGCCATTACCCAGTCGGCGGCCTGTTCAGGGTCGGCGTCTTCCATCACCAGGATCGGCGACTTCCCGCCCAGTTCCAGAGAGACGCTGGCGGTACGGGCGCTTGCCGCTTGCATCACCGCTTCACCGACGCGGTTACTGCCGGTAAAGGAAATTTTATCCACATCTGGATGGTTGGTCAGCGGTGCACCGATGCCCTCACCGTCGCCGTTTAAAAGGTTGAGCACCCCAGCAGGTAGGCCAATCTCCAGGGCTATTTCTGCCAGCACCAGCTCGGGGAGCGGAGTGACTTCGGACGGTTTGAGCACCGCGGTACAGCCGGCCGCCAAAGCGGGTGCCAGCTTCCAGGCGCTGGTCACCAGCGGGAAATTCCAGGGCGCAATCAGCCCCACTACCCCAACCGGGTCATGATAAGTACGCGCCTCAACGCCTTCCATTTCCACGCTGACCAGCTCGCCCTGGCGGGCATCCAGCGCCTTGGCCTGCCCGGCGTAGTAGCGATAGCAGGCAATGGCATCGTCCAGGTCAATCTCCGCCTCTGCCAGTGGCTTACCGTTATTGGTCGCCGAAAGCGTGATTATCGAGTCTCGGCGGGCTGCCAGTGTATCGGCGACCCCCTCAAGGTATTTTGCCCGCGCGGCTCCGCCCAGCGCCTGCCAGGAAGGCTGTGCCTGCCTTGCGGCGTTGACGGCGGCGTCGACATCGGCGGCGTCACCTGCCGTAACCTGGGCAATCCGCTCTTCGCGGAAAGGATTCATTACGTCGAGCAGGCGGGTGCCCGCCGAGGGCACCCATTGGTTGTTGATGAATTGGTGGTCAACAACCGAAGGGTAATCGGTTTGGGAGATCATGGGCATAATCGTGGCTCCTTTAGAGGTCGTGTTGGCGAAGCCAATCATCGATGAGCGTTATGAGATGCTGGCCGCTAAAGCTGGGGAAATGGCCGCCGTGCACGGTGCGAACAGGCAGCTTGCGCAGCCGCCGCATGCTGGCAGCGTAGTCGGTAAGATCGCTGTGCCAGAGGTCTTCAATGAGCGGGCCATCGTAAATCAGATCGCCCGAGATCAGCGTCTGGGTGGCGGCCTCCCACAGGGCGATGCCGCCGGGGGAGTGACCCGGGGTATGGATCACCTCCCACTGACGGTTCCCCAAGTCCAGTATTTCGCCATCCACCAGCGGGCACACCTGCTGCGGTGCCGTGATGCGGTAGCGGCTGTGCGAATAAGGCTTGGCAGGGAGCGCCTCAAACATGTCATCGCTGAGAAACTGGTCAGCCAGGGTGCGCGTGTTGTCGGGTGAGGCCAGGATGTCCGCCTCAGCGGCATGCACATGGCAACAGCCAAACTCGTGGGCGGCGCCGATATGGTCAAAGTGCGTATGGCTGGCCACCGCCAGCAGATCCCGCTCGGCAAGCTGCGCCACGTGCTGACGTAGCGGCACTGCGCCTAGTCCAAAGTCCACGACCATACCCCGCTTACTGCCCTGCACATGCCAAATATTGCAGCGATAAAACGGCTTGATCCAGGGCTCGTCGATCAGGGTGATACCGTCCGCCTTGGGGGCGGTATGGTACCACTGCTGTGCAGTGATGCGCTCAAGACTCATGCGGGCACCCGCCTGGTGACCGCGACCTTGCTGACCACGAAATAGAGCGCGCCGGTGATCACGAAAACCGGAAGCGACGCGCCAAAATCAAGCGGCGCGACCCAGTTCCAGTAGTAAGCCAGCAACGCCCCGATCGCGTAGCTGCCCAGCGCCAGCCAGTTTAAGGCGGGAAGGCGATGTTCAGCCTGGATCAGCTGTGCCGAGGTATAGCGCTGCTGGCGACCTAGCAGGTAGTAATCCACGATCATCAGCGAAAAGGCCGGAATAAAGACGCTGCCGATAATCAATAGAAAGGTCTGGAACTGATCGAGGATGCCGGGGATGAGCGCGCCCACCACCGATACCACGCCAATAATCAACGCCGGTTTCCAGAACGGTACCTTGGGACGCACGCTCATGAACGAAAGCGTCGCGCTGTAGACGCACATCACGTTGGTGGTCAGCACCGAAAAGAAAATCACCAGGGCGGCGGGCAGGCCGAAACCGAAGCCGCTGAGCAGGGTCGTCGGGTCGTAAGTGGGCTCCATACCCACGCTGATTGACAGCGCTGACACCGTGGCGCCCAGACCCATCGCTACCAGCGTTGCCACTACGTAGCCGCCCCAGGTGCCCACAACGGCAGCTTTTAGCGAGCGGCAGTGGCGGTTGTAGTCCGCCGCCAATGGAATCCAGGAGAAAGCCGTCGCGACCACGATATCGAACACCACGCCGCCGCCCAACACGCCTTCAGGCTCCAACTGGGTGATACTCGGCAGATCATAATGGCGATTGAGCGCGAACAGCACCACCGCTGAGAGCCCCAGCATCAACAAGGCCGCTATTTTCTCGACTTTCTCGATCCCCAGATGACCACGCAGGGCAATCATCACCACCAGAGATTCACAGATAACCGTAAAGAGCGCCACATTGGAGTAACCGGTCAGGCTTTCCACGGCGTAATCCAGACTCATACCAGCGAGCAGTGCCTGGATCCAGCTCCAGGCAATCAGCGCCAATAGATTCACCCATGCGGGGAAATTAGCGCCTTTTCTGCCGAAGGTGCCCCGCGCCAGCACCATGGTGGTCATGCCGGTTTGCTGGCCCATCACCCCGATCAATACCAACGGGATAATCCCTACCGCTGAACCGATCAATATCAGCAACATCGCATGCTGAAAGGTCAGGTCAGGGACTAAAAACATGCCGGTTAGAATAGTGGTCACTACCACGTTGGCGCCGAGCCACAGCGCAAAGGTTCCCGGCAGCCCAAGGCTGTGTTCAACGTCGTCGGCAGATAGGGTGTCCTGGCCGAGCACATGATTATTCTTCATTGTTATCTCCTGGTGGCATCAGGTTTTTCTGCCAGGCAGCAGCGTCAATTTCGATCAGTAGAGGCCCGTTGGTTTCGCGATTAGCAAGCGCCTTGGAAAATTCGGTGGGGCTTTCTACCAGCACGCCGGGGCAGCCAAAGCCTTCGGCCAGGGTGAGGAAGTTGGGTGCCTGAATATCTACGCCCAGGCGCGCCACACCGTTGGCATCCATATAGCGACGAATCTCTTCGTAACCGGCGTTGTGCCAGAGCACAATCACCACGGGCAGGCGTTCTTCTACGGCGGTGGCGATTTCCGAGAGCGTAAACATCACCCCGCCATCTCCCACCAGTGCCACCACCGGCAGATCCCCACGTGCCAACTGTGCGCCCAGTGCCGCCGGTAGCCCATAGCCCAGGGTGCCGTAGCCGGTAGAGGCATTGAAGTAGCGCCTGGGGGCCGGCTGGCTGACCAGGTGGTTACCGGCATACACCGGCGCGGTGGAATCGCCTACCAAAATGGCCTCGGGTAGGTGCTCGGCAAGCGTTGCATACAGCGGCACAAAGTCGCTAAAGGCCGGGTCGTTGTGAAGGCTCAGCGCGCTCAATACGGCCGCTGTTCGCGCCTTGCCGTGGCGGTATAGCGGCTCGGGTAAGTAGCCAAGAAGAAGTTCAAGACTACGCCCAGCATCGCCGACTAGCCCCACCGTTACGCGCTGATTGCGCACTAACTGTTCAGGGTCAAGATCAATCCGGATCAACGTGCCATTAAGATGAAAACCGCCATCAAACACGACGTCGTAGTCGGTCTCGCCCAGCTCGGTACCTACTGCCAAAATCACATCGGCGTTGGCCGCCAACTCGCGAACGGCGGGTAGCGCCGCATTAGCCCCCAAATCCAGCGGGTGGTCGCGGCCTAGCAACCCTTTGGCGTTAATGGTGGTGACCGTGGGAGCATCAAGTTTTTCTACCAATGCCTGTGCGGCCTCTGGCGCTGAAACACAGCCGCCACCTAATAGCACTAAAGGCTGCTGGGCCGCTTGCAACAGGCGCGCGGCTTCAGCAAGCCCTTCGGCATCAGGTGCTGCTCGATAAAGCGTGGGCGCTCGCCACGAAGTCGAGGCTTTTACCGGCGCATTAAACAGGTCGATGGGGATTTCGATGTGCACCGGGCCTGGGCGCGCACCGTTGAAGACGGCAAAGGCGCGGGCCAACACCTCGGGCAAGGTGTTGGCGTCCAGCAGCGTGTGGCTAAAGCGCGCCACACCGCTAATCATCTGCTGCTGGCTGGGCAGCTCGTGCAGCCGCCCCTGACCCAAGCCCAGCGTATCGCGGCGGTTGACGCTGGAAATTACCAACATGGGAATCGAGTCCGCCAGGGCTTGGCCCATGGCGGTGGCGATATTGGTCATCCCCGGGCCGGTGATAATCAGGCAAACGCCAGGCTGACCGCTAGCGCGGGCATAGCCGTCGGCCATAAATCCCGCGCCCTGCTCATGGCGCGGAGTGATGTGCTGTACATCGCTGCCTTCCAGCCCGCGATAAAGCTCTACCGTGTGCACGCCGGGAATACCGAACAGGGCACGCACGCCGTAAGTATCACGCAGCAGCCGGATCAGCAGTTCGGCACAGGTCATAGCCGCTTGATTCCTCGTTGCATCAGTACTCGTTGCATCAGCGTTCATTGCAGGCCTCTTAGAAGAAAAACGTGTGGGCCATAAAGGCAATGATCGGCAGCGTAATGGCGGTACGCAGCAGAAAGATGGCGACCAGTTCCCACAGTTTGATGGGAATTTTCGACTTGAGAAGCAGCGCGCCGATTTCCGACATGTAGATCAACTGGGTGAGCGACAGGCAGGCAATCACAAAGCGGGTGAGTTCGCTTTCGATATTGGTCGCCAGCACCGCAGGCAGGAACATATCGGCAAAGCCCACCAGCGTGGCAGGCGCCGCCGCTTCTGCTTCAGGAATCCGCAGCAGCTCAAGCACCGGCACCATGGGGTAAGAGAGCCAGGTAAACAGCGGAGTAAATTCCGCCAGAATCAGCGCCACCGTGCCAATGGCAAACACCAAGGGAAGTAACCCAAGGAAAATATCCATCACGTTGAGGAGCGCCAAACGTGCCAGCTCACGGGGGCCGGGAGCACCGGCGGCGCGATTGGTAGCCTGAATCAGGCTGTAACGGAACAGCCCCACTTTTTCAGTGCGCTCCTCATTCAGCTGGCAGCCCACCGGTTCGTAATAGTCATTAGATTTGCGCGACAGCGGCGGCAGGCGCGGCACAATGACTGCAGCGATTAATCCCGAAACCACTACCGTAAAGTAGAACTGCACAAACAGGTGGTTGATATCCACGAAGCTGGTAACGAGTAGCGCAAACGCAATCGACACCACGGAGAAGTTGGTGGCAATCACCGAGGCTTCCCGGCGGTTATAGAATCCCTGCTCGTACTGCTGCGTGGTGATCAGCACACCGACGGTGCCCGACCCCATCCATGAAGCGGTGGCATCAATGGCGCTGCGTCCCGGCAAGTTAAAAATTATCCGAAACGGTTTACGTACCATGCTGCCGATGAACTCCATAAAGCCAAACTCGACCAGAAACGGCAGCAGCAGCGCGGCAAAGAAAAAGAAGGTGAGCA
Source organism: Halomonas sp. BDJS001 (assembly GCF_026104355.1). Classification (NCBI taxonomy): domain Bacteria; kingdom Pseudomonadati; phylum Pseudomonadota; class Gammaproteobacteria; order Oceanospirillales; family Halomonadaceae; genus Halomonas; species Halomonas sp. BDJS001. The sequence continues at coordinate 4,005,557 of NZ_CP110535.1, forward strand.
GTACCGGCGCCAGGTCATTGAGCATCACGCCACCGGTAAAGGAAGCGGTCACGAACTCAGGCCCGAACTGAAAATAGGTCATCACAGCAAACAGCGCGCCTAAAACGCGCATCGCAAGCCACACCGGGCCAACATGAAACATTTCGTGCAGCATGCCCTTTTTGGCCCAGGAAGGGTTAGCTAGCTTGGCGTAAATCGTCGCTACCACCGACAGGCAGAGCACAACGACGGCAATGGCCGGCAGCGCCGAGCCCAGCAAAGCCTGCAGACTATCGGCCATGAGCCCCATGCCGATATTGATGGTATCGCCCACTTGAAAAGGGACGAGAAACAGCAGCACCCCAATTAGCGAGGGAATGATAAATTTCAGTAAGTGCGCGCGGGGTATCGGCGCCGACGAGGTCGGCTGTTCCGATTTAACGTTGCTATACGACATAGGGGTCACCCATTGGAAGTGATTATTGGAGGTGGCTGGCGGCGTAGCTAGGTCAGTACTTTTTTATTTAGTCGCTATTTCTTTGTTAGCTATTTGGTCGGCGTCACTCGCTGTGCTTAACGCCCGGCAGTACGCAGAGCATTTCATACAGCAGCGTGGCGCCCATCAGCGCGGTGTTGCCGCTGGGGTCATAAGGTGGGGATACTTCCACCAGGTCGCCGCCGACAATATTCAGCCCAGCGGCACCCCGAACCAGCTCCAAGCCTTGGCTAGAGGTCAGCCCGCCCATTTCCACCGTGCCGGTGCCGGGGGCAACAGAAGGATCCAGACCATCAATGTCAAAACTGATGTAAACCGGGATATCACCCATCTGCTCACGCACCTCGGCCATCAAGGGCGCTAGCGAGCGATACCAGCACTCTTCGGCGGGCACGACACGAAAGCCCTGAGCGCGACACCAGTCAAAATCTTCAGCGGCATAGCCGGTACCGCGCAGTCCGATTTGCACTACCTTGCCATGGGCCAATAAGCCCTCCTCCTGGGCGCGACGAAACGGCGTGCCGTGGGCAATTGGCTCGCCGAACATGTGCTCATTGACATCGGCATGGGCATCAATATGAATCAGCCCCACCGGGCCGTGCTTTTTGGCCATGGCGCGAAGGATAGGCAGCGTCAGGGTGTGCTCACCACCCAGGGTCAGCGGAATGCAGTCATGTTTAAGCACGTCATCGTAAAAGGCGGTGATGATGTCGACGCTTTTCGGCAGATGAAAAGTGTTGATGGGCACATCGCCGATATCGGCCACCTGCAGGCTTTCAAAGGGCGCTGCGCGAGTCGCCATGTTGTAGGGGCGCAACATGCGCGACTCGTCGCGGATCTGGCGCGGCCCAAGCCGCGTGCCGGGCCGGTTTGAAGTGCCGATATCCATGGGAATGCCAATGAACGCAGCGTCTAATCCCTCGGCTGTCTCTTGGGTAGGCAGGCGCATCATGGTGGCAGGGCCTGCAAAGCGCGGCATGGTGTTTCCGCTCAGGGGCTGATTAAACTCCGACATACACATCTCCTTATATTTTTGGCGGTGAGCACGGTGTAGGTATTGGCCTAGCTCTTTTCACTACTCTTCTAAAGACATTGCACAGACCATGCCAAGTCGTAGATGCCTATAAAGTGGTGGGATTAGTGGCCAAACGATGCAAAAATGAATCAAAAAAATGCCTTTTCAATTCATTTTTGAATCAAAGATTCATAAATGAATCACTCGGAGGAGTCAGCTGCGATGAGTGAAATAGATAAACGCGTGCTGCAAACCATTGTGGAGACCGCAAACGACCACTTCTTTATCGTCAGTGGTGATGGACAAATAGTCGATATTAGCCCGGGAGCCGAAGCGGTTTACGGCGTTTCACGGGAAGAGCTGCTTTCCAGCAGTGTGCAGCAACTACAAGCGGCCGGGGTTCTCAAGCCCTCCATCACCATGGAAGTGATGCGCACCCGCCGGCCTGCGCAGCTTATGCAGGTCACCGGCACAGGCCGCCGGGTGATTGCCGAAGCCTACCCTGTATTCGTCGACGGCAAGCTGGAACGCATTATCAGCCGCTCGCGGGATTTAACCGACTTGCAGTTATTGCAGGACGAGTATGCGCTGCTGCAAAAACGCTTTAGCGAACACTTAAAGCGCAGTCAGGCAGCGCCAGACGCAGAAGAGCAGGCGTTGGATGACGCCCTGGATAATTTGCAGGTACGCAGCAGCGTGATGCGTGAAATTGCGCTGCTGCTTAAGCGGGTCGCCCCTTCAGATGCCAATGTGCTGATGCTGGGTGAGTCAGGTGTGGGTAAAACGGCCTTTGCCAAACAGCTGCACCGCTGGAGCCAGCGTTGTGACGGGCCGTTTATCGACGTTAACTGCGCGGCAATTCCCGAGAATCTGTTTGAGTCCGAGATGTTTGGCTACCAGCCCGGCGCTTTCAGCGGTGCCGCTCGCCAGGGCAAAGCCGGGCTGTTAGAGCAGGCCGAGGGCGGTACGCTGTTTTTGGATGAAATCGGCGAGCTGCCGCTGTTGATGCAAACCAAACTGCTCAAGGTGATTCAGGACGGTAGTTTGACCCGGCTGGGTGACACCCGATCACGCAAGGTCAATTTTCGCTTGGTCGTGGCGACCAACCAGGATTTGGGCAAGCGAGTAGAGGCCGGACTTTTCCGTCTGGATCTTTACTACCGCCTCAATGTGATCCCGGTCACCCTGCCGCCGCTGCGTGACCGCCGGGAGGATATCCCCGACCTGGTTGAAGCGTGCTTAAATCGGCTCAACCAGCGCTATGGCCGGCAAAAAATCCTTGATACCCGCGTTTGGTCGACGCTGATGGGTGGCGAATGGCCAGGGAATGTCCGCGAGCTGGAGAACTGGCTAGAGAGAGCCTGGCTTTCCAGCCCCACCGATCAAATCGAGGAGCCCGCCGCACTCCCTCACGCCGAACAGCACCCGGCCAACTTGCTGAGCGCCTCGCCAACAAGGTCGGCAGTAGCACTCGAACCCCAGGAAACCCTCAAGCAGTACCTAGCGCGGCTGGAGCGTGAAACGCTTGAAGAGCTGTGCAACACGCTTCCAAGCACCTATGCCATTGCCGAGCGGCTGGGCATCAGCCAATCCAGCGTGGTGCGCAGGCTTCAGCGCTATGGTCTGAGTGCCTCCCCGCGATAATCCAGCCTATCAAATTGACGTAAAACCTGTGATTCAAGTTCATCAACTTATATTTATGGAGCTTGTTTGACGGCCAAGGTACGTTCGATACGCGCCTGTATCCAGTCACAAAATAGAAGAATACGTGGCTCGTTCAGCCGGTGTGGCGAGCAGACCAAATAATAGGCGTTTGGCGCTGGCACCTCGGCATCGAATAAGCGCACCAGATGACCACGGGCAAAATCCTGCGCGCAGACTATCCGATCTCCCAGCGCGACACCGAAGCCTGACGCAGCCGCCTCGAGTGTCAGATGGGCTCCTCCCAAGTGAGTACTTCTTCTCAAATCATGAGAATCAGCACCTACCCTAGCTAACCAGCGTTTCCAGTTACCGCCATCATCTTCATGCAGCAGCCAGCTTCCGCGAAGCTCGCTGACCTGATGGGGTTGGTCGTAGGTAGAAAAAAAGTGCGGATGACAGACCGGTGTCATATTGAAGTTGGCCAACAGTTTAACGTGCTTGCGCTCCCATTCACCATGTCCATAAATCACCGCCACGTCATAGTCGCTAGTAGCTATCCCTTCATCATCAAGGTTCTGCGGCATAACAGTCAGATCGATATCTGGAAAGGCACTGCGAAAGGCTTTCAACTGATGGGCCAGCCATTTAGTGGCCAGAGTAGGAGCACAGATGATCTGTAGTCTCCCTTCAACACTGGGCAGTCCAAGTTTCATGGTGCTTTCCGCTAGAAGGCGTAATGCCTCCCGCACCTGACGAGAGTAAACCAGCCCCGCCTGATTGAGTCGCAATTGGCGGCGATCGCGGTGAAACAGCACCATCCCCAGAGACTCTTCGAGTGTTTTCAACTGATGGCTTACCGCCCCGTGAGTGACGTGCAGTTCTTCGGAAGCAAGCTTAACACTCTGCAAGCGCGCCACCGCTTCGAAGGCACGTAACGCATTCAAGGGAGGTAACGCTCGTCTCATAACAATTTTTCTCACATAAAAAGACAAAAAATATGAATTTTATTATCAACCATCTTTTGCCAACCTAAAAGTTATTGGCACATCGAATTTGAGAGAGGTTGTCATGCAAGCCAACAGCACAGAACAGGGCTTTACTCCCGATGATCCTCGTGCGTTTGACCAGTATTTACAGGATGGGGTTATTTGCCTACGTAATGTTCTGAATGAAAGCTGGCTTACTCGGCTCAAAGAAGGCACCAGCGACGCTATCGAACAGGGCGGCCCTCACCACTTCCGATTTGGCACGCCAAATGCGCCCGGTTTTTTCTTTGGTGATGTCATGCTCTGGCAACGCTGGCCTAGCTTTTATGAGTTTGCGTTTGACGGCCCGCTGGCAAGTTTAGCCGGTCATCTAATGAACTCTCAGGGTGTGACCTTTTATCATGACTTCTTGCTCGTTAAGGATGCTGGCTCCAGCAAGCCGACACCTTGGCACCAAGATCAATCTTATTGGTGCATAGGTGGTGACCAAGCATTGACGATTTGGGCTCCTCTAGATGCTGTCAGTTCAGCCAATACGCTTGAGTTCGTACGCGGCTCTCATCGCTGGAACACTCTCTATGCTGCCGTGCCTTTCGCCGATGAAAGCTCTTTTGATGGTAGCCGCGATGGCCGCCCAGAAGTGCCGGATATCGGCCTCTGCTGTAGTGACGAGGACATCGTCAGTTGGTCTCTACAACCCGGGGACTGCCTTGCGTTTCACGCACGCACACTACATCGCGCTCCTGGCAACCCACTCCCCCATCCCCGCCGAGTACTGTCGACATGCTGGGCGGGGGATGATGCGCATTACATTGAAATAGCGAGCGATCTCGCACCGCCGATCAAGGGCGATGGCTTGATACCCGGCGCACCGCTGGCTTGTTCCACCTTCCCGAGGATTTTTTAATGCCTAATTCCACATATGCCCCAAACCCTGATCGCTTGGCTCGAGAAAAAGGTCGCCACTTTACAGCGGTACCCGTCATTGATCTTGCCCCCGCTATCGGCCCCGATGCTACGCCCTCGTCACGACAAGCAGTGGCTGATGAAATCGGTCTTGCCTGTGAAAAAATAGGCTTTTTCTATGTTACTAACCACGGTGTCAACAGTGACAAGATCTCGGCAGCATGGGCAGAGGCAAAGCGTTTTTTGCGCTGCCTCTAGAGCGCAAAAATGAGATCCATATCAGCAAGCTACCAAACCATAGGGGATATCTAGGGATTGGTGAAGAGACACTTGATGCCTACGCTGCAGATAGTAAGGAAGTTTTCAAGATTGGGCTTGAGCTACCGGCTGATGATCCGGATTTTATTAACGGCATCATCATGTACGGCCCGAACACTTGGCCCCGGGATTTGCCTGGATTTCGCGAAACTATTTACAGTTATTATCAGGAAATGTCGGCGCTATCGAAGGAGCTATTCCGACTGTTCGCCCTGGCTATTGGCATCGACGAACACTTTTTCGATGACAAAATCGACAAGCCTATGGCGCAACTTAACCTGATTCGTTATCCCGCACACGAAGGTGAGCCCCGAGTAGGTATCGGCGCGCACAGCGATTACGAATGCCTAACACTGCTCGCTCAGGATAACAACGGAGGTTTAGAAGCCCGCAATGCTGCTGGGGACTGGATCGCAGTGCCCCCCATTGAGGGTACTTTTGTCGTCAATATCGGTGACATGATGGCGCGCTGGACCAATGACCGCTTTGCATCCACCATTCATCGTGTTTATAACCGCTCCAGCAACGAGCGCTACTCAATGCCCTTTTTCTGTGGCTGCAATTACCACACATTGGTCAGTTGTTTACCTCACTGCTCAAGTTCCGATAATCCCCCCCATTATCCCGATACTTTTGCCGGTGAACACTTAGTTGGGCGCCTGGATGCTACCAATGCCCATCGTCAGAACACCAGCGGTGCAGGAGTATGAAAGCAACGGTACCCGACTGGCTAAGAGGCGTTTGGCAACGAACACGTATCGACTATAGCGACGGTAGTAGTGATACCTCAAGCAGAGTGTTCTGGCTACAAGGGCTAAGCTGCTATGGAGATCTACGTATCGCGACAACTCGGCCTATAGTGAAGCGCCTTGGTGCGTCCCGCGATGATGATCTCGCTCTGGCGCACCAGCAGGGTGCTACTGGGCACTGTCATTACCTTGATGGGCAAGCAGTTTGGCAGCGCGAATGGGGCTATCAACCAGTAGTCGACTTCCCGGAACCTGGCGACATCGAGTTGCGCGATAGCTGCATAATCGAACGCGCTCCATCCGGTGCTTACGAAGAAGAGTGGCACCGCTTAACGCCTAAAGATCCAGATATACATGTTTGGCTTCGTGAAGATGGGCATGCACGTCTGCTGGTCATAGATGCCTTTGCCATGCTGATTGAACGCCGTTCGCTTGTCCTGCCACCTCTCCCCCTTGCCAACCTGCTACGTGAATCATCACAAGACGCCCTGGCCCTGCTCAACTGCGAGATTTCCTATGCCGAGTATGGCGCTAACAGCAACTTCCTGATTCGTCACTCGACTCTGCCCTGGCGTGAAGGACAGTCCCTTAGCCTGTGCAATCAGCAGGGGGAAATACTCCCCTCTGGATGGCGACTGGAAGAACACTATTCTGGCATTTCCAGACATCTCTCTGGTACTTCTGCTTCTTCCTTGGCGCTACCGCCCAATCCTGGTACGGGCTTTGCAGGCTAATACATCAACGTTATTCCCTTGAACCGCTCAGGAGCCGTCATGAATAGCCTTTCCCAGTCACCCACTCACGAGCTAATTAGCGACACGGCTCAGAATGGTGACGTACAAATTAACATACAGGGCATTCAGAAGCGTTTTGGAAGTTTTCTGGCTCTCGACGATATTTTCATTGATGTCCAACGGGGCGAATTTCTAACCTTACTCGGCCCCTCTGGCTCTGGTAAAACTACCCTACTGATGATTCTGGCAGGCTTCAGCACTCCCTCTGCCGGACGTCTGACCAGAGCGGGACAAGACCTCACTCAGCGGCCAGCCGAAAAGCGTAACTTTGGCATGGTATTTCAAGGCTATGCACTGTTTCCGCATATGAGCGTTGCGGACAATGTCGCCTTTCCGTTACGTATTCGTGGCGTAGCTGCCGCCAACCGACGCCAGCGCGTGAAGCACATGCTGGAGACCGTGGGTCTGAGCGAGCATGCTCACAAGAAGCCACACACTCTCTCCGGTGGTCAGCAGCAAAGGGTAGCGTTGGCTAGGGCACTGGTCTTTGAGCCAGAGATGTTGCTGCTTGACGAGCCATTTTCGGCGCTAGATAAAAACCTGCGCGGTCAGCTGCAAGAGGAAATGAAACGTATACACCAGGGAATGGGTACCACCTTTGTCTTCGTAACCCATGACCAGAGTGAGGCACTTGCCCTTTCATCGCGTATAGCCATCTTCAAGAAAGGTCGCTTGGCTCAACTTGATACGCCAGAACGCCTTTACAACCGGCCTCATGACCGCTTTGTTGCAGAGTTTCTAGGCCGTATGAACTTATTGCCGCTAAGCCATCCCAAACGCTCCGGGCAGCGTGTCAGCAGCCAGTTCGAAGGTACCCTATTGACAGCGAACAACCTACGCCATATTCCTCACAACAACCTGATGCTAGGCATCCGTCCCGAACAACTGAGTATTGCCCTTAGCTATAACGAAGCCGCGAGTAATGGCGTCAACTGCCTGATGGCCACGCTTCAGGAGCGCACTTACCAAGGCCACAGTTTCGACCTGACACTTAGCACCACCCAGGGCCATGTATTGACCACCAGCGTTACCAACTCACATCCGGCCGCTCGAGCCACACCAGGCACCCCATTATGGCTTTACTGGCCAGTTGATGCCGGCATCGTGATCGAGGCTTGAATATTTTACCCACAGACTTACAGCGTGACTTGCGCATCGCCCCACTGGAGTAATCATCATGCATCAGACACATCAACAGGACTGTATTGAGCTTCTTGTCGAAAAGGCGCGTCGTGGTCAAATCGACCGCCGTAGCTTTCTTAAGGCGGCGGGTATGCTAGCGGCATTACCGCTTGCTATGCGCAGTGGTATTGGCTGGGCACAGGATCGCCCAGTTATTATCGTCAACTGGGGCGGCGATGCTATCGATGCATATCGGCAAGCCTGGACCGATAGTTTTACCCGCGAAACCGGCATTCCGGTGCGCATTGATGGCAGCGGCCCTACAGAAGGGGCGATCCGTGCCCAGCTAGCCTCAGGCCGCCCCAGTTGGGACGTGGTAGATGCCGAGCCGTTTACTTCCTTGACCCTGGGCCGTGAAGGACTGATGCGGCCACTAGACTTCAATACCATTGAACGAAGCAAAGTGAATGAAGAGTTTGCCACAGAGTTCGGTGTGGCGGGCTACCTGTATAGCTATGTTATCGCCTGGGACAAGGAGCGCTTCGATTCAGCCCCACAAACCTGGGCAGACTTTTGGGATGTTGAGCGTTTCCCCGGTAAGCGCACCATGTACAAATGGATGAATGGCGTTCTCGAAGCAGCCCTGCTGGCCGATGGTGTCGCTGTCGAGGATCTCTACCCTCTCGACGTAGCAAGAGCACTCGACAAGATTGATGAGCTGCGCCCTCACATTCTAGCTTATTGGGGCTCCGGCGCGGAAAGCCAGCAGTTGTTCCTCGATGGAGAAGTCAGCATCGGACAGATATGGAATACTCGTGCCATTGTGCTTGAACGCGATACAGAGGGCAGGGTGGGCTGGCACTATGATAATGCCTGTGTCACTCCCAGCAGTTGGGCAGTCCTTGGCGACAATCCAGCAGGTTCAGAACCCGCCATGCGCTTTATCAATCATGCACTGGAACCGGAAGGTCAGATTGAGCTACTCAAGTTGCTAGGTAACGGCCCATCAAACCCAGCTGCTGAGGCATTGATTCCCGAGGAACTCATCGAACTGAACTGTGGTTCAGTCGATAATCTTGCTCGCCAATTCAAGCTCGACATTGAATGGTACGCCGATCACTACGGCAGCGTACTAGACCAGTTTCTGTCACGCACTGGTGCCTGACTTTATGTGAGGGCATGCAAATATGATTAACCGCCTTCCCGAACGTTGGCAGTACCGTCTGTTGTTGTGGCCACTGCCGATTCTACTGCTGCTTTGCTATGTGATCCCCTTTGCCGGCATCGTCACCTGGAGCGTGACGCTGCCGGAGCTAGGAGTAGATAACTATGCACGCCTGGCGAACGACCCTTCAATACACGCCGTGCTATGGCGCACTCTCCATCTGTGCGCCATTGTAGGGGTCTGTGCACTACTGCTGGCCTTTTTGATGGCCTACTGCTGGCTTTACAGCTCATCCCGATGGCAACGCTGGGTAGAGCTGTGCATTTTCCTGCCTTTTTTTATATCGGTACTAGTACGTACTTTCGGCTGGCTCGTAGCACTGCGAAATAATGGATTAGTAAATAGTTGGTTGCAGGATCTGGGGCTAATTGACTCTCCACTAGCGCTCACCCGCAATACTCTTGGAGTAATCATTGCCATGGTTCATTTCATGGTGCCTTTTGCCTTCTTTCCACTCCTCTCTTCGATGCGCCAGATTGATGACCGAGTGCTATTGGCCGCCCGCGGTCTAGGCGCCTCACGTTTGCGGGTATTCATTTCGGTGTTCCTGCCTCAAACCCTGCCCGGACTGCTAGGTGCTTTCATTATGGTCTTTGTATTCTGCCTGGGCTTTTTCATTATTCCCGCCATTCTTGGTGGTGGTAGCACATTGATGGCGGCGGAATACGTTTTCTTGCAGATGTTTCAGACCTACAACTGGGGAATTGGAGCCGCCTTGTGCGTACTGATGCTGGTACTGGTATCTGGATTGGTGTGGCTACTTATGCGGTTTTCGCGGGTCGAGCGACTAGTCGGTTGAGGAGAACATTATGAATATCTATCGGGTCGGCTGGCTCGCCAAGCTCCTAGCGCTTATCACTATGGGGTTTTTAATGCTCCCCCTTGCGGCAGTGATACCCGTGTCATTCACCGGCAAGCGCTATCTGTCGATGCCCGAGGGCGACTGGTCACTACGCCATTACATTACACTGTTCAACTCATCGGAGTGGATTGGCAGCATCATGAATAGCGCTATCGTTGCTATCTCAGCTGCTTTGCTGGCCACCCTGCTATCTACCGCTTTTGTCATCGCTGTTTGGTACCGCAATAACAAGTGGACACGCTGGCTGATCGGACTCTGCATGTTGCCGCTGATCGTCCCCCCAGTCGTATCGGCTATGGTGCTCTACTTTATGACTACCAATGTTTCGCGCATCGCCCCCGGCCTTGGGTATGATTCTCTGCCCGGAGTGATTCTCGCCCATACGCTGCTGGTCGTTCCTTTCGGCGTCATTAACATGTTGGTCGCCATCAGTCGGGTTGATCGACGGATTGAACTCGCGGCGCGCAACTTGGGGGCTGGCCTGTGGCAAACCACCTGGATGGTGTTGCTCCCTAACCTGCGCCTCTCCATGCTGACGACTTTTCTGCTCTGTTTCATTCTCTCCTGGGAAGAGATTGCCGTAACGCTGTTCATCACCAGTTGGGAGGTTATTACCCTGCCTCGTCAAATATGGGGCGGGTTACGGGACAATGTCGACCCAGTAGTAGCGGCCATTTCTACGCTGCTAATTATCTTGACCTTGACGCTGCTGTTTCTGCGTATGGCCATACAAGGCTGGCGCGCCGCACAGCGGCATTAATGACTCGAAAGGGATTTTCATGAATAACATACCGCTAAACGTTCGACAGCACATTAGTAACAATGAGTGGCAAGCACGCTGTGAACTGGCGGCACTTTATCGGCTGCTTGCCTATTACCGCATGACCGACCTGATCGATACGCACCTGACATTACGCCATCCTGATACCCCCGAGCATTTCCTGATCAACCACTATGGCATCCCCTTCGATCTAATGCGTGCATCCGATCTCGTACGCATCGACCATGACGGCAAGGTAGTGGACACCCTCAACCCACAAGGACGAGTCAATGTGGCGGGATTCGTTATCCACTCTGCCATCCATGCTGCCCGCCCCGAATTAGATTGCGTAATCCACACGCACACAGCAGCAGGAATGGCCGTGTCGGCCCTGCAAGAGGGATTACTACCACTCACACAACATGCGATGAAATTCCACGGTAAGCTGGCCTACCATGAGTATGAGGGCGTTGCTCTGGATACTTCTGAACGGCAGCGCCTCGTGGTAGATCTGGGGCCACATAAGGCAATGATTCTACGCAATCATGGTCTACTGGCAGCCGGCGAGAGTGTTGCAGAGGCCTTTATGGAAATATATTTTTTGGAGCGCGCCTGTCAGGCCCAGGTTCAGGCCTTATCCGGTGGACGAGCTCTTCATATACCTAGCGAAGAGGTTAAGCGACACACTGCAGCCCAGTTCGATTCGGAAGATGAGAAAGAGATCACTCATTTGGCATGGCAGGCAGCGCTTCGTTTAATCGAGGATCAGCATGACGATTACTGCAGTTAAGCACCAAGTGATTTTCTGCTTGACACAACTGCTGTCATCAACCATCCATGTAAGTGTCATGAAACGGCAACACCTTCAACACAAGCTGAACCAATAACAACCAACAGCCGGTGATGTGTGTGCTATGTCAAACCAATCGCGTATTCGCCTGGAACGCGTCACTAAACGTTGGGGCGCGGCCACTGCCGTCGATGAAATCTCCTTCGATGTCACGCCTGGGCAGTTTGTCATTCTTCTGGGCCCTTCCGGCTGCGGTAAATCGACCACCCTGCGCATGATCGCAGGTCTTGAAGAGGCCAGCGACGGGCGTATTCACATTGGCGATCGAGACGTTACGCGCCTACCGCCTGGAGATCGAGGGCTGAGCATGGTGTTTCAGTCCTATGCGCTATTCCCGCATTTAAGCGTTGCCGACAATATCGTGTTTGGCCTGCGCAGCCGCAAGGTACCCAAAGCCGAGCAGCGCGAGCGGCTAGCCAAAGTGGCCGAGCTAGTTGATTTAACCGATTATCTGAACCGCAAACCTGCCCAGCTTTCCGGCGGCCAACGCCAGCGGGTTGCTTTGGCGCGCTCGGTGATCTCCGAACACCCGATCTGCCTAATGGATGAACCGCTATCCAACCTGGACGCCCGGCTGCGCAGCGATATGCGCCGGGAAATCAAAGCACTACAAAGCCGCCTGAATATGACGGTGATTTACGTCACCCACGACCAGGTGGAAGCCATGAGTATGGGTGATCGTGTGATTCTGATGCAGCACGGCAAAATTGTGCAGGACGGCACCCCAGACGAGCTCTATAACCGCCCCGCTAGCGCTTTTGCCGCTAGCTTTATTGGCAGCCCCGCCATGAACCTGCTGCCCCTAGTGGCCGGTGAGAATGGCGCCGTTATCGAAGGCGAACCAAGTACCCCCGTAGCCCCCTTGGAGGCCGTCGGCGGCCACTTGGGTATCCGCCCGGAAGATATCGAACTGCGAATCGCACCCGGTTCCGGCGTGCCCGCTAACGTATTAAGTGAAGAGTACCTGGGAGCGGACACCATTGCTTATGTCGCGGTGGGATCGCACACCCTACGCGTGCGGCTTAGCGGCAAGCAGGCACTGACAGGCCAGCCATGTAGCCTCTATTGGACGTCAGAGAACACACACCTTTTCGATGCCGACGGCCTGCGGCGGGATGACCTGACACCGACCCCATTACCCAGCTCATCTCGAAGCATTCCTCGCCCACCGGCGGTGGGCTCTTTCCAACACTGACAGCAGTATTGACACTTGTGGAGTCTCTTATGCGTTTGCGTCCCCCTTTTGCAATGACCGCCCTGACAGCGGGCTTGTTAAGCGCCGCCCAGGTAAACGCGGATAGCGTCGATCTGACCATGTACTACCCGGTCGCGGTGGGCGGTGCACTCACCGACGTGGTTGATAATCTGGTGGAAGAGTTTGAAAGCGAATACCCCGATATCAATGTGGAAGCGATCTACGCCGGCAACTACGACGACACCCGCGTGCGCGCCATGTCGGCGATGGAAGCGGGTGAAACGCCGCAATTGTCGGTCATGTTCTCCATTGATCTGTACGAGCTGATTGAGCAGAACGCCATTGTCGCCTTTGATGATCTGGTCGAAACCGATGAAGAGCGCGAATGGCTCGATGGCTTCTATCCAGGTCTGATGGAAAACGGTCAGTTGGATGGTAAAACCTACGGTATCCCCTTCCAGCGCTCCACCATCGTACTGTTTTGGAACAAGGACGCCTTTGAAGCCGCTGGCCTAGACCCCGAAACGCCCCCCGAGAACTGGGAAGAGATGGCCGAGATGGCCGCTACCGTGCGTGAAGCCTCCGGTGGCGAACAGTGGGGAGTGATGGTGCCCTCTACCGGCTACCCTTACTGGATGTTCCAAGCGTTTGCCTTTCAGAACGGCCATCGCCTAATGAGCGAAGATGGCACCGAGGTCTATTTTGATGACCCCGCTGCGGTCAAGGCCCTTGAATACTGGGTATCGCTGGCCACTGAGCACGACGCGATGCCCGACGGCACCATTGAGTGGGGCACCCTGCGTCAGAACTTCCTTGAAGCGTCTACGGCAATGATGTGGCACACCACCGGCAACCTGACCGCCGTACGCAGCGAAGCCAATTTTGATTTTGGCGTCGCCATGCTGCCGATGAAAACCCAGCGCGGCAGCCCCACCGGCGGCGGCAATTTCTACATTTTTGAAGACGCCACTGAAGAAGAACAGCGCGCGGCGATGACCTTCATTCGCTGGATGACCGCTCCCGAGCGCGCCGCTGCCTGGTCGATTGAGACTGGCTATATGGGCGTCAGCCCCGCCGCTTACGAAACCGATGCGCTGCAACGCTATGTGGAAGAGTTCCCGCCCGCTGCGGTTGCCCGCGACCAGCTTGAACACGGCACGGCGGAGCTTTCCACCTATCAGGGGGGGCGCATTCGCCGCGCCTTGGATAATGCCGTGCAGGCGGCACTCACCGGGCAAATGACACCGCAGGAAGCGCTTAGCCAGGCACAGCAAGAAGCCGACAGCGTGCTGCGTCGCTACGCACGCTAATCGTTAGATATTTGACTGTTCGCCGGGGCATGCCCCGGCTTTTCCAACTTGCGGTACGTCTCTATGTCATTCACCAACCACCGCAAAATGCAGCTCTATGGCGCGCTTCTGCTGCTGCCCGCTGCGCTACTGCTGACGACGTTTGCTTATTTACCGACCGTTACTACGGTCATTAACAGCCTGTTTTTACCCGGCTTTCGCGGTGCTCCCACTGAATTCGTAGGCCTTGAAAATTATCAGGTGTTGTTCGATGACCCGACGTTTTGGAAAGTATCCCGTAACAACTTAATCTACGCCGTCGGTACGATTCCTACGTCCATCGCGCTGGCCTTGGGTATGGCGCTGTTCGTCAATGGCAAGCTTCGCGGGCGGGGCTTTGTGCGCATGGCTTACTTTACGCCGACGATTCTACCCATGATCGCCGCGGCCAATATATGGATGTTTTTCTATGCGCCGCAGATTGGCCTATTCAATAAACTGCTCGGCATGCTGGGCTTTTCCGGGGTGAACTGGCTGGGCGATCCCAGCGTTGCGTTAAGCTCGGTAATTGTGATGTCGGTATGGAAAGAAGCCGGCTTTTTTATGATCTTCTACCTGGCGGCGCTGCAAAGTATGCCACCCGAATTAAAAGAGGCAGCAGACTTAGAAGGCACTAGCCGCTGGAGCTTCTTCTGGCGGGTCACCTTTCCGCTGCTGATGCCCACCACGTTATTTGTGTTGATCAATGCGCTGATTAATTCGGTGCGGGTCGTCGATCACCTGTTTATTTTGACCAAGGGTGGGCCCAACAACGCCACCAACCTGCTGCTCTATTACGTCTACGAGAACGCCTTCTCGTTCTTTGACCGCACCACGGCAGCCACCATTACGGTGGTCATTCTGGTGGTACTGGCGGTGGTGGCCACGCTGAAGTTCACGATTTTAGACCGCAGGACGCACTACCAATGAATACAATCACTGCGCTCCGATCTCGTTACACCTCCACTCTATCGCTTGAAACGGTGGCCGCGTGGCTGCTGGCGATCATTTGGATATTCCCGCTGCTGTATGCCTTTTGGGCGGCTTTCCACCCTAGCGAGTTTATGGTGAATTTTTCTCTATTCGCCCCGCTGACGCTGGAAAACTTCACTAACGCCTGGTCTCAAGCACCCTTTGGCCGCTACTACCTGAACACCTTTGCGCTTGTGACAGGGGTGGTGATCGGTCAGTTTATCGTTTGTACCCTGGCGGCGTTTGCCTTTGCGCGCTTTCCAATTCCCGGTAAGAACGTTTTATTTATGCTAGTGCTGATTCAGCTCTTTGTGTTCCCCGAAGTGCTGATTGTCGAGAACTACCGCATTGCAAGCGAGCTGGGGTTGATCAACACCATCACCGGGATTGGCCTGCCTTATGTCGCCAGTGCCCTGGGTATTTTTCTGCTCCGCCAAACGTTCAAAACCATTCCCCGTGAGCTGGAAGACGCCGCCCGCATCGAAGGCTGTAACTGGCTGGAAATTTTATGGAAGGTTTACGTACCGCTCGCCAAGCCTACCTACCTTGCTTACGGGCTGGTCTCGATCAGCCACCACTGGAATAACTTTATCTGGCCGCTAGTGGTCACCAACTCGGTAGAGAGCCGCCCGCTCACGGTGGGCTTAGGCGTTTTCTCCGCGCCCGAAACCGGCGTCAACTGGGCCACCGTTAGCGCCGCAACGCTGCTAAGTATCGCTCCACTGCTAATCGCCTTTTTGCTTTTCCAGCGCCAATTCGTGCAGTCGTTTTTAAGGGCCGGGATTCGCTAGGCTGACGCCCTCCCCGTTTTTCGTGCACAATTCTTTCTTAAGCACGCGACACGGGAGAGCATTAATGCACGGCGACACCCACTCAACAGCCCTGAAAGTGCTGCAGGAGGTATTTGGCTACGACAGCTTTCGCGGCTCGCAGCAGGCGATCATTGAGCATGTGATGGCCGGGGGCGATGCGCTGGTGCTGATGCCCACTGGCGGGGGCAAGTCGCTGTGCTATCAGATTCCGGCACTACTGCGCGAAGGCACCGCGATTGTGATCTCACCGCTGATCGCGCTGATGCAGGATCAGGTAGCGGCACTTCAGCAGAACGGAGTCAAGGCGGCCTACCTGAACTCCAGCCTCGATTATCACGAGGCGGCCGATGTGGAAAACCGCCTGCGGGCGGGCGAGTTGGATCTTTTGTATGTCGCTCCGGAACGGCTGGCCACGCCCCGTATGCAGATGCTGCTGGAACAGACCCGGATTGCGCTGTTCGCCATTGATGAAGCCCACTGCGTCTCCCAGTGGGGCCACGACTTTCGCCCGGAGTATCGCCAGCTTTCCCACCTGCATCAGCGTTTCCCCCAGGTACCGCGCATCGCCCTCACCGCCACCGCCGATGTGCCCACCCGGGGCGATATCATGGAGCATCTGCAGCTCCAAGAGGCAGCGCTCTACAACAGCGGCTTTGACCGGCCCAATATCCGCTACCATATCGCCGAAAATCAGGGCAAGGCCAAGGAGCAGTTGCTGCAGTTTATCCGCGAGCACCACGACGGCGAGGCGGGTATCGTCTACTGCCTTTCCCGGCGTAAGGTGGAGGAGACCGCCACCTGGCTGGAGCGTCAGGGACTGACCGCACTGCCCTACCACGCGGGACTTGCCCCCGAGCAGCGCCAGCAGCACCAGACTCGCTTTCTGCGTGAAGATGGCGTGGTGATCGTCGCCACCATCGCTTTCGGCATGGGCATCGACAAGCCGGACGTGCGCTTTGTCGCCCACCTCAATCTGCCCAAGAGCATCGAAGCCTACTACCAAGAGACCGGCCGCGCCGGGCGCGACGGTCTACCCGCCGATGCCTGGATGGCCTATGGGCTCCAGGACGTAATCACCCTGCGTCAGATGCAGCAGGACTCCAGCGCCGCCGACCAGCAAAAGCGTATCGAGCAGCAGAAGCTCGACGCCATGCTGGGGCTTTGCGAAATCATCAGTTGCCGCCGCCAGGCGCTGCTCCACTATTTTGGCGATCACCTGGACGCCCCCTGCGGCAACTGCGACAACTGCCTGACGCCACCCGAGACCTGGGAGGCCACCGTGGCGGCGCAGAAGGCGCTGTCGTGCGTCTACCGCACTGAGCAGCGCTTCGGCGTGACCTATTTGGTGGATGTACTGCTGGGCAAAAGCAATGAGCGCATCATCCGTTTTGGCCATGACCGCCTAAGCACCTTTGGCATTGGTAAAGAACTCGCGGCTAACGAGTGGAAAGCGCTGTTTCGTCAGCTGATTGCCAGCGGCTTTTTAAGCGTGGATATGGAGGGGCACGGCGGCATTAAGCTCACTGCCAACGCCAAGCCGGTGCTGCGCGGCGAACACTCGCTTACCCTGCGCAAACCAAGCAAGGCCAAGGCCACCCGTCGGGGCAGCAAAGCGGGCTCGGCCACGCTGCCCCATGGGGAGCTATGGGAAGCCCTGCGCCAGCACCGTCGCGAGCTGGCCGCAGCCCAGGGCGTGCCCGCCTATGTGATTTTCCACGACGCCACCCTGGCCGAACTGGTCGAACAGAAACCCCAGAGCCTCGCGGCACTGGGCACGATCTCCGGCATTGGTGCACGTAAGTTGGCGGATTATGGAGAGGGTTTTCTGGACGTTATTCTGGCGCATCAGGAAACCCATCACGACCCCCCACCCGCGGGCAGTAGCGCCATGGAGTCCGCAGCACTGCTGCGCCAGGGACTAACGCCAGAGGAAGTCGCGCAGCAGCGCGGCCTTGCTGCCAACACTGTTTACCGCCATCTGGGCGATGTAATTCAAAGTGGCGACCTGGAGCTTGAAGAGGTGGTCAACCTGGATCCCCCAACCTTAGAACAAATCCGCGCAGTCTTTGCGCAATACCCAGATCAAGGGCTGAAAGTGGTGTTCGAAGCGCTGGAGGGGCGCATTGATTACCCTATTCTGCACTGTGTGCGGGCGTCCATGGCCGCAAAGGGTTAACTTCGCCCCAGAAAATGCTCGCCTCGCTCAATGGCGGCGGCATCAAATACGCCGGTATCCAACACCCAAGCCGTCACGAGCTTGGCGGGAGTGACGTCAAAGGCCGGATTCCATACCGGTGCATTATCGGGTGCCCAGGTAACCTCACCAAAGGCGCCAGCGACGCCGCGGATCTCAGCGGGGTCGCGCTGTTCAATAGGAATGTCCGCACCAGTAGCACAAGCGGGATCAACCGTAGTGTAGGGAGCCACCACATAGAACGGCACCTGGTGGTAGTGAGCGATCACCGCCAGCATGTAAGTACCCACTTTATTGGCAAAGTCGCCGTTGGCGCAGATACGGTCGGCGCCCACCATTACTTTATCCACTTTGCCCGCCGCCATCAGGCTGGCGGCCATGCTGTCGGTAATTAGCTGGTAGGGAATGCCCAGATCGGCCATTTCCCAGGCGGTTAAGCGGCCACCTTGGAGCAGCGGACGGGTTTCATCCACAAACACATGCAGCTCTACACCGCGCTGCTTGGCCACTGCCAGCGCACCAATGGCCGTACCCACCCCGGCGGTGGCCAGGGCGCCAGTGTTGCAGTGGGTCAGCACACGGTCACTAGTTTTCAGCAAGTCAGCGCCCCGCTCAGCCATGCGTTGGCACAGCGCACGGTCTTCTGCAAACAGTTCAGCAGCACGTTCGGCCAGGGCGCTTGCGCCTTGCTCAAAGCAGGCTTCCATGGCATCCAGGCAGTACATTAAGTTAACTGCGGTGGGGCGTGTGGCGCGTAAGCGATCGCTTACCAACTGCCAATCACTTTGTGGATGGAGAGCGGCGTATTGGGCAAGCACAAAGGCGGCGCTCAAACCAATCAGCGGCGCACCGCGAATCGCTAAGCTTTTCACCGCTACCTGCCACTCTTCTGGCGAATCACAGCGCACCCACTGCTCCGCCTGGGGCAGTTGGGTTTGATCCAAATACTCAAGGTGGTCGGCATAGACCCGTAAACTGCGTGACTGTAAGTGGGGCATTGATAGACTCCTTGAGCACTTGAACTTGCCTAACTGAACAACAGCGCGGCTTATCAGGCGAGAAGCTTATCATATAGAATGGCTGCCACTAGAAGAGGCGACGCAGATCCTATGATGACGCTACAAACTGAACTGCTGGCCGCCATTTCATGGGCGGCGCAGCAAGGCTGGACGCCAGCCACCGGCGGTAACTTTTCCGCCCGTACCGAGGCGGGCTATCTTGTCACCGCTTCTGGCCGGGATAAAACCCGCATTCAGGCCGATGACCTGCTGCTGTGTGACCTGGATGGCAAAGTGCTTGAAGGGAACGGCAAGCCTAGCGCGGAAAGCGATCTGCATGCCGCCCTCTATCGTTTGGGCAGCACCATTAACTGCGTGTTGCACACCCACACGATAGCCAGCACGGTGCTCTCGCGTCGCTTCCCAGAGGGTATTGAGCTAAGCGGCTTTGAAATGCAAAAAGCCTTAGCGGGCAACGTGACCCACGAGGCTACCATCCGGTTACCGGTGGTGCCCAACGCCCAGGATATGGAAGAGCTGGCCGAGCACGTACGCAGCGGCTGGCCAATGCCCTGGGGCTTTTTGGTCGCGGGGCATGGCATATATGCCGTGGGCGATAGCATTGCCAACTGCCGCCGCCACCTGGAAGCCATCGAGTTTTTACTCGCCTGTGTTCTTGAAGAGAGTCGATGGTCTTAAAAATGAGTAGTCTTAAATGAGCAAACCAACTGTTCGCGCCATTGTCACCGATATTGAAGGCACCACCACGGACATTAACTTCGTCCATAAGGTGCTTTTTCCATACGCCCACGCCAAGCTGCCTGACTTTCTAAGCGCTAACGCAGCAACCTCGGCAGTAGCCGAGCAGATTGATGCCGTGCGTAGTGAGATGGGAGACCCTGATGCCACGCTGGAAGCGGTCATTAATCAACTATTGCACTGGATAGAGACTGACCAAAAGGTTACGCCGCTTAAAGCACTGCAAGGCATGGTGTGGGCCGATGGCTACCAGCGCGGCGACTTTAAAGGCCATCTGTATAGCGATGTAGCCCCTGCCCTGCGCCAGTGGAAGGACTCGGGCAAGGCGCTGTACGTCTATTCTTCTGGTTCAGTGCAGGCGCAGAAGCTGCTGTTTGGCTATAGCGATGCGGGCGACCTGACCCCGCTGTTTAGCGGCTACTTCGATACCCATATTGGCCATAAGCGCGAGGCCGCTTCCTACCAGCGTATTGTCACTGAGCTTGACCTACCAGCGGATGCAGTGCTGTTCTTGTCTGACGTGGTGGAAGAACTGGACGCCGCCAAGCAGGCGGGTATGCAAACGCTACAGTTGGTGCGCGAAGGCACTCAAGCGGGCACTACTCACGCTTGCGTCACTCGCTTCGATGAAATCGCTGTGTAACGTTGATGGCCCGTCACCTTTAAGGAGAATTTACGATGTCGCAATTGAAAGTATTCGCTGACCAAAACCCCAATGAGGCGCTGATCGACACCACTGACGGTGAGCGAATTATGACTGAGCTAAACAAGGTCGGCGTACTGTTTGAGCGCTGGGCCACGCCGGGCGAGATCTCTGCCGACGCCACTCAGGAAGACATCCTAGCGCTTTACCAGCAAGATATTGACCGGGTAAAAGCCAAGGGCGGCTACCAAACCGTGGATGTACTACATATGGTGCCGACGCACCCAGAAAAAGACGCCATGCGACAGAAGTTCTTAAACGAACACCGTCATCACGAAGATGAGGTGCGTTTCTTCGTCAAAGGACAAGGGCTGTTCTGCCTGCACATCGATGACAAGGTGTATCAGGTACTGTGTACCCGCAATGATCTGATCAGCGTACCCGCCAACACACCTCACTGGTTCGATATGGGCCCCGCGCCGGAATTCACCGCGCTCCGCTTCTTTGACAACGTGGAAGGCTGGGTGCCCCACTGGACAGAGAGCGATATCGCCGGGAAGTTTGACCGTTTGGAGCAGCTGTAAGCGGTGAGGTGTGAGGAGTAAATCGTAAGTGGTGAATCGTTGGAGGTAGTTGTAGCGCGGCGTAAGCGTCAGCGCACCCGTGAAGCAGCGCGGTAGCGGTGCCGAAGGCGGCACCGAGGCTTGATGAGTCACTGTGGCATCATCCAGGCGGCTGGCGCCGCCGTCGCGGGTGCCTCATACGCTCGTCCCGCGCGAGATTCGTTACACCGCGCTACGGGGCTTAGCGGTTATAAAACCTCCTGCTGGTTATATGCCCTAGCTAAATCCGCCAGCGCGGTAAGGTCACTATAAGCTTCCGGCTCCATAATCAGCGCTTGGCCCATCAGCACATTGCGCGCTTCAAGCTTGGCGCGCAGTGCGGTGTCTTCGATCTCTTCGAAGTCAGCGTTATGGGCCAGCGATAAAACCCGTCGGTGCATCTCGATTCCGCAGTAGGCCAGGGCATCCAGGCGAATCTCGTCAAGCAGTGCATCACAAGCGTCATCGGCGCTATTGCCCTGTTCTTCAAACAAGGCTTTCGGGAACAGAATACCCGTCCGCTCGGTTTGCCATAGGTGGCGGAACTCAGCATCAAAGCTGCTAAAGCACGCTTCAATCACTTCAAGGATCCAGGTTTGATACGCCTCAAGCTCACCTTCCTGGCGGTGCGCAGGCTGGCTGAAGTAGGCCATCAGGAAGTTGGCCACTGCCATACCCAGGTCAAACGCCATAGGGCCGTACTGAGAGAACTCAGGGTCGATCACCCGGACGTCAGTATCAGTGGCCATAATAGAACCGGAGTGCAAGTCACCGTGCAGCATGGTTTCGGTGTTAGCGGTAAACTTCATCAACAGCCGCTGCACTTTGGCTTTTAACCGCGCATTGCGGCGCAACTCATCCACCACCGGCGAAAGCTCCGGGGTGTGGTGGTTCATTTCCGCGCCGTAATAAGGGTCGGTAAACACCAGCGATTCGGTGATTGCGGGAATGGCTACATTTCCAGAAAACAGTCCTACATCCGCCTTTTTCTCTGGGCTGCTTAGTGAAAGCTCTGAGCCACGGAACGCGGTGCGCGCACAAAATTGGCCGATGATCTCACCCAGCCGAACGACCCGCTCACCGTTGATTAACTTGCGGCGCAAGATAGTGTGTGGGTGCAGATACTCCATGACGATAAGCGCTTGGGGCTTATCGAAGTAGTAGACCTCGGGGGCAATGCCTGGCGCCCGCTTGGCCTGGCGAACCAAGGCGTAGCACTCAAAATGGGCGCGATAGATCGGCAGCGGCCAACTCTCTCCCACCATTCTCACGTAGGGAAGCGCCTGTTTTACCACTACGCTGCCGTGGCTGCCGGAGACAATAAACACCAGGTTGAGGTTACCGTCTCCCACCTCGCGAATTTCCCAACTGGCAGGCTCACCGCCCACTCGACTAGCCACCGCCTCAACACTCCCAAGCCGCTGGGAAAGAGTGTCGACGGTGAGCGCGCGGTAATCTTGGTCGATCTCCAAAGGTCACTCCTCACAAAATAATTTAGGGTAGAGCTGGCCCGACGATCACCACTCTTAGACCGATATACCTCAGTCGCCAATAGTGGCATCGGTGGCTGGTACACCCACCGAGTTAGCCACCCGAACACGACTGCGGCCCTGCCGTTTGGCTTCATAAAGTGCTACATCTGCCTGGGCCAAAAGATCGGCTGGCGAGGCCCCATCGGTAGGCGTCAACACCGCAACACCAATGCTGACGGTCACAACGCTCTGTGCCGAGACACCATGATTAGGAATCGCCAACGCTTCCACACTGCGTCGGATTCGTTCTGCTGCTGGCTTTGCCGCCTCAAGCGATGCATTGGCCATTAGCACGACAAACTCTTCGCCGCCAAAGCGCACCACTAAATCGGCATCACGACTATTGGCCTGCATCGTCTTGGCTACTTGACGCAAGCACTCGTCCCCCTGGGGATGACCATAATAGTCGTTGTAAGCTTTGAAATGATCAATATCGATCACCATCAGCCCCAAGCTGAGGCCTTTATCGGTGGCCTCTTGCCAGCGCATAAGGAGAACCGTATCGAACTGGCGACGATTGGCAAGATTCGTTAGCGGGTCGGTGACCGACATCCGCGACAGCTCCTGATTATCTTTTAAGTAATAGCCTGAACGGATCTTCTCTTTCAGCACATGCAGGTAGGCGGTTCGCTCGCTACGCTCGAATCGGTAGTTCGCGGCAAGACTAAATACTGCCACAGCCATAAGTGTGAATATAGCCAGTCGTTTTGCTTCTGCTGGCATTGGCTCATATGGCAAGACAAATGTCAGAATTATTAAAACACTTATTGCGGATGAACATACGGCGTAGCTAAAGCGCAGTGAATAAACAATGTTCCCCACCAACAAAATAAGCCCAAAGGAGAATACATCCAGATAAGAGTAAGGAGCGGTGGAACTCGCAAAAATCATACAAGAGATTACCGTCGCAACGATAACCGTACTCGCCATCAAAGTCTCCCGTAACGCAGGGGAGACACCACGATAGACCAGCCAAAGGATAGGTAAGCCGTAAGGCAGCATCACCCCAACCCGCAAAATTACCGCAATACTGAAAGTATCAGAGCGAAAGCTATAGTCATTAATCAAAAACAGGCAGTAAATAAGCGCCGCTATCACCCCGGCCACGGCCATGCTAAAACCACGTCGGCGCCGGGTATCCGCTTCAAAGCGCGCTTCCACTTCGTCAGCAAAGCGTAATCGCCAAAGCCCCCTGCGCAACTCACCTTCCACCGCTGTCAGCAGCGCGTCATTGATCATTACTCGCCCTCAATACCCCACCCGATGATCTACGGCTTTCATGCATCATTACTAAACACCAGAAGCCAACCATTACCTTTAAGTACCCGGTTAGTGTGCCACAATAGCATTTAGTTAAAGTGAATCTTGCTGAAAATTTTAAACGAAAACTTATCCGTTTTTATTAAACGACTATTCAACAAGGAGACTAATGATGCAGCGCCAACAGGATCCGATGACGAGCGACTGGACGTTTACCATTGGCCATCGCGAACTCGTTGTGCACCAACGCTATGAGGTGCTTAGCATGATCAACGATTTTATGCTGGGCATCTGGTTTACGATCGGCAGTGTCTGCTTTTTTTTCCAAGGTGCCGTACAAACCGTTGGCGTGTGGTTATTTGTGGTTGGTAGCTTACAGCTATTAATTCGCCCGGCGATTCGCCTTCACCGCTATGTCTATTTTAAGCAGTTGCCGGACACCGACCAGGATGCTTAGAAAGCAGCGTTTAACGCAGTTGGCTGTCTTTGCTACCGCGGCGGTTGTAGCCACTAAAGGCCGACTGCTGCTTGTCCCGTTCACTTTGACAGGCCACACAGAGCCGTACCCCCGGAATGGCCTTACGGCGCGCTTCGGGAATGGGGTCACCACACTCTTCGCAAACATAAAGGCTCTCACCACGGGGCAGTTGGCTACGCGCACGCTGCACCGCATCCTCCAGCGTGCTCTCCATCTGCTCTTGTTCGGCGCCATCTTTTGCCCATCCGCCTGCCATGGTTGTTTCCCTCGCTACACCAGTAATAATCTCTAAGCATAGCAGCAACCAGTCAAGCGAACCTTTATCCCAAAAACCGAACGCCTTGGGCAGCCAGCGGGCTGCGTAGTCTGTCTGGCAACGGCACATCGGTCACCACGGCATCATAATCCCCTAGTTGGCCTGCAGCGCAGCGCAGTGGCAGGTCGAACTTGGTTTTATCCAGCACTAACACGCGATAACCAGCATGGGCCAACAGCGCCTCACGGGCCATCACTTCGTCGTCGTTGTAGTCATAAAGCTGGCCATGGCTATCCATTCCCCCCACCGACACGATTCCCACATCGGCACGGTAGCGTTGGAAAAAACGCCAGGCATCGCCGCCAATCACATCCTGGTCACGCCGACGTACGCGCCCGCCCGCCACCACTAACTCACATTTCAGCTGGCACAGCTTAATCAGTGCATGCAGATTATTGGTCATGATATGCAAACCCTGCTTCTCGCTTAGCGCATCGGCCAACTGCTCAACCGTGGTGCCCGTGCCCAGAAATAGCGCTTGATGATCCTGTACCAAACTCGCTGCCCGCGCCGCAATCTGCCGTTTACCCGCCACGTTGACGATCTGACGCTGGTCGTAGCCGATATTCTCCTGCTCGGGAAATGGCAGCACCTCGCCTTGACGGCGCAGCACCAGCCCTTTATCGGCTAGGTAGCGAATATCCCCACGCAGGGTCTGCACCGACACCCCAAAATCAGTTGCCAGGCTGTCTACCGATTGGCGCCCCATAGAATGGATTCGCTGTAATAGCTGTTGTCGACGTTCGAACTGGCGCATAACCCCTCTCGGCACAACGAAAGCAAAAAGTGCAGCAAACGAAAGCCACAAAATGTTGAACGAAAGCATAGTGTCACTTTGTTGTAAGCAGATGACAGTAGCTTAGGAGGGGTTCACTCACTGGAGGTTTACCCATGTTGAAGCGCTCCCTGTCATCTCTCCCGGTATCTGCCCTTACTGCGGCCATTGCGGTAGCCAGTTTTTCCCTGTCCGCTCAAGTAGCGGCGAACGAAACGCTGACGCTCTACACCAGCCAGCCCAATAGCGACGCCCAACAGACCGTTGACGCCTTTGAAGCGGCCTATCCCGACATTGAAGTGGAGTGGGTACGCGACGGCACCACGCGCTTGATGACACGGCTACGCTCGGAGCTTTCAGCCGGGGTGAGCAATCCCGACGTACTGCTGATTGCCGACAGCATGACCATGGAGTCACTCAAGCAGGAGGGGCATTTACAGCCGTACCTGAGCGATGAACGCCAAGGGTATGACGCCGACCTATATGACCCGGAAGGCTACTACTACGGCACCAAGCTGATCACGACCGGGATTGTCTATAACACCGGCGCAGAGCATCAGCCGCAGAGCTGGCAAGACCTGCTGGGGCCTGACTATGAAGGCATGGTCACGATGCCCAGTCCGCTCTACTCCGGCGCAGCGCTGATCCATATGGCGGCGATGAGTGCCCACCCTGATCTTGGCTTGGAATATTACGAGGCGCTCCACGAAAACCGCACCGAAGCCCAGGGTGGGAACGGCGGCGTTTTTAACGCCGTAGCAGCGGGCACCAAGCCCTACGGCATAGTGGTGGACTTTCTGCCAATTCGTGAAGCCGCCAAAGGCTCGCCGGTCGAATTCGTATTTCCGGAAGAGGGAGTGAGCGCGGTGACCGAGCCGGTCGCTATTTTGCAGGGCGCAGAGAATGTCGATGCCGCACAGAAATTTGTCGATTTCGTGCTTTCCCAGCAGGGCCAGGAGCTGGTCAGCCAGCAGGGCTACCTGCCTGCCCACAACGACGTTGCCCCACCTGAAGGCTTCCCCGAGCGCGATAGCATTACCCTGATGCCGGTTGATACCGAGCAGGCATTGGCGCAGGAAGAAGAACTCAAACAGCGTTTTAGCGACCTCTTCGGCGGGTAATCATGACGCCTGCTCTCAACTATGATAAGTACGGCAGCCAGCACCGCTGGCTGCTTTCAAGCCTGTTGATCGCCATTGTGCTGCTCAGCCTGGCACCCAGCCTGCGCCTGCTGTTCGAAGCGTTGAGCGACCTTACCCAGGGCCGCCAATCGCCGCTGTGGCAGGTGCTCAACAGTGCCAGTACTTGGCGAGCACTCTGGCATAGCCTGTATACCTCGGGGCTTGGCATGCTGATCGCCCTGGTGCTGGGCAGCCTATTTGCCTTTGCCATCACGCTCACCAATATCCGTGGCAAAGCGTGGCTGGTGTTCTGCTTTATGCTGCCGATGATGATTCCGCCCCAGGTCACCGCCTTAAGCTGGCTGCAGCTCTTTGGCCCGGCCAGCCCGCTGCTGAAGAGTATTGGCATGGCGCCGCCGCTAGGCAGCCCGCAACCGCTCTACTCCGCTGAAGGCATCGCTTTACTGCTGGGCATCCAGAGCGCACCACTGGTATTTCTGGCGCTGCGCACCAGCCTGCTTTCGCTACCCCGGGAACTGATTGAAGCTGCCCGCATTAGCGGCGCCAAACAGACCCAGGTATGGGGCCATATTATTCTGCCCGTGACCCGTAGCGGCTTGATCGCCGGGGGCGCGATGGCATTTATCTCCAGCCTCGGCAACTTTGGCATCCCCGCCATGCTGGGTATTCCCGCGGGCTATTACGTGCTGCCCACCCTGATCTACCAGCGTATGGCCAACTTCGGCACCGGGGTGTTGGCAGAGATGGCTGCGCTCTCCTTGCTGATTGGGTTACTGGCACTGGCCGGGGTCGCCTTGCAGCAGCAATTGATGAATCGCAGCCGTTTTGGCCTGGGTGGCCACAGTGGCCGCTCCCACGACTTTACCCTCGGCCCCTGGCGCTCATTGATGACCGCCACGCTAGTCGGGATCTTACTGATTATTCTGGTCGCACCGCTGCTTGCGCTCATTATCAGCTCGCTGGTGCCCGCCATGGGCGTACCGCTAAACGCTGAGACCGCCACCCTAAACGCTTACGCCGAAGTGATGGGTCGCCAAGGCGCCACCTGGCGGGCGGTGAACAACAGTCTGTGGCTGGCGGGTAGCGCGGCGGTGGTGCTGATGCTGCTGAGTCTGCCATTGACTTACCGGCTCCAGCGCCTGCCAGAGCGTTGGCGGGGTGTGGTACTTAGTGCCATCGAGATCCCCTATGCGCTACCTGGCGTGGTGTTGGCGATTGCCTGCATCCTGCTCTTTGTTCGCCCGCTGCCGATTATCAATGTGGCGCTCTACGGCACCCTGGGGCTGATTTTTATCGCTTACCTGGCGCGCTTTCTGGTGGTCTGCGTCAAGCCCGTCGCCGCCAGTCTGGCGCAGTTAGATCCTTCCCTTGAAGAGGCGGCTCAGCTCGCGGGTGCAGGCCCCTGGCGGCGCCTGGGCAGCATTATTTTACCCCTGGTCGCACCCGCGCTGTTCGCAGGCGGCCTGCTGGTGTTTCTGCTGGCGGTCAACGAACTAACCGTGTCAGCGCTACTCTGGAGCGCCGATAACGAAACCCTTGGCGTACTGATTTTCAACCTCGATGAAGGCGGCGAAAGCGTGTTGGCCTCTGCGGTGTCAGTGCTGGTGGTGGTGATGGTCGCCTCGTTGATGCTAACGCTCAGTTTGCTGGCCCCGCGGCTACCTAAAGGAGTGATCCCATGGCAGAGCTAAACACGGCAGAGCGAGGCATCACAGGCCTCGGCAAGGCAGGCCTAAGGATTGATGGCGTTACCAAACGCTTTGGTGAACAAACAGCCGTGGATGCCCTGTCGCTGGACATTAATCCTGGAGAGTTTGTCGCCCTGCTCGGCCCTAGCGGCTGTGGCAAAACCACCATGCTGCGCATGTTGGCTGGGTTTGAAACCGTCAACGAGGGCACTATCCAATTAGCCAATCGTACTCTGGCTAGTGCCGATACCCATGTGCCCCCGGAGCAGCGCAATATGGCCATGGTGTTTCAATCCTACGCGCTTTGGCCGCATATGAGCGTGGCTGACAACGTGGGCTACCCAGTTAAACTGCGCGGCCTGCGCGGGGCGGCGTATCAGCAAAAGGTGCAGCAGGCGCTGGCCCTGGTGGAGCTCGATGCCTACGCCGAGCGCATACCCCAGGCCCTTAGCGGCGGCCAGCGCCAGCGCGTCGCTCTAGCGCGCTGCCTGGTTAGCGACCCTTCGGTGGTGCTGTTGGATGAGCCGTTGGCCAACCTTGATCGCCACTTGCGCGCCACCATGGAGCACAGCTTCCGCGATTTTCACCAGCGCACCGGTGCCACGCTGGTCTACGTCACCCACGACCAAACCGAAGCCATGGCGCTAGCGGATAAAATCGCCGTCATGAAAGCAGGCAAGCTGATTCAGTGTGGCGCCCCTGAAACGCTTTATCGCCAGCCGCGCACCGCGTGGGTCGCCGACTTTATCGGCCAGGGAAGTCAATTAAAGGTCGCCGCCGGACAGCCAGGAAAGCGCCTTGAGAACGCTCCCCTGATGCGCGGGCTCAACGCCATTGAGGTCGAGCGCACCCAAAGCGTGCTGGTGCGCCCGGAGCATATTCAGATCAGCGCGACACTCGCGCCCTCCGCGACTCCAACTAATAACCAGCTTATCGCCCAGGTAGAGAGCGTGATTTTCCGCGGCGAGCGCTATGAGCTAACGCTACGCCTACCAAGCGGCGAAACGCTGCTGGCCTACCACCACACCGCGCCTGACCTGGGTAGCCAAGTTGCCGTCGACCTTCAGCAGGGCTGGTGTCTGGAGCCCGACCAATGAGTGTCAATATCGAGATTCTCAGTGGGTTAGGCGCCAAAGGGCCTGCTGCGATAGTGGTAGAAGCTCAAGGTAAACGCCTACTGCTAGATGCCGGTGGTTCACTCCATCCGGATGGCTCCATTACTTGGGTGGACAACCTGGATGTGGATGCCGTACTGATTAGCCATGACCATATTGACCATATCGGCGGCGTGGCCGAGCTAGCGGAGAACGTGCCACTTTATTGCACACCGCTGGTAGCCAAGGCCTTGCCTCACAACCGCCCCTGGTACCCACTGCCCGCACGCGGCACGCTAGAGGTGGAAGGCATCACCGTTACCACCGGCCAAGCGGGGCACTCGCTAGGCGGTGTGTGGCTACATCTAGCGGTAGAGGGCGGTGTTTACTATAGCGGCGACGCATGTTTTGAATCACGCCTTTTTCCGTTTGATACACCACCACCGGCGCGTATTGCGCTACTGGATGCCTCCTACGGCAGCTACGACCAACCCCAAGCGCATTGTGTTCAGGCTATGAGTAAGCGCCTTGATCAGCCGCTGGCGTTTCCGGTGCCGGAAACCGGCCGCGCCCTGGAAATGGCACTATGGCTGGCGGAAGAAGCGGATCAGCGGCAGTTAACGCTCGCCATCGACCCGGTGATTCGCGACAACCTGGCAGCGCTCTTGGCTCTGCCTGCCACACTGCGTCGGCCTGGCCTCGACCACTCGATTCGCTCGCTGTTAGCGCGGAAAAACGCTCACTCGCCAACTCTTATATTGACGTGCGATCGCAGCGATACGCCGGAACAGTGGCCCGACCACCACCTGCTCCACACCGGTTATCTGACTCCTGATCGCCGCGCCGAGCTAGCGGCAGGCCAAATCAGCTGGCAGCGCTGGAATGTTCACCTACGCGCGTCGCACCTGGTGGCGCTTGCCGATCAGTTGGACGCCACTCAAGTGGTGCCGCTATTTACCCAGCTTGCCAATAACGAATTAAATGCCTGGCAGGGGCTACTAGGCGAGCGCCTCTGCACTGCCCAGCGTTTATCTGCTCATTCACGTCTAGTCACCCTTTCCAGTTTAGGGAGTTTTGTATGACCGCAGTCATTGTTGATGTTGACGGCACCTTAGCCGAGTTTCACCCCCATCAGGTCAGTGACTGGGTGCTGGGCAGCCAAAAACAGTGGGAGCCCTTCTTTGCCCATATGGCCGAAGCGCCGGTGATCGAAGCGGTGGCCAAGCTGGTCAAGATACTGAAGGCCCAAGGCCAGCAGATCGTGATTTGCAGCGGCCGCCCGGATAGCCATCGTGAGCATACCCAGCGCTGGTTAGAGCGCCACACTATCCCCTTTGATGCCATGTACCTGCGCCCTGAGGGCGATGACCATATAGATGATGAAGAGGTGAAAGCCGCGCTACTCAATCAAATGCGCAGCGACGGCTTTACGCCTTGGCTGGTGCTGGATGACCGTGATGCCGTGGTCGCTCAGTGGCGCGCGCTCGGGCTTACTTGCCTGCAGTGCGCGCCGGGGGATTTTTAAGCGTTTGCCAGCTTGGTTCGGTGCTGCCACACCAGCACCGCCAAGGGCACCAGCGAGACAGGGATCAACAGTAGGTTAAGTGTCGCCCAGCCTAAGCCACTGACCAAGGGCCCAGCCAGCAACGCAGTGATCGCAGCGGTGCCAAAGACTAAAAACTCGTTGGCGGCCTGGGTGCGCGCTTTATCCACCGGGCGGTAGCTCTCGGTGAGCAGGCCTGTGGCGGGTAAAAAGGTGAAGTTCCATCCCAAACCCAGCAAAATCAGCGCCACGTTGAAACCAGCTAAACTGACACCCCACTGAGCGACCAAGGCACTGGCCACCAGTAGCAGGCAGCCGGCCACAATGACTTGCTTAGCGCCGAAGCGGGTGGCCAAATGGCCAGTAAAGAACGAGGGTAAAAACATCGCTACCACGTGCCACTGAATGGTCATTGAAACATGGTTAAAGTGATGCCCTGCCCCCGCCATGGCGATCGGCGTGGCGGTCATGGCCAGATTCATCACGCCGTATCCGACCATCGCCGCACTCACCGCCACAATAAATCCAGGCTGGCGGAGTATCTTACCCAGCGGCAGTGCGTTGCCTTCGCCGTGGGTGCGGGAAGCAGGCGGTAGCCGTGTCAGCATCAGCACCACTAGCGCCAGTGCGTAGATCACGGCTAACCCCATAAAGCTGCCCAGAAACGGCACCTCCCCCAACTCACGACTCACCCTGGCCAGCCATGGCCCGGCAAACGCGGCTAACACACCGCCACCCATCACCAAACCAATCGCCCGGTCACGCATCGGCGTAGGTGCAGCTTCTACCGCGGCAAAGCGATAGAGCTGGCCAAAGCCAATGCCGATACCAATCAGCCAGGTTGATAGTAAAAATAGCCCGAACCGCTCACCAATCAGCGCCTGCACGGCGACCAGTGCCCCCACCAATCCCAAAAAATTGCCCAATATAAAGCCGCGCTTTCGGCCCAGCCTGGCCATAATTAGCGAGGCGGGAATGGTGGCGCACATCAGCCCCAGCCACTGGGTGGCGACCGGCGCGGTTGACCATGACGCACTTGGCGCCAAAGACGCTCCAATCAGCGGCGAGACGGCAATCAGTAAAACATTACCGGTAACCAGTAGCGCCTGGCAGAGCGACAATAGAGTGACGGTTAAAGGCATGAAACGCTCTCCTGAATAGAATCATCTGTATGGGAAGACGCAAAGCGCTGGCGATATACCGAGGGTGATACGCCGTAGTAACGCTGAAACTGGCGGCGCAGCTGCTCCGCGCCGCCCAGCCGCCAGCGTTGTGCCAGGCGCTCAAGGGATACGTTTTCGCGCCCGTTGAGCAGCGCCAAGCGTGCTTGCTCGAGGCGTAGTTGGGTTAGGTAAGCGCCGGGGGTGGTATGCAGATGACGCCTGAACAGTCGGGTTAAATGGCGCGGGGAGACCGCCATCAGGTCGGCCATACTCTCAAGCCCGTGATCTACGCTGGGGTCGGCGTGGAGCTGATCCAGCAAGCGGCGCAGCGGCCCCGCCTCTTGTTGGTGTCGCAGTATCTCGCTGAACTGCGACTGCCCACCAGGGCGCTGCAAAAAAACCACCAGCTCGCGGGCAACCCTCCCGGCAAGCTCAGCACCGTGATCCGCCTCTACCAGCGACAGCGCTAAATCAATCCCCGCCGTTACACCGGCGCTAGTGTAGCGACCACTGCTTTCGATATACAGCGCATCGGGCTCGACGCTAAGCGCGGGGTACTCATCTGCCAATTGAGGTGCATGGCGCCAGTGGGTGGTGACGCGGCAGCCATCCAGTAAACCTGCAGCGGCTAACAAAAAGGCCCCGGAGCAGATCGAACCTAGCCGTCGTACCTCTGGGGCCACCTCACAAAGTACCTGCTTCACTGCGGCTATTTCTCGCTGCTGTATCACGCCGCTGCCGCCCGCCACCAACAGCGTATCCAGGGGCAGTAAATGGGTAAGTTGATGGTAGGTGTGCGTAGCGTGCACGGCTAGGCCGCCGTTGGTGACAACCGGGCCGACGGCATCGGCGACCAGGGTCAACTGATAGAGCGGCTGGGGGCTTAGCGCATTGGCACTGGCAAACACCTGCCAGGGGCCGCTGACATCCAGCAGTTGGCAGTCGGGGTAGGCAAATAGAGCAACATGGCGAGTCACATTCTCTCTCCGCTAACAGGGAATCGAAGCATTAGAGAGAGTTTCAGCGCTGCGCCCAATGTCGGCAAGGACGATTACCCCACCGATATGGACATTTCGCTAGATACGCTATTCGAAGAGTATTAATCAGCCTGTTTTATCTAACGGAGCTGCCATGACAGTTTACAGCTTGCCAAGCGTAACTTATCCACTCGCTGATGTACCTACAACTGCAGGGAGTAGCACCTTTAGGGAGAGTTTCATCATGTCGGAGGATAGAAGCATTTATTTTCCTTGATGCTTACTTACTTTTACTTCAAACCTTAAAGCGGCTTGCCAGCCCTTTAAATATCCATTATAGCTTATGAAGTATATAACTTAGCAAAAAATGGATATTTCTCACCGATGAATATACTTTCACCTTCCCCGCTTTCACTACCCGAACCTCTTCCTTGGCCCAAGGCCTATAGCATGCCTCCTACCGTTGGGATGAATGCGATAGAACTATCGAATGCGATTCACTCACGAGATATTAGTTGCAAAGAGGTAATCGCGGATTATCTCGCCCATATTTCACTACTTAATCCTATTGTTAACGCGATTGTCTCATTGCGCGACACTGATGATTTGCTTGCTGAAGCCACGCAATTAGATAGGGAACTTGCTAAAGGGCAATCTCGTGGTTGGTTACACGGGATTCCTCAAGCCATCAAGGATTTATCTTCTACAGCAGGTATAAGGACGACGCTTGGCTCTCCCCTTATGGCCAACCAAATACCTGACACTGATACGATTATGGTGTCACGGATTAAGCGCGATGGCGCCATTATCATAGGAAAAACCAATACCCCTGAATTCGGCTTTGGCTCCCAAACCTTCAACACTGTTTTCGGTGCGACGCGCAATGCCTATCACCCACATCTAACCGCCGGTGGCTCAAGCGGTGGAGGCGCGGTAGCCCTGGCACTTCGCATGTTACCGGTCGCCGACGGTAGCGATATGATGGGCTCTTTACGTAACCCGGCTGCTTATCAAAATTTATACGGCCTTAGACCTGCATTTGGGCGCATTCCTTCAGCATCAGCACCCGATCTTTTTGGGCATCAGTTGAGTACCGAAGGCCCTATGGCCAGAAATATCGAAGACCTTCAACGCCTACTGATCACGCAATCTGGTCACGATCCACGTGCTCCACTCTCTATAACCGACTCCTTAACCAACC
The DNA here is from genome assembly GCF_026104355.1 of Halomonas sp. BDJS001. Classification (NCBI taxonomy): domain Bacteria; kingdom Pseudomonadati; phylum Pseudomonadota; class Gammaproteobacteria; order Oceanospirillales; family Halomonadaceae; genus Halomonas; species Halomonas sp. BDJS001. Next base: position 4,039,935 of record NZ_CP110535.1, read on the forward strand.
TTTCTGGCTCTTTGAACGCTTGCCAGCGTGGTAAACGCATTGCATGGCTTGGCGATTGGCAGGGAGAGTTGCCGCTCGAATCCGGTGTACTTGAGCTATGCGAAAACGCAGTTAAACAGTTTGAACAGATTGGCTGCACCATTGAGCAACCTGATATGCCGATGTCGATGGAATCACTTTGGGAAAGCTGGCTGACACTGCGGCAATGGGCTATTTCCGGTAACTTAGTAGACACTTATCAAGCCCCTGAAAAGCGCCGTTTATTGAAACCAGAAGCGCAGTGGGAAATAGAACAAGGGCTTGCCTTGTCTGCCCTGGATGTCCATAAAGCCAATGTGACGCGCAGCCAGTGGTATACAGAGCTACATAAACTGTTCTTGCATTACGACTATGTCATGCTGCCCAGCGCACAATGCTTCCCCTTCCCTGTGACAACGCAGTGGCCAAATGAAATCGCTGGCAAACCTATGGATACCTATCACCGATGGATGCAAATTGTCATACCTGGCTCTCTCTCAGGCTGCCCTGTATTAAACTTACCTGCGGGCTTTAATGATAACGACCTACCGATGGGCATTCAGGTAATCGCACCCCATCGAGCCGAGCTAGCGCTATTGCAACTTGGTCAAGCCTACCAATCAATCTTACCCAGTTGGAAACATCGTTTGCCGCCCTGTTTTTCTGAATAGCTTTTCTCAAAAAACCTTTGTGAAAAACCATGCTCCGTGAAGACAACCGCGACTCAACCGATACAGGCATATCAATCAATAAGCTATAAGATGAATCAGCCAGTCCTCTCAAGCGGCGCCTCCATCCTGCGTACACTGGAAACGAAGTCGCTAAAGCGCTCACCCTGAATCAACACATGGTCGCTCAGGGCTTGCTGGGCCGCCACGGGATCGCCCTGTTCAATGGCTTCCACAATGATTTGGTGCTCGCTGAGGGAATTATTTACCCGCTGGCGCACCTGGAGCTGCAGGCGCCGGTAGGGCTTTAAACGCTGCTTCAGCTGACGCGCTTCGCTGGCCAGAAAGGCGTTGTGGCTAGCGGTGTAGATACAGTCGTGAAAGCCTTCATTTTCGTAGTAATACTCGTCGCTATCACCGGCCAACGCCGCCGCTTCGCAGCGCTGGTGGGCTTCTTTTAATGCGGCCAGTTCCTGCTCGGTGATCCGCCGTGCCGCCAGGCGTCCGCACATGCCTTCAAGTTCCGCCATCACTTCGAACATTTCGATCAGTTGATCAATGCCCACTTTTGCAACGAAGGTGCCCTTCTTAGGCGAAACGGTCACCAAGCCGCTGGCGACCAATTGCTGAAAGGCTTCGCGCACTGGGGTACGCGAGACCTCAAACTCACGACCCAAGGCTTCTGGATCCAGGCGCTCTCCAGGTAAACGGCGGCCATTGATGATGTCATCCTCAAGAGAATCTCTTAAGCGCTGCGCATTGGATCGCTTGGTGCCCGTCATGTTTTACCTCCTTGGATCGCGGCCCATCTTAGCCGTTTAATGCTGCCATATAGTTGACATTAGCATACGTAGCGCCTATTGATATATATATCAGCCTAGCTGATAAACATATTAAGCTCATCCAAACACACAACAACAACTGTTGGAGACGCACATGCAACGCTACTTGATCTCTACTGCCGCCGCCCTTGGTCTCGCCATTGCGGCTTCCCACGCCTCCGCCGATACCGTACTGCGCGCGTCCCACCAATTTCCTGGAGGCCAGGGGGATGTCCGCGATGAAATGGTACAAATGATGGCCCGCCACGTGGCCGAAGCGGATGTGGGTCTGACTATAGAAGTCTACCCCGGCCAATCGCTGTTCAAAGCGCGCGAACAGTGGGGCGCCCTGGCCCGGGGCCGCCTGGATATCACCTCGCTACCGCTGGACTATGCCAGCGGTCGGCACCCAGAGTTTTCAGCCACGCTGATGCCTGGCTTAGTACGCAACCAAGACCATGCCCAGCGCCTAAACGACTCCGAATACATGGAGATGATCAAAGCGGTGATCCTTGATGGCGGTGCCCGAGTGCTCTCAGACGCATGGCTATCAGGCGGCTTTGCCTCTAGCGAGCGCTGCATAACCTCACCCGATACCGTCGAGGGCCAGAACCTGCGTGCCGCTGGCCCCGCCTTTGAAGAGATGCTGGAAGCCGCCGGCGCCTCCATCGCTTCTATGCCCTCCTCGGAGGTTTACACCGCCATGCAAACTGGCGTACTGGACGCCGCCAATACTTCGTCCATGTCATTTATCTCTTTCCGCCTTTATGAACAGGTTGAGTGTCTGACCGAGCCGGGCGACTTCGCGCTGTGGTTTATGTACGAGCCAATTCTGATCTCCGAGCAGGTGTGGCAAGGGCTTAACGAAGAGCAGCAGGCGGCGCTAATGGAAGCCGGTGAGGCGGCAGAGGCCTTCTTTGCTGAAGAGGCCGCCGCCATCGATCAGGAGATGGTCGAGCTTTACGAGGAGAACGGCGTCGAGGTCGTCAGCATGAGCGAAGAGGACTACAACGCTTGGCTGGAGATAGCCCAGGAGACCTCTTACAAAAACTTTGCAGAGAACGTTCCCAACGGTCAAGCCATTATCGATGCAGCGCTGGCCGTCGAGTAAGCAACCGCTAATTGCCTAACGGCTCGGCCATTCCAACCGGGGTGGCCGCCTTCTACTGATGCTTGCTTAGCTTGGCGAGATAACCGGCTTGAAGAGGGAAATATGGCACCTGTAACGACTCACAATGCCCTGGCACGCGGGGGGATCATTGGCGGCTACATTCGCGTCATGGATAAGCTCTCACGGCTTTGCGCCTATTTGGCCTGCGCCATGTTTATTGCTGGCGTGTTAGTGATCTGCCAGATGGTATTTATTCGCTACTTACTCGGAATGAGCACCAGTTGGCAGACCGAATTCACTATCTTCTCGGTAACGGCGGCGATGCTGATGGGCAGCCCCTATGTGCTGATGACCGGTGGCCATGTCGCCATCACTATTGTTCCCGATGCGCTGGGCGGCATTTCCCGCACCATCATGCGTTTGATCGCTTCGCTGTTTGGGTTGGGTTTTTGTGCCGCTCTGGCGTATGCCAGTTGGGTGTATGTATTTGAGGCACTCCACGGTGGATGGACCACAGGTTCCGTCTGGAATCCACCGCTGTGGCCCGCCCTGCTGCCCATGGCCATCGGCGCCACCCTGCTGTCGCTGCAGTATGTGGCTGAAATTCTGCGTGGGGAGAGCTAAGCATGGATCCCATTACCTTAGGTATTATTGTCGCCATCGCGCTGATTGCGCTTATGGCTATTGGCACTCCTATCGCTTTTGCCCTGGGCGGTGTATCGCTGCTGGCACTGATCTACGACCGTGGCCTATCCGAGCTCACCTACTTCGGGGAAACCTTTTTTGACCGCATCGCCGAGTTTGGTTTTGTCGCCATTCCAATGTTTATTCTGATGGGCGCCGCGGTGGCCTCCTCCCCCACCGGGCGCGACCTGTATCGCTCGCTGGATCTCTGGATGGGCAAGCTGCCCGGCGGCTTGGCGGTTTCCAATATCGGCGCCTGCTCTATCTTTGCTGCGCTCTCGGGGTCGTCACCGGCCACCTGTGCAGCGATTGGTAAAATGGGCATTCCCGAAATGCGCATGCGCGGCTATCCCGATGGCGCCGCCGCGGGCTGTATTGCCGCGGGTGGCACTCTGGGCATTCTAATTCCGCCGTCGGTCACCATGATTATCTACGGCATCTCCACCGAAACCTCTATTGGTCGACTGTTTATTGCCGGGGTAGTGCCAGGCTTTATGCTCGCGGGCCTGTTTATGATCTGGACGATGATCGCCTGCAAGCTGGCCGGTGGCTATAACAATCCCATGGCAGAGTCAGCCGAGCGTCTCAAACAAACCGTTAAGCAGAACGTAGATGCTAACCTCAAAGCATTAGTGCGCGTGCTGCCTTTCCTGGGCGTGGTCGCGGGCATCCTGTTTGCACTTTACGGCGGGGTGGCCACACCTTCAGAAGCAGCAGGCGTGGGGGCATTTCTGTGTTTGGCGCTGGCGATTCTGATCTACCGCATGTGGCAGTTGGGCCCGATCAAACTGATCATGCGCGACTCGCTGCGGGAAAGCGTAATGATCATGCTGGTGATCGCCACCGCAGAAGTGTTCGCCTATGCACTCTCCTCCATGTTTATTACCCAAACCGTGGCCGCCGCGATTGCCGACCTGGAGATCAACCGCTGGGCATTGATGGGGGTGATTAATCTGTTCCTGCTGGTGGCCGGTTTCTTCCTGCCGCCCGTGGCCGTGATCGTGATGACCGCGCCGATTCTGTTACCCATTATTCTGGCGGCTAACTTCGACCCTTACTGGTTTGCGGTGATTTTGACGATCAACCTTGAGATTGGCCTGATTACGCCGCCGGTGGGCCTCAACCTGTTCATTATTAAAGGCATCGCGCCGGATATTTCGCTGCGCGACATTCTGATGGGAAGCTTGCCCTACGCGCTGTGCATGGTGCTGGGTATCTTGCTGCTGTGTCTCTTCCCAGGCATCGCGCTTTGGCTACCTAACTTGATCATGGGTTAAGGAGTTCGACCATGAACATGCTGTTTTTGCAGGAGCTGTTCAACAACATCACCCAGCGTGATGCACTGTTGCGCCGCCGCCATCCCGAGACCTTAACGCCCGACCATGGGCAGTTGGTTAACGCCTGCCACAAGCTGTTGGAAAGTGATGGCGAAGCCTCCAGCATTGCGCTGGCAAGCCGCGCCCTGGCGATTTACCAGCGCCTTTCGGCGGCTGAGAAGAGCCGCTTCTTTGCCCGCCTGACGGCTGACTTTGCGGCTGACCCCAGCCCCATTGACGCGGCCTATCTGGCCTATCAAGAGGTTCGCGACAACCAATCGCTACAGCGCCTGTTTGAAGCCTGCGAGCCACGCCGCCAAGAGCTTTTCCGGCGTTTAAACCTGGCCAGCGACGGCACCTATGAGCTGGTTAAAATGCGTGAAGACCTGCTGGCATTGCTACGTGAGCAGCCCGAGCTGGCGGCTATTGACGACGATTTCGCCCATCTGTTCGGCTCCTGGTTCAACCGCGGCTTTTTGATGCTCAAGCGTATTGATTGGAACACCCCCGCGTCGATTCTCGAGAAGATCATCCGCTACGAAGCGGTACACGAAATTCAAGACTGGGACGATCTGCGTCGGCGGCTGGATGCCCGTGACCGGCGCTGCTTCGCTTTTTTCCACCCGGCGATTGGCGACGAGCCGCTGATCTTTGTGGAGGTGGCCCTGCATAAGGGTCTGCCAAGCCGTATTCAGCCCATCCTTTCGGGCGAAAGCAGCTATAGCAAAAAAGGTATCGACGACCCCGAAGATGCCGATACAGCGGCGTTCTTTGGTATCAGCAACTGCCAGACCGGGCTGCGCGGGATCTCCTTCGGTAACTTTTTGATCAAGCAGGTAGTCCAGGAACTCTCCCAGGAACTGCCGCAGCTTAAATACTTCGTTACGCTCTCGCCGGTGCCTGGCTTCGCCCAGTGGCTTCAGGAGCAGCGTGAGGATGAGCAGCTTCCCGCGTCGCTGCGTCAAGCACTCAAAGGGCTTGAAACACCGGGATGGCATCAGGACAAAGCCCGCGAAGAGGAGCTCAAAGCCATTATTCGCCCGCTAGCCGCCCGCTATCTGGTCGAAGAGAAGAACCGCCACGGCCTGCCACTCAACCCGGTGGCCCGCTTTCACCTCGGCAACGGCGCTGAACTCCACCGCATTAACTGGTTGGGCGATATCTCCGAGAAGGGCTTTAAACAAGCCGCCGGACTGATGGTTAACTACCTCTATGTGCTGGACGATATCGAACGCAATCACGAAAACTATACCGCCAAGGCGACCGTTGCTTGCTCCAATGAGGTGCGTGACCTCGCCAAACGCGCCCGCAAGCTGGCCAAGGGAGAGACCACCAAATGAGCCACAACCTATTTGAAACCTTTGCGGCCAAAATGCGCGAGTGCGCAGAGGCCGATTTTATTACCACCCGCGACGGCCGCCGCTATCGCTATGCCGATGCGCTGACCATCAGTGCGCAACTTGCCGGCGCACTAACCGAGTTAGGCGTTAAGCAAGGCGACCGCGTTGCCGTGCAGGTGGATAAAAGTCCTGAGGCGATACTGCTTTATCTGGCCTGCCTGCGCATCGGCGGCGTCTATCTGCCTTTAAATACGGGCTATACCGGCGATGAGATACGCTACTTCTTAAACGACGCAGAGCCTGCGCTGTTTGTTTGTCGCCCCCAACTAGCAGCGCAAGCGAGGGCGCTCACTGCTGAAACCGGCTGCCCGGCGGTGGCCACCCTGGGCAGCGCCGCCGATGGCAGCCTGATGGAAACCGCCCAAGCGGCAACGCCACGAGAGGAGGTCGTAGCGCTTGGCGAGCGCGACCTGGCCGCGATTCTCTACACCTCGGGCACCACCGGGCGCTCCAAAGGCGCCATGCTGACGCACAAAAACCTCGCCTCTAACGCCGAGACCCTGGCCAAAGCCTGGCACTTCAGCGCTGATGACCGGCTGATCCATGCGCTGCCAATCTTCCATACCCACGGTCTGTTCGTCGCCTGCAACGTCACGCTGATGGCGGGCGCCAGCATGCTCTTCCTTCCCAAGTTCGATGCCGATGTGATTTTTGACGAGCTGCCCCGTGGCAGCGTAATGATGGGCGTACCCACTTTCTATACCCGTCTGGTGCAGGACGAACGACTGACCCCAGAAGCGACCGCCAACATGCGGCTGTTCGTTTCTGGTTCTGCCCCGCTCACCGCCGAGACCCACGAGGCGTTTGAAGCCAAAACGGGGCATGCGATTCTTGAGCGCTACGGCATGACCGAAACCAATATGAACCTCTCCAATCCCTATGAGGGGGCACGGCGGGCGGGCACCGTAGGTATGCCGCTACCCGGCGTGGAGATGCGCATTACCGACAGGGAAACCGGCGACGAGGTGCCTTTGGGTGAGATTGGCATGCTGCAAATTCGTGGCCCGAATGTGTTTATCGGCTACTGGCGGATGCCTGAAAAAACCCGTGAAGAGCTATTAGACGACGGCTTTTTCATTACCGGCGATCTCGCCATGGTCGACGAGCAAGGCTATGTGCATATCGTCGGTCGTGACAAAGACCTGGTGATTTCCGGCGGCTACAACGTATACCCCAAAGAGGTGGAGCAGGTGATCGACGAGCTCGATCAAGTCGCCGAATCCGCGGTCATCGGTCTACCGCACCCTGACTTGGGCGAGGGCGTTACCGCCGTCGTTGTACGACAGCAAGGCGCTGAGCTTGGAGAAAACCAGCTTGAAGAGGAGAAAGTCATCACCCATTTAGATGGCCGGTTAGCTAAGTATAAGCAGCCCAAGCGGGTCTTCTTTGTCGATGAACTGCCGCGCAATACGATGGGCAAAGTACAGAAAAATGAACTGCGCAAGCGGTTCAACGACACTTACCGAACCTCCTAACTATCCGTCTTGAAAGCACAATTCTCCCAAGATTTTGCCCCGCAGCATGCGGGGCATTTTTTTGCGAAAAGGAACCATTTGCTCTACGAAATGTTAAGGTAAGGTCACTTAACAAACGATGGAGCAGACTGCCTTGACTACGCCTACCGTTACCAATGGCATCACCGCCACCGAGCTATATAAGTTAGTCAGTCAACCAGCGCACAACAGCGCTGGAGATGGATCCCTTGAGTGGCCTGAGGGCACTATCAGCCTGGATGAGACAAATCAGACCCTGATCTGGGAGCTTAACGATTACGGCAACTTGCCGATTAGCCTGTCGCGCAGCGAAAATGAGTGGGTCGCCATGGCGCCTATCGTTGCCGTGGAGAGCGTTAAAAACACCACAGAGCTCAACGAAGTACTGCTGCGCCAGGGCATTGCGTTACCGCTGGCTTCCGTGGGCATTGTCGAAATCGACGGTAACGACTTTTATGTGGCTTACGGACAACTGTTTGGCGACTCGAAACTTGAATCAATTTGCGCCGAGCTGCACGCCACGGCCAGTGCCGCCATGGATGTCGCCGAACTGATCCAAACCCATTTCGCCTAACGTTCGTTAATTGGTCAATGACACCTGCTAGGTGGCACTTTACACTCCTTTTTTAAGAGAAATTTCTTATGTTAAGCAAAATCATGACCGCCCTGCGTGGCAAAGCAAATGAAACCGGTCAAGCGGTGGTGGACTCCCAGGCGCTGCGCATTTTAGACCAGGAAATCCGCGACTCGGAAAATCACCTGAGCCAATCTAAAACCGAACTCACCCGCCTGATGGGCCAGCGCCAGCTAAACAGCAATAAAGCTGACGCCCTGGAAAGCAAAATCGCCGAACTGGAAAAAAGCGCTGAGGCCGCGCTGGATAAAGGTGAAGAAGCGCTAGCCGTGGAAGTGGCTGAACGCATGGTGGCGCTGCAGGATGACCTGGAAGCGGAGCGCGCTATTGTCAGCGAGTACGACGCCAGCATCGAAAAACTACGCGGCGCGATTCGCGGCACCGACAATCAGCTTCGCCAACTCAAGCAGCAGGTGAGCGTCGTTAAGGCGACTGAGTCAGCACAAAAAGCCCAATCTGCCGTCGCGGCTCGCCACTCAGGCCAGAACAGCGCCATGAGCAGCGCCATGGAATCCCTGGAGCGCATTAAAGAGCGCCAGCAGCTTAACTCAGCGCAAATGCAGGCGGCTGACGATATGGCCGCAGAAGAGAGCGGCAGCTCGCTGGAAGCCCGCTTGAAAGCGGCCGGTGTGGGTGGCCAGAATCGCAAAGCAGACGACGTGTTAGCGCGCCTGAAAGCAAAGAAAAACGCCGCACAGAAATAAGAGTTAAGGGCAAATCAGCGCTTAAATCGATTTGGGAGTCAGGCCATGTTTAATACCCTCAAGGCACTTTTTCGCGCCACCACGGAAAAGCCGCACGAGCCCAATGCAGGCCGCCAGGTAGCCGCAGGCCTGCCCATGGGCATCAGCCAGGAAGACCTTGAGGGCCTACGCCTGGACGGGCGCGTCAATATCAAGCTGATTGGTCTGCGTGCCCACCCCGATGCGCTGTTTCGCTGGGATGACGACGCCTACCACCATATTGCCGCCGTGGGCCATGTGGATCTCGGCCAAGGGGCGTACCTGGTGCGCTTCTATCTGGATAACGACACCTGGCTGCAGGCGAACATTGAGCATGGCCAGGTACTTGAATATAAGCTGTTCGACTTTTACCGTGTTGCCCATCTCGCGGATGCCGAATTTGATAATTTGATCAACGGTGAAGATAAACAGCCCGACAGCATCGGCGCTCAAACCATCACGCTCACTTCAACCACTGAGGAAGCGCGCAGTTGCACCTATCAGCGAGTGTGGGGGAGTGACGGCAGTCTATGGTCGCCACCGGTGGTTTTCGAAGAGCAGGTAATGACCACCGAGAGCGTGGCTGCCAGGCAGGTGACTCATCACGCGATGCTTTACGAGCGCACCATCGAAGGCACTGAGCGCATGGAGTACTTGCTGCTCAGCGCTGAAAGTGATGGTGAAGGCAGCTTTATGGTAGTGCACAACGTGGGGGTAGATGTGGCCTCCGTCGATATCGACGCTGTTTGACCTGCAAATCTATTTTTAAGCTATTGAAAAGGAAACTGCCACCATGGTGAATTATCTCTACGGACTGCCGTCATTTATCGCCTATCTAGTCACGGCGATTGTCCTGCTCGCCGCCTTTATGTACTGCTACAGCCGGATTACACCGCACCACGAGTGGACGCTGATTCGTGAAGGTAACGCGGCCGCAGCCGCAGCCTACGGCGGCTCCATTCTAGGTTTTACCATTCCGCTGTACAGCGCGATGGCCCACTCGATCAACTTTATCGACTTTGTGCTCTGGGGCGTGGTGGCCTTTATTGTTCAGTTGGCCACCTTCTTCGCGGTTAAGCTGTTTCTGCGTAAACAGGGTGAAAGTCTGTCTCAGCACATCACCGAAGGCCACCAGGCCTACGGCATTTTGATGGCCAGCGTGGCCGTGGCAGTCGGCTTGCTCAACGCCGCTTCGATGACTTGGTAACGACGTGGTAAAGGAGAGCCTGCATGTCTAAACACGATAGTACCCCTCATTTGCCGCGCCGCAAGCGCAGCGGGCGCTTGTCACTGGCGATGATGGGCGCCAGCGCCTTTGGTCTTACCGCCTGTGGTCAACCACCCCAGGAAGAGCAGATCACCGATATAGAGTTCGATCAGCCGCGTAGCTTTCAAAGCGTCGAGGATTGCGTTGCAGAGAATGTCTACACCCGCAGCGCCTGCGAAGACGCCTACGAAGCCTCTTTAAAAGAGGTGCCGCGCTATAGCACGCTTGAAGAGTGCGAAGCTGAAAATGGTGAAGGCGCTTGTACTGCTCCAACCGACGAACAGTCCCAGGCCGCAACCGGAAGCACCGGGGGCAGTTGGTTTATGCCCGCCATGATGGGCTATATGGTCGGCAGCATGATGTCCAATACCAACCGTGGTCGCTCCTTTGAGCGGGTGTACCAGGAGCCGGTCTACCGTAATCGTCAGAACCAAGGCAACTGGAACACGGCCGCTAACCAAGCAACTCAGCGCGTCACCCAGCGTAACGATGCCATGCGTAGCTCGGTGGTTCAGAACCGCCAAGCAGCGTCGCAGCGCAGCGGTTTCGGTTCGCGCTCCTCGGCGCGGGGTGGCTGGGGCTCTTAAGCCGCCAGCAAAGGTTACTATGCTGCGAATCGATATCCCTGAAAGGAGCAATTGGAAAGCCCTGGCCCACGAGCTGGGCTTTCATTTTCACACCATCGACGGGGAGCCCTACTGGAAAGAGGACGCCTACTACCAGTTCACAATGGAGCAGGTAGAGCGGGATATCGAAGCGCCTACCGAGGCGGTGCATGAGATGTGCATGGAGCTGGTGGACAAGGTCTGCCACTCCAATGCGCTTATGCAGCGTTTGGCACTGCCCGAGCATATGTGGGATAGCATCCATAACTCGTGGAAATCAGGGCAGCCGCATCTCTACGGGCGAATGGACTTTGCCTATTCAGGCGATGGCCCGGCGAAACTGCTAGAACTCAACTACGATACGCCCACGTCGCTTTACGAAGCGGGCTTTTTTCAGTGGGTGTGGCTTGAGCAGGCCATCGCGCAAGGTATCCTGCCGCGACATGCGGATCAGTACAACTCGATTCAGGAGCACCTCCTCAATGCCATGGCGCACCTTGGTGATCGCATTGAAGCGCGCACGCTGTATTTCTCCTGCATCAAAGAGAACACAGAAGAGCGTGCCACCGTGCACTACTTACAGGATGTGGCGGTGCAGGCAGGCCTCAAGGCACCGTTTATCTATATGGAAGATATTGGCATCACTACCGGTGCGGAACACTTTGTTGACCTGGATAACCATGCTATCCATGCCCTCTTCAAGCTCTACCCCTGGGAAGAGATGGCCGACGATGCCTTCGGCGAAGTTATCCCCCAGCTAAACACCCACTGGTTTGAGCCGCCCTGGAAAGCGATTCTGTCTAATAAGGGTATTCTGCCCCTGCTATGGGAGTACTTTGAGGGCCACCCCAATCTGCTACCGGCGTTCTTCGAGGATGCCAACAGCCCGCCGCTACCGGCAGGCTGGGTGCGTAAACCGTTCTTCTCCCGGGAAGGCAGCAACGTAGAACTAATCACCCCCGCCGGACAGCGCGAAGCGGTGGGCGGCCCCTACACCGACAGCCCATGGATTCGCCAGGCCTACCACCCGATGCCCCGCTTTGGTAACAATCACGCCTTAATTGGCAGTTGGGTGGTGGGCGACCGCGCCTGTGGCATGGGCATTCGCGAAGACGTAGGCCGCATTACCAAAGACTCCTCCTGCTTCGTGCCCCACGCGATCGTGTAAACGCAAGTACCAAAACGCGCTTATCCAGGCTGGACAGCCCTCACAAAAAAAGCTGAAATCGTTGCTAATACCCTAAGTAGAGTGGTAAGTATCACTCTACTTCTCACCCTGAGCGCTATTGAGCAGCGCCGTTAGGGCCACCGTTTACTTTGGAGCAACGGCGAACATGATGGCGCGCTGGAAATCTCTACCTCTACGGCTTCGGCTATTTCTCTCCTTTGGGACAGTCTTAGCACTCGCGATGCTTTTGGCGCTCTATCTTCAAGCGCGTTCACACAGCCAAGCGCGGCTGGATAACCTGCTTAATCAAGAGCTACCGGCACAGGTCAAAGGGCTGGCAGCACATATAAATCTCAGCCTTAGCCAGGATCTTGCCATTTCCCAAAGCCTGGCCAATAGCTACTTTATTGAGCAGTGGGTTCGCGACGGCTTACCGGAAGAGCGACAAAACGACATTACGGCTTATCTAGCGCGCCTTATGGAGCAGTTAGACACCGAGCTGCTTTTTATCGCTGCTCAACACCAGGGCCGGGGCTACTATTTCCAACTGCGCAACGGTGAATTTCTGCAGCGCACTATCCAGGCCCCCGGCAGCGAAGATGACTGGTACTACGATTTTACCGACAGCGATAACACCTACGAGCTGAATTTAGATAGCGACACCTTTTCACCCGACGATGCCTTTGTGTACGTCAATTACCGCAGCGCGGTCAATGCCGCCAATGGTCGACCGTTGGTCGTGGCCGGTGCGGGACTTGATCTCTCCCAAATGGCCAGCTTGATTGATGACTTCCGCTTAGGCGGTAGCGGACACGCCTCATTGCTCAGCGCCGAGGGGGAGCTGCTTATTCGCAGCGACCAAGCCAATCATAGTGATGAATCAGCGCCTACTGTCGCAACAGCCACCGAGTCCTTACCAGAGCAAGCGTCGCAGCGTTTACTGCAAAACGAGCAGCTACAGGTGCAGGAAACGACGCGTGACGGCCAAGAAATGTTGGTCAGCACTATCTGGCTCCCCGAGCTGCAGCGCTACCTGATGGTGGAGGTGGATAAAGAGGCGTATCTGGCGTCCACCCGAGAGCGCTTCCTGGAGTCAAGCGGTATAGGGCTGCTCATTCTGCTGGTTGGGTTGCTGATACTCTACCCGCTGACTGGCAGCCTCATCCGCCCGCTGATTAATTTCCAGCGCCAGTTGAAAGACATCACCCACAGCCTGGATCTTTCGCGTAGGGTCAGCACCGATGACAAAGCCGAGCTTGGCGACTTAGCCAATCAAACCAACGAGCTCCTTGAGCGCCTCTCCCGTGCTATTGCGGCAGTGGCCAAAAACGCTCAGGCGCTAACCCAAGTGGCAGACCGGCTGGCGAAAACTGCCGGGCTTTCCGGCGTGCACGGTAGCGATATCGATCATGAAGCGAGCCAAACCATGGCCGCAGCGGTGGAGGAGATGGCCTCTTCGGTAGCGGAAATCACTTCCACCATGGAGGAGCTCTCTACCTCATCCACCCAAATCGCCGACCACTCCCAATCGGTGGTCGACGTTGCCAATCAGACACTAGAGCGCAGCCGAAAAGGCAGTTCGGCCATGCAACTGCTACAGTCAAAAATGCAGGATATCCGTAGCGACAGCGAGCAGAGCCTGACAGAGATCATGACCCTGGGGGCGAAATCCAAACAGATCAACAAGGTGATGGAGCTGATCAACACCCTGGCCGCTCAGACCAAGCTGATCGCATTTAATGCCGCCTTGGAAGCCTCAAGTGCAGGCGAATCGGGCCGCCGCTTTTCGGTTGTCGCCAGCGAGATACGCCGCTTGGCTGACAGCGTGACCGACTCAACTCAAGAGATTGAAGCGCATACCGATGATATTCAGACAGCGATTAATCGCTTAGTGGTGGCCTCTGAAAAAGGCGCCTCCTCAATCGAGCAGGGCGTTGAGGCAAGCATGAGTACCGCCCAGGATCTGGAGGCGCTGCTCAAGGCGGCGAGCCAAACCAGCAGCGCGGCCCAGCAGATATCGCTCTCCACACAGCAGCAAAAAACCGCCAGCAGCCAGGTGGTGATGGCGCTACGCGATATCGATACGGCCAGTTCTCGCAACGCGCACTCAGTGCGTAGTATTACCGATATTAGCCAGGACATGATTCATATGTCGGCTGAGCTTAACGCGCTGGTGCAGGAGTTCACCCTAACAAATAAAGATCGCTGATAAGGATACCGGATGAGTGTAATTCGGGTAGTCATTGCTGACGACAGCCAAGTAGCCCGCGACGTGCTACGCGATATCCTCAGCCGGGACGATGATATTGAGATCGTGGGAGAAGCCACTAATGGCCGCGAAGCGGTGGAGCTGGCCAAGCGCCTTGCGCCGCAGTTGATCACCATGGATCTCAATATGCCGGTGATGGACGGCTTGTCCGCTATCGAAGAGATCATGTACAGCAAAGGGGTACCCATTCTGGTGGTCAGCGACCGCTCCGATGCGCAAACGGCCTATCAAGCCCTTGAGGTAGGCGCGTTGGAGGTGATGCCTAAACCCACTCTGGAAGGCGCCGATGCCGAACGCTTGCTGGAGCGTGTACGCTTGCTTTCCGGCGTGGCGGTCATCACTCGTCTACGTCGACGCGGCTTAGCACCTCCCCCTACTCCCCCGAGACCAGCGTTTACGGTAACGCCACGGGGGGTGCCGCGTAACTTCCAGCACGTGGTCGCTATCGCCTGCTCAACCGGTGGCCCGCAAGCCTTAGTGCGGGTGCTGCGGAGGCTACCCAGCGGGTTTCCAGCCCCCATTGTGATCGCTCAACACATCAGCCATGGTTTTATTGATGGCATGGCACAATGGCTGGCATCCCTTTGCACTATGCCGGTTAGCGTGGGTCAAGAGGGCGAACTGCTACGCCCTGGGCATATTTACTTATCACCTTCCGAGCGTGATCTATGCGTATCCTCCCGCCACCGTTTCCAGCTTCAACCCAGTCCTGAATGCTCCCTGTATCACCCCTGTTGCGATGTGCTGCTGCAAAGTGTCGCAGAGGTCTACGGCAGTGATGCGATTGGCATTATTTTGACCGGCATGGGCCGCGACGGAGTGAATGGCATGCGGGCAATACATCGCGCAGGCGGAACCACTTTCGCGCAAGATGAAGCCAGCTCGGTGATTTATGGCATGAATCAGGAAGCCGTCAAAGCGGGCGTTATACAGTATGAGTTACCGCTCGATAGCCTTCCGGATCGGCTGCTTCGCGATGTCCGCGGCTACATGGATAGCCGACCGGAGCCTCTGGCATGAGTGCGTTTGCTCCCTTCAAAGCCCTGGTACATCAGCGCTGCGGGTTACACCTAGAGGGCTTGGCCGAAGCCCGGCTTTTCCGAGCAGTAGCCAGCTTACAGGCCTCCACAGGGCTGACTGACACCGTCCAGCTTCTCAACCAATTAAGCCGTGACCCGGCGCTATTCGATCAATTTGTCAGTCAGTTGACGGTCAACGAAACCTATTTTTTTCGCGAACCTGACGCCCTGGACTGGCTGATCAACACCTATTTACCAGCACGCCTAACGACAGAGCAGCCGCCGCTCTCTATCTTCAGCGCGGGCTGCTCTTCCGGTGAAGAGCCCTATAGCGTAGCGATGATGCTGTTTGAGCGCTTTGGCGAGCGGGCCAAAGCGCTGTTTACCCTTACCGGCGGCGATCTGGATCACCAAGTCCTCGCCAAGGCACGCCAAGCGGTTTATGGCGGCATGTCGTTTCGCGCCCTCTCCCCCGCCTTCAAAAAGCGTTACTTCAGCCCCTACCAGGGCCGCTACAAGCTTCACGAATCGCTGCGCCAATGGGTCACCTTTCGACCGTTTAACCTTTTAAACGCCAACGAAGACAGCCCCGGCGGCCCCTTTGATGTCATTCTGTTTCGCAATGTCTCGATCTACTTTGACCAGCAGACGCGGCGCCATATTCATCAGCAGCTTAGCCAATTGCTGGCCCCCAATGGCATTTTACTCTGCGGCGTCACCGAAACCCTGGGTAACGATCTCGGCGTGTTTGAATTGACCGAAGCTCAGGGCATATTTTACTTTCGCCATGCAGAGCAACCCGCAATAGTGCCAGCGACTCCCCTTCAGCCCTCATTACTTGCAATGGACAACATGGCTGAAGAGAGTATTAGCGTTGCTGAGAGCACGAATAAACAGATAGCGTTAGACAACTGCACTGATGTGGCCCTCCAAGCGCCACATCAGCATGCGACGAAAAATGAGCCAACGGATAGCATTAGCCACCCACTGCACACCGCTCATCGGTTGCTCAACCAAAATGCTTTTGACGACGCCGCGACGCTACTTGAGGAACTGCTTAAGCACCAGCCGTGGTCGATCGATGCGCTAGTGCTGGCCGGGTTGGTCGCCCGCTGGCAGCAGCAGCCCCAGCTTGCCTACGACCATTTTAAGCGGGCTATTTACGTCGCCCCGGAGTGTTGGCCGGCCCATTTTTACTTAGCTGAACTTTATCGCCAGGGCGAACTGACCGACAAGCCTGTTCAACGCCAGCGTAGCTATGCCGCGGTGGTTCGTTTGCTGACCACCGCGCCCACCTCTAACGGCGGCCTAGACACTATCGCTCCACCGCTACCGCCAGGTGATGCGCGCTTTCTAGCCGAACGTTATTTAGACGCGGTTAACCTAACACTGGCATCAACCAGTACCACACAGGGAGTGGGTTAATTATGGCGCTGGATATTCGCCGCTTTATACAGCGCTTTGTTGAAGAGGCGGCCGACCACCTGCCCCGCCTGCGCGAAGGCGTTAGCGCACTGGAGCAGGGCCATGCTGATCGCGAACAGATCAACGAGCTGTTCCGCGCAGCGCATACACTGAAAGGCTCGTCGCGGATGCTTAAACTGGTGCCGATTACGGCGCTGGCACATAGTACTGAAGAGCTGCTCAGCGCTCTGCGCGACGGCACCCTCACCGCAACCCCGACGGTGACCAGCCTGCTCAGCCAGGCGGTAGATGGTCTTGCTGACTTCGTCAGTCGACTCGCCGAAGGCGCGACAGGTGACGACCTACCCGCGGCGGATGAAGCGCTATGTAACGCCCTGGAAGCGGCTGCCCTCGGCCAGCTTCCCCCCCTGCCCATTACTTCCGCTGAGGCAATGCCGTCCTCTGCACCAGCGCTACCATCCTCCTCAACACCACCTTCCTCCGCTGCGCTGGTGACGGAGAGCGAACTGCGCCTTAGCGATACGGTGCGGGTTCGCCTGGATCGACTGGACGATGTTATTCGTTTGATGGGTGAAGTACTTTCCAGCCACCATCATTTACATACCCTAGTTGACCAAGCCCGTGAGCTAAGCACCACCCTTCCTGCCGAACAGCAGGGGCCTTTTCACGCCTTTCACCGAGAGCTGAAAGATAGCGTGTTAAGCCACGATTCACTGATGAGCGACCTACACGACCGGGCACTGCAAATGCGCATGCTGCCGCTAAGCGTGGCGTTTGATCCACTCGCGCATATGTCCCGGGAATTGGCCCAGTCACTCGGCAAACAGGTCGACTGCCGAGTGAGAGGCAGCGAAATCGAACTTGATCGCCAGATGATTGACCGGCTGTCGGATCCGCTTATTCACCTGCTGCGCAACGCCTTGGATCACGGTTTAGAGCTGCCTGCCGAGCGCCAGGCAGCGGGTAAGCCTCCCCGTGGGCAACTGATTATCGAAGCCTGGCAGGATGCGGACTGGGTGGTGGTAGAGATGCGTGACGACGGCGCGGGTATTTCGCTTGAAGCAGTGCGCCAGAAAGCGCTCGCTAAACAGCTGGTCAGCGAAGAGCAGCTCCTTGCGCTGAGCGAACAGGAAACGCTAGAGCTTATATTCCTGCCGGGTTTCTCTACCAAGAGCATGATCACCGATTTTTCTGGCCGTGGTGTGGGCATGGATGTGGTCAAGCGCACCGTGGTAGATGAGCTTAACGGCGATCTGCAGCTTGCCAGCGAACGCGGTAGCGGCACGCGCTTTACTCTGCGCCTGCCACTCTCGTTGGCGATGATGCGGGTACTGCTGGTCAGCGTCGGCGGCGTCAACCTAGGGGTAACCGCGCCTTACGTATCAGAGTTGGTAGAGTGCTCATCACAAGCATTTATTGATGCTGCGGGTCAGCGCACGCTGATTTTACGCAATGAATTTGTGCCGGTGGTATCGCTAGCCCAGCTGCTTGAGCTACCTGAGACGTCGTCAGGTACTGATACCACCCTCCTGCTGGTCGTCCACCAGCGGCACCAAAAGCTTGCTCTCATTATTGACTCACTGATTGATGAACGCGATATGATCATCAAGCCGCTGCCTGCGCATCTTCGTTATTTACCGCTGGTCTCGGGCATGGTTTCCATGGGCCGCAATGCGCTGGTAAGCCTACTCCACGTACCCGCTTTACTGGAAGCCACCCGACACGGCACCCAGCGTGCTAACGAAGAGCGAGCCTCCGCCGCTCTCGCGAAACGCATTTTGGTGGTCGACGACTCACTGAATACCCGCGAAATAGAAAAAGATGTACTCGAAGCGTGGGGTTACCACGTCACGCTGGCCGAAAATGGTCGCGATGGATTAGCCAAAGCATTGGCAGAGCCTTTTGATGCCGTACTGACCGACGTTGAAATGCCGGTAATGGATGGCTTTGCGCTGACTGCCCGACTGCGCGAAAATGAGGTTTATCGTTATCGGCCGATCATCATTATCACCTCGCGGGAAAAAGAGGCTGATCGGCGTCGCGGTATTGAAGTCGGTGCCGACGCCTATATCGTCAAAGGTAGTTTTGACCAAAACAATTTAGTAGAGACGCTCCAGGCCCTACTGGGCTAACGGTGAGCGTTACTGATATCACCATAAATGCCACAACAATCATGAGGTCATGGAATGCATATCCTGGTCGTAGACGACGATCCGCTTGCCGGAGAAATGACGGCGGCACTGCTTGAGTCTCAGGGCCATAACACCTTGCTGGCCAGTGACGCGATGGAGGCCGTCGAGCAGTTAGACGCTCATAGCGATATCAAACTGATCGTCAGCGATATGCACATGCCCCTTGTCAGCGGATTAGCGCTGTTAGAGATGTTGCGCGAACAAGATAATCACCTGCCGTTTATTTTACTCACCGGCGACACCCCAGATACAACGCTACGGCAGACCCCTGGCCTGAACGCCTGTTTACGTAAAGATGCCGAACTTGCTTGGAACCTTGACGCTGCGGTGAAACAGACACTGGCACTCAACGGCTAAGCAACGCTTGATGAGATGAAAGGGATTAATCATGGAATGGATCGCCGCTTTCGATCACTTACGTAGGTAGTTTGATGTCTAAGCCCGCCCCTACGCTACACGATAAGCTAAACCAGCTACGTGAGCGTTTTATTGAGCAGCTTCCGTCCCGCTTAGCGCAAACCGCCGAGCTGTGGCAGCAGAGTCGCACGACGAGCGAAGAACAGTCGCGACTCGCGCCAGAGCTGCACCGTTTCTTTCATAGTTTGAAAGGAACCGGGAGGTCGCTGGGCTTTGAGCGGCTTGCCCTGCTGGCGGATCAAGCGGAAGAGGCGCTCACTAGCTCCCCCACCCGCGCCGATATCGATACGTTTATCAGTCAACTGCTTCTCCAGATGGGTCACGAACAGCAGCACCTGCGCTCCCACCACGGTCAACAGCAAGCGCTGGCGGCCGTAAACAGCTTCGAGCTTTCCAGCCAGGTTGAACCACTGCGCAATAAGCGTCAGCGGTTAATTTATCTGTGCGACGATGAGCCCGAGCAGGTTGATCAATTAATCCATCACCTACGCTGCTTTGGTCACGAAGTCGTTCAGTTTATCGATACAGACACATTCTTTAACGCTGTGCTCACTCGTCGCCCTGACGCGGTGATCATGGATGTGCAGTTCCCCCAAGGCCAGACGGCAGGCACTGAAACCCTGACCAGCTTGAACAAACTGACAGGTCAACCGCTTCCCGCCATCGTTTTATCGGCCCATAGCGACTTTCATTCGCGCCTGAGTGCCGTTCGTGCAGGCTGCGGCGGCTACTTTACCAAACCGGTAAAACCGCTGGATCTGATGCTGGCCGTGGATGAACTGACCGCTCCGGCAGCGGAAGAGCCGCTGAAGGTGCTGGTAGTGGATGATGAGCCAGAAGCAGCCGCTTACCACGCTCTGTTGCTTAAAGAGGGCGGCATGAGCGTTCATCAGGTGCATCACCCGGCCGATGCACTTAATGCTATGGAGCGCTTTAGCCCCGACTTAGTACTGGTCGATGTGTATATGCCGGTGTGTTCAGGGGAAGAGCTGGCATCGATTATTCGCCAGCAGCCGGAACACCTGGGGCTACCGATTATCTATCTCTCCAGTGAAACCGACAGCCAAAAGCAAATATCCGCTATGTCTGCAGGGGTTGAAGCCTTTCTTACCAAACCCGTTCAGCCCGAAGAGCTGGTTTCTGCCGTGCGGCTACGCGCCGAACGCCTGCGCCTGCTGCGCTCGTTAATGACCCGCGACAGCATGACCGGGCTGTATAACCACAGCACTACCACCGAACTGATCAATAAAAACCTCGCTCAGGCTCACCGTGATAATAGCCAGCACGCCATGGCGATGATCGATATTGATCACTTCAAGCAGGTCAACGACACCCACGGTCATTTAGCGGGTGACCAGGTAATTATCACCCTGGCAAGACTATTAAAGAGCCGTCTGCGCCTCTCAGATATTATCGGCCGCTACGGCGGAGAAGAGTTTGTTGTGCTGCTAAAGGGCATTAATGCCGAGAAAGCCGCCACATTAATCGATAGCCTGCGCGAGGATTTTGCACTGGTCGATTTTCACGCCGGTGAGGTTCCATTTCGCTGCACCTTTAGCGCAGGCATTAGCAGCTTCCCCGCACAACCTTCTACCGAGTCGCTGCGTTTAAGCGCTGACCAGGCGCTCTATCGCGCCAAACACCATGGTCGAAATCAGGTAGTGATATCGACGGAGCTGACCGATGACCGCTGAATTTCCCCGCGACGACGAGGCGAATGATCAGCCGCCCGCGACCCAAACCCTTGACGATGCATTGGCAGCAAACGGCGATGCTGAAGCAGTGGTGGATGTTGATGAGCCCACCCAACAGCTAGTGCTCTTTCGGCTCAACGGCCAGCCTTTTGCACTACCCGGCAGCGCGGTGAGTGAAATTCTATCCAGCGACCAACCCGTCTATTACGTACCGGGACTGCCCGCCTCTACCGAAGGTGTGCTGCACCTGCGAGGCAAAATCGAGTCCGTCATTAGCCTGCATCGACTACTCGGTTTACCTGCACCGGAAGGCGACAGTAAAGGGATGATTCTATTAGTGAGCGCGGCGGGGATTACCAGCGGCGTGCGTATTGAACAGCTTGATGATGTATCCGAGGTCACCCAGAGTATACTGCAAGCGCCGCCAGAGACGCTTTCTGGTACGTTGCGCCCCTATGTCAGTGCCCTGTGGCAGAGAGATGAGCGAGAAGCGCTTGCCCTGCTTGACCCAGAGGCGCTATTCGACGCTTACCAGCAGGGGCTTGGCTAAAGTGCCCTTACATCGCGGCCATCACGCACAAGCCCAGGTTGCCTTGGTGCTGTTTTGCGTAGGGCCTTACCGTGCTGCTCTGGAAGCATGCCATGTGCTGGCCATGACCGATCACCCTACGGCACTGCGCACCGCCAATGCTCAAACGCTGCTCTATGAAGGTGGAGACCATGACACCCCATCTAACCGCTGGCTCACCCTGCGCGACGCTCAAGCAGCCAGCGACAACAACAGCATTTGGCAACTGGGCGTGAGCGGTGACGTAACGCTTCAGCAACTGCCGGCCAATACGCTCTACCCGCTGCCTAAACTGCTGCTTTCCCGCCGATTTTCCACGGCGCTATGCGGGTTAACCTTCGACCAGCAGCAACTAGTACTGCTACTGGATGCCCACAAGCTTAATCCCTAGCTTTCTCAGCCCCCTGCTCTTAGCCAGCCAACCACAAGCAGCTAATGGCATCACCCTCGGCTATGTTGCTATTGGCCGGAATGACCGCAAAGGCATCGGCGCTAATACAGGATGAGAGCACGCCGGAATTCTGATCCTCAAAGGCGGTCGCCGTTACTCCGCTTGGCGTGAACTCAAGCGTCACACGCATATAGTGCTCACGTGGGCCAGTGGAGGTAGCAAACCCAGCTTTCGCGGTTACCGCTGGCAGCGATGTTAGCGCTGGACAACCCAGCATTGCGCCCAGCAAGGGGCGTAAAAACAGCCAGGCACCGACAAATCCTGAGACCGGATTGCCTGGCAAACCGACAAACCGCGCCTGGCTCCCCCCATCGCGAGGCAAACGACCCAGTGCTAGCGGCTTACCAGGACGGATCGCCAGCTTCCACATATCGAGCTGACCAATCGATTCCAGCGCAGCCTTGACATGATCCTCTTCGCCGACACTCACGCCGCCAGTGGTAACCACCAGGTCTGCCTCAGTAGCGGCGGCCGTTAACAGCGCCACGGTGCGAGCATAGTCATCCGGCACGCTAACGGCACTCACCACTTCGGCGCCAAAGTTCTCTAACAGACGTTTCAACATCGGCCGGTTAGAGTTATATAACTGCCCTGGCTTAAGCGGAGTGCCCGGATCAATAATCTCATCACCCGTCGAAAGCAACGCCACACGGGGGCGTCGGCGCACGCTGACCTGGGTAATACCCTGGCCCGCCAAATGGCCCAGTGCCGCCGCTTCGAGCCGCTCACCGGCGTTGAGCAGCACGGAACCGCTCTTCACGTCGCGTCCTTTACGGCGAACGTTATCGCCTGCGGGTACATCTTCAGGCATCAGCGCACGTTCACCGTCGACCTCGACCCGCTCCTGCATTACCACACAGTCGGCGCCGGGAGGAATCTCACCACCGGTAAAAATACGCGCGCAGCTGCCGGGGGCAAGCGCTTTAGCCTGGGTGCCCGCCGCAATACGTTGACTCACCGGCAGCCACTGCCCAGCATCGGATGAACACAGCGCGTAGCCATCCATCGCGCTGTTATCGAACGGCGGCACATCCAACTGTGCGGTGACAGCCTCGGCCAACACACGCCCTCCAGCGGCTTCCAGCGGAACGCTCTCTGCACCTAGTGCACTTACATCTGCCAGTAGCGCATTAAGCGCGGCGGATATCGGCTGCAAATCAGCCATGCTGCCCCCGGCCTGGGATGACCAGGTTGGCGAAGTTGCAGGGTTTGTGGCGGCTATCCAACTGCTCGGCCAGAATGCCGTCCCACCCGGTGCGGCAGGCGCCGGTTGAGCCGGGCAGGCAGAACACTACCGTGGCGTTGGCTAAGCCGCCGAGGCAGCGGCTCTGGATAGTGGAGCTGCCGATCTCTTCACCACTTAGCTGACGAAAGCGTTCGCCAAAGCCTTCGATGCGCTTATCCAGCAGCACCGAGATGGCTTCCGGCGTAGAGTCGCGGCCAGTAAAGCCGGTGCCGCCGGTAGTGATCACCACCTGTACTTCCGTATCGGCGATCCAATTGGCGACCACCGCACGAATGCGGTAGACATCGTCCGGCACAATGCGTTTTTCAACGAGAGTATGACCGGCGTTGGTTAGCCGCTCGACCAGCGCTTGACCGCTGCGATCCGTCTCTTCCGTGCGGGTATCGGAGACCGTGAGTACGGCTATGTTGAGAGGCACCATTGGCTCACCCATTAACGTCCCCCTTGTTTGGCTGCTTTCTTTTTGGCGTGATGCGCTTCCCAAGCGGCCATCTGCTCAGGCGTAGCGGGGGGCTGGTAAAGCTCCTTCCACTCGCTGTAAGGCATACCGTAAACGTACTCACGTGCCTCTTCATAGTTGAGGCTTTCATCCCGCGCTTCAGCGGCGCTAACCAGCCATTTGGATAAGCAGTTGCGGCAAAAGTCCGCCAGGATCATTAAGTCGATATTCTGGACGTCTTTGTTATCGTCCAGATGCTGTAGCAAGCGCCGAAACGCAGCGGCTTCAAGCTCGGTGCGCGTGGTTGGGTCTAACTCATCAAACGCTGACATAACCGTTCCTCTTATACATGGCTTGGGTTATTTAATAACTTAAGGTGAAGCATAACAAAAGACACCGCCGAAAGGCGGTGTCTTAGCGACCATTAAATGCTTATTAACTGGTTCGCGTCGCCGACGGTTCACTGCTACCGCCAGATGACTTGCGGGCCGCCACCTCTTGTTCCGATAGCGTTTGATCCTTGACCTCTTCGTACCAAAGATTGTGGTGCTCTTTGGCCCAGGTCTCGTCCACGTAACCCGTGGTCATACCCTCTAGCGCGCCCTCGGTACCCAGCGTGCCGATATAGATATGGCCAAGGGAAACTGCGGTGAGCCCCAATGCCCCCACTGCGTGGATAATATTGGCCCACTGCATGGTGTCACGGCTCTGGTCGAAGTTGGGGAAGTCGAGCACAAAGCCGCTGGCGACAACAAGGATGCCCACAGTCGCTAACAGCCAGTACCAGACTTTTTCGCCACCGTTGGCAAAACCAGCATCCACATGCTTTTTGCCAATCATACCGCCGCCTTTCTTGAACCATACCCAGTCGTGCTTTTTGGGAATATTGTCTTTGATCAAGCTGACCAGCAGGATCACCAGCAGAATGCCAAAGATCGGCCCCAGGTAGTTATGCAGCACTTTTGTCGCCGCAATCATCCAGGCCCAAATCCCATCGCCAAACAGTGGACGGAACACAAATTTACCGAACAGCAGCGTCATCCCAGTCAGCGCCAGAATGATAAATAGCGTTGCTACCGTCCAGTGCAGCGCGCGTTTCATCAGCGTCCAACGCAAGAGCAGACGCCCCGTGCGCGGCGCCTCAAGCTCCTTACGCCCGACAATGAGGTAGAACAGCGCGATCAGCGCCGCCATGCCAAATACCGCAATCAAGCCAAACGGCGAAACCCAGCGGTTGCGAATCTGCCGCCAGGTTTCACCGCTTGAATTGATCAGGCTGTAGTTACTGTCAGCGCGTGAATCACGGTAGTTGGGCCCGGTTTCTCCACTACGTACCTGGCGCCACTGGTCAGCGGTAATGCCGGGGGCTGCAGTGGTCATCTCGCGATCAGGATCCGCTTGGGCAACGGCCACTTGCGTGAAACCGAGGCTTAGCACCAGAGCAAGCGCCACCAACATAAAGCGCCAAATACCCAGGGCGAGCCCTTTACCTGAGCGCGGCACCCCACCGGGTGCCTGTGCAGTCAACAGGTTCATGACACGCCTCCTTACCCTTTATGGGCAGCATCATAGGCTAGGTTGTCGGCACTGGCCTGAGGGTTATTAGACCAGGCGCCATCTTTGTGCCCGCGATGAACCACGCGCTGACGGAAGATATCAGCCACGTCTTGAGCATCACCGGCCAGCAGTGCTTTGGTGGAGCACATTTCAGCACATAGCGGTAGTTTCCCTTCAGCAATGCGGTTAGAGCCGTACTTCTGGTACTCCTCCTCTTTGCTTTCGGCCGGGCCGCCCGCGCAGAAGGTGCATTTGTCCATCTTGCCACGCTCACCAAAGGCATCCTGTTGGGGAAACTGCGGGGCGCCAAACGGGCAGGCGTAGAGGCAGTAGCCACAGCCGATACAGAGGTCTTTGTCGTGCAGCACGATGCCGTCATCGGTTTTGTAGAAGCAGTCGGTGGGGCACACCGCCATACAGGGTGCGTCGTCACAGTGCATACAGGCCACTGAGATAGACATTTCGCTGGCTTCACCGTCGTTGAGCGTGACCACGCGGCGGCGCTGAATGCCCCACTCAACATCGTTGGCATTTTTACACGCGGTGACGCAGCCGTTGCATTCGATGCAGCGCTCGGCGTCACACATAAATTTCATTTGAGCCATGGTGTTCTCCTCATGCCGGTGCGGGATGGCTCCCGCACCGTCGTGCTGTCAGGTCGGTCGCGACTTTTTTCTAAGCTTACGCCCGCTCAATGCGGCAAATGGTGCACTTGGTCTCTTGCATCAGTGTCACCGGATCGTAGCCGTAGGTGGTCGCGGTATTGGCCGCCTCACCAATGATGTACGGATCAGACCCATCCGGGTAACGGTCGCGCAGGCTTTCGCCCTGGAACATGCCGCCAAAGTGGAACGGCATAAACGCCACGTTACGATCGACGCGAGGCGTGACCAGCGCTTTGACTTTGACACGACCTCCTTCAGCGCCTTCAACCCAGACATCGTCGCCATCCTTGATGCTGAGGTCGTTGGCGTCTGCCGGGTTAATTTCGACGAACATCTCCTGCTGAAGCTCGGCAAGCCACGACATGGAGCGCGTCTCTTCCCCGCCGCCTTCATACTCAACCAGGCGCCGGAGGTGAGAATCATCGGATACTCACCGCTGTTGTCGCGATCCTGAATGGTTTTGTACATGGTCGGCAGGCGCATGATGGAGTCGAAGTCGTCCCAAGTAGGGAAGCGTTCAACCAAATCGCGCCGCGTGGTGTAGAGCGGCTCGCGGTGCTTCGGCACCTGGTCGGGGAAAGTCCAAACCACGGCGCGTGCCTTGGCGTTGCCGTAGGGCGCACAGCCATGCTCAATGGTGACACGCTGGATACCGCCGGAGAGATCGGTTTTCCAGTTTCTGCCTTCCGCCGCCTGCTTCTCTTCGGCGGTCAGGTCGTCCCACCAGCCGAGATCTTTAAGCAGTTGGTCGTTGAACTCCGGATAGCCGTCGTCGATATCACCACCCACCGGCGCTGAACCTTCTGCCAGAAGGTTGACGCCGTCACGCTCGATACCGAAGCGGGCACGGAAACCCATGCCGCCTTCCATCACCGGCACGCTGGTGTCGTAAAGATTAGGCGAACCAGGGTGATTAAACTCCGGCGTGCCCCAGCAGGGCCACGGCAAGCCGTAGTAGTCACCATCCGCCGGGCCACCCTCTGCGCGCAGGTTCTCGAAACTGAACGTGTGCCAGTTTTTCTGGTGCTCTTTGAGGCGCTCGGGGCTTTGCCCGGTGTAACCTACCGTCCACATACCGCTGTTGATTTCACGCAGAATATCTTCGATGAGCGGCTCGTCACCGTTCATCTGGTAGTTCTTGACCAGCTCATTACCGAAGCCCAGCTTACGGGCAAACAGGTACATGATTTCGTGGTCGGGCTTGGACTCGAAAAGCGGCTCAATCACGCGGTCACGCCACTGAATCGAACGGTTAGTCGCGGTGACACTGCCAGTGGTTTCGAACTGGGTGGCCGCTGGCAGCAGATAGACGCCGTCGCTGCGGTCGTGCATAACGGCAGCAACGGTGGGATAAGGGTCAACGATGACCATCATCTCCAGCTTCTGCATCGCTTTTTGCATCTCGACGCCGCGGGTCTGGGAGTTAACCGCGTGGCCCCAGTAGAACATTGCTTTCAGGGCAGTGCGCTGAGAGATATTCTCGTCCTCTTCCAGCACGCCATCGACCCAGCGGGAGACCGTAATGCCACTGGTGTACATCGGCTTACCGTCGGCGTACTCGGTATCATCATAGCGGCCTTTTAGCCACTCGTAGTCGAGATCCCACACCTGCGCCCAGTGCTGCCAGGCGCCTTCCGCCAAGCCGTAGTAACCCGGCAGTGAGTCACAGCCAAGGCCAAGGTCAGTTGCGCCCTGTACGTTATCGTGGCCGCGCAGGATATTAGCGCCGCCGCCCGCCACGCCGATATTCCCCAGCGCCAGCTCAAGAATGCAGTAAGCGCGGGTATTATTGTTACCGGTGGTGTGCTGGGTGCCGCCCATACACCAAACCACACAGCCAGGCCGGTTGTCGGAGAGGCGTTTGGCGACATCAAACATCTCGGCTTCGGGGACGCCAGTGACTTCTTCTACAACGCTGGGCGGGAAGTTGGCGACTTCGGCGCGCACTTCGTCCATCCCGTAAACGCGCTGATTGATGTATTCGCTGTCTTCCCAGCCGTTTTCGAAAATATGCCACAACAAGCCCCAGATATAGGCGACGTCCGAACCGGGACGCAGACGCACGTACTTGTTGGCTTTGGCGGCAGTACGGGTAAAGCGCGGGTCAGCGACGATGATGTCGCAATTGTTGCGCTCTTTGGCGATCAGAATATGCTGCATCGCCACCGGGTGGGCCTCACTGGGGTTTGAGCCAATGAACAGAATCGCCTTGCTGTTATGCATATCGTTGAGCGAGTTGGTCATCGCTCCATAACCCCAGGTATTCGCCACGCCCGCCACGGTAGTGGAGTGGCAGATACGCGCCTGGTGGTCGGTATTGTTGGTGCCCCACAGCGAGGCGAGCTTACGCATTAAATACGCCTGCTCGTTGCTGAACTTCGCCGAGCCTAGCCAGTAAACGCTGTCCGGGCCGTGCTCTTCGCGCAGCTCTAGCAGTTTGTCGCCAATCTCGTTAATGGCGTCTTCCCAGCTCATGCGCTCCCACTCACCCGCAACTAGCTTCATCGGGTACTTGAGGCGCCGCGTGGAGTGGCCGTGCTGGCGCAGCGAAGCGCCTTTCGCACAGTGCGCACCCCGATTGATAGGGTGATCGAAAGCGGGTTCCTGCTTGGTCCAAATGCCCTCTTGAACTTCGGCATACACGCCACAACCTACTGAACAGTGGGAGCAGATGGTACGTTTGGTCTCGACCGGCGAGTCCAGCACGGGTGTTTTATCGGCGGCTTCTGAGCGCCGCATCATCGGTGCGCCCATAAAGCCAACGGCAGCCACACCGCCAGTGGCTGCACCACTGCGTTTAAGGAACTGGCGGCGGGAAATACCCAGCCCGGAGGCCTTGGGGGTGTCTGTTTTGCGAGTTAAGCGCATGGCAAATCTCCTGGCATTCCGCCGTCAGTCACGCAGCGAGGCGTAATAAGCACGGACGTGATCAGTCTCACGGTAGTTAACCGACTGTTTTTCGTTTTTAACCGGGGCCGTTTCGGCCTGGGCCAGAGTGACATGGCCGACAGCCGCTGCAGCGCCAGCAGCAGCGGTTCCCAATCCAACGGTTTTCATAAACCGGCGGCGCTCAGCGTTGTGTGACGGTTGCATGGGTTTCTCCTCTTGCATGCTTTTTATGCGGGTCTTTTTATGCTGTTTTTTGCTTTTGCTGTTTCTTTTATGAAGCCTGCGTTACGGCTCAAGAATACGCACTGGCGTATGGCCCGCATCAACCCTCAAGCGAGCCTGTTCACTCTCCATAAAAGCGCCACCCAACTGCCCCAGCGCTGCATAGAAAGCGGTGTCTACCTGCCCAAGGTCGGCAAAACAACTGGCCGCCCAAGGGGCTAAATGTTGGTCAAAGAAATAGCGCTGCTCGGCGCTTTCGGCGTCAATCAGCATCGCCATCACTTCACACAGGGCCGCCAAATGATCTTCAGGATCCCGAGTATGCCCACTGCGTTCAAAACCGAGCACTTTTAGGTCTTGGCGCAGCGCCACCAGCGCCGCTTCCATCAATTCGCCGTTGCGGTACCAGGAGGCATAGGGCACTACCTCACCTTGAATTACACCAACCAGGTGGCGAAAGTGCGCTCGCTGCAGTCCCTCAGTATTCGTACCGTTGGCGGCGTCAGCCAACGCCTGCCAGCACTCTGCCAAGCGGCTGCCATCTTGCTCGATAGCTAGCTCAGCCAACCAGTCGAGTAGCTCAGTATCCGGCGGTTGGCGCAGCAGCGTGGCTAACAGCCGGTAGATATCGGCGCGTAGCGCATCGGCTTCTTTGAGCGTGGGCAGTGCATCCGTCATCGGCTTATACCTTCAGTTGCGCATCAGGGTCGCGAATCATGGTTTTCCAGACATCTTTAACCCGGCAGTCTTCGCACATTTCCAGCCGGATCATCGCATCACCGGCAAAGTAAGGGTGATTAGCCAACTTCTGTTTAATGGTCGCTACCGTACTGACGGTGGCAAACGGCTTACCACAGCTAATGCACTCAAACGCCGCCTCTTCATGACAGATATGGCGCGCTTCGCGGGCACTGGATGCCAGGAAGCCGGGCATCAGGGTAATCGCATTTTCCGGGCAAGCCTGCTCGCACAAGCCACACTGCACACAGTCCGCTTCCAGGAAGCTCAGCGCGGGTGTTTTGCCACCCGACTTAAGCGCCGGGGTCGGGCAGTTGCTGACACAGGCGTGGCACAGTGTGCAGGCATCGCTATCGACCTGAATGGCTCCGTAGGCAGCACCAACCGGCACTTTAGCCCGCTCGCCGCTGGGCTTGCCCAACTCGGCCAGGCGCGCCAGCACACGGTTCAAACGTGTACGCTTTTCTGGCTCAGGTAGGCTCAGCGGCGCCTCTGTCAATGGCGTGAGCGCCGGTAGCGCATCACGCCCTGCATCATCGGCAATCTCGATCAGCTTTACGCGAGCGCAATCATGGCCCAAGGCGCCCAGCAACGCATGAGCTTGGGCAACCTGATCGGTCAAAAAAGCGCTCAAGCGGGCAGGCATATTGGGGTGAAGCTGGATACGCACTTCGGCTGCGCCAGCGGCCAGGGCGGTTAGCCACTGGTCGTGACCGGCGGCGCCCAGCTCTTCTAGCGGCGCGTCAATGACATGGCCTGCGGGCACGACACCCGCGGCGCGCTCAGCGTCCTGGGAATCATGGGTAATAAAGCGCAGCACCGGTGCTTGGCCGCCCGCTGCGCGGTAGGCGCTAAGCCACGCGGAGAGGGTATCTTGTTGGCGGCGGGTTTCAGGCAGGCGGAATTCGATAGCGCCAGTGGGACAGGCGCTGGTGCAACTGCCGACACCTTGGCAGAGAAACGGATCAATCTCGATATGCGACTCAATGCGCCCTTTAATGCTGGAGATGGCATCCGCCGGACAGACGTCCAAACAGCGGGTGCAGCCAATATTGCCGCTAGTGGAGTGGGCACATAAGTCGCTATTGACCTGGAAATAACGCGGCTTGTCGAACTCGCCCACCAACCCGACAAAATCGTCGAGAGTATCGTTGCGCTGCTCAACGTTATGCCACTGCATCACTACATAACCTGGCGGGGGTAACTCAACGGGCAGGCGAGGAGTGGTATTTAAATCCAGGATGAGATCGAACGCCTCTCGCTGGATCAACGCACGGGCAAGGTCAAGCGGCTCATCACCACCAATCATCGCTTTGAACATGCCCAAATGGCCGCTAATGTGCAGCTTTTCGGTCTGGACAGTCGTTAGCGGCTGGGTGGTGAGGATCTCGGTCGCAGCGAGCAAATCGCTATCCGGCATCTCTTGGTCAATATCTGCGGCGTTGGGCGCGGTAAAGAGCAGGGTCAATGAAGCCAAACCACGCCCTTGTAGAGTACGTGCGGCCTGCCGGGTATCGCGCTCACTGCCGAGCAGCAGCGCATGACCGCGGCTGTGATAGGTCACGTTGGCAGGCGTCAGGTTCGCGGGCCAGGAGATACGCTGGCGTACCGTCTCCCGAGCCTCGGCGTTACGCTGGTCGTCTAGGGACGCCAGTTGGATTCGTTGGTTCATGCGCTCTCACGGTCAGGTGAATAATTCTTATTATAATTTTGAGTTATATTATTTAACTATTGTGGCATAACAATGCGTTGACGCTAAGTTCAGCCTATGGCGAAATCCATAATTTGCCAACCTGGTTACCGTCAACGCTGCCAACGCTGGGAAGCCATCTGACTACCAAGATATTGATTTATATAGACTTAACGTTGATCTCATGTTTTCGTCTTAGTGCCAGATAAATAATCAGACTGGTCGTCTAGCGGCGCATTTTTTACAGCGTTGTCGCTGTCAGCGCAAGACATTGAGGACGCTTCCTCTAATGTAACTGCTTGCTCATGTGTCTGCTCGTCGGCTGTCAACGCTTGTGGAGACTCGGGTTCGGCGTGCTCCAGCGACTTATCAACGACCTCTTCCACTTTATGTGTCCAACGGCGTAGTGTGCTTGCGAGCTCCGAGCTCATGGGCTTCAACAGTTTGTTGTAGTCAGCATCGTAGTCGTCCAGACCGTCCCGAACGTTGTAGTTACCCGTGGCCCACAGTCGCTTCAAGGCCTGTCTGCGTAAAGGGCCGCTTACCCCTGGCGCCATAAAAGCGCTAAAGTCGCTGCCTGCTTCCAATGTCGTTGGGTCAGGCAAGGTATGGTCGAGACTACCGGGCTCTGGTTCCCGTTCTGGCGCTTGCGGTGTGTCAGTTGGCTGTTGCGGCTGCTCGGTCTCATTATAAGCCGCCGCATTCGACTCTGCAGACGTTTCATCACTTGTGGGTGCGTCCGCGGGAGATACGTCTTCTTGCGTTGGCACATTACGCTTAAGCCGCGACCAGCGCTCTAAACGACTCATTCTGGCTGCTCCTTGGTGGGCGTCTCTTTGCCGCGCCCTGCCCCTTTGCGTTTCTTCTTACGCATTTCCAGCGGTGCTTCGCCGTGGCGTGCGAGATAGCTCTCAATCCAGACCTGAATCGCCATGGGCATTGGCGCTTCGAGCACCTGCTGTTCGCCATCCATCCACCCCGCCGCCACATCCTGGCTGGCGGTGATGGCGTCAGGTTGTGGGGGTTGCCCGGTGAACCCAGCCCGCACAAATAGCCGCGGGGTGGCGGAGGTTAAGTTAAAGCGGTAGGCAGCACGCTCGGTCATCGACAGCTGTAGGTTAAGCACATGCTCGCCCTGATCAGACAGCGCAAGCTCAGCAATGCGCCACTGGGTTAGGCTAAAGCGCCCCACCTGCTTGGCTTCGGCAATCAAGGCAATACTGACTGGGCGTAGGTTATCACTCATAACATCAGACCTTTTGCCATCAACGGATAGCGCTTGAATAGGTAGACAAGTAAGCCTCCACGGCGCCATCATCGTCAACCCTGTCGTTTTGCGAGAACCGTTTTGCGAGGATTAGCCATGCCCGCCCTTCAGCCCACTCTTCAGTTAAGCCGAGCCCGCTTGCCTGCCACCACCGAGATCAGCATCGTTGATGAGTATGGCGATGCCCGCCAGCAGGCGATCGCCGCTGAAAGAGCGTTGACGGTGTACCTCAACAAACGTGAAATTGTCACATTGATGACACTGGGCGACGACCCCGAAGCCTTGGTCGTTGGCTATCTGCGCAACCAGGGGCTGCTGCGTGCAGCTAACGATTTACAGGCAGTGCAGGTCGACTGGGACGTCGAAGCGGCAGTGGTGATTACCCGCCATCTGCCCGAGGATCTGGAAGCTCGGCTAAGCACCCGCACGGTGACCACTGGCTGCGGCCAGGGCACGGTTTTTGGTAAACTGCTCGACCAGACCGCCCTCACGACACTGCCGGATACCCTATTGGCACAATCCACGCTCTATCAATTGCTGCAAAACCTCAATGCCTATAATGAAACGTATCGCAGTGCGGGTGCAGTGCATGGCTGTGCGCTCTGCCATCAAACCGAGGTGCTTGATTTTGTTGAAGACGTCGGCCGGCATAACGCGGTGGATACCTTGGCGGGGCGACAGTGGTTACAGCAGGCAGACAGTGCCAAGGCGGATATCTTCTACACTACTGGGCGGCTGACGTCTGAGATGGTGCTGAAAGTGGCCCAAATGGGCATTAGCGTGCTGGTATCGCGCTCGGGTGTTACCCAGAAAGGCGTTGAACTGGCCGAGCGTTTTGGGGTGATGCTGATCGCCCGCGCCAAAGGCCGTCACTTCCAGGCGATCAATACCCAAAACCGTTTAGCGCTGGACGCGATCCCGTCTCGGCCATCCCATGCCCGTTCATCTCAAGAATATCGTTCATCAACGAAGGCAAGCTCATGATCCCCACTCACGACCTCACTGGCATGATTCTCGCTGGCGGCGAAGGGCGCCGAATGGGCGGCCGCGACAAGGGGCTCGAACCTTTTGCAGGCCTGCCGCTAGTCGGCCATGTGGTCAAGCGCCTTGAAGGCCAGGTGGCCGAGCTGGTGATTAACGCCAATCGCAATGCCGACGCTTACCGCTTTTTCGCTGATCGGGTCATTGCTGATGCTGAAGATGGCTTTAAAGGTCCGCTGATGGGTATCTATAGTGGCCTGCGTGCGGCAAAAACCCCCTGGCTGTTAGTGGCTCCCTGCGACTCCCCCGCCCTACCCGATGATTTAGTCGCCCGCATGGTGGCAGGCATCGCCTCAGAGAGCGGCGAGCATGACATCGCCGTGGCCTTTGATGGCGAACGGCTGCACCCGGTGGTTGCCCTGCTGCGCACGTCACTGGCCGATGACTTGGCCAAGACCCTTGCCGGGGGCGAGCGCAAAATTGACCGCTGGTACGCTCGCCACGACTGGTGCAAGGTCGATATGTCGGACTGCCCCGACGCCTTTGCCAATCTCAATACCGAAGAGGAGAAGCTGCGCCTGGAGAAGGCCGTCATGGGCTCACCGAGCAAGGAGGTGAAATGACCCTCTCCTGCTTTGACCTGGGCGAACAGATGATTAGCGTGGACGAAGCGCGCCAAGCGCTCGTCACCCTGATTGAACGCCCGCTGGGCAGCGAAAATATCCCTTTGGCGCAGGCCCATGGCCGCCGCTTGGCAGCAACCGTTCAAGCCCCCATTAACGTGCCGCAAAACACCAATGCGGCCATGGATGGCGTGGCGCTAGCCTTGCCTAAGAGAGGCGTTGGCGCCAAGCAAGCTCATTGGCCGCTGGCCGGTGAAGTGTTGGCCGGACAGTACCGTCGCGAGCTAGTACCTGCCGGACACTGTGTACGCATCACCACCGGCGCCCCTTTACCGCCGGGCACCGATACAGTGGTGATGAGTGAACAGTTGCGCGAATCGCTAGATGAGCAGCCAGCGCATGTGATCATTGCGTCGCCCGAACTTCTCAAACACGGCCAACACGTTCGCCAGGCCGGTGAAGATATAGCCATTGGTGACACGGCTCTGCCTAAGGGGGCACGGCTTGATGCGGCGTCTCTGGGGCTTTTAGCTTCCTTGGGTTATGCCGAAATCAGCGTTTGCCGTCGCCCAAAAGTAGCGATCTTCTCCACCGGCAACGAAGTCACTGCGCCTGGCGAGCCGCTACCCAAGGCAGGCATTTATGACGCCAACCGCTTTACGCTAATGGGCCTGCTAACCGAACAGGGAGCCGAGGTGATTGACCTGGGCATTCTGCCGGACGACTTAAGCGCGACGAAAGCGGCCCTGGAGAACGCCGTCCAGCAGAGCGATCTGGTGATCACCAGCGGCGGCGTATCGGTGGGCCAGGCGGATTTTACCCGCGAAGCATTAGA
This sequence comes from Halomonas sp. BDJS001, assembly GCF_026104355.1. Taxonomy (NCBI): domain Bacteria; kingdom Pseudomonadati; phylum Pseudomonadota; class Gammaproteobacteria; order Oceanospirillales; family Halomonadaceae; genus Halomonas; species Halomonas sp. BDJS001. The sequence continues at coordinate 4,075,029 of NZ_CP110535.1, forward strand.
GCAACTGGGCCGCTTGGCCTTCTGGCGGGTAGCGCTGCGCCCTGGGCGACCTATGGTTTGCGGCTGGCTAGGTGCTACGCGCACACCGTTTGTAGGCTTACCCGGTAATCCGGTGGCGGTCATGGTAACCTTTCTACAGTTTGTAAAGCCGCTCCTGGATCGGCTTGATGGGCAACCATTGTCGCCACCCAATCGCCTTACTGCGATTGCCGACAACGCGTTAAAAAGCCGCTACAAACGCACTGATTTTATTCGCGGCGTCTACCATACTGATGAGCAAGGGCAGTTACACGTGCGTAGTACCGGCGCCCAGGGTTCGGGTATTTTAACCTCGATGGTGGCTGCTAACTGTTTGATTGAGCTTACCGATGACCAAGACGGCGCCCAACCAGGCGAGGTAGTCAGCATACAACCGCTAACGGGATGGCTATGAGCGAGCAACGAACCGCACCACAGCAATCTGGCCAACAGCAATCCACCCAAGTGCAAGCTGGCCAGCAACTGATCGATGACTTTGGTCGGCGCGTTAGCTACGTGCGTATCTCGGTCACCGATCGCTGCGATTTCCGCTGCGTGTACTGTATGAGCGAGGAGATGACCTTTCTGCCCCGCGCCCAGGTACTGACGCTGGAAGAGATCGCCATGGTCGCCCGTGCCTTTACCGAGCTAGGGGTGGAGAAGATTCGGCTGACTGGGGGCGAGCCACTGGTTCGTCGCGGCATTGAGCAACTGGTCGATGAGATCGGCGCTATGCCAGGTCTTAACGACTTCACCATGACCACCAACGGCGCCAGCCTGCGCAAGCACGCTAAGCAGCTTTACGCCAGCGGCCTGCGGCGGCTGAATATCAGCCTGGACTCCCTGGATGCGGAGCGCTTTAAGCAGCTCACCCGCACCGGAGATTTGGCCAAAGTAATCGACGGCATCCACGCCGCCCAGGAAGCGGGTTTTAAGCGTATCAAGCTCAATGCAGTGATCTTGAAAGGCCGTAATGACGACGAAGTCATCGACCTGGTCACCTTTGCCCGTCAGGAAAATCTCGATATTAGCTTTATCGAAGAGATGCCGCTGGGCGATGTCTCCGACCACTCACGGGCGGAAACCTTTTACTCCAGCGATGATGTTCAGGCACTGATTGAGTCCCGCTATCCGCTGACTCCCACGACCGAAACGACTCCTGGGCCGTCCCGCTACTTCAAAATGGCGGATAGCGATAGCCGGGTAGGATTTATTTCGCCCCATAGTCACAATTTTTGCGACACCTGCAACCGGGTACGCGTGACGGTTGAGGGTCGTTTGCTGCTCTGTCTAGGCAACGAGCACTCGGTAGATCTGCGCACCGTGCTGCGCCGCCACCCCGGCAATATGCAGGCGCTGAAAGAGGCCATCATCAATGCCCTGCCGCTCAAGCCAGAGCGCCACCACTTCACCACCGATGGTGATGTGCAGGTGGTGCGCTTTATGAATATGACAGGGGGGTAGTCGTTGGCAGTATCAGCAGGAGTGGAGAACAGAAAAGTGCCGGTGCATATCATCACGGGCTTTCTCGGCAGTGGCAAAACCACGCTTATCCACAGCCTGATCAAGCAGAAGCCTGTGGATGAAAAGTGGGCCATCCTGGTTAATGAGTTTGGTCAAATTGGTATCGACCAAGCCATGTTCGACGCCCGCGATGATGTGGTCATCAAGGGCCTGCCCGGCGGCTGCCTCTGCTGCCAGCTCGCCTTTGTTCTGCAAGCGGCGCTCATTAACCTGCTGGCACGCAGCAAACCCGACCGGGTCATCATCGAGCCCTCTGGCCTTGGCCACCCGGCGGGTCTGCTGGATCTTCTGTGTGGCGAGGCTTTTCATGAGGTAGTTGAGGTGCGCGACATTATTGCCACCCTCGACCCACGCCGGTTAGATGACGCCCGCGCTCGGCAGCACGACACCTTCCGCGACCAGCTCGATATGGCCGACGCCGTGGCGCTCACTATGCTCGACCAGAGCACGCCCGAACAGCTCAGCTCGGCCTACGCTTTTGTGGCTGAGCGCTGGCCGCCGCGAAAGTGGGTGCAGGAAGCCACCCAAGGCGAGCTGCCAATGTCACTGTTAGTGCAGAGCGGCAACGCCGAAGCAAGTGATATTAGCGTACCCGCCAGCCATCAACAGCTGGCGGCAACGCCCAGCATGGAGGGCTCGTTTTTTGACGTCCCTCCCCCTCCCGGTAAGCCCCAGCGAGAAACCGGCTCCTCTCTGGGTTACACCAGTACGGGGTTGCGTTGGCACCCAAGCGAGCGCTTCGACCTGGATAACTTGGCCGCCTGTTTGGGAGAGCTTCCCAGCGAGGCGCGCATTAAAGGCGTGTTTCATACCGATAGCGGCTGGAAACGCCTGAACCGCGCCGGAGGTACGCTCAGCGTTGAAAGCAGCGCGTGGCGGCAAGACTCCCGGCTGGAAGTTATCCTTCCCGATACGACCCCCGCTCCCGATATCGAAGGCCGACTCCGCTTGCTGACGCTGGGTTAATCGCCAGAAATCAATCTCTCAATGGCCGCAGCAGTGTCCGGACGCCCAAACAGATAGCCTTGATAAGCGTGGCAGTCGTGGGCCAGTAGCCACGCCTGCTGCGCTTTGGTTTCTACCCCCTCGGCAATAACCTCTAGATTGAGGCTCTCTGCCAGAACAATGGTACTCTCCACAATCGCCGCATTGGCCTGACTTTCCAGCACCTGCTGCACAAAGGATTGATCGATTTTAAGCTGATCCAGCGGCAGTTGGGCCAAATACGCCAGCGATGAGTAACCGGTGCCGAAATCATCCAGAGAGAAACGCACGCCACGCGCTTTCAGGGCGAGCATTTTATCCCGGGCGTCATCCCGCGCTTCCACAAACAGTGACTCCGTCACTTCCAGCTTTAGCTGTTGAAGCGGCGCCTGGGTACGCGCAAAAACCCCTTCTACTCGGGCCAGAAATTGCTCATCGCGAAACTGGAGCGGACTGATATTCACCGATATGGTCAATTGGCTTAGTCGGGGGTGCTGCGCCCAACGCGCTAATTGATAGCAGGCGTCCTCCAATACCCATTCGCCCACATCGTTTATCAGTTCATTGCTTTCCAGCAGCGGTATAAAGTCGCCTGGAGAGACCATGCCACGCTCAGGATGATGCCAGCGCAGCAGCGCTTCAACGCCAGTAATCGTTCCGTGGTGATCAACCTGTGGCTGGTAATAGAGCTGCCACTGCTGACTGGCCTGGGCTTGGCGCAGATCCGACTCTAACTTTACATGGGCCAATAGCGCTGCCTGCATTGAAGGATCAAAAAAGCAGACCCCGTGGCGACCATTGCTCTTAGCCTGAAAGAGCGCCATATCCACCTGCTGCAGATAGTCATCAACGCCGTACTCATTGCTCGCCATAATGGTAATACCAATGCTCCCCGTCACCATGATGCTCTCTTCGGCGAGCGTGATTGGCTCGTTAAGGGTTGCCAGCAATTTATAGGCGATACGCTCCACCAGCCGCGTGGTCTGAGCATCATTGCTATCCACGCCCTCAATTAAGACCGCAAACTCATCGCTCCCCAGCCGCGCCAAGGTGTCGGTATCCCGCAACATCTGGCCCATCCGTCGTGCAACGCTCTGTAGTACCTGATCTCCCGCATAGTGACCCAAGGTGTCATTGATTTGCTTAAAGTTGTCGATATCGATAAACAGTAGCGCTCCGCAACGCTGATGGCGCTGAAGCTCCTTAAGGGCAGTGCCCATGCGATCCATAAACAGTCGCCGGTTCGCCAACCCGGTTAGGGTGTCATAAAACGCCAGCTGATGGATCTCCTGCTCAGCGGCTTTACGCTCGCTGATATCGCTCATAGTGGCCACGTAGTGAGTTAAGGTGCCCTCATCACTGTAGACAGCACTTATGGTTAGCCATTCGGGAAACAGTTCACCATTCTTACGCTGGTTCCATATCTCGCCTTCCCAGTTGCCGGTCTTGATAACACGCTTCCATAAACGCCGGTAAAAGGTGGCATTTTGTAGGCCAGAGCTGAACATGCGAGGGTTGTTACCGACTATCTCGGCTTCGCTATAGCCAGTGATACGACTGAAGGTCTCATTAACCTTGAGTATGGTGCCCCGAGGATCGGTGATTAGAATGCCTAAATGTGTTTGAAAGGCGGCAGCGGCGATTTGCGCCTCGGCACGGGCCTGCTCACGCTCTTCAATGCGCTGGCGCAGTTGATGCGCCAACGCTAAACGGTTCAGGTAGTGGCGTACCCCCCAAGCGCCCAACAGGGCAATGACTGCCGTCACCAGCATTAAAATCAAAGCGCGCTGCCGCCAGGCGGAAAGCAGCTCGTGAAGGTCTACGCCGACCACGGCCAGCATGGGATACTCGCCCACCCTCAGCATGCGAAATAACCGCTTACGGCCATCAATAGGTGACTCAATGTTGATAGACCACGCTGACTCACCACGGGTTAACCACTCAGCCGTTTCAGGGCTCTCAATTTGACTGCCGATCGAAAATGGCGCGTCGGGTAGGGGGTACCGGGCAATAAATTTTAAACCGGGGTCGACCAGCGCAATGCTCTCGCCATCGTAGACACTCATCTGCTCAAGGGCGTCGGCAAAGACTTCGGGCATAATGCTGGAAATGACCACGCCTGCAAACTCACCAGACGAGGATTCTAATCGTCGGCCATGGTAGAGATAGTAGCGCTGATCACTGTCAGACCAGTACAGCGGAGTAATTAGCTCCTCCTGCCCTGGTTGCTTAAAGGCATTAAAAAACACCGTTTCGCTGATATCAACATCTGCTTTTCGGTTGCCGCGGCCGCTCGCCAATACTCGACCCTCAGCACTCAATACTGCAATTTCGTCCACCATGGGTACATACAGGGTCAGGTTTTCTAATGTGCGCTGAAGCGCCTGAGTATTGTCGCTATTAGGCATCCCTTGCAGAGCGAGTAGTTCCGCAAGCCCAAACAGGGCCTGGCCGCTTTGTGCAAATACCCCTTTTGCCCACTCATTGACCACGTTGGCACGGGCATTAATACGTGACTCGGCGGCCTCAATTTCTTGTTTATACTGTTCGCTCAGCAGCCAACCGAAAAGTACTCCCATAACAAGTAGTGCTAGCAGATATAGCGCAATCACATGGCGACGCTGTTGCCGATAAGTCTTGGTAGCTTTCAACACATCATCATTTACATTAATGGAGGTAGCGGACATCGCGCAGAAGCCTTATGCAGGTAACCCATGGGGACACCTGATAGAGTGTAAAAAGTAACCAGAAATACTATTAAAGCAAGCGCTGACACGCGGCTTTAGCTGAATAGTGCCGCGGCGCTTTTAGGATGTATATCAGTTTTTATCACCGTTAATACGTTGAAAAGCGTGACCTTATGTATTGATAGCCTACCTATCAGGGAATTGTTATGGCATCGCTGGGCCAGATGAGTGACTACGAGATACGTCTCATCCGTATTTTTAAGACAGTCGTTGAATGCGGCGGCTTTACCGCAGCGGAAACCACGCTGGGCATCAGTCGCTCGGCGATTAGCCAGCACATGAACGATCTGGAGGGGCGGCTGGGCTTTTCGCTCTGCCAGCGTGGGCGTGGCGGGTTTAGTTTAACCGAAGAGGGCAAAGAGATTTATCAGGCAGGGTTAACGCTACTTACCGCGCTTGAAACGTTTAAAAGCGATGTTAACGCGCTACATCAAACGATTAAAGGCGAGCTGAATATCGGTATCACCGATAATCTGGTGACACTGCCCGCCATGCATGTCACTAATGCATTGACGGAGCTTAGCGCAGCGGAGCATGAGGTAACGCTGCATATTCATATGGAGCCATCTGACGCGGTCATCCGAGGCGTGATGGATGGCCACCTGCACGTCGGCGTCGTGCCTGCGGTGAACCTGCCCACCAGTTTAGAAGCGCGCCACCTGTATGATGAGCCATCGTATCTTTACTGCGCGGCGGGCCATCCGCTGTTTACCGAGGATGATGACATGCTCAGTGGTGAGGATATCGCCCAGCACGCCGCTATTTCCCCCCGCTATCCGTTACCGGTTGAGGCGCGCCAGGCGCATGATGTGCTCAGCCTGCGTGCTTCGGCATCTGATCGCGAAGGCGCCGCCTTTTTGATTCTTACCGGGCGCTTTATCGGCTTTCTACCTGAGCATGTCGCAGCCCAGTGGGTGGCTGCGGGCAAAATGCGGGCGCTGCATACCGATACGCAGCACTACCGCATCCCCTTTGTACTGATTACCCGTCATGATCGCCGCCCTAACCGGGTTGTTGATGCATTCTTGCGTTTCATCAAGAGCAGCTAAAATAGAAAGCCCGGCACGAAGCCGGGTTTCAACTGTTTAGCGCTGCTCGGCTGCCTCCTTGGCCATTATCGGTGCAGGCCCCGCCTGAGGCGATGACGCCAGCACTTGGCTGGCAACAAAATATACGATGGCCCCCAGCGCCGAGCCGGTGAACCAGCCGTAGTCGTAGAACCAGTTCATGGTGCCGGTTAATAGCGATAGTAACGTCAGTGCCACGGGCACACCGAAGGCGATGAAACCAGCGACATTCACCGCAGGATAGGCATGGCTATCCATGTACAGGCTCGGCACATCCAAACGCTGCTTTTTAATCAGAAAGTAGTCCACCGCCATAATGCCCGCGATAGGGCCTAGCAGGCTTGAGTAGCCCAACAACCAGTTGGAGTACATCTGCTCCAGAGACACGCCAGGTGGAATGATCCCCGCTTTTTGCAACAGATCATAGCCCATCAGCAGCACGCCCACGGCGCCCGTTAAAAGTACGCCGCGCGTCTGATTAATCAACTTAGGCGCAATATTCTGAAAATCGTTGGTGGGTGAGACAATATTTGCGGCGGTATTGGTAGAAAGGGTTGCGATGATAATTAACAGCATCGCCAGCACGACCCAAAATGGGCTATCGATCATTCCGATCAGATTGACCGGGTCGGCAACGGTTTGGCCCACCAGCGTCTCGGAAGCAGCGGTTAACACCACGCCGAGGGCGGCAAAGAAAAACATCGTCAGCGGCAGTCCAATCACCTGGCCGACGATTTGGTCTTTTTGGCTTTTGGCAAAGCGACTGAAATCAGGAATATTCAGCGACAGAGTGGCCCAAAAACCCACCATGGCGGTTAAGCCCGCGAAGAAGTAGCCGTATACCGATGCCCCTTCAGGCCGCGACGGCGGCTGCGCCAGCAGCTCAGTCATCGACATATGCGGCCATGCCCACACCATCAGGCCAAACCCGACTGCCAACAGCAATGGTGCCGCCAGCGTCTCCAGCCATTTAATCGACTCTGCCCCACGAATCACCACATAGAGATTCATCGCGCCGAAGACAAAAAAGCCAATCACTTCACCTACACCGCCAAGCGCAGCCCAAGCGGGAATCAACTCAGACAGCAGCAAGTGAATAGCCAACCCGCCAAACATGGTTTGGATACCAAACCAGCCACAGCCAACCAACGCGCGCACCAGGCAGGGTACGTTGGAGCCTAAAATACCGAACGAGGAGCGCAGCACGACTGGGAAGGGAATACCAAACTTGGTTCCAGGAAATGCATTTAAAGTGAGAGGAATCAATACGACCACGTTGGCTAAGAGAATGGCGAACAGCGCTTCCCCTACGCTCAACCCAAAATAGGCGGTTAATACCCCGCCTAGCGTGTAGGTGGGTACGCAGATCGACATGCCTACCCACAGCGCTGCAATATTCCACTTGCTCCAAGTACGCTCGCTGGCCCGGGTAGGCGCAATATCCTCATTAAAACGCGTGCTGTTGCGTACATCGTCCCCTACATCAAGCTCAATCAATCCGCCTCGATCCACCATCTGAGAGGTTGTTTCGGTCATTTTTTTATCTCCTCAGCATTGCGTTGTCCATCACTCCCACAGTCAGTGGAACTGTTCAAAAAGACGCCTAGAAATCATGGCTGTTAGAAACCATAGCTTTAGAAAACAAGCAATAAGTGTGCCCATCCACAAAAGCAGGACGACTAACTCCTTGATTAAAAAACTGTCTTAATGGACAACAATATTATTGTTAGCTTGTTACCTTATTTTCTTTCCCACCTCAAACAAAAACCAATTAAACAAAGCTAGATCAAAAAAAATATTTGCACCAACACCAAACACAAAAACACAACGAATACCTATAAAAAATTAACTAAGACAATGATTATAAAACAAAAAACAGATAAACCATAACGGTGCAAGGGTTCACCAAAAAAGTGAATGCAGCTGCATAAAATAATAAAAACAAACAAACTCAAAGAGTTAAATGCGATTGTAGAAATTGAATTTTAAGACTTGCTAAAACCACCAAGCCAGCGATACTTTCAACAAAAGCTGCCAGCCTAGTCAGCTTTATAATATTAATTCTCAACTCCTAAACACGCTTTAAATCAACAATCAGAGGGAGTGTCTCATGCAGAAAATGAAAATCGGCTTGATTCAAATGGGTCTAAAAGCCAGCACCGATTTGGAGCCCGAAGCCATCCGCGATGCGATGAACGAAGCGCATCTGCCGATGATTCAGCAAGCGGCTGATCAAGGCGTACAGGTACTGTGCTTTCAGGAAGTGTTTAACCAGCCCTACTTCTGCCCCAGCCAGGACGGCAAGTGGTACGCCGCCGCCGAGCGGGTGCCGGAAGGCCCTACCTGCCAGATGATGCAGAAGCTCGCCGCCGAGCACCAGATGGTGATCATCGTGCCGGTGTACGAAGAGACAGAGACAGGCGTTTACTACAATACCGCCGCGGTGTTCGATGCAGACGGCAGCTACCTGGGCAAGTACCACAAAACCCATATTCCCCAAGTAGCGGGATTTTGGGAGAAATTTTTCTTCAAGCCAGGCCAATCCAACTGGCCGGTATTCGATACCGCCTACGGCAAAATCGGCGTGTATATCTGCTACGACCGCCACTTTCCCGAAGGCTGGCGGGCCCTGGCGCTTAACGGCGCCGAGGTGATCTTCAACCCCTCCGCCACCGTGGCCGGTCTTTCCCAATACCTGTGGGAACTGGAGCAACCCGCCTCCGCCGCCGCAAACGGCTGCTTTATCGCCGCCATCAACCGTGTCGGCACTGAGGCACCGTGGAATATCGGCGACTTTTATGGCTCCAGCTACATCGTCAACCCCCGCGGCAAAATCGAAGCCCAGGCCAGCGAAACCGAAGACGAGCTGCTGGTTCACGAGATCGATTTGGACATGGTTCGCGAGGTGCGCAACAACTGGCAATTCTTCCGCGACCGGCGCCCGGAAACCTATACCCGCTTAACCGACGGCGAATGATTCTGCTGGCACAATACAGGAGCTAACAATGAGTTTACTAATCAAGGGCGGCACCGTCGTCACCCACGCTGACACCTATCGTGCCGACATACTGTGCGTTGACGGTAAAATCCACGCCATCGGCACCGATTTAGAGATACCCGCCGATTGCGAGATTGTCGATGCCAGCGAGCAGTTGGTGATGCCCGGCGGCATCGATCCCCACACCCATATGCAGTTGCCGTTCATGGGCACCGTGGCCAGCGAGGATTTCTACACCGGCACTGCCGCGGCCCTGGCCGGGGGCACCACGTCAATCATCGACTTCGTGATTCCCCAGCCGGGTCAGTCGCTGCTGGAAGCGTTTGAAACCTGGCAGGGCTGGGCGGAAAAAGCCGCCACCGACTTTGCCTTCCATGTGGCGATCACCTGGTGGGATGAGAGCGTAAAGGAGGAGATGGGCACCCTGGTGCGGGAGCACGGCGTTAACAGTTTCAAACACTTTATGGCCTATAAAGGCGCGATTATGGCCACCGATGACATTCTGGTGGAGAGCTTTTCGCGCTGCCTGGAGCTGGGTGCGATCCCCACCGTTCATGCGGAAAATGGCGAGCTTGTGTACCACATGCAGCAGAAACTGCTCGCCCAGGGCATGACGGGGCCGGAAGCGCACCCGCTCTCCCGACCACCTCAGGTAGAGGGCGAGGCCGCCAGCCGCGCGATTCGCATTGCCAGCACCTTAGGCGCGCCGATCTACCTGGTGCACGTCTCCACCAAAGACGCAGTGGACGAAATCGCCTATGCCCGCCAGCAAGGGCATCCGGTTTACGGCGAATGTTTAGCCGGGCACCTGCTCATCGATGACAGCGTTTACCAGGATACTGATTGGGGCCGTGCCGCCGCCCACGTGATGAGCCCTCCCTTCCGCCCCAAAGGGCATCAAGAGGCCCTCTGGCACGGTCTGCAATCAGGCAACCTGCAAACCACCGCCACCGACCACTGCTGTTTCTGCGCCGATCAGAAAGCCGCGGGCAAAGACGACTTCACCAAGATTCCCAACGGTACTGCCGGGGTGGAGGATCGCCTGGCCGTGCTGTGGGATGAAGGCATTAACACCGGCAAGCTCTCGCCCCAGGAGTTTGTCGCACTGACGTCCACCAACACCGCCAAGATTTTCAACCTCTACCCCCGCAAGGGGGCGATTCAGGTGGGATCTGATGCGGATATCGTGGTGTGGGATCCCAACGGCACCCGGACGATTTCTGCCGAAACCCATCACCAGAACGTTGACTTCAATATTTTCGAGGGCAAAACAGTGCGGGGTATCGCTCGCCACACCATCAGCCACGGTAAGTGGGTATGGCGTGACGGTGATCTACGCGCCGAGCGCGGTGCGGGCCGCTATCTGGAGCGCCCCGCCTATCCCGGTGTCTTTGAGCTGTTGGCCAAACGCGCCGAGCTAAATGCGCCGATGGCGGTCAAGCGCTGAATAAGAAAGAACGACCAAGACCAACAGCTGTGCCCATAACAACAGCGGAGGCTCTACTGTGACTAACCCACTGAACCACCTACCCAGCGCAAAAGAGGTCGGCACCTATGACCCGGATACGCTGGCAAGCAACTTTAGCGACCTACACCCACCGCTTACTCCGCGCCAGGCGATGATTGAAAGCCAGCGCTGCCTCTACTGCTATGACGCACCCTGCGTAGAGGCTTGCCCATCGGATATCGATATCCCGAGCTTTATTCGCCAGATCAGCGAGAACAATATCAACGGCGCGGCAAAAACCATTCTGGAAGCCAACATTCTCGGCGGCAGCTGCGCCCGGGTGTGCCCCACCGAAATTCTCTGTGAACGCAGCTGCGTACGCAATCACGACGCCGAGTGCCAGCCGGTGCTAATCGGCCTGTTACAGCGCCACGCTACCGATAACATGCAGTTCGATAACCACCCCTTTAAGCGCGCCGCCAGCACAGGCCGCCATATTGCCGTGGTAGGCGCCGGGCCGGCGGGGCTCTCCTGCGCTCACCGCCTAGCCATGCTGGGCCATCAAGTAACGATTTTTGAAGCCGAACAGAAGCCCGGCGGGCTAAATGAATACGGGATTGCCCGCTACAAAATGACCGACGACTTCGCCCACAAGGAAGTCGAGTTTTTGCTGGAAATTGGCGGCATCGAGATCCAGTACGGCCAACGGCTGGGCGAAAGCCTGGAGCTTGCCACGCTCCATAAGCAGTACGATAGCGTGTTTCTCGGCTTGGGCCTGGGCGCCAGCCGTGCCCTGGGTTTAACCGGGGAGCAAGCACCCGGCCTGATGCCTGCGGTGGACTACATCAAAGTTCTCCGCCAGGCCGACGACCTGGGCACTCTTGCGGTAGCCCAGCGCTGTATCGTGATTGGCGCAGGCAATACCGCCATTGATATGGCCACCCAAATGGCCCGCTTAGGCGCTACGGAGGTAACGCTGGTTTACCGTCGCGGTATTGAAGCCATGTCCGCCACCGACCACGAGCAGGAGATCGCCAAAGCCAACGGTGTACGCATGGTGACCTGGGCTCAGCCCGACGAGATTCTGCTAGATGATCAGGATCGTGTAGCGGGCATGCGCTTTGCCAAGACGTCGGATCAAGCAGGGCGATTAACACCCACAGGTGAAACCTTTGAGATCGCCGCCGACGCCATTTTCACCGCTATCGGTCAGGGCTTCGAAGACGAAAGTCTACGCGACGCCACCGCCGCTGAGCTCGCCCGCGACGGCGAACGTATTCATGTGGATGAGATGTTCCGTACCTCGTTGCCCAATGTGTACGCCGGTGGCGACTGTGTGAAGCCCGGCCAAGACCTTACCGTTCAGGCCGTGCAGCACGGCAAACTGGCCGCTCACGCCATTCATCAAGCGCTCGCCGTTAAGCAGGAGGCCGCATGAATACCACCCCGCTCTCTTTCCCAGGTAAGAAAAACAGTGGCGACAGCGTCGTCAACGGCGTTGATCTATCGGTTAATTTTGCTGGTATCACAGCCCCCAATCCGTTCTGGCTGGCCTCTGCACCGCCCACCGACAAGGCCTACAACGTGGTACGCGCCTATGAGGCGGGCTGGGGCGGCGTGGTGTGGAAAACCCTTGGCGAAGAGCCACCCGCAGTGAATGTCTCCTCGCGTTACTCGGCCCATTACGGCAAGAACCGCGAGGTCATCGGCTTTAATAATATCGAGCTGATTACTGACCGTTCGCTTGAGATCAACCTTAAAGAGATCACCCAGGTGAAGAAGGATTGGCCCGACCGTGCGCTGATCGTCTCCATTATGGTGCCCTGCAATGAAGAGGCCTGGGCGTATATTTTGCCGTTGGTAGAAGCCACCGGGGCGGACGGCATTGAGCTCAATCTGGGCTGCCCTCACGGTATGCCGGAGCGCGGCATGGGGGCGGCAGTAGGCCAAAACCCCGACCTGATCGAAAAAGTCACCTACTGGTGTAAAAAGCACTACTCCAAACCGGTGATTGTAAAGCTCACCCCCAATATCACCGATATTCGCGTGGGCGCCCAGGCAGCGCTTAGGGGGGGTGCCGATGCGGTCTCGCTGATTAACACCATCAATTCGATCACCAGCATCGACCTGGACAACATGGTCGCCAAACCCACGGTAGGCCATCAAAGCACCCACGGCGGCTACTGCGGCAGCGCCGTGAAGCCTATCGCGATGAATATGGTGGCGGAAATTGCCCGCGACCCAGCGACGCCAACGCTGCCCATTTCCGGTATTGGCGGCATTTCCACCTGGCGGGATGCAGCGGAATTTATCGCACTCGGCGCGGGCAGCGTGCAGGTGTGCACCGCGGCGATGCTCAACGGCTTTAGGATTGTGGAGGAGATGAAGGACGGCCTCTCCCGATGGATGGCAGAGAAGGGCTACGACTCCATCGAGGCGTTCTCGCGCAAGGCGATACCCCAGACGACAGACTGGAAACATCTGGATATCAACTTCAAGACCATCGCCAAGATCGATCAGGATCTGTGCATCGAGTGTGGCCGCTGCTATATCGCCTGCGAGGATACTTCCCACCAGTCGATTGCCAAGCTTACCGAGCAGGACGGCGCGCGGCGTTATGAAGTGATTGAAGAGGAGTGCGTAGGCTGCAATCTCTGCCAGATCACCTGCCCGGTGGAAAACTGCATCACCATGGTGCCCCAGGAAACCGGTCAACCCTTCCTAGCCTGGGATAACGACCCGCGCAATCCCTTCCGGGTTGCCTCTTAAGCTCTTAACCCTCTCTTTTACACTTCCCGCCGCCCTCAGTCTGTGAGGGCGGTCGCGTTTCGCGCAACGTGCTGTTCCATCACCAAGTAGCGACAAGACACAGCATCCTTGAGAATATGAGAAGCTGTCGCATATAGAATATTTTCTCATAAAAGGAAGACCGATGAAGCTCGCTATCACTACCACCGCTATACTCTTAGCAACTGCAAGCGCCACCGTGAGCGCTGACCAGCGAATCGCCACCTTCGATTTAGGCAGCCTTGATACGCTGGATGCGCTAGGATTAAATGCTCAGGTAGTGGGTGTGCCGAAAGCCAGCCTGCCTGACTATCTTGAGCAATATGCAGCCGAAAACGTCACCGATATTGGCGGCCTGCGCTCACCGGATATGGATACTCTTGGCGAAAGCGAGCCTAGCCTGATTCTCTATACTGGCCGCCAGGGTGAGTGGGAAGGAGAGCTTGGCGAAATCGCCCCGCTGCTCAACACCAGCCTGCAGGGTGACGACTATCAGGCTGCTTTTGACGCCAATGTACGCGAACTAGCGAGTCGTTTAGCAGTGGAAAGCAAAGCCGAAGAGGCGCTTGGTACACTGCACGCCGAGATTGAGACCCAGCGCGAAGCGTTAAGCAACGCCCCCCGCACGCTGGTAGTAACCCACAACGGCGGCAATCTGATGCTGAATCAGCACCCGGTCGTTCACGACGTACTGGGTATTGCAGCATTAGAGATGCCCGCAAGTGTCACTTCTGAAACCCGCGGTAACCGTACCTTTACCCCGCTTTCACCTGAGGCAATTAGTGAAATTGATCCGCAGGTCGTGCTGGTGATTGATCGCAGCGCCGCGATTGGTGAGGAACCCGCCACCGCTGATGCTTTAGCGCAAACGCTCTTCGATGCGAGAGCTGAGACAGAGACAGCGCGGGTCGTTATGTTAACGCCCGCGCTGTGGTACCTCTCAGGCGGTGGACTGCAGAGCCTGGCACTTCAGGTTGAAGAAGTGGCTGCGGCACTTAGCTCGTCAAGGGACTAGGCGCTCGCTAAACTATTACCCCCTCTTGAAGAGAGGGGGTAATACTGCCTAAGTATCGGGAAATACAAGTATCGGGAAATCTAAGCGGCGGAACACGTGAGCTTAGAAAGCTTCCCAATCACCTTCAGCACTCGCCGTGGCTTTGCTACTGGCTTGGCTACGAGTCGCTGGCCGCATAAGCGCAGGCGACTTTTGTTGGGGGACAGCTAGCGGGGCGTGTTGCGTACGGCTCTCCCCTTCCGTTAAGCGAAAGGCTGAAACAACGCTTTCAAGCCGCGCCGCCTGCTCTTCCAACGAGCTTGCCGCCGAGGAAGCCTGCTGAACCAGCGCCGCGTTCTGCTGGGTCACCTCATCCATCTGGGCAACCGCCTGGTTGACCTGCTCAATGCCCGAGCTCTGCTCTTGGGATGCCGCGGATATTTCATCCATGATATCGGTCACGCGGCGCACCGAAGCGACCACTTCACGCATGGTTTCCCCAGCGCTTTCGACTAATGCTGAGCCCTCTTTTACCTGGGTTGATGACGCCTCAATCAGTGCTTTGATCTCTTTAGCGGCATCCGCACTGCGGCTCGCCAGATTTCGCACTTCGCTGGCCACGACGGCAAAACCACGCCCTTGTTCACCTGCCCGTGCGGCTTCCACCGAGGCGTTAAGCGCCAGAATATTGGTTTGAAAGGCGATAGAGTCGATAACGCTTATGATATCCGCCACTTTTTGTGAACTGCTGGAAATGCCGTGCATGGTGGTAATCACCTGCTCAACCACTTCGCCACCGTTGCTTGCCGTGCTCGATGCATCATTTGCCAACTGGCTCGCCTGACGGGCGTTATCGGCATTCTGCTTAACGGTAGCGGTTAACTGCTCCATGCTGGCGGCGGTTTCCTGCAGAGAAGCGGCCTGCTGCTCGGTACGCGACGACAGATCTGCGTTGCCACTGGCAATTTCACGCGCGCCGATATGGATAGAGCCGCTGCTATCGCGCACATCTGACACCGTTTTGGCTAAGCCGCTCTGCATATGCTGCATGGCAATAAACAGCTTACCAATCTCATTACGGCCACGATCACTGACTTTCCCTGAAAGATCATTTTGGGCAATACGCTCAAAGTGCGTTACCGCCTCATTTAACGGTTTGACAATTGAGCCGACCATGGCAATGCGAACAAATAAAACCGTTAACGCTGCAATTAAGAGTACAGCGATATCAATGTAGGTGATGAGTTGCATATCGTTTTCATAACCGGTAACCAATTGGTCACCGCGCTCAACCAAGAATTCATTGAAAGCTATGCTCGCTTCCATAAACTGCTGATTCAAAGCACTAGTTCGTTCTTGTGCAGTGCGAAAACCAGCCTCATCACCTGCTTCTAATGCTTCGCCTTGAGGGATCAGTCCTTGTTGCATAAGGTTATTAAAGGAAGTGATCACCGCTTCAGCTAGCTCGGCCTGAGTAGCACGAGGATCGTATGACTCAAAAGTTGCAAAGAACTCCTGGGCAGCCGTTTGAAAAGTTGCCGCTTGAGCGAGGTAATCACTCGCTACGCCAGTATTGCCTTCGTGTTCCGCGTCTAAACTATTCAAATAAAATAGCTGCGTATAGGAGACTGATCGTTGGCTACGATTAAGAGGCAGCATTTGATGCATTGTAATGTTATCTAGCTCCTCAAGGGACTCTCCCCCCTTTTCCCAGACTGATGACTGAGAAAAGAAATTATTACAATTAACACTGAAAAAATAGCGAGCATGAGAGTCAAACTCATCTTCACTGAGATATTACTAAGTAGTCGGTTCATGGGTAAGGGCCTCGCTTCCTGAGCTTTTCGCTCCGGCTGTGCTTAAAGTTAAGAGAGGCAACTCATATCCCCCTATATCATTAGGAGTAATCAGCCACCTTTGGGTTACTTGATATTACAACCCTCACTCAACCTAAAACATCGAGTTCATACTTTTTAACAATTGACTTGTTTTCACGCTAACTACTATTTTAATAAATTAAGCACTTATAAAGATTCGCGCGGATGATCTCTCATCCGCGCGCTAGGTTTTGTTTTAAGTCTATGGCGCTTTTTGCACAGCGCGGCAGTTGAACTGCTCAAATGGTTGAGCTATTAAAACCCAAATAGAAACACGGGCTTAAAAAGACTCCCAATCCTGGTCGACGCTACTCGTTTGCTGGCTACGCGGCGCTGGCCGCAGTAGGACGGGCTGTTGTTTTGACGCGTGTTGTGGCGAGTGCTGTGTAGCCCTCTGTAAAGAACGCTGTGGCGAGGTTAAAGGCGCATGCTGCGTGCGGCTGTCCCCTTCCGCTAAACGAAAGGCTGAAACAACGCTTTCAAGCCGCGCTGCCTGCTCTTCCAACGAGCTTGCCGCCGAGGAAGCCTGCTGAACCAGCGCCGCGTTCTGCTGGGTCACCTCATCCATCTGGGCAACCGCCTGGTTGACCTGCTCAATACCCGAGCTCTGCTCCTGGGATGCTGCGGATATTTCATCCATGATATCGGTCACCCGGCGCACAGAGGCAACCACTTCACGCATGGTTTCCCCAGCGCTTTCGACTAATGCTGAGCCCTCTTTTACCTGATTAGATGAGGCATCAATCAGTGCTTTGATCTCTTTAGCGGCATCCGCACTGCGGCTCGCCAGGTTACGCACTTCGCTGGCCACCACCGCAAAACCACGCCCTTGTTCACCTGCCCGAGCGGCTTCCACCGAGGCATTAAGCGCCAGAATATTGGTTTGAAAGGCGATAGAGTCGATAACACTTATGATATCCGCCACTTTTTGTGAGCTGCTGGAAATACCGTGCATGGTGGTAATCACCTGTTCAACCACTTCACCACCATGACCTGCAGTACTCGACGCATCGTTAGCCAACTGACTGGCTTGGCGGGCGTTATCGGCATTCTGTTTAACGGTAGCGGTTAACTGCTCCATGCTGGCGGCCGTCTCCTGCAGTGAAGACGCCTGCTGCTCGGTACGTGAGGATAGATCCGCGTTACCACTGGCAATCTCACGCGCGCCGATATGGATAGAGCCACTGCTATTGCGTACCTCAGAAACGGTTTTAACCAAATTACTCTGCATATGCTGCATGGCGCTAAACAGTTTGCCAATTTCATTTCTGCCACGTGCACTGACATTGCCAGAGAGATCATTTTGCGCAAGGCGCTCAAAATGACCTACCGCCTCATCGAGCGGCTTTACAATCGAACCGACCATAGCAATGCGGACGAACAACACCATTAACGCGGCAAATATCAACACGGCGATATCAATATAAGTGAGGAGCTGCATGTCACTTTCATAATCGTCCACCATTATCCTATTTTGTGCAGCCATGTAATCGTTATAGGCCGTTCCCGCCTCTATGAACTGCTGATTTAACTCGCTGGCCGTCTCCCTTGCATTGCGAAACTGCTCCTCATCGCCAGCTGTCAACGCTACTTCTTGGGGCATCAACCCCTGTTCCGTCAAGTTCTGGAAACTGGTCAGCAAGGTTTCCACAAGAGGCGTCTGAATAGCGATAGACTCAAATCTGGAAAAGTACTCTTGAGCTGACTGCTGCATACTCTGTGCTTCCGTCAGGTAATCACGCGCTGCGCGAGTATCACCTTCATAAGCCGCGACATAGCTATTCACGTAAAAAAGCTGTGCATTCGCAAGTGATAGCTGTCCCCGATTAACTGACCGCATTTGGTCTGCTGCGCGGTCAACCTCTTTAAGCGACGAGCTACCCTCTTCGCCTGCTTGATAACCAAGAAAGGCAATAATGATTATTAGCAGGGAAAAAATAACCAAAACGAGCGTTAAGCTCATTTTAATTGAGGCATTATTAAGAATACGATTCATTTACAGGACTGCTCCAGGTTTAGATTAGTTTTTGTTAATTAACATAATCTAGCTAGAGACATTCCAGCGATTTTAGACTAAATTAAATTAACCTTTCTTTTTGGTTCTTATCCAAAACTTTATCTTTATCGGCCAATAGTTATTCAACTTTAGTCTAATTTAAACTCAACCATTTTACCGCCGTGACTTCGCTAAGCCACGGCGGCTAGGTAGGGTAAAAAGCAATCCAGTGCGGGGTGTTATTTATCCGGGTGTATGCGAATCCGGTAGAGCACGCAGTAAACCACCGGCAGCACTATCAGGGTTAATAGCGTAGCGACACCAAGACCACCGATCAGCGCGACCGCCATGCTGGCGAAGAAAGCATCGCTAATCAGCGGGATCATCCCCAGCATGGTGGTCAATGCGGCCATGGCGACCGGGCGAACCCGGCTGACGGCTGCTCGCACCACGGCGTGGTAGCGGTCTTGGTGTAGCGGCAACTGCACATTGATCTCCTCCACCAGCACGATGGCATTTTTAATCACCATACCGATCAAACTTAGCGTGCCCAGCAGCGCCATAAACGAGAAGGGCAACCCGGTGATCAACAGCGCGCCCACTACACCAATAATGGTTAATGGCACCAGCGACCAAATAGCCAGCGGCTGACGGAAGTTATTGAACAGCACCACAGTGAGAATAAACATCATCACGATACCAAGGGGCAGTGAGGCAAATAGCCCACTCTGCGCTTCGCCTGCGGTCTCGTACTCTCCGCCCCACTCCAGCCGATAGCCCGCGGGTAGATCTAACGCCTCCACCCTTGGGCGAATCTCAGCCAATACGCTGGCGGCAGTCACCCCGCTTAACGGGTCAGGCTCGCCGTACACCGCCAGCATGCGTTCACGGTTGCGGCGCATAATAAGAGGATCCGCTACCTGGGTGGTGATATCGCGGATCACTTGATCGGCCGTAATGTAACGGCTTTGCTCTTCACTCCATACGTTCAACGAGCCTAAATTGTCTACGTCGTGGCGCTGTTCGGGGATCGCCCGAGCCACTATCGGGATCAGATCGCTGCCATCGCGGTAAACCCCCACTTGGCTGCCGCTAGTGCTGAGGGCAAGGGTGCTGGCCAGATCTTCACGGGAGACCCCCAGTCTGCGTGCGGTATCCTCAAGAAAGGCCGGCTCAATCACCTGCACGCGGTTACGCCAGCTGGTGCGCACGCTGGTCATATTCGGCGTATCACGGAACATGGCTTCAACCTGATCACCTAACTGACGTAGCACTGCCGGATCGCTGCCGTACAAACGCGCTTCTAGCTTGGCTTTGGGGGCGGGCCCCACTTCCAGTGGGGCGATTTTATAGTCGATATCGCTATGATCGTGCTTAAGCACTTGCTCGACGTCGGCCATGCGGTCGTGCTGAATCGCCTTATCATCGGTTTCGACAATCAACTGTGCATAGCTTGAATAGCGGTCTTCCGGCGAATAGGTGAGCGTGAAGCGCTGCGCCCCACCGCCGACGGTAGTCGTCAGGTGGCGAATGCCGTCCATCTCCATCACGCGCTCTTCCAGCTCGCTAACGCGGCGCTGGGTTTCGAGAATATCAGTGCCTTCCGGCGTGCGGTAATCGACAAAAAAGATCGGCGTATTGGAGGCTGGGAAAAAGGCATTTTTAACCGAACCAAAGCCCACCACGGCACCCGCCAATACGGCCACCATCAGTACCAAGGTTATCCAGCGCCAACGAATACCGGCGATAATCACGCGGCCTACAAAACGGTAAACCACGCCTTTGTAGGGATCCTCCTGACCATCGCCGGGGGCAACGTTGCGGAAAAACAGCTTGAAGTAGAAGGGCGTTAACGTCAGCGCCGTGATCCAGCTCAGCAGCAGTGAGTAGAGCAGCACGAAGAATAGCGAGCCTATGAACTCTCCGGTGGTGTCGGGCGATAGACCGATGGGCGCAAAGGCGGCAATCGCGATCAGCGTGGCCGCCAGCAAGGGCCAGGCGTTTTGGCGAATCACTTGGTGGGCTGAATCACGAATAGTGTTGCCGCGCTTTAACCCTACCAACATGCCTTCGGTGACCACAATGGCGTTATCCACCAGCATCCCAAGAGCAATAATCAGTGCCCCCAGCGAGATTTTCTCCAGCTGCAGCCCGTGAAAGCGCATCAACATAAAGGTGCCGATAATGGTGATCAGCAGAATAAAGCCCATTAATAGCCCGCTGCGCCATCCCATAAACAGCATCAGCACCACGATGACGATGGCCACCGCCTGGATCAAGCTGACCAGGAAACCGGATACTGCGTCATCGACCACCTGGGGCTGGTTGTAAACGACGTTTAGCTCCATGCCCAGCGGCGTGCGGTTTTGCAGTTCATCCAAACGCTGCTCTAGCCGTTCCCCCACCTCAACCACATTGACGCCGCTTTCAAACGAGACGCCCAGCGAGATCGCCGGCCTGCCCATATCGCGGTAAAGCTGCTGGGGCTGCTCCGCCAGCTCACGGCTCACATCGGCAATGTCGCTCAGCCGCACCAGCTCGCCATCGCCCTCGCTGACAATCAGGGCGCGCAGATCGTCAATATTCGCTGCACTCCCCGTGGGCGTGATGCGAAAACGGCGGCCATCCTGTTTAAGATGCCCTGAGTCTGCCACGGCATTTTGGGTCTCAAGCAGTTGCTGCAGACGAGCAAGCGGAATATTGAGCGCGCGAAGACGTTCGCGATCAACTTCGATATAGATGCGTTCTTCATGCTCACCGCTTAATGACACTTTCGCAACGCCCTTCACCAGCGCGAGCTCACGCTTGAGGAAATCAGCGTGGTCAGCCAGATCCGGCATGCTATACCCATCGCCGGTCAGGTTGACCATAAAGCCAAATACATCACCAAAGTCGTCGTTTACGCGGGATTGACTCGCCCCGGCGGGAGCGCAGCTTGGGCATCCTGTACTTTACGGCGCAGCGAGTCCCACAGTTGCTGCAGCTCTTCATTTTGTACCGTGCTTTCAAGCTCAACGGTAATCTGCGAGAGACCATCAGAGCTTACCGAACTAACACGCTTGATTGATGACATCTCCTGGATTGACTCTTCCAGGGTCGAGGTGACTTCCTGTTCGACCTCTTCAGGCGTCGCTCCGGGATACTGTGTGGTGATCAACGCATTGCGGATGGTAAATTCGGGGAACTCCAGTTGGCCCATGCCTAAAAACGATAGCGCGCCGCCCGCCAGCAGCACCACCGTCATTAAATAGCTGGCCGCGCGGTGGCGTAGGAAGTAGTCGACCATATTATAGCCCCTGCTCCTTTTCCCACGGCGTCACCTGGGTGTCTGCGGTTAAGCGGTGGGCGCCAGCGGCCACGATGCGATCCCCCGCTGCCAACTCTCCGCTGACTTCAAGGCCGTTTGAGGTTAATTGACCAACCTCCACCGGCACTGCTTCAACGTTTTCCGGCTCGGCGAACCGCCATACCTGGGCCTGGTTAGGATCATCACCGGCATAGCTCACCGCCTCCGCAGGCAGGTGCCACAGCGGGGTGCTACTGTCGATTTGCAGCGAACTCAAGTCCAAGCGCACGTTGGCGCTCATGCCATCCAACAGGGTGATATCGTCCGGCTGGGGAAGCGTAAGGGTGATTTCATACGCCAAGCTCTGCGCGCTGGCTTGGGTGGTGTAAGAGGCAAGCTGGGCGAGATAGGGCTTGTCACTATTACCAAAGCGCACTTCGAACGCCAGCGCATCACCGAAGGGCGTTCCATTGCTGTGTGGTATGCGCTGCACGATCTGCTCGGGTAGATGAAACACCACGTCTAACTGCCCTGGCTGCTGAATCACGGCGACGGTTTCCTGAACCTGGACTATCTGACGATTATCCACCGGCACTTGGGCAATCACGCCATCGTAAGGGGCGCGAAGCTTTGTATGCTCGACCTGCTCTTGGGCCTGCTCAAAGGTGGCTCGGGCGGCCCGCCACTCACTCTCCGACTCATCAAACTGGGATTGACTGACCGCCCCGCGCTGCAGGGTATAGCGCATGCGCTCCAGCGTTGCCTCGGCTAGCTGCAAGCGCGAACGGGCGCTGTCCAGTTCGCTTTGCGCATTGCGATCATCGATCCGCGCGATCACCTCGCCCTCGCTCACCCGCTGGCCGGGGCTGACATTGAGTTCCAACAGCTCCCCTGCCATCCGAAAGGACAAGTTGCTGCGCGTAGAGGCTTCCACACGCGCCGGAAACTGCCTCAAGACTGCGGTGTTCGCCGACTGCAACGTAAGCAACTTGACTGGGCGCGTTGGTTCAGTTGACTGCGCCTGGGGTTGCTCGCAACCCGTTAGCACGAGCAGAGCCAGCAGGATGGGCAATGAACGGAGAAGAGTAACGGCCACGGGATGCTCCTTGGGGGTCTATACCGCTTTCCAAAACTGACGTAGAAAAACCGAAGTGGGGTATTATATATCTCACTGACATTCGTGAATGTCAGTGAGATATATAATAATCACCAACTGGCGACTTTGCTATCCATCACTGCCAAAATACCGCTACTTTTATTAATAGGAGCCGCTATGTCCCGTCGTAAGGCCGACGCTGAACGTACCCGCGAGGCGATTCTTGACGCTGCGGAAGCCACGTTTCTGGCTCAAGGCGTTTCACGTACTACGCTGGCGCATATCGCCCAAGCGGCCGGGGTGACCCGGGGAGCCATTTATTGGCACTTTGAGGATAAAGCAGCGGTCTTTGATGCATTGCTGGAGCGAGTACGTATTCCGCTAGATGAAATCGTTGATGATGCGATACAGCGGCTAGGCGCGACACCGGTCGAATGCCTGCGCGATATTGCCCAACGATCACTCGCGGGCATTTGTCACGATTTACCACTGCAGAGGGCAGCCACCATCGTGCTGCACCGTTGCGAGAAACTGGAAGAGGAGCACCCGCGGATCTGCATGATCACTCGACTCTCTGAGCACGCAGAGGCGCGAGTAGAGCAGTTGTTTGAACAGGCACAAGTAGCTGGTACTTTACGCGCTGACCTAACCCCAGCCAGCGCCCGACGCCAATTTCATGGCTTTTTGATTGGCGTCTGTTTCGACTGGCTACAGGATCCCCAGCAGCATTCTCTGGCGGATGAGAGCAGCGGCATCGTGGAAACGTTAATGCGTGGTTTATTTAACACTCAAACCGTATAAACCTTTGCCACACCTTAAAACGTTGATAACTAAAGGCATTTAAAACACTACTTCCAGACCAGTTGCGAGCAGGTATTTCTCCCTACTTACTCTTAATGCGCTTAATCTGCATTCATCTCGCGAGGGGCGATAAAATGCTCAGCCAATACGGTGCTCATCGGTACATTAAGCGTAATGCCTTTGCCAGGAATAGGTTGCTGAAACCATCGTTCGTAAAGCAGCGGCATTTCCGGACTGGTATAAATATGCTCAAGAGCCTTGTTCACCTCAGCTGCAAAGGCGTCGTCGCCCAATCGCATTAAAAAACCGAGTGGCTCTGTCGACGTGATGGCTTCTTCGGAAAGCGCGTATGCGTCAGGGTGCTCGGACTCAGCAATCATTGTGCTCAGTAATATATCATCCATCGCGAAGGCCGCTACGCGCCCATCAGCGACTAAGTCAAACGCTTCCTGCAATGTCTCAACTGGCACGACCGACAAGTTCAGTTGCCGTTCTCGATTGACCTGGTTGATCTGGCTGACATTAACGGTGCCCCTAGCAACGCTCACGCTTCGTCCGGCCAAGTCCTCCAGGGTGGTAAACCCATTCTCTTTCAGGGCCACATAATGCACCGAGACAAAGAAATGGCTCAGTGCAAACTGCGCACTCTGCCGTCGCTCTGGGGTATTAGTACTGGCATTACACTCAATATCGATATCACCGCTATTGAGCAGTTGTACCCGATTACTAGGCGTACGATACACATACTCTATATCCATGGAAGGCAGACCTAACTGCACTTGCAGCTGTTTCGCTAAACGTTGACAAATATCAATAGAGTAACCGACGACGTTACCGTGATTGTCTAAATAAGAGAATGGCGCTGTATCACCATAGCCAACCCTTAATACGCCGGTTGCTTCTATGCGTTCAAGCGAATCGATAGGCGTCTCTGCATAGGCTGCCTCTCCACCAGACATCATTACCAACAAACTACACCACCCAAGCAATAAACTCCGGCGCATAACACACCTCCTCTACTCTATGTACTGCTCAGGATTGGCGAAAATAGCAGCAAGCGCCGGCGCTAGTGGCAAGTTCAATACTCGGTTATCGGGAGGGAGCGGCTGCAAAAACCATTTTTCATAAAGCGTGTGGATAGTATCACTCTGATAAATGTTGCGTAGCTCCTTATTGACCAGCTCAACAAAAACAGGGTCATCAGGCGGCATCACTAAGCCATAGGGCTCTGCACTGCTCAGTGTTGCTTGAGAAATATGAAAAGCGGCAGGGTCGGCAGCAGACGAAACCAAACCCGCTAACAAAATCTCATCCATCACAAACGCGGAAGCCTGCCCTGAGGCGACCATCGCAAAGGCTTCCTCATGGTCACGGCTGAGCATTACCGATATATTGAGCCCCTCGGTGCGATTCAGCTCGTTGAGCTGGGCAATATTGATAGTGCCCGTGGTTGATACCACGCTGCGGCCCGCCAAATCCTGCAAACTGTCCATATGCTGGTTAGCGAGGGATACATAACGCGTTGTGGTCAGAAAATGAGGGTACGAAAAAGCGGCTTGGCGTCGACGCTCAGGGGTATTGGTAGTTACCCCGCACTCGATATCCACGTCGCCATTACGCACTAATATAAACCGATTGGCCGGCGTTACCGGCACATAAGTTATCTTGAGATCACTTAACCCTAATGTTGCCTCCAAACCTTCAATGACATTTCGGCATAGCTCGATCGCATAGCCTGTTGGTTGGTCGTTGACCAGGTAGGAGAAGGGAATTTCGCTGGTACGATGGCCGACAGCAATCTCGCCAGTGGACGCAATACGCGACAAAGTCGGTGAAGAGGCTACCCGCTCATCACTAGCGGCGGCACAATGCCACATCGCACTACTTAGTAATACCACTACTAGCCACTTCATAGGCTTACCTTTGTTCGGTGATCCCGGAATCCATTGTCATCCCTGATTCATAGAGCATATAGCGGTCACGCCCTTTCGCCTTGGCCGCATAGAGCGCAAGATCTGCGTGGCGTAGCAGATCATGGCTACTACGGCCATTGGCGGGCGCGGTTGCAATGCCAACACTCACGCCAATGTTAATTTCCTGGTTATTAAACTGATACGGTTCTCGTAGGGTAGAAACAATCGCTTCCGCCAGTGCTGTCGCCTCACTGGTAGCGCTATGCATGACGCGTTGAATGATGGCAAACTCATCGCCACCAAGCGCGCCACCAAATCATTGTCGGTCAGCAGCCCTTGCACCCGCTGACTAACTTCAACGAGCAGAGCATCACCCGCCGCGTGA
Organism: Halomonas sp. BDJS001; assembly: GCF_026104355.1. Lineage (NCBI taxonomy): Bacteria > Pseudomonadati > Pseudomonadota > Gammaproteobacteria > Oceanospirillales > Halomonadaceae > Halomonas > Halomonas sp. BDJS001. The sequence continues at coordinate 4,100,949 of NZ_CP110535.1, forward strand.
CCCAGGCTATCGTTAACTGCTTTAAAATGGTCAAGATCAAACAGCATGATATTAAATACATCGCCTTGATGAAGTGCATTCACCGCTGTTTTCAACGCATTATTGAGTTGTACACGATTGGGCAACTTGGTCAGTTCATCATGATGAGCAAGATGCTGGAAGCGCAGAGCTTCGTCTTTAACTTCAAGTAAGTGTTCACGCTCAATGACTTTTTTACGAAGTGCATCTATGGCCTTTGCCATCCGGCCAATTTCATCGTTTCGGTCGGTATAAGGCGTGCTTTCAGCAGTCTGGTTTTTGGCGATGTCGGTGAGCGACCTAATTAATACCGGTACAGGTGTAAATAACTGACGCATTAAAATAGTGACTAACAAGGCTGTAGCAATCAGCACCGCCAGCAGCGCCACAAATGCTTTGCTGATCAGATCATCACGCATCTGATACAGTCCTTCTTTCTGGCCTATAGTGGCTACCAGCACCCCTAAAAGTTGACCATCAGGAGTAATAATGGGCAGCGAACTAATGAAGTACTCTGCATTGCCAATGTTGGCAAATCCAACATAAAAATCAGCGGCATCCGATGTTGTATGCCACGTATCGATCTCCAGATTGGATGGTGAGTCTAATGATGTATTAAGTGCATCGGCCACGACGGAGAAGCCCTCTGATGCCTTCGCGAACAGCCATACATTGTTACGCGTTTGAGCACTTGCCAGCGCCAATACATCAATTGGGCTAAACCCAGTTTCCAGAACCGACTCTTCATCGCCAATCGGGCGCTGGGAAATGATATGTGTGACTTGGCCGGTGTCATCTGTTTTAACTGCCACGGACGTATAAATACGCCTAATAGTCGCACTCACTATCTGAGCGTTCACCTGCGCTTCGCGCAACCACTGCTCCCGGGCTCCACGTTCAACCATAAAAAACCCCGACAGTGCCCCCGTTAGATACGCAAACAGCACGCCCAGCAACATAAACATCACCACCTTACCCACCAGGGTATGATGCCAAGGAAGTTTAGCCGCAGGCAGTGAAACACTCCTATACTGGGGTTCTGGCATCTACTCCGGTTCCTTCATGGCTATAGCTGCAGCGGGCGTACCTGGGCGCAAGCGCAGTAAGCACCATTTCTTTAACAAACAAACTTTTATGACCACTATATTAATCGACAAACGTACACAAACAATTAGGTTTTATTAACTAAAGTATCATTAAAATGGGCTGGTATGTCTTAAAAAAATAACAAACGCAACCATCCTTGTTGCCCTACCCTTTTGGCATGTCTCTTGCTTTATAAATAGCTGACAGACTCGCTGATTTACATTAGGAGAGATTAATGCATAATTCTGACTATCCCCTCAGTGAAGTCCCTACCAGTGCCCGAAAGGGCCTGCTTTCTACCTCGGCAGTACTGCTTGGGTTTACGTTTTTCACCGCCACCATGTGGGCAGGCGGCACCTTAGGCCAAGCCTTTCCAATTGGCCAACTGCTCTGGATCATAGTGATTGGTAATTTGCTGCTGGGGATGTATGCGGCAGCCCTCGCCTATATTGCTTGTCAAAGCGGGCTCAATTCGGTGCTGATGGGGCGCTTCTGCTTCGGCGAAAAAGGCAGCAAGCTCTCCGACTTTATTCTCGGTTTTACCCAGATTGGCTGGTACGCCTGGGGCACCGCAACGATTGCGCTAGTGTTAGTACGCACCACTGGGATGCCTGAATGGCTGGAAATCCCCTTAATGGTGCTGTTTGGGTTTGGTTTCTGCGTGACCGCCATGATTGGTTATAAAGGTATGGACTGGCTTTCGCGCTTTGCCGTCCCCGCCATGATGCTGTTTATATTGATTAGCCTATTCACCGGCCTAGTGGATGTGCGCGGCTTTGCGGGGCTGAGCCAGCAAACGCCCACGGAAAGTATGAGCGTCGCAGCGGCGGTTACTGTCATCATTGGCACCTTTATCAGCGGCGGCACCCAAGCCACTAACTGGAGCCGCTTCGCCAAAACACCGAAAATTGCCGTCATCTCCACCATGGCGGCTTTTTTTGTAGGTAACGGCTTAATGGTACTGACCGGCGCGCTGGGCACCATGATTTACCAGCAGGCGGATATCGTGGATGTGCTGATCGCTCAAGGGTTTGTCTCTATCGCCGTGCTAATGCTGTTTCTGAATATCTGGACTACCCAGGACAACACCATCTATAACTTCGCTGTGGCGGGCTGCAATTTACTGCGCACCGAAAAGCGCCGACTGGTCACCGTAGGCGGCGCAGCAATTGGCACGGTGCTGGCGGTAGGCGGCATGTATAACTTACTGATCCCCTTTCTGGTACTACTGGGCACCTTTATCCCACCCATGGGGGGCGTGATCATGGCCGACTTCTGGCTCAAGCATAAAGGCCGCTACCCCGCATTGGCATCTGCACAACTGCCCGATTTCAACCGACGTGGTTTAGCTGCCTATGCGCTGGGCGCCGGGGCCGCCTATTTTTCACCGTTATTACCGCCGCTGGTGGGTGTGGCAGTGGCTGCAGGAAGCTACGCCGTGCTGCTGCGCCTAAAGCACGCTACGCTGGGTGATAGCCTTCCATCCACTGCCAAACAATAAGCGAGCCGTTTTTTATATGAGCATGCAAATTATCAACGCCCGCCTACGCCAGCGCCCTGAGCTTTACCGACTTGAGATTGAGAACGGCACATTCACGTCAATTACCGTGCAAGACGCACCGCAAACAGCGAGCGAAGAGCAGATCGATGCGGGCGCTAAGCTCGTTTGTGCGCCTTTTATTGAGCCACACATTCATCTGGACGCCGCCCTCACCGCCGGTGAACCAAGCTGGAACCAGAGCGGCACGCTGTTTGAAGGTATTGAGCGCTGGGGCGAGCGTAAACCCATGCTTACCGAAGCAGATATTCGTGAGCGAGTAGTGAAAACGCTTAATTTATTGATCGGCAATGGCGTGCAGTTTGTGCGCACCCACGCCGATACCAGCGACCCCAGCCTGATTGGCCTTAAAACCCTGTGCGCCTTGCGCGATGAATTAAAAGATAAAATCGACATTCAGGTGGTCGCCTTCCCGCAAGACGGCCTGCTCTCTTACCCCGGCGGCGAAAAACTGATGGAAGAAGCGTTGGAGTTTGGCGCCGATGTGGTGGGCGGCATCCCCCACTTCGAGTACACCCGGGAGCTGGGTGTCGCTTCCATGAAGCGGGTAATCGAGCTGGCAATCAAGTACGACCGCTTGGTGGACGTGCACTGCGACGAGATTGACGATCCCAACTCGCGCTTTCTCGAAGTACTGGCCTGCGAAGCGCTGTTTAACGACCTGGGCAGTCGCGTTACCGCCAGCCATACCACGGCGATGCACTCCTACGACAACGCCTACTGCTCCAAGCTGTTTCTGCTGCTCAAGCGTTCGGGCATTAACTTTGTCTCCTGCCCCACGGAAAGCATTCATCTTCAGGGGCGCTTTGACACCTATCCAAAACGCCGCGGCGTGACACGGGTAAAAGAGCTCAACGCAGCGGGCATTAACGTCTGCTTTGCCGAGGACTCCATCTTTGATCCCTGGTACTCCTTGGGGAATGGCAAGCTGTTGCGAACGCTGGATTTTGGCCTGCATATCTGCCAAATGATGGGCTATCAGGACTTCAGCCAGGCACTTTCACTGATTACCGATAACAGCGCCCGCACGCTCAATATTGAAGAGCGTTATGGCATTGAGGTCGGCAAACCCGCCAGCTTCAACCTGCTGGAAGGCGAGGATGACTACAGCGTGCTGCGCACCCAAGGCGAAGTGCTGCTTTCCGTACGCCATGGCGAGATCATTATGCAGCGCGAGCCAGCCAAAATTACGACGCCCCCGTGGCTTGGCTAATGTAGCAAAGGCACGTTAGATTAGTTATTTAAACGTCTAATGTTATCGACGAATGTTAATACCAAATGTTAATAGCAGGGGAAATCCATAATGGGCATCGAAACCGTTCGCCAATTCTTTGCCGAGCATGCACCGGATGTAAAGATCAAAGTGCTTGAAACCAGCACCGCTACGGTGCAGCTGGCCGCCGAGGCTCATGGTGTCGCCCCTGGTCAAATCGCCAAAACACTGGCATTCAAAGTCGGTGAAAAGCCGCTACTCATTGTCGCCAGCGGCGATGCGCGTATCGACAATCGCAAGATTCGCGATACTTTCGGCGGCAAGGCCAAAATGCTCGACGCCGAGACGGTGATGGAACTCACCAGCCACCCGGTCGGCGGCGTTTGCCCCTTTGGCCTCGCCACCGACCTGCCGGTTTACTGCGATGAATCGCTCCACGCCTATGACGAAGTGCTACCCGCCGCAGGCTCGCCCACTAGCGCCGTGCGCCTAAGCCCAAAGCGCCTGGCCGAGCTGGTCAATGCCAAGTGGGTTGATGTGTGCAAGTTGCCGGAGAGTGATTACTTGCTCAGTTCTCAAGCCAACGCCAAACATTTAGAGACATCAATTGAGCAGTACCATTCTGGACAGGCACAGCCACGTTCACTATTTGAAAAATAACGTCAGCGTGCTTTTCTTAAGCTAAGTAAATGCCACATAATTAATTTTTATGGGCTTTATCACCTAACACCCACACGCCACAGTCTCCGTGCTCTCCAAGCTTCCCATCTGCTCACCTGTTTGGATGGGATGCTGGTCACGTCGCCAAAAGTCCAACCCACCCAACTGCTCTTTTACTTTCAGTCCTGCGCTCGCCAGCTTCCAAGCGCCTTTGGTTGAGCCATTACAGCCAATACCATCGCAGTAAGCGATATATACAAGGTTGTTATCCAACTCAGATAAACGCTCTGGCGTCATCTCTTTGTGTGGCAGACTAATCGCCCCAGGAATATGTCCGGCATAGTAGTGTTCAAAGCTGCGGGTATCGATCACCACAATACCTGCAATCCCATTGGCCAAGTCCTGCGCCACATCCCAGGCATCCGTGTGATAGCAGAGCTTATCGTACATCGCGGAGGCCATTGTGGCGGGTTTAGCAGGCGGAAACGCCAGCACCGCAGACTGATATTCGTTAGTCATCGTTTGCCCCTTATTTGATATCCAACAAATAACCGTAGAATGCCGTATTACGCTGCCAGCCCAATGATTCATAAAGGTGCTGGGCGCGCTCGTTCTCAACCTGGGTCATTAGTATCAAGCGTGCGACGCCGTGACCATGGGCTAGCTGGGTGGCAGCTTCCATCAATGCCCTTCCGGTGCCTTTATCGCGACACTCCGGCAACACAAAGAGGTCATTTAGCGTCCAGCGGGCATTTAGGCCCACCGTGGAAACACCGGGGTAGAGCTGCACAAACCCCGTGAGCGTCCCATCTTTGCTCTCGCTAACCAGAATGAATGAATCCCCTAGCCCCATGCGCTGCTCTAAAAAATCACGCGCTGCTTGAATATCACTCGGCTGCTTATAAAACTGACGATAGCCATCAAGTAATGCGCTAAGAGGTTCTAAGTCATTGAGTACCGCCGAACGAATGTTAACCATAACGACTGCTCCGTGTGAGAGGTGATTTAACAAATCTTGCCGTCATAGTGGTCTATAATGAAGAGCCACTTATCGCTAAATTAAGGGAACCAGTGAAAAGACGTGACGCTGCCAGTGATTGGATTGTGGAAGCACTAGCGCTAAGGCTAACCACGAATGAAGCCACCACGCTTGTGCAGCAGCTGTACTGCTCGCTTAAGGAGTGGATTCAACACGGTGAGCTGACGGCTGGCGATGCGCTTCCCTCTTCACGCTATCTGGCTAGGGCTTTGGGTATTAGCCGTAATACGGTGCTGGCCACCATGGATCGGCTACTGGCGGAAGGGTTACTGATTGCCCACCAGGGAGCAGGGCTCTATGTGGCGAACCTCCCCGCGCTGTTAACCCGAGCCGAGCTTCCACCACCTTTGCCTGTCCGCTACTCAAGCCGGGGTAACAAGCTACTAACGCTAAGCGGAACGTTGAGCCACGGCCATCGCGCCTTTTCCCCAGGCGTCCCGGCGCTTGACCTGTTTCCCCGCGAGCAGTGGCAGCGCCTTTTAAGGCGTCACTATTATCACGCGGAAATGGCATGGATGGATTATCAAACCAGCGGTGGTTTACCTGCACTCAAAGCGGCCCTTTGTGACTATCTAAGACTCTCCCGCGCGGTGCGCTGCCAACCAGAACAGATTGTGATTACCCAAGGCGCCCAGCAGGCATTTGAACTGATTGCTCAACTGCTTACTGACCCTGGTGATTCGGTTTGGATGGAAGAGCCAGGTTACGGCGGCGCCCAGGCCTGCTTTCTGGCGTCGGGATTAACGGTAACGCCCGTACCCGTCGATAAAGAAGGCTTAAACCCATTACTTGCTCCCGAGAATGCGTCAACACCTCGGCTAATTTACGTGACACCCTCTCACCAGTATCCCAGTGGCGTGACCATGCCAGTACCCAGACGGCTGGCGTTACTTGAGCATGCTTCTCGCGCGGGTAGTTGGATCATTGAAGACGATTACGACAGCGAATTTCGGTACGACACGCCACCGACGCCCTCTCTACAGGGCCTTGCCGAGCAGGCATCGGTTATTTATGTAGGCACCTTTAGTAAAGTGCTCTATCCCGGCTTGCGCTTAGGCTATTTGGTGCTGCCTGATACACTTGCCCACGACGTCAGACGTGCCCATGCCCGATTGCATCGTGAAGGTAACTATCCCGTGCAATCGGCGCTTGCTGAATTTATTACCAGCGGGCACTTTACTCGTCACATCGCCCGTATGCGGGCGGCTTATCGCCAGCGCCAAGCCTGTTTACGCACGGCATTAGCGCCTGCTGTGGCCGCTGGGCTTCGGCTTTCTGACGGCCATGCAGGTATGCATCTATTAGCTGAACTCGATACTATTGAGGAAGAGAGGATGCTCGTTAAGCACGCCAGTGAAGCGGGCATTACGCTTTCTCCACTTTCACGCTATTACCTTTCCGAGAACAAGCGCCCTGGGTTAGTGCTTGGCTATGCGGGCTCGACTGAAAGCGAGCTTTTAGCGGCAGGCGCGTGGCTTAGCGATACATGGTTAAGCTTAAGCCACTCACATCTTGGACTAGACAATTAGGAGCGCCCAATGCCCGATTTTATCGCCCCCGATGGACACCCTCGCTGCCAATGGTGTGGCGGCGCGCCGGAGTTTCTTCCCTACCACGATAACGAGTGGGGCTATCCAGTAGACAATGATCAGCGGCTATTTGAGAAGCTTTGCTTAGAGAGTTTTCAGTCGGGCTTGAGCTGGCGCACCATTCTCAATAAACGCGAGAACTTCCGCACTGCATTTCACCACTTTGATTTTCATCAGGTTGCCCGCTTTAGCGAAGATGACGTGCAACGCTTGCTGCACGACGCGGGTATTATTCGCCACCGGGGTAAAATCGAAGCCGTCATTAATAATGCCCAGCGGGCACAAGCAATGGTGGAACAGGAAGGCTCGCTGGCCGCCTTCTTCTGGCGTTACGAGCCAGACGCTGATTCACTCACCGCGCCGCAAACCCAGACCACCTCGCCTGAATCCATCGCACTCTCCAAAGAGCTGAAAAAGCGCGGCTGGAAATTCGTTGGCCCAACGACCGCTTTTGCCTTTATGCAGGCAATGGGGCTGCTCAATGATCACTCGCCAAGCTGCATCACCCGCGAACGGGTCGAACAGGCAAGGCAGCAGTTTCAGCGACCGGCGTAACAAAAAAGATGGAAGACACTATACTTCTAGCATGGCGGGCAAAGGTAGCGTCATGGACAGAGGGCCTACCTGCGTATTCTCCAGGTATCTTCTTGTAGTAGGGTATGGTTCTTTCATCTCTTATCTATAAACCAAATAGCACGGGGACACCACGTTCCCATTGGGGTTAATGTGGCTCAACCGCTCTCTTCGCAGGCAGAATCTCGCGCATCAATATGCAAGGCATGGAGCGTTCACGTATTTACTGCCAGCGGAGTGCTGCTCGGCACGATGGCGCTACTCGCACTGGTCGATGATAATCCCGTTGCTTGCCTGCTCTGGCTAGGTGCCGCAATGATGATAGATGGTATCGATGGCACGCTAGCACGTAAGTATGAAGTGAAAGCCATACTGCCCCATTTCGATGGTTCAACGCTTGATATGGTCATTGATTACCTGACCTGGGCCTTTATTCCAGCCCTATTCATCTACTACTTTATTGAACTGCCGCCCTATTTAGGGCTGCTATCCGTATTTATCATTCTGCTGTCATCGATGTTCTGTTTCTGCAATGTCGATATGAAAAGCCAGGATAATTACTTTGTTGGCTTTCCCGCCGCCTGGAACATCGCCGCCGCCTATTTCTATATTCTCGATTTCCCCCCCTTCATCACCTTTGCCGCTATTGTCTTTCTGGCCATCCTGACCGTCACTAAGATGAAGTTCCTTCACCCTTTTCGGGTGCGCTTGTTCATGCCGTTCAATATCGCCATCACCCTGGTGTGGTGCGCATGTACAACGTCGTTGGTACTCTCAAGCCCTGAACACGCCACCTGGGCCCTATGGGGATGGGGCATTGCGTCTGTTTACTTTGCCGGTATGTGCCTCTGGCGTACGGCGCAAGAGTGCTTTTATTGAACAACTGCCTAACGTCACCAAGGAGCATGGAAGATGTCACTGACCCCGCGGCAACAGGAGAAGTTCAGAGCGCTGGCGGCAGAGATCGAAGGAATCGATATCGAGGTCTACAAACGCTTTGAGCGCGATCCTCTGGAGCCGATCATCGGTCTTGGCAAGCCGAATCTGCGCATTGGCTTTTTCGGGCGCGACCCAGGGCGCGATGAGGTACGCCATGGCGAGCCCTTCATCGGCGCTGGCGGGCAGTTAGTGAGAAAGGCCCTTTATGAACAACTTTATGGCGAGAAAATGCCTGACTTCGAGGCCTCTCGTGCCGTAGGAGAGCACTTTTTTTGGATCAACACTGTGCCCTACAAGCCCATCGGTAATAAGGCGTGGTCCATGAAGGTCAAGCGCCACTTTCACGGCCTGATGAACGAGGTTCTGATCTCGCGCTGGGAGGGGCGGACGCTGATCACGCTGGGACGCGAGGCCTTTCTATGGTTTGGCATTGGTCGCTCAAAGGAGGAGCGTGCGCGCCTGGAGAGCTTCTGGAAGAGTGAGAATCGCTTTGAGAGCAGTATCGAAGTGACGCTGGAGGATGATCGGGGCAAGGCACAGGCCTTTACCCTCTATCCGCTTCCTCACCCTTCTCCGCTCAATCAGAACTGGTATGCTCGGTTCCCAGGTCTATTGAAGCAGCACCTAGAGCAGTTGGATGTACGTCCAGACAACCTCACGCTGTAAAGACATAACCGCCCTCTTTAAGGCGAACGCTGGTTGGATGCTAATCATGCAAGGGTAGAGTGAAGTCCAGAAGCACCTTTTGGCCGCTTGGGCAAAGCGCCGCCTTGACAGCTTGACGCCATTCCTGGCTAGGAAATACTTGATAATTTGGCATATCTGCTTGGCTCAAAAGTCGCCAGATATAGGAGAACTGATGTTGCCAAGCCTCGGCAGACATCCTGGCCAAACTATCGCGTAGGTGAAACCTTCTGTAGTGAGCGCAAGGCTTGGACTCCAATTGAATCGCCTGCCCTGTCAATAACCCGTAGGCGATAAACGTCGTCCCCGGTGCCATTAATTGCAATATATTTGCCGCGACGGGTCCACCTAAAGCGTCAAACACCACGTCAGACTCACGGGCCATACGCGAGATCTGGGGCATATCGTGAATCGATATCGGTTTGATACCGAGCTGTTCCAGGCGGGTAACTCTACTCTCGGAACGGTATATGCCAACAACCTCCCTAGCGCCGTGCTGATATGCCCATGCCCCAAGATAATCAGCGCAATTCGACCCAGCTCCACTTAGAAGAACACGCTTTCCCTTTACTGGCCAAGTCTCAAGCATTGTTAGGGCAGCTAAAGGGTTAATGTAGGCACGTGCCGCGACCACGTCAGGAATGGCGTCCGGAACGGGCACTACGAGAGCTGGATCACAATCCAAAATAGTCTGCCAAGTGCCATCGCCTCGTAATGGGAGAACTCGCTTTCCGACCAAGTAGGAGTACTCTCGCGGGGCATCAATAACACGACCAACACCTTCGTAACCGGCGACAGCGGGCAGCTTTATACGGTGAGAATAAGCACCGGTGATGGGGATCAAATCAGAGGGATTAACCGGGGCACACAACATCCGAACCCTGAGCTTGCCTTCGCTGAGGCCTGGAACATCCGATGCTTCCATTTTCAATGTGTCCAGCGGCGCTCCGAACGAGCGATAAATGAGAGCATGGCGCCGCAGGGGTACTTTGAACACAGAGACAAAATCCGTTTAACTAATGTAAATATTGCAAAAACAGTTGAGGATATGTTGAGCAGGAACTGAAACAGTCTTTACGGTCTGTTAAATAAAGGCGTCGTTACATCATTTTCTTACAAAGACAGTATATAAACTTTTGTTCACTGCCATCTGGCGTTTGGTGTGACTCTCTTTCGTGACCGATAAGCTCGAACGGCTCACCAAACTCTGCGTGCAACGCGCCAGCGCTGTAGCGCATCACGGGGAGCCCACTGCATTGAGTTGGGCCATCTTCGGCAAAGGTAGCCACCATCACAAGCCCGCCCGGTTTAACAGCCCCCATCACTTGTTGTACATAACGATGACGCTCTTCTTCACTCGTCAGGAAATGGAAAACGGCGCGATCATGCCAAACATCATAGCCATGCTCAGTAAACTCAGCCTCCAGCACATTTTCTTCACGCCATAGGACGTGTGATGCACGCTTGCCAAGCCGTTTTTTGGCTGTGGCCAGCGCGGATGACGATAAATCCAGCACGGTTATCTTTTCATAATCAAGCGCTAACAGGTCATCCACCAGCGTTGAAGAACCGCCACCCACGTCAATTATTGATGCTGACGCAGGAACGGTAGCATCGCGAATAAGCTTTACGGAAAGTGCCGCATGTTCCTGAAACCAGCTGACCTCTGTGTGTGTTTTCTTGGTGTAGACCTTCTCCCAGTGTTCTTTGGATTGCATGATGGCTCTCCCATGGTATTAAACAGCTAAAACGTTGCTCCATCACTCTACTTCCACCGCATGCGCCTGCGCTTCTTCCACCATTTCAGTGGCAATTACTCCCACGGTGCGGACGGCATCTTCGATGGCAGGGGTGAGCGTAAACGCATAATTTAGACGCAGACATTGGCGAAATTTACCCGAGGCGGAAAACAGCGACCCCGGCGCTACGTGGATAGCATGCTGCGCCAAGCGCTGGTTAAGGCGCACGCAGTCTACGGCGGCAGGTAGCTCTACCCATAGCAAAAAACTGCCCTCGGGGTAGCTAATGCCCGCGCCCTTAGGGAAGTAGCGCTGAACCCAACTGATCATGATATCGCGCTGGCGCTGATATTGGCGGGCGGCGTAACGGATGTGGCGCTCGTAGTGCCCTTTGGCGACGAACTCCGCGATGGCTAACTGCGGCAGCGTCGCTGAAGCACCGGTGGAGACATACTTCATATGCAACGCCTGATCACGGTAGCGCCCTGGCGCCAGCCAACCCACTCTTAACCCCGGCCCCACGGTTTTGGAAAAGCCGCTGCACAGCATCACGCGCCCGTCGTCATCGAAGGATTTCACGGTGCGCGGCCTTGGCAGGCTAAATGACAGGTCACCGTAGATATCATCTTCGATAATGGCCACATCAAAGCGTTGGGCAAGCTGAAACAGCGCACGCTTGCGCGCTTCAGGCATGGTGTAGCCCAGCGGGTTGTTGTAAGTGGGCGTGACCTGTATCGCGCGGATTGGCCACTGCTCTAACGCTAGCTCCAGGGCTTCCAGACTGATGCCGGTTTGTGGGTCAGTGGGTATCTCCAGCGCTTTTAAGCCGTTGGCCTTGAGTATCTGCATGGTGCCGTAAAAGCTGGGTGAGTCCACGGCCACCACATCGCCGGGCTGGGTAAGGGTGCGCAGCGCGATGGCCAGCGCCTCCTGACAGCCGGTGGTCACCATGATGTCATCCGGGTGCAGCAGGCAGCCGGAGGCGATGGCCAGCCGTGCCACCTGTTGGCGAAGCTCAGGACTACCGTTCAACTTGTCGTAGTTAAACCCGTGCAGGTCACTGCTGCGATGCAGCCCGGCGAGGATCTTCGATAGTGGCCGCAGCGTCTCATACTCAAAATTCGGTATGCCTCGCCCCAGCAGTAACCGCACATCATCTCGCTGAGTGGCAACGAGCTCCAGCACTTGATCCCATTGGGAAATATCCAGCGGGCGCTGGGCAGGCCGAGAGACGGAGGGCAGTACCGATGGCACTCTACTTGGCAGCACGAAGTAGCCCGATTTAGGCCGCGACTCAATCAACGCTACATCTATCAGTTGCCGATAGGCTTCCTGAGCCGTTGAAATACTAACGTCCAGCTCCTGGCAAACCGCGCGAATAGACGGCAGGCGATCACCTACACGGTAAATACCGTGCTCGATACGTTCCCGCAAAATGGTAGCGACTTCTTCATAGCGCGTCATGACACCCTCCTACCTATAGCCCGATAACAATACAGATACCCTTTCCAGCGACCATACAGAGGTATAACACGCCCTTCTGTATCCTTAAAACAATAAATCCTATATCTGTATTCAAACAGCCGCACTGAGTAATCTGGTTAGGCACTTAGCATTCAAGGAGAGCCGCCATGCCACGCTTCAACCTTACTCTGCTTCGCTACCAGATAAGCTTTCAACTGCGCCAGTACAGTCACTACCGCCGTAGCCGCCGTCAACTGCTATCACTGGATGATAGGCTTCTTGAAGATATCGGCATTAACCGTACGCAGGCGCTCAAAGAGGGTCATAAAGCGTTTTGGAAGCATACACCACTAGATGAGAGGCCTTATGAAAACCGCTAAGTATTACCTCCTCGACGTCTTTACCGACCAGCCGTTTAACGGCAATCCATTGGCAGTGTTTTTAGAGGCAGGTGAGCTGGAGACCAACACCATGCAAGCGCTGGCCAATGAGTTGAACTTGGCTGAAACGGTGTTTTTGAGCGCCCCTACTGGCCCGAATCACTACCCGATGAGGATTTTCACGCCGACGCGTGAGCTGCCTTTTGCAGGCCATCCCACGATAGGTACCGCGCATTTGCTTGCGGAGCTGAGCCTAGTAAACCGCAAACAAAGCGTTGTGCTACACCCTCCTGTCGGCGAACTGGCGGTTAGTTATAACCACGGAAGAGCGACGTTTACCACCGCCCAGCCCGCAATGTTGAAAGACAGCACGATTGATCGCATCACTGCCGCTGAGCTACTTGGACTAGACATTCACCAGGTAATGGGTGATCCGGTCATTGCTTCCTTCGGACTGCCCTTTCATTTAATTGAACTCACTGACGTGGCAGCGTTAGAGAGCGTGCACATCTCAACCACCACCTGGGCGAGTGCTGTTGTGCCTAGCAGTGCAGAGCAGATTTACCTGTATGTGATTGAACAACACGACGGGGCAGAGACGGTGGTTCGCAGTCGCATGTTCTGTATGCACGCCAGTATCTGCGAAGACCCCGCTACCGGTAGCGCCGCCGCAGCGTTGACGGGCTACCTGGCGTCACTGCAGCCAGACGCCTTACAGTGCAAGATTCATCAGGGTGTTGAGATGGGTCGTTCCAGCGTTATCCATACCACCGCCAATGGCGAGATCAAGCCCGGTTATGTAAAGGTTGGCGGTAACGCTGTCGTGGTGGGTAAGGGCACGCTTTACTTAAAGCAATAACTAACAAGACAAAAAAAGAGTGTCCACGGTATCGCGGACACTCGGCCTTTTAGTCATCCGTTGCCTTCTTTTATGCCGCCTGCACCTCAATACGGCGTGTGCGGTGGCTATCTTTCTTGGGTAGCGTTAGAGTCAGTACACCATTAACGATAGTGGCGGTAATCGCATCACTGTCCACTTCGTGACTGAGGTTAAAACGCCGCGCAAAACGCTGGCCGCGAACCTCGGCGTGCAGCGCGCTCAGCCCTTCGGGCATATTTAGCGCTATCTCGCCCTCCAAGCTCAGCACGTTGTTGTCGAGTTCTACTTTAAGCGTCTCGTGGGTAACGCCGGGCATATCCGCCACCAGCTTGAGCGCGTTAGGCTCCTCAATGATGTCCACCGCTGGCAACAGGGTTTCCTGTTCGCGCTGTTGCTCACCACGCTGTTGAAGTGGGGAGTGGTTGGATGAACGAACAACGTTATTCATGGTTTATACCTCCTAATCAAGGTTAACAAACATGATTTACGCCGCCTGAACATCAATACGCCGCGGCTTGAGCTCTTCCCGCTTAGGCAGCACGATCTCGAACACACCATGGGCATGGCGAGCCTCTGCCCGCTCGGCATCCAGGCCATCTGGGAGCGCAATCGCGCGCACGAACTCGCCGCTGGCGCGCTCACGGCGGAATATCGGGCGCGAGCTGCCATCCTCATTATTCCCCGTTACAGCATCACGCTTGCCACGCAGCGTCAGCACATTGTCCTGAACATCAATGGTCAGATCCGAAGGTGCCAGCCCCGCCGCAAACACGTAGACACGCACGGTGTCATCGTTACGCGCCACGTTGATCATGGGGAAACTACCCCGCGGCACCGCGCGAATATCCATCGCATTGCCGTCGGGGAAGAAGCCATCCAGCAGTTGACTAAACCAGTCAAACTGTCGAGGCGAACCGGTTTCAAAACGCTTGAGATCATCGAACATATCGAACACCTCCTACGTTAAGCAGACTATGAGAATTGCGATAAGAGGCAGCCTCTTATCCACTCCACCGAAGCAGCCTCTACAGTTTGCAAAATAGGAGCGCTCAATCGATTTTCAAGGGTCTGGATGGCAATTTTTTGGGCTATTTAACCGGCCAAAGACAGCACATTAAGGCCCCTTTGAAGGCCGATGCTTACAGCGGTCAAGCCACCGTCACGTCGGTAGAGAGATAGACATCCTGGATCGCATGCAGCAGTTCAACGCCTTCCTGCATTGGTTTCTGGAAGGCCTTACGCCCTGAGATCAAGCCCATCCCCCCGGCACGTTTATTGATCACTGCCGTGCGCACCGCTTCGCCAAGATCGGAATGCCCCTTGGAGCCACCGCCGGAGTTAATCAAACCTGCGCGGCCCATAAAGCAATTGGCGACCTGGTAACGGGCCAGGTCAATGGGGTGATCCGTGGTCAGCTCGTTATAAACCTTATCGTGGGTATGACCAAAGCCCACAGCACGATAGCCGCCGTTGTTCTCAGGCAGTTTCTGTTTGACGATATCTGCTTTAAGGGTTGCAGCCATATGGTTCGCCTGGCTGGTGAGGTCGGCTGCGACATGATAATCAGCGCCGTCCTGCTTGAAGGCCGGGTTGCGCAGATAGGCCCACAGCACCGTGACCATTCCCAACTGATGGGCACGCTCAAAGGCTTCGCTGATCTCCATGATTTGCCGACGGCTCTCATGGGAGCCAAAGTAAATCGTTGCCCCCACCGCCACGCAGCCCATATCGTGGGCCTGCTCCACATCGGCAAATAGCGTTTGGTCATATATTGCTGGGTGGCTCAACGTCTCATTGTGGTTCAACTTGAGCATCATCGGGATTTTGTGGGCATAGCGCCGCGCCACGGAAGAGAGAACCCCAAGCGTCGATGCCACACCGTTACAGCCCCCTTCAAGGGCCAGCTCAACGATGTTGGCTGGATCAAAGTAGCGCGGATTGGGTGAGAAGGAAGCACCCGCTGAGTGCTCAATGCCCTGATCCACCGGCAGCAGGCTGAGGTAACCGGTGCCCGCCAAGCGGCCGTGATTAAAAAAGCTCTGCATACTGCGCAGCACCGCTGGGCTGCGGTCGCTATCCGCCATGACACGGTCAATAAAATCTGGGCCCGGTAGGTGCAAGCTGTCCCGGGGCACCCCCTGGCAAGTGTGATGAAGCAGGCTATCTGCATCACTGCCTAGTAGAGCGGCTATATCGGTCATGATGAACTCCTTTATATTTATGTAACAGAAAGTAAGTGTATGCCAAATGGTGCTGAAATGAAGCCTATCGTTGTCATAAAGCCTAGCCCTTCAATAGAGCATAGAGGAAGCACCGCCGCAATCCGGTGGCGCCAGGTTTCCCTGTAGTTGACAAGGCTACGACTAAAGGATGAAAATACAATAGCGAATGAGTTTTAGTCGCAAATAAGACTAAATCCTTTAACCTTGTGTTCTCACCTGGAAACACTTTTACAATGCCCGCCTCACCGCCGCTTGCAGCTCCGTTGGCCTCCTCCTATCGGCGCTTTATCGTTATCCGCTTGCTGATTGTCGCGGGTCTAGCCATCGCCTTGGTCATTTCTCTACTGGCTGATATTGCCAGTGGCCCTGCGCATATTCCTCTTGGCAAACTGATCGCTCTGATTGTTGACGCCAAGGCCCAAGGGCCGATTCAACAAGCCATTGTGTGGGAAATCCGTATGCCTGCGGCGCTAATGGCAGCGCTGGTAGGCGCTACCCTAGGCCTGGCGGGGGCAGAGATGCAAACAGTGCTGAATAATCCGCTGGCCAGCCCGTTTACCCTGGGCGTGGGCGCGGCGGCCACCCTGGGTGCTTCGCTGGTGATTGTCTTTAATCTCACCATGTTTGGTTTAAATGCCCACTACGCCACCGCTTTGATGGCGTTCGTATTTGCGGCGGCGTCGATTTTGACCATCAATGCCCTATCACGCCTTTACGGGGCCAGCCGCGAGATTATCGTGCTGTTTGGTATTGCGTTGGTGTTTGTCCTCAACGCACTGGTCGCGCTTTTGCAGTTGATTGCCAGCCCCGATGCTCTGCAGCAGTTAGTGTTCTGGACAATGGGCAGCCTGTCCCGCGCCTCCTGGGAGACGGTGGCCATCGTCGCAACAGTGCTGGCCGTTTGCCTGCCCTTCTCACTGCGCAGCGCCTGGGCAATGACGGCGCTGCGTTCGGGGGATGAGCACGCGCGCAGCTTCGGCATCGCGGTTGAGCATTTGCGACTTATCTCACTGCTTAGAGTGAGCCTGCTCGCCGCTGCCGCAGTGGCGTTTGTGGGCACCATTGGCTTTATTGGGCTGGTGGGCCCGCATATGGCACGCTTGGCGTTGGGTGAGGATCACCGCTTTTACCTGCCCGGCAGCGCTCTGGCCGGGGCGCTGGTGCTTTCACTTGCTTCCATCGCCAGTAAAACGCTGGTCGATGGATTGGTGTTGCCGGTAGGGCTGGTGACCTCGCTGGTGGGTATCCCCTTCTTTATGGCGTTGATCATGCTACAGGGGCGAGCGCGATGAGTGCAGGTTTTACGCTCAGCGATTTCACCACCGGTTATCGCAAACGGCGCGTCTTCGAGCAGCTCAGTCTACCCACACTGCCACCCGGTTCACTGGTCGCGGTGCTGGGGCCCAATGCGGTGGGTAAATCGACCCTGCTAAAGGCCATCGCGGGCTTGCAGCCTGCCAGCGGACGCATGCAGCTTAACGATATCGACCTTGCCTCCCTAAGCGGCGCCGCGCGGATGCGCCATGTGGGCTATCTACCGCAAACACTCCCTCAGGCCACCACCTTGGTCGCTTATGAAGCAGTGCTTAGCGCCTGCCGTGCCGTCCGACCCGACCTCGGCCGTGTAGAAATAGACACGTTAATTGAGCGCGTTTTCGATGCCCTGGCCATTCGTATGCTCGCGCTGCGCCCGTTGAGCGAGCTCTCCGGCGGTCAGCGTCAGATGGTTGGCCTGGCCCAGGCGATTGCCCGCCAGCCCGCGCTGTTACTGCTGGATGAACCCACCAGCGCGCTGGATCTTCGCTGGCAACTGGCGCTGATTGATACCGTGCGGGCAGTGATAGCAGAGCGTCAGGCGGTCTGCCTGATGGCGATTCACGATATCAACCTGGCCCTGCGTTTCTGCGACCAGGTGCTGCTGTTTGGTAACGGCGGACTGCTGGCCGCAGGCGACCCACACGATGTGATTACCCCTGACGTGTTGCGCACCGCCTATGGGGTCGAGTCACGGGTCGAACGCTGCTCGCAGGGGCGGCCAATAGTATTAAGCGATCGCGTCAGCGATCTCTCTGCTAATTAACCCCGGGATACCAACATGCGACGCTTGGCTATTAATTTGCTGTGCTGGATGAGTTTGTTAAGCGCTGCCGTATGCCTGGCCGGTGAGCCAGCAGAGGGTTTCCCTAAACAAGTCACCGATTTAGCAGGCCGCCAGGTGACACTTTCAGCGCCGCCGACTCGGCTGTTTCTAACCCAGCCACGCCAGCTGTATGCCTTGGCGACACTACTGGATGACCCGACATCACGCTTAGCAGGCTGGGCTTACCCACTGGCTTTTTTTGATCCCACGATGGCCCAGCGCTTTATTCACCAGTGGCCTGCACTTGCCCAACTGCCCACCCTCTCCAGCGCGCCGACACCTCAGCTCGATAGCGAAGCACTGCTGGATCTGGCTCCAGATCTGGTGCTGTTCGATCTCTCCCGTGTGGGTAGCGTAGAAGGCTCCCCGTTGGCACGGCTGCTGGACGAGCTGGGCATTGCCTACCTGTTTATCGACTTTAACCGTCACCCGCTGGAGAACACGCCCAAGAGCCTGGCCCTGCTGGGTGAAGCCCTGGATGCCACACCACGCGCCAATCAGCTGATCACCCTTATCGAGCAGCATCTGGCACGTATTGACCAGCGTTTGGCAGAGCAGCCCACCGACGCCCCCACCGTCCTGATCAATGTCGCCCCTGGGGTAAAAATCGACTGCTGCCGAACCAGTTTAAGCAACGGGCTTGCCGACCTAGTGGCCCGGGCAGGTGGCGATAATATTGCCGCTGCGTTAACCCCCGGCGCATCGGCAACGCTAAGCAACGAGTGGGTGCTGAGCCACCCGCCCAACATCATCATCAACACCGCAGGGCAATGGAGAGCCGGTGATGGCATACGCGCCGGAGTGGGTATTAGCGCCGACGACATTAATCAGGACTTACGTCTCCTCAGC
This sequence comes from Halomonas sp. BDJS001, assembly GCF_026104355.1. Lineage (NCBI taxonomy): Bacteria > Pseudomonadati > Pseudomonadota > Gammaproteobacteria > Oceanospirillales > Halomonadaceae > Halomonas > Halomonas sp. BDJS001. The sequence goes on from NZ_CP110535.1 coordinate 4,119,982, forward strand.
CAAACACTGCCCGGCTGGACGCATCTGAACGCCGTTAAGGAGGGGCAGCTCTACGCTCTGTGGCACGGCTTTCACCAAGGCCCCTTCGCCATTGTCGCGCTGGAACGCATTGCCCAATGGCTCTACCCCGAGCGCTTCTATGATCTCGACCCGGCCGCCACCTTCGATGCATTGCTGCCTACCCCGTCAGCGCTAAGCCGCGAGGGGCACTTCTGGGGTTCGCTCAACGCTCAATAACGCTTTCTCCCTCAACCCACTGACGATAAAAAGGATCGATCCCCCTATGCTCCGCTCCCGAACCATTGCGCTGTTCTCGCCGCTGCTCCTGCTGAATCCGCTGCCCTATGCCTACGCGCAACAAGCCAACGAGCCCGCTTCAGAAACGGTTTCAGAAACAATGATCGTCACCTCAGATCGCCTTACTGACGTAGCCCCGCAGAGCTATCGTGCCCAGCGTTCTAGTTTGGCCAGCAAACAGCCGGTGTCGTTTCTGGAAGAAGCCCGCACCGTAGAGACGGTCACCGCCCAGGTGATGGCCGATCATAATATCGACAGCCTCACTGAAGCGATGGCGATGGTCGCAGGGGTGACCGAAGGCAACACTATGGGGGGCACCGAAGACGGCTTTATCAAACGCGGTTTTGGTAGCAATAGCGATGGCTCAACGCTGATCGACGGCATTCGCCAGCCCCGCGGCACCTTCTCCATGGCGACGGTGGATCATGTCGAAGTACTCAAGGGGCCAGCCTCACTCTTTCAAGGCCAGCAGGATCCTGGCGGGGTGATCAATCTGGTGACCAAACGCCCTGAGTACCAGTGGCGGCGCGAGATCAGCGCCGAAAACACCTCCTTGGGCGGTGGTAATGCCAGCGTGGATGTCACCGGGCCGATTGCCGATACTGGGCTGGCCTTCCGGTTTATCATCCACCATGAAGATGAAGACTCCTTTCGCACTTTCGGTAATAACCGACGCACAATTGTTGCTCCTTCGCTGCGCTGGGAAGGCAACGACAGTCGTGCCCAGATCTCTTATGAGTATCGCGACTACGACCTGGATCTGGATCGTGGCACGGTGATTATCGACGGCGAGCCCGCCAAGGTGCCTAACGACCGCCGTTTCGACGAACCCTGGTCACGGACATTCGGCCACGACGAAGCGGTCACCGCTTGGTGGGAGCAGGATATCAACGACGACTGGTCAACACGCTTGACCTACGGCTGGAACCGCCGCCAGTACAGCGGTGGCCAACCACGGGTGCTGCGCGTGAACGATGCCAGCGGCGCACTAACCCGCCGGGCTGATGCCAACCACGGTATTGACCGCCGTGTACAGTACACCGCCTGGGACACCACCGGCACTACCACCCTGGCAGGTATGCGCCACGACCTCACTATCGGTGTGGATCATGAACGCCAGCGGAATTATCTGGCGGAAGCGTATCGCGGCACGGCGGTCACCGATCAAAATGTATACGACATTAGCTACGGCGGCCTGAACCTGGATCGCGACAGCCTTAACACCTCGCGCAGCAACCGCTTGGATGAGACCAATACCACCGGGCTCTATCTCAACGACCGCTGGCATCTCAACGAGCGCTGGATACTCGGCCTGGGGGGCCGCTACACCCGCTATGAACAGTTTGCAGGCCGTGGTAAGGACTTCGTTACCGAGACCGATATCAGCGATGACATCTTCCTGCCATCCATCAGCCTGCTGCACCGCCTGAGCCCGGAGACATCGATTTACGCCAGCTATAGCGAAGCCTTCGTGCCCAACGGCGCCGACAGCGATAGCGGCCAAGCGCTGGATCCCGAGCACAGTGAAGGGAGCGAAATTGGCGTCAAGCACCTGTGGAACGACCAGCTCGCCCTGGGGGCCGCGCTATTCGATATCCGTAAGGAGAATGTTGCCGTCTCCGATAACGGTGTCACCCGAACGGTAGGCGAAGCGGGCTCCCAAGGTGTGGAGCTAACGGTTTCCGGCCAGTTGACCGATCAGTTATCGCTACTGGGCGCGTACGCCTATACCGACACCGAGGTGCTCAAAGATACCGAAGGCACCCAGGGCAACCGGTTGACCAACGCCGCACGCCATACCGCCAGCCTCTACCTGGCGCACGACTTAACCACCGCACCTGGATTGGGCAACTGGCGACTGGGTGGTGGTGTTCGTTATGTGGGCGAACGCGAAGGCGACGCAGACAACAGCTTCCAGTTAGACGCCTACACCGTTGCCGATGCCTTTGTCGGTTGGGACACCCCCTGGTTGGGCGAAAACCTGCACCTGCAGCTCAACGCCAAGAACCTGTTCGACACCACTTACTACCCCTCAAGCGGTGGCAGCACGCGGGTAGTGGTCGGCGACCCACTGGAAGTTAGCTTGCAGGCGTCGGTGAGGTTTTGAACAACTCATCGCCTTTATAGCTTCATCCAAATGTGACTGCTGCCAAAGCCGGACGGCTAGCAACGGGGCGATATCGAGGCTGCCCCGAAACGGTCAAATAAAACGGGGGAATTGTTTGCTGCTACGTGCATTCGCAGTTAGCCCTGGTAAATCCTGGCCTACGCAAGCTTCGAAGCTGAACCATCAGCTACTTTAAACCAAGCAACGGTTTTAAGGCTGTTTTCAAGTCCCTGGCATCAGGATCGTGATGAACACCGGTGCCAGCAGCGTCAACAAGAACCCGCTAACCAGAGCCAATGGCACCGCATCGGGCGAACAGGCCTGCTTGATAATCGGCAGCGTAGAGTCCAATGCAGTTGCCCCGGCACTGCCAATACCAACCTGCGGCTGATGCCGTCCCAAGGCGTAGAGCACCATAATAGCAAGCAGCTCACGAAGCAGGTCTGTCATGAGTGCCATCGTTCCATACACTTGCCCAAGCGCATCACCGATCATGACGCTAGAAAGCGTAAACCAACCGAAACCACTGGCAAGGGCTAAGGAGACCCGTAAGCTTTCACCAGTAATCCAGGCAGCCATAGCACCACCGACCAAGGATCCCAGAACAACAAATAGGGGAACGGCCAATATCGACCACGATAACCACTGCACATTAAGTTTGACCTGTGTTAGGTCGATACCGACCAGAAGAATTAGCAGCAGTAGCATGGCACCGCTTGACGGAAGCGCCAGCGCCCCCCCTAGAATGCGATCCTGTAGAAGGTAAAGCACACCGCCCAGCCCAACCATCACCAGGGCGATGAGGCACTCTTTAAGCGGCGGCCAGATATAGCTCAATCTGAATGGCTGACGCGCTTTGGCAGGGAGGCTTTGCCGACTGCTTTTAAGCATGAGAATGAGCAGGCATGGAAACACCGTGGTGCAGACTGCAAAAACAAACGCGGCCTTCATCACAATGCCTATCGAGCTTGCCGACAAAATCACCTCACCAAATTCGAATCCAATAAGGAATAGAAGCACCCAAACTAAAGGTGCTATCGAATGTAGAAGTGGCTTACGGAACTGGGTGGGAAGCAGTCTTCCAATCGCATACCCCGCAAGTAGCGCAATCAGAATCGGTAGCAGAGAAAAAAGTATTTTCATATTCTTTGAACCATTGGTGAGAAATCTATAAGTATCATGCACCTATCGGCATCTTCTGCATCAACTTCAGATTTAACTATTGGTGATACGTAATAATCTAACTCCAGTGCTTAAAATTGGAGCGCCCTTCTCATTGTGAAAAAGTAACCATCATGCCTCCGATCCCCCATAACAAACGCATCGAAAAGGCGATGAGCAGCACTCCCATCAACCGCTCGAACCAGTGACCGATACGCAGAAATCGCTCGCGAACAGGCGGGCTGGTAAACACAAGGCTGACCAACACGAACCAACCGGCATTGACCAGGCACATCCAACCGCCATAAAGCATTTGAATGCGCAATGGCGTCGAATCACTGACCACAGTCGTGAACACGGCCAGGAAAAACAGCGTCGCCTTGGGGTTGGTCGCATTGGTCAGAAACCCCAGCCCAAACGACTGGCGAAAGCTCCTTGCCCCTGCCTCGGCTCCGGCATCCAGCGCCATCCCGGCTGTGTGCTTACCTGCCTGCCGGATGAACGTGACGCCGAGATATAACAAATAGGCTCCGCCCACCAACTCGGCCGCACTCAGTAACCAGGGGGTTGTGTGCATCAACGCGCCGACCCCCAGCAAGGTATAGATCACATGTACCGAGATACCGGCACCAATGCCAACCGCCGTAGCGATGCCTAGACGCCTCCCATAGAGCACGCTCTGGCGAATCGTAACGGCGAAATCCGGCCCCGGTGCCACGACTGCAAGAAAGTGAATGGCGGCCAGGGCGAGAAATTCCGCCAGATAATCCGGTGTCATATATCCGCTCCTCTCTCATCGACTATCAATTGTATTGATAAAGAGCGGCTGCGATAATCCAGCGTAAATTCAAATATTTTTTGCCTCATGAGCACAAATCAGATGGTCGCCCTGTTGGGCGAAATGGCGGTCTTCGTCAAGGTGGTCGAAACCGGCAGCTTTTCAGAAACGGCACGCCAGTTGGGCGCAACGCCCTCGGCAATCAGCCGCTCGGTTGCCCGCCTGGAGAAGGCGTTGGGTACCCGGCTGCTCCAGCGTACGACGCGCAAACTGCGGCTGAGCGAAAGCGGGCATGAGGTTCATAGACGTTGCGTGGACATGGTGAGCGCAGCGCAGGCCGTGATGACCGTTTCCGGGCAGTTCGACCCAGAACCACAAGGTCTAATACGCGTCAGTGTGCCGAAGGCGGTAGGACGTTTCGTCATTCACCCCCACATTCCTGACTTCCTGGCGCGTTATCCCAAAATCGACGTTCGGTTACAGCTCAATGACAGCTATGTGGACTTGATTGATGATCAGGTGGATCTGGCAATCCGTATTACTGATCGCCCTTCACCAGGGCTGATGGGGCGTAAACTCATTGATATCGACCATATGCTTTGCGCGACGCCGGACTATCTCAAGCGTCAAGGCACACCAACGCACCCGCACGATTTGAAAGTGCACAATTGCATTTTTCTAGGCGAGGAGCCCGGTGATTCACGCTGGAAATTCCAGCTCAATGGCAAGAGCGTGAGCGTCAATGTGCGTGGCCGATATGCGGTCAATCACACCGGGGCAAGGCTTGACGCAGTGTTACAGCATCTAGGCATCGGCAGTTTGCCGTACTTCACCGCTCGCCATGCATTGCAGCAGGGAGATATCGTACAAGTACTTCCGGAATGGAAATTCAAGACGCATTATTATGGCGGCGAGGCCTGGGTGCTTTATCCACCAACTCGATATCTTCCGCCGAAACTGAGTGCTTTTATCAGTTTCATGGCTGAGCGACTGGGCCAGGAACCCACTTTGTATAAAAAGCCGCCCCAGGAACCGGAACTATCAGACCCTCCCTACGAATCGCCTGAGGCGTCCTTTTAGTAGTCGGCAACCCACTGGAAGTTAGCCTGCAGGCATCGGTTAAGTTTTAAGTGTTAATTTCTCGGCGTGACAACTTGCTCTTAATTAGCCTTTGTGACAACTTTCATACATGAGAAAGATATCATGGACTTAACAGCAGGAACGCGCCGATGAAATGTACCGCATGCCAACAAGGGAACTTAGTCCCCAGCTTTATTGATGCTCTTTTCCGTAGCCATACTTGCGATAACTGCGGCGGCAATTGGATCTTGATTGAAGACTACATTAGCTGGAAAGAACGTCACCCCGAACATGTATTTGATGACATTTGCGTTGAAAGCATTGAAGCTGAAGACACCGTCGGCGCGCTTATTTGCCCGGTGACCGGCGGCATTATGAGTAAATTTCGCATTACTAAAGATAATGCCCACCGCATCGACTACAGCGCCCGCGTTGGCGGCGTTTGGTTGAATAAAGGTGAGTGGGAAATGCTGGTTGCGGAAGGACTGGCAGGTAATCTGAATAGCATACTGACAGATCCCTGGCAAAAGCGGATACGTCAGGAAAAAACCAGTGACACCTTTGAGCAGCTGTATCGCAGCAAGTTTGGTGATGCTGACTACCAAAAAGCCTGTGACGTGCGCGAGTGGCTGCATAGCCACTCTCAAAAAACCGACTTACGCGCTTTCTTAATGGCTGAAAATCCTTACTCGGCTATTGATTAAATGCTTTAGGCTAGTGCTTTTATATAAATGATGAGTCAGCCGCTGATTAACAGCGGCTGTTTTATCTATGCTGCATCACCAATCAATAACGCTTAATTAAACCTAGAGCGGCTTAGGGCGAGTTAAGATTGACCAAGTCACTGCAGACGATGCGTACCTGCTCATCGGGCGTATATTCATTAGAAAAGAGGTCAAGTCGACGATAATAGTGAGCAGCGCTGCTGATACGCTCGAAATTGTCCATCAACAGGGCAGGCGAGTCAGCGGCAATCCCCTCGAACGGCTCCGTGGACACGAAATCGGCGGCACTCTGTGGCCAGTTATCCATCCCGCTGAGGAGTCTAGCCGAGAGCTCCAGAATCACAGGCTGCCTATAGCGTTTTCTTTCGTCACGATCGTAAAAACGGTACTTTTCCGCGTTCAGCGACACCATATCGAGCAGCGCTTGTTGCTCTGCACTAGGCGCTTCGATCGCGTAAACGCGAGCCAGTTGTGATGCAACGCACTGCTCTATCTCGGAGGCGGACAGGGACAAGCTTTGCACGAAATAGGAAGCGTTAGATGCCTGTTCAAGACTCATCGGCTGCCATATTGTTGCAACGTCGTCATCGCGAGTCATCGTCCAAGCATCGCCCTGTGGCTGAATATTGAGACCATCGACAACCAACAGCTCGAACATTTCGCGAAAAATGGGAAACTTTAAGTAGGTCGAATCGTCGCGAGGGTGTAGGAGAGTTTGATATTGTTCAAGCCGCGACATCTCAGGATCATTCAGACTTAATGTCATCGAATCGGAAACATTGGGTAAGCAATCATGATCACCTGATTGACACGTCGGCGTTTGATTCATTGGATGGCGGATAAGATGCAGTACAACGGTGACCTGGTTCCCATCCTGATTGAACTGTCCATGCACGAGACGCTGGATTTCGAGCCCCCTCCTGACGGCTGCTAGCTGCGGGGCGACCATAACCATCTCCTCAGGAAGGCGAGGCGTTACCGACTCAGCCCAGCTTGCCTGCCCAACCGATAAACCAATCAACAAATACCAGAAAAAGTGTTTCACCTGTAACCCCTCAAACGTTGATTTATAAGGCGATGGAGCTTGAATTGCCCTTATGGGCTGCCGCTCACATCGCTTGGTTTTATTGGTTAAGTACATTCCTGCAGCGCTTGCCCCCGGTGCAACGCTATAGCTGTCAGCCCAGCACTATCACCTGATCAATAATCTAACCAAGTCTATGCCTCCATCAATGGTGCATAACAACACCGCAGGAATCGCGAAGAGAAACAGGTAACCAGGGCAATTGAGTTATAGATCGCTATCCCACGGGGCTTTTCCATCTCAGTTCCAAACTTTACGCCAGATCCACCTTACTGCCACGTATACCGGCGCAAGGAAGAGCCCAACAATGCTTGCAACAACGCCCCTTGATTACGCTACAAACGCTCCGGCAAGCTGTTGGTATCATCCAGGCGAGGCTCCTGATCCAGTAGCTTCGTACGCCACGCAGGAATCTCTTGCTCGTCAACATCCAGGCGCTTCAACCACTGGTCGGCAGCCCAGCCGGTCAAGCGCAGTTCACCGTGACGCGAGCCACCGTGTAAATCCCCAACCGTTTCGTAACGGATACCTTTGAGTAGATGGTTCAACAACACGTAGGGGGTTGGTTTAGGGTCTTCAGCATCGCCAGCAATATAAGCGTAAGCCCCCGACTGGATAACCACACTAGTGCCTAAATCATACAAGGCAAAATGGCTGCTAGGCAGCTGCGCTTGCAGGGAATCCAGCCCCCCAGCCAATTGCAAACGCTCTTGATTAAGTAGCGTCAGCCAGCTAACGGTTTTGATCTTGGTGGGTTTGAACTGGGGTCGATTAGCCAATAAGCCCGCCGTCCCCGCATCCAAACCGGGCATACGGTCAGCCATAAAAGCCTCAGTTGGCTCGTTCTCACTCCGATTTGTCACAGAAAGATTGAAGGCATGCCCCGCATAGCCCTGCTCTGGGTTTAGCAACCGCGCAAAATCCAAGAACAAGCGCAGAAAGCTTAGCGGATGCTGCTCTTGATAGAGTAGCGGCACAGAGAACTCCAATACGCTAAGATCACGCCCAATTTTTGCTTGCCAAGCTGCTCGTCCAGATATTCTAAAATACCAAGCACTCGCATCATTGGATTGCTTGCCGCTGGTGTAGTAAAAACTTAGCGGATAATTCTCATCCATACGGGAAAGCATATCGCGCAAAGGCCTAGCCTCGGCATAGGCGGTCAGCGGACTGCCTTCCGGCGGTTCCTCACGCCACAGCCAGGTAAGGTGGGGCTCGGCCAGACGTTTGAACGCATCGAAGCACTGGCATAGCGCCTCGCGCACCCCAGTCGTATGCGCCCCTTTGAAATAGAGCGAGCCCCGAAGGCACAGCACAGCCCCAATATAGTCCTCGGGGCCGCCTCTCATTAAAAGATTGCCGGGCATCTCCAGCATATGCGGTTGCTTAGCTAGCTCTTCAGCCAGATCAAATGGTGGTTCCACGGGATTCTCCTCTGGATCAGTGAGCAGGTATGGGAGCACGGGGTGAACGACCACGGGTCAGAAAATACATCAATCCACTGGCCACTGTCGCCGCCCAGCCTAGCTGCTCTACAGGCACATTGGGCTCTTGGGTCTCCTGGCTACAATCGCAATCAGAAGGCGACATTTCTATAACTTTATTTGCATCACCAGCGATTACCGAGTATTCACTCGTCTGATCTTCGTTTGGAGGATCAGGCGGAAACTTCATCTCCACCACTTGCTTGATATTGTCCTGGGTGGGTGGTCTGGTTGGATCATTCACAATCACAACGTCGGGGCGGCGAATCATTCCCCGACCGCGTTGGAAGGGTGGATGCTCTGGATCTTCATCCCAGTATTTGCGGATCCAGCCCGGTATCCAGCTATGAGAATGAGTACCTGTCTGGCTATCGAGAATTGGCTGCGGTGGCTCCTTGGTCATATCGTAACTGACCTCAGGCTTGTAAGGGCTGCTTCCACGGAGCACTTCATTCAACTCGCCAAGGCGCTGTGACACGCAGTCTTGCTTAAGATTTTTGCCATCCCGGCTAATATTGGGTGTTGAACTGCAATAACAGATAGCAGAGCACAATACTCTCTCATCTTGAGGGTCAAGCCGAGGCTCCGCAATGCGAACGGGGTTAGTCTCGCCCTCTGGGCTCATAGCACCTTGGGATAAAGGGTGATCGCTCATCTTTCACTTCCCTGGATTAAGTCGATATATATCGTCTCCGCCGCATCATGCCTAACCCAAGAGGTCATACCCTCATCATCCGTGGTGTCGAATGCACTCCAACCGCCGCTGGATCTGACTTTAACTCTACGCCCAGCGACGGGTTTACCCGTATCCTGATTGATAAGCTGAAAACGACCTGAGTATGGAGCTGTGCTACTACTCAATGGGTTTACGGGGGATGCGCCACCGATAGCAACGTCACCAATAATGACTGTTCCCGAACCGCTGATAACGGTGTTACCGTGGGCACCGACACTGCCCAGGGTCGCGGCAGGTTTTCCATTGATTAGCACAGTGGACGAAACCGCTTGGGTAATCGGGCTGCCACAAGCAGATTTGTCGCCTAGCCTTGCCGCCGACAACCCGTCGTAAAACACATCCGGCGAGCCATCTACCAATGGGTTTGTGCCGTGTCCTGGCACAGGACACGCGGTAGGATCAGTAATACGTGCTGCTGGCTTTCCACTCATATTAAAACTCCTTACTCAAACGCCTTTTATTGATCAACAAACCAAATAGATAAGAGTGAAGACTGCTCTTCAGACGACATTAACTCTCCTCAGGCCTTACCTTCCCCCACTGTCCAACCCCCTCCGCAATCAAGCTTAATTGCCGCACCACCAAGGCACCGGTCTCTTCGTTGCCTCCGGTTAGTTGCCGACGTTGGAACTCACGCTTAATCGCTTCCCAGCGCTGTTTTTCTTCCTCGCTCAAGGTGCCTCTAAGCTCTTTTAGCTTGAGTAGATTCTCTTCGGCGCCCTGGGTTAACAGCTGCGCTTCACCGACGTAATGATCATCAATGATCGCTTCAAGCTCGTCGTCGCTGAGGATCGGCGACATCTTCTCCGCCAATCGATTCATATTGCGGTAGCTGCCCTGTAGGCGGAACGGAGGCTCGGTGCGGTACTCATCGGCCTGGGCGCTGGAGGCGATATACTGCTGATTGACGCGTAGCACAACTTCACGTGCTTTAAACATATTCTTCAGCACCGCGACGATCTCTTCGCGCTCTGCGGCGCTATAGTCGTGTTCAAAGTCGGTGCTTGGCACCTCGCGGCCCATGGCGATATCAACAAAGCGGTAGAAATCGTCCATACCGCGAGTGGCCAAAGAGGCGAGCACCGTGTTGGCACTCATGGCATTCTCGATGTAGGAGAGCGCAAACACCTCTTCCATGCCGCTTAATACATCACCCAGGTTATAAACGTCGGCGCGGTTGGCCAGCATGTCGGGTACTTTGAACACGTCGCCACTTTCGGTGTAGGGGTTACCCGCCATGGCAATACAGAAGCGCTTACCGCGCATATCGTAGGTCTTGGTACGCCCGTTCCAGATACCGTCAACCCGCCGGCTGCCGTCGCATAGCGAGATAAACTTCTGCAAAAACTCCGGGTGAGTATGCTGGATATCATCCAGATAGAGCATCACGTTGTTGCCCATTTCAAAGGCGAGGTTGAGCTTGATCAGCTCGGCCCGGGCGGTGGAGTGGGTAGCCGCGTCAGGATCCAGCGAGGTCACATCATGGCCAAGGCTTGGGCAGTTAATCTTCATAAAGATCAGCCCTAAGCGGTTCGCCACATACTCCATAAGCGTGGTTTTACCGTAGCCGGGCGGGGAGATCATCATCAGCAAACCGCTATTATCCGTGCGCCGCGTATCTCCCACCGTGCCCATCTGCTTAGCCAGGTTATCGCCGATAATGGGCAGGTAGCTTTCGGTAATCAGCTTGTTGCGCACAAAGGAGTTGAGCGGCTTGGGCAGGTACTCTTCTAGCCTCAACCGCTCCCGCTGCTCGCGTAAAATCAGCTGACGACGCTCCTGCAGTGCCGTCCAGTCGCGTATCACGACCTGCTCGTGTTGGCGCAGCCGCTCCTGAAAGTCATCGAGCTGAAGCGATAACTCCTGCTGTTCTAAGCGCCCGTGCTGCCCCAGCAAACCGGTGACGGTGAAGGCTAGCTCGACATTATGGGTGGCGGTACTTAACCGGTCAGCCGTATTGAGCATAGCAATCGCTTCAGGCAGGTAGTGTAGCAACGCCTCTTGCTTGGCTTGCCCCGCGTGAGCCTGCAGCCAGTGGGAAGTGATCACCCAGCGGGCGCCGGGGTTACCCGCCACCACCGCCAAGGCCTCTTGGAAGTGTGCGTAGTGGCCCTGCTGCTGCATGGAGGTGGTAAAGCTCTCCACCAGGCTGGCAGCGTACTGGGTGACCGGAAAACGTTCGCCCTCTTCAGCCAACTGGCGCACTAGAAAGTCGGTGGCACTGCTTATCTCACTCACCGAGCAGTTGATCTGTTGGGCCGATACAAAGGCACCCAGCTGCGGTTGTACTTCCTGGATCAAGGCGTTTATCAGATCCTCGTTGTTCATAATGCGGCACAGGATACCCGCCGATAGACAGCGTGCACGCAGATTGCGGGTCGCGTCTTCATCATGAATACGGTCGGCCCAGAACAGCATCGCCAGCGCTCGGGGCAGCGGCCCAAAGCCTAGCAGACCAGCACTTTGGCGAGCCGGCCACAGGGTGCGTACGATTAACGCGGCGTCGTGGTCGTGGATACCTTTTTCGTAGCTTTCGCGGTAGCGCGGCGAGGCAAAATTGGCAATCTGACGCTGCAGCTCGCTGAAATCTTCCACATTAATGGGCTTGGCACCAGGCTGCGCCAGTTCACCCATAAAGCGATAGGCAAGGTACTCGGCGCGATAAACAGCGGGGCTTTCGGAAGGCAGCAGCATCCCCCAGTAGTCTTTCAGCTCGGTCAACCGCTCGTCTTCCAGTGGCTCGTAATACTGGGTGCCCGTCAGGTGCAGCATGATGCGCTCTTGGCGCGGCACCAGGGTTAAGTCGAGATGCTGTTGGTTGACGCTGAAGCGGTGACGCGGCCCCAAGCGAATAACATCGCCACCGGATTCATAGATATCGGAACGGTCGCGCACGCTACGCATGGCGGCGTCTTGAGAGGAGCGTAGCCGCCCGGCGATATCGTCCGCCTCAAGGTTACCGCCCATCTCGCGTAGCTCATCAATCATGCTACGCACTTTGCCCACCATGGCATCGGCAGCAAAGAAGCTATGCAGCTCTTCCAGGGTTTCAAAGCGCTCTGTGCGCCGCTCCACATTGGCCAGAATCCGCTGGCTGGCGTCCGTTAGGGTAGAGACACGGCGTTGACGCTCATCCTGCAACTGCTGGCGACGGGCTTCGATGCTTTCGTGGGCGCTTTCACGCTGTTCGAGAATGGTGGTCAAAAACTCATCAAATTCACCGAACTGACTCTCCAGCTCCTGGAGCTGATCGAGCATACGGGTCATTAATTGATCGCAGTCATCGGGCTCCCGCAGCGCGCCGACACCATTGGCCAGGCTCTGCTCAAACAGCCGAATCTGGGCCGCAAACTGCGCCTGAGCCTCGGCACTCCCCTGCTCTCTTAAGCGGATCTCAGCCTCGGAGCGCTGCTGATTAATCGAGGCGTAGATGCTGGAGATATTCTCGGTAATCCGCGTCTGCTCGATAGCATCACCGCCGGACATCGACGACAGCAGCCCTTGGATCATATCCAGGCCAGCGGTCAATTCGCGATAGCGCCCTACACACTCTGCCAGTTGCTGGCGATTTTCCGCTTCGCCCACCTGCTCTTTTAGTGCTGCCAGGGTTGCCCGGTAGCCATCCAGCGCTTCTGGCTGAGCAAGAAAGCTAAAGGTCTGCTGGGTCAACGATTGTTCCGCTTTATCCAGCGCTTGCTCTAACGCCTGCAAGCGCTCTTCATCCAGGTATCGGCGCTCGCGCAGCGCCATTAGCCGTCCACGATGGTCGCGTAAGTGTTTCAGATAGGTGACGAATAGGTCGGGGGTTTTCCAACTGCTGGGCTTGAGCTCCCGTAGCAGCACTGCCTGCTGTTTCTCAACCTCGTCTAGCGCCTGGGCTGTCTGGGCACGGATCGCCTGAACTTTCTCATACTCATCGAGCATCAGTTCAGCGGTGTGTTTTAGCTGCTCAAGGGCGGCGTGAATGGTTTTAAAGTCAGCTTCACCAATCCAGTGGAACTGGTTTAGCGTGCGGTCGACCCGACGAATAATGGCGTTAAAGTGGCGCTCGGACGCCTGCTGCTCGTTAGCGAGCTGCACAATGCTATTGAGTTCGGCAATGCCGCGCACCAGATCAGGGTTGCCGATCCGTCCTAGTGGCGTGTCGTTGCGCACCGCGTCCTGGGCATGGAAGCGCTCCGACATAAAGGGCGTCGCCCATACCTGAATGGGGTGAACCAGCGTCGGCTCATCTTCGGCATAAAAAATTGCCAGATGACCGTTTTCAAGTATCGCCGCCCCGTGCCCTACCATGGGGGTATCGACCTGCTTGCGGATCAAGTTATAACGGTAAAGCACCACCTGCCCGGTTTGTGGCGCGTAGAAGACATACAGAACATCTTCACCGTTTGGCGAGCGCACCATGCGCTTGAAACGCAGATCCTCCTCGGGCACTTCGTAGGTGGTCAGCTCCCCGGTATTCAAATAGTAGCCCGAGGGAAATATCAGGCCATGATTTTCCGGCAGCTCAACCACCGAACCCGCCATGGCATCAATGCGTTTAACGTGTTGTTCAGCGCGATTGAAAAGGTAGTAGCGCCACTGCCGCTCATTAAAAGGCAGGATACGAATCAGGATGACAACGCCAAGATCGGCGTATTCAAAGCTGGCATCGTCCAGCGACTGGGAGTCTGAATCCACGGGGTCGGCGAATACACCCTCTCCGCTGCTGGTGTTGTTCTCGATCTTGAAGGTAATGTTGCCGCGCAGGTTATCAACAAAGACCGCATCGAGGATATTCAGGTGGGGCGCACGGCCTTGCTCCTGCATATCCCGACCTGCTGTCTGCCAGGGGAAGGCGAAGCGGTCGGGGAACACCAGATCACGCTCGCCGCGGTTATCGATATAGCGGCTCACCTCGCCGCTGGCGGCTAATTCCCAGCGGAAGACACGCAGGTCGCTAAGTTTTTCACCTATTTGAAAAGCGATCAGCAGCTTGTTGTTCAGGGTGACCAGTTGAACCAGTGTAGCGTGACTGTAGTATTTCTGGAGTTCTTTGAAATCCTGAACAAAGCGGCTCTCGGTGAGAAAGCTATCCGCCATGGGCGCTTCGCTTAACTCAAGCCCCTCTTCGTCATCTTTGAGGTGATAAAGCGCAAAGATATCGCTCGCCTCAAGCTCTTTGCGCAACCCCAATTGCACATTGAAGCCAAACAGGATTTGCTCGCCAATGCGCACCATATCGCGGGCAATGGCGTTATTTTCGGTACGTACCCGGGCCCTGCCCAACAGCGCCATACTACTGCTACCAAAAACATCCGCCCGGGCTTCGTTCAGTTTACCGATCGAAGTGCCCAATTCGCCGCCCTGGGTTCTCAAGCGCCGCTGTATTGTCTCGAATGCGGTGCTTTCTCTGACGATGTTTTCAACCGAAGAGTGCTCCTTCGACATAGTAGTCATCCTGAAAAAGTGCTCACTAGAAATAGCAAAGACCGCAATGGGGTGACGATTGCGGTCTTGGAAAGGTATCACCGGCCGCTTGGAACGACGTAGGCCGAGACTCTCTGCATAGGAGGGAATGCGACTCTCTGCATAGAGAGTCGCCCTGCCCCTTAGGCAGATTCGGAGGCTTTGCCAGCGTCAGCGTTCAGGGCACGATTCGCCAAGCCCGCCAGGGTAGCTTGCAGCGCTGGTGACTTATCGAGCACACCTTGTACTGCTTTACCGTAGCCCAGGCCGGCGGTGAGTTTTTCAAACACATCGCTGTCGCCACCAATCAGCTCAAACTTGGCATTTTGCATCGCGGCAGCCATCACTTTGCCGTTCTCCAGCATGCCGATGCGCTGGGCTTCGATTTGCGCCATCACTTCTTTCTCGTGGACTTCCAGGTTCATACGGAACTCTTCGAAGTGGCGCGCCTCTTCGGACATATTGTCGTAAGCGCGCAGCTTCTCGACCAGGCCATTGGCTTCGGCTTTGGCCATCGCTTCCCGGGCTTGTGCTTTTGCGGTGCCCAGTTTCTCTTCGCCCATCGCCTCGGCTTCAAGGCGCTGCTCAAGAATACGTACTTCCGCCAAGCCTGCATCTTCATCGGCTTTCGCATTGGCCGTTTTAACCTCGGCCTGGGCAAAGCCTTCGCTACGCTGGGCGTGGGCACGCGCTTCGAGCACTTGTGCTTCGGCAAGCCCATCTGCGGCGGCAAGGGCTTGATGACCGCGCGCCTGCTTCTCTTCTGCCGCAGAACGCTTCTCTGCCGCATCCAGGTCGGCTTGCGCCCGAATAACCGCCTCTTCCGCTTCCAGTTTGGAACGCTCGAACACAGCTTCCGCTGCACGGACTTCTTTGAGCTTGCGCTCTTCGGCTTCGGCTTGGGCAGCCGTCAGGCGAGTGACCTTCTGGCGCTCCGCTTCAGCGCGGTTGCGCACATCGTTAATATTCTCTTCTTCTTCCGCCACGCTGCGCTCAACCGCAATACGCTGGCTGGTAATTTCGGCAATTTCCTTGCGCTCTTCTTCCAGCGCTTTTTCCATGCCGATTCGTTCAATTTCTACCGCACGCTCACGGTTAACGTCCTCAAGCTCTTTGGCCTGACGAATCCGCACCTCTTCGATCTGTACCGCACGCTCGCGGGCCTTGGTGGCCATTTCAATCTGGCGCTGTTTGTTCTCTTCGGCAATCGCCAGCTCTTCGTCGGTTTTAATCCGCGCAGCTTCACTTTTAGCACGCTCCTGCTGGAGCACCTGCTCGGCTTCGGACTGCTCACGCGATTGCAGGCTTTCGATTTCACGACGCTGACGCGCTTCGGCATCGGCCTGGGTGCGCTCCAGCTCTAGCGCAGCTTCTCGAGCGGAGACATTCTTGCGCTGAATTTCCAACTCTTGGTCGCGTTCCAAGCGGTTGGTTTCAACATTGTGGCGGGCGGTAATCTCGGTGATGCATTTGATGCCTTCTGAATCCAGAATATTGTTCGGATCCAGCGAGCTTTTCGGCGTCTGCTCTAAATAGTCGATGGCGACATCTTCGAGAATATAACCATTGAGGTCTTGGCCAATGGTCTCAACGATGGCGTCTCGGAATTGCTGCCGCTCTTCGAAGAGCTGCATAAAGTCCATCTTTTTACCGACGGTCTTCAATGCTTCGCTGAACTTGGCATTAAACAGCTCATTAACGGCATCGCGATCCGATGCACGGCCGACGCCAACGGATTTAGCAACCCGCAAGACATCCTCTGCAGTGGCATTAACACGCAGGTAAAACGCTACGCTGATGTCAGCACGAAGGTTGTCGCGGCAGATCAATCCCTCTTTCCCGGTACGGTTCAACTCCAGGGTGATCACCGAGATCTTCATGGTTTCCGAACGGTGAACAACAGGTAGCACCATGGCACCGGTAAAGTAAACTTTGGGGGTCGTGGAAAGATCATTGACGATCAATGCCTGCCCCTGGTCGATCTTCCGATAAAAGGCTTTAAACAGCGCCAGTATTGCAAACAGTGCAATAACAAGCGCACTGACAGTAATCAGTAGAGGCATGATCCACGACAAATCCATCTTTATCTCCTGCAGCAAGGCAATTAATCGGCTAAGCCGGCTTCAAAATCTTTCTCAGATACCACCCAGTACGCATCTTCATTAATCAAGTACTGAATGATGATGGCTCGCTCACCCCGCACCAACGCTGAGTCGCTTCGCACTTGTAAAATCAGATGATCACCATCGATATGGGCATCAGCGCGGCCTTTCTCTTTATCCACTACTGCCGAGCGAACGGTGCATTGCTTACCTGTCAGACGCTGCTCAATTGGCAGGTGTTGAGCGGGGCGGAATAGGGGTCGTAAAGGGCGAATGAGTAAGGAAGTTGCGATAGTGGCAATCACAAACCCCAGGATCAGTACGACGCCATTAAACAGCCACAGCAACACGCCCGGGTTAAGTCGTATGCCCAGCAGCAGCGTTGCGAAGTAGCTAAACAGCCAGCCGGTCAATGCCAACAGTGTAATCACCAGCGGCAGAGGAACGCCGTGCAAGCCCAGCGTTGCTAGTAAGCCACCAAAATCCAACGCGCCACCATCGCCCTCTACGGCATCGCTATCGACTAACCCTGATAGCGAAATTAGCCAGTAAATAACGGCGACACTTAGCAAAATCGTAAAAATGACGGTAGGAAAGGTAGTGATAATAGAGATAAATAGAGGCATGCGCCTGAAACCCAGTAAGGCTAAATACAAACGCCATCACTACTGAATGGCGCCATGAGTCATTACCCCTTTCCATTTTGCTGAGAAAGGGCTCTTATATAAAAAAACAGTCTTCACCCGACGATATTCATTGCTCGGGACTGCAGCTCTGTTAGCAAAACCAAGAAAACCTACAGTATTTCCTCGCAAAATCAATTCGGTCAGCGGTTTTTAAGAGATCTCTTACAAAACCAATAGCGAATGTCTTACAAAATCCAACTTTCTCGCCATGCGCACCGGAGATAGCTTACTCTTTGCCTACCAATTCTCGTTGATTGGTTTACCTACTGCTAACAACTCATCTCCTTGGTACGCATCAACCAAATGTGACTGCTGCCAAAGTCTAGCTACAAGTTCCTGAATAAAGGTTCGCACGATAAGCGAGGGGCGTCGCCCCGCTCGGGTAACGACACAAAACGGCGACGCGATTTCGACCTGATCTGGCAGCAGCGCTTTGAGCTCGCCCCGCTCCACCCAGTGGTGGGCATAGTAGCGGGGCAAGTTACCGATAAAGTGGCCGCTCAATATCAGCAGAGCCTGGGCTTCCATATTGGAGGCATGGGCGCCCACCTGGGCATTGGGAAAACTCTTAAGCTCTTGCAGGTTGGCATATGGCCGCACCACAAAGGGGTGATTGATCACTTCTTCTATCGTTAGCTGATCGCTATCACGGGCAAACAACGGATGCCGTTTTGCGCAGTAGATTCCATGCACTTCGGTGTAAACCTGACGATGCTGCAAGCCTTCAATTTGTGCCATTTCCGGTAAGATGCCGAGCTGTACTTCACCATTGGCAATCTCACCAATCAGGCGATCAGGACTGCCTACCGTAATGTTGAGACGCGCTTTAGGGTTCTTGCGCAGAAATTCGCCAATCACCCCCTGCAGATCAAGATCCACATCCATAATGGTGTTATCGACAACACCTAAACGCAGCGTGCCGTAAACGGAGCTGCGCAGCTCGCTCATCTCGCTATCAAAATCATCAACGGAGGCAAGCAACACCTTGGCACGCTCATACACCATTGTGCCCCGCTCAGTGAGCTCAAACCCCTGTCGCCCTCGTCGGCATACAGTGAAGCCTACCCGCTCTTCAAGTGCCCGGATATGAAAACTCACAGCGGACTGACTCATATGCAGCGCCGTTTGCGCGCCCGCAAAACCGCGATGCTCAGTCACGGCAAGGAATACAGAGAGGCTTTTAAGATCGGCAGCTGAGAGTTTCATTAGAGTGCTCTACGTTAGTGCAATTCACATCAATAAAACGGGTACAAACATCGAAAGATAGCAGTTTTATTGTTGCATAACGCCTGCTTTACTCAAGGGGTTGTTGTTCAACGGGCCTTCGCCTTTTGATTCGAGTATCACCACTCCGAGGAGCATCCCCATGCAACGCATCCCGACGATTACCGCAGGCCTCTTACTTGGCGTTAGCTTTGCCTCTACTGCGCACAGTGATTTGCTTGACGATATTCGCTCAGACGGCACCTTTACTGTCGGCACTGAAGCGCGCTTCGCCCCATTTGAATACATTGAAGAGGGTGAGATTGTCGGCTACTCCGCCGATATCATGGAATACATCATGCCCGAGCTTGAGGGGGTCGAGCTGATCCGTATGGATCTTCCCTGGCAAGGTATTCTGCCGGGCCTTGAGCGCGAGCGCTTTGATTACGTGATCACCTCGGTCACCGCCACACCTGAGCGCATGGAGCGGTATCACCTCAGCGCACCGATTGCCGATGCCACTATGGCGATTCTAAAACGCGCGGGCGAAGAGGGTATCAACTCACCTGAGGATATCGCCGGCAAAGTAGCCGCCGCTCAAGCGGGTTCTGCTCAACTTGAGGCGCTAGAAGCCTTGGCCGCCGAGCTTGAGGAAGCGGGCACCCCCGTTGAAGATATCCGCACTTACACAGGCGTTGACGAGGCATACGCCGAGCTGGGTACCGGCCGCGTTGATGTGGTGATTAACAGCCTGCCCAATTTGCTCGAAGCCGAGCGCACCCGCCCCGAGGTATTTGAAGTGGTCGGCACCTTTGGTGACCCGGTTTACTTTAGTTGGGCAGGGCGTAATGACGAAGAGAGCGCCTCGCTAAATGCCTTTATGGATGAGCAAATTCAACGCCTCAATGAAGACGGCACTCTGAAAGAGCTACAAGAGAAATGGTTCGGCGGCCCGATGGATCTGCCTTTAGAACTGCCAGCGGCCGAGTAACACGCCGCGCAGTTCGCTAAGACGATTCTCTTCTCTCTAAGGGTGCACCATGTTTGAGATTTTACTCAACCACTACCCTGTGCTGCTTAAGGGCTTGACCACCACCTTGGTGGTCTCGCTTTGCGCCATCGCACTGGGCTTGGTATTAGGCGTGTTGCTGGCCTTTGGCTTAACCAGTCGCTACCGTCTGGTGCGTTGGCCCTGTGGGCTTTACCGCAGCTTTTGGCGTGGCACCCCCATCTTGCTGCAACTACTGCTGGTCTACTATTTGCTGCCCGAGATAGGCATTGAGATCGCGCCTATTTCAGCCGCCATTTTGACCTTAACGCTGAATACCACCGCCTTTCAGGCAGAAATTTTCCGCAGTGGCATCAGCCATATTCCCGCTGGGCAAATAGAAGCGGCGCGTATGGCAGGTATTTCGGCGTGGCAAACCAGGCGGCGCATCATAATGCCCCAGGTATTGCGTCTTACCTTGCCGCCGTTAACCAACGAGATCATTACGATTCTCAAAAATTCATCGCTGATCTCGGTGATTGCGGTCACTGAGCTTATGCGGGTGAGTGAGCAAATCGCTTCGCGCACTTTTCAGCCACTGGAAACCTATCTTGCCGCTGCCGTGCTTTATCTTGCCGTCAATCTTGTGCTGGCGCGAATCAGCGCTTACTTAGAACGCCGCATGACCGGCGGCCTAGCCACCGAATAGGGGAGTGTCCGCTATGTTAGATATTGCCCTGCTATGGGAAGCGCGTGGCCTGATTCTGCAAGGCTTGTGGAATACGCTATGGATCTGTTTTTTAGGCTGCCTGCTGGCACTTTCGCTCGGTCTGGTACTCGCAGCGCTACGCTTAGCTAACCCTCGCCTTTTCGGCTACCCGGTGGCCTGTTATGTGGAGGTTTGCCGCGGCACGCCGCTGCTGATCCTGCTGTTTTTACTTTATTACGGTGGCCCCAGTATTGGCCTGCGGTTGGATGCCGAGATTGCTGGAGTCACCGGCATTGGCTTGTATGGCGCAGGATACTTTGCGGAAATTTATCGTGGTGGCTTCAAGTCGATTGCTAAGGGCCAACTTGAGGCAGCACGCATGCTGGGGATCTCCCCTTGGCACACGCTAATTCGTATTCAGATTCCCCAAATGGCTCGTTTAATCGTTCCTCCGAGTACCAACCAGCTGATCATTTTGGTGAAAGAGTCCGCCCTGATTTCAATCATCTCAGTGGACGACCTCACCAAAAACGCTACCACCATCGTTAACCAAACCTTTCAGGTGATCGAGCCCTATCTGGCGGTCGCCCTACTCTACTGGTTAATGATTGAACTGATTGCCCGGGGAGGCTATGCGCTGGAAAAACGCTTAGCCAATCGTCAACCGCGCCAAGCTGCCCAACCAGGAGCGACCCATGCCAACGGCTGAAACACACTTGCCCGCATCCTCTTCCCGTCAAAAAGCGATGGTTGAAGCACACGGCATCAGCAAACAGTTCGGCGACTTGGAAGTGCTGACCAACATCGACTTCAGCCTTGCGCCCTCCGAGGTGGTCTGCGTCATTGGCCCTTCCGGTTCCGGCAAATCAACGCTGCTGCGCTGCCTGGCATTTTTAGAGCCCTACGATCACGGCAGCGTCTACATCGACGGCCAGCTGTTGGGCTATGAAGACCGCGCCGGTAAACGCGTTCTTACCAGTGAAAAACGCGTCGATGAAGTGCGCGCCCCGGTGGGCATGGTATTCCAACACTTTCATCTCTGGCCCCATCGTACCGCGCTGGAGAACGTCACCGAAGCGCTGCGCTTGGTGAATGGCCTGTCACGCCAAGATGCAGACATTGAAGGCATGGCCATGCTCGAGCAGGTTGGGCTTGCCGATCGCGCGGATCACTTTCCTGAGAGCCTTTCCGGTGGCCAGAAACAACGTGTGGCCATCGCCCGGGCACTCGCTATGAAACCCCGAGTGATGTTCTTTGATGAACCCACCTCGGCGCTTGACCCAGAACTAGTGGGCGAAGTGCTTGATGTAATGAAAGCGCTGGCCAGCGACGGCATGACCATGGTGATCGTTACTCACGAAATGGGCTTCGCCGCCAAAGTGGCCGACCGAGTGATCTTTATGGATCAAGGTCGGATAGTCGAAAGCGGCCCGCCCGCCACGCTGTTTCGCCAGCCGAAAAGTGAGCGCCTGCAACAGTTTTTGAATACCTGGCGCGAGCGTCATATCGACTGATTCGACTTACATGTACCGATTAGCTAACACCACGACAACACACCTGGAGATTCAAATGAGTACTGACACACGCTTTGACCACGCTCGCATTGAGCAACTACCGCGCAGTAACAGCGAGCCCTGCGGTCACAACCACAGCTTAGACAACCCCATCTCCCCTGATGGCACGCCGGTGCTCGGCGAGCGCTACGAAGTCCCTGCCCGTAGCGGGCGAGCGGTGCGCTTAAAAGCAGGGCAAACTATCCGCATCATCAATACCCATGGCACCCAAGTGTGCGATACCTGGGCGTTTAGTACTGACAATATCAACGAGTTTATGTCCTGGGAGCACGGGCGCGCCTGGTTGAGCGCACTAATTCCCCAGGTGGGCGATCCGCTGATCAGTAACCGCCGCCGCCCAATCATGACCCTCACCGCTGATACCTCGCCGGGCATTCACGACACGTTAATGGCGGCCTGCGACCTGTTCCGTTATATGACCCTGGGTGTCGAGGGCTATCATGACAGTTGCGCCGACAACCTACGCTTAGCCATGAAGGCAATTGGCGTTGACACCCCCGAGGTTCCCCAGCCGCTCAATCTATGGATGAATATTCCGGTTAACTCAGAGATGAAAGTCGACTGGTGCCCTCCGGTGTCTAATGCTGGCGACTATGTTGAACTACGCGCCGTGATGGATTGTATTGTGGTCATGTCCGCCTGCCCACAGGACATAATCCCTATCAACGGAGCGGACTGTGTGCCTGTCGAGTTGCATTTCGAAGTTTACGAATAACAAACACCTGTGGAGAGCCTGATGCAGAACCACACCGATCACCCTACCGGTGGATCCCCCACAGATCTGGCGACAATCGCCGCTGCGGTAAAACCGGCGCGTTTAGCTAATGACTTGGCAACGGTAGCCCAATTTGGCGCTCGCTCGGATGGCGGTGTGGCTCGCCTCGCGCTAGATGACAGCGACACCCGCGCGCGGCTATGGCTGATTGAGCAGGCCAGTGGCTTAGGTGCAAAGGCGAGCGTTGATGCCATCGGCAACGTGTTTCTCGACATCCCCGGCAGCGACCCTGAGCTTGAGCCCGTCGTCACCGGCAGCCATTTGGATAGCCAACCCGCGGGGGGAAAGTACGATGGTGCACTGGGTGTGCTGGCAGGCCTTGAAGCGCTGCGCGCGCTTAACGACATTGGTTTTACCCCACGCCGACCGTTATCACTGGTCAGCTGGACAAATGAAGAAGGCGCACGCTTCTCGCCGGGCACTTCAGGCTCAGCCGTCTTTTGTGGTGTACGCAGCCTGGATGAAACGCGCTTGATTGAAGATAGCGACGGCGTCAGCCTGGGAAGTGCATTAGACTCCTGCTTGGCGGTGCTTGACGCCGCAGGTGTGCCACACCGCCCATTGGCAACGCCCATGCACGCCTTCCTGGAACTACATATTGAGCAAGGCCCAATATTGGAGCGTGCCGGTGCTGCAGTGGGCGTGGTTGAAGGTATTCAGGGCGTTAGCTGGTTTGAAGTCACGATAACGGGCAGCGCCAACCACGCAGGCACTACCCCGCGTGCCATGCGTCGCGATGCATTTGAAGGCGCCTGCGCGTTAGCAACAGCGCTCAGGGAAGCCGCGAGAGATGACGAAGACCGGGTGCGCTTTACCATCGGCAAGTTCACCGTTAGTCCTGGCTCGGTGAACACCATTCCTGACCACGTCTCCTTCAGCATTGATTTACGCCACCCAGAAGCGCTAACGCTCAAAGCGCTGGAAGCCGAATTCAATAAGCTCGCTCAGCAGACCTGGGCAGGTTGCCGTGCAACGCTGACACCGCTCTCGCGGGTTGAGCCGGTCGCGTTTCCCGAAACACTTACCGCCCTACTAGATGACGCCGCCCAGGAGTTAGACATTAGCGCACCGCACTTGGTATCCGGTGCCTTTCACGACGCTATTCACCTTGCCAACCACTGCCCAACGGCGATGCTGTTTGTGCCCTGCCGCGACGGTCTTAGCCACCATCCAGATGAGCATATCGAGATCGCCGATGCCGTGGCAGGCACGCAACTGTTAGCCGCCAGTTTGGCCAGCCTAACCCAATAAGGAGAGCAACATGACCAAGGGCACCGACGGCACTCGCCACAATGCCGCCACTGGCGAAAGCTACCTACCGCACCAAGAACCACGCTATCGCGAAATAGCCAGCTTTATGCGTGCGCCGCTCGCCGACTCCTTGGCGGAACTTGATATTGCCCTGGTCGGCATTCCGTTTGATGGCGGCGTTAGCAATCGCCCCGGTACCCGCCACGGCCCGCGGGAGATTCGCAACCAGTCAAGCATGATGCGCAGTCTGCATCATGTTACCCGGCTTGATCCCTTTGCCCAGGCACGCATTGCCGACATAGGTGATGTTCGCTTTTCATCGATCTACGACCTTGAGCAGGTCTCTAATGATATTGCCGCTTATTACTCAGCTATTCGCCGAGCAGGCGTTATCCCGCTAAGCGTTGGTGGAGACCATTCGATTACCTATCCCATCCTGCGCGGCTTGGCAGCCGATGGCCCGGTGGGATTGATCCATATTGATGCTCATACCGACACCTGGGACGAGTTTCAGGGCTCAAAATTTCACCACGGCGGCCCCTTCCGGCTTGCCTGTGAACATGGATTGATTGATCCCAAACGCACGGTACAAATTGGCATTCGCGGTGCCCAAAACACCACCCAAGGCTGGGACTACTCCGATGCTAGTGGCATGCGGGTGATGTTTATGGAGGAAGTGGATACGCTTGGCATTGAAGAGACAGTCGCCGAAGCACGCCGCGTTGTAGGCAGTGGCCCAGTATATCTATCCTTCGATATCGACAGCATCGACCCCGCCTTCGCCCCGGGTACCGGCACACCAGAAGTCGGCGGCCTCACCAGTTTACAGGCACTTAAGCTGGTGCGCGGTTTTCGCGGCTTACCGCTGATCGGCGCCGATGTAGTGGAAGTCTCCCCACCCTTCGACCCCAGCGGTAACACGGCCCTGCTTGGCGCTACCGTTATGTACGAGCTTTTGTGTTTAATGACAGAGCAGGTAGGCAGTGAGAGGCAATAAAATTACCAATGGTTGATAAGGAGTCGTCTACACGGGTGTTATCCATTAGGATTAATACGATGAGTTACTTCACCCCCGTCCGGAGATGCACCCATGCAGCTTTCCACCTGGTTGCTTTTTGTTGCCGTGGCACTGGTCAGCATTGCCAGCCCCGGGCCCGCTTTTCTAGTCGCGGTGCGCAACGGCATGGCAGGAGGAGCCAAGCGCGTGGCGCTTTCGTCGCTGGGCAATATCACTGGCCTACTCATACTGGCCAGTGCAGCAGTCTTGGGGCTGGGGGTGGTGTTGAACGCCTCGGAAGTGCTGTTCAACCTGCTTAAACTGGGCGGCGCAGCCTACTTGATCTACCTGGGCATTCGTCAGTGGCGGAGCAAGACCTCCCTTGCGCTCTCAACCAGCCCGGCAAAACCTACTCCCAGATGGCGCACGGTCAGTGAAGGCGTACTGGTCGCCATGAGCAACCCTAAGGCGATCCTGTTCTTCACTGCCTTGTTCCCACAGTTTCTGGATACGCAGCGCGCCTTGCTTCCTCAGTTCTCCATCATGGTAGGTACCTTCATGGCACTCTCCTTTGTCACCTTGATGACCTACGGCACCCTTGCCAAGCATCTTGCCCGCTGGCTGTGCAGTCGCTCGCGGGTGGCATGGGTCAATCGCCTGATGGGTAGTGCTTTTATCGGATTGGGCCTATCCATTTTACGCTTACGGCAGCCGGTGTAGCGCCCTATTGATTGTAGTTGCGGGCCAACGGGCAATCATCGCGGTGACAATAACGGCAAAAAGTAGCCGTGCCCATAAAATGCCCGCTATATCGGCCCCTAGCATCAAGATCAGCAGCGTGTCTTCTATAACGCTATGACAGAGGCCGAGAAAGCATACTGCAAGCGTGCTATCCCGCTTACCAAGCACCCCGTTCTGCACATCCCGAATCAGCAGCCCTGCGCCATAGCTTAATCCCAGCGTAAAACCAATCACCGTTACATTAGCTGCTGAACGGCCAATGCCTAAGAGCTTGAGTAGCGGTAGCAAGCCAAGATGAATCCAGCGCTCCAGGCCGAGCTTTTTCAGAAGCTTTAGGAACACAATCAGCGCTAAGATAATCACAAAGATAAGCGCTAGCGTTTCAAGCTGTGCAATAGCCCAACTGCTTAGTGTTGTCGCTGTCGACAAGCTTGGTTGCCATACCAAAGCTACTGGCGCTTGCAACAAACCAAAATACGAATAGAAGCAGTGCAAGAGCCAAGCCAGCAGCAAAGCCCCACCTACACGCAGGACTAACGTAGCCCACCAAGGTATGCCAGCACGCTTGGCAACGGCCCCCTCAACAGGAATTGAGTGCCCTACCAGCATTAGCGCTCCAAGCACTGTTACTTGCTCGGCACTCAAGTGCATATCACCGGCTACTTGGAAAAATACCGCAATGGCGGTGTACAAGTTGGTAAAGAGCGCCGCCGCCCACACAACGCCCAACGGCTCGGGCAAACCGAGTATGCTCATTAAGGGAGCTAATACCGCTCCCAGCCAGCCGATAACACCCAAGAGCTCTAATCCTTTGACGATAAGCAACGCTGGAATCAGGATTTTTAGGAGGGTCAGGTACACGCGCAGCGCGTCTTGTAATAAATGAGTTACCCAAGCCAATAGACGGTGAGTTGTTATCTGCATCAAGCCCCCGTTGCCATCATTAGAACAATGGTTATGATAATGGAGCTTACGCAGAATCTTCTTTTCAATTCCGCACTAACAATCACTATTCGTTCTTTATGAGCGCAGAAAGGACATTTTATTTCATGGACGCCATTGATCGACGAATCCTTGACCAGCTACAGCGTGACGCCAGCCTGACCAATCAAGCGTTAGCGGATGAGATAGGGCTCTCTCCCTCTGCCTGCTTAAAGCGGGTTAAGCGGTTACGCGACACGGGGATCATCGAACGGGAGGTGGCACTGCTCAATCCTGACGCCCTTGGGCAGTGCCTGCATATGGTGGTGGAGGTGACGATGGAGCGGGATAACAAATCACTCTACCAGCGTTTTTTAACAGCCGCGCTAAGCGCCCCAGAAGTAAAGCAGTGTTATCAGGTGACCGGAGAGTGTGATTTTGTATTGATCGTGACAGTGGCGGATTTAGATGAATACGACCGCTTCTGCGACCGAGTGCTCTATGGCGATGACAACCTGCGCAAGTTTCGCACGCTACTGTCGCGTAAGCGGCATAAGTTTGATACATCTGTGCCGATGGAAAGCCTGCTCTCTACATAGCAAGACTTACTCTGCTTGAGCGATGGAGTATGTCTGCCACCCGGTTGGCGACGCTTCTCCCAACCAATACGCTAGTACCGCCTGGCTGGCCGGGAATAACGGCGTGGGAAGCGTACCGGGACGGAACCAGCGCCATTGAGTGAATACTTCCGGCTCAAGCACTAATGCATCAGCCTCCTGTTCCACGTTGGCGATTACTGCCCCTGTCACTATAGAGGCTGCACTATTCAAGTTCTGAGTAATCGCCAGCAGTTTAGTACGCTGCAACTCGGAAATACCCGTCTCTTCAGCAACTTCGCGAACAGCCGCCGCTTCAAATGACTCTCCCGCATCAACATGCCCACCCGGCAAACACCAGCTTGGCGATTCACCAGGTTTATCGCGGTAGCCAAGCAGTACTGCTCCGTCAGGCCGGATAAGAATAGCGCCAACACCGATAATAGGCTGTCCGATACTGTCCATCATTAACCCTTTTCCAGATCAGCTAGAGCACATAGGTAACTTAAGCCGTCAGCCCAATCCCGCGCAATATCACCGAGGTGACCGACTGCACAGCTTTTTCGAACTGCAGGTCATCCAGCGGTTGGTCGTCATTAAGCAAGCAGATTTGGTAGTCGAAGTCGGCATAGTGCTGAGTGGAAGCCCAAATCATATAAAGGAGGTATGAAGGCTCGACGGGGTTGATTTGACCTGACTCGACCCACTCGCGAATTTTCGACTCTTTGAGCTTGGCCCATTCATAGAGGTTGTCGCGCAAGCGCTCTTTAAGGATCGGCGCGCCCTGCATCACCTCGGCCGCCCATACTTTCGAGCCGTGGGCGCGATTGCGGGAGTGGTTCATCTTGGCGTAAATGTAGTTGGAAAGTACGCCATGGGGAGCATCTTTACTTTGGTTTACCAAATCTCGTCCTGTGCTCCCGTTATGCATTCCATGTCCCTATACCTCTGAATTACAAACCAAAAAAGCACCATCGCAGGGCGACAGTGCTGAGCAGAGGTCATCTTTAAACAATTAAGTTACGGTTGTCGCAAGTGCCAACAGATTCTTACTGCTATAAGCGCTTAAAGCACCATTTTAGTTGGAGTCTAGATACCTAGCTCACTCATCAGCACTCACTATTTCAGGTCTCAAAAGGATGCCGAGAAGGTACCAGACTTGATTTACCTCGCGGAATAAACTTACCTTTTCCGGCGCTTCCCACCGGACGCCCATTTTCTGCCACTACTTCACCATTAGAAATAACGGTGACTGGATATCCTTTTAGCTCCATGCCTTCATAAGGGGTGTAATCACAATTATGGTTAAGCATGGACTGCGATATGGTCACTCGTTTGTGAGGATCCCAGATCGCAATATCGGCGTCGGAACCAATGGCTATGGTGCCTTTTTGCGGATACATACCATACACTTTGGCATGATTCGTCGCCGATAGGGCAACGAACTGATTAAGGCTGATACGTCCTTCAGATACACCTTTACTGAAAAGAATCGGCAAACGAGTCTCCACGCCGGGTATACCGTTGGGCACATACTTGAAACTGGTATCAGCTCCCGCTTTTTTCTTGCCCGTATCGCTTTCATAAATAAACGGGCAGTGATCAGAGGTAAAAGTCGAGAAAACGTCTCTAGCCAGCGCATCCCAGCAGGCTTTCTGATTGGCTTCATCGCGCGGCGGCGGGCTGCACACGTACTTGCTGCCCTCCATGTTAGTGTTATCCAGATCGTCCGCGGTCAGCGTCAAATACTGCGGGCATGTTTCAGCGTAGATGGGCAGACCACGGCGCTTCGCCCATTCGATCTGCTCAATGACGTCACCGCCGGACACGTGCACCACAAACAAGGGCACATCCACCAGCTCGGCAAAGCTGATCGCGCGGTGGGTCGCCTCGCGCTCGACCACGATAGGACGTGACTCGGCATGGCCGCGCGGCCCGGTCTGGCCCGCCTTCTCAAGGCGCTCGGTCATTTGCTGGATCGCGTCGAAATTCTCCGCATGCACCATAGTCAGGGCATTTTCGCGGCGCGTGGCCTCCATCACCTTGAAGATTTCGCCGTCGTTCAACGCCATGTCCTGGTAGGTCATGAAGATCTTAACCGACGTGACCCCGCCCTGAACCACCTGGGGCAGCTCCTCTTCGAGCGCCTGAGGCGTCGGGTCGGTAATGATGGCGTGCAGAGCGTAGTCGATGTAGCACTTACCCGCAGCCCGCTGGTGGTGCTCTTCAACGGACGCGAGAAGCGACTTGCCCCGTTCCTGAAGCGAGAAGGGAATCACCGTCGTGTTACCGCCGCAAGCCGCCGAGCGCGTTCCAGATTCGAAGTCATCGGCCATGACGGTACCATCACTTGTCGGTTGCGCCAGATGTACATGGCTGTCGATCCCGCCGGGCATGACCAGCAGACCGGCCGCGTCGATATCGCGCTCGGCCGCGCCCAGCCTGTCCGCCAATGCCACCACCTTGCCGTTTCTGATCCCCACATCGCACTGCATGGTGTCGCTTGCGGTAACCACGGTTCCGTTACGAATGATTAAATCGAATCCGGTCATAAAGGTGCCTTTACTATTATGGTAGTATTTTAAACTTCAATAGCTTAGCTATCTTTTCTTGATTAGCACTCAGACTTTTGAAGGCTATGCTTTTTTAGCAGCGAGATATTTATGCCAGCCACCTTCGTTGGTAATATCCACGACGTCGGTGCCAGTAATTTCCTCTGCACGCATTTTCATGCTCAAAGAGCCACTACCATCCTCCATTTCAATAACTCCCAGCTCCAATTCGGAAGGCTCATTAGGCAGTAGTGATTCACGGAGTTGCGCGTAACTGACTTCATAGAGTTCGCCGGGAATAGACTGCCCACCTTGCTCGACAGGCCATAAGCCGGGAAACTCATCTCGCACGGAGTAAAAACGATACTTAGCAGCGGTCTTGGCAGCGCCCAAAAACTTCGCTTCCTGCAAAGCAAAATTGATGCTCCCACCAGACATCGCCTGACCGTTAACAAACATCAAAACTGTTTTCGTTTTTTCACTCATAAGTTTTCTCTCTATTTAATGTTGATGGCGCTCATTGATAATGAGGTAACCACCTGCCATAGCGACAAGGCCTGCCCCGATAAACGTGGCTTTAGTGGGATAGTCGCCGAAAAACCAGTAGCCAATGAGCGTGGCCCAAATAAGCTGTGAATATAAAAAAGGCGATACCAGAGATGCTGAGGCCGAGCGCATGGCTTCGATCAGTGCAAAGTGGCTCAATGCACCTAGTAATCCGATCAGAACAAATAGGGCGATATCTTTACTCTCCACAGGCACCCAGAAAAAGGGAACCGCTAGCGTACTTACTACGCCGCCGGCGGCGGCGGTATACAGCAGCGAAGTAAGCGCGGAATCCTGTGCGGCAAAGTAGCGTGTCGCCAATTGATAGAGCGCAAAGCAGACCGCCATGCCAACCGGCAACAGAAGATTGGCGTTCAGACCTCCCACGTCGGGCTGTACGGCAATCAAGACACCTGAGAATCCGCACAAGGCCGCCAGAAGGCGCTTGGCGCCGACCTTCTCTTTCAAAAGCGGTATTGCCAGTAGCGTGACGATCAGCGGCGAGCTGAAGTTGACGACGTAGACCTGAGTAAGCGGTAAAACCCGCACCGACAGGTACGCAAACAGCGTGGCGCCAAGCAGCAGCACCCCCCGGCCCAACTGACCCCAGGGCGCACGGCTTTCGAGCTCGGCCCGAGTGAGCCGCCCCATGATGGCCAGTAGTACTACCAGCACGATCAGGTGAACGCTGTAGCGCGACCACGCCAGCTGCACCGGCGAGTAGTGATCGCCCAGATACTTGGCCAGAGAGTCCATGCCCACGAAAAGTGCTGCAGCGGCGAGCATACAGGCAATGCCGTGAAGCGGACGCTGTGCTGGCATAGTCACCACGCTCATGTGACCGGCTGCCCTTCAAAACGATTGAGCGAAAAAGGCGTTAGATCCCAATCGCTCTTGCCACGCGTAATCAAATCTGCCGTGATCCGGCCAACCAAC
Source organism: Halomonas sp. BDJS001 (assembly GCF_026104355.1). Classification (NCBI taxonomy): domain Bacteria; kingdom Pseudomonadati; phylum Pseudomonadota; class Gammaproteobacteria; order Oceanospirillales; family Halomonadaceae; genus Halomonas; species Halomonas sp. BDJS001. The sequence goes on from NZ_CP110535.1 coordinate 4,151,459, forward strand.
GGCCCCAAGGTAAAGCCATTGGATGTGACGGCGTTGTAAAAGCCCGGGCGATGCTCTACCTCTCCCAATATGGGCGCGCCATCAATGTTGATATTGATCGCCGCCCAGGTACGCAGCACGCGCAGCTGATTCAACGCTGGCAACACGTGCTGGGCGACCCACAGATTGCCTTCGATACTTTCCAGAAGCGGGCGCTGGTAACCAAAGGGTATACTCAGCCCCGCCGGCCAGCCGCCGCCTATGATTACGTTTCCGTTGGCCGCCTGCTTCAACGTCAGATGACGATCGGCGTGGGCAAGCAACACATCTACAATGGGCTCGGCGGCTTCGGTGACGATCATCTGCAAAGGGGCCGCATGAACGGGCACATGCACCCCGGCCAGCTTGCCGATCTCACCCGCCCAGGCGCCGGCGGCGTTCACTACCTTGTTGGCACGATAGCGACAGCCGCTAATGGTGGTGACCACCCACCGACCATTGGCGTGTTCCACCTTATGCACCCCATCGCCGGTAAAAAAACGCGCCCCAGCCTGCTTGGCCGCCCGAACCAGGGCGGGGGTGGCGAGCAACGGGTTAATTTTCCCCTCCTCGCTACACCACGCCCCGCCGACCACAGCATCAGTAATCGCGGGCAGCTTACGCTCGATATCGCCACGGCCGACAATTTGTGTATCGATTCCCAGCGAGCGCTCCAATGTCGCTTTTCTTTCAAGAAAGCGCATCTGCGCATCGCTTTCAGCCACCATGATGCCACCGCTGCGCTTGAACTCGATATCGCTATCGAGCTCACAAGCCAAGGCCTCCCAAAGCGAGGCGCTGGCTTTTTGAAGCGGCAGCGTGCTGGCGGCGGGGCCACCTCCCCTTTCAGCTTTCGTACCAAAATCAAACGACAGTAGCTGAACGTGTAGGCTACCCGCGTTGGCGCCGGATGCCTGACCATTGGGCAGACCGCGATCGAGTACCGCCACCTCCACCCCTTGTTTAGCCAGCTCCATGGCGGTAGAGCTTCCAGCAACGCCAGCGCCGATCACCAGTACGTCGACCTCAATAAGAGGTCGAGAATCGATAGGCTGATGACGAGCAGGAGTGACAGGCGGCGTCACGCGCCGGTGCCCGGCCCACTCGCCCTTTTCGATGGCCAGGGCCCCAATGGCAACCGGCTTGATCGGATTTTGCGGTGCCGGCAGATCAAACTGACTGCCCGATTTTTGATCGGTGGCGATCAGCATGCTAACCGTCGAGGCGCAGTAACGCCCTTGGCACCGCCCCATACCCGCGCGGGTCTGACGTTTGATCAAAGCTACGTCGCTACACGCATCGCGTCCACTCAGAATCTCTTTGGCAGTAATGCCTTCGCAGCGGCAGATGATCGTATCGTCGGTAACGCCCGCCAGCGGCTTGAGCGGCGATGCAAAGGCGCCCCACAGCGCCTGTTGAAAACGCCGATGCTGTCGTTGCCGAGCTTGCCAGGACGAGGAGGGAGCATTCGTGTGATAACCACAGTACTTGGCAGCGGTAATGCCCGAAAGTGCTCCCTGGGCGAGAGCTAGCTGGGCGCCGCCGAATCCGCCGGCCTCACCGGCAACGAAAACGCCCTCGACGTTACAGCTGCCATCCGCCGCGCGCTCAGCTGAAAGCACCTTGAGGGCTGAAGCCGTGGCGGGCGCGTAGTGGTGCTCGACCCCTAGCAGCCGGCTGATTTCGGCCTGCGGCTGGAAGCCATAGCCAAGACCTACCGCTTTAACGTCAAGCTGCCGGGTCGGTTGTCCCAGTTCTCCCTCGGAAGTAACCGGCGCCAGCACCACGCTTTCGACGGCAATTTCGCCCTTGATCGCCGCAATAGCGTAGCCATCGAAAATAGGAACGCGGGCACGCTTGAGAGTAAGCAGGTAGCCAAGCCCGGCGCCGATCAAGGACGGCGAATGGCGAGTCGCCTGACCAGTCTGCGTAAATGCAGTTAGTGACGTCAGCTTTGCACTTTCCACTACCCCCGCCACTTCGACGCCCGCCGAGACCAGTTCCGCCGCAACCTGCAGGTTGAGCGGCCCATTGCCCGCGACCAGAATAGGGCCGGGTGGTGCCGTGCGGTAGGAGCGCAGTAGAGTTTGCAGGCCGCCAGTGGTCATCACTCCGGGAAGCGTCCAACCGGGTACGGGGTAGGGCCGCTCTGTGGCGCCGGTGGCAATGACAATAGCCTGGGGTTCGACGATCAGCGCCTGACCATTTCGCTCGACCCCAATTCGCATCTGATCAAAGCGCTCGCGAAATGCCCCCCAGACCAGAGTGTTACGCCACTGCTGAACGTCCGCTTGTTCAAGCTTTTTGATTAGCGCGCGGCCCGCCTGCATCTGCTTATCCGGCGCATTGCCATCTTTTGTCGAATAGGCCGATGATAGCTGCTTGAAATACTGTCCGCCAAGACTTGTGCGCTCATCAATCAAGAGTACACTCGCCCCCGCCTCGCGCGCCGAGAGCGCAGCCTGTAAACCGGCGGGCCCTCCGCCGATGACCAGTACATCAATCGCCACCACCTCAAGCGAAGCAGCTCGGGTAGAGCTTTGACGTTGCGCATCGATATCGAACGGGGTTTTATAGGGGTGTCGCTTGACCGTCTGGCCCTGCTGAACAGGCGTCATGCAGGCGCGCATGCCGGAGCGGCCGTCGACGCTGACCAGACACTCGAAACAGGCGCCCATGCCGCAATAATGTCCATGGGTTCCCCCCAGACGGCCTTCTCGCTGAGACAGGTGGCCAGCGCCAACAAGTGCGGCCCCCAGGCTTTGGCCTTCAAGGGCGCTGACCTTCTTGCCTTCGAAGGTAAAGGTTATCTCTTTAGCTTTTTTAGAGATCCTGCTTCCCAGCGCGTCCATTGAAGCCTCCTATTTCAACGAAAGCTTGCGAACGATGTCATCGGCCCACGCCTTGTCCTCAGAGGGCGAGGGAAGGCGCGGAGGACGCGGATGCCCAACGCTTTTTCCCATCGACTCGAGCAGCGCCTTGGTGCCGGATACGTAGCGATGGCCGAACACGAAATCAATGACCGGCAGAATGTGGCGATACACCTCCCTGGCGCGATCCAGATCCTTTTCCACCACCGTGGTGGTGTATAGATCGGCAAACTCCTTAGGCATAACGTTGGAGCCAACCGCTACCCAGCCGATCGCGCCTTCCACGTAGGATTCAAACCCCAGCACCCCGCCAAACACGCCTATCTTATCGCCGCATAGCCTCAAAATATCGCGCACGCGCGTAATCTCTAGCGTCGACTCCTTGATGTAAGCCACGTTTTCGATCTCGGCAAGCCGTGCCACCGTTTCGGGCATCATGTCCACGTTGGCCGCATTGGGATTGTTGTAGATCATAATTGGCAGCGAGACCGCGTCGGATACCTGCTTGTAGTGGTGATAGAGCTCGTCTTCGGTGGGACAGCTGTAGTAAGGCGGAATGATCATCAGTCCGTCCGCGCCAAGCTGTTCGGCTTCCTGGCTGTAACGAATAACATCATTGGTATTTTCAGCGCCGGTACCTACCAGCACGGGAACGCGACCACCGGCTTGATCGATCACGGTCTTGGCCACCAGACGGCGCTCGTCGTCGGTCATCGAAAGAAATTCACCGGTACTACCAAGCGGGATCAACCCATGGATGCCCTGCTCAATCTGCCAATCGATAAACGTGCGCAGTCTCTCTACGTCGACTTCCAAGTCTTTATCGAAAGGTGTAATAAGAACACTATAAGTACCAGCAAACTGGGACATTTAATTCTCCGACTCAACGTTAACGGGTTCTAAAAAAATCGGGTAAGGCGGTCACGACAGATGGGACGTAAGTCGCCAGCAGAAGCACGGCCAACATGAAACTCAAGGGCAGGATGATTTTGCCCGCTACGCGCATGATGGGGCGCTGGGCGATACTGCTAGCGACAAACAGCGTGATGCCGTAGGGCGGCGTGATCATGCCGATGGAAAGGTTGATGATGATCACCACGCCCAGATGCAGCGGGTCGATACCGTAGCTCTGCGCCACGGGCATCAACACCGGCACCAGGATCAATATGGCGGCGATGCTTTCCATGAACATTCCGACAAAAATCAGCCCGACATTCAGCAGCGCCAGAAATACCCAGGGATTGTCTGACACAGACTGTAAAAAGCCTACCAATAGCTGGGGTGCGCCTTCTCTGGCCACTAACCATGAGAAAATATTGGCCACGGCAATGATCATCATCACGGAGGCAGAAATACTCGCCGCCCGCAGCATCAGGCGAGGCAGATCACGAAACTTGAGCTCTTTATAGATAAAGAGCCCCACCAGAAGTCCGGTCGCAACAGCGACCGAGGCGGCTTCGGTCGGAGTAAAAACGCCCCCGACAATACCTCCGATGATGATGATGGGCATCAGAAAAGCCGGAATGGCCCTCAAGGCGGTCGCACCCAGTTCCTTCAAGGAGAAAGGCTGCACCTGGCTATACACACCGCCATAACGCCGGGCGTGAAAATACCCCGCCAGCAACAGCCCCAGCGCCATTAAAAACCCTGGTACGACACCGGCGATAAACATATCGCCTACCGAAACATTACCTACCGAGGCCAGCACGATCATCATGATGGAGGGAGGAATGACGGGACCCAGAGAGCCCGCCGCGGCCATCAAACCAGCGGCAAAGTCGATATCGTAACGGCGACTTCTCATCTCGGGCAGCATTAGAGAGGCGGTGGCCGCCGTATCCGCAGAGCCAGAACCCGACACGGCTGCAAGGCCAGTGCCCGATACGACGGACACCAACAGCAGCGACCCTCGAATCCAGCCGACCAGCGCGGTTGCAAAATCGATCATGCGACGTGCAATACCGCCGCGCTCCATCAAAAGCCCTGACAGGACGAAAAACGGAATGGCCATGATGGTAAAACTGTCCAGACCCGCGAACAGACGCTGGGGAATAATGCTGCTAGATATCCCCTCGCCCACCAGCACAAGACTCGCCGAGACGCCCATGGTAAAAACGATGGGGGCGCCGGCAATTAAAAGCAGTACGAATAACACCATGACCATGATCATAATGCGGTTTCCTCATTATTATTGTCAGCGCTATCTTTAGCGAAAATCTTCTTTAAATAGGCAATACTGAATTCGAGGAAGAAATAGCCAAGCCCTACCGGCAGGGAGAGATAAGGTATCCACATGGGTATACCCAATGCCGACGAAGTCTGAATCTGGCCAATTTGAAGTAGCCGCTGACTGGCGAGAATAGCGAGCCATAAAAACCAGCTGCCCAAAAGCAGAATAAAAAGTGCTGTAATTCGCTTGAGAATATCGGGCAAAACGTCATACAGGATATCAACGCCAATATGCAGCTTTTCACGCATGGCAATACCGGCGGCCAAAAAGATAACCCATATCTGGGCGAAGGTAGCCGTTTCTGCCGCACCAGCCACGGAAAATCCGAAGACATACCGTCCTGCCACAAGCGTCAGTATTGCGACGACCATATAGCTGAAAAGGACAACGACACATACGGCAATCAAGAACCTGATACCGTGCAGCACTCGCTCAGCCACTTGCACTATAGGTGCCATAATTACCCCCTGAAGTAGCAGGGCTATATCAATAGCCCTGACTCTCTAAACGGCTAGCGTAGTTGCTCAATGACGTTCAAAAGCTCTTGCTTCTGATCCGTATCGACGAATTCGCTATAGACCGCCTGAGACCTTTCGCGGAAGGGTTCGATTTCAGGCTGGGTAAACTCAACACCGGCACTTAAAAGCTCTTCACGGATGCGCGCGTCCATCTCGGCATATACTTGACGCTCGTATTGAGCGGACTCTTTACCTGCAATCATCACAGCCTGCTGCACATCTTCGGGCAGACTTTGGAAGCGCTCCTCAGACATGATGAGATCCGCAACCAACGTGGTCCAGCTCACTTCGGCAAGATATGGCGCCACCTCGTAAAACCTCTGTGCCTGATAGTTGGTGAAGGCAGCTTCAGCGCCATCCACCACGCCAGACTCTAACGCCGCATAAAGCTCGCTGTAAGCAAGTGGCGAGGCATTAGCACCAAACGCGTTGAAAGAGGCAACATGGGCCGGAATCTGCATAGTTCTAATACTTTGGCGCTCCAGGTCTTCGATACTGTTGACCGGCTCCTGGGTCACGATATGGCGAACCCCCGCCTCGTAAAAGCCCAGTAGTTTAAAGCCGTTGTCCTGCATAGAACCGGCCAGACGCTCGCCAACCTCGCCGTCCATAACGCGATACATGTGCTGACGGTCATCAAACAGGAAAGGCAGATCAAAAATCGACAATTCGGAAACGAAGTTGGTCAAAACACCGTTAGTGGGAACGGCAATATCCAGAGTACCTAAAAGCAACCCCTCGATCATTTCGCGCTCATTACCTAACTGATTATTAGGAAATATCTGCACGGTAACTTCGCCGTTTGTTTCGCGCTCGACAACTTCTGCGAATTTTTCTAACCCCTTTTGATAAGGCTCGCTCAAGTTGGCCGAGTGCCCAGCGCGCAACACTAAGCTTTCAGCCCAAGAAGACGTGGAGTAAATAGAGGTAAGTGCAATAATTCCAACAGCTATAGATTTTTTCATAATTATCTCTCTTAGACGTTGACGCATTATTTGTAGACCACCGGTATACCAACTGTCAACCAATAATCCCACGTGGAAAAATTATTTCTACGCTCCAAAAAAGGTATAAAATAAGGCATTTGCACAAAAATTGTGCGACGCTCTACTGTCTATTAGATTCTCTTGCACTTATTAAGCTTTCGCAAAGATTCGAAAGCTTTCTTAACGAACAATCTGGTATCTGAGAGCACCAAACCGGTGCATCAAAACGAACTAAAATTAGAGAGCTTCAAAAATATTTTTCTTCGTTTCACGTAGGTGATCGTACATTGCCTTACGCGCCTTATCAGAATCGCCTTCTACGATGGCATTGATTATCGCCAAGTGTGCGTCATACCCAGGGAAAGATTTGGCGGGCAGCGTCTGGTTTTCAAAAATCTGCGTCGTTTTTCTCAGTTCAGAAATAATTTTTAGAAGCACTTCGTTGCCGGTGACCTGTGCGATCCCCATATGCAGTGTTTGATCAAACTCCCACTGTTGCTCAAGCCCCACTTGTTTAGAAAGCCTAATTGAATCTAACCTCTCGACCCAGTCCGCGATTTCCTTGGTTTGTGATTTAGCCGCTGCCAGAGCAGCCGCCTCGGGTTCGAGTAGCTCTCGTACCTGTAGTGCAGCCACATATTCATTGATGGCGATTTTTTTCACGCCAATGGTGCGTGCATTCAAGCGTACAAGCCAACCTTCTGCCTCAAGTCGTCTTAAGGCTTCACGTACAGGGGTACGCGACATATCCAGCTTATCTGCAAGGCGCCTTTCTTGCACTATATCGCCCCCAGAAAGCTCGCGGGCAAGAATCATCCGCATGATAGCCTCGTAGGCCACACTCGAAAGGCCTCCGTGATCAGCTTGCTCATAAGAAATCCAATCATTCACTGCTAACATAAAGGTTGTCATCCCACTATTAATAAAACCACCTGGATACTGCTAAAAAGCATTGTAATAAGTTCTTATTATTTACACCTAGACCTCATTATCACCACCTTGAAATTAACAGATACTAAGCGGTACTTAACTGTATCAGCTTTGTTAAAGAAAGATGTACCAGCTTTTCTAGTCTCATTACAATACAGTATATCGACTCATCCAGATAAACGCTCTTGCAGCCCTAGAAAATATCCTTGAATGTCATATCAAGCCGTCAGCCCAATGCCGCGCAAAATCACCGAGGTGACCGACTGCACGGCTTTTTCGAACTGCAGGTCATCCAGCGGTTGATCGTCGTTGAGCAGATAGATCTGGTAGTCGAAGTCGGCGTAGTGCTGGGTGGAGGCCCAGATCATATAGAGCAGGTAGGAAGGCTCGACGGGGTTGATTTGACCTGACTCGACCCACTCGCGGATTTTCGACTCTTTAAGCTTGGCCCACTCGTAGAGGTTGTCGCGCAGGCTCTCTTTGAGGATCGGCGCGCCCTGCATCACCTCGGCCGCCCATACTTTCGAGCCGTGGGCGCGATTGCGGGAGTGGTTCATCTTGGCGCGAATATAGGTGGAGAGCACCACGCGGGGGTCATCGTAGAGCTCGAAGCAGAGCGCGTCCTGCTTCCAGACCTCTAAAAGCTCCAGTAACACATCCTGGTACAAGGCTTTTTTGGTGGAGAAGTAGTAGTGCACGTTGGACTTGGGAAGTTCGGCCATCTGGGCGATTTCCCCCATAGAGGCACCGGCGTAGCCTTTTTCGGCAAATAGCTGCTCCGCGGCTAAGAGAATCTTCTTAACGTTGGTCTGGCGAATTTCATCCTGGGTTCTTGCCACGCTGCACTCGTTCCTTACGTCGAAGATAGGCACTAACAAAAGCACCGCCGCAGAGCGACGGTGCTGAGAAGATCTCCTATTTACCCTAGGACGTCAACTTTGATTGGCGGGGAACGAGAACTCCGCACGGGTCGCTTCGCTAACCGACGGCCAGCGCTGGGAAACGGCTTTGCGGCGGGTGTAGAAGCGCACTGAATCCGGGCCGTAGGCGTGAAGATCACCAAACAGTGAGCGCTTCCAACCGCCAAAGCTGTGGTAGGCCACGGGCACTGGTAGCGGCACGTTCACCCCGACCATGCCAACCTCGATAGCGTCGGTAAAGCGACGGGCAGCTTCGCCATCGCGGGTGAACAGGCAGGTGCCATTGCCGTATTCGTGGTCGTTAATCAGTTGCATGGCGTCATCAAGGCTAGCAACCCGCATGACACAGAGCACCGGCCCAAAAATCTCTTCCTGGTAAATGCGCATCTCGGCGGTGACGTTATCGAACAGGCAGCCACCCATGAAGTAGCCCTCCTCGTAGCCTGCGACTTGCAGATCACGGCCGTCTGCGACCAGCGTTGCACCAGCGCTTACACCATCTTCGATAAAACTGAGCACTTTAGCGCGATGCTCGGCGGTCACCAGCGGGCCCATATCCAGATCTTTTTTAGTGCCGGGGCCAACTTTCAGTTGGGCAATTTTAGGCAGCATGGTTTCGACTAAACGATTGGCCGTTTCATCGCCGACGCACACCGCCACCGAGATCGCCATGCAGCGCTCGCCGCAGCTACCAAATGCTGCGCCCATTAGCGTATTGGCGGCGTTCTCTAAATCGGCATCCGGCAGCACGACAGCATGATTCTTCGCCCCACCTAGAGCCTGAACGCGTTTGCCCGCAGCAGAGCCCCGGCTATAGATCGCTTCCGCGACCGGCGTTGAGCCAACAAAGGAAATGGCTTTTACGGCCTTGGCGTCCAGCAGCGTTTCCACCGCTTCGCGTCCACCGTGTATCACATTCATGACGCCTTTCGGCAGCCCCGCCTCTTGTAGCAGTTCAGCTACCGCCATCGCCGCTGAAGGATCCTTCTCCGAGGGTTTGAGGATAAAGGTGTTGCCGCAGGCGATTGCCATGGGGTACATCCACAGTGGCACCATGGCGGGGAAGTTAAACGGCGTGATGCCCGCCACCACGCCTAACGGCTGAAAGTTAGACCACGCATCAATACCTGGCCCTACGTTGTGGGAGTACTCGCCTTTGAGGAGTTCCGGTACGCCGCAGGCGTACTCAACGTTCTCAATGCCACGCTTGAGCTCCCCCATAGCGTCTTCCGGGGTTTTGCCATGCTCTTCGCTAACCAGTTGCACCAGGCGGTTAGCGTTATCTTCGAGCAGTTGCTTAAAGCGGTACATCACCTGGGCGCGCTTGGCTGGCGGGGTATCGCGCCAAGCAGGAAATGCCGCCTGGGCAGCGGCAATGGCACGCTCTACGTCGGCTGCATTGGCATCCGCCACTTGGCGAATCACTTTGCCCGTTGAGGGATTGGTTACGTCCAGCGTCCGCTGGCTTTGTACTAATTCACCGTTAATCAGGTGGGAAACATTACTCATATTTAAACTCCGGAACAGATTAGGCTAACGAATCCAAGGTCGTCGCCACGGCATCGAAAAGGCGTTCTAGCTCGGCTTCAGTAGTGCCAAACGGAGGGCCAAACTGCAGCGTGTCACCGCCGTAGCGCACATAGAAACCCGCTTCCCAGAGCGCCATATGCGCATCCCGCGGGCGGATAATGGGGTCGCCATCCCGCGGTGTTAGCTGTATCGCCCCTGCCAAACCGTAATTGCGAATATCGACAACGTGATTGCGGCCTTTCAAGGCGTGTAGCTTCTGCTCAAAGGCAGGTGCAATGGCAGTGACTTGAGCAGGGAAGTTTTCACGCTCCATCATGTCAAGCGCCGCTAGACCCGCCGCGCAAGCTACGGGGTGAGCGCTATAGGTGTAGCCATGTGAGAACTCGACGGCATGCTGGGGGCCACCGGCGTGCATAAAGGTATCGAAAATCTCGCTTGAAGCGATCACTGCGCCCATAGGGATAGCGCCGTTGGTGATCTGTTTGGCCACGTTCATGATATCTGGCGTGACGCCAAAGGCTTCGGCGCCGGTGGTCGCACCACTCCGCCCAAAGGCAGTGATGACTTCATCAAAAATCAGCAGAATATCGTGGGCACTGCAGATCTCACGCAGCCGATCCAAATAGCCCTTTGGCGGCACAATCACCCCCGCCGAACCGGACATGGGCTCGACAATCACCGCTGCAATGGTTGAAGCATCGTGCAGGGCGATTTGATCCAACAGCGCATCGGCAAGCTCGGCACCGGTTTCCGCTTGACCACGGGTATAGGCATAGCCCGCCTGAAGGGTGTGCGGCAAGTGCGTTACATCCATCAACTGGCCGTAGTGTTTACGATTACCACCGATACCGCCCAGGCTGGTGCCGCCAATATTCACCCCGTGATAGCCCTTGGCACGGCCAATCATACGAGTCTTCTCCGGCTTGCCTTTTAAACGCCAGTAGGCTTTGGCCATCTTGACTGAGGTATCGGCGGCTTCAGATCCTGAGTTGGTGAAAAATACATGATCCAGCCCGGCAGGCGTGAGGCTAGCCACCTTTTCCGCCAGCTTGAACGCCAGCGGATGACCAATTTGAAAACCGGGGGCAAAATCGAGGCTGCCGAGCTGCGCCGCCACGGCTTTCTGTATCTCTTCACGGTTATGCCCCGCGCCACAAGTCCAAAGCCCGGAAAGGGAATCGAATAGCTTACGGCCCTGATCATCAATGTAGTAACGCCCTTCCGCCCCGGCGATAACGCGCGGGTTAGCACGAAAATCGCGGTTGGCGCTAAACGGCATCCAATAGTGCTGGTTAAGCGCCGTTTTTGAGGGCGTCTCTGCTGTCGGGGCACTCGAGGTTTCAGCGGGGGTTTTGCTTTTTATTCCAAACATGGTGTCCAGCTCCATCGCTATAGGGCATTGCCTCAGCATGCGCCACCAGACACGTTTATAAAATTACGCTCTTCTTTTGTTCACGTTAGAGAATCTATACGTAACAAGGCATCTCGGCATGCTTCTTGACCTTGACGCCGGTTGAGAAAGCACCTAATCATTATATTTATGCGAATAAATACAACAAATCTATGAAGCACGCCCAACCAGTATTTGGCACCGATAACGCTACTTCCAAGAAGCTCACTGTTGGTAGCTGCGTACTGAAAATATTGCTCACAAACTCAACATAAACAATTCACTATGAATATAGGGCAAACTCGCTATGAAGTATTTAACTCCCCTCAAACTGTCGATTTACAGCGTCATGCTTTTCAGTTTCTTTATGCTGGAAAGCCCCATCATTATGTTGGCTAACCGTATAGAGCCCATGTTGATGGGCATCCCCTTCCTGCTGGTATGGAACTTGTTTTGGTGGTTTGTGCTAACGGCGCTTTTTTTGGTGGCCTATTTCACCAACTGGGGCAGCCACGCACCAACCACGGCTCACGTCACTAAACAGCCATCACAAGGGGATTAACCATGACCGGCAGTCTATTAATTATTGCGGCGTTTATGATCATCCCATTATTGGTGGGGATTTTATCAGCGCGCCAATCGCAAGAAACCAGTGAAGATTTTTTTGTTCAGGGTCGCGCCATGGGCAGTATCGCGGTGTTTTTCACCGTGGCAGCAACCTGGTGGAGTGCCTTTGCCTTCCTTGGCTCTAACGCCACCTTTTATACCAATGGGCCAGTATTTCTTACCGCGCTCGCCTGGAACCTGCTGTTTGGCTTTATGTACTACTGGATCGGTAAGCGGGTTTGGTTTTTAGGCAAGCGATTCAATTATTTAACCCCTTCAGATTTAATTGGTGACTTCTATAACAGCGAGGCGCTACGCATTACCGTTGCCGCGATTACGCTGATTTTCACCGTGCCTTATTTGCAGATCCAGCTAACCGGGGGCGCCTACTTAATCGAAGTTGCCTCCGGTGGTTTGATTCCTTTCTGGCTCGCCGCGTTGCTGTTCTACTTCATCATTATTATCTACGTATGGATTGGCGGCATCCGCGCCATCGCCTGGACTGACGTTATTTATGGCGCGCTGCTGTTCTTCGGCATGCTGTACGCGGGTTACTACATTTCCACCCAGGTAGGAGGGCCAGCCGCTCTGTTTAGTCAGTTACAGCAAAGCTCACCCGAGCACCTCACTATGCCTGGGCCTAACGGGACAATGGGCTACCCCATGTGGTTCTCGCTGTTTGCCATTACCGCGATTGGTGCCTTTATGGGCCCCCAAATCTGGCTGCGTATGTACTCGGTCAAACACGGCAAGCTGTTCAATTTAATGCCCTTTCTACTCGGTTTGGCAGCCTTTGCCTATGTGGGCTCGGTGCTGTCTGGTTACTCCGGGGTGCTGCTTGAGCCCGATGTGGAAAACCCCGATCAAATCCTACCCATCATGTTAATGGATTACGCCCCTTACCTGCTTGCCTCGCTGATTATGGCGGCAGGCGCTTCAGCAGCGATGTCCACCGCTAATTCGCAGATTCACGCGGTGTCCACAGTGGTAACGATGGATATCTATAAGCGCTATGTGAACCGTGAAGCAAGCCAGGCGCGGATCGTTTATATCGGTCGTTTATCGTTAGTAGGCTTCTCTCTGGCGGCTTATATCATGGCGCTTACCGTCCCCGGCGTGTTGGTGACTATCGGTATTGCTGCGCTGGCGGGTACCGCACAGCTGGTTATTCCTACTATCGGCGCCATCACCTGGAAAAAAGCCCACCCCACTGCGGCGCTTGCGGGGCTTTGGGTCGGTGTTGCCTGTGTACTACTGATGACCTTTGGCCCGCTAAGTGCCCCCTTTGGTTACCACGCGGGTATTTGGGGACTATTGTTGAATGCGGTGCTGTTTGTTGGCCTAAGCCATGCGCTGCACCGTCGCGATACAGCAGTAGTGGAGCGGTTTAGCCAGGCACGCTACGACTACGATGCTGAGTACCACCCCGAGCGTTTGCTCGCCTATGGCCAAGCAGTGACCAGCAACGCTGACCACAAATAAGGAGTGGGTTAATGACTCAAGCCCCTGTTTCAACCTCTGGTTCAGCCTCACGGCGCCGACCCAAACTTGCCGAGCTGATCAGCGACGATATCAAGCGCTGGATTGCCGCCGAATCTTTGGGAGAAGGCGACCGACTGCCGAACGAAAAAGCGCTGATGGAGCTTTATGGTAGTGCCAAGGCGACGGTGCGAGAAGCGCTCAAGATTCTTGAGGTTGAGGGGCTAATCACTTTAAAAACCGGGCCTAAAGGCGGCGCGGTAATTAATCAGCCAGGCATGGAGCCCGCCAGCCGAATGCTGCGTAACTTCCTGCATTTTCAGCAGTTGGATGGCAGGCAGGTTTACCAGTTGCGCAAACTGCTGGAAGTGGAGCTGGCAGCATCAGTGGTGGGAAGGCTCACCGAGCACGACTTCCAGCAGTTGGAAGCCAATATGTCGGCCTGCGCTTGCTGCGCGAGCGATGAAGAGGATCACCGACACCAGCGCTTTTTGGAGCTGGAGTTTCACCAACTGCTGGCGCGTGTCTGCCCTAATCCTTTGCTCGCCTTTATGTGCCAGTTTTTAAACGACATGCTGCGCGATTTGGTAGTGATAAAGAAAGCTTACGTGCCCGAACGCAAGCAGTTCGATCACGCCAATCAGGACTACCACCGCCAGTTGGTGGACGCCTACCGGGCCGAAGATATCCAGCGTGTGCGCCAGGTAATGGCTGAGCATATGGCCGATGCCGAGCACCATATGAGCGCGCTGGAAGCGGAAATGGCCGCGCAGATGCTGATCAGCAACGATTCTCCCAACCTTCAGAATCACCGTTCCAAGCTACACGACCTAGCGACGGAAAATGCATCCGTTTAATCTTGCGAGGAGAGTGAAATGAACACCTACGTTACGCCCAGCAAAGATAGCACCGACCTACGTACTGACAGCGACCGCCTATGGGAGTCGCTAATGGAGATGGCCAAACTAGGCGCCACTCCTAAAGGCGGGGTGAACCGTCAAGCGCTTACCGATTTAGAACGCCAGGGGCGCGACCTGTTTATCCAGTGGTGTCGCGCCGAAGGCTGCACAATTCGCATTGATAATATCGGCAATATCTTTGCCCGCCGTGAAGGCAGCGACCCCAACGCCAAAACGGTGATGGCGGGCAGCCACCTGGATAGCCAACCCACCGGCGGTAAGTATGATGGCTGCTTTGGGGTACTCTCCGGTCTGGAAGTGATTCGCACCCTTAACCAGCACAACATCACCACGCAATCCCCTATCGAAGTCGTCGCCTGGACGAACGAAGAGGGTTGCCGCTTCCCACCCTGCATGATGGGTTCCGGTGTGTTTAGTGGCGTGCTTGAGTTTGACGCCATGATGGAGCGTACCGACGCCGATGGCGTCACGGTAAGCGATGCCCTGGACGCCATTCACTACCGCGGCAGCGACAGCGTTTCGCCAGATGAGATAAAAGCGTACTTTGAGCCGCACATTGAGCAGGGACCGATCCTGGAAGATACCGACACAACCATTGGCGTGGTTATCGGTGGGCTTGGCCAGAAGTGGTTTGATTTAACCCTGACCGGACTTGAAGCCCACGCAGGCCCCACGCCGATGAACCTACGCCGGGATGCCATGATGGGTGCAGCCGAAGTCACCCAAGCGCTCAACCGTATCGCCTTCGATCATCAGCCCCACGGTCGCGGCACAGTAGGCTGCATGACGCTGCACCCCGGTTCGCGCAATGTGATTCCCGGTCAGGTCAAAATGACTCTGGATATGCGTCACTGGGAACCGCAAGCACTTGAGAAAATGGGCCAAGCAGTCACCGCCGCTGTTGAAGAAATTTGCCAACGTCACGGGCTGGCGTACGAGCTGACACCCACTGCTGACTTTGCACCAGAGCACTTCAATAAAGCGTGTGTTGATGCCGTGCGCCAAGCAGCTGAAAAGCTTGAGCTATCGCATATGGATATCATCAGCGGCGCAGGCCACGATGCGATGTTTGTTGGTCGCGTTGCCCCTGCCGCGATGATCTTTATTCCCTGCAAGGATGGCATTAGCCATAACGAGGTCGAGAGCGCCACGCCAGAGCACGTCCACGCAGGCTGTAACGTGCTGCTGCACGCCATGCTGGAAGCGGCAGGTGTCGAGGATGGCGAATAGCATGGCAGACACCTTAGCAACCCTGACGGCCGTGGACGCCCTGGCGCGCTTCAGTGATGGATCGCTTTCACCGGAGACGCTGGTGGAGGACTGCCTGGCGCGTATTGAGCGGGATAACCCCAAGGTCAATGCTTTCACCTGTGTTAACGGCAAAGAGGCCCGCCGGTTAGCAGCCGACTCCGCTCGGCGCTGGCAGGCAGGCACGCCCTGCGGCCCGCTGGACGGCATCCCCGTTACCATTAAGGATTTAACCTTAACCAAAGGGCTGCCCACCCGCCTGGGTTCAACGACCACCACCCCGAATGGCCCTTGGGAGGTAGATGCGCCAATCAGCCGTCATCTTCGTAATGCCGGGGCGATCGTGATCGGCAAGACCACTTCGCCGGAGTTTGGCTGGAAGGGTGTCACCGACAACCCGCTGCATGGCATTACCCGCAACCCCTGGAATACTGAACTAACTCCAGGGGGATCATCAGGCGGCGCGGGGGCAGCCGCGGCGCTCAACCTTGGCCTGCTGCATCAGGGCAGCGACGCGGGTGGCTCTATTCGCATACCGTGCAGCTTTACCGGCACTTTTGGCATTAAACCCACCTTTGGCTGGGTGCCCCAGTGGCCCGCCAGCACCATGAGTACGCTCTCCCACTTGGGGCCAATGACCCGTACCGCTGCTGATAGCGCACTAATGCTTAGCGTAATGGCGCAGCCTGATGTTCGGGATGGCTACTCCGGCAACCCGCTTGGGCCAGACTGGCTAACACCTCCTCCTGCGGATCTAAGCGGCTGGCGAATCGCCTTTAGCGCTGACCTTGGCTATGTAGAGGTAGCTCCTGATATTGCCCAGCGGGTTGAGGCAGCCGTTGCCCATTTAGAAGCATTGGGCGCGACGGTAGAGCGAATTGACCCTGGCTTTAGCAATCCGCTTAAGACGTTTAATACGCTGTGGTTTGCAGGCGCTACTCAAGCGCTCGAAAAACTCAATGAACAGCAGCAAGCGGCACTCGACCCAGGATTTCTGGATATCGCACGGCGGGGTCAGGATGTCTCACTTTCCGCCTATCTCGCCGCGCGGCGGGAACGTAGTGAATTGACGGCGCATATGGCAATCTTTCATCAGCAGTATGACCTGCTGGTTACCCCCACCATGCCCATTGCCCCCTTTGCAGCCGGCCACAACGTGCCGCCAAGCGGGCGCTATAAAGACTGGATGGATTGGACGCCATTTAGCTACCCCTTCAACCTTACCCAACAGCCCGCCGCCTCCATGCCTTGCGGGCTGGATAGCCAAGGGTTGCCGGTAGGCTTGCACCTTGTGGCAGGCAAATACCAAGATCTAAAAATACTGCATGCCGCTCAGCTGCTGGAGCGCTATTTGCCACCACTCACACCACCGGGAATGGCATAATTACGCGGGTTGGCTACTTGTTGGCCAACTGAGCCCGCGCCAGCTCTGCAAACTGCTTGCGGGAGGGCTTAAAACCTACCCCCGGCGGCCAGGCCAGCCAGGCATCGGGTACCATAAAGCCGGGCAAGGCTTCGCGAACCCAGACATTTAGCGCTTGTTTCGATACGGCCTCGCCGTGCCAGTCGATAAATGCCACCGGGCGCTCGCCCCACTCGGGATGGGGTACTGCTACAACCAACGCCTGGGCGATGCCGGGGTGGTCAACCAAGCGCTGTTCTATACTTTCCGGCTGGATATTCTCGCCACCGGAAATAAAGCCATTATCGAGCCGCCCTTCCACCACCAGCGCCCCGTCCGCATTGAAGTGGCCCTTGTCGCGGGTGGCAAACCAGCCTTCGTCATTGAGGGCTGGATCAACCTCGCCATTATTCAAATAACCGCAGAACAGGGTCTCGCCACGCACCTGTATCTCACCCTCAACAACCCTAACCTCCCGGCCCGGCAGCGGTTTCCCGACCACACCGGGCGCAGTGGGAATACCGGTACAGACCTGACTGGCCATCTCGGATAGCCCATAGCTAACTTTCGGCGTTAGCCCTAGCGATGTCATCTGCGCCACCAGCGGTGCGGGAATCGCCGCACCGCCTAGTAGCAGCTCACGTAGTTGGGTGCGCCGGGGCGTAAAGCCCGCTTTCAGCAGCCGCCAAAGCTGGGTAGGCACCAGGGACAGATGGCTAATCGCCTGCTGCTCAAGACGCTCTGCCAGTGACTGGGGAGCCTCGTCGAGGATCACCCGCCCACCAGCAAGAAAGACCCGAAACGGGATCGCGTAGCCGCCGATATGAAACAGCGGCAGCGACAGTAGCCAGCCACTGTTCTGATCAACGGGAATCAACGACGCCGAACCGCGTGCAGAGGCTAAATGATTGGCCACACAATGCAGCATCGCTTTAGGCGTACCGCTAGAGCCAGAGGTAAAAATCGTGTTGCACAGCTGGTGGCTATCCAGCACCGGTGGCTCCCTCACATCGGCTTCCGCCAAAAAATCGAGGCTAACCGGTGTGAGCTCGGCAGGATAATGATGGTCGCTTTCCGTTTGGCAAACCCGGCCAGCCTGCAAGCGTTTGGCTAGAGTGAGCTGCTGGGCAATAGGGAACGCAGGATTCAGAGGACAAAAAATAACCCCTGCCCGCAGGCAGGCCCACGCCAGCAGCAAGGATGTAAGCGAGCCTTTGGCGGGCACCACTAAGCGATCACCGGGCACAAAGCCTTCGCGCACAAGCTGTTGTGCTAAAGAGGCCACCCGGCGATTGAGCGTTCGGTAGCTAATGCGCACCGAGCCAGCCTCTACCGCAATGTGTTCAGGGGTCTCTTTGGCCCAGTAGTGAATGGGGCAGGTGTCTATCACGCTAAATTTTCCATTTTAGAAAGACAATGCACGTTTTCTGTCATCACCTCACCCGCTAGATTAGTCACACGTCCGGTAAGCCAATGCCCCGTATCCAACCCAGGCGGCTCATCTGGCGCCCACTCACTTGCCAAACGGGCAAGCTGCACAAGGCCTAAATCGGATTCAAAGCTGGAGGAGATCACTACACGCAGATTATCCGCTCGCGCCCTTTTAACGAGCGCTTCGCAGGCATTTAGCGAGCCAATCAAGGTGGGTTTGATCACCAGGGCTTTAATCTGGGGGTGGCCATACCACTCTTCCCTGCGGGATAGCGTTTCATCCAGGGCGATAGGTACCCCCGTTGCCTCAGCCACGGCAATGGTGTCAGCAAAGGCAGTGCAGGGTTCTTCCAGGTAGTCGATGTGTTCAAGGGGAAGACATTCGCAGAAACGCCGGGCATCTTCCCTCGTCCAGCCGCCGTTGGCATCCAGAATCAGCTTGGTAGTGGGTAGCCGGGCTGCGAGCTGTTCGATCAGCGCCAGCTCCTCTTCCATGGCGTAGCGTGCCACCTTGAGTTTGAGTCTAGGCGGCGGCAAAGCCCCCCAGCCGGTCAAGATAGTATCCAGCGAAAGCATCAATTCCGCGGGCGCACCTTGGAGCAGTGGATAGGGCGACAACGACGCGGGAAGATTTACAGGCCACAGGCGCTGGGCACAGTCGAAACCAAACTGCACTGAAGGTAACGTTGGAGCGGCTTTCTCGCCGCGCTTAATGGCATTAAGACAGGCCAGGCTTTCAGCTTCTGCTTCGGCGAGGGTTTCTGCGGAGAAGCCAGGCAGCGGCGCTATCTCGCCCCACTGGCCATTGATCGTTACGAGCAGCCCTTCTCTGCTCGCCAGCCGCTCTCCTTTAAACATTAGCGGCTTACGGAACGGTAGCGAGTAGCGGTAAAGCGCCAGTTGCATTACGGGTTGCGCGGGTAGCGGGAGAAGTCCGGGCGGCGCTTTTCGTTAAAGGCGTTACGCCCCTCCTGCCCCTCTTCGGTCATATAGAAGAGCATGGTGGCGTTACCCGCCAGCTCCTGCAGCCCGGCTTGCCCATCGCAGTCGGCATTGAGTGCGGCTTTCAGACAGCGCAGCGCCATGGGGCTATTCTGCAGCATCTCGCGGCACCAGCGTACGCTCTCTTTTTCCAACTCAGCCAGGGGCACCACATGGTTGACCAGCCCCATTTCAAGCGCTTGGGCGGCATCGTACTGGCGGCATAGGAACCAGATTTCCCGGGCCTTTTTCTGGCCCACAATGCGCGCCATATAAGAGGCGCCGTAGCCACCATCAAAGGAGCCGACTTTAGGGCCGGTCTGGCCAAAAATGGCGTTATCGGCGGCAATGGTCAGGTCGCACATCATATGCAGCACATGGCCACCGCCAATGGCGTAACCCGCCACCATGGCGATAATCGGCTTAGGGCAGGTGCGAATATCGCGCTGGAAGTCCAGCACGTTAAGGTGGTGGGCACCCTCTTCGTCCTGGTAGCCACCGTAGTCGCCACGGATGCGCTGATCGCCACCGGAGCAGAACGCTTTGTCGCCTGCGCCGGTGAGAATAATCGCACCAATGGCGCTGTCGTAACGCGCCCGGCTTAGCGCCTGGATCATCTCGCTCACCGTTAGCGGGCGAAAGGCGTTGCGCACCTCGGGGCGGTTGATGGTGATGCGGGCAATGCCCTCTTTTGATGTGTGATACAGAATATCCTGATAGTCGTTTGAGTGATCCTGCCACTCAATCGCCGCGTAGAGTTCTGCTTCAGTCAGTCCTTTAATCATGCCAGTCTCTTTTTTTATCTGAACAATGCGCCGTTTAGCGAAAGAAACCCGCCACAACAATGCCCAACGCCAAAACACTCAACAGCGCCGCCCCACCGTACATCAGCTTCTTATTGAGTGTGTCGCTGCCCACGCTGATATCAAACAGTCCATGGCGCAGGCGGTGGGCAGCATGAAATAGCGGCAAGCAGACCACAGCGCCAATAAACAAAAAGCCCGGCACGCTAAACAGCAGCGAAGATGCCCGCTCATAGCTCAGCGCCTCGGCGGGCAACAGGCCCAGGGGCAGTAGCACGGCGATAAACAGAATCACAGCAGGTAGAAAGACAGCGAAACAGACACCGCCTGCGCTAAACAGCCCCCACCAAAGCGGTTCATCAAAGGCTTGTTTATGCTGAACATCATCTTTGTGCATGTTCATGCTCCACTCCTCCCCAATAGCCAGAAAAATAGCAGCGTGACCACGACGACACCTGCCCACTGCCCGGCAACAATGGCCTGATCAGGCATGCTATGCCCGGCGATACGCAGCGGCATTACCCGTGGGAACAGCACAAAGAAGGTGGCGGCATGAAACAGGCTGGCGGCCAGGGCTAGAAGATTCAGCAGTAGCACAATGGGCGAACCCATAAAGGCGATCCACCCCTGCCAACTCTCCGCCCCTTGCAACAGAGCAACCATACCGGCGAGTAAACAGAGCGTGAAAAACACCAGCGGTAGCACCGTGGCTTCGCGCAGCATATAGAGTTTAAAAAAGCGGTGTTTTAGCCACCAGTTGCGTTTCAGCGGCGGCAGGCGTTGCGATGATGATTTATCCATGATGTTCCTCCCCTACCCTTTAAACAGCGCAATAAGCGTGTGTTTGGCCGCTTCAACCTTGCCCTGATTGACCGCCGCGGCGGGGTCAACGTGTTTGGGGCAAACCTTGGAGCAGAAGCCCACAAAGGTGCAGCTCCATACCCCGTCGTGGCGGTTAAGCTCGGCCATGCGCTGTTTTTTGCCGTGGTCTCGGCTGTCCAGGTTGTAACGGTGAGCCAGCGTTAACGCCGCCGGGCCAAGAAACTCCGGATTAAGCCCAAACTGGGGGCAGGCGGAGTAGCAGAGGCCACAATTAATGCAGTTGGCGAACTGCTTATAGCGGGCGAGCTGTTCGGGTGACTGCTGGTAGGTTTCCGGCGCATTGGGATCCAACGGTTTTACCGGGTTATCGTCAATCAGGTAGGGCTTCACCGCCGCCAGGTGCTCAAGGAATATCTCCATGTCCACCACCAAATCCCGCTGCACAGGGAAGTGGGCCAGCGGCTCGATACGAATTTCGCCCTCATAATCGCGCAAGAAGGTTTTGCAGCCCAGCTTGGGAATGCCGTTCACCATGACCCCGCAGGAGCCACAGATCGCCATGCGGCACGACCAGCGGTAGCTCAGCGTGCTATCGAGCTGCTCTTTAATGTGGTTGAGGGCATCCAGCAGCGAGGTGCTATCGTCCACCGGCAGTTCGTACTGCTGCCAATAGGGTTCAGCCGAGCTGTCTGGCAGATAGCGTTTGACGCTAATGTGTTTGGTGCTGATCTGTTGGCTGTTCATACCTTGCCCCCCTTGCCCGCATCGCCATAGGCCCTCTCCGCCGGGGCGGAAAACCGTACATCGACGTCCTGCCAGCGCAGCTCGGCATGGCCATCGCCTTGGTAGAACACCTGGCTATGCTTGAGGTAGTTAACATCATCGCGCTTCTGCATACCTTCATCCAAGCGCTGGTGGGCGCCGCGGGACTCACGGCGCTCAAGCGCACCCAAACAGGAGGCTTCGGCAATATCCAGTCCACACTCCAGTTCAAGGCATTCCAGTAACTCGGTATTAAAAATCTTGCTGGTATCGTTAACGCGAACCTTGTTAAAGCGCGCGCGCAGTTGGCGCATGGTCTCCAGCGAGTGGCGCATGCCCTCTTCGGTGCGGTAAATGCCACAACCGCTCTCCATGGCCTGCACCATGGCGTGCTTGAGTTCTACCCAGTTCTCCGCACTGCCGGTGCCGTCGCATAACCGCAGTAGCTTGGCTTGCTGACGATCGCCTTGCGCTTCCAGCAGGCGCTCATCGGCCCACTCGGTTTGCGCTGCGCGCTTGCTTGCCTGTTCACCGGCCAAGCGGCCAAACACCAGTAGTTCTGTCAGCGAGTTAGAGCCCAATCGATTGGCGCCGTGCAGACCCACCGAAGCACACTCCCCGGCGGCGTAGAGCCCGGCAATGGAGGTTTCGCACTGTGGATTGGTTTGAATACCGCCCATGGTGTAGTGAACCGCTGGGCGAATGGGGATGGGCTCTTTCACCGGGTCGACGTTGATATAGGATTTGGCCAGCTCGCAGATAAACGGCAGGCGCTCCAGAATGGTTTTTTCACCCAAGTGGCGCAGATCAAGATAGACCACATCGCTGTCGCCAAACTTGCCGGTGCGACCCGCCTGCTGCTCCTGCCAGAAGGCCTGGGAGAGCTTGTCCCGCGGGCCCAGCTCCATATACTTGTTCTCCGGTTTACCCAGCGGCGTTTCCGGGCCAAGGCCATAATCCTGCAGATAACGATAGCCTTCTTTATTGAGCAGAATACCGCCTTCGCCCCGGCACGCTTCAGTAATCAAAATGCCGGAGCCGGGTAAGCCTGTGGGGTGATACTGAACAAACTCCATATCGCGCAGCGCCACACCGTGGCGATAAGCCATCGCCATCCCATCGCCGGTGACAATGCCCGCATTGGTGTTGAAACGGAACAAGCGTCCCGCGCCGCCGGTGGCAAGCACTACTGCTTTGGCACGCAGCAGGGTCAATTCGCCGGTGGCGATCTGCAGCGCAATCACGCCGATCACCGCGCCCTCATGGACGGCGAGGTCGAGCACGAAGTATTCGTCGAAACGCTCGATCTCGGGGTATTTCAGCGAGGTCTGAAACAGGGTATGGAGCATATGGAAGCCGGTTTTATCAGCCGCGAACCAGGTGCGGGCCGTTTTCATGCCGCCAAAGCGACGCACTTGCACTTGGCCATCTTCCTTGCGGCTCCAGGGGCAGCCCCAGCGCTCCATCTGCACCAGTTCTTGATAGGCATGATGGACAAAGTAGTCGACGACGCCCTGCTCAACCAGCCAGTCACCGCCGGACACCGTGTCGTCAAAATGCGCCTGGTGAGTATCCTCGGCACTGGTAACGGCCGCTGCGCCGCCCTCAGCGGCCACGGTATGGGAGCGCATGGGGTAAACCTTGGAGAGCAGCGCTATGCGCTGGGGAGAGCCCTGCTCCTTGGCTTGTTCAGCAGCCCCGATAGCCGCGCGCAAGCCCGCCCCACCCCCACCAACAATGACGATATCGAAATCTCGCTGCTGCATGACAACCCCTTCCATTAGCCAAGTCAAAGGTGGTACCGGCGACACTCTTCGGTGCCCTTTCATCACTCCAACTTACCACGCCTATGACAGGCCCTGCTCATTAGTCGAAAGAACTATTGACGTGCGTCAAGCAAGTGGAAAATCGAGCCGGTATTGCTGTTCCCCCCGCGCCGCAGCACCTACTCTTCAAGCCACTCACTGCAGGCAGATGGCTGCCTACCAAACGACAAAGAAGACCTTACTGCAAAAACTGAAGAGAGAGGTGCCGCATGACGACCAATGCTCAACCCTCACCGCGATGGAAACTGTTAGCGCCGCTTGCAGTCGCTATCATCGTCGCGCTGATACCCACGCCCCCGGGGCTTGCCCCTCATGCATGGTATTTTTTCGCCGTTTTCCTCGGCTGCGTAGTGGGCTTGATTCTTGAACCGCTACCGGGCGCAGTGGTGGGCCTAATCGGAGTCACTCTGGTCGCACTGCTTTCTCGATGGGTGCTGTACTCTCCGGAACAACTGGCCGCTGATGGGTTTAATGCCGCTAACCAGGCCTTTTCGTGGGCGGTGTCGGGCTTTACCAACTCGACGGTATGGCTGATTTTTGGTGCCTTTATGTTTGCCTTGGGGTATGAAAAAACCGGCCTTGGTAGGCGGATATCGCTCTGGCTGGTCAAAGCAATGGGCAAGCGCACCTTAACCCTGGGTTATGCGGTGATGATTGCCGATGGCATTCTGGCGCCGTTTACGCCTTCCAATACGGCGCGCAGTGCGGGCACGATCTTCCCCGTGATTCGTAACCTGCCGCCGCTTTACGACTCCCACCCCAACGACCCCAGCATGAAACGCATGGGCAGCTTTCTGATGTGGACAGCGTTGGCGTCTACTTGCGTCACCAGTTCGCTATTTTTGACCGCCCTGGCGCCCAATCTGTTGGCGATCGCGTTAACCGAAAGCACCACCGGTATCCAGGTCAATTGGGGGCAGTGGTTTATGGCAGTAGCACCTGCCGGCATTCTGCTGCTTCTGCTGGTGCCGCTGCTGAGCTACTGGCTATGCGCACCCGAAGTGAAAGCAGG
This sequence comes from Halomonas sp. BDJS001, assembly GCF_026104355.1. NCBI lineage: Bacteria > Pseudomonadati > Pseudomonadota > Gammaproteobacteria > Oceanospirillales > Halomonadaceae > Halomonas > Halomonas sp. BDJS001. The sequence continues at coordinate 4,176,143 of NZ_CP110535.1, forward strand.
CAGTGAAATCTCCGACTGGGCGCGGCAGGAGTTAACCAAGCTAGGGGCACTGACCCGTCATGAAATCATGCTGGTCATGATGGTGGTGACTGCCCTGATGCTGTGGATTTTCGCGGGCGACATTATCTCTGGATCGCTGGTAGGTCTACTGGTGATCTGCGGCATGCTGTTAACCGGCATTGTGACCTGGAGCGATATTCTCGATAACCGAGCCGCCTGGAATACCTTTGTATGGTTTGCCACTCTGGTGGCGCTCGCGGGCGTCTCAGCCAGGTGGGATTCGTTAACTGGTTTGGCGGTGTGGTCGGCGGGCAGATAAGCCACTTCAATCCGCTGATGGCCATGGTGGCACTGGTGGTTATCTTCTACCTACTGCACTACTTCTTTGCCAGCGTAACGGCCCACGTTACCGCCCTGCTGCCGGTGATCCTGGCGGCGGCATCGGGCATTGCCGGGCTGGATATGCAGATGTTTATCCTGCTGCTACTCCCCACACTCGGCTTTATGGGCATTCTTACTCCCTACGGCACGGGCCCAAGCCCGGTTTACTATGGCAGCGGCTACCTACCCAGCGCGCTGTTCTGGCGGCTAGGAGTCATCTTCGGGCTGCTGTTCCTGGTGGTTTGGCTGGTGATCGGCCTGCCCTGGTTAATGGTGATCAGCTGATAAACATTAGCCTAGCGTGCGATACCAGGCATTGAGCTGCTGAGCAATCATCCCCGGTTGCTCAGCATGAAGATTGTGGCCCCCTTCCAGCGTGATATGGCGCAGGTGCGGGGCCATCGTTGCTAGATGAGTCGCCAGGGTGTGAAACTTGGCATCCCGCTGGCCCGAAAAATAGCTGACCGGCAGGCGGGTATTTTCCAGCCACTGCCAAAACGAGGGCTGTTGCCCCAAGGACGTTGACCGCAGCATTTGGGCGACGGCTGGCCCACGGTTCGCCAGGCGACGTTGAATCTGCCGACGCCGCTGGGCCTCCGTGAGATCGGCAAACACCGGCTGCTGATACCAATCGATAAGTACGTCCTCCAACGGTTCCTGCTCAAAGCGAAGCGCCCAGCGTTCATCATGAGCAATACGGCCAGCACGCTCACTGGCGGATAAACCAGGGTGAGCGCTCTCCAGCCAAAGCGCTTCCAGCCCCGACGGTTGGCGGCTGGCGTGGTACAGCGCCAAACGACCACCCAGGGAGTAGCCCAGCAAGCAGTAACGGCTTACACCGCGGGTTATCAGCATATCGCTCAGCCAGTGATGAAACGCCTCAAAAGAGGTTACCTGCACCTGATGATTCTGGCCGTGCCCAGGTAAGTCCAGCGCGAGGCAGTTAATACCTTCCAAGTCAGCGATGACCTCAACCCAGTCCTGACCATTGCCCAACAAGCCGTGGAGCAGCACCAGGGTAGGCGCCTGCTTGTGGGGCTTACAGCTCACGCGACGTCCCTCGAATCGCTGCGCCAAACAACTTGAGATCATCAGCGACCTGTTGGTGGGGCACGTTAACCTCAATCAACGTAACGCCCGACTCTAACGCCTGGGTATAAGCCGCCGTAAAGGCTTCCAAGGAACTGGGCGCCGAGTAGCCAAGCCCAAACATCCTGGCGGCATACTCGAAGTTAAGCCCATGTGGCTGGCGATAATAGCGCTCCAGCAGTTCCCCCTCTTTGGGCACCGGCAGCATATGAAAAATACTACCGCCATCATTATTGAGGATAACCACCACTAGGGGCTGGGTGGTCTGCTTTAACAGCGCTAGGCTATTGAGATCATGCAGTGCGCTGGTATCTCCCAGCACAATGGTCGTAGGTGCTGAGCATGTGCAGCTGACGCCATAGGCCGTGGCGATTAAGCCATCAATGCCAGACGCGCCGCGATTGGCCAACACCCGCAGCGGCATTTGGCGGTGTGTTCCCAGCATATTCATCAGCCTTGCAGGCAGACTGTTACCGATAAACAGCTGCCCTTCCACCCGTTGCGCTAGCAGGTGGCAAACACCCAGCTCTGAGAAGGCCGCGCACTGCTCCTCTACAAATTGGCTGGTGCGGCGCTGAAGGCTACCCAACTGATGCCAAGGCGCTTGTTCGGGGATTTTCGGCAAGCCAGCTATAAAATCCGCGGGCGAGCTTATCAACCAGCGCTTAACGCAGTAATCAGGATCCAGCCGTTGGGGCAGCGGATCAACCAGCCAGACATCCTGCCAGGGCTGATGGGCAATAAACTGCGTGAGCCGCTTGGAAATTAGCCGACCGCCAAACTGCAGCAGCACCTCTGCCTTAGCCAGTTCCGCGCTAAAGCGTTCGTCATGGAGCGCCAGATCAAAATGGATTAGGTTATAAGGATCAAAACGCACCTGGCTCTGCACATCCGCCAGTAGTGGCCAGCCCAGTTGCTTGGCGAGCGCCACCACTTGCTGCGCCTGCTGCGGGTCATCAATGCTACCCGCGACGATAATTCCGCGCTGCTGGGCAAATGCTTCCCATACGTCACTAAGCGCTGGAATGGTGGTGCGGGTCTGTATATCCCCCCATGACCAGTCACTCCACGGCGTGGAGTTCGTCAGCCAGCGCCCCAGCGGGGCGAGATAGTCACTGGCATCCACCAAACATTCGCCGGGGTAAAGGGGCTCGCGGTAACGACAGTTGATATGGATGGAGCCAGGGGTGCGGCGCTGCTGATCAACCGCTTGATCAATCGTGCTAAGGAGAAACGCTGCTTTTATCTCAGCATCGGGCGCTGGCAAGTCGTGGTGAACAATGGTGTGGCGGGAGAAGATATCCCGTTGGTCAATGGCCTGATTGCTGCCGTTATCCAGCAGCTCAATGGGTCGGTCAGCGGAGAGCACAATCAGCGGTACGCCAAGCAAATTAGCTTCCACCACTGCCGGGTAGAGGTTGGCCACGGCGGTGCCGGAAGTCGTAATCACCACCACGGGGCGATGACTGCCCCGGGCAATACCCAGTGCCATAAACCCCAGCCCGCGCTCGTCAAAATGGCAGTGGCAGCAAAGCCCCACATGCTCGCTGGCGGCCATGGTCAGCGGCGATGAGCGCGAGCCGGGCGCCAGCACCACATCACGCACGCCTAAGCGATAAAGCTCCTCCAGCATTAGCGCCGACCAAACATGATTAAAGGTAGCGTGCGCTTGCGCAAAACCGCTCGATGTAGAAGCTGTCATATGTGTTATCCCATTCCTAGCAGCGACATAATATCGGCGATTTTACTGTCCAGCTCCCGCCACTCTTCGTCCGGCTGGGAGCCCGCCACAATGCCAGCACCGGCATAGAGCCGGATCATTTCTGAATCGATATGGGCGCAACGAATAGTCACGGCGAGGTCGCTACTGGCGTGGCTGATTCTCCCGAACACCCCTGAATACCAACCGCGTTGATGGCGCTCATGCTGACGAATAAACGTTAGCGCTGACTCGCGAGGAACGCCGCCCACCGCCGGAGTCGGTGGCAGTGAGGAGAGCAAAGAGTGGTCGGTGACGCTATGGTGTAATTCGGCGTGGATCAGTCGGCGAATATGCTGCACCGAGCGCAGCTTAACAATATGCGCCTCACCCATTTGGACTTGTGAAGAAAGCTGCTCAAGCTGGGCCAAGATTTGCTGATAAACGCACTGATTTTCCAGCGTGTTTTTCTTATCTGCCAGTAGCTCAGCGGCAAACGCCAGATCTTGCTCGGCGTCACGCCCACGGCGCGTCGTGCCTGCCAGCGCCTCGGTGGTTAAGTGCCGACCGTCACGCTTATATAACTGCTCCGGCGGACAGCCGATAAACGCCTCATGGGGTGTCAACTGGATGCCAAAGTGAAAACAGTCAGCGGCACCGGCCTGCCAGCGTGACAATAGCGCCCAAGGGTTAGGCGTTTCAGGTGTTGTCAGGCGAGTTTCACGAGAAAGCACCACCTTGGGCGTATGCACTAGGTGGTCGGGGTTCGTCACCAGCCCCACCCAAGCCGCCCACTCCTGTTGACTGGGGCAGTCTTCACGCTGGTAAACCAGAGGCTGCAAACGAGGCAGCGGCTGCTCTGCTGCCAAGGCGGCTAAACAGGCATGAGCCTGGGCGATTTCGGCACTGGGGCAGCGGTCATCGAAACGTAGATTCAGTGACAGCGTCGCGCCTCCTTGGTGACGTTTAAGCTCGATACGCGGCAGCACAAAGTGGAAGGCAGGAAAGTGCTCCCACCCCGGCGTACCAGGGTCGAAGGCCATACCGCCAAAAAAGTCGGGCTGCTGGCCACCGATATCGATCAGCGCAGCAAGATCAGCCTCCAGTGCCGCTAGTGAATCAAAAGCGTTAACAGCCCCCAGCACCACATACTCAACGGCCCCCACATCACGTGATTGCCAGTAGAGACGGGGATAAACGCTCTGCATGTTTAGCCACCCCATCATGTCGTTCACCTGACACGGGGTACTTAAGCGGATAACCCCTTTTTGAGCGGCATCACAAAGCGTAGCAAGCTGATGCCTGAGGGCTTCAATAGGGTTAGAGTGCATAGTTCGCCTGTTAGGCCAGCATTTTCAATTACTTGCTGACGACCGCTGGGTACCTTAAGCCTAGCTTATCTTTAATATAGGGTAGCACCCAGCGATCGCCGCCAAGCCGACCGGCATTGGCGCCTGCTACCAGCAAAAAGAACGTCAGTGCAATCATCCATGGATTGGTAGACACCGTGCCCGCCATCAAAAAGGACATGTTCATCACAATGGCGAAAAACGCAGCAAACGAGGTCAACACACCAACGATTAAACCCAGGCCAACCAACATCTCCCCTAGCGGTATAATGACGTTAATAACATCCGCATAGGGCAGCGCGAAATTCTCAAGGAAGGCGACATAATTAGGGTAAACCGCACTTCCTTCTCGCATCACGGGATTGGCCACGGCATTGCTTAGAAAGCCTTCGGCATTAAAACCACCGGTTATCTTACCGATGCCAAGCGTCAGCCAAGTGATGCCTAAATAGAGCCGTAGCAGTAACCAAACTACCGCCATATATTTGTTATGTCTAAATAAGTCGCCAATCATCACGTAAACTCCTACTCAAGGGATTGTTGCAGTGTGGAGCAAGATGACGCGGCATAGTTTGACGTAGATCTACTTTTTAGCACTTAATCATACATTGCCGAATGTTTATTAAATGACAACGGTCAACAGGAATATCGACGCAATGCAACAAAACAGTAAGCGCCGCCACTACCAAGCTTGGCTGCTAGCCGCTCGCCCCCGTACGTTACCGCTGGCGTGCGCTTCTATTCTGCTGGGTACCGGGCTAGCGACTAGCGTGGATGCCTTTAATGGTGCGGTGCTTGTGCTCGCCCTGCTGACCGCCATTGCGCTACAGGTGCTGTCTAATCTAGCCAACGATTACGGTGATGCCGCCTCCGGCGCTGATGATGATCAGCGCATAGGCCCTGCCCGAGCGGTCTCGTCTGGTTTGCTTAGCGCCGAAACGATGCGCAAAGGAATGGTGGTTGCGGCCCTCACCGCCGCGTTATTGGGGCTGTTATTACTGCTTGCCGCCTTTGGGAACCAGTGGGAGCAGATACTCACCTTTATACTGTTAGGGGCGGCTGCGCTATTGGCGGCGGTCACCTACACCGTTGGGCTCGGCGGTACTCCCTACGGCTACCGGGGATTTGGCGATATTGCGGTCTTTATGTTTTTTGGACTGCTCGGCGTGCTGGGTACCTACTACCTGCACACCCACCAGCTAAGCTGGCTACCGTTGCTCCCCGCCGCCGCTTGCGGGCTGCTGGCGACCGCCGTACTCAATGTGAACAACGTGCGGGATATAGAAAGTGATGCACGCAACGGCAAGATCACCCTGGCGGTGCGGCTAGGTCGCGAAAACGCGATTAACTACCACTGGGCACTACTGGGGTTGGCGCTACTGCTAACGCTGGTTTACCTAGTCGCGCTCCCTGTACCGCTGGTGGGGTGGAGCTGCCTGCTGGTAGCCAAGCCGTTAACGGATGCCGCCAGAACACTACGCCATACCCATGATGGCGAGATCCTGACCGGCATGCTGAAGAAAACCGCTATTTCGACACTGCTTTACAGCGTGCTGCTGTCGATTGGCTTGGCACTGTTTTAAAGCGCCCAAAGCGGGGCAGGCGCCCCGCTGACAATCTGCTTCGTTTAGCCGTGCCGCCTTACAGCACCACCTCATAACCTTCAAATTTAGGCGGGCCAAGATAAATACCTTCGGGCGCTTTGGCATTGGCGTGGGCCTTCCGGAATGCGTCTGACTTAGTCCAGTCACGGAAGGCCTCTTCCGATTCCCACACGCTGTGGGAGATAAACACGGTGTGATCTTCCTGGCTTTCACCCTGCAGCATCTTGAACTGTTTGAAGCCCGGCACTTCATCCAGGTGAGAGTCGCGGTTGCGCCACACCTCTAAAAAGTCCTCTTCGCGGCCTGGGGCAATCCGAAAACGGTTCATGGCAATATACATCGTTACTCTCCTACGGGTTTGTTCCTGCAGAGTTGGCCCTGTTGGGTTCATTTGGCAAACGGTAGCTTGATGGTAACGTCACATTTCAGTGGCGAATAGACTTAGCGCCGAATAGCCCTCAACCGCAAGGTACGGCATGGCTAAGGCACCTATCCAGGTTGTTTGGTTCAAACGCGATTTACGTATTCATGATCATGCGCCGCTTGCCAACGCCGCCATGGCTGGCCCAGTACTGCCCGTATTTGCCATTGAACCCGGCCAGTGGCAAGCGCCAGACAGCGCCCTGCGCCATTGGCAGTTTGCCGCGGACTCACTGGCAGACCTTTCAAACGCATTGGAAACACTGGGCCTGCCGCTGTGTCTTTGGCAAGGCGATATTGTCGATTTGCTGGACGCCCTGAAAACCCATTACGGCGAGTTTGCTCTTCACTCCCATGCAGAGACCGGCAACGCCTGGAGCTTTGCCCGCGATCTTAGCGTTCATACCTGGTGCCGAAAGCATGACGTTAATTGGCAGGAATCACGCCAGCACGGCGTAGTGCGTGGTTTGAAGTCCAGATCGGAAGATCGCTACGCCTGGGAAAATCAGTGGGAAACGCTCATGACGGCACCTACCTTCCCAGCCCCGCAAAACGCTCAAGCGGCTGAGGAGTGGCAATACTTTCACCACATTGACGTTGGGCAGCTTCACAGCCTGACGCTGGGGTTTGATACCACGCCATGCCCCGAGCGGCAGCCCGGTGGCCGCAGCGAAGGCCGCGCAGTGTGGCGCAGCTTTGTAAGCCAGCGCGGGCGGCGCTATCGCGGCTCACTGTCTAAACCACTACTGGCCTGGGAATTTGGCTCGCGGCTTTCGCCCCATTTGGCCTGGGGCACCCTCTCCATACGCGAAGTGGTGCAGTCGCTGCGCCGCCAACGAAAAAAGCATGCTGAAGACACCGCTTGGTCGCGCTCACTGCGCGCCTTCGCCTCCCGGCTTCACTGGCACTGCCACTTTATTCAAAAGCTCGAAAGCGAGCCAAGCATTGAGTCACAAACCCTCCACCCGGCGTTGCGCGGCCTGCGGGAGCGCGACCCCAACCACCCCAATCTGATTGCCTGGAAGCGTGGGCAAACCGGCGTGCCGCTGGTGGATGCCTGCATGCGCAGCCTGATCGCCACCGGTTGGATCAACTTTCGCATGCGCGCCATGCTGATCTCCCACGCCACCTTTGGCCTTGGGCTGCATTGGTACGAACCAGCATTGCACTTGGCTCGGCTGTTTACCGACTTCGAGCCGGGCATTCATTACCCCCAGGTGCAGATGCAAGCAGGTGCTACGGGCACCAATGCGCTGCGGGTGTATAACCCCATCAAGCAGGCGGAGGATAACGACCCTACCGGTGAGTTTGTCGCCCGATGGGTGCCAGAACTAACGCCACTGCCCCTGAAGTGGCGCGCTAAGCCCTGGGCGCTACCGGAAAGTCTGCAAAAGCGGTTCGACTTTCAGCCTGGCGTAAACTACCCAACCCCCAACGATTTTGAGGTCGAAGCACGCCACCGGAAGAAAGTGCTCTATGAGCTTCGCCGCACTCCAGACGCAAGAGAAGCCAGCCAAGCCATTATGGATAAGCTCGCCAGCCAGCGTCGGCCTACCGCTCGGCGGGGTAAAAAAGCAACACCCGCCCATCGCCAGCAGCTTTCACTGTTTGATGAGGGCGGGCTAGGACCAACAGCCGACACGCACGATTAGAGAAATCGATGTGCTCTGCGATTTTCCAAGCCCCACATAGGCCATTCTGGATACCTTTGAATGCTGAGCAACGCCTGGTTAATTTTTGACCTGTTTCATGATTTTGAAAGCTGCTACAATATTATTGGCAACCACTTATAGGAGGTGCCAACTAGTGGCTACTGCATCTTTTGATAAAACCTTTGTAGTCAACGATAAGCAATCCATTGACCGGATTCACCAGGATTTGGCGACCCCCCGCCATATCAAGGTTCAGAAGCGTGACTATGAGGCCGAAAACAAACGGGGAATTCAGCTATTAAAACAACGATTGTCCAACTCGGAGACCTGCTGAAGGAGCTTGATGAGACATCCACCATCGAGCTTCTCAGTACATTTTCCTGTCACCGCAACGCTGATGTCGAAAGCTTCCTCACTCAGCCTGATAAAGCCATCCGCTTTGAGCAGACAGGCAACGCTAGAACCTACCTGATCATCAACGACGATACTGCCGATATCCTCGCGTACTTTTCCTTATCGTTTAAAGAATTAACACTTGAAGGAGCCAACGTCAGCAAGACCAAGGTTCGGCAGCTGGATGGTATTTCTAAGCGCGCTGAACGTATCCGCGCCTTTCTGATTGGCCAAATTGGTAAAAATACGGCTGTCATTGACAACCCGATATCGCTTGATGCCATTCTGGGAGAGATTTATGCGGTTATTTCACAAGCCAAGGCCCTTATTGGTGGTCGTGTCATCATCCTTGAGTGTGAAGACTGCCAGAAACTGATACAGCTTTATGAGCAACACGGTTTCACACTTATAGAGACACTAGGCGACGAACAGCCTCGGTTGCGTACAATGTATATTCACGTAACCGAATGAGCCTGCTTAGGAAGTGTAACCAGATGGCGTGCTCATTTTGTACCTTGCTGATTACCACTCATCACGCTAGTTTAGCGCACAACTGGAAAAGGTGCTGCATGTGCTTCTCCGCACTCAAGACGCCAGCCACTTTCTCTGTTTGACAATGAAGAGCAACGCCTTAACAGCCTATGAGCTGATTAAAACTGAGTATCAAAAACCCTGAAGCCCCCCTCTCTGCTCGCTATACCCTGCACGATCTTACAATACGTCTGTCCACTTTTCTCATACACTTCCATTGAAGTAGCTAACCTGACTACTCTGTAGCAAGCCCATTACCCATAGCTAAAAAATATTAATACTTTTCGAAAAGCGATTAACAACGATGAATAAGTATTTAAATACTAAAAATATTCTCTGCTTCAAATACAGCAGAGTATCGTAATTTGTTACCGAACCTATTGACAGCCCTCTTTGCAATCGCACCAGTTAGCATGCTATTCGGCTTTACTGCATATAAAGCAGACTGGAGCATTGGCGAAATTTTTCTAGTAAGCCTACTAGGCTTTTCTGGAAGTGGGCAATTCGCTGCACTACCTCTTTCTAGCTCTGGCGCTACTTTTTTAACTATTCTCTTCGTTTCCGTCATGATTAATAGTAGGTACTTTGCTATCTCACTTTCGTGCTCAAAAAAGCTACCACCCAACAAGCTGCTTAAGATTTTTTCGTCGCATACACTCGGCGATGAAGCTTATGCAATTGAGCAAGGCCATAACCAAAGAGCTATGCTCATAATTCGCTTCACCATTTTCGGGTGCTGGATACTATTCGGGGTAACAGGCGGTATTGTAGCAGGGCTTTTTCCCAACCTTTTACCTGATGGGATTAATGCCAGCATCCCTGCAAGCTTAGTGCTTCTTTTTCTGGCCATTTCGTATCTTAAAAATCGACCATATAAAAGCGGTTTGATCACTGTTCCAAAGGCAATACTAGGCTTTATAGTAAGCGGATTTCTCTACTACACCCTTGGTGCTGTCTACTTTTGGATCCCATCTGTAGTTTTATTATCCGCTACCTATTATCTATTAAAGAGCAGGGACTGAGGACATAATATGATGAGTAATATCTGGGTAATCATGGCTCTTTTATTAACAAGCCTCATGGTCAGAGTTCTGCCCTCTTTGATCATTATCAACTTCGGAGAAAAGACTCAGCACCTGATAGAGGAAGTACTACCTAGCTCTATTTTCATTTGCTTCATTACTTACATTGTGATGCCAGAAGTAACTAACGGGCTATCTATATCCTTTTTGGCTTTTATTTCAGTAGTCATACTAACAATCATCTTGAAATTCGGGTTGATTTTCATCACACTCATCGCTACTACTTTATATTACGTATTGAGCTGAGAAGCTTGTAACATGAAAGTCTTTCAAAGACAGAGTATATTGATTGCCAAAACAGCCAACCCGCTTTGCTTATCCACATATTCCGTTGCATGATTACCCTGTCTTCAGCCAACAGCAGACAACGTACCGCCTATGCTAAATTCTTTTTTCAATACACAGATAGAAAGATTCGAAGCCTTTTTTTCTGGCGTTGCTTTCGAGCCTCACCGGCACGATACGTATGCTGTTGGCAGAACGCTGGCAGGGGTGCATTGTTTCAATTACCGAGGTGAAAAAAGGACTAGCTTGCCGGGCAATACCATTGTGATTCATCCAGATGAACTCCACGACGGTGAGGCGGGTACGAACGAAGGCTTCCACTACCGCATCATGTATATTGAACCACGCGTGCTTCAAACTGTGCTTGGTGGTCGCCCTTTACCATATATAAAGGATGGCATTAGCACAGACTCTCGACTTTATGCCGCCACAGAATTCCTCATGAATGATTTAGATACAGCTCATGAGCAACTTGAAGAGGAAGATATCCTTTTTGAGCTAGCCAACGTTCTTGCTGCTGTGGCAGGACATAAAAGAGGCAGGGTGGCATACGACTATGGCGCCGCAGAAAAAGCTAGAGAATTTATCCACTATTCGTTGGATACTCAGATCACACTCGATGATTTAGCCTTAGTCAGTAGCCGTGAAAAGTGGAGTTTATCAAGAGATTTCAGTGCATTATATGGAACAAGCCCATACCGTTACTTGACCATGCGGCGTCTGTCATGCGTAAAACACTATTTGACCCAGGGTTATTCGTTGTCGTACGCCTCAGTTTCAGCTGGTTTCAATGACCAGAGCCATATGACAAATCACTTTAAGAAAGCCTTCGGGCTTACTCCCACACAGTGGTTATCTAGGTTTAAACAAAACTGTAGGGGTAGTGGCTCATAATCACACTGCAACCCCAAAACTTTCACCGCTATGAAATAAAAACCTCGCCCTCGCCAACAGCTTTTGCTGTCTGACGAGGGCGGGCTTAGTGTTGCTTAGACGATTTTAGCTAAGCGCTTCCAGTGACTGCTCAATAATGCTGAGCCCCTCTTCCAACACCGCAGAAGAGACGGTTAACGGCACCAGAATGCGTATGCTGTTGCCGTAGAAACCACAGGAGAGCAGGATCAGGCCCTTCTCACGGGCTTTGGCACAGAGCGCACCGGTGAGCGCTGTATCAGGTTTTCCTTCGCTGTCGAGCAATTCAAACGCCGCCATGGCGCCTAGTTGGCGGCCGTGCGCAACGGCGGGGAAACGCTCTTCCCATGCCGCGAAGCGCTCGGCGAGCATTTTGCCCATCTGCTCGCTACGCTCAAGGATGTTCTCTTCTTCGATGGCTTCGATGACCGCCAGGGCTGCCGCGCAGGAGAGTGGGTTGCCGCTGTAGGTGCCGCCCAGCGAGTTGGGGCCGGAGGCGTCCATTACCTTGGCGCTACCTACCACGGCAGAGAGCGGCATGCCGTTGGCTAGACTCTTAGCGGTGGTCAGAATATCCGCCTCAATGCCGCTGTGTTCGAGGGCAAACAGCTTGCCGGTGCGGGCAAAGCCGGACTGCACTTCATCGGCGATAAGCAAAATGCCGTGCTCGTCGCACAGGGCGCGCAGGGCTTTCAGGTAGTCCGGCGAGGCGATGTAGAAACCGCCTTCGCCCTGTACCGGCTCGATCACGATGGCCGCCGTGCGGTGCGGGGCGATATCGGTTTTGAACAGCGTGCGAATGGCATCCAAAGATGCTTCTTCGCTGATGCCGTGCAGCGGATTCGGGAATGGGGCGCGGAACACGTCGCCCGGCATCGGGCCGAAGTCGTTCTTGTACGGTAGCACCTTGCCGGTCATGGCCAGGGTCATCATGGTGCGTCCGTGGAAAGCGCCGTCGAAGGTAATAATGCCGGTGCGGCCAGTGGCAGCGCGGGCAATCTTCACGGCGTTTTCCAGCGCTTCGGCACCGGTGTTGACCAGCATCGCCTTACGCTCAGGGCCGCGCACCGGGCTTAGTTCGCAGAGCTTTTGGCACAGCTGCACGTAGGGGGCGTAGGAGATCACCGCCGCGCTGGTGTGCATAACTTTCTTGAGCTGCGCTTCAACGGCGGCAACGATTTTGGGGTGGCGATGCCCCAGGTTAAGCACACCAATGCCGCCCGCGAAGTCGATCCAGCGGTTGCCGTCTGCGTCCCACAGCTCGGCATTTTCCGCGCGCTCGGCAAACTGAGTTGTTGGCGTGGCAGCACCGTTGGCCACGTAACGGTTTTTCAGGTCGTTCAATTCTTGGTTAGTCATCATTTTTCTCTTTAAAGGCCGCCAACGCAGACATATTTAAGTTCAGTAAACTCATCCAACCCATGGTGGGAGCCTTCGCGACCCAGCCCGGACTCTTTCACACCGCCAAACGGCGCCAGCTCGGTGGAGATCAGCCCTTCATTTACACCGACCATGCCGTATTCAAGCGCTTCCATGGTGTGCCAGATGCGGCGGTAGTCAGTGGAGTAGAAGTAGGCCGCCAGACCAAAGGGCGTATCGTTAGCCATGGCGATGGCCTCTTCATCGCGCTGGAAGCGGAACACCGGCGCTACCGGGCCAAAGGTCTCTTCATCGGCCACCGCCATCTTGGTGGTGACATCGGCGAGCACTGTGGGGGTAAAGAAGCGCTCGCCTGCGGCATGGGGCTTGCCACCGCAGAGTAGCCGCGCGCCTTGGTTGATGGCGTCATCCACATGGCGCTGAACCTTGTCCACTGCCGCTTGGTTGATCAGCGGGCCGATGATGCTACCTTCGGCCAGGCCGTCACCTACCTTGAGTGCATTCACACGCTCGGTGAGCTTGGCGACGAACGTATCGTAAATGCCGTCCTGCACCAGGAAGCGGTTGGTGCATACGCAGGTTTGTCCGGCGTTGCGGAATTTGGAGGCAATGGCGCCATCAACGGCGGCATCCACATCGGCGTCATCAAAGACGATAAACGGCGCGTTGCCGCCCAGTTCCATGGCGGTTTTCTTCACCGTGCTGGCACACTGGGCCAGCAGGTGTTTGCCCACTGGCGTTGAGCCGGTAAACGACACTTTGCGCACCCGCGAATCAGTGGTAAGCACCTCCCCTACCGCTGCCGGTTTTGAGGCGGTAACCACGTTGATGGTGCCTGCTGGCAGGCCTGCTTCCAGCGCCAGGTAAGCGGCCGCCAGCGCGGTGAGCGGCGTGGCTTCAGCGGGCTTGATCACCACGGTGCAGCCCGCGGCCAGGGCCGGAGCGCACTTACGGGTAATCATCGCCAGCGGGAAGTTCCAGGGCGTAATGGCCGCCACCACACCGACCGGCTCGCGCAGCACCAGCAGGCGCTTGTCGGCGCCGTGACTGCGCAGGGTTTCACCGGCCATACGTTTGGCTTCTTCGGCGAAGAACTCGATAAATGAGGCACCGTAGATCACTTCGCCTTTGGCTTCCGCCAGCGGCTTGCCCTGCTCCAAGGTCATCAGGCGGGCCAGGTCATCGGCGTGCTCAATGATCAGTTCAAACCAACGGCGCAGCAGCGCTGAGCGTTGCTTCACCGGCGTAGCGCGCCAAGCGGCACCAGCATTATAAGCGGCGGCCACCGCATCACGGGCATCATCCCCGTCCATATCGGCTACGCGGGCAATCGTTTCGCCGGTGGCGGGATTATCGACCGCAAATGTCTGTTTCCCTGCGCGCCACTCATCGCCAATCAGGCCCGCGACGCCATCGTGCAACCACTGTTCAATAAAGCTCATACATTGCTCCTGGGTAACGTGTTAAGAGGCTTACAGATCCACTTTCATGTGACGGTCGCTATATTCGCGCCCGTAAGTGCGCAACGCATGCAGGTACAGCACGATGCCCAGCGCCGCCCAACCGGCAAAAATAGTCCACTCCGCGACGCTCAGCGCCGCCGGGCTACCGGGCAGGTAGAGGCACGCCATACCGAAAGAGAGGATGATCGCAAGGATGCCGCACAGCTTGCCGTTATTCACTTTGAATGGGCGGGGCATATCCGGCTCACGCACCCGCAGCACGACAAAGGAGATGGCGACAAACAGGTAGGCCAACACGATGCCTAAGCCCCCCGCATTAACGATCCATACCAGCGCCGGGCGGCCAAAGAAGGGTGCCAAGCAAGAGAGAAAGCCCATCATAAAGATGGCATTGGTCGGGGTTCTGTAGCGAGGGTGCAGCTTGGCGAACGGCGCAGGCAGCATGCCTGCTTTGGCCAGAGCATAGATTGCCCGCGAGCCGCCAATATAGAAGGCGTTCCAGCTAGTAATGATCCCCGCAATACCCGCCATGACCATTAAGTTGCTGGCCCACTCGGCATTAAACAGGCTGCCCATGGCGTCCGGCACGCTAAGCGAGCTTGCCGCCAGCTCATCGCTGTTCAACGCCAGGCTGGTGGCCAGAATGATCAGCGCGTACCACACCACCGCCAGGATCACCGACATCATCAGTACCTTGCCGATGGCTTTGTAGGGCAGGTTGATCTCTTCCGCCGCCTGGGGAATAACGTCAAAGCCCACAAACAGGAACGGCACCATCACCAGCACCGCCACTATGCCTGCGAACACGCCGCTATCGGCTTGAGTGAACAGCGGCATCATATTGATGGTTTCGCCTTCAAACAGCGAACCGGTGACAAACATCACCCCCACCAGCAGAATTAACCCGGTAACCACTTTTTGCAGCAACGCCGCGGTGGTCACGCCGAAGTAGTTGATGATCATCATGACCAGCGAACCGCCGACGCCTACCGCGACCCAGGTGGCTTTCACTTCCCAACCGGCAATCGTCCAGAGGTGGCCAACGGCGTAGTTGGGTGCCAGGTGTTCGATCACCGTGGGCAGGGCGACGGCTTCAAAGGCCACTACGCTTAAGTAGCCCAAAATAATCGCCCAAGTGCACAAAAAAGAGGGCAAATGACCTAAAGCGCGGTAGCTGTAAACATGCTCGCCACCCACTTTGGGCATCGCAGCGGCAAGCTCTGCATAGGTGAGGCCGACCAAGACAATCGCTAAGCCGCCGATAATAAAGGCTATAATGGCGCCCAGGCTGCCAGCGGATTGAATCGCGGTACCGGTGAGTACAATCCAGCCCCAGCCGATCATCGCGCCGAAAGCCAGCGCTAGTACATCGCCACGGGCCAATACCCGGACGAGCCCTTCCTGTTCTGATGAGGGTGTGGTCATTTGAAATGTCCTGCGAGTTATTGGATGTTGTCGTAGGCGCTCAGGGGCGCAGTATCCTGATCCTGTTTTAGCCGTCTCGCTTCAAGCAGGCGCGTTTTAAACGGTGTTGCTAAACACAGGATAGCCACAAGCTAGCAGGCGAGAGAGAAAACACGAATGCACCACTTTTGTGTTTAACTAGACCACTTTTTATACGCACCGAAAGGGTGCATTATTTTTATACGGCTTTCGTCTAAGTGCCCGCGGTTAGAGGGTTAAGCGGGATTAAGGGGTGTCCAGATGGATCGCAAGGAGGTCGTGCACCAACTTGTACAACTTTATGCACTCCAGCCGGAACGGTTGAGTAAGCAGGTGCGTATAGAGCAAGCATTGCGCCAGGCCATCACCCAGCAGTGGCCTTCCGGACTGCGGCTGCCCTCTCACCGGCAGTTGGCGGATGCCTTGGGCGTTGCCCGTCAAACCCTGGCACTGGCAATTCATACGCTACTCGAAGAGGCACTGCTTAAAACCGCCCACGGCCAAGGCACCTGGACGAGCCGCCCCGTGACACCAAACTCTCCCCTGCGTGGCAATGCGCAGCTCTCTCAACGTGCCCAGCGGGTACTGGATGGCCCTGGCGCTAGCGCAGTTCAAAGCGGCGCCTTTGTGCCCGGTATTCCTGATATCGCCCAGTTCCCGATGCGAAAATGGCGGCAGCTCTACGCCAGTGTGACGGTGCCGCAGAACGCCCTGCTGCTCTCCTACTCCACCGGTGGCTACGGGCCGTTAAAGCGCGCCATCCGCGATTTTTTGGCGCGCTGGCGCAATATTAGCTGCGACACGGAGCAGATCATCATCACCGACGGGACCCATAACGGCATTGAGCTATGCGCCGTGGCGCTGGCTGATGTTGGCGATACCGTGGCTATGGAGTCGCCCTGCTACTGGGGGGCGCGCAATGTCTTTACCGCCGCTGGTTTGGAAATCGAACCGGTGGCGTGGCTGCCAGGACAGGGACACCGCCTTCCACCTGTTTCTACCTCGGTGCAATTGGCCTACCTGACCGGCTCGCACCACTACCCGCTCAGCGTGCCTACCCGCGCGGCGGATAAACAGCGCTTATGCGATGCCTTAGCGCCCGCATATATTGTCGAAGATGATTACGAGTTTAACCGCGACGACCATTCTAACCTGCTCTTCTATCCGCACTCGGAGCGCCACTTGCTGGTGGGCTCTTTTTCCAAGATGATGTTTCCAGGCCTGCGCTTAGGCTACTTAGTCGTGCCGCACCATTTAGCGGGTCCAATGAACCGCCTGCGCAGTGAACTCTTCCGCGAAGGACGCATGCTGGATCAGGCGGTGCTGGCACAGTTTATTTTTGATGGTGATCTGGACGTCTGGTGTCGACGCATTCAGCGCGACTACCTGGGGCGCCAACAGGTGCTACATGATCAGCTTCGCTCATTACCGCTAGTGCGCAGCGTTTCACCGCCCAGCAGCGCCATCAGCCTTTGCGTCGAGTTTGAACCGGGCGTTAACGATGTGGGAATCGCTCAGTCACTGCTGAAAGAGCATTTAATTGTGCGTCCATTAAGCCCAGTGTGTGCACCAACCGATCCGCGCGTCGGCTTAGTAATGGGCGTCGGCATGCTATCAGGGGAAACGCTGGTGCGTGAAGCACAGCGCCTGCGTCGCAGCCTGGAAGCACTGCTGCGCTAGGCGTTATTAATAGCGCACAGGTAAGGTAGGAAGTGTTTCTCAACACCTTATCCACAAGCTTTGAACGGTTTATACACAAGGACTTTTATGCATCACCCTGTTGATAATTTCATCGCCCCCTCTTCGGCTGCTTTCGCTAGGCTGCGCCTCTGGGCCTCACTAAGTCTTGTGCTCCTGCTCTCGGGTTGTGCCACCTTTGCGCCCAACCCACCCCAGGATCAAAGCAATATCTGCGAGATCTTCCGCGAGCAGCCTAGTTGGTACGACTACGCCCGGGAGTCGCAGAAAAAGTGGGGCACACCGATCGCCACCCAGATGGCGTTTATTCAACAGGAGTCATCGTTTCGCAGTCATATCCGTCCTGATCGCAAGTACTATCTAGGCTTTATCCCCGGCCCCCGCCCCTCTTCTGCTAAAGGCTACGCCCAGGCCCAAGACCCGGTTTGGGAAGAGTATGAGGATCAAGCGGGCAGCCTGTTTGCCCGGCGTACCCATATGAAGCACGCCACGGATTTTATTGGTTGGTACAACCGCCGCTCCCAGCAGCAGGCGGGCATATCGCTAACCAATCCTGAGCATCTCTACTACGCCTATCATGAAGGCGCGGGCGGCTACCAACGTGGCACTTATCGCGGTAAGTCCCACGTGTTAAGCGCAGGGAGACAAGTAGCCGCTCGCGCTAATCGCTACCAAGCCCAGCTCAACAGCTGCGAAGCGGAGTTTCAGTGCCGCAAGTTTTATCAGGTCTGGCCGTTTTGCCGTCGTTAAGAAAGAGTAAAAAAGAGCAAGGAAGAACAGTATGAGCCTATGGATAGGCATTGCTTTTGTGAGCGTGGTGTTTTTCACCTCGATGCTGTCGGGTGTGTTTGGCATGGCGGGCGGTTTGGTACTGCTGTGGTTTCTGCTGCTGATCTTTCCCGCAGGCACGGCCATGGCGGTGCACGGCGTTATCCAACTCACCGCGAATGGATCACGAGCGTGGCTATCGCGGCGCTTTATTGTCTGGCGTATTGTCGCTTTTATGACGCTTGGCGTACTGAGTGCCGCGGGCTTACTGCTGCTGTTTAACTACAGCCCTAATGCCGCCAGCGTATCGATTTTGATTGGCCTAATGCCGATTCTGGTGTGGATACCCAAGCGCTGGTTTCATCTGGACGCCAACCGCGCCAGCCACGCGCTGTGCTGTGGGATCGCCTCCGGCGGTTTGACAATAGCGGCGGGGGTGTCCGGGCCATTGATCGATATTTTCTTTGTGCGCTCTCGCATGGATCGACGTCAGGTAGTCGCCACCAAGGCGATGATTCAGGTGGTGGCGCACAGCATTAAGATCATCTTCTACCTGGGTGCCGCCATGGCGCTTAGTGCCGGAGAGTGGGGTATTGTGCTGCTAGCGGCGCCGTTTGCGATCTTGGGCACCCACACCGGCAACCGCATTTTACACCGCCTCACCGATGCCAACTTCCGCACCTGGACACGTTGGATCGTCACCGGTATTGGGGTCTTCTACTTACTACAAGGGGTATTCCTACTCACTCGTTAGCGTTGAGGAAGAGCCCAAGCGATTGGCGCGACATCATTGCTGCAACAGTTGCCGCACAATACAAGCCAGTAATATCAGAACGCCTTACCTGGCGTAGCGCAGCTGATTATCTTGCAGGGAACATCACCAATATTTCTGAAACGGTGCGGAGTGCTGGTCTTGAAATAGTAGGACTCCCCTGGCCCTAGGCGCCTCGTATTGCTTCCAACGATGATTTCAATCTCACCTTCCACGACAAAACCCGCCTCTTCACCATAGTGGGTAATCATAGCTTGCCCGGTATCAGCACCCGGTAAATACCGCTCAACCATAAACGCCAAGGCACGATTAGGACGATTTGCCCCGACAAGTTTGAAGGAAATATCACCAGAGGCAATATCAACCAAATCATCCGCCGAATAGAACACCTGCTCCTGACTATCCAGATCCATGGTGAAAAAATCACCGACGCTCATAGAGAAGGCGTTTAGGATTTTCTTCAGGGAACTGACGGATGGGCTAACTTTTCCTTGCTCTATTAGCGAAAGACTTGAATGGGTCACCCCACACAACTTGGCTAGTTCACGCTGCGAAATCCCTCGCTGCTTGCGCAGGGAGCGCAAGCTCGCACCCACGTCATCCGACATGCTTTTTTCACTCCCTATCAATAAGTAAATTACGTTATTGGTCTATTGACGGGCACATAATAGCGCAAAAAAAACCCCACGGCTGTGGGGCAAAAACTTAATTAAAAGGGCGCTTGCTACAAAAGATAATTCGCTTAGCCGGTGTTCATCGTCGTGCTCAGCTCAAGCACTTCGAGCATCAGCCAACTCAGAGGCCACGTCAGACTCTTGCGGCTCGTTTTCGTAAGCAATCCGGAAACCGGTAAAGCCGTAAAGAATCGCAAATAGCGGGCTAAGCAGCGCTAAAAAGGCATAGGGTGCGTAACTGAAAGCACTGACGCCTAGCGTGGCAAACATAAAGGCACCACAGGTATTCCAAGGCACTAGGGGCGACGTCATGGTGCCAGCATCTTCTACTGTGCGAGACAGGTTTTTCAGTTTAAGCGAGCGACGCTGGTACTCTTTGGCATACATGCGGGCGGGCAAGATAATGCTGAGATACTGATCGCACCCCACGACATTAGCAGCCATCGCTGTCGCAACCGTAGTAGCAATCAGGCTACCCGTGGTCTTGGCCAGTTTGAGCAGGCTTTCCACGATGGTGCGGAAAAAACCAGCCGACTCAAGAATCCCGCCAAAGCTCATTGCAATGATGATCAATGAGACCGTCCACATCATGGCGTCAGTACCGCCGTTGGTCAGCAGGTCGTCTACAGTGACATTACCCGTATCTACCGCATAGCCTTCCACAAAAATAGTGAAGCTATCACCTAGAGGTACACCCTGAACCACAATCGCGCAGATGATTCCCATTAGCGAGCCAACAGCAAGCGCAGGAATGGCCGGCACCTTCTTGACCATCATCACGATAACTGCCGCAGGCACCAGCAGCAGCCAGGGGCTAATGATAAATAGTTCATTTAAGCTCTGCTGTAACTCCGCAACTTGTGTCGCGCCATCGCCGGAAGGCGTCATGTTCAGGCCAATAATGGTGTAAAGCACCAGTGCCACCGCGAGCGCAGGAACCGTGGTGTAGAGCATATAGCGAATGTGTTCAAACAGATCGACACCGACGACACCTGGCGCCATGTTGGTAGTTTCGGAAAGCGGAGAAATCTTGTCGCCAAAATAAACCCCAGAGATCACGGCGCCGGCTACCATCGCAGGGTTAAGGCCGAGCCCTTCACCGACGCCCATCAAGGCGATACCAATAGTGCCGGCCGCCGTCCAGGCGTTACCGCCAGCCAACGATACCAAGCAGCAGATCAGGCACGCCGCAACCAAAAAGTAGTCTGGTGCCAGAATGCTCAGGCCGTAATAGATCATGGTGGGCACAATCCCACCGGCAATCCAGTAGCCAATAATGGTGCCGATAATGATGAGAATCACAATCGCCTGAGTGGTCAGGCCAATAGAGCGCATGATTCCCGCTTCGAGATGCTTCCAGCGACTACCCGTCGCAATAGCCACTATCGTCGCTACAATCGCACTCAAAAAAAGTGGCAAGTGCGGGTCAGTTTCGAAATAGCCGATAAAGACGCCCAATGACGCCGCCATAAACACAACGGGTATCATGGTCGCTTTCAAACTTGGGCGGGGAGTTTCCTGGTCTTCCTTAGCAGTGTGGTCAGTCGACATAATGTTCTCACTTAATGTTTGATTATTGGTCGTCGTATTTCCGTTAGGAAATCATTGCAGTGATGGCGACTCCGATTATTGTTATGCTTGTTTTTATTGGTTTTTCAGGCACAAGGCCTCCTTGGCGAGGTATCACGGCATTTGCCGCGACACCTCGCGCTGTTGAATCGAATCAATAAAGGGTGAAGTGCCCAGGCGAAGCTCGTTACGAACTTCGATGGTTCAAACGCTCAGCGACATCCACACCGTCTTCACTTCGCAGTATTTCTCCTGCGCATGAAGCGATTTATCGCGCCCATTGCCCGACTGCTTCACGCCACCGAAAGGCACTGTCTGATCGATACCCGCCCAGTTATTCACATATACCTGTCCGGATTGCAGACGCCGCGAGACCCGCATAATGCGGTCAATATCCTGGCTCCAAACGCCGGCAGCGAGGCCAAAGTCACTATCATTCGCCAGTGCAATCGCTTGCTCTTCGCTGTCGAAACCGAACACGCTCAGCACGGGGCCAAAGATCTCTTCGCGGCCAATGCGCATATCGGGGGTTAAGTCATCAAAAATCGTCGGAGACAGGAAATATCCCTGGGAGTGATTTGCTTCGCCCTCTAGCGTCAGAGTGGCGCCTTCGCTTTTTCCTTGGCGAATATAATCAAGTACTCGTTGGTACTGCGCTTCATCAACCATGGCGCCCATGAAGCTATTCGGGTCGAGCGGGTCTCCTGGCTGCATGTGCTCAGCAGCTTTCACCACACGGGCCACAAACTCCTTGCGAATACTGTTTTCCACCAGCAGGCGCGAACCGGCAATGCACACCTCCCCTTGGTTGTGGAAAATAGCTTCTGCAGCGCTTTGGGCGACGGCATCAAGGTATTGGCAGTCGGCGAAAACGATATTTGGGCTTTTGCCACCGCACTCTAGAAACACGCGTTTCAGGTTGGATTGTCCGGCGTACTGCATGAGCTGTTTACCCACCGCCGTGGAGCCGGTAAACGCCAGACAATCTACCTGCATGGAGAGCGCCAGGGCTTTGCCCACCGTATGGCCGTAACCGGGTAAAACCTGAAATACGCCGTCAGGAATACCGGCTTCCTGGGCAAGATGCGCCAAGCGCAGCGCCGACAAAGGCGATTTTTCCGACGGTTTGAGAATCACGCTGTTGCCCGCGGCCAGTGCCGGGGCAATTTTCCAGGATGTCATCATCAGCGGAAAATTCCATGGCACGATCGCCGCCACAACACCCATGGGTTCGCGTAACACCAATCCAAGCGCATTCTCGCCCGTGGGAGCCACTTCGCCATAAAGCTTATCGATACACTCCGCCTGATAGCGCAAACAGGCAACGGTGCCTGCCAAATCCCCGAGCGAGCTGGAAATCGGCTTACCCATATCGAGCGTATCGAGTAACGCCAACTCATCGCGGTGCGTCTCTACCAAATCCGCGAGGCGCAGCAACACGCGCTTGCGTTTACTCGGATGGCAACGTGACCAGACACCGCTATCAAAGGTTGCACGGGCCGCTTGCGTTGCACGCTCAGCATCTAGTCCATCGCAGCTGGCCACTTCCGCAAGCACGCTTCCGGTAGCAGGATTGATACTGGTTAGTGTGCTGCCTGCGACGGCGGTCACAAACTCGCCATTGATAAAAGCGCGTGTTTCAAAGCTCAGTGACGCCGCTTTTGCTTGCCAGTCGGCTAGGGTTTTCGTGTTATCTGCCGCCATTATGCACTCTCCATGGGGTGTGTTATCGCCAGCTTTTCGGCTGTTTTGTCCAGAGCCAAACGCGCTTTGCTCACCAGTTCATCAATTTCACTGTGCGTGATGATGAGCGGCGGGGATATCACCATGGTGTCGCCCACTGAGCGCATCACTAGCCCGCTTTCGAAACACAAATCACGGCACAGATTGCCTACGGAAAGGGATTTATCGAAGCGCTCGCCAGTCGTCTTGTCAGCAACAAGCTCGAGTGCCCCGATCAGGCCTAGCGAGCGAGCTTCACCAACTAACGAGTGTTCCGCCAACGCCTGCCAACGTTTCGCCAGATAAGGGCCCAGGTCATTGCGAACGTTGTCGACCACCTGCTCACTTTCCATCAGCTCGAGGTTTTTAAGCGCCACAGCCGCACAGACCGGGTGGCCGGAGTAAGTAAAGCCGTGGAAGAACTCACCGCCCTCTTCTATCAATGTATCGGCCACACGGTCTCCCACCAGCACCGCGCCAATGGGCAGATAGCCCGACGACAACCCCTTGGCAATCGGCATCAAATCAGGTTTGAGCCCATAGTGGGTGCTGCCAAACCACTCGCCTAAACGCCCAAAGCCGCAAATGACTTCGTCGGCAATCAGCAAAATATCGTACTTAGCCAGTACCTCTTTCACCGCCGGCCAATAGCTGTCCGGCGAAATGATGGCACCGCCTGCGCCCTGCACCGGCTCGGCAATAAAGGCGGCTACTCTGTCTTCACCCAATGCCAGGATCTGCTCTTCTAGCGCTTGAGCACACTGCTTGCCAAAGGCCTCCTGACTCATCTCGCGACCTTCGCCAAACCAGTAAGGCTGGCAAATATGGGTAATGCCCGGCACACAAGGGCCGCCTTGATCATGCATCGGCGCCATGCCGCCAAGGCTCATACCCGCCACGGTAGAACCGTGATATCCATTTTCACGCGAGATGACCCACTGCTTTTCCGGCTTGCCTTTGATCGCCCAATAACGTCGTACCATGCGCAGCACGGTATCGTTGGCTTCGGAACCGGATCCGGTGAAGAACACACGGTTGATATGCTCGGGTGCCAGTTCGCTTAGCTTAGCGGCCAGCTTCGCTGCCGGGGGGTGGGTGGTTTTAAAGAAGTTGTTGTAGTACGGCAGTTGCTGCATCTGCTCGGTAGCAGCCTCAACCAACTCCTGACGCCCGTAACCGAGATTGACGCACCAAAGTCCCGCCATACCATCAAGAATACGATTGCCCTGGCTATCGTGAATGTATACCCCATCAGCATGAGTGATGATGCGGCTCCCCTCTTCGCCAAGGGATTTAAAGTCGGTGAAGGGATGAAGGTGGTGCTGGCGATCCAACGCCTGGTAATCCTGGGTCTGCATAGATCAGTTCCTGTTCAGTGTTTGCAATAAGCGTTCAGCCAGCAGTCCGCTGGGTACGATGCTGACGGCATGCCGCCGCAAACCCCTGGAACAGGGCGTCATAGAAAGGATGTTCTTTAGGGCGCCACTCCGGATGCCACTGAACAGCCAGTGCAAACGCGGCGGCGGCGCGCACGGAGACCGCTTCAACTAACCCATCAGGTGCCCAGGCTTCCGCTTCCAGCCCTGGCGCAAGCTGATCAATCCCCTGTTGGTGCAGTGAATTCACTTCAGCATGTTCGCCGCTATAAAGCGCAGCCAGGGCTCCACCAGCGCGAATTTTTACCGTATGGGAGGGTGCATAATGGCCCGCCATGTCGTCAGCGGCCGGCTCTCGATGATCCAGCATGCCAGGGAGTGTTTGAACTGCTTGGTGAAGCGTGCCCCCAAGGGCAACGTTCATTTCCTGAAAGCCACGACAAATGCCAAATAAAGGTAACGCCTGGCGTAACGCCTCATGCACCCAGCAAAGCGCCGCTTCATCGCGCCGTGCGTCATCACGGGTATTCTCCGGGGCGCGTTCGGCACCATAGCGATCAGGAGCGACGTTGGAGTAACTGCCGGTTAGCATCAAGCCATCAAGGCTACCCAACAGATCGACAGCCTGCTCTGCGCGCTGCTCAGGCGTCGTCATATCAGCCACCAGCACTGGGAGAATCACCGGCGTAACGCCGTAGTGGTAGAGCGCCTGAAGAAATTTATCAGTCACCATTTGGGCAGGATGACCTTCCACCTCTCGGCAGCAGGCGATAACCCCCACCAGGGGGCGCGAAGAATGCGTTGCTTGCATAGTCAAACCACTTTGTCGGTTGTTATGTTTTATTCAACACTCAATTCAACATAGCGTGACTCGTTTTATTTTCCAAGTGCAAATTGACTTTTTTGCCAAAATACACACCAAGATATTGAAAAACAAAGGATTAAAAAACAAACCCATCATGAAGAATAAATTTTTATACGCTTTTTGTTATTAAATAATTGACAGAAACGATCGACACCGCAAGGATACTGTTAGCAGAAACACAACTAACACGGCATAAAAATAAGGGTCAACGTATGTCCTCTGCCAATGACACAGACGCTCAAAACGTAGCCTCGGACTTTCTCGACCAGCACCCTGACATCACCACTATTGACCTGCTGATCAGTGACCTTAACGGTGTCATCCGAGGAAAGCGCATTCCTTGTGACAACCTCGCCAAAGTGTTTGAAAAAGGCATTTATTTGCCGGCTTCGGTCTTTGCGTTGGACATCAATGGCAACACGGTGGAAGAGACAGGACTTGGGCTTTCCAGCGGTGACGGTGATCGCGTATGCCGCGCCATTCCCGGCACACTCAACCCGGTCACCTGGATGGATAACAACCAGTATGGCCAGCTGTTAATGACCATGGAGGAGATGGATGGCTCGCCGTTTTTTGCCGACCCTCGCCAAATACTGCGGCGCATTCTTGAGCAGTTCTCCGCCCGTGGCTTAACCCCCGTCGTCGCCCTTGAGCTGGAGTTTTATCTGGTCGACCGCGTACGTGACGAAGAAAATTTAATCCAGCCACCTCAATCCCCTTCCAGCGGCGAGCGGGCTACTCAAAGCCAGCTCTATTCGGTGCTGGAATTAGATGAGTACGCCGAATTTATCAATGACTTGCAGTGTGCCGCCCAGGCGCAAGGTTTGCCGCTGGATACGGTATTGAAAGAGTGCGCACCAGGCCAATTTGAAGCCAACCTGATTCATACAGATGATGCGTTAAGCGCCTGCGACCACTCGGTACTGCTCAAGCGCCTCATCAAGGGCGTTGCATTAAAGCATGGCTTTGAAGCGACCTTTATGGCCAAGCCATACGGTTCAGAAGCCGGTAGCGGTACCCATGTTCACGTCAGTCTGATAGATAGCAACGGACATAACATCTTTGCCGAAAGCGGCGATGACCCGTTGGAGAGCGCAGAACTACAACACGCTGTAGGAGGGCTACTGGAACTGATGCCAGACTCCATGGCACTGTTGGCTCCCAACCTCAATTCGTTTCGCCGTTTTCAGGAAGGACTCTATGTGCCCATGGCACCTACCTGGGGATACGACAACCGCTCCGTGGCAATACGCGTACCCGCTGGCCCGAAAGAAGCACGACGAATAGAGCATCGCGTAGCGGGTGCCGATGTGAACCCCTACCTTTTACTGGCGACCGTGTTGGCATCTATCCACCATGGCCTAACCCAGCAGATTGCACCTGCCGACCCCATTATCGGCAACGCCTATGAACAAATTGCACCTCAGTTGACTAACAGCTGGGCACACGCGCTGCATTTGCTGGGTAACAACTGCGTACTCGGCGAACAACTAGGCGAAGACTTTATTGAAGTGTTCATTGCCAACCGCCAAGCAGAGCGCGCCGACACCATGCGCGAAGTCAGCGCTATGGAGTATGACTGGTACCTGCGGCACGTATGAGTTGTTAGAACAGAGAGAGGTGCTGCTCGCCGCCTCTCTCTTGTTACTTATGCCTGTCTTATCCTGCTACCCTGTCCTTCTATTAGCTTTTTATGCCGTGTTATCCGTGAGCCTCCGGGGCAAATAAAAACGGGCTGACGAACGTATTCGCCAGCCCGTTTTCAAACCATCATCAAACTAATCAGCACTAAACCGCCAAACGGTCACGCATAGCGTAGAACCACGCGCCCATTGCGGAAAGCGGAACACGTAGCAACCGCCCACCTGGCATGGGTAGGTGGGAAATCTGCGCAAAAGCTTCAAAACGCGTTTCTTCACCGCTAATCGTTTCTGCCACTAACTTGCCGGCCAGATGGGAGCACGTTACCCCATGGCCAGAGTACCCCTGGGCGTAGTAAACGTTGCTATTAATGCGGCCAAATTGCGGCAGGCGGTTGAGTGTCAGCAGAAAGTTACCGCTCCAGGCGTAGTCGACGCGAACATCGCCAAGCTCTGGGAAGGTAGATAGCATTTTTGGTCGAATAGCAGCCTCGATACTGGAGGACTCTTGCCCGCCATAGTTCACGCCTCCGCCATACAGCAAACGGTTATCGGCGGTCAGGCGATAGTAATCCAAGAGGTAATTACAGTCTTCTACCGCTTTGTTGTTCGGCAGTAGTCGTGCCGCTACCTCTGCCGACAGCGGCTCCGTAGTAATAATCTGGGTGCCACACGGCATCGCTTTGCTTTCCAGCTTGGGCAGCAACCCTTGCAAATAGGCATTGCCAGCCATGACCACCCGCTGCGCAGTCACTCGCCCCTTCGGGGTATGCAGTGTTACCGGCTCACCGTGTTCCACTCTTGTCACGGGAGAATGTTCAAAAAGCTTTCCACCCAACGACTCCAGCGCCGCCGCCTGCCCCAGCACCAGATTGAGGGGATGCAAATGCCCACCAGAGTGATCCACCAAGGCGCCCACATAGCGTTCGCTGCCTATTTCTCGCTTGACCTCTTCGCCTTCCAGCAGCTCAAGCTGCTGATGACCATAGCGTTCCCATAAGCTTTTTTGATCCTTTAAGCCTTCCCACTGTTTCTTATTACAGGCGGCAAAAAGGTTGCCCTCTTTTAGGTCGCAGTTGATCTGATACTTTTCAATGCGCTGACGGATAATCTGGTTACCCTCGAATGCCATAGCCCCCAGTGCTCGGGCGGTTTCAGCGCCGTTTTGCTTTTCGATAACATCCATATCACGGCTATAGCTATTAACGATCTGCCCGCCATTGCGACCGGAAGCCCCGAAGCCTATCGCCACACTTTCCAGCACCACCACTCGGTGACCGCGTTCCGCCAAATGCAACGCTGCAGAGATACCTGTAAACCCAGCCCCCACGACACAAACATCACATTCCACATCCCCCTCCAGCGTGGGCCTTTGTGATTTGGAGTGTGACGATGCTGCGTAGTAAGAAGCCACATGACCGGAAGAAGCTTGAGGTTGCATTTGCCACCACCCTTTTGTTGATTATTTTAACCAAAATAATCATATAGACCGCTGCAAAAATACGCAACCCTAGAAAATACCGGCATTCTAGAGGGGTAACACTTTATTCTCTGCAAAAAATGTTACTAAAAAAGCAACACTCACTCATAACAAGTCACGGTCACACACTGGAAAGAGTGGCCTTTCGCTTATATACCATCCCTCTGAAGGCGAACTTTCATGTCCTCTAACGTTGAGGGGAATAAAAGCGAGCTTTATGCAGGCTCCTATACTGGGCTTATCAATTGATGGAGGTCGCTATGGATTATCATCACTACCGCAAAGCCCTTGCGAAAACGCTCGCCCAGAGTGAACTGCCCTTTCCCGCCGTCGAATATCAGGCGCGCCTGGATAAAGTGCGCCATGACATGGAACAACAAGCGTTCGATGCGCTGCTTCTCACCGACCCCGCCGATATCAATTACCTCACCGGCTATCACACCTTTGAAGTCTCGGTGCACGCCTGTCTGGTCTGCACTCAAGAGCGGTTAGTACTTCAAGTCGCCTCGATTGAAACCGGTGCGGCAGTCGTTACCGCTCAGGTTGATGAGATCATCGGCTATCGCTGGGAAAACCTCGATGAAATCATTACCCCATTGGCAGATCTACTTACTCCCTGTCAAAAAATCGGTATTGATGGTTGGAGCAGCGGGCTACGCTTTGGCGTCATTGATGCGCTGATGCAAACCATTGGCCGTGAACGTTTTAGCGAGGCAGGCGCGTTAGTCGATGCCATCAAAATTATTAAAAGCCCCGCTGAACTGGAGATGTTACAAGAGAGCGCGCGCATAACCGCCCTAGGTTTAGAAATCGCCATACAGAGCATTCGCCCCGGCATGACGGATAACGACATTGCCGCCGCAGGTGCCAAAGCGTTGCTCGAAAATGGCAGCGAGTTTATGAGCCTGCAGCCCATTGTGACCAGCGGCCACCGCATTGGCGTGATTCACGTCAACCATAAACGGCGTGTCATTCAGGCTAATGAGCCGGTCTTTTTAGAGTTTGGCGCTGCTTATCAACGCTATACAGCCCCCATGATGCGCACCGCGGTGACAGGCGTACCAAACCCAGCGCTCTCCGCCACCCGGGATCTGTGCCGCTCAATTTTTGAAGCGCTGTGCGACGCCATGCGGCCTGGCAACACCTTTGATGCCGCTGCCCAGGCGGCTGATTCCCTACTCGCCCCCCAGCGCGACCAGTATTTCTTCTCCGGTGTATTTGGCTACGCCGTGGGCGCGCAGTTTCCACCTAGCTGGGTGGAGGGCACCGGCTTTATCGCCAAAGGTCAGAACCGCACCTTCGAAGCCAATATGGTGTTTCACCTCCCTCTCTGCCTACGTGTGCCCGGCCAGTGGGGCGTTGGCATAAGCGACACTGTGGTAGTGACTGAAAGCGGAGCCAAACCGCTGACCAATAACGACTGGCAGCTGTTTGAGGCGCGCTCATAGGAGCTTGCGCCTTATAGTCACAGTATTGACAGCTCGATGGAGTAGCGCTATCGTCATCACAGATGCAAATGAGAAACACTATTTTTAGCTCTCTCATCTATATGAGGTGACGATCACTTGAGGTAAAGGTAAGTACTATGACCAGTGAGCAGCGCCAACTTCGCCAAACGTTGATATTTTTGCGCACCTCTTTTGAAGCGGTTCAGCACTCTATTGCTGGCCGCCTGGAAGACCCGCTGCCCTGCTGGCTCGATACCAGCATGCTTTCCATGCTATCGCGGGAGCTTACTCGCTGCTGCCAACAGTCCAAGCCGCTGTTTGCCCCAGCCGTCACCGAACAGCTCTATATCGCCTCCCAGCAGTGCGAGCTGCTACTCAAACAGTGCCCAGGCGTACTCAGCAGTGCAGTCTGCTATCGCCAACTGGGTGCCATTATGCTGCCACTTTCAAGCGCACTGCAGCAGATCGACACTCCCGCCAAGCGGCGTTGGCCTTGGCCTTGGCAACGACATTAATTCCCTTTTCCACAAACAAGCGTGCGATTAAGGCCTCCAAATCGGTCTAATCGGCGCGTTCCTGCCGTTTGAAAATTCAGCCTTGCTTGACCCTGCTATTCATCATGATAAATTCAAGGTGAGGCGCCAACGAGCGTCAACGCTGAGACACATCACAAGAAAGGGTATCCTCATGGCTGAACAACAAACCGCGGCAGCCTCTGGCTCGCGTAAAAAGTGGTATCAGGCGGTTCCCGACCCCATGGTACTAATCTTTATTATTCTGGTTGCTACCTATTTTCTGACCTTCATTATCCCCGCTGGTGAATTTGAACGAGTTACCCAAGATGGCCGAACGGTGGTGGTGCCGGGCTCTTTTGCCTACTTGGAAGACGTTGCCAACATCCCACTCTTCAATATTTTTGTGGCGATTCCTGAAGGGCTTATCTCCGCCTCGCAGTATCTATTTATCGTCTTTATCGCCGGTGGTCTGTTTCATATTCTGCAAAAGACCGGCGCGTTAGAGAACGCGATCGGCGTAGCGGTTAATCGTGTTGGCGTTGAGCGGCGTAACGTGATTATCGTCGTCGGCACCTTTATCTACGGCTTTTTTGGTGTCGCCGTCGGGTTTGAAAACAACATTGCATTAGTCCCCATTGCGGTACTCATCGCCAGCGCCATTGGCTGCTCCAGTTTGGTGGGTACCGCTATGGCCGTTGGTGGTATTGGGATCGGTTTTGCACTCTCGCCCATCAATCCCTATACCGTGGGGGTTGCTCAAGGGATCGCGGAACTGCCGACCTTCTCTGGCGCTTGGCTGCGTACGTTGCTGGTGCTTTCGTCACTGGCACTGCTCTCGCTGTATATCTGCAAACGCGTCGTCAAAATGGAGTTTGAAGAGCCGGATAATGCGGAAGCGTTGAGCAAACCGCTTAACGAATACCATCTTTCCAAACGCAACATTCTCACCATGGTCGTCTTTGTGGGCGGCCTGGTCGCTATGCTCATTGGCGTGTTCACTCGCGGTTGGTATATCAATGAAATTGCGGGCACTTTCCTGCTCCTGGCAATCATCATTGGCGCCTTAAACGGCCTATCGGCGAACGGTATTGTTAAACAGATGATGGAGGGTGCTGCCAGTGTAACCGCAGGCGCGCTGGTGATCGGGGTGGCGGCCTCAATTCAGGTCATCCTTGAGCAAGCAGTGATTATCGACACCATCGTTAACTCGCTGAGCGCCATGATCGACGGCATTCCGTCAATATTTTCCGCAATTATGGCCAGTGTGGTGCAGGGTATTATCAACCTCTTCATACCTTCCGGTTCCGGTCAGGCACTGGTGACAATGCCCATTCTAATTCCAGTGGCGGATCTTGTGGGTATGAGTCGCCAACTGATGATCACTGCATTCCAAGTCGGTGACGGCTTAACGAACCTGATTGTTCCCACATCTGGCGGCACACTCGCCATGCTGGCACTGGGTCGCGTCTCATACGCCCAGTGGTTGAAGGCGATAATGCCCTTTATGGCGTTGGTGTATGTATTAGCCTGGGTAGGGTTGGTGATTGGCCATCTCGTGGGTTACTGAACAACATAGGAAACCGCGATGACGCTTTCACTTGTTCATTGCAATCCTGACACGGGCACCGTCGCTACCATCACCGCTACAGGCGGAGTGGCGGTGGGAGGCTATGTACATCACTGTTGGCGAGGCATTGGGGCATGCG
Organism: Halomonas sp. BDJS001; assembly: GCF_026104355.1. Taxonomy (NCBI): domain Bacteria; kingdom Pseudomonadati; phylum Pseudomonadota; class Gammaproteobacteria; order Oceanospirillales; family Halomonadaceae; genus Halomonas; species Halomonas sp. BDJS001. Next base: position 4,208,059 of record NZ_CP110535.1, read on the forward strand.
CCACTCAAGGGCGCTTTACCAACCCGTGGTACCCAGCTCGGATATATGAAGCACTTGCCAAGGGCGCCCGCGCCCGGCAGGCGATTCGCGCCGCCGTTAGCGAGGATAGCGACTCAGGGTTCCGCCAATGTTTGGTGATAGATTCTCAGGGCCGCACATCAGCACACTCAGGTGCAGAGAATGTGCCGGAAGTGGCTGAAACCTGCTTCCCTAGCGTCGCTGCCGCTGGGAATATGCTGCAGAGCACCGAGGTCGTGAGGATTTTTGCAGAGCAATTTTTACGCCTTAGCGCCACTAATAGCAGCGCTGCCATTCAGCGCGACGAGTCGCCCCGCTTCCCTATTCATCACGACCAACATCTGCTTACGCATCTGATTGATGCTCTTGATGCTGCTCTATCAGCGGGTGGCGATAAACGCGGTGTACGCTCAGCCGCACTGCGTATCGAGTCGTTTCAGCAAGCCCCCATCGATTTGCGCGTCGACTGGTCGGAAGACGTCGTCGGCGCATTGCGGGCGTTAGTCGATGAGTTTATGGCCGAGAACTTTCAAGCCTTTTGGCGTCAACTGCCGCTGCGCTAAAAGCATTTCTACTCTTTTGCTGGCCCCTCTGCCAGCACCTATTGGAGAGTTTATGACCAACACGGTTGCTCACACTGGTTTTAACCAAGGCGAGCTGGGGAGGGCATTAATTGCCCGCCTGGACGAAGCTGCCCAATACTCTGAGCCAGGCCCCGGCGTCACGCGACTGTTCTGCTCCCAGGCGCATCGTCAGGTACTGCCGTTAATCAGCCGCTGGATGGAACACGCTGGGCTTACTCCCCAACTGGATGCCGCTGGCAATCTTGTGGGTCGCTGCCCCAAAGCTCAAGCGGGTGAGAAAACCTTCATTATGGGATCTCATCAAGATTCAGTAATAGAAGGGGGCAAATACGATGGCATGCTAGGCGTGGCCCTACCGCTATTGGCCTTGGAGGCGCTTAAACGCGAAGGTGTGACGCTGCCATTTGGGATAGAAGTGGTCGCGTTTGGCGACGAAGAGGGCGTTCGCTTCCCTACCACGCTGGTCGGCAGTAAAGCTCTGGCTGGGAGCGTGACACCTGACCAACTGGAAGCCCAGGATGCCGAGGGAATCTCTCTGCGAGAGGCATTAATAGCCTTCGGTTGCACACCTGAGGATATCCCCGCTACCGCCCGCGACCCTGCCAACACCTTGGGATTTTTAGAAGTACATATTGAACAAGGGCCAATCCTGGAACAGCGGGATCATGCGGTGGGCATTGTCACGGCGCTAACGGGTATTGAACGCCACCAAGTCACGCTAAGCGGCAAGGCCGGACACGCAGGCACTACACCGATGGGCATACGTCATGACGCGCTAGTCGGCGCGGCGGAAATGGTGCTTGCCATCGATAGCGTACTGCAGAATACCGATGAGTTGGTCGGCGTGGTGGGCAGGCTCGATGTCCATCCCAATGCGGTCAACGTTATACCTGCTCAGGTAACGTTCACGATAGAGCTGCGCTCACCCAAAGCGACCATTCGCCAGCAAGGGCGAGACGTCGTAACAGCCGCCTTAACGGAAGTCGCCACTCGCCGCGGATTAACCATTAATATTGAAAACACTTACAGCGCCGATGCGGTGGCCTGTGCCGACTGGATGATGACCGCCCTCGAACAGGCGTGCACCCAGGTTGGCCAACCGGCAGAGCAAATGTTTAGCGGCGCTGGGCATGATGGCTTAGCGATGCAGGCATTAACCGATATCGGCATGCTGTTTGTACGCTGTAAAGATGGGCTTAGCCACCACCCAGACGAAGCTATTACCGCCGAAGACGGCGAAGTCGCGACGCGAGTGATCATGGCATTTTTACAGCAGCTGCCACGTCCATAGCGTTTTCCGCCCTCAGCCCGTTACGCTAGTGGCTCAGGTAAAAAGCCTCGGCGTACCTGAGCCTCCTGCTGATTCATCACTTGTTGGGCATCGAGCATATGCTCGCGCATGATGTTATAGGCACTTTCGGCATCGCCAAGCTCAATGGCATCCAAAATTTCTGCATGATAACGACAGCCAGTCTGTCCTAAATCGTGGGTAACTGGCTCATAGAGACGGTGATAAATCGTCAGATCTGAGAGCACCTGGATGGTGAAGCGGATAATAAATGTCAGCAGTTGATTGCCACCGGCCAGTTCAGCGAGCATTAGGTGGAAATGCAGCGAATCAAGGTGTTGCTGACGCTCAGTCTCACTATCGTCCGCAGGGTCTGCGTAACTATGCAGGCTTTCACGTAAACGCACCATATCACTGGCAGCCACTTTACCGGCTAACGAAGCGGCCAATTCAGGCTCTAACGCCAAGCGTATCTGGTAGATATCCTTGATTGATATCTCTTTGAAAAACAGGTAATTGCTTAGTAGCGATACCGCTTTGGCCTCACTCATCTCACGAACGAATGCGCCGCCTCCGGGCCCTGTGCGGGTTTCGACCAACCCCTGGGCTTCCAGTACTCGGGTACTCTCGCGCACTGTCCCTTTCGACACCTGCAGGGTCTCCATCAGCTCCGACTCGCTAGGTAGCCGGTCACCCGGCTTTAGGTGCCTGTCCACGATCCAGCATTTAATGGTTTCCGCCACCTGATAAGGGCGGCGCTGAGGGGCGTTTTTTAACATGCTATCAACAACATCCTGGGTAATAAGCAGCAAGAGTACCAGAGAGATCGCGAGTTTGAATGCCACATAAAAGGTTATCTAGCGCATAAATGCGTTTAAAAATATCTGGCTGGCACTAACTAGTAAACTGGTCTATTCTGGTGCGTACTATTTCATCAAAGCATTCAAAAGGAGCTTAATTGATGGCTTTCGAAACACTATTTACTCCCCTCCAACTGGGCAGCCTATCAATCCCTAACCGCGTCATTATGGCGCCGCTGACCCGTTCGCGTACGCCAGATAGTGTGCCGGGCAAGATGCAGGAAGCTTACTACGGCCAGCGCGCAGGAGCGGGGCTAATCATTAGCGAAGCCACCAATATCTCCCCCACCGCCCGTGGCTATGTGTATACACCCGGTATTTGGACGGATGCGCAGGAAGCTGGCTGGAAAGGCGTCGTTAACGCGGTACACGCAAAGGGTGGCCGTATTGCCTTGCAACTGTGGCACGTTGGGCGTGTTTCCCACGAAATGGTTCAACCTGATGGCCAACAGCCCGTTGCGCCGAGTGCGCTGAAAGGCGAAGGCGCCCAGTGTTTCGTCGAGTTTGAAGACGGCACCGCAGGTCAGCACCCTACCAGCACGCCACGTGCACTGGAAACTGACGAGATCCCCGGCATTGTCGAAGATTACCGGCAGGCGGCCATTCGCGCCAAGCGCGCTGGTTTCGATATGGTCGAAGTCCACGCGGCGAACGCTTACCTGCTTAACCAGTTCCTGGCGACTGGCACCAATAAGCGTACCGACCAGTACGGCGGTTCGCTGGAAAACCGTGCTCGCTTCCCGCTGGAAGTCGTCGACGCCGTGATTGACGTCTATGGCGCTGACCGGGTTGGCATCCGCATGACACCGTTCATCGAGCTGTTCGGTTTGACCGACGACGAGCCGGAAGCCATGGCGTTCTACATGGCCGAGCAGCTTTCAAAGCGTGGTTTGGCCTATCTGCACCTGAACGAACCCAACTGGGCCGGTGGCGATATCACCTTCCCTGACGGTTTCCGTGAGCAGATGCGTGAGCGCTTCAGCGGCAGCCTGATCTACTGCGGGAACTACGATGCCACGCTTGCACAAGCGCGTATCGGTGATAACACTGCCGACGCCGTTGCTTTTGGCCGTCCGTATATCGCTAACCCTGATTTACCCGAGCGCTTCCGTGTGAACGCCCCGCTCACCGAGCCCAACCACGAAACCTTCTACGGCGGCGACGAGAAAGGCTACACCGATTATCCGTTTATGGATAATGGCTATGACCGTATGAGTTAAACAGCACACTATTATTGCTGCGACTCCCTTACGTTGGAAAAGCATCACTTAAGTGATGCTTTTTTTATATCTGCTTATAGTAAAAATGCTGCTAGGCTATTGATTCTTTCGTTTGAACACACAGGTGATGAATGCTTGGTTCGCTGTTAGCGCTGCTGGTGTCTCTACTGCTAGTCGGCGCTGCCGCCATGACCGGTGCGCGCTTTCGACCTGATGGTTGGTACCGCGAACTCAGTAAGCCAAGTTGGACACCACCGAATATCGCTTTTCCTATCGCTTGGGGCATACTGTATCTATTGATGGCTATCGCCGCATGGCGTATCTATATGGCGGATGACTCAGCATGGCGCTCGGCAAGCTTAGTGGCTTACGCACTGCAGCTTACAGTTAATGCCATGTGGTCATGGCTGTTCTTTGGGCGCAAGCAAATTGTCGCAGCGCTGGTAGATATCATGGCGTTACTGGTATTAATTACGATTGTCATCGCACTGTTTTTCCAGGTAAACACCCTAGCCGCGTGGCTTATGGTGCCCTACTGGCTCTGGGTAGCACTTGCGCTAGCCCTCAACGCCACTATTTTGCGGCTAAATAAAGCCTGAGCGCTGATTAAAAACAAAGGGTTCTGAGAGTATGGATCGCACCACCACTATAATAGTACTCGCCTTCATATCGCTGGTATTGGGCGCAATGGCAACGGCGATATTTATTTATGTCATTGTGCCCTGGCGGCGCCGACGGCGCGCAGCGAAAGAAAGAGCCGCTAACCCAGCACCGACTCAAGCGAATAGCCCTCCAGAACAGCCCGAGCCATACACCTCGGCCAAGCGCACGAGCAGTGTGAAACAGCACTCACTCTTTATTATTTTTGATCAGCCCAGTGAGCGTTCTGATAAGCAACTCAGCGAGTGGTTACGTGAGAAAGACGCTCATTATGAACCGCTCAAAAAAGTCTTCTTAATCAACGGGCAGCAGCCCGCTAACCCCATTACTATTGCCAATGCCTTTTTACCGGGCGAGCTGCCGGATCTCTTCAGAGATGAGCGCGGCAGCGAAATGATCAAAGGGATCAGCCTCATCGTCAAGCCTCCTTTACGTAAACGCCGAAACCAGCAAATGGTTGTTTTTGTTGAACTCGCCAAGGAAGCGGCGGCGCTATTCAATGCCAATGTACTGGATACCGAGCATAAAGCGGCAACCGAAGAAACCTACGCCCAGATCATTGGTGAGTAGCCTTAGCGGTACTTCTTGTACCTATAGACTTACACCACCCCCTGGCTACGCAGGTAGTCGTCGTAGCTGCCGCTAAAATCGACAATGCCATCGGGCTGCATATCAATAATGCGCGTGGCTAGCGATGACACAAACTCGCGGTCGTGGCTCACAAACAGCAGCGTGCCGGGGTAGTTCTCCAGGGCCAGATTCAGCGCCTCGATAGATTCCATATCCAGGTGGTTGGTCGGCTCATCCATCAGCATTACGTTGGGCTGAGTGAGGATTAACTTACCGAACAGCATGCGCCCCTGCTCGCCACCGGAAATGACCTTCACCGATTTGCCAATATCGTCGCTGGAGAACAGCATCCGCCCCAGGGCACCGCGAACTACTTGCTCGCCCCCCTGCGTCCATGCCGACATCCACTCAAACAGTGTGGCATCGACGGCAAAATCATCGCTGTGATCTTGAGCAAAAACACCCACCTCGGCGGCTTCGGTCCACTTCACTTCGCCAGCATCCGGGTGCAGCTCGCCCGCCAGGGTTTTCAGCAACGTGGTTTTACCAATGCCGTTGGGGCCGATAATGGCAATCCGCTCGCCGGCTTCTACGGTCATGGAGAGGCGCTCGAACAGCGGCTTGTCGCCCTCATAGCTCTTGGTAATGCCATCCACGTTAACGGCGTTGCGGTGGATTTTCTTGGCTTGATCAAAACGGATAAAAGGGCTTACCCGACTGGAAGGCTTGATGTCTTCCAGCTTGATTTTATCGATTTGACGCGCCCGAGACGTGGCCTGCTTGGCCTTCGAGGCGTTGGCAGAAAAGCGGCTTACGAACTGCTGCAGCTCGGCAATCTGGGCCTTTTTCTTGGCGTTGTCCGAGTGCTGGCGCTCACGAACCGCAGTGGCGGCGGTCATGTAATCATCGTAGTTACCCGGGAACAGGGTAATTTCACCGTAATCCAGATCCGCCATATAGGTGCAGACGCTGTTCAGGAAGTGGCGGTCGTGGGAGATGATGATCATGGTGCTGCTGCGCGCTTTAAGAATATCTTCCAGCCAGCGGATAGTATTGATATCCAGGTGGTTGGTGGGCTCATCAAGCAGCAGTACATCCGGGTCGGAGAACAGTGCCTGAGCGAGCAGCACGCGCAGTTTCCAGCCGGGTGACACTTCGCTCATTGGGCCGGTGTGTTGATCAATGGGAATCCCCAGGCCCAGCAATAATTCACCGCGCGGGACTCAGCGGTGTAGCCATCCAGCTCTGCAAAGCGGACTTCAAGATCGGCGACGGCCATGCCATCCTCTTCGCTCATCTCGGCCAGGGAGTAAATGCGTTCGCGCTCGGCAGCCACCGACCACAGCTCTACATTGCCCATGATCACGGTATCGATAACACGCTCGTTTTCAAACGCAAACTGATCCTGACGTAGCTTACCCAGCCGGGTACTGCTATCCAGCATCACCTGACCGGAAGAGGGCTCCAGATCGCCACCAAGAATTTTCATAAAGGTGGATTTGCCGCAGCCGTTCGCACCGATCAGGCCGTAGCGGTTGCCGTTATTGAATTTAACGGAGACATTTTCAAACAGGGGCTTGGCCCCAAACTGCATGGTGATATTGGCGGTTGCGATCACAAAAAAAGAGCCCCGGTTAGCATATCTGTAACGACAGCTTTACAGTAAATAGAAAGGCTCGCGATTCTACGCGCTATTGAACGGGTATTCACCCATCAGACTTTAGTCACATCAACTGATTGCCGGGATATCGAGTAGAAAGCGTTCATCATCAATCGCTTGGCGAAATCGCGAGTGTAAAATATCGACGACGCCTTGGTGCTCCCCCACCAGTTGGGTCGTGGTAACGGAAAGCCCTGGATGCTGTTTTTCAGCGGCGGCGCATATTTCCGCAATATCGCCGCCCTCCCCGGCGTGGCGCCCCGGCGAAAGAAACAGCATCGCCAAGATAACCGGGCCTGTCTTGAACTCCGGCAGCGCCAGCAAGTTTTCCAGCAGTGGCTCGTTAAAGCGGTACTCATCGCCCTCGCGGCGCTCCATGGAGGCAGCGGCAACACAGGCTACGTCATCGGCCAATAGCACACTAAGCTGTCCCGCCAGGCGGTTGCGCACGGCGGTGACTTCGGGAATCGGGCTACCGTGATCCACCAGCGCCACGTGGGGTTTAGCGCCTGGCCGAAGCTTGTCGCGCACATTATCGGCCAGCAGATGGGCTAAGCGCAGGTCGTTATCACCGAACTCATCCACCAAGGGCTGGGCTACACGCACTTTAACTTGGGGAAAACGCTCTTGCAGCGTGGCCATACGTTCAGGCAGGTAACCCGTGAGCGCTTTGCTGGGGCCGAAAAAGAACGGCAGCACAATAATCTCCGTTGCTCCCTGCTCGGCACTGCGTTCAGCGGCGGGACCAAGGGTAGTGGCGGGAATGCCACCTACCTCTTCTGCTGGGATCTTGTTGGAGTGCAGCAGTGAAGCCGCCTGTACGGTTTCGCCTAACAACTCGCTGAGTGAAGCCGCCACGTGGCGTAAATTCAGCGTTGCCTGCGCTCGTAGCGAGCCGTTATCCACTAGAAAAATCGCGCGCATGCTTGCCTCTACTAATTGGGTTGAGTGAGCTGTCGGGTCAGTAATCACCAGTGGCATGGTAAGATGGCTGCTTTACAACGGGTGTAGCCCACGATGCTATTTGATGACGATATGTTGCTTGATAACCATGCTTGATACCACTGCTCTTAACCAGCAAAGAAACTTCTTTGAGGGCCATGCCGCTATTTGGCTATTTGGCTACGGCTCGCTGATTTGGAAGGCGGATTTTGCCTACTTAGAGCGTCGCCCGGCGTATATACACGGCTGGGAGCGGCGATTTTGGCAGGGCTCCCACGACCACCGTGGCACGCCTGAAGCGCCTGGGCGGGTGGCGACGCTGGTTCGCGCCAAGGGTTCGATTTGCCACGGCATGGCCTACCGCATTACCCCGGAAGTGCTCGCCCCGCTGGATGTGCGTGAGAAGAACGGCTATTTGCGGGAAAAAGTAGCGCTGACGTTCGTTGATGAGAAGGCGTCTGTTGCTGAGAAGAGCAGCGGAACCGAACAGAGTGAAGGACTTATTTATCTGGCCAGTGAAGACAATCCAGCCTTTTTGGGCGACGCGCCGCTTGATGAAATCGCTCAGCAAATTGCCAATGCCCATGGCCCCAGCGGCCCCAACCGCGACTACTTGGTCAACCTCGCCAAGGCGCTGCGGGAACTAGGTGCCAACGACGCCCATATCTTTGCCCTGGAACAGCAGCTGAGCCAATTTTAACATTACCAGTAGCGTGGATAGCGGCGGTGGCGGGCAAGGTTATTGACCAATATGGCGATGACCAGCATCACTACACTGCCCGCGCCGATTGGCAAAAGAGGGTACCACCACCCTAATTGATGAACACTGGCGCCCCCGCCTACCGCAATCAGCGCCGCCGCGGCGCCCGGTGGGTGAACCGTGTGGGTTAGCTGCATACCCAATACCGAGAGTGAGACGGCCAGGGCCATTGAGAGCGGTGTCGCCCCCAGCAGTTGATAGCAAGCAACGCCAATACCCGCGGAGAGCACGCTGCCAAACAGTACATGGCTGGGCTGAGCAAAAGGACTTTCAGGTGCCGCATAGATGAGCACCGAGGTTGCGCCGAAGGAGCCTACGATCAGCAGTTGTTGTGACAGCCACGCCGAGCTTAACCAGCAAATGACCGCCATACCGGTAAAGGCCCCGAGCCATGACCAAAAAGCATCCTGCCAGCCTACCCAGGCACGCTTGACTGGCTGCCCCCGCATCTTGCCAAGATAAGTCTTCATTGCACTCGCTTTGCACAAAATGAGTGCAAATGATGCCAAAATGCACCAAATAAGCAAATGACAATCTATCATGCCCCTAATGAAATTGACTCAAGGGCAACCTGATTACTCATCGTCAGTGCATGGGGTGTTAACCAAGGTGAGAAACAGGGGCATTATTTTATGACATTTTTTATAAACAATACCCGAGCTCGTTCGTCATACTAGATAGAGGGGTCAAACAGCTTAACTTCGCGTATATCGACCTGCTCCCAGACACGCTCATTCATATAAGGCTCTTGCGCCAGCCAAGCCTCTAAATCTTCTCGAGTGGCAAATCTGAAATGTGCATTTGAACCAATCATTTTACCTTCATCGTTCAGCACTACCCCTCCACTGACGAAATTACCCGACCGATAGAGAGTACGGAGCCCCTCCAGGTGCGGCTCGCGACAAGCCAAGCGGCGGTTTAAGGCACCTTCATCGGTGTAATCGTAGGCGACCAACGCAAACTGCTTCATCTACTACTCCTCTTAGTGTGTTTACATCATCAACCATGAAAGAATAAACAGCCCCAGCACGGTACGAAAAATACCGCCGATTAGCGAGCCACGCAGAAATGCGCGCAAACCGCCCCACAGGATCAGCAGCCCGATCACTAAGACGGTAATACTGAAAAAGGAATCATTGATCCCCAGCGAACGGGTCAAGCCGTCGATAAAATCGCCGAACGCTGCAAAGAAGTTGGTAAAAATGCTCAGCAGAAACTCCACCACCACGCGGATCGCTTCGCCGATAGTTTCGCCAATTTCGTCAAAAAAGCCATTTGCCTGCATCGCGTTTGCTTGCATTGATAGTACCCAAGACTGAGAAGGATTAGCGACATTGTCGGTTAAATACGCTGACTGAGCAAAGCAAGGCAAATCCATTCCACTCTTCGCCTTCCGTTTTTAGCGACTTTACTGCCAAGCAACTACCCTAATAATCATGAAACGTTCGTTTAAATACCCCCCCCTTATCGTCACTACGCGCTAGGTGCTTGCCATGACCCACTACTATCCACTTGCCGATCAACTTCACGCCAGCACGCACTTGGTGGAAAACCAGCCGCCGTCACTGGAGAACTACAACAGCTACACTACTGATCGTGCGCTTCAGGAGGGCGTTAGACGAGAAAGCGGCTCTGACGACGACGCTCCACTCAAGACATTTGGTCAGTGGGCGGGCTCCGCCGAGGCGATTGCCTTAGGGGTTGAAGCCAACCGTTACTCACCCCAGTTAGCGACCCACGACCGGCAAGGCCATCGGGTCGATTTGATCGAGTTTCATCCCGCCTATCATCGGCTTATGCAAACGGCGATAGAGCACGGCTTGCATGCCAGCCCCTGGAGAAAACCTCAGCCCGGAGCGCATGTTAACCGCGCCGCCCGCTATTTTTTACAGGCCCAGGTAGAAGCAGGCCATGGCTGCCCGATTACCATGACCTTTGCCGCCCTGCCCGCGCTTCGCCACCAGCCTAGCTTGCTCGTAGAGTGGGGCGATAAAGTCACCGCGCCACATTATGACCCGCGCAACGTGCCCTATTTCGAGAAACAGGGTCTCACTCTCGGCATGGCGATGACCGAAAAACAGGGCGGCTCCGATGTGCGTTTGAACACCACCCGCGCTTACCCCATTGGCCAGTGCGGGCCCGGCGAAACCTACGAGCTGGTGGGGCATAAGTGGTTTGTCTCTGCCCCCATGTGCGATGCCTTTCTGGTACTCGCCCAAGCGCCCGGCGGCTTGAGCTGTTTTTTGCTGCCACGCTGGCGGCCCGACGGCAGTAAGAACCCGCTTCATATACAGCAGCTAAAACGTAAAATGGGCAACGTATCGAATGCTTCCAGCGAGACCGAGCTGCGGGGCGCCTTTGCCTGGATGGTGGGCGATGAAGGCCGCGGCGTGCGCACCATCATCGAGATGGTCGCCATGACCCGCTACGACTGCATGATTGGCTCAGCTGCCGGAATGCGCCAGGCCACCGCCCAGGCGATTCACCACGCCTCTCATCGGCATGCCTTTGGGGCGCGCTTGAGCGAGCAGCCACTGATGCAAAATGTGCTCGCTGACTTGGCCATTGAGAGCGAAGCCGCCACCAGCTTAATGCTGCGCATGGCCCGGGCTATGGATCACCAGGACAACGAGCATGAGCGCCTGCTTTCGCGAATCGCCACCCCCGTCGGCAAGTACTGGATCTGTAAGCGCACGCCCCACCACGCTTATGAAGCGATGGAGGTAATTGGCGGAAGCGGCGTCATGGAGACCCATATGATGGCGCGCCTGTTCCGCGAATCGCCCATCAACGCCATTTGGGAAGGCAGCGGAAATGTGCAGTGTTTGGATATCCTGCGTGCGATTGAAAAACAGCCCGAAGTGCTCGACGCCTACTTCGCCGAACTTGCCAAAGCGCAAGGCGCTGATGCGCATCTTGACCGCTTTATTCACCAATTACAGCGGTCAATGCAGGATACCCAAGCGCTCCAGTACCGCGCCCGCCAGTTAGCGGACAGCATGGCTCTGGCGCTACAGGGCGCCCTACTGGTGCAGCACGCCCCTGCCTGCGTGGCTGATGCCTTCTGCGCTGGTCGGCTTGCCGACCGCAGTGGCCTCAATACAGGCACGCTACCCACCGGGCTGGATTGCGCGGCGATTATCGAGCGTGCCCGACCGGTGGAATAAGCGTTCACGACTATGGTGGCCTTCCATGCTAAAGCTGATCGCGTAAAACTACTCACATTAAAAAACTATTTACCTCCTGAATTAAAAGCCAGCAACAACGTGATAGCGGGAGAGCTTGGTGCATTGCTAGTCCCAACCATGACAAGTTCGGGCAGGCTTCCGGTAAGATATAAAACACCCCAACATAGGCGTGTTTTATGCTTAACCAGCGTGCATTAACCTACCTCAATGAAGTGATTCGCCGCGGCTCGCTCAGGCGCGCCGCCGCCCACCTCAATGTTGACGCCTCTGCCGTTAGCCGCCAATTAAAAGCGCTCGAAGAAGAGCTGGATACCCAGCTATGTGAGCGGCACGGAAGGGGGATGCGTGCTACTGCAGCGGGCCAGCTCCTGGTGCACCATTTTCATGCCCAGCGAGCATCAGAAGAGGCCGTGCTATCCCAGCTCATGGCCCTTCAGAGCCTAGCGAAAGGGGAAGTTCGCATTGCCGTGGGAGAAGGGTTTATCGCTGACCTGATCGCCGCACCGTTAGGCACTTTTATGTCAGCGTTTGACGGTATCAAAGTTGAAATTCGCATGGCGGGTGTCAATGAAGCGATGTCGTTACTCAAAGATCGCGAAGTGGATATAGCGCTACTTTATGCACCGCCGGTAGACCCGCAGCTTTTTTGCCACGTGGAAACGCGCCAGCCGCTGGATGTCATCGTGCCGCCCAGTCATCCGCTCAGCGAGCTAGATCGCCCTGTGAGATTGCATGACCTCAAGGAGTGGCCTCTTGCGTTAATGGATAACCCTTTCGGTATGCGGCAAATGGTCAATATGGTGGCCCACCAGGAGCGCATTCATCTTGAAGCGCGACTGCATACCAATTCTGTTTCGGTGTTAAAGAATTTCGTGCGCTCAGGCATCGGAGTTACGTTTATGCCTGAACTCACCGTAGCGGATGAAATTGAGCGCGGTGAGATCTTCACACTCCCCATGCAGTACCCGGTGATGAACGGTACGCGGGCACAAATTGTTAGCCTGAAAGGGCAGGAGCTCCCGGTTGCCTCAATCACTTGCATCGACCATTTGCACAAAGGCATGCGCTTTTTCTCCGCCGATGCACCACGACTGTTGCAATAAAAGCCACAGTTTAGGTATTGCATAGTCAACACCTCAATACATAGTCTTTTAGTAGGCACTCCTTATAAATCCAATAACGCGCCCATAGCGCCCCGTAGCTCACGACAATAAACCAGGAGACTTACGATGTTTACTCAGCACTTTTCACCCAAACGACTCATCTCGGCTTGCCTGATTGGCTCTGCCATGATGGCAGGGAACACGCTTGCAGCCACCACCATTAATCTGAGTTACAACGGTGCCCCAGATCCCGAAAAGAATGCTGTCCACGTCTTTGCAGAGAACCTTAAAACGTTGGTAGACGAAAAAACTGACGGTGAGATTCAGCTGGAACTCTATCCGAATAGCATGCTGGGTGAAGAAGAGGAGCGCATGGAACAAACCATGAATACGCCAATGCTCAATGTGGCGTCATTTGCGGGTGTCTCTCCTCTTGTTGATGAAATCTTCGTTAGCGCTATTCCGTTTCTGTTCGACGATTTTTCTGCAGCCCACACTTTCTTCGATGAGGGTGAGTATTGGCAGGAAGTCAGCAACGCTCTGCAGGAGCGTGCGGGGATCGATATGCTAGCCGTTGTGGAAGAGGGCGGCTTTTTGGCGTTCACTAATAACGAAAGGCCAATCAGCCATCCTGACGACTTCGAAGGACTCCGCTTCCGCGCCATGGATCCTAGCCAGGTCGCTCTCTATGAGGCCTTCGGCGCCTCCGGCACGCCCATCCCCTGGACAGAAACCTACATGGCACTGCGCACCGGAGTAGCTGACGGCCAAATGAACCCGCCGATGTATATCATCCTAGGCAGCCTTTACGAAGTGCAGGACTATCTGACCCTCGCCAATATCCAGTACTCCGACCAATTCCTGGTAGGCAACAGCGAAATGATCGCGGGTTGGGATGATGAGCTTCGTAGCGCCTTTATGGAGGCCGTCGCCGAAGCCAATCACAATGCCCGTGAGCATAACGAAGAGCAGGTCGAGGCGCGTATTGCCTATCTGGAAGAACAAGGTATGGAAGTGATTCGCCCTTCTGAAGAGGAGCTCGACGCTTTCCGCGAAATCGGCCAGCCTGCTTACCTTGAGTGGCTCGGTGAGCGTGATATCGAGCAACGCTGGATAGATATGGCGTTGGAAGATGCAGGCATGAGCGAACTGCTCGACTAACGGCTGTTAACACCGTTGCAAAACAGGGGCTGGTACCTTACCGGCCCCCTATTTTCCGTACTTAATATCCCAGTACTTAATATCCCAGTACTTAATGTTCTAGTGCTTAACGTTTCTGTGCTTCATGGAAGGCTGCCATGTTTAATACGCTTCGATCCCGTCTTTTAGCGATCAGCCGCCCTGTTACCCTTACGCTTGCGGGCGCGCTGATATCTCTCAATGTTGCGGCCATTCTATATGGTGTGTTTTCCCGCTATATCGCCGGTGGCGCCCCCATCTGGACAGATGAACTGTCGCGTTTCTTAATTATCGCCACGGTGATGCTTGCGGCAGGGGCTGTCTGGTCGGAAGGAGGGCATATGCGCGTTGGGCTGTTGGAGAAACTGCTGCCCACCCCCTTCGCTCGTTTGCTCAATGTGTACCAGTGGGTACTCACTCTGCTGATTGCCGCAGGGGGAGCATGGGTAAGCTACCGCTATGCACTCTCGGTCAGCATGTTTACCACTTCTGGGCTTGGCATTAGCCGCACGGTGCCACTGCTCTCGCTACCCTTGGGCTTTTTACTACTCGCTTGGCACGTGCTTCTTTATGGCCCTGCGCCGCTCAAGACCGTTGAGGACTCTTTATGAAGACCGTTGAGGACTCTTTATGATTTTAACTATGCTGGCGGTGTTCCTAGGCCACGTTTTGCTTGGGCTGCCTCTGTTTATCGCGCTGCTGACCACCGCGATAGTAGGCTTTCTGTTTGTCGATCCTTCGATGATTCCGCGTATGTTGCCCCAGCAATTCTTTAGCGGTATCAATGTTTTCTCCCTGATGGCTATTCCGTTATTTATCTTTGCTGGCAACCTGATGAACGTCAGCGGCTTAACCGAACGCTTGATGGGGCTCGCCCGCCTGATGGTAGGGCATTTGCGGGGCGGCATGGGTCATGTCAATGTGGTTTCAAGCGTATTCTTCGCAGGCGTCAACGGCTCAGCGGTGGCGGACACCTCGGCACTTGGGTCGCTGTTAGTGCCTGCCATGGAGAAGGAGGGCTACTCACGGGCCTTTGCCGCTGGATTGACCGCCGGCAGTTCGTTAATCGGCCCGATTATTCCACCCAGTATCTTTATGATCCTTTATGCCTCACTGACCAACACCTCGGTAGGCGATCTATTTCTGGCGGGCGTCGTGCCGGGTCTGCTGCTGGGGGTTGCCTTTATGGGCATGAACGCTTGGTATGCCTGGTGCCACCGGTTACCCAAAAGTGGTCAGTTACCCTCACTCGGCCAACTTGGCATAGCCTTCGTAGCCGCCCTGCCTGCACTTATCGCCCCCTTCATTATCGTTGCGGGCATTGTGCTGGGCTTTGTAACGCCGACCGAGTCGGGCGCGTTGACAGCGCTGTATGTGGCCCTGTGTGGTTTCGTGCTGGGAGGGTTACGTGTTAAAGAGTGCTGGCAAGCCATCGTCGATACGGCGCGCTTAACGTCAGCGATTTTTCTCATTATGGCAGCCTCGGCGACGATTAGCTGGCTGCTCTCTTATGCGCAGGTGCCCGCGCAATTTGTCTCGCTTTTATCCCCTTACATAGACAACGCAGTAGTGATTCTGCTGCTACTGAGTGCCATTACCTTTATAACGGGCATGTTTATGGAAGAGGTGTCGGCGTTGATGCTACTGACGCCTATCTTTGCGCCAGTGGCCATGATGGCGGGTATCGATCCCATTCACCTGGGCGTCATCATCACGCTGAACATTACCATTGCATTGATCACGCCACCCTTGGGCGCCTGTGTGTTTGTGGCTGCCGCGGTCAGTCGACTAGAGATAGTGTCACTGTTCAGAACCATTTGGCCCTTTGTGCTGACGGCGATTGCGGTGCTTATTCTATTAATCTTTTTTCCATCGCTGACGCTATGGCTGCCGACTCAATTTTGATAACACCCTCTTTGGATAACATGATGCCTTTGAACACACTCTTGAAGGCTTTGCCGCCGATACCCAGCCACCCAGCCCCCTGCTGGGAGGAGTTGCGCCGCGCACCTATTGAAGATAACGGCGAGCGCCTGGTACCGATGAGCCTCGCCCCGACACCGGTCAGCGTGTTCCCCGCCTATGCTCGGCTGGGCATTCCAGGTGCAGTACCGGAGTGTTTTGTACGTGAGGGGGTTTATCGGGCGTTACTCGCTGCGGCTCGCAGTTTACCCGACGGCATCGGTTTAATCGTCCTCGACGGTTGGCGGCCATGGCGGGTGCAGCAGTACTTGTTTGATACCCTGCATGAAGCCATTCACCACCACCAGCCTGACCTCAGCGAAGCGGAGTTACTGGAGCGTACAAGAGAGTTTGTATCGGTGCCCAGCCGCGACCCTTTCGCCCCCAGCCCGCACCTAACCGGCGGTGCCGTCGATGTCACGCTATGTGATGCTGATGGCCTACCGCTGGATATGGGCACCCTGTTTGATGAAGCGATTCCCGCCTCCCATAGCGACTATTTCGAAACGCTGGAAACGCTTACCCCGCAGCAACATAAGGCGCGAGATCACCGCCGCCTGCTGTATCACACCCTGCATCAGCAAGGCTTTACCAACCTGCCCAGCGAGTGGTGGCACTTCGACTATGGCGATCAATTATGGGCCTACTACGGGTCGCATGATCATGCCGTTTACGGCCCGGCAGAGCTGGATACCATTGAGAACCGCTGGCGAAGGCAGTTGGGGTAATTATTAGCTAAGGGTATTCCTGACGTGCGTGCAGGACGTTAACTATCTCAATACAGCCTGCTGCTAAGCGGTAAACCACAATATAGTTGGGGTGCACACAGCTTCTCGGGTACCCGCAACGCGACCTGGGCGATACAGGTAGGGATGCTGAGGTAGCGCCTCGGTCGCTTCTTCAATGGCTTGATAAAGTGCTTCGGCGGCGTAGGGATTACGTTGGCTGAGATAGTCGAGGATCGCCCACAGCGATTCGCGGGCTTGGGGGCGCCACTCAACTAGCAGCATCGCGACGTTTAGCGATCAATTCACGCATTTCACCCATCACGTCATCGTGGGGGATTGAAGGCCTTGGATCATCCAAGCTGGCTTGCACACGCTCGCAGAACCAGCGTTGGTAGCTGTCTGCCTGCTCCTGAGTTTCAAATTCGCTGACAATTGGATCCAGTGGGGTGCTCATTACGCGCCTCCTGTATATATTTTCTTCAGTCTAGTGCAATGCCCCCTCTCTGTCAGCATGGATGACGCCGTTGAAGCTGCTCACACCGCAGGCGCTTCAAGTTCCAAAAAACGCCGTACTCGGTCGGTTTTAGGGTTCTCAAAGAACTCGCTGGGGTGGGATTTTTCGATAATGATGCCTTTATCGAGGAACACTACCTGGTCGGAGACCGCTCGGGCAAACTCCATTTCGTGGGTCACCAGCACCATGGTGTAGCCTTCTTTGGAGAGGTCTTTGATCACCCCAAGCACTTCCCCCACCAGCTCGGGGTCGAGGGCTGAAGTGGGCTCATCGAACAGCATCACTTTAGGCTGCATGGCCAGCGCCCGGGCAATCGCGACCCGCTGCTTCTGCCCGCCTGAAAGCGTGTAAGGGTACTGCTCGCGTTTGTCGGCCATGCCGACTTTTTCGAGCAGCGCCATGGCCCGCTCTTCTGCCTCGGCTTTACTTAGGCCCTGAACGTGAATAGGCGCCTCGGTGACATTCCGCAATACATTGAGGTGGGGCCAGAGGTTAAAGCTCTGAAACACCATGCCCAAGCGCGCGCGCATGCCTGCCAGCTCACGGCGCGACATGTGTTTTCCTGTGTCACTCACGCCGATGCGATCACCAGCAATACGGATGTCGCCCCGGTCGGGCTGTTCGAGCCAGTTAATGCAGCGTAACAGGGTCGATTTACCCGAGCCCGATGAGCCCAAAATACTCACCACTTCTCCAGGCTGCACTTCCAGCGATACATCCCGAAGCACCTCAATGCCATCGAAACTTTTGGAAAGATTACGAATACTAACAGCGGCGGTCTCAGGCATTTTCGAATCCTCGCTTGGCGCCAAAACGGCCAATCATTTTGATAAACAGTTCTAAACCAATACTGATCAGCCAGTAGAAGCCGATCACCACGATGAACGCTTCCATGGGAATGAAGTAGGTGCTCGACAAACTGCTTGCTGCCGCAGTGAGTTCGCGCACGGTGATAATCACCAGAAAGGCGGTGTCTTTGAGTAGGATAATCAACTGATTGCCCAATAAGCCGCGAGTTTTCAAAATCAGCTGCGGCAAGATAATGCGCATAAACATTTGAGGCTGAGAAAATCCTTGGGCGATGGCGGCCTCTACTTGCCCTTGGGCAAAAGTGGCGCGGCAGCCACGCAGGATCTCGGCAAAGTAAGCACCGTGGTAAATCACCAGGGCGATAATCCCGGCCGTCCAGGCACTCATGCGGATGCCTGCACTGGGCAGGCCGTAATACAGAAGGTAGGCCAGGATCAAAAATGGCAGCATACGCATACCATCGATAAAGATCCGCAGCGGAACCTTTAACCGTGGTCGGGAGCCCTCCAATAAAAACACCACGGCGCTGCCCATTAAAAACGCCAGCGCGGCGGATAAACCAAACAGTTTTAAGGTGTTATAAAAACCACTTAAAAACACATCGTAAGATGACCAAAGAATTTCCCAGTTGCTCATAATGGCTTCCTATAACGACCACCTTAGACGGCGAGTCGACTGGCTTTGCGCTCGGCCACGCGTTGAAACCACACCAACAGACTGATAATCAGCATATACAGCGCCGCAGCCGCTAAGATGGGTGGCAGTGGGTCGTAGGTCACCGCTGAAATGCGGTTGGTCACCCGGGTAAGGTCGACCACGCCGATGACGGCAATGGCGGGGCTGCCTTTGATCAGAAACGACATCTCATTGACCAGGCCCGGCAGGCTGGTAATGGTAATTTGTGGCAGCATAATGCGGCGGAAATAGACCCATGGGGTCATCCCAATCGCCAGCGCCGCTTCACGCTGTTCTTTGGAGAAATTATTAAAGGCAGAGCGCCATATTTCGGCGTTAAAAGCAGTGGTATTGAGGGTTAACGCAATAATACCGGCCACATTGCGATTGAGATTAATGCCCATGGTCGGCGCGGTTAAGAAAATAAACAGCACCAGCGTTACCAGCGGCGTTGCTCGCGCCAAGCTAATGTAGACGCCTAGCAGTTGATGCAAAACAGGAATTTTTGCCACTCTAAGCAGTGCAATCAAAAGTCCCATTACCACACCAATGGCAATGGAGATGCCGGATATCCACAGCGTTGTCCAGGCACCCTGAATGAGAAGTCCCCATGCGCTACTGTCCATGCTCACTCACCCCCTGATTCGCTTGATGAAATAACAACAGCCGCCCAGATAACGCTCCTGGGCGGCAGGCGAAGGTGATGGCTTACATACCGGCCATTTCGTGGAACTCTTCTACTGAGGTGATCGGGGTTGTCGGCAGGTCGTCAAAGGACTCGCCAAACCACTTTTCCTGCAGTTCGGCTAGGCGGCCGGAATCGCGCAGATGGCTCATAAAGTCGGTGATATAGGCCAGCAGTTCGGGGCTGTCTTTAGGCATCGGCCAGGCTACGAAGCCTGGGCCGGAGACAGCTTGGCCCGCTTCAAACACATCAGGGCGTTCACGGATTAGGTCATTCACCGGCACGATGGAGTTAATTACGTAATCGACACGACCATTGGCCAGGTCAGCGTAGATTTCTGGATAGGCCTCATACTCCATTACATCGCCCAGCTCGCCACCGCTCTCTTCCAGCATGGCTTCCAACTCTGGCAGCCGCGATAGCAGTGCACTGCCCGCCTGAACGCCTAGCGTCATACCGCTTAAATCTTCAACGCTATTGATACGGTCATCACCTGCCCGCTTGATGTAAAAGTGCTGAGCCGAGGCAAACGGCGGCGCGTAGTTAAATACCCGCAGGCGTTCATCGGTCACTGATGCACCGGTAAGCGCCATATCGTACTGGCCCGATGACACCGAGGCTAAAAGGCCTGTCCAGGGCAGAATATCCTGGCGGATTTCGAAGTCCGCGTACTCCTCCAGTTCGATCAATATATCCTTGATAAAGCCGTCGGGGTCGCTGCCGCTCATAAAGTTAAACGGCGCATAGTTATCTTCGGTGGCCACGCTCATATAGCCGCGGCTCTCTATTTCTGCTAAATCCGCAGCGGAAACGGTCGGTGAAGCGCTTAAAGCAAGCGCACTGATACCTAATGCGGAGGCTAAGGCCGTTATTTTTTTCATCGTCTGATATTCCCTAGGTTTTAGAAAATCTCGTTTTAGAAAAGCTCGTTATAGAAATTACGTTGCAAAAACACTCGCCTGTTTCTGTATGCCGTGTGGCTGCCAACGTTTCGGCGACACGCAGGCGCTGACTTCACCCTAGATTTTTATCCTCTCAGCGATTAGAGCCAGTTAGCGCAAATTAACAGGACAGTTACCGCCCCCCATTACCGATATGAGAACTGGCACGAAAGATGCTTTGTTTAAGGAGAGATGCTTGAGTGACCGGGCTAGATGGCCAGGATTTTGAAGAGGAGATGTGCATGACATCGCTGTGTCTTGAGGTCGATCCTAACGCTGGCCCCTGCCTCCAAGAACAACTACGCAAAACGCTGTTAGAAGCCATTCGTGTGGGAAGTTTGGCCAGTGAGGATGCGCTCCCCTCCTGCCGCAAACTTTCGCAACAGTTGGGTATTTCACGTAATACGGTGGCGATTGTGTATGAAAAGCTGGTCGAGGATGGCTATCTAATCAGTCGCCCGCGTAGTGGCTACTATTTACACCCTGATTATAACGACCCTCCATCAACACTTGATTCATCACTATCAGCGTTAACCGACCCCTGTAACGACGCCGTAAGCGCACCAAACTGGCACAAACGCATTACTCAGCGCCCTACTAACTACCAGGGGATTCTCAAGCCCGGCAATTGGTCGGAATATGCTTATCCATTTATTTATGGTCAGTTAGATACGCGACTCTTCCCACTCGCTCAATGGCGCGATGTTTCCCGGCGTTTATTAAGCTCCCAACGTGATAAACCGTGGCTGCGCGACCGTATTGACCAGGACGATCCGCTGCTGATTGAGCAATTGCGCAAACGTATTTTGCCGCGCCGGGGTATTTTTGCTCGCCCAGAAGAGATATTGATCACCATGGGAACGCAAAATGCACTCTATTTGATTGCGCAGCTGCTCTGCCATCGGGGCACTCGCGTAGCCCTGGAATCTCCCGGTTACCGCGAAGCAATGAATGTGTTTGCCCAGCGCGGTGCCAGCCTGCAGTTGCAAACCGTGGATACGGAAGGCATGCGTCTTGAGGGGTCTCAGCAGTGTGACTATCTGTACGTCATGCCCAGTCATCAGGTGCCCACTGGTGTAACCATGAGCCGCGAGCGACGCGAAGCTCTACTGGCCCAGCTACCTCATCGCGACCAAATCGTGATTGAGGATGACTACGACGCCGAGATTCATGGCGACCAGTTCGCGCTGCCAGCCCTCAAAGCCAGCGCGCAGAGCGCGCGAATTATCTACATGGGCAGCTTATCCAAAGCACTTTCACCTGGGCTGCGCGTGGGTTATGTCGTGGCCGATGCTGAGGTGATCGACGAACTGCGAGCGCTGCGGCGCATGATGTACCGCCACCCACCCGCAGCGTTACAGCACCAGTTGGCGCAGTTTATTTCGCAAGGCTATTACGAGCGCTACCTCAAACTGCATGTGGAGGAGATCGACGGCGCCGGGACGCCATGCGAATTGCCATTGATCAGGCCTTGCCCAGCTGCCTCAGCCACAGCAGCAACCGCTCCAGCGCCTTCTGGATGGAAGCGGATGCGGGAATAGACACTCAGCGGCTAGCCTGGCATGCAGCCCAGCGGGGTGTGCTGATTGAACCCGGCTTCCAGCACTTCTTCGATGCCGCTCCGCCGCGGCGCTTTTTCCGCTTGGGATTTGGCGCCATCGAGAGGGAGCGCATCGACCCAGGCATACAGCGCCTGGGCCTCGCCTACGATAACGCCCTCAGCACTTAACTACTCCTCTAGCGTGATGCCGTATAGTTTTTCAATACGCGATCCAGAATGGCTAATCCCTCCTCCACTTCAGCAGCCGTCACAATACACGGCGGCACTACGTGGATACGGTTCTCAACGGTAAACACCAGTAGCCCGTTTTCCATCAATTGCTGCTTGAGTTTCAACACTTCAGCCCCTGGCAGTGGCGTTTTGTAAACCGGGTCACTGACGAGCTCTAAGGCGTGAAAAACGCCAACACCCCGCCAATCACCGATGAGGTCATATCGCTCGGCAAGCTGTTGCAACCCCTCGGCCAAGGGGCCGTTACCGATCTTATCGGCATTCTCGACCACGCCCTCATCTTCCATTGCATCCAGGGTCGCCACTATCGCCGCCATGGCCAACGGGTGGCCGGAATACGTCAGACCGCCGACAAAAAAGTGGTCATCGAAATAGCGTGAGATGGGTTCAGAGATAATCACGCCCCCAGCGGGTACATAGCCCGAGTTCACCCCTTTGGCGAAGACGATTAAGTCCGGCGCCATGTCGTAATGTTCAAATGCGAACCAGCGCCCCGTGCGACCGAAGCCAGCCATTACTTCATCGAGAATCAGCACAATGCCGAATTCATCGGCGAGTTTTCTCACACCCTGAAGATACGCCTTCGGAGGTAACAGCACGCCAGCAGTACCCGGGATGGTTTCTAGCAGGATGGCCGCGACCGCGTTAGCGCCTTCGCACTCAATCACCCGGGACAGGTGTTGCAACGCCCGCTCGCACTCCTCCTCTTCATTGCGCGCCCAAAACTCACTGCGATAAAGATAAGGGTTGAAGAAGTGCACATGGCCACTGGCATACTCATTAGGCACACGCCGCCAATCACCGGTGGCGGCAATCGCTGAACCGGTATTGCCGTGATAGGAGCGGTAGGCGGATAGTATTTTGCTTCGCCCGGTGTAAAGACGCGCCATGCGAATGGCGTTTTCATTGGCATCCGCGCCCGCGTTGGTAAAAAACACCTTACTAAACCCAGCGGGCGCTTTGGCAATAATACGCTTGGCCGCTTCACCCCGGGCTAAGTTGGCATGGGCCGGGGCAATGGTACACAAGTTCGCGGCCTGGGCTTGAATCGCGCTCACCACCTTGGGGTGCTGATGGCCAATATTGGTATTGACTAACTGACTGCTAAAATCCAAATACGAGTGCCCCAAATAGTCCCATACGCGACACCCTTCAGACCCCGCGATCACCATGGGGTCTAAACTGCCTTGCTGTGCCCAGGAGTGGAACACATACTGACGATCCAAGGTGTGTACATAAGTATTATCCACACCGCTTACGGGTGGATGTGAAGCGGCAATGTTGGTATTCATAGCAGGCACCCTGATTAATCCGTTAACAAATAGCGTGCTTGCCAGCCTAGTGAGTCAACCGCATAGGCTGTAGGGCCAGTCGTTACATACCAGAGGGACAGACGAGTGATGTCACAGTGACAGGCACTAACTGGCTCTAAAGGCTTGAACCAGCGTTACTTACAGTGATGTCAGAACTCGTCCCATCGCCTTTTAATCATTTGAATAACGTGGAGAGATGCTATGCCTAGCGTACTTATTACCGGAGCGACGTCAGGATTTGGTAAAGCGGCGGCCCAGCGGTTTGCCAAAGCAGGCTGGTCGTTGATATTAACCGGGCGACGCGTAGAGCGCCTCAAAGCCCTTGAAGAGGAGCTCTCTGGGCAGGTGCCCGTGCTGACACTGGCGCTGGATGTGCGCGACAGTGATGCGGTGACAGCGGCGATTAGTGATCTGCCAGAGGAGTTTCTGCCGCTCACCTGTTTGATCAACAATGCGGGATTGGCACTGGCACCGGAACCGGCGCAAAAGGTGGCGCTAGAGGATTGGCACACCATGATCGACACCAATATCACCGGGTTGGTCAATGTGACACACGCGGCGCTACCGCTACTGCTGAAAACCGGTAAAGGGGCGAGCATTCTCAATCTCGGTTCGGTGGCGGGGCAGTGGCCCTATCCTGGCGGGCATGTGTATGGCGCATCAAAAGCGTTCGTTCAACAGTTCAGCTATAACCTGCGCTGCGATCTGTTGGGTACTGGCGTGCGCGTCACCGATCTTGCCCCCGGCATGGCCGAAACCGAGTTCACGCTGGTTAGAACCAAAGGCAACCAGGCCGCTTCGGATGCGCTTTACCGAGGCACCACGCCGCTTCAAGCGGAAGATATTGCCGAGCAACTGTACTACCTGGCTACCCTACCCGACCATATCAACATCAATCGCTTGGAAATAATGACCGTTCGTCAGGCGTGGTCACCGTTCGCGATTGATCGCGACCAAGATTAAGCTTGCTTAACAGAAGGCAATAAGCCTCCCGTCGAAACTTGATCACGCCCTTCCTCTTTCGCGAGGTAAAGGGCGTTATCCACTCGCTTCATTAAACTTTTGACCGAATCTTGCGCATGCACCTCGACGACACCAAAACTGGCCGTAACACTGCCTTGAATAGGGAAAGCGGTGTGCTTAATCGCATCTCGAATTTTGTTAGCAAGGCGCACAGCCTGCTCAAGGGAGGTTTCAGGGGCTAATAACATAAACTCTTCACCACCCCAGCGTGCGCAACAATCCGCTTTCCGTAGATTGCGCTTCAGCAAATGGGCGAGCTCGACCAGCACTTGGTCACCGATATCGTGGCCATAGCCATCGTTAATGCTTTTAAAGAAATCGATATCCAGCATGATTAAAGAGAGGGGGCGAGCGTAGCGGCATTGGCGGTTGACCTCGCTTTTTAGCACCGCATCAAACTGTGACCTATTCACTAGTCCCGTTAGCATATCGGTGGTGGCTAGCCGCTCAAGCTGCGCCTCTTTTTCCATCTGCTCGGTCACATTGCGCTGGGTTAACACGAGTGTAATGCTGTCATTGTGGCGCACCCCCATCGCCGTAATTCGCCATTCAACATAGCGACGCGACCCATCATGGCGGCGATTGACTTCCAGCCCACCAATACCCTCGAAAAAACTTTCCGCATCATTGAGCAAGGGGTTCAGCGCATCGTGCAACTGGTCAACAATTTGCCGGTTGGCCGCCTCTTGCTGAACGATAATGGGCGCTGCTCCCAGCCAATCTTCACGGCTGCCACCCCAGAGCCGCTGATAGTCGGTATTAACATCGACAATATGAACGCCAGGCGAGCTTCCTTGAACACTGAGAATGGCCACTGCATGGCCGGGCTCTTCACCATCGGCGTCCTGCCCTGGTCTCGCATAGTGCTGATACATGCTATTTACTCATCCTTGTAAAATAGTCGTGAGGTCACGGCGCTAAAAGTCAGCTGGCCGTGATATCCATAGCCGGTAAAGCGCTGGGGTAAAGAAAAACGACACTAACGTCGCTAAGAGTAGTCCAAAACCAACCGTTTGCGCGAATGGTGGCCATAGTCCGCCGGAAGCCACCATCAGCGGTATTAAGCCTGCAAAGGTGGTGATCGTGGTCGAAACGATATGCCGGCTGGTGGGGCCACTGATCACCGCCAGCATGGCATCGATATCGCCTCGGCGGGCGGCTTCATCGTCATCCAAGGCGGCAATAATGATGATGGTGGCGTTAATCGCCACCCCCACCAGCCCCATGATGCCGACGATAATCACAAAGCCAAACGCATGCCCGCTTAGCAGCAGTGCCACAATGCCCATACCCATCGCCTGGGCGCCGGCAATAAATACGATGGCGGCACGGCGGAAGGAGTTAAATGCCAATACCACAGTGGCCACCATGGCGATGACCAGCAGCACCACCGAGGCAAGTAACTGGCCCACGGCTTCATCTCGCTCGGCGGCTTCACCACCGGTTTCGATACGGTAACCTGAAGGCAATTGAAACGCCCCGGACGCCAACGCCGCCTGAAGTTTGTCATCCAACTGGGCCATTGAGACCGCTGGCAGCGCATCAGCCACCAGGTAGCCTTGTACCAACTGTACCCGTTCCGCGTTACGGCGGGTAATCACGCTCCAGGCTGGGGTAAGCGATACCTCTGCCACCGCTGTCAGTGGCAGGCCCTCAGCCACCTGATCGCTCACCAGGCGTAGCGCCGCCAGCTGTTCAGCGCTCGTGCGCCAAGCATCAGCGTAGCGCACCCGTACGGGTAGTTGCTGTGTGTCTTCCAGCAGCATGCCTGCTGGTTGGCCCGAGAGCGCGGCCCCCACCTGCTCCGCTAACTGCTGCGGTGTTAGCCCCACATCACTCAGTGCCGTATGGTCGATATCCAGGGTTAACCTGGGCAAATCACGCTGCATGCCAGCGCGTACATGAGTCACCTGAGGCAGTTGATGCATTAGGGCCGCTAACTCAAGTCCCAGCGAAGAGAGCACTTCTAGATCATCACCATAGACACGTAGTTCAATGGGGGCTTTAAACGGCGGCCCCTGCTCATACTTGCGTACTACGCTTTGGGCCTGGGGGAAGCGCTGATCAAGCGCCTGCTGTAAGGCGGGCACCCGTTGGTTAGTGATTTGTAAAGACACCGTATCCACCACTAAGTGCAGAAATGCCGGGTTATTATCCTCATTGGTAAGCACGTTGTAGTACATCATTGGCGCGCTTTCACCAACAAACGCCGAGACGCGGGTGATGCCTGGCAGCTCACGAACCATCGCCTCGATCTCATGGGCCAGGGCTTCGCTGTTGGCCATACTGCTGGCAGGGGGCAGGCGCACCTCGATGTGAAACTGGTCGCGGTCGGCGGGTGGGAAGAACGCTACGTCCAGGGTGGGCATCAACGCCATGCCGCCCACCGGCACACATAGGGTGATGATCATCGCAGCCCAGGGGTGACGCAGCGCGCTGCGTACCGTTCGGCGGAAGCCGCGCTTGAGCATCCCACTGACACCGTTATTTCGAGGCGTTGGAGGTTTATCAGCGACCCTGGCTAACAGCATGGGTGACAGCGCGGGCACCAGCAGCAGCGAGACCAGATAGGAGCTTACCAACGCCACCATCACCGCCATGGCCAGGGGCCCCACAAACTCCCCAGCGGGCCCCGGCATCAGCACGATCGGCATAAACGCCAGAATGGTGGTCAAGGTGCTGGCCAGCAGCGGCACCGCTAAGTGGCGCAGCGTGTCCCGGGTAGCAGCAAGCGCTGAATCGCCTTTCAAAAAGCGCTCGCGCAGGGCGTTGGTCATCACAATAGCGTTATCGACCATCAGCCCCAGCGCCACGATAATACCGGTAATGCTCATCTGGTGAATATCGATACCCAGCGGCCTGAAGAGCGCCAGAGTGAGCAGGGCCGTGGCGGGAATCGCCAACCCCACCGTCACCGCCGAGCGCCAGCCCATGGTGAGGAACAGGATCGCCACCACCAGCACCAGCCCCATCAACAGGCTGCCTGCCACGTCACTTAAGCGCTGGTTGGTGTAACTGGCCTGCTCAAAAACCTCTTCAACCGCGATACCGACAGGCAACCCATCGGCAAATACTGCCAACTGCTCTTGTGCTTTTTCCACCCAGCTATCAATACGCTGGCCGGGTGCCATACGTGCACCCACAAACACCGCACGTTCGCCGTTTATCAGTGCCACCGCGGCGGGCGGGTCTTGCACGCCGCGGCGTAGCTCAGCCAACTCGCCAAGCCTGACGGTTTGCCCCTGACGAGTCGCCACTTCTATTTCGCGTAGCCTGTCGAGCGCATCGAACTCCCCGCTTAGCCCTACCGTTAGCCGGTGGCCATCGGTGATCACTTCACCTGCGGTACGTCGGCCATCGCTTGCCTCAATGGTGGCCGCTAACTGCCCAACGGAGAGCCCCAAGGCGTTCAGCTCAAGCGGATCAACCTTTACTTCTACCTGCTCCCCCGCCATGCCGAAGCGGTGGGTATACTCCGTGCCCGGGACGTTTCGAAACGCTGCTTCCAAGCGTTCAGCGTAGCGCTCCATCAGCTGGGGGTTGGGTGGGGAGTCCAGTGTCCAGCGCAGTGCGGCCACAATGCTAAATGCGTAGCCCCGATCATCCAGCAGCTCCGGCGTTTGCACGCCGTCAGGCAGTGTAGGGGCGACATCGGCCAGCTTGTCGCGCACGCGACTCCACACCGGCGTGACGTTGGTCACAGCATCCTCAAGCTCAAGGCTAATCACTGCAATGCCCTGGCGTGAGGTGGATTCCAGCACGTTAATCTCAGCGATAGTGCGTAGTTCATCCTCAATGGGTCGCGCCACCAAGGCTTCGACCTGCTCGGGGGTGGCGCCAGGGAAAGGCGCGAGAACAGTGGCCATGCGGGCTACCAAGTGAGGATCCTCCGCACGTGGCAACGTTTGAATAGCCGACAGCCCGGCAACCACGAGAAGGCCCAGGGCTAGCGCTAACAGTCGCCGGTTAAATAACCACTCAAGGCGCGTCATGGGCCACTTCCTCACTGAGCGTGACCTGCTGACCTGGCGTTACACGGTGGGTGCCACTGGTAATCAGCCGCATGCCCGGCGCCAGCGTGCCGCGCACAAAGGCTTGGTCGCCTTCACTATGCAGCAGTTCCACGCTGGCCTGGGCCACACGGTAGTGATCGTTCTCTAACGACTCGGCCACCAATACGTTCCACAGGCCACGGTCGGCGGCTTGCAGGGCATCCAACGGCACCCAGTAGCCGCTTGCGGGCTCCGTGATGGAATTACGCAGTTCTGCCAGATCGCCGGGCACGGCGTAGTCTGGGGCTTCCAGCGCTACCACCAGCGTCTGGGTGCGGCTGTCGCTATCAACCTGGGGGAGCCGGGCACGCACCACCCCGTTGACCTCCTCGCCGTTGACGTTCAGCGCAACGGCTTCGCCTGGGGTAAAGGTCGCGGCCAGTGCGGCAGGTAGGCCAAGATGCGCTTCTAACTGCTCGATATCGATAAGATCGAAAGCGGTCGTGCCGCTACTCACCAGGCTACCGACACTGACGTGGCGCTCAATCACTCGTCCGGCAAAGGGCGCTTTCAACGTACTGTCATCCAAATCGGCGGTAAGGCTATCGCGCTCGGCTGCCAGCGCCGCCAGGCGAGCCTGGAGGGTCAGTCGATCTGTCCGGGCCTGATCCAGCGCCGTGCGGCTGGCAAAGTTATTCTGGTTGAGCTGCGCTTCACGCTCCTCTTGGCGCTGAGCCAGGGCGAGGCTGGCACGAGCCTCATCACTGCGCGCTGCTACCTCCGCTAAGCGGCTTTCCAAGCGGCGGGTATCCAGCGTGGCAAGCACATCCCCCTGTTCCACTGCATCACCTCTGTCTGCCGACACAGTACTGACCCGCCCCGCGGGTTCGAACGCCAGCGATACCGACTGGCGCGCCAGCACACGACCGGTTAAACGCACATCGCGCTGCAGCTGCTCGGCTTGCTCCAGGGCCACTGTCACCACTTGTAGCAGGGCATTATCAGCGCCTTGCTGGCGGGCCTGCTGAGCACTGCTGTGCTGACTGGATAGAAAAGACACCGCCGCCAGTGTGGCACCTACCATCAACAGCGCCGCCAGCATGCCGCGAAACCGGTGGTTCCAGGAAGTTTTTAGAGAGGTGCCCATGTTGGCCTCGAAATGGTTTATTCTTGAACGATACCGTTCACTATAATATTTGTACGCCAACGTTCAATATTTATTTACCCAATGGGCATGGATTGCACCGGATGACAGAGCCACTACATACACCGCCTGAACCAAAGCGCCGCGCTGGCCGACCCAAGGATATGGTTAAACGAGATGCCATGATGGATGCGGCTGCGTGTCTGTTTTTTCGCTACGGCTTAGAGGGGGTAACCATGGAAGCCGTTGCTCGGGAAGCGGGGGTTTCCAAAGTCACAGTCTACGGCCACTTTGTGACCAAAGAGGCACTGTTTGGCAGTGTGATCCGGCGCGAAACGGAAACCATCCGCAGGGGATTAGATAAGCTGCCCGATACCCACGAGGGGGTTCGCCAATCACTGATCGACGTCGGCGTGAGCTTAGTGCACTTTTTGTTGGAGCCCCATGTATTGGCAGTTGAGCGGGTGATGAATACCCAGGGAGAGCAGCACCCTGAGCTGCTACAGGCTTTTTTTGAGGCAGGCCCTTGGGCCACTAAGCAGTGGCTGCAGGAGAAATTGGAGGGACTAGCCCAGACCGGGCATTTAACGCTTGGCGTACCCACACTTGCCGCCAACCACCTGTGCAGCATGTGGCAAGGCATGCTGGTCACAGAAGTCCGCATGGGCGTTCGCCACCTCCCCAGCGATGAAGAGCTTCATCACCAGGTCAGTAGCGCCGTGGATGTGTTTTTGGCGGCGTATGGAAATGCATAGACCAAACACAGCCCATTGAAAAATCACGATCTGTTTTAACGCCGTTCTAGCACACCGATTAGCGCCGGTATTGGCAGGTTTTGATCCTCTACCGATTCATATAAGTTGCGGACGGCTTCAGCGATACCTCCCTCTACGGCGAGATCTTCGGTCATCGTATGGTAGTAACCCAGGTCTTTGCTGGCATTGGCAACGCTAAACTTAAAGCCTGAAGGATCATTATCGGCGATATAGGGGCGCAGTCGTTCAAGTACAACGCCACCTCCGCCTCCAGCCCCTAATACCTCCAGCAATGCGCTATCGCTAATACCCGCTTTACGAGATGCCGCTGTAGCTTCGGCCAATACTGCCGAAAATCCCAAAGAAACAAAGTTATGCAGCAGTTTAAGGGTATGCCCTGCGCCTACCTCGCCCGCATGGGCAATGTTTTCGGCAAAGCCTTCCAATAGTGGCAGCGTTTCATCAAACAGCGCCTTCGGCGCGCCGACGATCAAGTTGAGCCGCCCTTCCGCCGCCTCTTTTGGGGTGCGCGTCATGGCCGCATCCATAAAGCGCCCGCCCGCCTCTGCGACTCTGGCAGCGACGTTTTCTGTTGAACTGGGCAAGGCGGTGGAGCAATCCACCACGATACTACCGGGCGTTATCCCTTCCAAAACGCCGTTAGGTTCAAATAGCACCGCTTCTACTTGGGGTGAGCCGGTCACGCACAGAATCACCACCTCAGCGCTCTGTGCTACCTCTCGGCCTGAATTCAACGCGGTAGCACCGGCGGCCAGCAGGTCATCTACGGGCTGATTGCCCGAGTGATTGAGAAAGCTGACTTGGTGGCCTGCGCGCAGCAGACTGCTGGCAATCCCATGGCCCATAAGGCCTACGCCGACGATGCCTACCTGGCGAGATGTTGTCATTGTCATTGCTCCATTAATGGTGATTAGTCGTGCTTGATAGCAACCGTCTTAATTCGGGTATAGCTACGCAGACCTTCAAAGCCTTTCTCTCGGCCATGGCCGGAACGACCAACGCCACCAAATGGTAGCTCTACACCACCGGCGGCGCCGTAGTTATTGATGAATACCTGACCGCTGCGAATCCCTTTGGCCAAACGGAGCTGGCGACCACCATCCCGCGTCCAAATACCGGCACATAGGCCAAAATCGGTAGCGTTGGCCAGCGCCAGGGCTTCGGCTTCATCCTCAAACACCTGCACGACCAGCACTGGGCCAAACAACTCTTCTTGAAGCACTGCATGCCCCACGGGAATATCGGTAAGTAGTTGAGGCACTACGAAGTGGCCGCCGCTTGGCGCGCTTGCCGCTAACTGGCCTTTTGCCGCCACGCGAATACCGTCGGCTACGGCGGCCGCCAAGCGCGCTTCCAGCTTGGCTTTTTGACGCGCATTGATCAGTGGGCCACAGTCAGCGTCCGCTTCGCCGGCATCGCAGCGCAGGGCAGCGAAGCGCTCGCTGAGGTTAGCAACCACGCGCTCAGCGATCTCGTGCTGCACCAGCAAACGGCTGCCTGCGGAGCAGGTCTGCCCGGCATTCTGAATAATGCCACGCACCACCGCAGGGAGCGCGGCATCAAGATCCGCATCGGAAAACACTAATTGGGGAGACTTACCGCCAAGTTCCAGGGTGACCGGCACATGGTGCTGCGCGGCCGCCTTAGCGACATGGGTGCCGGTCTCTGGCGAGCCGGTAAAGGAGAGATGATCAATGTTTGGGTGGGCAGCAAGAGCAGCGCCCGCTTCAGCACCAAGCCCTGGCACCACGTTGAGTGCACCCGCCGGGAGGCCATGATCCACTGCCAGTTGCGCTAAACGCAGTACGCTTAAACAGGCATCCTCTGCGGGCTTGAGCACAACGGTGTTACCCGCAGCCAGCGCCGCGGCCACACAGCGCCCGAAGATTTGCGATGGGTAGTTCCAGGGAATAATTTGCGCACACACGCCGTAGGGCTCACGCAGGGTCATCACCGCGAAGTCGGTCTCAAAGGGGATGGTTTCACCGTGAAGCTTATCCGCCGCCCCTCCATAGAAACGGAAGTAGCGTGCGCAGGCACCAATATCACCTCTGGCTTGAGTCATGGGCTTCCCGGTATCAGCACACTCAAGCTGTGCCAGTTGCTCGTGATGCGCCTCGATAATATTTGCAAAGCGTAGCAACCATTCGCTGCGCTGCCGGGCAGACCAGCTCGCCCACTCGCCCAATTGGCCGGAAAACGCCTGGTGTGCCGACTCAACGGCTGCCTTTACATCACCCTCCTGGCTACGTGCTATACGTGCCAAAGGCTCACACGAAGCGGGTGCTTCTACTTGTAGGGTAGTGGCCGTATCAACCCACTTACCACCAATCAGCGCCTGCTGAGGCGGTAACACTAATGCATCTTGCATATCGCACTCCTTTAATTGTCATTGTTCGGGTAATGCTAAAAAGCGACAGAATTCAGTAAAAAATTAACCGTAAAAAGCAGTCACCAGCCCCATGGAAATCCACGGCATATAGGTAATCGCCATTAGGCAGGCCAGTACCACCAATACAAATCGCACCAGCCATGGCAGCATTTGGTCGATTGAGATTTTGGCGACCGCACAGGCAGCAAACAGGTTTACGCCTAGCGGCGGCGTAATCATGCCAAGCGCCAGATTAACCACCATCACCAGCCCAAAATGGACGGGGTGGATACCGAACTGCATTGCAATCGGGGTCAAAATCGGCGCCAGCACCAGAATGGCGGCGGAGGTTTCGATAAACATTCCAACAACCAATAGCAGGGCATTGACCACCAACAGAAACATCATCGGATCATTAATGGTATTGGTGACCAAGGTGGCGATTTGTGCAGGTAGCCCCGTGCGGCTAAGCAGAAAGCTGAAGAGCGAGGCCGCAGCAATAATCAACATAACGGCGGCGGTAGAGATCACGCTCTGGCGTAAAATCGGCCACAGGTCATCGACCCTCAGTTCACGGTAGTAGAAGCTGCCAACGATCAGGGCAAAAAATACCGCCACGGCGGAGGCTTCAGTCGGGGTAAATATCCCGCCATAGATACCACCGATAACGACCACCGGCATCAGCATCGCCACCCAGGCACGCTTTACCGAGATCATAAAGCCGGTGCTGTCTTTATAGTCGTCCTTGCCGTAACCGCGGACTTTGCAGAACAGGTAGAGAAAGAGTATCAGCGCGCTGCCAATCAGTATGCCGGGGCCGATACCCGCCAGGAATAGCTGACCGATGGAGGTATCGGTACTCACGCCGTACAGGATCAATGGAATGGAGGGCGGGATCAAAACCCCAAGCTCTGCAGAGGAGGCCTGTATGGAGGCGGCCAACGGCTTGGGATAGCCATGCTTTACCATGGCTGGAATCAGGATCGCACCAATGGCGAAGGTGGTTGCCACGCTGGAGCCAGACACCGCCGCAAACATCATGCAGGTCAGTACACAGGACATGGCCAGCCCGCCCTGCACGCGGCCAACGATGGACTTTGCCAGATCCACCAGGCGCTGTGAGATCCCCCCGGCGGCCATCAAATTCCCGGCGAGGATAAAAAACGGGATCGCCATCAGCGGGAATTTGTCGATACCGATAAACATCTGCTGGGGCACCAGCAGCAGCGGCAAGCGAGTAAA
The DNA here is from genome assembly GCF_026104355.1 of Halomonas sp. BDJS001. Classification (NCBI taxonomy): domain Bacteria; kingdom Pseudomonadati; phylum Pseudomonadota; class Gammaproteobacteria; order Oceanospirillales; family Halomonadaceae; genus Halomonas; species Halomonas sp. BDJS001. The sequence continues at coordinate 4,242,059 of NZ_CP110535.1, forward strand.
GAACTCAATGCCGATGATTGACGCCAGAATGATGGAAATCGCAATCGGCACACCGAAGGTAAATAGAATGATCAACGACAGGCCGATAACCATGTTCATGGCTGTACCTCCCGCTCTGATCGCGTAGCACCCTGGGATGCTTCAGCCTCCGGCACGATCTCGCTATTTTCAGGGCCTACCGTCTCCCGGCCAGTGAGCTGTGCGAGCAGCCTCGCCACCACGGCCACAATGGCAAAGCAGGCGCCCGTCGGAATCGCCGCATACGCCCACGCCATCGAGATATTCATGCCTGACATGGTTTGATTGCTCACCCGCAGGGTCATTTGAATGCCGTAGTGAATCAGCACCCCCAATACCAGCAGGCAGCACACCACAATGGCGACTTCCAGTAGTGTCAGTAAACGCGCGGGCACCAGCTTATAAACAACCTCCACCGCCATCATGTAGCCACCCCGAAACGTGGCAGCCGCCGCCAGAAATACACACCAAATCATCGCTGCACGAGAGGCCACTTCAGTCCAGGTCGAGGGCGCATTGAAGACAAACCGGGTGAGAACCTGATAAAAACTGAGTGTCACCGAGATCGCCAGCATCGCCACTGCAAGCAGCATAGCGAGCCGGGTTAACTGGTGCTCAAAACGAAGAAAGACTGCTAGCATAAGAGTTCACCATGCCAAAGCGGCCTCCGGGATGTCGGAGGCCGAGGTGGGGAAGCGCTCGAAAGGGTTACTTAACAACCGCTGGCTGTTTCCTGAACACGCTCAAGCATTTCAGTGCCGTATTCCGAGGTGAATATCTCGTAGGCAGGCTGTACCGCTTCCTGGAAGGGGGCAATATCGATATCGGTTTTCACCTTCATGCCGTTCTCTTCCAGCAGTGCCACCCCTTCACGCTCTAAACGCGACACCTCTTCGCGGGTCGCTTCGGCAGACGCCGCCGCGGCTTCCATAAACCAACCACGCTCCTCATCACTCAGGCCATCGAGCAATATCGGTGATCCCAACACGATGGCGGGTGAGTAGACGTGCCCGGTGAGCGAAAGGTAGTCCTGGACTTCCCAGAAGTTGGTGGCGACGATCACGGTGATCGGGTTTTCCTGACCATCAACAGTGCCCTGCTGAAGCGCGGTGAACAGCTCAGGAAAGGCCATTGGCGTTGGGCGGGCGCCCATCTGGCGGAACGCTTCCTGGTGTACCGCGTTCTCCATAGTGCGTACGCGCAGGCCCTCGGCATCCGCGGGCGTGGCGATCTCGCGCTGGCTATTGGTTAGGTGGCGAAAACCATTTTCAGACCACGCCAAACCCACCAAGTCGTGCTCGCCCATTTTTTCCAACAGCTCATCGCCCAGCTCACTATCCAATACGCAGCGAGCCTGGTCGTAGTTCTCAAACAGGAACGGCAGGTCGAGCACATAGCTTTCCGGTACGAAGTTACCCAGCGGGCCAGTGGAGGTTATCACCACATCGACCGTACCGATCTGCAGGCCTTCGATCATCTCCCGCTCGCCGCCCAGCGACCCAGAAGTGTGCTCGGTCACCGTGAACTCGCCATCGGATAATCGCTCAAGCGTCTCTTTAAACGCATCAGCACCGACCGAGTAGTGCGAAGTCGAGGAGAGTGTATGGCCCAGGTTCACTTCTGTCGCCGCGTGGGCTTGAAATACGATACCTACTGTGGCGATACCGCTAATTGCTGCCACCAGAACATGGCGCTTGAGCGTTGGTGTCATGTGTTGCTTCGTCATTGTCGTGCCCTCTTTATATTGTTGTGAGGGTGGTCGTTGGGGCAACTTACCCGACTGCAGGGGTTGCCCAGGCAGTTTCCTACCGTTGCGGGTAGGTGAGGAAGTCATGGCAATTCAGAAACGAACGCATCGATGATCTGCTTGAAGTTGTCATCGCCTGCAAAGCCAAGCTGCTTGGCTTTCGTGGTTTCAAACCGGGCGGGCCAGCTCGCCACAATGGCTTCAATACGTGGATCGGGTTCATGGCGTACCAGTGAAAGCGCTTTTTCTCCCGCGACGTCACGCAACGCTTCCAGCATCTCGGCCACCGTGACGGTGATGCCCGGCAGCATAAAGGCTCTGAAAGGCGCCAGCGCCTCACTCGGCACCTCTGCCCCATGAATTAGCGCATCCACCACCTTGCCTGGCGACATCACAAACATCGGCAGGTCAACGGGTACCGGACAAACCGCCTCTTCGCCATTGAGCGGCTCGCGCAGAATACTCGAAGCAAAGCTAGAGGCCGCGGCATTCGGCCGACCAGGGCGAATCACGATAGTAGGCAGACGCAGCACTAGGCCGTCGATAAGCCCTCGGCGACTGTAATCGTTGATGAGCAGCTCGCACATGGCTTTTTGTGCACCGTAGGAGTTTTGCGGATGGAGTGCGGTCATATCATCCAGCACCTCCGGTAATTCACCGCCGTAGGCCGCCACGGAGCTGGCCATAATCAAGCGGGTATCGGCCAGGCCCTGTTCCCGACAGCCTTCCAGCAGCGCCCGCGTGGCATCGAAGTTAACCCGCATACCGAGTTCCAAATCGGCTTCTGCGGCGGAGCTTACCACCGCCGCCAGGTGGTAAATCACGTCAGGGCGCTGCTTTAACACGCTATCCAGCGCGCCGGGTTGGGTAATATCCAGCGCCACTGATGTCACAGCAACGCTTCCCGCTGCAGGCTGCTGCGCCTCCACTTGGTCAAGGAGCGTTAACCGGGTAATCGATTGCTGGCGCAGCTCACCACGCTCAAGCAGTTGCTTGACTAAACGCTGGCCGAGAAACCCGGCCACACCGGTAATGGCAATATGCATCGTAAGGATCCTGTTGTGGTGTTGTTATTGTTCATTCAGTTGGGTCAGGTCAGTGGGCGTCGATCAGTGGGTAGTTAGGCCCCACGCCTCCCCCCACCCCAGCCCCGCGCGAGTGTCGGCCTGGGGGCGATACTCGCAGCCGATCCAGCCGCTATAGCCCAGCGCGCTTAAGCGCTCGAAGATGGCGGGATAGTGCACCTCCCCCACGTCAGGCTCGTGGCGCCCAGGTACGCCTGCGACTTGAATATGCCCGACGGCGCTGAACTGGCGTTCAAGGTGGCGAATCAAGTCGCCGTCCATAATTTGGCAGTGGTAGAGATCAAACTGTAGCTTTAGATTTTCTGCCCCTACCTCTTCCAATACCGCCATGGCCTGGGCCTGGCGAGAGAGAAAAAAGCCGGGCATATCGCGCGTATTAATCGGCTCGATCAGTATCTCTCGGCCAACTTTAGCCGCCTCTTCCGTAGCAAAATGCAGATTGCGGATATAGGTGGCGTGGTGTTCAGCCTGGGTCGCGGCATCGGCATCTTCCGGGAGCAGCCCTGCCATGGCATGCACCCGAGGACAGTTGAGTGCCTCCGCGTAACGTAGCCCTTCAACCACCGAGTCATGAAACTCCCCTTCTCGACCCGGCAAGCTCGCCAAGCCTCGCTCACCTGCATCCCAATCGCCTGGCGGCAGATTAAACAGCACTTGCTCCAGTTGGTTTTTATTCAGCGCATCTCTTAACTCATCGGCGCCATAGGCGTAAGGGAACAGGTACTCCACGCCTTTAAAGCCCGCCTTCGCAGCGGCGGCAAAGCGATCCATAAAGGCGTGCTCGTTAAACAGCATGCTGAGGTTGGCGGCTAATCGAATCATCGTGGTGCTCTTGTTGTTAAGTACGTCATTGTTAAATGCGTCGTTAATCCCGTGGAAAGCGTGCTTCCAGCTCCGCCACCTGCTCCGGCGTTAACCCCCGAGGGTTCTCACCTCGCAACAGTAGATAGAGCTTGGCGGTCTCTTCCAGTTCTTCGGTGGCGTACACCGCCGCCTCAAGGTTTTTCCCCGCTACCACCGGGCCGTGATTGGCCAGCAGTACCGCGCTATGCTTGCCCGCTAAGCCCCGCACTGCATCGCCCAGCTTGGGGTCGCCGGGCATGTGATACGGCACCAACGGTAGCTTGCCCACCCGCATCACGTAGTAGGCGGTCAGCGGTGGTATGCAGTCGCAGGGATTCACTTCGGGCAGGCAAGAGACCGCCACCGAGTGAGTGGAGTGCAGATGCACAATCGCACCGGATTGCGGACGCTCTTCGTACATCGCCATATGCAAAAACTGCTCTTTGGTAGGCTTATCGCCACTCAGCAGTTGGCCGCTGTTATCCAGGTGAGAGATGCGTGCAGGATCCAGCCGCCCCAAGCAGGCGTTGGTGGGTGTCATCAGCCAGCCGCCATCGTCCAGGCGCACGCTGATATTACCGCTGGAGCCCATGGTCAGGCCGCGGTCAAACAGCGATTTCCCCAGCGTGCTGATCTGCTCCCGCAAACTGTTTTGGGGATGGCGATGCAAGTGGATGCTCATACCAGCACCTCAAACGCCCGGGTAAAGAAGTCGACGCTACCAAAGTTGCCAGATTTCAGCGCCAGTGACAGCGGCGCTTCGCGACCCGCCATTGGGGTTTGCGTCCAGGGCACGCCAGGGTCGATCTGCTCACCGATGCGCAGAGTGGTAATGCCCAACGCCGAGACGACTGCACCTGACGTTTCGCCCCCCGCCACCAGTAATCGGCCCACGCCTTCGTTAACCAGCGTCACTGACAGTTGGCTCAATGCTTCTTCCACGAGCTGCCCGGCACGCGCGGCCCCTAACGCTTGTTGTGCCGCTGTTACTTTTATTGGATCTGCCGAGGCATAAATCAGTACCGGCGCCTGTTCAGATAGCCGCTGCCGAGCAAACGCCAGCGCCTGCGTCTGCTGTTGTTCACCTTCCGCAAGCGATAAAGGATCCAGGGCAAAGCCACCATCAGGGTACTTGGCCAGAAAATCCGCCACCTGGGCCAGCGTGGCACGGGAACAGCTGCCGGAGAGCACCAGCGCACCGCCCGTGGCAGGCGATAAGCGCCCCGGCTCACTGATCATGTCTAGCCAGCCCTGGGCACGGTACTGGGCGGGCAGCGCCTGCCCCAAACCAGAACCGCCGGTAACTAAAGGCATCGCAACGGTAGCTTCAGCCAGAATCTCCAGATCCTGCTCGTCCAAGGAATCACAAATAACATGGCGAACGCCCTGATCTGCCAGCATCGTTAAGTGAGCACGAGTAGCTTCAGCCCCCTTGGCCAGCACGGCACGATTGGCTAAGCCCACTAGGTGCGCCGTTTGGCGGGAGAGTACTCGCACGAGATCCGCGTCCTGCATGGGGTTCAGTGGGTGGTGCTGCATACCGCTGTCGTTGAGCAAGCGGTCGCCCACAAACAGATGGCCCTGGTAGACGGTGCGACCGTTAATCGGAAAAGCGGGAACCATAACCGTTTGACGCGCATCCAGGGCTTCCAGCAGCGCATCCGCCACCGGGCCGATATTGCCTTTATCAGTGGAGTCAAAGGTGGAGCAGTACTTGAAGAACAACTGCCGGGCACCCTTCTGACGAAGCCACTCAAGGGCTGACTGTGAGTCCGCCACGGCCTCAACTACCGGGCAGGAGCGCGATTTCAGCGCCACCACCACCGCATCGATATCAGTGAGATCGACCTCTTGCTGGGGCACGCCAATCACCTGTAGGCAGCGCATACCGCCGCGCACCAGGTTATTGGCAAGGTCGGTCGCTCCAGTGAAGTCATCGGCAATGGCGCCCAGTACGATGTTCGCTCCCATACCCATTTTATTAGGCTCCCTGAGCGTCGTTGGCAGCTTCTGGCAGCGCGATGTCGGAGAGCCTTTGATAAACCTTGATCACCGCCGAGTCATCTTCGCGACCAAAACCTGCACCGCTGGCAGCGGTAAACTGCTGCAGAGCGCTTGAAGCAACGGGCGTTGCCAGCGCCAGCTCGCGGCCGGTTTGATGCACGATATTGAGATCTTTGACGAAGATATCCACCGCCGAAAGCGGTGTGTAGTCACCGCTCAGGATATGCGGCACGCGATTTTCGAACATCCAGGAGTTGCCCGCCGAGTGGGTAATGACGTCATAAATAACCTCTGGGTCGAGCCCCATGCGAATGCCCAGCGCCATGGCTTCAGCGGCGGTGGCAATATGCACACCTGCCAGCAGTTGATTGACCAGTTTCATACTTGAGCCAACGCCAGGCGCATCGCCAAGGCGATAAACCTTGGCAGCGATGGCGTTTAACACCGCTTCGGCGTAGGTAAATGCCTCCGCTGCCCCAGAGGCCATTACCGATAGTTCACCACTTTTGGCTTTAGCAGCACCGCCGCTGATCGGCGCATCCAGCAGCATCAGCCCCTCTGCCATCACACGCTCACCAAGCTGTTTGGCCTGACTGGGAGCCACCGTGGCGCACTGTATGATCAGACTGCCCTGGGCCAAGTGGCTTACCACCCCCTGTTCACCGAACAGCACTTGCTCAACCTGCGCTCCGTTAACGACAACCACCAACACGATATGGCAGTGAGCAAGCTCAGCAGGAGTGGCTACGCTTTGCCCCCCTGCTGCCGCGAAGGCATCGCGTGCCCCAGCGGAAATATCGCACCCGGTCACATTAAAGCCCAGCTTGAGCAAAGCGGTGGCCGTACCCATACCCATGGCGCCGAGGCCAATAAGACCTACTTGAAGTGATTGCTTATCGTGTTGACTCACCAGCCGACACCTCGCGGTTGTTGTGTGTATTGCTATCGTCGCGGTGCAATTAGGAGCTAAATGATAGCGCTGTCATGATAGCGCTATCATTCGTTTTAGATTATTGTTTCCGTTACGACAAGCTGAAAATCAGGGACGTGCGACCAATGTCTAAAGACTCTCCCAACGCTGCTTCTCCCAGCCCTGCCAGGCAGCGCCGAAGCTCCGATCAGGTCACGCTCAGCCAAGTGGCGCAAGCAGCAGGGGTATCACCGATTACCGCATCGAGAGCACTGAACTACCCTGATAAAGTCAGCGATAGTGCACGCCTGAGTGTTCTACAAGCCGTAGAGAAACTGGGCTACGTACCCAACTTGGTAGCCGGTAGTCTGGCCTCTTCCCGCTCGCGGCTGATTGCGGTGATTGTGCCGTCACTGATCAATAGCGTGTTTGTGGAAGTCATCAAGGGGCTACAGGAGACGCTGGAAGCCGAGGGCTATCAGATACTGCTGGGTAACACCGACTACGATCTAGACCGTGAGTATCAGTTGGTGCGTACTTTTCTGGGCTGGTCATGCTCGGCCCTGGTCACCGCTGGGCTGCGTCATAACAAGGCGTGTCATACGCTGCTGGCGAACTGGGATCATCCCATTATGGAGGTAATGGAGCTGGGCAAAGGCATGGATCTTAACGTGGGCCTGGATCACGTAGCGGCAGGCCGCTGCATGGCCGGCCATCTTATCGACAAAGGCTACCGCCAGATTGTTTATGTGGGCGCCCGGCTCTCGCAGGATTATCGCGCCAGCATGCGTTACGAAGGCCATAAAGCAGTACTAAAGGAGAAAGGAATCGACGCCCCACTACTGGAGCTAAACACCCTGGGCAGCCTGCAGGCGGGCGCTGAAGGGCTGGCTCAAGTGCTCGCACAATACCCTCATACCCAAGCCATTCACTTTGCCAACGACGACTTGGCGGCAGGCGCCTTGCTGGCGGCGCAACGTCAAGGGCTAAACGTGCCAGGGGATATCGCCATTGCCGGGTTTAACGGCCTGCCCCTTGGTCAGCACGTAACCCCTCAGCTCACTACCATTCTTTCACCCAGAGAAGAGATGGGCCGCTTAGCCGCCAAAGAACTCATTCGGCGGCTAAGCGGTAAAAACGTCTACCGCCGCCAGCATGATGTGGGCTTTACGCTCCAAACCGGCGGAAGTACTTAGGCCGCCTCAGCGCTCATATCGCTGGTGGTTGACCAAGAATCTCCAAGCCTGATCCCAGCTCGTTTTCAATTGCCTGACCGATTGCCAGCAGGTTGGCGTCTTGCCACGGCCCGGCCAGCACTTGCAGGCCAACAGGCATACCTGCGGCGTCTTTCCCAACCGGCAACGTTAAGGCACACAGGCCTAGGAAATTAGCGATCACCGTGTTGCGCAGGGCATGCATGTTGGCTTTGGGGTAGGCACCTTCTGGCTCGAGACTTTCGATAGTGGGCGGGGTAATAGCCACCGTGGGAGTAAGGACTGCATCTACATCGGCCATGCGAGCGGCAGCAGAGGCGGCAAGCGAGTCCAGCACCGTGCGACGACGCACATACTCCCAAGCGGGCATATCATCTGCCGCTTTGACGCGGGCGGCGACATTAGGATCCAGGGAGTCAATCATCTCGGGTAGCTCGGTGTTTAGAAACGCTGCCAATTCCGGCGCAGCCACACCGCCCAGCTTGAAGAGTTCGTACGCTTCGTCGATGCCGGGCAACTCGAGAGTCACTATTCGCGCCCCGGCGGCTTCCAGCTGCTTAATGGCAGCGCGTACGGTTTCCGCGATACCTGGACTGCAGTCGTCCCAGAAAAACGTTTCTGGTACTCCAAAGGTCAACCCGGCAAGCGTCGGTGTTGCTGGCATTCGATCATCCTGACCGCTAAGGCCGCCATCCAACGCATCGAACGCAAAGGCAAGGTCATCTACCCGACGCGCCAGTAACCCTGGGGTATCCAGCGTACTTGAAAGCGGTACGATCTGCTCGGTCGACCAGCGCCCAGCGGTGGTTTTCAATCCCACTACGCCGGTCATAGAGGCAGGAATACGCACTGAACCAGCGGTGTCGGTGCCAAACGCCAAGCTTACCGTGCCACCCACTAACGAAACACCCGCCCCAGAGCTGGAGCCGCCGGGCGTGCGGTGCGCAGTTGTATCCCAAGGATTGCGCGGCGCTCCCCAGTGGGCATTGGTGCCTAGTCCACCAAAAGCAAACTCAACGGAGTGGGTTTTACCCATCACAGAAGGCAGCTGTTTCAATAGCGTGCTCACCACCGGGCCAGGACGCTCCCAGCGCTTCGGCAGGCGTTGAGAAGAGCCCGCATAGGTGGGTAGCCCGGTCACGGCGTAGATATCCTTGATCGATACCGTCATGCCCATTAGCGCCCCCGCATCACCACCCTGGGCGAGCACCGCATCGGCAGCTTTTGCCATTGCCAGTGCCCGCTCGCCGTTCCAGGTGAGGTAGGCGTGGTCGTGTTGGCCGCGCTGCTGATAAGCAGCGACTGCCGCTTCGACCAGCGCGGTAGCGGTCAGCTTACCCGCCCGCAGCCGCTCGCACTGCTCACGCAACGGTAAAAAAATGGGTGAATCCTGCATGCTTTACGTACCTCTGTGGGTGCTTAACACACTTCAAAAATCGCTTCGACTTCCACTGCCGCATTGCCGGGTAGTGTCGCTACCCCAATCGCGGTTCTAGCGTGACGCCCCGCATCGCCAAACAGCGCGACAAAAAGCTCTGAAGCGCCATTGATTACCAACGGCACATCGTGAAAGCCCGGCGCCACATTGACGAAGCCATTCATGCGCACGCATCGCACCACCCGAGAAAAGTCGCCATCAACAGCATCGCTCAATTCAGCCAAGAGGTTTAAAGCACACGCCTGGGCCGCCAATTTTCCGGTTTCAAGATCGAACTCACCGCCAACCTTGCCAGGATAGAGAACATCACCGTCACGTTCGCAAATCTGCCCGGCTAAAAACAACTGGTTGCCCAACCGGGACCAGGGCAGAAACAGGCCGCGCGGTGTTGGAATCGCCGGTAACGTAAGGCCCTGCTCCGCTACCGCCTGTTCAATCGTTTTACTCATGATTCATTGTCCTTATTGATTAACGTATTCAAGCGATTCATTAATAAATTAGTGAGGGTAGCCAGGTACTTATCCACGGCACGTAGGTGATGATGATCAGCGCTATCAGCATCAGGCCAATCAGTGGTAAGCAGGCCTTAAATACTTCCTGCAGCGACATTTTGGATATTGCCATGGCGACGAACAGGTTCAGCCCTACCGGTGGAGTAATCATACCCACCGAGAAGTTAATCAACGTAATGACACCGAAGTGAACAGGATCGACGCCCACTTGCGCAGCGATAGGCTGTAGCAACGGCGAGAGCACAATGATGGCCGAGGCGCTATCGAGGAAGAAGCCAGCAACGATCATCACGACATTAAACAGCGCCATGACCTGAAACGGATCGTCTGTCCACGACAGCACCTCACCTGCCAGTTGGCTAGGCGTACCGGTAATGGCGAGCAGCCATGAGAACGCCGAGGCGCCAGCGGTGATCAGCAGCAGCGTCGCGGAAATCAATCCAGAGCTTCTTAGTGTTCCCACCAGTTCCGTTACGTTAATGGTGCGATAAATCACCATGCCGACAAACAGCCCATATACGCAGGCGACCGCCGCCGATTCGGTCGGGGTAAAGACGCCACTGTAGATGCCCCCCAGCAGAATCACCGGCAGGCCAAGGCCCAAGGCAGCCTCTTTAAAGGCTACCAAGATTTGCCTCAGCGAGGGGAAAGGGGCGCGCTCATAGCCTTTGATGCTGCTAAAGACGATGCAGTAGGCGATGAGAATCGAAGCAATCACAATGGCAGGCAGCAGGCCCGCTGCAAACAGCCGCCCCACTGAAGTACCGGTCACTGAGCCATAGATAATCAGCGCAATACTCGGCGGCACGATCGGCCCCAAGGTACCGGCGGTGGCGATCAACCCAATCGCAAAGCGCTTATCGTAGCCAGCAGCGACAAGTGCCGGGAACATGATCGAGCCAATCGCCACCACCGTGGCGGGACTTGAACCGGAAATGGCCCCGAAGAAGAGGCATGACAGCACCGTGGCCGCTGCCAAGCCCCCTGGCACCCACCCTACCAACGCCTTGGCGAGATTGATCAACCGGTCGGAAAGCCCGCCAATCCGCATAAGCTCGGCCGCCAGAATAAAGAACGGAATCGCCATCAGCGAGAAGTTGTTCATGCCGGTAAACATGCGCATTGGCACAATCACCGGGTTGGTGGTTCCAAAAAACTCAATGGCGAGAAACACCGCTAACGCGAGCGAGGCAAATATCGGCAGCCCCAACAATAAAACGGCAAAGAAGATCGGTAATAAGGCAGTAATCATGATTACTCTCCAAGAGTTAAACGAGCTTATCCGACTCAGCCACAAGCTCTTCGGAGAGACTCACCGGAGGCTTTTTCCAGACTTCATTGATTACCCATAGATAACGCAGAATCAGCAGTACACCGGAAACGCCAATCGGCAGATAGAACCATGCCATCGGCAGGCGAAGTGCGGCGGTTAACTGCCCGCGATCCAGCGTGCTGAAATAGAGAACAAAGCCGTAATAGGTCATAAAGCCTGCGAACACGATACCGATCAGTGCTGCGATCATGTGCAGCCAGCGGTTCACAGCGGGCGAGGCAATGGCATTCAGCACATCGACCGAAATATGCGTGCCATGGCGCACCCCCATACTGGCGCCTACAAAGCTCATACAGATAATGGAGTAAATAACGACTTCTTCAGCCCAAAATAGCGAACCGCTAAAGCCGTAGCGATATACGACTTGGATGGTAGTGAGGATGGTCGCAATCGACATGAAAACGACCATCGCCACACTTTCCAAGCGATCAAGACATTTGTTGAGCGCTTCGAACATGAGATATCCACACCCTGAAAGGGGTAAGAAGAGAGGAGCCAAGTCTTAGCCAAGCCGTTGGATCAATACTCGATACCCACAGCGTCATATACCTTATGCAGCAACTCGGTGGTGACGATATCTTCATACTCTTCGTGCACCGGCATGCTGGCTTCAATAAAGGCGTCGCGCTGCTCTGGGGTGAGCTCATTGATCGCAATTTCGTCTTTGATCTCTTCCATGATGGTCTCTTCGTCCTGCAGCGTTAGCGCACGGGACGTGTCTCGGCCATTATCGAAGGCTTCCAGCATGACCGCTTGCAGATCTTCCGGCAGCGAGTCCCAGGAGTCCTGGTTCATTACCGCCGCATAGGCGTGGTAGGCGTGATTGGTCAGCGAGAGATAATCCTGCACCTCATGGAAACGCATGGTATAGATGTTGGCCAGTGGGTTTTCCTGCCCCGACACCACGCCCTGCTGCAGGCCGTTGTAAACCTCGGTGAAGGCCATTGCGGTGGCGTTAGCGCCCAGGTTTTCATAGGTGGAGATGATGATCGGCGCCTGCATGGTGCGCATGCGGATACTGTCCATATCCTCGGGGGTTTCGATCGGGCGATCATTGTTGGTGATATGGCGGAAACCCGCTCCCCAGAAGTTGACGCCGTACATGTTATGGCCATTCAGGGTATCGAGAATTTCGCGGCCCACATCACCATCCAGGGTTTCCACCATGGTGTCGTAATCGGCGATCAAAAACGGCAGATCCAAAATCTGCATGCGCGGCTCAAAGTTGCCCAGGGTAGCCGTTGGTGGGATACCGATATCAACCAGCCCCATCTGAATCTGCTCAATGATTTCAACATCGCCACCCACCTGAGCGGCCGGCAGTACGTTAATTTCGATACGACCGTCGGACTTCTCCTCTACCTCCTCTTTAAAACGCAGCGCCGCCTGGCCGTTCGGCGTTTCTTCAATCAACACGTGGGCGAAGCTGAAGGTATAGTCGGCCGCATGGAGTTGAGCCGCACTTAGAGAAGCGACAGCAATAGCCGCAGAAAGGGTGGCTTTTGTCAGCGTTAGTTTCATGTCCAGCACCTTATTTAGTTATGGTGAATTGCTTTTTAGTTTCCTGTTATTGCGGTTGAGCAAGGTTACAAGGCCGCTCACGCCATCAAGCGTTCCATCGCATCCCCCAGCGCTTCGCGTGGGGTACTACTCAGCAGCAAGGCAAGTGCAAGCCTTGCCTTACGTGCACTGATATCGTTGAGCGCGATCACTCCAGCCGACATTAAATCGGCCAGGCTGCCGCTAAACTCATAACTGGTGTTCACCGGCCCTTGAGCGCAACTACTCACGACCGCGACAGGGACACCTGCGCTAACCAATGCTCGTATTTCGTTCATCCAGCCAGGTGGCACGTGGCCCCGGCCTAAGCCATCGATCACCACCCCCTTCGCGCCACTCTCTACGCAGGCTTTCAACAGCGTGGGCGAAGCATCCAGATAAGCGGGCAGTAGGTCGACACGCGGCAGCGGGGTATCCCACCTTTCAATAGGGGGCGCTATCGCCGTTGCCGTGTGATAAAGCTTGAGCCGTTGCCCGTCGATATACCCCAGCGAACCAGCGCCGGGGGCGTCAAATCCATGCAACTGGAAACTGCTCACCTTGCGGGCATAGCGCGCAGCAAACAGCGACTCGTTGAACAGCACGACACAGCCAAGCTGACTCAGTTGGGGGCTGACCGCCGCCACGATGGCATCGCAGATATTTTTAAAGGCGTCGGTACCTAACTGGTGAGGTGCCCGCTGGGAGCCAGTGATGACACAAGGTTTATCCGCTGGCAGCGTGAGCGATAAAAAGTAAGCGGTCTCTTCCAAGGTATCGGTACCGTGGGTGATCACCAGACCGTCCACATCGGCTCGCGACAATGCTCTCCGCCCCTGGCAATGGAGTTCAGCAAGATCGGCGAGAGTGACGGCATTACTGGGTTTCTGCAGGATCGACATCACCTCTAACGTGACATCGACACCCTGCGGCAGCGCTACCTGATCCAACAGTTGCTCGCCGCTTAACCCTCCTGACTGGCTTCGGCCTGAATCACTGGGCCTGCTGGCAATCGTGCCGCCCGTGGTCAATACCACGATGTGCTTTTTAGTCATTCAGGTTCCCATCTTTTATGCTTTTCGCCACAAACAACAGACATCAGATGTCTGATTTCAGACTAGACTAAAGAACAAACCATTAGCAAGGCAGTCACATAAAACAATAAAGGATAAGAATATGTCTTTTAAATATATGCAATCGACTGTATTAAGCCGCTAGGCTTAGGGCATTGATAAAATGCAGGAAACACCGATGAGCCACGCGAGGCCCTCATGAGTTTTAAACGCCAGCCCGAGATTAGCTCGACCCGCACAACCTCTTTTGGAGATTCAATGGATCGCAGTTCAGTTGCGTTGCAACTGCTAGAGCGTATTAAAAGCGCTCTTATACGAGGCGACCTCAAGCCAGGGGATTACCTGCCCTCGGAAACGGAGCTCACTCACACCCTGGGCATTGGTAAATCCAGCGTGCGTGAAGCCATCAAGATGCTGCAAGCGATAGGGATCGTTGAGGTCAAACGGGGTCAAGGCACCATGATCCGCCGCGAACCAGGCACGCCGCTCGTCGACCCGATGGCGTTCGGGATGATCCTGGCGCGTGGCATGACGCGGGATGTACTGGAGTTTCGCCGCATGTTTGAACCGGCTTACACGCTTCAAGCAATGAGCGGGGCAACGGCAGATGATCATCAACGTATTCAGCAGAGTATCGACGCCATGGAAGAAGCCATCCGAGCGGGTGCTCAAACCTCCAAGCACGATATTGCCTTCCATCGGGCCATTCTGCACAGCACCCATAACCCCATGACCATCCGCGTCGGGGAAACCTTGCTGCAACTGATCGAAGCCGCACTGGAAACCTCCATGCGCTCACTACCGGAAACCGCCTTGAAGGATCATAAAGCTATCTATGCGGCCTTCAAAGCAGGCGATACCGCCGGTCTTCATGCAGCGATAGCCGTTAGTAGCGAAAGCTGGGAAACCAACCTAACTTATGAAAGTGACAGCGAATTAAGTGCAGCACCCCGTTAGGACTCTCTTTGTAACCAGGCGTCAACAAAGGTCATAAATGCGCGTGCTTTGGCGGTTACGTGCCGCCCTGGCGGATATACCGCATAAACGCCGCCTTCAGGCAGTGCCCACTCGTCAAGCACGCGCACTAGACGCCCGGCGGCTATCTCAGGTGCTGCGGTAATATCCGGCAATACGGAGAGACCTCCGCCCGCAGCCATCAGCGCGACTAAACTCACCGTTGAGTTAGCCGCCAACCCCGCGCTCATTTGCACCTCACACCGCTCATCCCGTCGCTGAAAAGTCCAGGTTAATGGCGCTCTTAACGGTGTAAAAGCGATCCACGCATGCTCTTCCAACGACTTGGGATGCGCAGGCGTACCGTGGCGTTTCAGGTAATCAGGCGCAGCCACCACCTGCTGCTGAAAAGCGCCTAGCCGACGAGCACGCAGCGTGGAGTCTTTTAACCAGCCTAAACGAAACGCTAAATCGATACCCTCCTGCACCATATCGCTTATCTGGTCGCCGCTACGTAGCTCTATATGCAGCGCCGGGTGCAAACGGCTAAACGCCACCACCGCTTCGCTCAACACACCGGTGGCATAATCTTCAGGAGCAGTGATACGCAGCTCACCATGCAGCTGTTGGGTATCGCTAACGGCACGGGCAAGCGCTCCCTGCAAATCGGTTAATAGCGGGTGGCATTGATGGTAAAGCGCCTCTCCGGCCTGGGTAAGCTGAACACGTCGCGTGGTACGCAGGAATAGCGTTACGCCCAGGCGCGTCTCCAACTGGCGAATTTGCAGGCTTACCCGTGTTTTCGTACAGCCTAGCCGCTCTGCCGCCTTGGTAAAGCTACCGGCTTCCACCAGGGCGATAAAGATCGGTAAAGCATTTAAATCGAACTCGCTGGCGGTGGTCATATAGCGCCCTATTGTTATGAAACTAACAACAGTAAATTACGCTAATCGCTATTTTTCAAATCAATAAAGCGTCTGACAATGCAGCGACTACCCACTGAAGGAGTACTGCGATGAAAATAGCACTGATTGGCGCCAGCGGATTTATTGGCTCCGCCCTGTTAACCGAAGCGCTCTCCCGCGGCCATCACGTGACGGCGTTAGTGACTCGCCCTGAACGGGTGGCACTACAGGAAAATCTCACTACCGTTAAAAGCGATGTGTTAAATACTGATCTACTTAGGGAGCAGCTACGCGGTTTTGAAGCAGTGATCAGCGCCTTTAGCGGCCACGCTCAGGAGGACGTTTACGACTACTATCTCAAAGGCTTTCATTCGATTTTGGCTGCCACTCGACACGCATCTGTGCCTAGGCTACTGATAGTGGGTGGCGCGGCGACGCTCGAGGTAGCGCCGGGTAAGCTGTTGTTAGATGCACCGGGTTTTCCAGCAGAGTACCGGGCCACGGCGGAAGGGGCGCAAACGGCCCTTGAAACGCTGCGCGGGCAAACGGCTCAAGCGTGGACGTTTCTCTCCCCCGCCGCCGAGATTTTCCCCGGCGAGCGTACGGGTAGCTTCCGGCTTGGCGGCGATACGCTACTGACCGATAGAGAAGGCAACAGCCGTATTTCTGTGCAGGATTATGCTGTCGCCATGATCGATGAATTGGAGAATCCACGTCATACCAATCAACGCTTCTGCGTCGCGTACTGATCAAGTCGCTATCCCCCCCTCACTCAGGCTAGGTGAGGGGGTTGCTTCTCTTGTCTCCTCTTCTTACCTCTTCTCCTGTTTACTCTCTCCCCTTCTGCTGGCCTTATCTTTCATTCCCCGTAACATTCATCAGCCATATTTAACTACGCTAATTAATCCAAACACCACCCGACTACACATTACTTAACATCTGCGCATTAAAAAATTACTTATAAGATATTTCTTACATTCGCATAGCGAATCTCTTACAAATGCTGTCAGCAATATCCTACATACACAGCAGCCTATCCCCTCAACAATCAGGTAGACACAAATAAAGAAATACTAAAAAACTTGCACACTTGTGACAGCTAATAAACTTATTAGGTTCAGAATCAATTACTCAGGCATGCACGCGCATAGAGCTCACATTAATAGAACTCGCATTAACTGACTCAATTACTGCAAGGAAAATACCATGAAAGCCAATACCGACCTCGTTAAGATAGGCAACCATTGCGTGCATGTAGAAATCTATCAACAGCCACAAAATACTGAAAGTATTATTATGGTCAACGGCGCGCTAGCCACCACCGCCTCCTTTACCAATTGTGTCAAATACTTGAGTGACGGATTAAACGTTATCCTGTTTGATTTGCCGTTTGCTGGCCAGTCGAAAGCGCATAACCCTGTGGGTGGCATCATTACCAAGGAGGATGAAGTCAATATCCTCCTCGCCCTGATTGAACGCTACCAACCCACTTCGTTACTTTCAGTCTCTTGGGGCGGCTATGCCGCCATGATGGCATTAGCGCAATCCCCCACATCGATTCGAAGAGCAGTGCTAGCTTCATTCTCCACTCAGCTTAACGAGAGTATGCTGCGTTATATCAATGGTGCACGCCATTATATTAAGACCGGCGAGGTCAAAACCGCAGCTAACCTGCTTAATGAAGAAGTGGGAAAATACTTACCCCGCTTATTAAAACATATCAATTATCGGCATCTCTCACGGTTAGATGATCAAGAGCTTCAGCAGGTCTGCTTTCATATCGAACAAATACTCTCCATGAACGACACCGACTATGAACAGCTACTGGGTAATATTGAGATACCGACACTGTTCGTGAATGGCAAATTGGATGAGTACACAACGCCGGAAGACATTCTGATTGCCGACGACTATATGCCGAAATGCAAGTTCGAAGTCGTACCCAACGCAGGACATTTTCTTGACCTTGAGCATGCTGACGCACGCCAGAGAATGGAGAAAATCCTGCGTGGTTTCTTGATTCCTAGTGAGCTTGAAAGACAGGTTGCCTAATCCAAGACGGGGGCTGGCTGTCACTGCTCTTCGAAAAACGGCAACGCCTCGCTATACGCAATAGCCGCTTAGCGAGGCGGCACCTTCAAAGCCCGAGGGCAGCACATCGCGCTTCACTAACTGGGTGATGCCAGGATAATCGGCGAGATAAGCGGCCTCCGCCTTTAGCCCAACGCCTGGGTAAGCAAGCCAAAGCGCGTTAACGCCCCCTCCTCGACGGCCTCTCCATAGCGCATGCGGGTGATTTGATCGACGCAGGTGAGCCCTAAAGCTGTCAGCCAGCTATCCTCGCCGGGATCGACTAAATCAATGCGTATAAAATCACCCTCAGCTTCCGTCAGCAGCGCCAACACCAGCGCCTGCGCCTGTTCGGCACTGCGCGCCAGAATGGGGCCAATATGCTCGCCGCGTCCATAGGTACGCTTTAGCGCAAATCCTTCAATCACGCCTGCCTTTTCAATCACCACCCCTCTATTAGCCGATTGAACGGCCACCGCATGAGCTGGGCTGTCGGGTGAGAGCGCGATCAGTGCCGCCTGATCGCTTGCCTGCATCGCACGTAAACCCGGCAGCAGCGGTACAGGCGGTGCAAGGGTGACCACCCCTTGGTATTGGCAGATACGATTGCACGGATTGAAGCCCAGCTTTTGGTACAGGGGCTGGCCCGCGGTCGTGGCCACTAATAGCAGCGTCCGGGCGCCTGCCAGCGCCATCAGCCGCACCATCATCTCCCGCCCCAGCCCGAGGCCCTGCCACTCGTCGCTAATTACCACCAAGCCCAGGGTGGCTATAGCCCCTTGTTTGAAGCAGAGCCCAGTGCCCACCAGCTCACCGTCGACGCTTTCCAGAACGACGCCCTCTCCCACATCAAACATCTGGCGCCAATCATCGACGCGGTGGGGCCAGCCGAGTTTAAGGGATAGGCTATACGCCGCCTCAAGATCGTTAACGGTCATTGCTCGCCACGTTAACTCCTCACGTTCAAAGCGGGCGAAAACGCCAGCTGAAGCAGCCGCCGAAGGGGAGTCAGTCATCACACTATATTCCTTGAGCTGGTATTGATCGGTTTGCCGCTACTTTGGCACTCAGAAGAGGCGCGATGCCACGCTGTAAAAGATTGCTTAGTGCAATACACAGGGCGAGCGGGAAAAGTCAGTGTTAAGTGTTAGCGACACTAGTAGCCACGCTGGAAGTCAACACGACCAATCATTGATTCTCCACGTTGATAGCGACGTAGGTTGTCCAGCAGTACAGGAAAAGCGCTATCGGGTTGTGTCATCGCAGCTACATGGGGCGTTAGCAAAATACGCTCGTCTTGCCAAAAGGGATGATCATCGGCGGGCGGCTCTTCGCTCAACACATCCAATACCGCCGCACTCAAACGTCCGTCGTCAAGGGCTTGCGTCAGGTCGTGTTCAACCAAGTGCTCACCGCGGCCAATGTTGATCAAGGCCGCGCCTTCGGGCATACGCGCAAATAGGTCTGCGTTGAGAATTCCTCGGGTGGCGTCGGTCAATGGCAGCACGCAGATCACAATATCGCTTGAGGCCAGAAACCCATCCAGTGCTTCCTGGCCAATGTGACAGTGAACATCAGCCAACTCTCGTGGCGAGCGCGACCAACCGCTCACGTCAAAACCGTACCCCGCCAGATGAGTCGCAATAGCGCGACCCAACCGGCCTAAACCGAGTATACCGATGCGACGTTTTGCGGTGGGCACAAGCATATGCGCCTGCCATTTTCCCTCCCGCTGCTGGCGTACATAGTCACCCATACGACGGTGCAACCATAGCGTGGCGAAGGCGGCATACTCAATCATTCCGTGCTCAATAGAGGGGTCGAGCATCCGCACGACCGGCAGATCTGAAGGCAATGCGTCAAAATCAAACTGATCGACTCCTGCAGACGTGGCAAACAGCACTTCAAGGGAGGGCAGGCACGCCATTATGTTTTTTGGGGGCATCCAAGCCAACAAATAGCGAACCTCATTAGGGTCACCAATATCGGGCCATTGACGAAACTCAATATCAGGCGCGTGTTGGGCAAAAAGTTCTTTCCACCGGGCGCCACGCGCCGGGTCAGACTTATACAGCAGTGCCATAGCATTTCTCCTTAGCTAAAACGCCATCCTACGGTGGTTTGAGAGGCCGCGGATACCGTTTTGGCGGTGATGACGCGAAGCCCTGCGCCTACAATCCGCGCTTAAGGCGCAGATTACACTGTGCCCCCCATGACAGTGACTCACGCTGCACAATCCTGGTTTCATAGAGCAATACTCATCCCTCTCGAAATGCTTCGATCACCCGTTCGGCCAATACCTCGCTGGCATCCCCACTGCCTGGACGCCTCACCAGCGCCACCTGGTAATCGCCTAGCGGGGGCAGCGATTCGTTGTGCAGACGTTTGAGCGGCGGGCGAACCAAGCTTTTTGGAAATGCCGTCACAGCCAAATCGGCCAGCATAGCGGCTTCCTGACCGGCACAGTGATCGCAGGAGTAGGCGATCCGGTAATTCACCCCTGCATGATCAAGAGCATTGAGCGCAATCCTACGCCACGCGCACCCCTGCTGGGCCAGGGTTACCGGCAGTGGCGTTCGCTGCACGGCAACGCCATCCTCACGCCCCGCCCACACCAGCGGTTCACTGTGGACAATCTCCCCACGCGCCGCCTGACCAGGCCCTCCGGCCATCACCAGCGCCAGATCAAGCTCACCCTCATCCAGCCTGGCGAGCAGATCTTTGCTGCGTCCCACCTCGACATCGACCTGCACCGCCGGGTGCGATCGGGCAAATTGAGCCAACACAGTGGGCAGGATACGCCCCACCACATCGTCGGTTATCCCCAACCCCACGCGCCCCTCTATGGTGGGGGCTAAAAACTGGGTCACGGCTTCCGCGTTGAGTTTAAGCAGCCGACGACCATAGCCCAGCAGCACTTCCCCCTCGGCTGTCAGGCGGACATGCCGCGCCTCGCGCACAAACAGCGTCTGGCCGAGGATCTCTTCCAGGCGTTTGATCTGCATGCTCAGGGCGGAAGGGGTGCGAAACAGCTGCTGGGCAGCGCGGGTAAAGCTGCCGCTCTCAGCAATCGTCACAAAGGTGCGCAACACCTCGCTATCCAGTAGCGGCAAGGCGGCCCGGCTGGGAGCTATATTAGAGAGTTGATTCATCGCACCTACCTTTCAGAAAATCTTAATCCACAGTGTAGTTCTTTTCGTTTGATTGATCCAAGGTAAAGCACCAAGCTGATAACCAGAGGTCGCGACCCTCCACTTATTAATCACAAAACACACCTGCCGAAAGGGTGCTCAGACGCCGTTTAGCCAACAGCAGGCGTGGAAATGGAGGTGCGCGATGAAGTTCGAAAACCCTTGCCAACATGCCCATAACGCCTGGGAACAAGCCAGCCAATTGGCGCCGCCACCCAAGCCGCCACAACTGCAGTTTTACATGCCTGCCATGCCGCCAATGGGGCTGATTAGAGCGCTCGATATGCGCTGGTGGCGCTACCGGCGTCGGCGGCTATTTCGACGCCATATCTTGCCGCTACTGGGTTACGACGACCAAGTACTGAGGGATATTGGCCATTGCCGCGAAGATATTCTCTGGGCCAACCAACTGCCATTAAAAGTCGATGCGATTCAGGCATTAAAGGCTCGGCAGAAAACATGCCATGTACCGCAAAGCTAGCATCAAAAAAAGCGTCGAACCTGGGAGAGGTTCGACGCTTGTATAGGCTTGCTACTGCGTATTTAAGCCTGGCTTTTAAACGCCTACCGGCCCACCGTCACGCTTCTGAATGACCACAGTCGATGCCCGCGGGCGGACTTGGCCGCTTGCAGCAACGGTGGCGTCTTGTACCAGTGCGTTATCATCCGCTGGCCAGTTACCTGGGTGCTGAATATTAATGAACAGCGCGGTTTTATCCGGGGTGGCAAAGATACCCGTCACTTCACAGCCGTTCGGCCCCACCGCAAAGCGCTTAAGCTGCTGCTGGTTGCTGCTGTTGACCACCGGGCCGGTTCCCTGGATCTCGTCCAGCCCATTGGGGACTACTGCAAGCAACTGGTCGTTGGTGTACTCCGTGATGCCTTCATAGCCGTTATCGGTTTGAATCCAAAGAATGCCCTGCCCATCATCGCGCTCGTCAAACCAAAGGCCATCCGGGCTGGCGAACTGGTTCATTTCGGTCAAGCCCGAAAGGTTATCAGCATCGTCAACGGCAGCACCAAACACAAACACTTCCCAAGTAAAGGCATTGGGCAGCCGGCTTTCCCGCCAGCGAATAATATGCCCCGCTTCGTTATTGGCGCGTGGGTTGGCGGCATTGGTGGGCGCTAAATCGTAACCAACACCTGCTTGTTCCAGGTGCTCACCGTTATTAGTGTAAGTTGGGGCTGTCTCTTCAGCGGTACGCTGCGTGTTATTGGTTAAGGTGAGATACACCTCACCGGATGCCGGATCGACGGAAGCCCACTCAGGGCGATCCATTGGCGTGGCACCCAACAAATCTGCTGCATCACAGGTGTTGATGATGATACCTGCCGCATCGTCGTCGGCTAGCCCCAACGCCGCCGCCAGTGTGCGACCATCGC
This sequence comes from Halomonas sp. BDJS001, assembly GCF_026104355.1. Classification (NCBI taxonomy): domain Bacteria; kingdom Pseudomonadati; phylum Pseudomonadota; class Gammaproteobacteria; order Oceanospirillales; family Halomonadaceae; genus Halomonas; species Halomonas sp. BDJS001. The sequence goes on from NZ_CP110535.1 coordinate 4,264,281, forward strand.
GCGTTTGGGTGCTAGGCGTTAGCGGCAGCCATTCGCCGCTGCCGTCAGCGTGGAAACGGGCCACATAGAGGGTGCCGTTATCCAAATATTTGTTGCCAATGGCAAGACGATCGTACTCTTCACCTGGGCGGTTGGCATCGGCGGGATCCCAGGCGGCATCAGAGACATATTTATATACGTACTCGTTGCGGGCATCGTGGCCTGAGTAGTAAACCACTGGCTGACCGGCTTCCAGCTTGCCTAACCAACACCCTTCATGGCGGAAACGGCCGAGTGCCGTACGCTTAACCGCCAATGCATCACTATAGGGATCCACTTCCACCTGGTAGCCGAACGTGCGTGCTTCGTTACGATAATCATCTTCGGCACGTTCGCCGCGCGGGGCAATGTCGAAGCGAGCAAATTCGTCATTCTGTTCTGAGGCATCACCTGCCGAAGTATCCCAACCATAGCGGCTTTTATCGGTGGGAATACCAATCCGGGCATCGTCCTGGAAGCGTTCGCCGCGGTTCACAAAGATATCGGGCCAGTTCTCTTCACAGGCTATATAAGTGCCCCAGGGCGTTACCCCGTTACCACAGTTATTGTTGGTACCACGGGTTTGGGTACCCTCAGGCGAAAAGCGCGTTTTGACGTAGTCACTGCCCGCCACTGGCCCGGAAAGTTCCATCACCGTCGCACTGGTAAGACGACGGTTATAACGCGAACCCGGCACATGCGCCCATTGGCCGCTGGCGTCTTTTTCCACCTCAACAAGGGTGACACCGTGAGCATTGATTTCGGTGCGTGACTCCTCGGCCGGACGCTGGCCCTCATCCGCATTGGTGGGGCCGCCCTGGGGTGCCCAGAGTGCCGACTGGTCGATATATTCATTGTTAAGTGCCAACACAAAACGGCGTGAGGCGCTGTCAGCATCCAGGGCAAAACCCGCCATGCCGTCATGGTGCATGCCCACGCTGTCCGCCTGACGCTCGGCGGTCATTGGCTGATCGGGCTGCCAGCTGTCGCCAGCGCTTAACGGCGTCCCCCAAGGCACTAAGACTTGGGCCACGTAACCTTCTGGTACCACCACAGCATCGGTAAGTGATCCTTGAACCGCCTCAAACGCCAGTGTCAGGGGTGTTTTTTGGGCTCCGCTTGAGGCAAGCGCTTGAGCAGCGCCGCCAAAGCTAAGCATCGAGGCAGCCGCCATGCTCAAACCACCCCGCATCACATCGCGCCGGGATACATGGTGCGCCAATACTTCGGCGAAAGGTTGATTGCCACTGTGGTTAAACAGGCGATGATCTTCGATCTCTTTACTCATTCTGGTCTCCCCCTGATCGTTTGTAGGCCAACGATTGAACGTTAGGAGACACTAAAGAAGCTAAATGACAACACGGTGACGTAGTGGCTGCATTTAGATGAAGAACGTGTGGTTAACCCGCCTATCCTCTCCAAATCCTATTGAGAGATACCGACAACTCTGCTAAATTAACGCTAATAGTTATCATTAACACAGGAGTTATCCTCTCATGCTGATCGCCGATAAGGGCACTCGCCAGGGGGATACGTCCCAGAGGCATACGTCGACCTCAGCGCCCCGCGAAGTAGATAGCGGCGAATTGCTCGGTAGCTCAGGCCAACTGGTGATTCACCATGAACAGCGCCGCTATGTGTTGCGCCTGACTAAAAGCGGCAAATTAATCCTCAACGCCTAAAGCACTTAACTTCTAAATCTCTGATTCGTTTAAAAATGACTAAAGCAAAGCCAGCCAGGTAGCCCATCGCACCCAGCCAGCAACCTCTTCCACTTATCTCTGTTGGAACTCTCTGGCTATGAACCACACTCACGTCTTTGGTGGCCTCTGCTTAACACTGCTCCCACTGCTCGCTGCCCAGGCAGACGACGCCGAACTTGATCCAGTGACTGTCACCGGCACCCGAGCGCCTACCGACCTTTCCCAGGCACCGCTGATTATCGATATTATTGATCGCGATGACGCCGTGCTAGCTACCGCCAGCCGGGTCGAAGACGTGCTTAGCCGCCAACCCGGCCTGCACGTCGCTGGGCAAGGCCGTAGGAATGGGCAAACCTTGAGTATGCGTGGTTTTGGCAGCAAAGGCGTGCTGGTGAGGTTAGATGGCGTTCGCCAGGATATCTCCACCGGCCACATCGGCAACTTCTTCCTCGACCCAGGCTTGATTCAAGAGGTACAGATAGCCCGTGGCGCGCTATCCAGCCTGTATGGCAGCAATGCTATGGGCGGCGTGGTTAGCTTTACCAGCGTTGATGCCGATGACTTGCTCGCTCCTGGTGAAGATAGCGGCGCAAGACTCTCTATCGGCGGCGCCACAGCCAGTGATGAGCTGCGGGGCAGTATTACCGCCTTCGGTCGCCGTGATACCGACAACGGGCAAGTGGATGGTCTATTTTCAGTTGGCCGCAGTGAATCCGGTGATATTCGCCGCGCCGGGGGCAACGAGGCGGAAGAGGACGCCAGCCTGAATAGCCTGCTGCTCAAAGGCGGTTGGGAGCCAAACGATGAGCAGCGAGTGTTTATAAGCTGGCAGTACTACGACGAACGCGCCACCCAACCCGCCAATCCACAGCAGCTCTCAAGCGATGCCAGCAACCCGCTGCGCGACCGCGATGTGGAAAGTAATAACGTGCAACTCGGCCACCGCTGGCAGCCTAGTGCCTCCACCGAGGTCACCTCCCGGATTAGCTTTAGCCAGCAGGATATCGACGAACCCCAGGCCAACCGTACCTTAGAGCGCGTCGGGCTTCAGAGCGACGGCTACCACAGCATGGATCACGGCTGGCTCTCACAAACGCTGGTATTTGGTGCCGAATTAGAGCAGGCCCGCCAACGGCCGGACGGCGACGCCAACGGCTTCCCTAACGCCGATATCGATACCCAGGCAGCCTATCTCGACACCACCCTCACCGCTGGACGCTATCTGGCCGATGGCGGCGCCGGGCAGTTTGATGTGGGTCTTGGCGCCCGCTACGACCGCTATGACGCCAGTGGCCAAAACGATGCGGATAGCGTTCACGACCAGGTATCGCCGCGTTTTCGCCTCGCCTGGCGGCCCGACGATGCTTTGATGCTGTTCTCGGGATACGCTGAAGCGTTTCGTGCCCCTAGCCTTTCCGAGCTTTACGCCAACGAGCGCCATTTTGCCGGTTTCTGCGCCGGGCCCACCTTCTGCACGCCGGATAACTACTGGATCCCTAACCCCAACCTATCGCCCGAGACGAGCAGCACATGGGAAAGCGGTGTGGTCTGGCATCAGGGCGACTGGCAGGTTCGCGCCAGCTACTTCGATACCCGTGCGGACGACTTTATTGATACCCAGGTCGACATCATGGCAGGCACTACCCAAGCGGTGAACGTTCAGCGTGCCCAGCTATGGGGCTATGACGCCCGGGTGACCTGGCAGCCCAGCTCCTTCCCGTTACTGACCAGCTTTGTGGGCCTTTCAGAAGTCTCCGGTAAAGACCGCGACTCCGGCGAGCCACTGGGCAGTCAAACACCGCTGGAAGCGACTTTGGGTAGCGAGGTGGCACTCTACAGCAGCGACGTGCGCCTCGGGTGGCAAGCGCGCTTTGCCCAGTCTTTCGATAAAGCGGGCGACGATGAACGCCTGCCCGGCTATGGCCTGCACGATGCCCATCTCGCCTGGCAAATCACTCCGGCCGTGGATACCTCGCTGCGTCTTGCCAATTTGGGTGACAAGGTGTGGTACCGCCCCGACGGTAGCCTGGGCGATGGGCGCAGCCTGTTCGCCACCCTCAACTGGCAGTGGTAACCCCCACCAGTGAACCATAAAAGAGGTGCGTTATGATTTCATCCCAACAGATCGCCATTCTCGAAGCCCTTGATGCGGCGCGCGCCGCTCAGCCGCGCCTTCCCGCCATTGAGATTGCCGAACGCTTAGCGATCAGCGAAGGCGAACTTCAGGCCGCTCGTTTGGGCCGCGATGTATGGACACTTCCTCTTGCGCCTAACGAGCTTGCCGCTTACTTGCCACAGTTGGGGCGGGTGAAGGCATTAACCCGCTCCCGACTGGCCGTGCTGGAACAAACCGGCGATTACCCTGAGCTCAGCGGCGGACCGCAAACTGGCCTGCTGCTCGACCCAGGCGGCCTGGATCTACGTTTGCTCTACACCCACTGGCACTGGGCCTGCTTGATCCGCGACCCTCTACCTTCCAGCCACGCAGAAGAGCCGCAGTGGCGGTGGAGCCTGCAGATATTTAACCAACATGGCTGCGCCGTACATAAATGCTTTGCTCTGGACAACCCGCTGCCGCGCCTTTGGGACGCTCTGGCAGCCTTAGGAACGCGGGACACGCCAGCGTTTACCCAGAGCATGCCCCGCCCCAAACGCCCCCTCCCCGAAGCCCCGACCCTTGCTAGCGAGTGGGGTGCGATGCGCGATGTGCACCAATTCTTTGCGCTCCTCCAGCGCCATCACCTGGAGCGTCTTGAGGCCAACCAGTTAATGGAGGGCCGCTTTACCCGTGCGCTGCCTGTGCACTCACTGGAAACGCTCCTTGAGCAAGCCAGCTATCGGGCGCTGCCGTTAATGCTATTTGTCGCCAGCCCCGGCTGCGTGCAGATTCGTACCGGCACACTGCCCGCTCCGCAACGCGCCCGTGGTTGGCTGAACCTGTTTGGCAAGCAGTTCACTCTGCACTTGGATGACGCCGCTATCGACCAAGTGTGGCAAGTCAGTAAACCCAACCGCGACGGAGGCGTGACCAGCATTGAGGCCTTTGATGCCGAAGGCTCGCTGGTGCTGCAGCTCTACGCAGAGCGCCAGGAAGGCCGTGCGGAGCGCCGAGAGTGGCGGCAATTGCTGGATGAACTCGGCAAGCAAGAGGCGGTGGCATGAGAGCAACACGCCTGATACGTCACTCACTGGCAGCACTGCTGATTGGCTGGCTGACCACCGGGGCCGTATTGGCCAGCGAGCGCTGGGTGGTGCTGGGCGGCGATATCGCCGAAACCCTGGCCGCCCTGGAAGCCGAGATCAACGTTATCGCTCGAGACGACACGGTGGTTTATCCACCGGCTATGGCGGAACTTCCCTCAGTCGGTTACCTGCGCCAGCTCTCCGCTGAAAGCGTGCTGTCAGTTAACCCCGACCGGATCCTGGCCGCTGGACACGCAGGCCCTCAAGAGGTGCTTGAGCAGCTAGCGGCCGTCGGTGTCAGCATAGAGATTATCAACGCCCCGCCCAAGCTGGAGGTCATAGGCGAGAAAGTTCGTGCTGTTGGGCAACTCACCGGACGCCGTGAGGAAGGTGACGTTTTAGCCGATGCACTGAATGCTAAGCTAGCGCAGCTAGCCAACCTGCCCGCCCTACCAACGACCCGCGCCATGTTTATTATGCAGCACAGCGGCTTAACTCCCCGGGCGGCGGGCAGCGATACGGCAGCACATACCGCACTTGAAGCGGTGGGGCTGGACAATGCCTTTGCCGAGATGCGGGGCTATCACAGCGTAGGCGCCGAAGCGCTGGTCAAGGAGGCGCCCGACGTTGTGATTGTCTCCGAGCGCGGACTCGCGGCAATGGGCGGCGAAGCCGCGCTATGGCAACTGCCCGGGATGGCATTAACCCCGCGGGCGTCATCGACAATTGATTACGATCAATGACCAAGCGCTGCTCGGCTTTGGCCCGCGCACTCCTGATCAACTGCTCACTTTGCGTCAGAATATTGAAGTGCTATTGAACGCATCCACCACCGCCCAAGTAAGCCCATGATTACCCTCCTGAACACCTACCGCTTTCGTTTACGGCTGCCACTTAGCCGAACCCGTCGCGTACTCGCCGGTTTAACTGCGGCGCTACTGCTGACCTTAGCTGGGGCGGCGGCCTCCGGTGCATTGGGCATTTCCCCCTGGGGACTCATCAGCGGCCAAGCCGACCCGCTCAGTGTTCAGGTGTGGTGGCAACTCCGCCTGCCGCGCTTACTGCTGGGCGTCGCGGTGGGGGCGATGCTCGCCGGTAGCGGGGCCGCCATGCAGGGGCTATTTCGTAACCCGCTGGCCGACCCCACCCTGCTTGGCCTTGCCAGTGGTGCCGGGCTTTTCGTAGCAGTGTGGATTGTGCTGTTTCAGGACAGCGGCGCTGGCAGCCTTTACGGCCAGTTTGCGGCTGGTTTTCTGGGCGCTTTATGCGTCTGTTTGATTGTGTTTGGCCTAGCCAAGCGCCAGGGCGGCGGCAGTGCTGCGGTGATGACCCTGCTATTAGCGGGTTTGGCCATCAATACTCTGGCCGGGGCGGGCGGTGGAGTTCTAGCCTTTATCGCCAGCGATGAACAGCTCCGCCAGCTTAGTTTATGGGGCATGGGTACGCTGACTAACGCCCTGTGGCGCACCACGGCCTTAGCCTTGATTCTGATTGCCGTTGCCCTGTGGCTGTTAATGCGCAGCGCGCGCGAACTCGACCTACTGCAGCTAGGCGAAGCGACCGCCCATGCAGCGGGGCTGGATGCGAGCCGCTTAAAACGCCGGGTGGTGGTCGCGACCTCGCTGGGCGTAGGGCTTTGTGTTGCGCTTACCGGGGTGATTGGCTTTCTAGGCCTGCTGGTGCCCCACTGCCTGCGCCTCTGTCTAGGGCCCGGCCACCGGCTACTGCTCCCCGCTTCGATGTTAGGCGGTGCGCTGCTGCTGGTTGTAGCTGATACCTTGGCCCGCACCGTTTCTGCACCTGCGGAAATCCCCGTCGGGCTGCTGACCAGCCTGCTGGGCGGGCCTTATTTCCTGTACCTACTGATGCGCAGGAACCGAGCATGCTAACGCTTCATCAGGCGGGTTTTACCACCACACCCACGCTTGCTCCATTAGATGGCACAGTTCGCCCAGGCGAGCTGCTGGCCATTGTCGGCCCCAATGGCGCAGGCAAGAGTACGCTACTTAGCATGCTGTCGGGGTTTCGCCCTGCCGAGCAGGGCGAACTACACCTGGATGGCAAGCCCTTGCGCGAATGGCCCATCAGCGAACTCGCCAATCGCCGCGCCCTGGTCGCCCAGCAGGAACTGCCCGGCTTTGACTGGCAAACCAACGAGCTGTTGAGCCTAGGCAGTAACCCGGCCAAATCGCTGGTAGCGGCGCTACTGGACGACCTGGATCTCACCCACCTTGCCAAGCGCAGCGTGCTCTCGCTCTCCGGCGGCGAACGCCAGCGGGTGATGATTGCCCGAGGCGCCTGCCAGCTACTTTCAAGGCGTTCTCCCACCGCCAAGGATGGCGGTACTTTATTGCTGGACGAGCCAACCAGCGCCTTGGATATCGGCCAGCAGCAGCGCTTAATGCGCCAGCTACGCACCTGGGCCGCGCAGCACCGCATGGCGATTGTCTGTGTACTCCACGACCTGAATCTCGCCAGCACCTACGCTGACCGGGTGTGGTTGCTACATCAAGGCAAGCGGATTGACCATGGACTCCCCCAACAAGTGCTTAACCCCGCGACCCTCGCACAGGTTTACGCCGCCGAGTTGCAGCACGTGGAAGGCCCTTTCCACGGCAATCCCCTGCTCGCCCTGGCGCCATAAAATAGCTTTCAGCAGCCGTTGAGACCTATCCTGGTAGGTATGGCAAAGCCATAATATAAGTCCATACTTATCCATACGTAACGAGCCATATGTGCGCCACCGTGTGCCAATATAGGAGCAGGAATGAGACTAATCCGCCTCATGTGGGTGGTGCTGGCAGGGGTAAGTTTTAGCATCGGTGTACTGGGCATTTTTCTGCCCCTGCTGCCGACCACCGTGTTTATGCTGATGGCGGTTTACTGCGCTTCCAAAGGCTCTCCCCGCTTTGAGGCCTGGATCCGCTCACGCCACTATGTTGGCCCCTTGCTCATCACCTGGGAGCAAGAGCGCGCCATTCCCCGCCGCGCCAAACTGGCGGCTATTAGCATGATCGCGTTGAGTGCGCTGATCACCGGCTGGTCACTCGGCCCCGGCTGGCAACGCTGGGGCGTGATCGCCCTACTGGTGCTGATTGCCTTGTGGCTGGCTACCCGGCCAGAGCCTTCTTCTTCCTCTGCAGAGTAACGTTCTGGCATGCTCACACTGCATATTCAAGCCGCTTTATTCGGGTTTAGACCGTAGCTTGGCCAAAGCCGCCTGCGCTATATCAACACGCACACTCCCTTGCTTCACCAATTCGTCGGCGACCAACGCCACCTCCGCCCCTACCGCTCCTGCCATTAGGGCGATATTTTTAGCATGCAGCGCCATATGCCCCTTTTGAATACCGGTGGTAGCCAACGCTTTTAACGCTGCAAAGTTCTGCGCTAGCCCAACGGCGACTATGATACGGGCTAAACGATCAGCGCTGTTGACGCCTAAAATTTCAAGACACCGTCGTGCAGTGGGGTGCGCTCTCGTCGCGCCGCCGATTAATCCTACTGGCATAGGCATTTCAAGAGTACCGGTTAGACTGCCATCGCGATCCGCTTCCCAGTGAGTCAGTGACCGATAACGTCCGGTACGCGCTGCATAAGCATGAGCACCGGCTTCTACTGCGCGAGTATCATTACCCGTCGCCAACACCACCGCACTCACGCCGTTCATCACCCCTTTATTATGAGTCGCTGCCCGATAGGGATCTAAGTCTGCAAAGCGGTAAGCCGCCAATATTCCGTCCCGCACCGACTCCCCGCCTATTTGATCAAGATGCCAGGTCGCTCTGACTCTTGCTAAACGACGATCAGCCAGATTAGACAGAATTCGCAAACGACTCTCGCCTCCCGACCACTCAGCTAACGACGGAGCTACCGCTTCAGCCATCGAGTTCACCGCATTTGCGCCCATGGCATCGCGCACATCCACCAGTAGATGCACAATGACCATATCCTCAAGTACGCGCACCTCTATATCCTGAAAACCACCGCCGTGCTCTAACAGCACAGGGTCTGTCGCGTCACAAATACGCTTAATCTCTTCGCGGGCTTCTAATAAACGTAGCCGGGCAAAGTCAGGATTAGAAACGCCTAGTAGCTGAACCTGAGCAATCATAATCGGGGATGAGGTATCCGTATAAAAGCCGCCTGACGCACGACACTGTCGCGCCGCATTACATACAGCAGCCACCACGGACGACTCTTCGGTTGCCATGGGCACCAGCGGCTCTTCACCATCAATCATTAAATTAGTGGCAACGCCAATCGGTATGTTTAAAGTGCCAATAACATTTTCGATCATGCTATCGGCTGTTTCTGCTGGCAGGTTACCGGTGTCTGCCAAATGGGCTTCCCCTGTCGCATCTAAGCCACTTAAAGCGGCCACTTTACGCAACCGCTCGCGTGGTGATAGCTGGTAAAATCCTGGAATCCGCGATGATTTTATTGTCATAACCGTTACCTACAATGAATAAACTATTGTGTAGCGTCACTTAAAAAGGAAGTGTTCAAGCCAGCCAGCCCATTAGCCAAGGGGCGGCATAAAGAGTCATAAACTGCACCCCATAGTTCACGCCCCAGCGGTTTAATAGCCCCGCCACGAGCGCTAACACCGCGACCCCCAGAATGCCCATCACACCTGCATCCATATAAGCCAACAGCACGACCAGCGAGAAGAACATCGCCAGGAAGGCCTCATGAGGAATCCGCTGAAAAACAAACACGCAAATGTGCCGGGCATAGCGAACAGCGATGGGATACGTAATCAACAGCGCCACCCCAGCGCCCAAAATGCTGGCAACAGCGATTTCACCAAAGCTCATTAGGTGGTGGGCATTCTGTTCCAACGTAAGTACTGGCGGCGCATTAAAGAAGGCGTTACCTGGCCCAATCGCCATGGGGCTCATGGGGATGCCTAATGCCGCCAGGGGAATCAGAATGCCTGCGATATAAGCGGCATTGGTGACCGCATCCATTGAAGAAAGCGCACGACTAGCTTTTTCAACGGTACCCTTCACCCAGCTGGACATTACTTCGCCCAGGAAAATGGTGATTCCCACCGGACTCATAAAGAAAGTGGCCGAACCGAGCACCGAGCTGGCGGTTGCCGAAACAGCTTCTTGGCGGGTCAAAATTCGAAAAGGGTTAGGGAAGCGGCTCTTGTCATCACTATCATCGGCAGCATAGATTGTGATCGTTTTAGGTTCACCAGTAGCCATTTTTTGTCGCTCTTCACGCACGGTTAGCTGTGCCAAATTGAAGATCATTGGGCCTATCGTGATACCCAGGAAGAAAGAGATGAAGACAACCTGACCTTCAGGGATAACCCCCATACCCCAGTAGAAGTGGCGCAGTGCCTGTATCAGCGCAGCTAAAATCACGATACTGATCAAGCTGATCACTTTTTCACGGCTCATTAACGCCAGGAATATCGCGCCGACAAAAAATATTTGGCTAGCGTACTGGCTCAGCACATCCGCCAGAGGGGTTAGCAGGAAAGCCAGTAGCAAGCTCACAGGAATAGCAACAAGGGTGCCGATAACCGAACCCGACGCCATTTTGCGAATGGCCAACGTGGCGTGCCCTTCACGCTTCAGTATCATTGCGTGCTCAACCATGGGGGCTGACATCACACCACCGGGTATCCCCGCCACGGAAACGGGTATTGAGTCGGTAAGCTTTTTGGCTACGATGGCAGCCATAAAGAAAGCCAATACCACTGGCAAGGGAACACCTGCCACCACCAATGCTAACGTCACCGGGGCAAGTACTGCGGTCTCATCGGTACCTGGCGCCACTCCAATCGCGGTATAGACCACCACACCGATTAAAGCAGCCATTAACATCTGCAGAAGTAATAGAGCGTCCATGATTACGCCTCCCCATCAGTGTCGAGGTGTCGTTTCGGGCGTAAACAAACCGTATTAATAACAAACCCCAGCAGTGCGCCGCATAAGCCCACTATTAGAGGCATTGGCGCTGGCCCAGGGGTAAGAATGAAACCACCTAGTGTGAGAGGAGTGGAAATTACTAAGGCAATCAGCAGGTCTCTGCCGGTCACCGTATCGTCCCAAACCGTTAGGTAGGAAGTTGTTTTATTTGGCATGCCCATTCTCCGCGGAGATCATTATTAGTGTTGTATACCCAAGTAGGCTGGCCTTAGCTTGTGGAAAGACAAGGCGCTGAGTAAGGTACAGTGGTGCAAAGTGTATAAAGTACTGTACCTATAAAATAACAGGTACAGTTCCACCGCCATTGAGAGATATTCATGTCAAAATCTCATCAGGTCGCCACCACTCTTCTAAAAGCCATTGAAGAGGGGCGCCTCTCGCCTGGCACCCGGGTGGCTTCCATCAGAGAAGCCGCTAAACAATTTGGCGTATCGAAAAATACCGTGATTGATGCTTACGACCAGTTGGTAGCGCTTGGCCATCTGAGCGCCCGCCAGGGAGCAGGTTTTTTTGTTTCACGCCCCCGCCCATCGCCTATTGACGAGCCTACGCACGACCTTTCAGAGGCAGTGGATAGCGTATCGCTTCTTCGTGAGCAGTTAGTCGGCAATTTTGCGGTACGCGTGGGGGACGGCCGAGCGCCCGCAAGCTGGATGGGGGGAGCGGAGCTAACGCGTTTGGTAAGGCGTAGGAGTGGCTTACCGGATGAAATGAGCGACGTCGAGTACGGCATGCCCCAGGGGTACTCTCCACTGCGCGAAAGCTTAGCTATGACATTGGCTGGGCGCTCTATCCATGCATCACAGGATCAAGTCATGATGACCTTTGGTGCTAATCACGCCTTTGACTTAATCATTCGCCACTTCGTAGCCGCAGGAGAGAGTGTTCTGGTTGAAACACCGGGTTACTACCCTCTGTTTGGAAAACTTCGTCTCGCTAAAGCGAAACTGGTGGGCGTTCCACGCACGATCAATGGCCCCGACCTAGAAGAGTTTGAGAGAAAAGCCAAACAGTACCGTCCGCGTCTTTTCTTCTTGCAACCCAATGCCCACAACCCTACCGGTAGCACCATGTCGCTGAGTAATATGCATCGCCTGCTAAAGCTCGCCGACCACTATGGTGTCACCCTAGTGGAAGATGATGTTTTCGCTGACATACTGCCCAAAGGCAGCGCTCATCTTGCTGCGCTTGATGGGTTAGAAAGGGTTATTTACGTAGGCACTTTTTCCAAAACGCTCTCCACCGGTTTGCGCTGTGGCTATATCGCAGGAGGGAGATCCATCATTCGCGCCCTGGTCGATATTAAGATGCTCACTGTCGTAAACACTTCAACCTTCAATGAGATGATCGTGCATGAGCTATTAGCCAGAGGCCGCTACCGCCGCCACCTCGCACAACTGCGCGAGAGAGTGGCTAAAGCGAGTGCTACGGCGGTAAGAGTACTGGGGCAGATCGGCATTAATGATGTGACAGGATCCGGCGGCGGCTACTATTTATGGGCCAAAATGCCTACCCATATCAACACCACTGAGCTGGCTAAACAGGCATCAGAAAACGGCATTTTTATTGCGCCAGGCGCCATCTTTTCACTGCGCCCCGACAGTACCGATGCCAACTCAATGCGTATCAATATTGCTCATGCCAACGACCACCGTTTTCTGGAGTTCATCAGTAAGGCTCTCAACGAATAAACGTGTTGTAAATCAAACAGTACTAAGCCAACGGCTCCCCATTAGCATACTTAACCCACGTCTTGCCCAGGTGATTGCGTAGCTCTTGGCCTACACGTTCACCATCCCGCGCTTCCAAAGCAGCAAGAATGGCTTCGTGCTCTTCCATTGCCGTTGCCCATTTTTCATTTTTTTGATTTGAAAGGTAGCGGACACGATAAAGCTGGCGGCTTAGGTTGGCATGCATATCAATCAGCGTCGTATTTCCCGACAGCGCCACAATCCGGTTGTGGATATCTTGGTTTAGGCGAAAATAGTTCTGCCGGTCACGTCTTAAGAATGAAGCCTTCATCTCATAGTGGAGCGCCTGCAACTCCGCAATATCATCATCACTGGCGTTAGCGCACGTTAGCTCTGCTGCGGCCTGCTCAAGCACACTTAAAACATACGCCTTCTCTTTCATATCGGCGGGACTTACATCCGCCACCACGGCCCCACGGTTTGGTAATATCACCACCAACCCTTCCGCAGCAAGTATCTTCAGGGCCTCACGTAACGGGGTACGGGATACTTGAAGCTCAACCGCCAATGTTCGCTCAGGCAAACGTTGGCCAGGCTGAAAATGATCCATCACGATATGTTCACGTAAATAATTCGCGACTTTCTCCACAAGTCCGGGCTGATTTGGCTGGGCGACTTCTTCCATTGGCATGTTCACATAGTAAGCGAACGCCAAGAATGGCATACCAAAAAAATCCTTTCAAATAAATTACGTTAAAACGATTATTTTTTAAATCCATATTTATCAATGCCATAAATAAAAAAAAGACCTACTCAATACCAAAGTATTAACATCAACCAATTGACCCCCAAAATGGTATACCACTACATTTCATTCATAGGATTTCTGAAAGGCTCACCTCTTTAGCGCCATGGCGATAGAAAATGTCATCGCAGCAGTTTTACCAGTAAAGGGAATACCAACACCTTATGAACTACTTACAACATTTTGAAAAAGGCAAGGTTGTTGAGGCCTGCATCGCGGGCGCGGGTGACTTTGGGCGTGGCGTTCTGCGACAAGCGCGCCAAATGGAAAAACTATCAGCACGTATTGCAATCGATATTAATCCTGAAAAAGCAGCCGAAGCGTTGCGGCATGCAGGCATTTCTGACGCTCAGATAATGGTATGCCATTCTAAAAGTGACGCTGAAAAAGCGTGGCAAGAAGGGATGTTTATCGCCGCGGCTGCCTTTGAAACAATTCAAGCGCTGCCTTTCGATATTTTAGTGGAATCTACTGGCATACCTGATGTAGGCGCGCGCTATGCAGAAGCTGCTCTGCTCGCAGGTAAGCACGTTGGCATTGCCACCAAAGAGACCGAGTCGGTGGTTGGTTCCTATTTAACCCGCCTGGCTTATCAGCAGGGGCGACTATTCACTCCGTTGGATGGTGACCAGCCTAGCCTGCTTATTGGCCTACTCACCTGGGCCAGAACCCTTGGCTTTGAGATTATTGCTGCAGGTAAAAGTAGCGAATATGACTTTATTTGGGATGAGGCAAGCGACACCGTTACTTGCAACGGTACCGACTTTCCTGCCCCTGGCTTGAAAGAACTTTGGGAATTATCGCCAGGCCAGGAGCGCGATATGGTGGAAGCACGCAGCAAGCTACTCGCTGCGATCCCGCAAATTTCGGTGCCTGATCTGTGCGAAATGGTCAACGTAGCCAATGCCACGGGGCTACGTCCTGATCGCCCTGAGTTTCATGCCATGGTGCTGCGCACCACGGAAGTACCGACCCTGTTGGACATTCAGAACCAAGGTGGGGTACTGCAAGGGCTGGAGCGCTTGGAAGTGTTTAATTGCCTACGCCGACCAGATGAACTGAGCTTTGCAGGAGGCGTTTTTGTGGTCGTGCGCTGTGAAGATGCGCATGTTTGGTCTCTACTGAGGGATAAAGGCCATGTACTTAGCCACAGCGGCAGTAGTGCAATGATTTATCTACCTCGCCACTTGCTTGGTCTAGAAGCACCCATTTCACTTCTCGATGCAGTCATCAATAGTCAAACCTCCGGCGGTGGCCACGCCACGACACCCAGGTTTGACCTAACAGCGCGGGCAACCCAGCACATGAAAGCGGGCCAGCACCTCGAAATGCGCGGCCACCACAGGCACATCGAAGGGCTACGTCCAGAGCTGCATCCCGCCGCGGCGCTATCACCAGAAGCAAAAGTGCCTTTTTATCTACTGCCAGGCGCTCAAGTGATCCGCGACATTGCCCCCAATCAGCCCATTACCTTAGCGGATGTGGCACTGCCTGAATCAACCTTAAAACAGCTTCGTGAAAAGCAGGATCAATTGTTTCAACAAAACAACTTAGCTCCAAAAGCCGCTATCGACAGCACGCTAAACTAAACCTCCCTAACGGGAATTAAAAGCAATAACAATCAGATAGGAGAAACACTATGCTCACTAAGTCCACTCTCAAAATGGCAACACTCGGCGTCGCGCTGGTTAGCGTCGCCACAGCTATCAACGCCGATGATGCAGCAGATTATCCGACAAAGACTATCCAGTTTTTGGTAGCGGCAGGCGCTGGTGGCGGCACGGATAACTTCGCTCGTGTGGTTCGCCCGATGTTTGAAGAAGCCTTGGGCGGCGCAAATATTACCGTTATTAACCTGCCCTCCGCCTCTGGTGCATTGGCGCACCAGCGCACCGCTACTGGCGCAGCTGACGGCCATACCCTTGATTTCGCTTCCACCACCTTAGTAACGTCTTTAGCAGCAGGACAAAACCCAATCGGCTTAGATCAACTCACGCCCGTGGCACGGATGCAGTCAGATGTAATGGCATTATTCGTCAATCCAGAGCGTTACCCGGATTTTGAATCGTTCTTGGAGTACGCCAAGGAAAACCCAGGCGAGGTCACTGTGGGCGGCACCCATACCGCCAGCCCTGACCACGTTTCATTTCTGTCGTTGCGTGATGCATCAGGCCTGGATATGAATTTCATTCCTTACGACAGCACAGGCAATGCCACCGCTAATGTTCTGGGCAACAATATCGACGCGACCACCACGTCACTTAGCCCTTTGCTGAGCTATATGGAAGCGGGCCAAATGATGCCAATCCTGGTATTCAGCGATGAGCGTTTGGCCGATTATCCTGATGTTCCCACCACAGCTGAATACGAGTGGGATCTAACCGATGGCAACGACCGTGCAATTTTCGTCCACGCCGATACACCTGAACCGCTTCTAAAACGTTTAGAAGATACGTTTAAAAAGGTTTACGACTCTGAGGAGTACCAGACATACGCCGAGCGAGTAAACCTTACTTATCGTGAAGGCTGGATGGGCAGCGCCGAATATCGTCAGCGCCTAGAAAATAACTATGAACTCTATTCGCGCCTACTTAATAACGATCAATAAATATCGCATTAAGTGCTAAGTGAAAGCAGGCAATCAATTTGCCTGCTTTTTAACTCACTGGCTGGGACTATTTTTTCAAGTAGGCCCTGCCACGTTCCCTTCGGGGTTTATCATGCACGCCAGGATTTCTCTCTTCGCATTCGCGGTGGTGTTACTAGCACTGGTCAGTTTAGTGCCCACACTGCAGTTTCCCAGCTCCGCTGAGGTTTCTACCTTTATCGGCCCCCGCGTATGGCCTCTGACGCTAGTCATTGCGCTTCTTGGGTTGGGTAGCGCCCTGCTACTGATCACTTGGCGTGATGCGCAGCGAGGCACCACTTATGACGATGAACCGGAAGAAAAGAGTCTTCCTCAGAACGATCCAGTCACAGCTAAACGCTTTTCCCTAGCGTCCATGCGCCACTGGTGGCTGATTGCCGCCACCGTTATCTACACCTGGTTAATTAGCATGGTGGGCTTTTTCATCGCCAGTATCGCTTTTACATTGGTAGGTACGCTGCTGCTTGGGGCTCGCTCCTGGCGCACGATTCTAATTACCGTGGTGGTTACCACACTGCTAATGCAGGGTGTCTTCGTCATGCTGCTTGGCATCCCACTATGACACTTATTGTTACGAAGTTTGCCGATAACCGCTACTGCTACCTGTTTAGGAGTTAATGATGCTAGAGAATTTTCTAGGCGGGCTGGCTGTAGTGATGCAGCCACTCAACCTGCTACTACTTACTTCAGCCGTTTTTATCGGATTTATCGGTGGTGCGTTACCCGGCATCAGCGGCGTTATTCTGGTGGTTATCCTGCTACCCGTTACCTATGGCATGGACTCCACGACTGCCTTTATGTTGCTGACTGCCATCTATGGCGCGACTGTTTTTTCTGGTTTGATCACTGCCATTCTCTACCGTGCCCCAGGAACGCCGGAAGCGGTGATGACTGCCTTTGATGGCTACCCGATGACCCAGCAGGGCCAGGCAGGCAAAGCACTGGGCATTGGCGTACTGAGCTCTGCGATTGGCGGTTTAGTGGGTACCATTGCGTTGATTATCTTTACCCCAATGCTGGCTAAGATGGCATTAAGGTTCTCCTCCCCCGAATATTTTGCCCTTGCAGTGCTTGGCTTAACCGTTGTGGCCTCCTTAGGTGGCCGTCTGATCTACGGACTGATTGGCGCCACTATTGGACTGTTTATCGCCACCGTTGGTATTGACCCACTGACAGGCACCAGCCGCTATACCTTCGATAACCTGAACCTGATGGAAGGGGTTGGACTGATACCGATGATCGTGGGGCTGTTCGCCGTTTCTGAAGTGATGAAACGCTCCCTAGATCAAGACAGCCATCAGCCGATTACGAAAGTAAAAGTTAAAATCTTTGATCTACCTATCTTACGCCAAATCGGCACCACGCTTACACGCTCTTCTATTATTGGCGTCATCATTGGCATCTTACCGGGCATTGGCGCTAGCACCGCCGCCATGGTGAGCTATAGCGAAACAGTGCGTTGGTCTAAACATCCTGAGAAATTTGGCAAAGGGGCCCCGGAAGGTATCGCAGCGCCAGAGTCGGCGAACAATGCCGCTGCCATGGGCGCCTTAGTACCGTTGTTTGCCCTGGGCATTCCAGGTAGTGGCACCACAGCGGTCATTCTTGGGGCATTTATCATGCACGGCCTGCAGCCTGGCCCAATGTTTATGATGACCCACAGCAGCCTAATATATGCCGTGTTCGCGGGCCTGTTTATCGTCAACTTTATGATTTTGTTGTTCTCGAAGCCATTTATCACCCTGTTCACCAAGCTATTGAATGTGCCCTACTCGGCGCTCGGCCCGATCATTCTTATGTGTTGCATCGTGGGTACCTACTCGGTGCGCAACTCCATGTTTGATGTGTGGTTGATGCTTGGCTTTGGCGTCATGGGCTACCTGCTGGAAAAATTAAAATTCCCGCTGGTTTCGATCATCCTAGGCCTAGTACTAGGCCCCATTGCAGAGAGCGAGCTGCGCCGTACGTTGTCAATGTCCCAGGGAGATATATCGATCTTCTTTACCCGCCCCATCAGCGCCACCTTACTGGCCATTGCAGTACTACTGTTGGCAGTGACGATTATCTCGCCACTGATTAAACGCGCACGCATGAAAGCCGCCACTCCCTGAACCCTGACAACGGATGCAACGTATGACAATTGTATTAGGTGCTATTGCCGACGACTTCACTGGGGCCACGGATCTTGCAAATAACCTGGTGCGCGGTGGCATGCGCTGTCTGCAGGTGATTGGCGTGCCCCAGCAAGAGATCGACCTCGCTGATATCGATGCGGTGGTCGTGGCGCTGAAATCGCGTTCCTGCCCGGTGGACGAAGCCGTGGCGGACTCTCTGGCCGCCCTTGAGTGGCTTCGCCAGCAGGGGGTTCGGCAACTGTTCTTCAAGTACTGCTCCACTTTTGATTCCACCGACCAGGGCAATATCGGCCCGGTGGCGGATGCGCTGCTGGAAGCGCTAGGAGCGCATCAAACGGTGATGGTGCCCGCTTTCCCGATTAACGGCCGTACGGTTTACCAAGGCCACCTGTTTGTCGGTGATCGCTTACTGAACGACAGCGGCATGCAGCACCACCCGCTAACCCCCATGCAAGACGCGGATTTAGTCCGTGTACTCGCCCGCCAAACACCACACCCGGTGGGCTTAGCCAATCGCGCCATACTAGCTAAAGGGGCGGAGGCCACCCGTGCGCATTTATTATCACTGGCCGAGCACGGCATGCGCCATGTGATCTGTGACTCCTTGGATGAGCAGGATTTGGACGTGCTGGCCGAAGCTACCGTCTTGATGCCGTTAGTCACCGGTGGGTCTGGTCTGGGGCAGGCGCTGCCCGCTCAGTACCGTGCCCAGGGCTGGCTAGACACGATCAGTGAGCCGGGGCGTTTATCGCCTGCCTCGGGCGGGGCGCTGGTGCTCTCCGGTAGTTGCTCCCGGGCCACGCTGGCACAAGTAGCGGACTTTCTAGCCAAGCACCCTGATGGTGGCTTTTCCCTGGATCCGTTAAAGCTGAGCGAAGGAGACAAACAGTGGGAGCAAGCGCTTGCCTTTGCCTTGGAGCGTTTATCCAGCAACGCTCCGGTACTGATCTACGCCTCAGCGGATCCAGAGAAGGTCAAAACCGCTCAAGCTGAACTGGGCGTGGAACGTGCAGGCCATCTAGTCGAAGAGGCCTTGAGCCAACTGGCCGTCACGCTGGTCAACGAAGGCGTGGGCCGCTTGCTGGTCGCCGGAGGTGAAACTTCCGGCGCGGTGGTCTCAGCACTCGGCATTACTACCCTACGGATTGGTGAACAGATTGATCCCGGCGTGCCTTGGACGCAAACCCCAATGGCGGGTCGCGAAGCACCGCTGTCGCTTGCGCTGAAGTCGGGCAATTTCGGCGGCGTCGACTTCTTTACTCGGGCGTTTGAGGTGCTGGCATGAGCATCCACTTACATCGCCATAACAGCCTGCGAGAACAGATAAGCACTTTGGGCAAGTCGCTGTTTGATCGCGGCCTGACCATGGGCTCCAGCGGCAATATCAGCGTGCGGCTAGACGATGGCGGCTGGCTGATGACACCCACCAACGCCTGCCTGGGGCGCCTGGATCCTGCGCGGATTTCTCATCTTGATAACAGCGGCCAACTGCTGAGTGGCGATAAGCCTACCAAAGAGCAGTTTTTGCATATGGCGATGTACGAGGAGCGCCCGCAGTCCGGAGCGATTGTGCATCTGCACTCCACCCACTCGGTGGCGGTCTCTTGCCTGCCGGGCGTAGATCCCTGCGACTGCATTCCGCCACTGACCGCTTACTACGTGATGCGGGTGGGCAAGCTGCCGCTGGTGCCGTATCACATTCCCGGCGATCCTAAACTGGGCGATGCGGTGCGGGGCTTAGCCGGCAAACACAGCGCGGTACTGCTGGCCAACCACGGTCCAGTGGTAGCGGGGAAAAACCTCGAAGCGGCAGTGTATGCCACTGAAGAGCTGGAAGAGACCGCCAAGCTTTACCTATTGCTGCGGGGCGAGAACCCGCGGGGGCTAACGCAGGAGCAAGTGGCCGAGCTGGAAGCGCGCTTTCCAAAAGATTAAACCAACACCTTATGGGTAGAGACCACCTGTCGCAGCCCCATAAACGAGCGGATCTGGCGCACGCCGGGCAGGTAGAGTAACTGTTCGGCGTGCAGCCTGTTGAAGCTTTGGCTGTCCCGAGTGCGCACCAGCATAAAGTAATCAAACTCCCCGGTGACCACGTGGCACTCCATACAGCCCGACACCTTCTGGGCCGCCTCTTCGAAGGCGGCGAAGGATTCCGGCGTCGAGCGATCCAGCACCACGCCAATCAATACCACCATCCCCGCCTGGAGCTGTTCCGGGTCTAAATGGGCCACCACACGGCTAATCACCCCGTCCCGCTTGAGCTTTTCGACTCTTCTCAAACAGGCCGCTGGACTCAAGTTCACCTGCTCTGCCAGTGCCACATTGGAGAGAGTGGCGTCGTCCTGCAGCAGTTTGAGAATACGCCGGTCTGTACGGTCTAGCTCAGCCCACTGGTCATCAGGCTCAGCGCCCGTCCGCACCCTTTTTGAACGCACTATTATTTACCTCAATCACTTTTATGCACTATTTAAAAACATAATTTACCTTTTATAGCATTTTTTATTGCTTACAAGCAGCCAACTTTGCAACACAAAAATAGCGATGAGCACATACTATTAATAGCAGAGAGCACGCCAACTGTTCACACAAACCCTCGCCTAGCAACTTTATATACACCGCACTCAAACCCTGAGCAGCAGGAGCTTGTTATGAACCTCGAACGCTTCCCCCGTTACCCACTCACCTTTGGCCCCTCTCCCATTACTCCGCTAAAGCGGCTAAGCGAACATTTAGGCGGTGAAGTAGAGCTCTACGCCAAGCGTGAAGACTGCAATAGCGGCCTGGCCTTTGGAGGTAACAAAACACGCAAGCTTGAGTATTTGATTCCAGAAGCGCTGGAACAGGGCTGCGATACGCTGGTATCCATTGGTGGTATTCAATCCAACCAGACCCGCCAGGTTGCAGCGGTGGCCGCTCACCTGGGTATGCAGTGCGTGCTTGTTCAGGAGAACTGGGTTAACTACTCCGATGCGGTGTATGACCGGGTGGGCAATATCGAGATGTCCCGCATCATGGGCGCCGATGTGCGCATGGATGACGCGGGGTTCGATATCGGCATTCGCCCCAGCTGGGAGCAGGCGATGGAAGATGTGCGCCAGCGGGGTGGTAAGCCCTTCCCGATTCCCGCAGGCTGCTCCGAGCACCCTTACGGCGGTTTAGGCTTTGTTGGCTTTGCCGAAGAGGTGCGCCAGCAGGAGAAAGAACTCGGCTTCACGTTTGACTATATCGTGGTGTGCTCGGTCACCGGCAGCACCCAGGCGGGCATGGTGGTGGGGTTTGCCGCCGATGGCCGTGCCCAGCGAGTGATTGGCATTGATGCCTCTGCCAAGCCTGAGCAAACCCGTGAACAGATCCTGCGCATCGCGCGCAATACGGCCGAGCTGGTGGAATTGGAAGGCGGTATTAGCGATGACGATGTCATTTTGGATACCCGCTACGGCGGCCCCGAGTACGGCCTGCCCAACGAAGGCACGCTGGAAGCCATTCGTCTCTGTGCCCGTCTGGAGGGTGTGCTTACCGACCCGGTTTACGAAGGTAAATCCATGCACGGCATGATCGATAAGGTGCGCAACGGTGAATTTCCCGCGGGCTCCAAGGTGCTCTACGCCCACCTAGGCGGCGTACCTGCGTTAAATGCCTACAGTTTCCTATTTCGTAACGGTTAAGTAGTAGAGCACCTATCTCTAACCGTCTGATCCAGCGCTTAATAAATAGCGCCGTTCAGACGGTTACTACTGTACAAATAAAGCACACCCTTTAGGCTTGGCGTATAGGATATTCACTTATGAGGATACGCCATGTCTTCAGCACTTCCCGCACATATTACCCTTGACGATCTTGCGCACTGTTCCGCACCGCTCCCCGAGGTTGAGGTACACGGACTCGATTTGGGCTGGTACATCGTGCGCTTGCACCAGGGTAACGCTACTAGTTTGCTCATTGACCACGACGGGGAGACGCAACGTTTCACCGGCACCCAGTGGATTGGTCGCGCGTTAGCGCCGCTTGGCTTCACCCATGGCACGCTGACCTGGGCCGAAGCCGCCGATGAAATGATAGGTAGTGATGTGCCCTCCGTCTCCGCTCACCAACGCCTAGCCTACGGTGTTCGCGTGGCTTTCAACCAAGCCAGCCTATAAACTCACCAAAGCGAGCCGCCGAGAGTTTGCAATTTTATTGCCATGAACACCTAGTTTCCAAAAAGGACGGACGCTATGCGCGATGATGAAAAATATAGCAATAACGAAGAGCAGCTACTCTATCTACAAAAGCTGTTAGACACTTCGGACACAGCGGCTCTACAAGCGTTCTTCACTGAACTCGATATTTTAGATATTGCGCGAACACTTGAATCCTTTCCGGCCAAAACGCGTGACTTCCTTTGGGAATATGTACCTGACGATGTAATTGGTGAAGTGCTTGCCGAAGTTGATGAAGATATCCGTGCTGACTACATCGAGGATTTATCGGCCAGCGACGTAGAGCAGATTGTTAAAGGTTTGGATGCTCAAGAAGTTGCGGAAGTACTGGATGTTGCTGACGATGCTATAAAAACCAGCGTTTACGCCAGCCTGGATCAGGATATTCGTGCCCAGGTTGAAAATCTTCACGCCTATGAAGATGACGTAGTCGGCCGTTACATGGATCCTGAAACGGTCAACGTAAAGCAAGGTGTTTCTTTAGAGGCCGTGCAGCGCTATATACGAATTCATCACTTGCTCGACGATGAGTCGCAGCAGATCATGATTACCGATAAGGATAAGCGTTTACTCGGCACTTTGACCCTGATTGATTTAATCAAACAACCACAAGATGCCGTGGTTGATGATTATATGGATGACTTTTTCACCCTCAATGATCAAATGAAAGTTAGTGATGCAGCAGCACTACTGCGCTCAAAAGAACTTCACTTTGTGCCCGTTTGCGATAGCGATGGGATATTAGTAGGGCAACTAAACTCTGCCGATGTTTTAGAAATTACCCAAGAAGATGCTGACATGACATTGAAACACATGTCAGGTGTGAGTAACGAAGAGGAAGTCTTTACACCCGTCTTACGCAGCGCAAAAAGTCGCGGCATTTGGCTGGGTATTAACCTGTTAACGGCTTTTTTAGCTGCATTCGTTATCGGCCAATTTGAAGCAGTATTGGATCAAATCGTGGCGCTGGCCATTTTGATGCCGGTGGTAGCAAGCATGGGCGGCATTGCCGGTAGCCAAACCCTCACCGTGGTTATACGCGGCCTGGCGCTGGGCCAACTGGCAGGCAACAACGTTCGCTGGCTGTATAACAAAGAGATGTGGGTAGGTATGAGTAACGGCCTGGTTTGGGCGTTAGTGGTGGGCTTGATTGCCCATCTCTGGTTTGGCGACCCCATGATTACACTGGTGATCACCCTGGCCATCTTTATCAATATGAGCCTCGCCAACTTATCCGGCGTACTCATCCCCATGGTGTTGAAAAAGCTGCAGATTGATCCCGCGTTATCCGGTGCGGTTATTTTGACGACCGTTACCGATGTGGTTGGCTTTTTATCATTCCTTGGGCTCGCGACGCTGATTATTTTGTGACTTGTTCATTCCAGTGGGTGCCGGAGCGTCTGCTACGGGCCCAAGCAGACTCCATGATAGCGATACTAATCTATGAGAAAGGTCACCTAAAGAGAGGAAATGAGAATGCGTGAATGGGAAGAACCACTTAACCACAGGAATACTGCTGATAAGGCCAAGCAGGAAAGCCCAAAACTCTTTCACTTTAAGTAATGGTTTCTATAGCCACCGGGCGTCACTCCGACAACCTTCTTGAAAGCAGTATTAAAGTAGCTGGGATAATGATAACCAACCTGCTCGGCTACTTCGGTAATACTCAGACTTGTATTAATAAGGAGAGTCTGCGCTTCTCCCATTCGGCGCCGAATCATATAGTGTATAGGTGAGCAGCCCACCGAGGCCTTGAAGCAGTGAGCAAGGTGATAGCGACTTACTTTAAACCGCTTAGCAAGAGTCTGGAGATCAAGCTCGTCAGCATATTTCTCATCAATAAAGCGTCTCACTTCCTGTCCAAGGTCGTAATCTAGGATATTAAGCTGCGCGTAAGATTGCCCCCTCATACGGCTTACTAACTGAATCAAAGCTTGCAACAAATGATGACAAATATCAGCATTTCTACTAGCTTCGACCTGGTCATATAGCAACTGCATCAAACTTTTAATCGAATCGTAATGCTCGCCGCTGCCAAGCACAGGTTGATCCTGCGCAGATATTAGATGGTTGGCAGGTAGCCCCCGAAGTTTAAGCCCTTGAAAACCACAACAATAGGCCACAAGACCGACGCTTGGCTGAGCAGCCTCATCATGTAATGTACCACTGTTATAAATCAGCACGTCGCCGTCTTGGGTAGTATACTTCTGGCCGCCAATTATATGGACTCCCTGCCCTTCGCTGATAAAAACGATTTCTGTACAGTTGTTATGGCGATGCATTGTTCGCGGCATCTCACTCTGCTTGCCTTCAACCATACACATATAGAGCAACTCACCGGGCTGTTCAACCACCACAGAGCTACTATGGGTAGGTTTCATAAAGCGTTGAATCACGATGTTAGCCTTATTCTTAACGGTATTAAAATATAACCTAGTAGCTCAAGGTAACTTCAAACTCTAGCTAATTCAGAAATAATCGACCCAAGTCGCTCCAGCATCGGCAGAACGCACGCAATTCTCTACCCAACGCACGCCTTCTAATCCTGCATCAATACCCGGCACACCAAGCGCTTCAACACCAGCCACATCATCACGTTCCATCGCCTCCATAGCGAGAGCAAAGCGATAGTAGAGGTTAGCCCACGCTTCAAATAAACCTTCCGGATGACCAGCACCAATGCGATCATCCTCCCGCGCTTGAGGATAGAGATACTCCATGCCTCGTTCGAGGAGACGCACAGGTTCACCTTGCACTTCGTAACGCAGCTGGTTGGGATGCTCATCCCACCATTCGATACTTGCTCGAGACCCAATAACCCGCACTTTCTGCCCATGCATGGAGCCAGCGTTGACTGCCGAAGCCCACAAATGCCCCATAGCACCACCTTCATATTCCATAAGTACGTAAGCGTTATCCTCAAGCGGTGCCCGGCTGGCGACAAAACTTTGCCGAGAACAAAGCAACCTTTTGATGCGAAGCTCTGGCAACATCATTTCTGCAATGTAATACGGGTGAGTTGCCAAATCACCTAGCACATAGCTGGGCCCGGCGTAGCGAGGGTCGACCCGCCAACGAGTGCTGGGGCTCGCATTCTCAACAGCTTCGCTGTGGAAGCCATGAGCAAACTGCATATGTACCATGCGAATATCACCGAGATCCCCGTTGGCGATCATCTCCCGGGCTTGGCGCACCAGCTGGTGGCCCGCATAACCATAGGTAACACCTACAATGCAGCGGTTCTCTATAGCCAACGCCCGAAGCTCTTCTGCCTCTGTTACATTGAAGCATAGAGGCTTCTCACAAACCACGTGCAAGCCAGCCTCCAGCGCCGCCTTGCAGATGGCGAAGTGGGTGTTATTGGGTGTTGCGATGGAAACTGCCTGAATACCGTCCTCTCGTTTAGCCTCCTCGGCAAACAGCGTCTGGTAGTCTGGGTAGCAACGCTCGGAGTCCACCCGCAGCGACACGCCAAACTCACGCCCCCTTGCTGGGTCGATGTCGAATGCACCAGCCACCAGTTGAAAGCTATTGTCGCGCAGCGCTGCACAACGATGGATATAGCCGATCTGACTTCCCTGACCGCCGCCCACCATCGCCCAACGAACTGGCGCAGTCACTTTTGTATCACCCTGTATCATGGTTTTGTATCCTGTCATCAAAACTCGTTCTGAAAGCCCCGGCGTTTCAAATACTCTAAGCTGGCTGTAACGTCGGCGAGGCTACCATCGGCATCGCGAGGGTCACGCTCCTGCTCAATCGTGATATAGCCTTGATAACCAATCTCTTGAAGGAGTTGATAGATAGCTTCGTAGTCAATAACTCCTTCTCCAATCGGACACATGACTCCACGTGCGCAGGCATCAAAAAAGTCCACTTGGCTGGCCATGACATTTTCAAAGACTTTTGGCTCAATATCTTTGAAGTGCAGATAATCTATTCGGTCTGCATGGTCGCGAATCCAGGTTACGGGATCCATGCCCGAATAATAGAGATGGCCAGTATCCAGGCACAATCCAGCGGTGTCATAGGAAATATCTGCCATCAATTGCAGTATTTCATCCTCAAACTCGATGTACCCTCCAGCATGGGGATGAATGACGGCTCGGATGCCATACTCGCGGCTAGCTAGCTCAGCAATGATGCGAATATGATCCATGAGGGTGTCCCACTGCACATTATCTAGACGCGGCGCTTTATCGGAGTGGCCCGCATATAGACTGCGCTCATCATGAACATGGTCGATCAATACCAAGTAGGGTGCAGGGTAGTCTTTGCCTGGCTGACTTGGTAGCTTTGGAAGCTGTTTCAGGAAGGTACAAATTTCATGAGTCTGACGAATAAGGTTATTTCGATTGGCGGGGTCAACTAGGTCATCAAAAATAGTACCCGCGACAACTTTCAAGCCACGTTCCTCAAGCATTTCTCCAAGGTGCCCTTGAGCTAGTGGCAAGTAGCCGTAAGGCCCAAGTTCTAGGCCCTGGTAGCCCGCTTGCGCGGCCTCATCCAACACTTTCTGCCAGGGTGGTAAATTCGGGTTATTAACGTCGTCGACGCCCCAACAACAAGGCGCGCTAGCGATTTGCATGCTCATCAAGTGCCTCCTATACGGTTATTTTTATATATGGCGGTTCTGATTCAGGCCTTATTAAAACAGTTATTCACAGCACTCACTGTCACTTTCTTGTTATTGTTAACTTCTCATCAAATAAATTCATTTCTATAAATCAAACACTTAACAATAAAACAGGAATTACCCACTGCCACTACTACATATTCTTGCGATTTTAAAGCATCAAGCAAGATGTCTCTATTTTGTGCAGGCTTCAATGCGCCAAATCTAACATCAGGCACCCAAGCAGAAGCATGGGCACCTGACCCATGCCACTGGCGACAAGAACTTAGTTACGTCCGATGTATTCATCTAGGTTATCAGGTATTACCCACTCAAAAGGCACCCAAACAGGGCGGTCTCAATGACCAAGTGCAACACCTGACTCACTTGGTCATTGAGACCGCCGAGTCTCCGTATTGAAGCCCTATTTTGTGAAAACGATATTCTTGCTTCCTGTGCGATTGACGCGCTGCATAATAGAGGAAACTCAAACAGAATCGGTATTGTGGGCTTGACGATATAGCTGAAGCATCCTCTCCTCACTACGCACTAACCACCTACCGGCAACCATTAAAGCAGTTGGTTGACGAGGCAATTCGGTGTCTAGATGGAGGAAGGGGAAACGTCCCGCCCGCTTCTCTTACCTGGAGAATTGATCATCCGTCAATCCCATTAAATGAGCGGGGCAGTTATTGCCCCGCGTTATAACTTTTGATTTAGCGAACAGCTTCTGCAAAGGTTTGATTATTGACGCGATGTTGGTTGCTGATACCGCTACGCTTAGCCAACACATGGTCTTCCATATGTTCCAAGGCAACCCCGTTAGTTTCTGGCAGAAAGCGACGAATAAACAAATAAGCCAGCGCCATCAAACCAGCGAATATCCACATTGGGAAAGCCCCATGAAACTGTTCGTTCAGCCAAGCATTCTGGTTTAACACAGGGAAGCCTTGGCCAATTAAGAAGTTGCTTATCCAAAGTACAGTAACCGATAGCGACATGCCAAATGCACGCATTCTATTAGGGAATATTTCCGAAACGATAATCCACGCCCCCAGCGCCCAGGAAAACGCAAAAAACAGCATAAAAATCAACATTCCTGCTAAAGTGAGACATCCCTGAACAATAGCGGCATCTCCGCTAAGACCAGCCGATCGATAGAGGAAGAAAGATGTTACCAGTAAGCCAAAGACACAGCCGAGAGTGCCAACTCGGAACAGCGGTACACGACCAACTTTATCCATTAGCATCATGCCAATCAGGTTGCCAATTAATTGGACAACGCCGATCCAAATAGTAAGAAACATAGCGACCTCGGTATTACCGGTGACATCACCGAGAACTACCGGGGCGAAGTACATCATCACGTTAACGCCGCTAGCCTGTTGGAAGAACGCAATTAAACAGGCAATAGCTGCAATAAACCAAAAGCGACGATCACGAATCAAATCGCTTTTTCGGTCAGCCTGCTGGCGACGTAACCGATCACTTTCCAACGACTCATGCACTTCCACAAGAACGCTTTTAGCATAATCTGGCCCCCCAATGCGGCTTAAGGTTTTCAGCGCTTCTTGATCACGGCCCTTCATAACCAACCAGCGCGGGGACTCTGGAATAAAAAACACAATCAGACAGAACAGTATGCAGGGCAAAACCTCTGAACCAATCATTACACGCCAACCCGCCTCGGTTAGCCATGCATCGGTTGCGCCTTTAGCAATCAGATAGTTGACTACAAATATCACAACCTGCCCGAATACAATAGCAATATTCTGCATACTAAGCGCACGGCCTCGGAGGCTCTTCGGCGATACCTCGCTCATGTACATCGGTGAAACCGCCGAGGCAATGCCAACAGCAATACCGCCAATGAAGCGATAGACAATAAACCAATAAAAAGTGGTCGCTAAGGCGGCGCCAATCGCTGAAATAGTAAACAATAAAGCGGCAATTATTAGCGTCTTTTTGCGACCCAGCCGAGCCGCAACAACACCCGATGCAAAGGCACCTATAATACAGCCAATTGCCACATTGGAAACCGCCCATCCCGTCTCAAACGAGCTAAGGTCAAAATAACGCTGTATTGGCCCAATAGCACCCGAAATTACCGCCGTGTCATAACCAAACAAAAGGCCACCTAACGCGGCAACACCACATATTGTCAGTAGGTACCTTAGATTGTACTTAGTCGTTTTCATACCGAGTTTCCTCGTACATACGTTTTGTATTCATTGTTATTGATATTTACGAATTGATTTACCCTATTTATAGAACATATATTCTATAAAGACTGAACTCAAATTATTTATTCTATACTTTAGTCGTCTAGACAGACTTCACACGCTTTCAATGTTGAAAAAGCGTTCCATTTAGGCTGGATACATTGCTCACTGCTTCGCCGCTTATCTTGTTACGAGTGAGATAAATAATTAGAAACGTAAGAGCGGATTCAAAAGAACGCCGAACCAATAGGGAACGGCGCAATGTAAATGAAGAAAAAATTAAAGCGTGGGCATAGTGAAGTGATTGGTCTCTTCACGGATACCGCTGGGCCAGCGCTGGGTAATGGTCTTCATCCGCGTGTAGAAACGCACGCCATCGGGGCCATGCATATGCAGCGGGCCGAACAACGAGCGCTTCCAACCGCCAAAGCTGTGGAACGCCATGGGCACGGGAATAGGGACGTTGACGCCGACCATGCCGACCTGAATCTGCTCGCAGTATTGGCGCGCGGCATCCCCATCACGGGTAAAGATCGCTGTGCCGTTGCCATACTCATGTGCGTTAACCATGCTGACCGCTTCATCGAAACTTGCCGCGCGGGCAATCGCCAGCACCGGGCCGAAGATCTCTTCAGAGTGAATGCGCATACCGGGCTTGACGTAATCAAACAACGTGCCGCCAATAAAGAAACCATCACCGGCGCCGTCCACCGCCGTTTTGCGGCCATCTACCACCAGCTCTGCGCCTTCGTCCACGCCAGTTTGGATATAGCCTTTGACCTTTTCCAGGTGATCGCGAGTCACCAGTGGGCCCATATCGTTATCGGGGCCATCGACCAGGCCAGGCCCGACGCGCAGGTTCGCGAGTTCAGCCTCAAGCTTCTCACGCAGCTTCTGGGCGGTCTCCTCACCCACGGGCACCGCCACCGAAATGGCCATGCAACGCTCGCCTGCGGAGCCGTAGGCGGCACCCATCAGTGCACTAACGGCTTGATCAAGATCGGCATCCGGCATGATCACCATGTGATTCTTGGCACCGCCCAGCGCCTGAACACGCTTGCCATGTTTTGATGCCGTGGCGTAGATGTACTCGGCAATCGGGGTAGACCCCACAAAGCTGACGGCTTGAACACGCTCATCGGTCAGCAGTACATCCACTGACTCTTTATCGCCATTGACGACGTTGAAGACGCCATCCGGTAAGCCCGCCTCTTTCAGTAGCTCAGCTAAGCGCATCGGCGTGGAGGGATCCTTCTCCGACGGTTTCATGACAAAGGTATTGCCACAGGCCAGCGCAATGGGGAACATCCACATGGGCACCATTGCCGGGAAGTTGAACGGCGAAATACCGGCGCACACGCCGAGCGACTGCATCATGGAGTAGCTATCTACGCCGGTGCCGACGTTCATGGAGTGCTCGCCCTTTTGCAGGTGCGGAATGCCACAGGCAAACTCGACCACTTCCAGGCCACGGGTTACTTCGCCTTTGGCGTCAGAAAACACCTTGCCATGCTCTCGGGAAATCAGCCGCGCCAGCTCGTCGGTGTGCTCCTCCACCAGCGCCTTGAATTTAAACAGAATACGCGAGCGCTTAAGCGGAGACATTTTCGACCAAGTGGCAAAGGCCTCATCGGCAACGCGCACGGCTTCCTGGGTCTCCTGCGCAGAAGAGAGCGCCACCTGCAGGCTCTGCTCACCAGTGGCGGGATTATAGACAGGCGCGGTGCGGCCGCTTTGGCTCGCAACCGCCTGACCATTGATGAAATTACCTAAGATACTCATCGCTCAACTCCTCTTGGTGTTCGGTTTACGCATCCACGGTTAAACGGGCTTCGGCGCAGAAACGGCGTAAATTGTCATGCCCTAAACAAGCGTAGGTAAGCGGGTGGGCCACGGCAGGATCCTGCTCCGCCTCTACCACCATCCAGCCCGAATAGTCACTCTCCCGGAGCCCTTCAAATAAGGTGGTGTAGTCGATATAACCATCGCCCGGCACGGTGAACATGCCGTTCAGCACGCCGTCGAGAAAACTGAGATCCCGATTACGCACGTCCGCCAGTACGTCTTTGCGGATATCTTTGCAGTGCACATGATTGATGCGATCTGCGTACTTCTTCTGCAACGCCACCGGATCGCCGCCCGCTGCCACCAGGTGCCCGGTATCCAGCAGCAGCCCAACCGAAGGAGCGGCTTCGGCCATCAGCCGATCAATCTCATCAGGCGTTTCAATCACTGTGCCCAAGTGGTAGTGGTAGGCGATTTGCACCCCCTGCTCCAGGCAGTAATCAGCTACCTGATTAAGTCGTGGAATAAATGTCTTCCACCCCTCCTCACTCATGCGCGGCGAGTGAGAAAGAGGCGTGTCACGCTCGCCGTGCACGCAGTGGGTCACTTCACAGAACACCATGACGTTGGCGCCCAGCGATTTGAGCAGGTGCAGGTGCGGCTTGAGTGCTTCAATCTCGTCCTCGGCACTGCGGGTCAATAATTCGCTGCTGTACCAGCCTGAGACTAACGAGAGGCCGTGCTTCTCAAGAATGGGCCCAAGCTTTTCTGGCACCCGGGGGAACTTATGGCCTAGCTCGAAGCCCGAAAAGCCTGCCTGCTTACCTTCGGCAAGGCAGGTATCCAACGGTGTATCACCGCCTAATGCGGGCATATCATCGTTAGTCCAGGTAAGTGGATTAATACCGAGTCTTACGCTCATGGCGGTCTCCGTTACTGTTGTTATTCACATTTAGATTGCGTCGTTATTAAAAGTGGGTCGTTCTTCCAAATAAGCAGAGGGCAGCGCCTTAAAGATTCTGGAATTGGCGCGCTTTGTACGCCTCATAGCGTTCGCGGGCCGTATTCACTTCGGCGCGTTCGGAAACCTCTGGCACTGCCACGTCCCACCAGGCACCACCGTCTTGGGTATCGGTCGAGCCATCGGTATCGATAGCAATCACGTAACTACGGTCAGCGGCCTTGGCACGCTCAAGCGCTTGTTCTAATTCCTGAATATTGCCGACCTGCTCGCTGAGTGCACCCAATGCGGCCGCATGCGCTGCGAAGTCGGTCTTGGGGGCACCTTCATCAACGCTCAAGCAGTCATCCAGCATGTTGTTAAAGCCGGGCCCGCCGCAGAACTGCTGCAGGCGGTGGATGCATCCATAGCCACGGTTATCGAGAACTACAGCGACGATCTTGTGACCCAACATGACCGAGGTGGCAATTTCTGAATTGAGCATCAGGTAAGAGCCATCGCCCACCATCACAAACACTTCAGAGTCGGGCTTGGCCATCTTGACGCCGACGCCACCGGCTAACTCGTATCCCATGCAGGAGTAGCCGTACTCCATGTGATAGCCGCGATCAAACCGCGTACGCCAGAGTTTTTGCAGCTCACCCGGCAGGCCACCTGCCGCACACACCACGATGTCGCGCTCGCCCGCCGCGCGGTTAACTGCACCAACCACTTCTGCGTCGTAGGGCAAGTTGTTGCCGCGGTCGGCGGTCACCTTATCGACGGTCTGGTTCCAATCAGCGCGAAGTCCAGCGGCTTGCTCAACCCAGCTCTCCTCTGGCTGCCAACCCTCGAGCTCAGTGATCAGTTCCTCAAGGGTCAGCTTGGCATCGCCTACCAGCGCCTGCCCCTTGTGCTTAACCGCATCGAAAGAGGCCACATTGATGCTTAGCAGCTTGGCATTCGGGTTAATCATGGCGCGCGAGCCAGAGGCGAAATCCCCCAGCCGGGTACCGACGGCAATAATCAGATCCGCTTCAGCCGCCAAGGCGTTGGCAGCCGCGCCGCCGGTGACGCCAATCGTGCCTACATTCTGGGTGTGATCCCACGGTAGTGCCCCTTTGCCCGCCTGGGTCTCTCCGACAGGTAGCTGGTAGCGAGAAACCCACGCATCAAGGGCGGTTATAGCCCCTGAGTAGTGCACGCCGCCCCCTGCCATCACCAGCGGCTTTTTAGCCTGGCGGATAAGCTGAACCGCACTTTCCAACTCATGGCGATCTGCTGACTGGCGACGCTGCCGGTGCACCTTCTCGGCAAAGAAGTGTTCGGGATAATCAAAGGCGAACGTCTGGATATCTTGAGGCAACGCCAGTGTGACCGGCCCACACTCGACCGGATCCGTTAGCACCCGCACCGCCTGGGGCAGCGAGGTGAGCAGTTGCTCGGGCCGCGTAATGCGGTCAAAAAACCGGCTGACCGGTTTGAAGCAATCATTAGAGGTCAGTGTGTGATCGTGGAAGTTTTCCACTTGCTGAAGGACAGGATCAGGCATGCGCGTGGCAAACGTATCCCCTGGCAGGAAGAGCACAGGCAGGCGGTTCACATGCGCTACTGCGGCTGCCGTGACCATGTTCGTCGCGCCTGGGCCCGCCGATGCGGTGCAGGCCATTACCTGCTGACGATTGAGTGTTTTGGTATAAGCAATGGCGGCATGGGCCATGCCCTGCTCATTGTGCGCGCGATAGGTTGGCAGATACTCGCGCGCCTGATACAGCGCCTCGCCTAGCCCGGCGACGTTGCCGTGACCAAAAATGGCCCAAACACCCGGAAAGAGCGGCTTAATCTCGCCCTCAATGTCTACTTTCTGGGCCAGCATATAGCGCACGACCGCTTGCGCCATGGTGAGTCGAATAGTATTCATAGCTTTGTCACCCTTGTCATAAACTGGAATGCGCTAGGCCGCGCGCTGACGCTTCTGCCAGGCATCAACCAGGGTCATATAATTGGCCAGCACCGCTTCTATCAGTTGTTCATCGTCATAGTCGCCACGAAGCCAGCGGCGGCTTGGCTCACCAAAGATGGTGCGACCAACGGCAAAGCCTTTACACACATCGACGCCGGCACTATCCATTAATCCCTCTTTAAGCTCATCCAGCGGCGCATCCAAGCCCAGCATCACAACACCGCGGCAGTGAGGCGCACGGGCTTTGAGTAACGTACTAATACGCTGCCAGCCATCTCGTGTTTGCGGAGGGAGTTTCCACCAATCGGGCTGCACACCCAGATTGTAAAAACGCTGCATCGCATTGATGAACATATCGTCATCAGCAGCCAGGTCGCGCGGCGGGATAATTTCCAGCAATAATTCATTGCCCGACTCAGCGCAGGCGCGATAAAGCTCCATCACTTGCCTTTCCTGGACTTGCCGCAGGGTCACTTGATCTTCCGGGTGGTAGAAAACAAGGCACTTGACGATATGTTCCTTCGGCCATTGCTGAAGGCGTGAGCCGATACTGCGCCCACCTTCCAGTTCGATGGGCCGGGAGCTAGGCAGCTCCACCGGCCGGGCGATCCACCAGCCTCGCCCGGTGACATCGTTAAGCGCATCCTGACCGTAGGTATCGTCAATCAATACCCCCACGCGGCTGTTACCCAATTGCTCACTACCGCGCTCTGTCGCTTTCACAAGCAGTTGCTTTAGGTAAGGAATCCTGGCGACATCAGCCCCTTCTTCACGGGCCATATCAAAGAGTTGTTTGCGGTGATCAAACGCCATGATGCAGAGATCATCCCACTGCTGGGGGTTGCGCTGAGTGGTCACACGGTGCAGGTAATTAAGCCGGGTATCCAGGTCTGGACGGGCAATGGACTCCGCTCTGGAGAGGTAATCGTCAAGCTCTTCGGCACTGGGGATCGCCGGCGCGCAGCCGTGGCGGGAGACCACCAGAGCACCACAAGCGTTGGCATATGCGCAGCTGCGTTCATGAGGTTCATTACGCAGCCAGCCTCGCAAGAAACCGCTCATAAAGGCATCGCCTGCACCCAATACATTCAGTACATCGACGCGCACCCCAGTGTGCACCACGAAGTCTTCTTCGCTATCGGGGATAACCCCGTCGAGCACCGTACACCCCTGAGCTCCCAGTTTGAGCACGATGGTGGCATCCGTGAGTTCGCGAATACGCTTCAGTGCTGTAAGAGTATCGGTACTGTTGCCCGCGATATGCACCTCTTCTTCGGTGCCTACCACTAAATCGAGGTCAGGCAGAATCGTCTGTAAATGGCGGCTAACGCCTTCATCGGAAACGAACCGGGTTTCACCATCACCCAACGTGGTTAAGCCCCACAGCACCGGGCGATAGTCGATATCCAGAATGACTTTGGTGCCAGCGGCTTTGGCGTATTCAATCGCTGTTTTACTGGTCGTGTAGGTTTGTTCTGTCGAGAAGTGCGTCCCGGTAATCAGCAGCGCGTTGCTGGAGGCAATAAAGGCAGGATCGAAATCTCCACTATCAACGGCCATGTCGGCACAGTCATTCCGATAAAAGATCAGCGGAAACGTATCGCGGTCTTTAATGCCCAGCACCACCATCCCCGTGAGTCGCTCTTTATCGGTGACGACGTGGCTGGTGTCGACACCGGCTCTGGCCAACTCTTCGCGCACGAAGCGGCCCATGTGCTCGTCACCGACGCGCGTCAGCATCGCTGTTTTCAGCCCCATGCGAGCCGTTCCATAAGCGATATTGCCTGAAGAGCCCCCCAGGTACTTGGCAAAGCTGCTCATATCCTCCAAACGGCTACCCACTTGGTTGCCGTATAAGTCAACAGCCGCTCGACCGAGGCAGATTAGATCCAGTGTCTTGGTCTTATTCATGGCATCACATCCTACGTGTAGCCAGTCCCTAACCCAGCGTCACTTGTAAAGAGAAGCAGCGTTGCCGTGGATTTTCAGGAATGGACATTGTTATTAGCGTGGTTCGCTTCAATATAGAATTTATATTCCAAATAATCAATATTTGAAACGTGCAATCCGTAATGCTTTGGTTGTACATTCGACAAAATATGACGTCTCAAAAAAAATGGCTCCGTGCAGAGCAGCGGAGCCGTGTATGAGGAGTTTGAACCGTTAGGCGTAGAACGCCGGTCGCTCTGGCATCTCAATTTGTTCAATACCGCCGCTTTCCTGTGCTTTGACACACACATCGCCCGCGATGGCGGCCGCATAGCCGTCCCAGGATGAGGGCCCCTTCAATTCACCAGTGGCTACGCCATCAATGAAGGCTTGCAGCTCGACATCAAATGCCTCACCGAAACGTTTTTCCAATCCATGAGAATCTCATTGGAGAGCTGGCCAGCCTGGCGAAGCTGCAGTGATTGAGGTTCTGGCAGTCGGGCAATACCCTCTTCACCCACAACGTCACATTGAATGTCATAACCGTACTTGCAGTTCACAAACACTTCGACGTCAATTCGCACGCCTTTGACGGTCTCAAGCAGCACGATCTGAGGGTCTTCAACCTTGCTGTGAGCATGGCGCGTCTTGCGGGGGAATAGTACCTGAGCACTTTTGTAATCGTCGTCCAGCAGCCAGCGGAACGTATCCAATTCATGAATCAGCGTGTCGTGAATCGCCATGGGGGTAATGTAACGCTCCGGCACGTCCGGGTTGCGATGTGCAGCATGAACAATCAGAGGCTCACCTAGACGGTTGCTATCAATTGCATCCTTCATCAACCGGTAACCGCTGTCGTAGCGGCGCATAAACCCGACCTGAACAAGTCGCTTATCGGCCTTTATTTCCGCATCAATGATATGTCGACAGCCCTCAGCAGTGGTCGCCAAAGGTTTCTCGCAAAAGACCGGCTTACCGGCTTTAATAGCGGCCAATACATACTCTTCGTGGGTAGGGCCCCATGAAGTAACCATCACCGCATCAACACTTTCGGCGCTAATCAGCGCCTGACCATCTTCATAAACCTGCGCCTCGACGCCCAACCGTTCCACCACTGCTTTGGCCTGATCAAGGTTAACGTCAGTAACCGCGACAATCTGACCGCCGGTCAACTGTTGGGTAATACGACGGGCATGTTCTTCCCCGATCATGCCGGTGCCGATAATTCCTATTTTTACGGACATAATTGTTTTCCTTATTATTTCCAGTATTTGTCGACGTAACGTTGAATCTCACCACGCATAAAACGATTGGAGGCTTCAGCTCGCTCTTCCCAACCGAATACACAGCTGGAGAGCACACCATCAAAGCCAATTTCATGCAGGGTTTTGAAGAAAACGTCCCAGTCTATTTCTCCCTCCCCCATATCCAGGTGCTGATGGACTCGGGCAGTAGAACCAGGGGGGTTAACGATATAGCGCAACTCCGAAGAAGCTTTGTGGTTAAACGTATCAGCGACACGGGCGTGAACTAACTCACCCTTGGTGGCACGGATGGTGGTCGCCAAGTCGTCACCGTAAAAAAAGCTATGGGGGGCAATATAGGAGCTTTTAATAGCAGGTGAGTTAATGGTTTTAATGATTTCCACCGCCGGCTCCATTGTCTCAATCCAGTCTTCAGGATGAGGCTCAATGCTCAGCGTTAATCCTTCGCGCTCAAGAATGGGTACCAATACATCCATCGAGCGCCAAAAGGCGTTTTCGCACGCTTCTGGAGTATGGAGCCCTGCTCGGTCTGCCTGAGAACGCTCCACTGAACCGCCGCGCCCGAATTCGGAAATCAGCAGTGGATTATCAAGCTCTACCGCCACTTCGATAATTCTTTTCCAGTTATCCATGGCCATTTCCCATTCATCGCGATAGGGGCTAGACCATCGATACATCGGCTGCATGGTGGCAAGGCCAACATCATGCTCTTTCATGGCTTTTTTAAATGACCTGATAGCCTCAGGATAAGCACGCGGCCGAGTCCACCACACCATGAAATCGGGGCGGGGCGACAGTTCTATATAGTCGTAACCAAGCTCTTTAGTGAGTCGACAAATGTCTGGCAACGAGAGGTGCCGGTGCATATGCGGATCGAGGGCGATTTTCATTAAATTCTCCTTGTCTTTATTATTGCGCTTACAGCGCGATAACAGAGCCAGCGCTAGCCCAGCTGATGCTGAATAAATGCCATACTGTCTCGCAGCGTTGCCACTGGATCTTTCTGTTGATGTACCGATGTGGCAAAAGGCTCAAAAGAGACATACCCGTTGTAGCCATCGCTTAATAAACGCTTAAGTTGTCCTACGTTATCGAGACGATCTTGAGTGCTTACTAGCACGCGATGCTCATCTAACATGCCTTCAAAGGTGACATCGGGATCTTCAAGTCCAGAGATATGTACCAACCCTGTCATATCAGCAAAAACATTAGACTCACTGGCGCCTTGATGATGGAAAGTGTCGTGTACTAGTGAAAAACGCGATGACAGGTTAAGTGCATGGATGACCTCTACCGCTTCGCCTTTAGCCCGCAACGAGGAGGTGGGGAATCCAAGGGGCTCAACAAACCCCTGTAGGTCGTAACGACCCAGTACTTTATCCAGCGCTGTTAACGCTTGCTCCAGGCCAGCCTTACGCTCTTCGGCACTGGCTCGGTGCTCGGCGTCTACTAGCGGGCAGAGTACTAACCCTCGTCCACCCGCTGCATGAACCCACTGAGCCAGCGTTTCTGCCTGCCCCTCCCGCTCTTCGTTCCAAACGTTGAAGGGGTAAAGCGCATTAATGCTCAAAACCTCAATGCCTAATTCTCGTGCCCGCTGACCAGCACTGCTTGCAGAATCCAGATCAACGATACTGTTACCCCCCACGTCGTTGCGCAGTTCTACTGCACCTACGCCCATTTCAGCGGCGGCTTCGATAAGCTGCTGAGGCGTCCAGCGCGGGTTAACCATATGATTCAGCGCGAATTGAATAGAGTGCTGCACCATGGAGGTCTCCAATTAGAGTGGTTTGGTTGTTTTTCTTAAATAGGACAAAAACGAGCTCAGCTGTTGGGCTAGCCAAGCAATGATGTCCAACGTTAAAACGAGAATAGAACATACATTCCAAACAGGAAACATACAGAATATTCGATTCCTTTATTGTTTGGCATCAACTCAAGTCGTTAGTAATGAAATCAATAATTTATTGTTTTTATTACGCTAATCCTAGTCAACACATTCGACCAAAGCAGTACCGTTAAGCTCAAAAATCTCTCATATGAATTTGTGATGATTTACTTGGTGCTATCGAAAAGCATTTATAGAATTTATATTCCCATTTAACTACGCTATGAATCACATATACGATGACAACATTAAATGTGACTAGCAGGCGCCCTATGAGCCAAGTACCACAAAGTTTTACAACACTAGAAGAGCGGATCACCGCTGAATACCCCACTCTAAGCCGTCGTTTGCAGCAAACAGCACGGTTTCTTTTAGATCATCCTCAAGAGGTGGCTTTCGCGACGGTTGCTCAGTTGGCTCAACAAGCAGGAGTGACGCCCTCAACGCTCATTCGGTTTTCTAATAACTTTGGGTTTTCAGGCTTCTCAGAGATGCAGCAGTTGTTTCGTGCCCGTCTGTTTGATGAATTACCCAATTACAACGAACGCATCCGTGCAGTACGCACAGCCACAGGTGAAACACCGGACAGCACTCAACTGCTATGGGAATTTGCCAGTGCCAATCAAGAAGTACTCCAACAGCTCCCTGATCGGATCAACCCTGATCACCTGGAGAATGCGTTGGATATTTTCGAAAAAGCTCAAGCCATTCATGTAATGGGCGCACGCCGCAGCTTTGTGGTCGCTAGCTATATGACCTATGCCCTTCACCATATAGAGAAACCCGCCTTTCTGATGAACGGTATTGGCGGTATGTACAGCGAGCAGGTAAAAGCGGTGGCTACTCATGACGCATTGCTGGTTATCAGCTTCGCCCCTTACGCTCAAGAATCCCGTGATGTCGCGGAGGAGGCTCTCCGAAGAGGCATCCCACTGGTGGTTTTGACAGACTCAAGTCTCAGCCCACTAGTGCGCTTGTCTGACGTAGCACTGATAGTGCACGAAGCGGAAGTAAAGAGTTTTCGAGGACTGACCGCCTCGCTTTGTCTTACTCAGACACTTGCTATTTCACTCGGCGTTCGCCAGGACAAAGCGTTGGATCTGCAAAAAAGCCGCAATCAACCTGACCAGCCTTAATCGCTGCTGCTATCGATACCGAC
This sequence comes from Halomonas sp. BDJS001, assembly GCF_026104355.1. Classification (NCBI taxonomy): domain Bacteria; kingdom Pseudomonadati; phylum Pseudomonadota; class Gammaproteobacteria; order Oceanospirillales; family Halomonadaceae; genus Halomonas; species Halomonas sp. BDJS001. The sequence continues at coordinate 4,304,379 of NZ_CP110535.1, forward strand.
CACTCCCCTTTCTCCCACTTGAAGAGTGCCTGCTTAGCCAGATGCAGCAGGCCTATCAGTCCTCGAAGCCCCCCTTCCTTGGCTTTTGCACCACGGTTACACAGCGGAAATATTTAGCTTTTCTAGAAATCAATCGCTCTCCTGGCGAAAGAAACAAATATTCCATTTATACCAAAGTATGGAATTAAAATTTTGCTTTTGGCGCAAATAGAATCTAAATTCCATACATAGGATATGCGCACTCTTAATTGCCGCATCCGAAATGGTGATCACAATCACAACAATAATACTCAGGAGAATACCTATGAAACGCCTTCTACTTGGCGCCGCCCTCGCAGCCACTTGCACCACTGCCATGGCTCAATCTATCGGCGTCTCCATCGCCCGTTTCGATGATAACTTCCTTACCTCTATGCGTCAGGCGATGGAAGCCGAAGCCGAAGCGCAGGGTTACGATATCCAGTTTCTGGATGCTCAAGAGGATATTGGCCGTCAGCTTAGCCAAGTACAAAGCCTTGCTGCTCAAGGAGTGGATGCCATCATTATTAATCCCGTTGATACGGCAGCAACATCACGCATGACAGGAGAAGCCGTACTGCAGAACATTCCCTTAGTGTATGTAAACCGTGAACCCGAAGGGGATGACTTAGATAATGACGGCGTGGTTTTTGTCGGCTCAGAACAAAAACGTGCGGGCACTCTCCAGATGGAGGCACTAGCCGAGATGCTTGGTGGCGAAGGTAACGTTGCCATCATGTTGGGGAACCTTGCATCTGGAGCTACACATAAACGTACCAACGGCGTCAAGGAAGTCGCTGCCGAGTATCCGGGTATTGAGATCATCGCAGAACAACCCGCAGATTATCAGCGCACTGAAGCCATCGATCTTATGACCAACTGGATCGTTGGCGGCCAGCAAATTGATGCCATCGCTGCCAACAACGATGAGATGGCGATTGGCGCCCTCAACGCCATGCGCCAGTTGGGGATCAGCCCTGAAGAGATCCTAGTAGGGGGTATCGATGCCACTCGTGATGGACTCGAGTCCATGCAAAGCGGCGAACTGGCCGTCACAGTCTTCCAGGATCCGGTCGGCCAGGGCGGTGGTGCGGTGAAGGCAGCCATCGATCTAGCCGAAGGTAATGAGGTCGAGAAAACCACGATGGTGCCTTTCCAACTGGTCACCCCCGAGACGCTTGAAGAATTTCTTGCCAATCAATGAGGCGTTAGGCTCGCCAAATGGCGAGTCTGCCTTGATGTTTCAGGAGAAACCAGCATGGCGTCAATGACCGCAGAAAACCTGACTCCCGATAGCGCCGAGTTCATTCTTGAAGTAGCCGATGTCCGAAAGGCGTTTCCCGGTGTAGTAGCACTGGACAATGTCCAACTAAAAGTTCGTCCAGGCACCGTACATGCCCTGATGGGTGAAAATGGTGCAGGCAAGTCGACCCTGATGAAAATCATCGCTGGCGTCTATATTCCCGATCAAGGAGAGGTTCGTTTAAAGGGCCAGCCGTTGACGTTGCAGGGCCCGTTGGACGCACTGGAAGCCGGGATTGCCATGATCCATCAGGAGCTTAACCTGATGCCATTCATGACTATCGCCGAAAACATTTGGATTCGTCGTGAGCCGCTCAATGCGTTTGGCATGATTAACCACGACAAAATGAACCAGATGACCGAGGCACTTTTTGAGCGTCTGGGCATCGACATGGATCCAGAAATGGAGGTGCGAAAGCTCACCGTCGCTGGCCGTCAGATGATTGAGATTGCCAAGGCAGTCTCATATGAATCCGACGTACTCATCATGGACGAACCGACCTCTTCACTAGCTGACCGCGAAGTGGAGCACCTTTTCAGAATTATCTCTGACCTGCGGGCGCAGGGCAAAGGCATTATCTACATCACTCACAAGATGGATGAAGTGTTCGAGATCGCTGACGATATTTCGGTGTTCCGTGACGGTCAGTTCATTTATTCCGCTGCAGCAAGCGATATGACATCCAACGAGATCATCAAGCTGATGGTTGGACGTGAGGTCACTCAAATGTTCCCCAAAGAAGATGTGCCCATCGGTGATGTAGTGCTGTCGGTACATAACCTCTGCTTAGAGGGGGTCTTTGAAGACATCAGCTTTCAGGTACGTGCAGGAGAGATCCTTGGCCTAGCAGGCCTGGTAGGTTCTGGCCGCACCAATATTGCCGAGACGCTGTTCGGCGTGACCCCTCCCACCTCAGGCAGCATTGCCATTGATGGCAAAAAGCACGTCATCAGTTCACCCCATCAGGCAATGCTGCGCGGCTTGGCGTTACTCACTGAAGATCGTAAGGAAACAGGCTTGTTTCTTGGCCTTTCGGTCGAAGAGAACATGGAAATGGCCGTATTGCGAGACGGTTATACCCGCGGCACGTTCGTTGAGCAGAGTCGGCTCGACCAAGAGTGCGACGCAATGAAGGAACGCCTAAGCGTCAAAACCCCTTCCATGGAAGAACGCATCGGCAACCTCTCCGGCGGCAACCAGCAAAAAGTACTGATCGGCCGCTGGCTGATGACCAAGCCGCGCATCTTGATTTTGGACGAGCCCACCCGCGGGGTAGACGTCGGGGCAAAAGCCGAAATTCACAAATTAATCACCGAGCTGGTCAAGCAAGGTGTGGCAGTGATCATGATCTCTTCCGAACTGCCAGAAGTGTTAGGCATGAGCGACCGCATTATGGTGATGCACCAAGGCAGAGTGACAGGCTTCCTCGACCGCAGTGAGGCCAACCAAGTCAATATCATGGAGCTAGCCTCATCACCGGTGGCACCACCGGTCGTCGAAGCCTGATCACCTTCCCGACAACGGGTACTAACGAGGTAGAAAACAATGAACAATACAATGGAAGCCACCGACCACCTGGAGGTGGCCAAGAAACGCAAGAAAAAGATTCCCACCGAAGTCAGCATCTTTCTTGTCTTGGTGGGTATTGCAATACTGTTTGAGATTCTAGGCTGGATCGTACGTGGCGACTCTTTCCTGATGAATCCGCAACGCCTGCTGATCATGATTCTTCAGATGTCGATTATCGGCATTATCGCTATCGGGGTTACCCAGGTCATCATCACTGGCGGCATTGACCTTTCGTCCGGGTCGGTACTTGCATTGACGGCAATGGTTACCGCCAGTTTTGCTCAACAGTCAGACTATCTGCGCGCTGTCTACCCGGCACTCACCGATCTACCCTGGGTATTACCCTTATTGGCCGGGCTCTTGATCGGCGCCCTGGCAGGCTTGATCAATGGCGCCTTAATAGCTTTTGCCTTGATTCCCCCCTTCATCGCCACCTTGGGCATGATGGTGAGTGCGCGGGGTATGGCTCGCGCTTATACCGATGGCCAGCCGGTGAGCATGCTTACCGATCAATTCACCTGGATTGGTTCAGGGGCCAACCCTGTGATCATTTTCCTGGCGGTAGCTGTGCTCTTCCATATCGCGCTGAAGTACACCCGCTATGGCAAATACACTTACGCCATCGGTGCCAACCCCCAGGCAGCCCGTGTCTCCGGTATTAATGTGCGGCGCCACCTCATCATGGTGTATGCCATTGCTGGCCTGCTGGCAGGTCTGGCCGGTGTCGTGGCATCAGCTCGCGCGGGTACCGGCCAGGCGGGCATGGGATTGATGTACGAGCTTGATGCCATTGCAGCCGCCGTCATCGGCGGCACCAGCCTAGCGGGCGGGGTGGGTCGCATTGCGGGCACCGTCATCGGCGCACTCATTTTAGGTGTAATGCTAAGCGGCTTCACCTTTTTGGGGGTCGATGCTTACTACCAGGACATCGTGAAAGGCGCCATTATCGTCGCGGCAGTGGTCGTAGATCAGTATCGTCAGCGTCGTCGTTTAAAAACTGCTTAATATTTTACTTATCCCTACTGCCAACACGCAGTTGAAATTGGAGGAACTATGTCATCCCTACTGGTACGCCCCACCGCCCCAGATGCCCAAGGCACCGTGATTGACGTTACCCCAATATCGGCTGGCTGGACGCACGTTGGCTTTCGGGTGCACAAACTTGCCAAAGGTCAGCGCCTGGAGGCCAGCAGCGATAACCAGGAAGTGTGCTTGGTGCTGCTCACCGGGCGCGCCATGGTAACCTGCGGCGAGCACCGCTTTGAAGATATCGGCCAGCGTATGGATATCTTTGAACAGATTCCGCCTTACGCGGTTTATCTGCCCAATGGGGTTAGCTACGCGGTGGAAGCGACAACGGATTTAGAGCTAGCGGTGTGCGCCGCCCCTGGGCATGGCAACCATGCCCCACGGCTCATCACGCCTGACAACATCAAGCAGAGCACCCGTGGTCAGGGCACCAATACCCGCCATGTGCACGACATCCTGCCGGAAACCGAGCCCGCCGATAGCCTATTAGTAGTCGAAGTATTCACACCTGCGGGTAACTGGTCGAGCTACCCGCCCCACAAACACGATGTGGATAACTTACCCCACGAGTCGCTGCTGGAAGAGACTTACTACCACCGTATCAACCCTGCCCAAGGGTTCGCCTTCCAGCGCGTTTACACCGATGACCGCAGCCTTGATGAAACCATGGCGGTGGAGAACGGTTGCTGTGTGTTGGTACCCAAAGGCTACCACCCAGTGGGCGCGGCTCATGGCTACTCGCTCTACTACTTAAATGTGATGGCGGGGCCCAAGCGGGCGTGGCAATTCCATAACGACCCCGACCACGAGTGGCTAATGAACGCGTAATAGGTCGACAATTTGCCCGCTAACGTTTATCTAATGCTATGCTATCTTGCCCCGCTTCTGCGGGGCTTTTTATTGACCACTGACACCCGAGAACTGATAACCAAGAGAGGCGTATGCTCCCCGACTACTCCGTGATCGCCTGGCTGCTGATCCTGTTTTCCGTTTACCTGACCGGCGTTTCCAAAGGCGGTTTTGCGGGTGGGTTCGGCACGCTGTCGGTTCCTCTCATGGCGCTGGCAATTAGTCCCACCCAGGCAGCCGGCCTGTTGCTGCCGCTGCTACTGGTGATGGACGTGTTTGCGGTTAAGGCGTGGTGGGGCAAGCAGGACGCCAAGGAGGTCTGGCGCTTTGTACCGGGCTTATTCATTGGCGTGGCAGTGGGAACGCTGCTGTTCGACAGCCTGAGCGAACAGGGCTTGCGCCTGACACTTGGCGTTATCACTTTGCTGTTCGCCGCTTACATGCTGCTGAAGCCCATTGCCAAGAAGCCTATTTCTTCACGTTGGGCGCTGCCCGCCGCCAGTGTCTGCGGCTTTACCAGCTTTATGGCCCATGCGGGCGCGCCGCCGCTAAATGTCTACCTGCTGCCGCGCAAACTCTCTAAAGAGACCTTTATTGCCACCTGCGCAGTCTCCTTTGCGGTGGTCAACGTGATCAAGTTAGCGCCTTATATGTGGCTTGGCGAAATCAACGTCACCAGCGCCTGGGCGTCGCTACTGCTGGTGCCCATCGCCTGGATCGGCGTGCGCAACGGCCTCTGGCTGCAAAGCCGCGTCAACGAAGCGCTGTTTTACCGTCTGGTAATACTGGCCATGTTCTTGGTCGGCTTTAATCTGATTTGGCAGGCACTGAAATAGGTATCGCTGACCTAAAGCGCCACCAGCACCAACCCCGCCAACATCACCAGCGTACCGATGGCTTTTGCCCTGGATGCGGGCTCCTTCAGCCACAGCACCCCCATTAGCACGCCCACTGGAATGGAGAGCTGGCGCAGCGCTACCACATAACTCACCTCGTCGGTAAGCGCCAAGGCGATTAATACCAGGCCGTAAGTGCTGGTCATCATCAGTCCGGTGGCGACTAGCATGGCAAGTCCCTGCTGGCGCAGTGCAGGCAGGCGGCGGCGCTCTGCCGGCAGCATTGCCAGCAGGGGTACCGCCCAGGTTAGCGTCATCAGCGCTTGCAGCACCATGAACACTGCCCCGGCGGTTAACCCACTATGTCCTGCTCCCTGCATCAGCCCCAGCGCCTGCTTATCGATTAGCGAATAGCCCACCGTGCCCGCCGCGGCCAGCAGCGCAAACCCCATGGCCGGGGTGAGATAAGTAGATAACCTGCGCGCCTCGGGGTGGCTAAGCGGCAGGCAGAGGGCCCCTGCCACCACTAGCACCATGCCTAGGCCGTCCCAGCGATCCAACACGCGGCTGCCCAAGAGCGCAATGGAGACCAGCGGCACCAGCACCACCGGCAGTGCCCGGGCGATGGGGTAAAGCACGCTGACGTCCCCCCTGGCGTAAGCCCAGGCCAGGCCGCCCATATAGAGCATTTGGCACAGTCCAGAGAGCGCCAGCCAGCCCCAGAAGGCAATGGGTAGCGCGCTCAGCGATGGCCCCAACCATAGCAGAGGAATCAGTACAGTCCCGCCCGCCCCGTAAGCCAGCGCAAAAGAGGCTAACGACGGCGCATTGCGTTTGCCCAGCACGTTCCATGCGGCGTGCATGCATACCGAGACCAGCACCAGAGCAAGCGCGGCTGGACTCAAGGACGCTCTCCCTGTTGAAGACGTGTATTGATGGTATCGACCACGCTGGGTAGCTCGGCAATGGTCTCAATGCAGTAGTGGGGTTGCGAAGGAGCGAACTGGGCAGCGACGCGCTCATGGGCCGCTTGGCGCTCTGATTGACTCAGCGATTGGTACTGTTTATGCGTCAGTCCTAGCGCATTGCCTGAGCAGGTAAGTGCCACCGTCCACATACCCGCGCTTCGCCCTTCAAGAATGCCCGGCGTGGTATCGTCGACTTTAATACAGGCAGCCACATCGCTGACGCCCAGGGCAATCACATTGGCCAGCGCCTGGGCGGGATGCGGACGGCCATTGGGTACGTCATCGGTGGCGACGACATGATCGACGTGCAGGCCGTTATCCGCCGCCAGGGCGACCACTTTTTCCATCACCACCGCCGGGTAGCCGGAGCAGGAACCGATTTTCAGCCCCTGGGCGCGCAGCGTCGTTAAGGTGTCGAGCGCACCGGGAATCACCGCCGAGTGGTCGGCAATCTTGGCGATTTGCAGGGGCATAAACCGCTCGTAAAGCGCCGTAACATCGTCATCGGAAGGCGCATGGCCGACCGCCCGAACAAAGCGTTCAGCGATCTCCGGATGATTACAGAGAGTGCGAATATGATCCCACTTACCCATACCCATGGGGCCGCGGGCTTCTTCCAGGCTAATCGCCACACCCAGCTCAGCGAACGCTTCGACAAAGATCTGGGTCGGCGCAAAGGAGCCAAAGTCGACCAGCGTGCCTGCCCAATCACAGATAACCGCTTGAAGATGTTGAGGAGTTTGATACTGCATTAGGCGCTCCCGGATTGTGAAGATAGGTCAGTTATGAGCGAGACATCCATATCCGCTAGCGCCTCTTGAATGGCGCGTAGCAGTTCGGCGATCACCGTGGTGCCTAGCTGACCAATGCAGCCGATGCGAAAGCTTTCGACCTCGGTCAGCTTGCCGGGATAGATCAAAAAACCGCGCTCCTTGAGCGCCGCATAGAAGGTATTAAATTCAAAGGCGGGGTCGGGGGGACTTAAAAAGGTCGTGATAATCGGCGATAGCCATTCGTCTTCCAGCAACGTATTGAAGCCTAGCGCCCGCATACCGTTGACCAGGGCATCGCGGTTGCGGGTATAGCGCGCGCAGCGCCCCGGCACGCCGCCCTCTTCCCGGTGCTGGGCAAGCGCCGCCTGAAAAGCCACCACAGTATGCGTGGGCGGCGTAAAGCGCCACTGGCCGGTGCGCTCCATATACGCCCACTGGTCGTGCAGATCCAGACTCAACGAGTGAGCGCGCCCCTTACCTGCCACAAGCAGCGCTTTGCGAATAATCACAAAGCCAAAGCCCGGCACGCCTTCGATGCACTTGTTGGCAGAAGAAACCAGCACATCGATGGGTGTTTTTGTGAGGCTGATGGGGATGCCGCCAAAGGAGCTCATGGCGTCGACGATGAGGGTTTTCCCATGGGTGTGCACCACGTCAGCGATGGCTTCTAACGGGTTCAAAATGCCCGAGCTGGTTTCACAGTGCACCAGAAATACCGCGGTAATCTCTAGGTCTTGCTGCAACAGTGCTGCGACTTCATCAGCTTGTGGTGGCAAATAGTCGCCTTTATCCAGCGTCACGTAGCGACGCCCCATCATGTGGAGCAACTGCGCCGCGCGCTTACCGTAGGCACCGTTCATCAGCACCAGTACTTTGCCGCTGGGATCCGCAGCGCAAGCCAGCGCACTCTCAACCGCAAAGGTGCCACTGCCCTGCATGGGCACGCAGGCGTATTCGTCGCTTGGCGCCTCGGCCATGGCAAGTAACTGGGTGCGAATGTCGACCGTTACCTGGTTAAAGCCATCATCCCAGGAGCCCCAGTCGCGCAGCATGGCGGCTTTGGTCGCGTGGGAAGTCGTCAGCGGCCCGGGAGTTAATAGATAAGGCTCTTTAATATGATCGATCATTTGGTATATACCAGATTTTTTAAACACTTTAACCGTAAGCACAACAGCAGTCTAGATGCTGCCTAGCCCGCCATGCGCCAGCGCTGGGCGTTGTTTAACAGGACGTAAGTAAGAGCAGTGTGCAGCAGCTTCACCACCAGCGAGGTAAGGAAAATCAGCACCGCCATGGCCGCCGCGCTGGCGAAGTAGCCCGCTTCATCCAGGTGCAGCACGGCCACTGAGGCCAACCGGGTGTCGCTGTTGTAGAGAAACACCACTGCGGACACCGTGGTCATCGCGTTGACGAACAGATACACCGAGATATCCAGCACCGCGGGGAGCGACACCGGCAGCGTCACGCGGCTGAACGTGATCCAGAACGGTACCTTGAGGGAGGCCCCCACCGCTTCAAACTCGGGATCGAGCTGTTTAAGCGCGGTGACCGAGGTGAGATGGCACACGGTGTAGAAGTGAATCAAGGTATTGAGCACCAGAATCATCAGCGTGCCGTATAGCCAGTTAAACGGGTTGCCCGCCTGGTTAAAAAAGAAAATATAGGCAAGCCCCAACACCATGCCGGGCACCGCCATAGGCAGCATGGCCATAAAGTGCAGCCCTTGGCGCAGCGGGCGGTAGCCTTCACTCTTTTCGATCAACCAGGCGTTAAAGAAGATCACCAACGTGCCCACTAAGGCCACGCTGAAAGCAAGCTTGAGCGAGTTAAACCAGGCTCCCCAGCCGCCGTCGGCCATGCCTTGGAAAGTGTAGTGCTCAAAGGTGATCGACAAGTTGTAGGGCCAAAACTGTATCAGCGAGGCATACACCGCGGTGCCGATCACCAACACAATGGCACCGGCCACCGCGTAGCAAAGTAGCATAAAGACCCAGTCCCGCAGCGGGCAGGGGGTCGGCTGCCACGGCACTGCTCGGGCCGAGAGCTGGGCCACCTGGCGGCGCTGTATCCAGCGGTCAACGATAAACGAGAGCACTGCGGGCAGCAGCAGAATCACGCTGACCACCGCGCCCATCTGAAAGTTCTGCTGGCCGACGACCTGACGGTAGACATCAGTGGCCAGCACGCTGAACTGACCACCGATGATTTTCGGTACACCAAAATCGGTGATCGCCAGGGTAAACACCACAAACAGGCAAGAAATCAGCCCATAACGCACGCCGGGCAATGTAATAGTCAGAAAGGTGCGCCACTTGGGTGTACCCAGCGCTTCGGCCGCTTCGTAGAGCCGTGCATCGCTGTTGGTCAGCGCGGTGGTCAGCAGCATCAGCGCGTGGGGAAATATCCAGAAGCTCATGCCCATCACAATGCCAATTGGCCCATAGATCGAGTGGCCTGCCAGCACCTCACGCAGAAATCCCTGATTACCAAACAGGTAAACAAGGCTGATCGCGGGCAGCAGCGACGGCGCCAGAATAGGGAGGATCGCCAGCATGCGAAACAGCCGTTTGCCCGGCATGCAGGTGCGGGTAATCCCGTAGGCGCATAGAAACGCCAAGCCAACCACCACACCTGTGGTCATCAGCGCCACCCGCAACGAGTTGGCAATCGAATTAACCAGCGCAGGGGTCTGAAAATAGTGAACAAAGTTAGCCAGGCCGATAAAGTCACCGGCGCGGTCTTGCAGGCTTTTCACCAGCATGGCCACCAGTGGAAACAGCAGCCCCACCACCAGCAAGGCGACCCCGGCGAGGAGTGCCAGTAAACGAATCAGCGACTCCAGGGACGGTCGGGGTAATGACATTGAGAAGGCGTTGGCGATCATTGCTGGCTGCTCCCTGCAGGGTACAGGCGGGCAGCTTCCGCGGGCAGGTGAATCGATAGCATCTGCCCCACAAACAGGCTTAGGTCACTACTATCCCGGCTGGGCACATCAGCGATGAGGGTTTGGTCAGTCTCCGCCAGGCGCAGGGAGACCCGCTGAAAGGGGCCTAAAAACTCGTTGCCGACCACTTCGCCCTTCAGCGCTCCCGCTTCACGGCTAAGCGCCACGGCTTCCGGGCGGATGGCTAACTGAGCGGCTTGGCCCACTTCCAGGGTGTGCGGCAGGCAGGCGCAAAGCATGGAGCCAACCTGTGCCCCATCGCGGCTCCGCACGGTGACGTCAAGGAAATTCATGCTGCCAATAAACGAGGCCACAAAGGCGCTGGCAGGCTGGTGGTAAATCTCGGCTGGCGTACCCACTTGTTCGATTACGCCATGGTTCATCACCACAATGCGGTCGGCCATGGTCAGCGCCTCTTCCTGGTCGTGGGTCACCATGATGGTGGTCACCCCCAGGCGCGCCTGGAGCGCTTTGATCTGACTACGCAGATGGCCGCGCACCCGGGCATCCAGCGCCGAGAGGGGCTCATCAAGTAACAGCAGCCCTGGCTCGGTGGCTAATGCCCGCGCCAGCGCCACCCGCTGCTGCTGGCCACCGGAGAGCGCCGCCGGGTACTTGTTTTCGCTACCGGTCAAGTTGACCAGGGCGAGTAGCTCGGCGACCCGCGCGTTGATACGCGCCCGGTCATCCCGGCGGTTGCGCAGCCCATAGGCGATATTGTTAAACACCGTCAGGTTGGGAAACAGCGCATAGGACTGGAAAACGATGCCGAAATCCCGCGCCTGGGTGGGCAGCCTGGAAATATCCTTGTCGCGCTGAATCAGTGTGCCCGACGTTTGCCGGGTTAGCCCTGCAATGGTACGCAGCAGAGTGGTTTTGCCGCAGCCGGAGGGGCCCAGAAAGCAGACAAACTCACCTTCGTTAATGGTCAGGGAAATACCGTCCAGCGCAGTGAAGTTTCCAAACTGCTTGGTGACGGTATCGATACGTAAGTGCGGCATCGTAGGGGTCATCACCGCTGGCGAATCAGCCGCCAGCAGCGACGTCATGGTGGTGTGCATAACATCTCCATGTCCCGGCGCTTAACCGGGGCAACTGCTGATCTGGGCTTACTGTTCGGTTTTACCGTCGTAGCGGCGCTGCCACTCGGCCAGCACGCGCTCGCGGTTCACGGCCGCCCACTTGAAGTCCGCATCGATCATGCGCTCGGTAATGTCTGTGGGATAATTGTCGATGGGCTGTGCCACGCCAGGGTAGGCCACCACCGCATAGCCTTCGTTATACAGCTCGTTGGCCTCCCGTGAAATCGACCAATCCAGCAGCGTTTGCGCCGCTTCTTGCTTGTCGGTACCGGCCACCATCGCGGAAGCTTCCATATCCCAGCCCAGGCCCTCTTCAGGGAACACTACTTCGATAGGCGCGCCCTGAGACTTCAAGCGCGCACCGCGGAACGCAAATGACACGCCTACCACGGTTTCACCGGTAGCGGCCAGGCTGCAGGGCGCGGAACCCGAATGGGTGTAGCGGGCGATATTGTTATGCAGGCGATCCATGTAGTCCCAGCCCTGCTCCTCGCCCCATAGCTGCAGCCAGCTGGCCACATCCAGATAGCCGGTGCCCGACGAGTTGGGGTTGGGCATGATCACATGGCCTTCAAATTCTGGCTGGGTCAGGTCTTCCCAAGAGGTCGGCATGGGCACGCCCTGGCGCTCGCCCTCGACCGTGTTGTAGCAGATAGCCGCTACCCAAGCGTCCATGCCCACCCACGCCGGGTCTTCGCCGTCGCGATAGGCCGCATCGACAAATTTTGGATCGAGGTTTTCAACACCGGCGGGGGCATAGCGCTCTAGCATGCCCTCCTCTTCCAGCACCAGCAGGCTGGTAGCGGCTAGGCCCCAGATCACGTCGGCCTGGGGGTTGTCTTTCTCGGCCAGTAGGCGGGCGGTAATCACACCTGTGGAGTCGCGTACCCAGTTAATCTCGATATCCGGGTGGGCCGCGTTGAAGCGTTCAGCATATTTTTGCAGGTCATCTGACTCAACGGCGGTATACACGGTTAATTCAGTGGCCTGGGCGTTTGAAACGAGTGCAACGGCTGCGGCACCGGCAAGCAAAGTGGAGGGGAATAAACGGTGTGGCATCATGAGGGCGAACTCCTGTCTAATTGGTATAGACCAGAAGTCTGCAGGCTTTAAATGACACTGCGATGACGCTTGTTTGACCGTTTTTTTAACTGATGATGACCTCGACTAGGTCGTTTCCGCTAGCGCTGACCGGATAGCTCCACGCTGATACACAGCGAATCGTGCAGCCAGTGCTCTTCATCAAACTCAATAGGGCGCTGCTGGTCGTCTAAAATGGCACGGTTAATATTTAACCCGGCTGTGCCGGGCGCAACGAATAGCTCTTCGGCATCCATTGGCGAAAGCGCTTCTGAGACCATGCGAATAGAGCGATTGGCCAGGTAGTGCCCCCAGCGCTCGCGCAACAGCCCCCAAAGCGATTGGCCGCTGTAGATATCTAGCAACTCTGGGGCGCGCTCGGGCACCACCCAAAGGGATTCCACCAGCACCGCGCGATCATCCACATAGCGGCGGCGGCGAATATGGTGAAATGGCTGGTCATCCGGCAGGCCCAGTGCCCGAGCGGCGGGCGGGTGAAGGCGGCTTTCCAGCTTCAACACGGCGGTGCGCGGCTGCCGCCCCTGGGCGCGCACATAGTCGTTAAAGCCCGCGTCACGGGTAGGGTCGTAGACTAGCCGGGCAGGGGAAATAAACCAGCCACGCCGGTTGCTGCGATGAATCAGTCCCTCCCCCTCCAACTGGGAAAGCGCTTGGCGCAGGGTCACGCGGGTGGTGGCAAAGCGTTCGGCCAATGACCGCTCGGCGGGGAGTTTGCCTTCCCACTGGGCGGCGTTTTGGTCGATCAAGATGCGGAGCTGTTCGGTTAACTGTAAATAGTAGGCATCAGACATGCGCCGATTTTCCTGGCAGAGCGTTAGACGACGGAGCGCTTGGAGGCGTCCGCCAGTCTAAGCGCCGCCACCCTTCGACGCTAGCCACCTCGGCCAGTACCGGATCTGGATTAACCGCCACTGGGCAATCCACATACTGTAGTAGCGGAAGGTCGTTGCGCGAGTCCGAGTAGAAGGTGGTGTGGCTGGGGGTAATCTGCTGCTCGGTCAGCCACTGTTTCAGGCGCAACACCTTGCCGCCACGATAGGAAAAAACCCCTTCGCTGCCGCCGGTATAACGCGCCTCTTCATTGACACCGTTCTCGACACTTAGCTCTACCGCCAACACGTGTTCAATACCCAGGGTGGTGGCAATCGGCTCGACCAGGTGACGCGACGAGGCGGAAATCAGCAGCAGGGTATCCCCCGCCTGGCGGTGTGCCTCCAGGCAGGCCCAGGCCTGCTCAAAAATACGCGGCTGCAGGTGGGTAGCGACGAAGCGCTCCACCTCTTTTTGCACATCTCTCACCCGACGCCCTCGCAGCGGCGCCAGGGTCATGGCTAGGTACTCTTCAAGCTTCAATTTACCGGCGTGATAGGCCTGGTGCATTTGCTCCGCTCGCGCCATAAAGGCTTCGGCATCGCTGATCCAACCTTGCTCTATCATCCATAAATTCCAGCGGTCGCTGCAGTCTCCATCCAAGAGGGTGTCGTCAAGATCAAACAGGGCCAGGCGCATGGGGCACTCCTTTCATCGCGGGTTGGCGGCGCGTAGGGTATGCCAAAGGTGATGACAAGACGATGACGCTGGTATCACGACGCGGTTCTTTCGAGACCCAAGCGCGATAACAGCATAGCAATAATAGAGCGCTAAGTAGTCAACCACTGCGCCGCAAACTCATCCGCCGGTAGCGGGCGGCCAAACCAGTATCCCTGGGCTTCATTACAGCCCATTTCAGCCAGTAAATTTGCTTGGTCGCGGGTTTCAACGCCTTCGGCCACGGTTTTCATCTCTAGCGCTTTTGCCATGGCGATGATGGTCTGCACGATGGCACGATCATTTTTGTTTTCGAGCATTTCGCGCACAAAGGAGATATCAATTTTCAGCGCGTCGGCGGCGAAGCGCCGTAGGTAGGAGAGCGATGAGTAGCCGGTACCAAAATCATCAATCGAGAGTGCATAGCCCGCTTGGCGCATGGTGTGGGTAATCTCAACGGCCTGATCCGGATCGCGCATAAAATCGCTTTCGGTCAGCTCAAGGGCGATAGCGCTCGGTGAAACGCCAGCGGTGAGTTGGGCGATGTGGCGGGTAAGTTCTGGGTCGGCAAACTGTTGGGCGGAAATATTGATTGATAGCCTCCCTGGTAGCCCTCCTTCAGGCTTTTCACGCCATGCCAGTAACTGCCTTGCCGACTCTTCCAGCACCCAGTCCCCCAAGGCACGTATCAAACCTCGCTCTTCTGCCAGGGGAATAAACTCACCGGGACTCACCCAGCCCCACTCGGCGTCGTACCAACGGCACAGGGCTTCTGCGCCGGTCAACCGACCACTGGCGAGATCCACCTGGGGCTGAAAGTAGAGCGCTAACTGATGTCCACTGATAGCAGCGTTGAGTCGCTCCGTCATTCGTTGGCGTCGATGCAGCGCAAGGCGCATCGTTTGGGTATAGGGGCAGATACTTTTTTCACGACGCTTAGCGTGATGTAAGGCGATGCTGGCCGCGTTAAATAGTTCGCCCGCCTCAGCCACATCCTGAGGGTAATGAGCAAAACCGATGCTGACATCAAGGTGGAAGACCCGTCGTTCCAGATAAAGCGGCGGTTTTACCGCTAAGCGTAGCTGCTCGACAAGGTGGCCTATATCATTAGGGACGGGATGAACCACCAGCAGGGCAAACTCATCACCTGACAACCGCGCCAGCGAGCCGTATGAGCGGCTAACCTGCTCTAGACGTTCAGCCACTTTCACCAGCAGTTGATCCCCCACCTGATGGCCATGAAGATCATTAACTTCTTTAAAACGGCGGATATCCAATAGCAGCAGCGAAAGCCCATGCTCGCCTTGCTGGGCCTCTTTCCACATCTGCGCTAACAACTCCATGAAACGCACGCGGTTTGGTAAACCGGTGGTGCCGTCGGTATACGCTAGCTGGTGCATGTGACGGTGGTCGCGGCGGCGCTCTAGCTCTGCCGCAGCACCGGTGGAGAGGATCTGTAGCACCGAAGTGGCGAACGCATTAGTGGTCAACGGCTGGCGGTAAAACACCATCATTACGCCAATGGCTTCGCCGTTGGCGTTATCCAAGCGCCGCCCAATCCATGCCCTTGTCGGTAGCAATGTGCCTGGCAACATCAGCGGTGGGCCATCATGCATGACCGCTTCACGCTCCAGCACTACCTGCTCGCAGGGTGAGCCTCGCAACGCAAAGGTATGCTTATCTCGCTGCACGCTTTCAACGACCATGCTGACGGTCGTTGCCTGTCCATAGACGCTATCATCGCCCTGAGGGGAGGTATGCAGCAGCGCAATAAAGCCAGCGTCAGCTTCCAGCACTTTCACCAAGGTAGCAATTAACTGCTGAAAATAACCGTCCCCCACCTGGGTAGTGACCGTAGAAGCCACTTCTACCACAGCGTTTTGCACCCGCTGCGACTCTTGTTGGTCGGTCACATCAGAGATAAAGCCTTCTAAGCAAACGATTTCACCCGCCTCATCCATAACGGCCTGGCCTTGCTCCCACATCCAGCGGTAGCCGCCGTCGCGGTGGCGAAGTTTATAGGTAACACGGTAAGGCCGCCTATTGGCAATGGCCGCCTGCACCTCATGAAAGAGCTTATTCTGATCCTCAGGATGAATCAGAGCGGCAAAACTGATCAGCCGATTACCCTGCAATTCATCAGGCCGGTAGCCCGTCAGCGTTTCGGCCCCTTGGCTCACCAGTTGCATCGTCCAGCTGCGGTCATTCAAACAGCGATAGGCCATACCCGGTAGATGATTGAGCAGGGTGTCCAAGCGGCGCTCACTTTCCCGTGCAACCTCTTCGCTTTTTCTTAATGCCTGCTCCGCCTTTTGCCTGCCCAGCTCAGCCCCCGCCTGGGCGGCGGCGATGTGGAGTATTTCATTGGCTAATTCCCCCAGTTGCATAGGGGAGTTTTTGAGCACCGCCAGCAGGCCTATCAGCGCGCCATCCGCCGCATAGAGCGCTCGCCCCAAGTAGCTCTCGGCCCCCAGTTCACAAAGCAGTTTATCGTCAGGAAAGCGCGACTGAACATCGTGCGCATAGAGGCAACACTCGCTCCCCAACGCGGTCTCGCAAGGGGTGCCAGTCAGCGAATAAGTCATATTGCCGATTAAGCCCCCATTGGACCAGACGGCCAACGTTTCAGCCTGGTGCAGTTGCGTGACATCGGCCACTAACACATGATCAACGCCTAGTATCGTTGCTAAGCGCTCCACCAGCGTTGCATAGAAGCGGGGGCTCCCGCTATTCCCTACGCCTTCTGCCAACTGACGGAATATATCGGCCGCGTCGTTCTTTGTGTGCATGGTTGCACTCACTTTTTTTAATTCTGGAGCGGCTGGAGTGCCTGCTGCTCACCTCATAAAGTATATCCAGCGACCTACAACGAATAAACCGCGCTTTTCCAACTATAACAACGTCAACACTCGCTGGGTATATGGTAAAATTAGGACATCACCTCATGATGGCTGGCGGCTACGCTATAAAGTGCGCAGGAGATAACGTGACTAAAACATCGACAAAGGATGAAGCACTGTATGTAATGCTAACGGAAGCACTGCCTGGTTTTCTAATCAGCGACTTTCTCAAGTGCCAGCGCTTACCTTCGCTCCCCTCAATCGCACTGCGCATCCTCAGGTTAACGCAATCTTCAAAAGCGACTATCAACGATGTTGCCGACACCATTGAGCATGACCCAGCGTTAACCGCTCGGTTAATATCCCTCGCCAATAGCGTTCACCACACCCGCTCCGCCAATTCGACACAAACATGCCTGGAGGCTATCCAGCGTTTAGGGCTAGATGCCACATTAACGGTGGTATTGAGCTTCAACCTTTTTCAGCACCCCAATAAAGGGCCGCAGCATACGCATATTTGGCGGCGGGCTATCATGTCTGCACTCATAGCGCGCCAGCTTGCTGAACAAGTGTGCCCTCAACAGGCAGGTAATGCGTTTACGGCAGCACTGTTACAGGATATTGGCATATTGGCGCTGAGTGCGACGTACCCTGAACAAGTAGACGAGCTCTACATCGATAGTTCGATTCCACATGCCCACCTTGTTGTGGAAGAACAGCGTTACTTTGGTTGTGACCACACTATTATAGGGGCTTGGCTAGCCGCCAAATGGGGGCTCCCGGCCACGCTGATCAACACCATACGCTTTAGTCATGGCCCCTATAAAAACGATAGGGCAAGTGATAATTCAAGCGATTGTTTGATGGAAGTGTGTGTCCGCCTATCCGGCCCCATTGCGGATGCCTGCCTATCAAGCACCCCAGAAGAGCTGCTTGCCGCCCTCTTATACGATTTGAGCACAAAAGCGGGCATACCCTCTCTCTCCTTTGAAAGCGTGCTACAAGAAGTTCAGCCTAAAATGGCGTTGATCGCTAAAACACTGATGATAGATGCCCCTGCGGCGATTGACCCTAAAGAGCTGCTTGAAAATGCTCAGCAACTCTTGCTAAACCATACGCTCGTACTCAATAGCCGGAGGGAAGCCCAATCCAAAGCACTCACGATGCTACGCAAAGGGTATAACGCCCCGGATGGATTCAACAAAGACATCACTTTCAAAAAGCTCAATAAACAACCCCGTACCAAACCTTAACTCGCTGACCAGACCATGCTTGCCATTCAGCGCTTCGGCCAGCGGTTTTTTTTCGTTTGGGCTTCCGCTTATATTAAGCGCCTTACCGGTTCATTGCTTCAGGTAGATAGAGTGCAATACCCGGGAAGATGTGCATTAAAGCAATTGCTAACAGCATCAATAGAAAGAACGGCAGTGTGGCTTTGGTAATGGTCAGAATATCTTTACCGGTTAGCCCTTGAATCACGAACAGGTTGAAGCCCACAGGCGGGGTAATCTGCGACATTTCGACCACCACGACCAGATAAATACCGAACCAGATCAGATCGAAGCCAGCGGCGCTCACCAGCGGCATGATAATCGCGGTAACGAGCAGAATCAGCGAGATGCCGTCGAGAAAACAGCCCATCACCAGTAGCAGTAAGGTAAGTGCGATCAGCAGCATGGTGGGCGATAGCCCCATTTCACCAATCGCCTGGGCCAGCTTCATGGGCACCTGGGTAAACCCCATGGCCGAGGTTAAAAACGACGCACCGGCAATAATAAAAGCGATCATGCAGGCAGTACGCACGGCAGCAAACAGCGAGCTTTTAAAAATGTCGCGATCAAAGTGACCGTTAAAGCGCGCAATGACAATCGACAGCACCACGCCGACCGCCGCGGCCTCAGTGGGCGACGCCAACCCGCCGTAGATCGAAAAGATAATCCCGCCAATTAACAGCAGAATAGGCACTAACGACCAGGTATTACGCAACTTTTCGGCAAAGCTCATGCCAGATTCATCTTCGCCGGTCAGCCCTTCGCGGTTGCCTTTGAGTAACGCCCACAAGATGAGATAGCTCATAAACAGCGCCAGGATCATCAACCCCGGACCAATACCAGCCATAAACAGCCTGGAGATCGATTGCTCGGTGACTACGCCGTAGACGATCAAAACAATGGAGGGTGGTATCAAAAGCCCCAAAGTGGAGGCGCTGGCTAAGGTGCCAATCGCCATATTACTGTCATAGCCCCGCCGTTCAAGCTCTGGCAAGGTCATTTTGCCCACCGTGGCACAGGTAGCAGCCGAAGAGCCGCAAACTGCAGCAAACATGCCGCTACCAATAATATTGGTATGTAGTAGACGACCCGGCAGTCGGTTTAACCAGGGCGACAGACCACGAAACATATTATCCGCAAGCCCGGAGCGAAACAGAATCTCTCCCATCCATATAAACATGGGTAGCGCAGTGAGATCCCAACCGTAGCTGGCGCCCCAGAAATCGGAAGCCAAAATAGAGACTGGCGAGAAAGAGCTAAAGAATTCCAATGCTACCCAGGCAGTACCGATCAGCGCGAAGGCGATCCACACCCCGCTACCCAGCAGCAACACGAGGGTAAATATAGTGGCGAGACTTAGTAGCAGCACGAGGATCTCTCCGGTTTAGGCGGCAGCAGCGCGGTTAACAGCGATGTTGTTTCAAGAGAATGGGGGAAAATCGCCATTTAGAGGCCCTCGCTTTCATCTTGAGCCGTCGCTTCGCGAAAGCTCCCTGGATCACGGATGGCAATGCGAACCACCATAAACAAGGCTTCAGCCAGTGCCAGGCACAGCAGCCCTACGCTGGCCACAAGCACAAGCTGAGGAATCCAAAGTGGAATCGACACGAACCCTGAGGAGACATCGTTATATTGCAGGCTCTCCCTCGCCAACCCAATGAGGCCGTAACTGAGCATTAGGCTGATCGCCAGGGCGATGATGAGACAAAACACTTCCAACCACACACGAATTGCCGACGGTAGCCGGGTAATCAACAGCGTCACGCGAATGTGGGCGTGATGCACAAAGGTATAGGCCAACCCCAGAAAGGTCGCCCCCACCAATAGATAAGAAGCAATTTCCGAAACGCCGGTAATACTCATGCCCAGGCGGCTCAGGCCAACGAGCACCAGCAGGGCGTCTACCAGGCGGAAGGTCACCTGAAGTGCTATCAGCGCACAAATGGCGACCATGCAGGCCGCCGCACCCCAAGCACCCAGGCGATAAAGCTTGTCGAATTTAAACGTCATGTTCGCAGCCTCACGAAGCACATGGGAAAAAGCACGCGGGAAAAGCAGCGGAGGCGTTACCACCCCCGCTGTAAGAGCCATGACAGCAGCCTTTAGCTGTCGCGCTGCTCGCGGTAGCTTTCCAGCGCCTGTTTGGCTTCGTCGTCAGCACGCGACTGCCAATCTTCAAACAGTTGATCACCGGCGGCTTGAAGTGCCGCTGAAACAGCTTCATTAGGCTCAGAAACCGAGATACCGTTCTCTTGCAGTGCAGCCAGGCTGGCATCGTTATCTTCGCGGCTCATCTCCCAACCACGTTTTTCAGCCTCAGCGGCGGCTTCCATCAGAGCTTCCTGGGTCGCTTCATCCAGGCCATCGAAACTGCGCTGGCTGATAAACACGATATTCTTGGGTAGCCACAAGTTAGCATCGGTGTAATCAGTCACGTAATCCCACGCCGCCATGGAGTTACCCGTAGAGCTTGAGGTGATCATGGCATCCACACGCCCTGTGCTAAACGCGGTAGGGATGTCTGACTCTTCGGTTTCAGTCGGGCTGCCGCCCAGATTATCGACAAAACGCTGGGTATTGATATTGGGAGCGCGAACGCGCAAGCCCTCGAACTGTTCTGGGTCAGTGAGGGGCTCTGCGGTGTAAATCCCCTGAGCAGGCCAAGCGACGGCATAGAGCGGAATCAGCCCTTCATAGGCAAACAGCTCGGTAATCATCGGCTTGGTGGCTTCCCACAGCGCATAGGCATCGTCATAGCTGCCCGCCACACCGGGCAAGGTATCCACTTCGAAAATGGGATCATCGTTGGAAAGAACGGAGAGGAATACTTCACCCGCATCGATGGTGCCACGGCGCACCGAGGGCTTAATTTCACCATGCGATACCAGCGAACCACCGCTATGCACCGTAATGGTGAGCTCGCCATCGGTCGCTTCGGCCACGTCCTCAGCGAACTGCTTGTTGTTTTGGGTATGAAAGCTGGCATCACCGTAAGGCGTGGCCATCGTCCATTCCGCAGCATGAGCCGTCACCGTTAAACCGCAGGCGGTCGCCAGGAGCAATGAAGTCGTTATTGTCTTGCGCATCGTGAGAACCCTCTTATTTCTATTAATAGTATGGTGCTAATAGTGTGTTGCTTCGGTGGTACCAGAGGAGGCACTGGGGGTAACCCAGCGCCCGGAGAAAAGTGTTGTTGTCATATCGACACGACGCGCCTGAGCATAGCTGCAGGCACACTGCTGGGCCAAGCGGGCAACGCCGCGACAAAAGCGCGGATGGTTAGCGTTGCGCCATATCACATCATAGTGCATGGCCGGTAACGGCACCGGTAGCGAGAGCCGGTAGAGCTCCCCCCGCTGCCACTCATCCAGCACAGTGGCGACAGGCAGCGCGCCGATCCCTAATCCTTCTGTGGTCATGCGTACAATGGTCATTAGCGTGCTGACGCTATGGATACGAGGATTGGCGATTCCCTGCTCTGCCAAATAACTCACCAACTCTGCATAGGGGCGAGCCTGCTTACCAAATGAAATAAACGGCAACTGTTTGCCCCAAGTGTCGGCACTTTCGCCCAGCAGCTTGACGTGGCGCGGAGAGACAAACATGCCCATTTCATAGGGGCTCAAGGATTCGTACTCGATCTGCTTTTGCGGTGAATAGCCATTCATCGCCAGGACAATATCCAGTTCGTTACCCAGTAGCCGCTCATTGAGCACCGGCGAGTAATCCACTGTCAGTTCGATGGTCAAACGCGGATACCGCTCGGTTAAACGGCGCATAAATTCGGGAAACCAACTGTGGGCGATGGTTTCAATGGTGCCGAGCCGCAATGGTGCAGAAAACGCCTCTTCGTCATCGAAAAGTTTCATCGCTTCGTCACGCTGGTGCAGCATCCGCTCAGCGTGCACAAAGAACTCGCGGCCTCGCATAGTCGGCTGAATAGGCCGGGCGGCACGCTCCAGCAGCAGTTCTCCTACCGTGGTTTCCAAGCGCGAAATACGCTCAGAAACCGAGGGCTGAGTAAGGTGCAGGCGAGTCGCCGCCTTACGGAAGGAGCCGAGCCTCACTGCCCATACGAACGCCTCAAGTTCCTTAAAATCGAGCATAGTGACTCGCCTGCAAATGACTTACTGGGGTAAAAGCGCTGTTGTAGTGACACGTTAAGAGGCCTGTGTGCTACGGCTCATGACGGCCTGATAGCTACGCAACTTGAAGAACACTATGCAACTTTAAGACCACTTTCAGCAGCGCTATTCCACCAACGTTATTATCACGCCCCGCTACTAATGTGATAAGCGTATCGTGCCCAAGCGTCAACCCTTTTTCCAATAAATAACAATATGATAGAAGCGCCCGATAGTTAGTATCGTCAAAAACGATTGGCACTGGGCAAGCCATGTTCATATATTGGTGATGGGCTACAATCAGCGCTAACCCATCAAACGCACCCACTGCATCGACACAGGAGTCGCTATGGCCATCCCCCTGCTTAATTGCGATATGGGCGAAAGTTTCGGCAACTGGCACCTCGGCCTGGATGCCGAGGCGATGCCTTTCGTCGACTGCGCCAATATCGCCTGCGGCTTCCATGCCTCTGACCCCCATGTGATGCGCCGCACCGTCAAACTAGCGGTACAACATGGCGTTCGTATTGGCGCGCACCCGGGTTACCCGGATTTGATGGGCTTTGGCCGCCGCTCAATGGCCTGCTCGCCGGAAGAAGCGGAAGATATGGTGCTCTACCAAGTGGGGGCTTTGGCAGGCATCTGCCAAGCGGAAGGCACCCAACTGAGCTACATCAAACCGCATGGTGCGCTGTACAACGATATGGCCGCCAACCCGGCGCTGCTCGAAGGCGTCATGCGCGCGGTACGTGCTTACGATGCCAGCCTGCCGTTAATGATTATGTCCACTGCCGACCCCGAGCCGCACCGCGAGCTAGCCGCCAAAATGGGCATTACCCTCTGGTTCGAGACTTTTGCCGACCGTGCTTATGATGGCAATGGCCACTTGGCCTCACGTCGCCTGCCTAACGCCGTGCACCACGACCAAAACACTATCGTCAATCAAGCAGTAATGCTGGCTAAAGGCGAGCCGCTCACCGCGCTTGATGGTACGCCGCTGCAGCTAGCCTGCGATACGCTCTGCGTTCACGGCGATAACCCGGAGTCAGTGGCCGCCGTGCGCGCTATTCGCGAGGCCTTTCAGGCGCTGGAGCAGGCGTGAAACCCATTACTGAAAAAAAAGCTGAAAGAAGCACTAACGTACGTGTTGAAACCGCCGCCATGGATGCCCTGATGGTGCGCCTGTTCGACACCATCGACGAATCCAATATGGCCTGGGTAATCGCCGCCGATCAGGCACTGCGTAACGCCTTTGGAAGCATGTTAATTGACCTGGTGCCCTCTTACACCACGCTGTTGCTGCATTACGACTGCCAGCAGTTAACCCATAGCGAGGCGATTCAACTTATTCACAAGGCGCTTTCTGGTCTTACCCCTGTGGATACTCAAGCCGGTGAGCTGCACGACATTCCGGTCTGGTACGACGAAAGCGTGGGCCCCGAGTTGCCCCTGGTCGCCAAGCGCGCAGGTTTAAGCATTGACGAGCTTATCGAGCAGCACTGCAACCACGATTACTGCGTGTTCGCGCTAGGGTTTGCCCCCGGTTACGGCTTTATGGGCCTGGTAGATGAAGCTCTCGCGACGCCGCGCTTGAAAACGCCGCGCCGCAAGGTGGCGGCAGGCAGTGTAGGCATTGCCGATCGCCAAACCGCGATTTATCCGCTGCTCTCGCCGGGCGGCTGGAATATTCTGGGTCGCACCAACGTGCCGCTATTCGAGCATGCCAAGCGTGGCGAGCCGCTGTTTCGCCCTGGCGACAAGGTGCGCTTTAGAGCGATCTCCCGGGAGGAGTTTGAAGCAGATGGTGGCGACACTACGCCCATGGAGGAACGCCCATGAGCCAAGCCGCCATGAATGAAACACAAAAAGGGCTAGTGGTTAAACAGGCGGGGCCGCTGGCGCTTATCCAAGATGTCGGCCGGTTTGGCGTCGGCCACTTAGGCGTTACTCAGGGCGGCGCCGCCGACTGGATCTCTTTTCGCTGGGCTAACTGGCTACTGGGCAACGCTTTAAACAGCGCCGCGCTGGAAATCGTCATGGGCGGCGGTTTGAGCTTTGAAACCGAACGCGAAGTGCGCTTGGCGCTAAGCGGCGCTGATTTAGACGTCCAACTTGATGGCAAGCCACTTGCCCCCAATACCAGCTTTAAGCTATTGCCTGGCCAGCGCCTGGAGTTTCGCCAGCCGCGTCAGGGCCTGCGCGCCTATCTCGCTTTTCCCGGCGGGTTAAATGCACCGGAGGTGCTGGGCAGCCGCGCCTGCACCGTCCGTGAGCAACTGGGTGGCCTGGATGAAGATGGTAAACCCCTAAAAGTGGGCGACCGTTTGACCTGGAAAGGCGCCGCTCCAGCGGTGCGCCGTATTCCTGAAGACCAAGGGCCGCAGATGCCCGCTTCGGGCTGCCGCTTACCCATCGTACTCGGTTCGCAAATCGCCTCGTTTAGCGGTCGCGCGCTGTTTCAGGCATTCAACCAGCCCTGGACAGTGGATAACCGCGCCGACCGCATGGGCGTCCGCCTCACCGGCCCTGCCCTACACGGCTCACTCACGGGGATTATTTCCGAAGGCATTCCCCTGGGAGCCGTTCAAGTACCGCCGGACGGCCAGCCTATCGTGCTAATGAACGACCGCCAGACAATCGGCGGCTACCCGCGCCTAGGCGCCCTCACTCCCATCGCCTGCGCTGCGCTGGCCCAGTGTTTGCCCGGCACTGAAGTGTGGCTAACCCCTGTCAGCGCCAGCCAGGCGCAGGAAGATTACCGAAAGCAGTTAATGGTTTGGAAGAAGTAGCCGCAAAAGCAACCCAACGGTCTGCACAACCCTACGCGGGGGCGCTGTGAACCCATCCATGGGCGCTACTTTCGCCATCCATGGCGAAAGACCCCCGCTACGGGTTGATTCCGACCTCAGTGAATAGTTAACGCTGGCTTTTTATCAGTATCACTACTTATTAGCGTATTAACCCCTAGCCATCTGCAGCTCTTTAACGACGATATCGCCATCAAGCACGATAGGCTCATCATCGAGAAACAGCGAGCAGTTGCGCATGGGAATGTCCAGGTGGCAGGCAGTATCGTTAGACCCACCCAGTTCGCTGTTCGGGCCGGTGGAGAACATCACGTTGCCATAGAAGCTGCGTGGTTCCATTCCCATACCACCAGGGAACTCCCCCGGCACCATGCGGTGCCATTTGGCATTAGGGTTCATGCCCCAGCCCACATGGCTCATGCCCATGCCGCGCGGGTCATTAAAGCTATCCATATAGGACTTCACCAGCTCCGCATCGAGCCCGCCGCGTATATCGGTAATCCAGCCCTTCTCAATGGTGTAGGTAATGGGCTCTCTGACATACATGTTCTGGGGGAGCAGAATATCGCCCGGCGCTACCACAATGGTGCCATCGACGCCATCGTCATCGCCGCCGGTAAATACAAAGCCAGAGGGCCAGTGATCCCAACGCCCCGGTTCGTCAGTACAGGCATATTCAGCAACCGTCTCATACGTATTCAGCTGGTAGGTGACATCAGTGCCGTGGGGCGAGGTGATGCGCATCACTTTGGCTTTTTCCAGCAGCGCGGCGGCCAGCTCGACCTTTTCCCTTAGCTCCTTGGTAGGCAGCATTCTGGCCAGCAGTTCCGGGGGCTCAACCGCCGTCAGTATACGCGTACCCGCGGCTTGGATCGCCATTTGCTCGGGAGAGAACAGCAGGAAAATACAATCGATCAACATGTCGCAGTTTTTAAGCGCTTCCACCGCATCGGGCATGCTGGCAAGCCCCGTTGCTCCCACGGCCCAGCCACCGGTGGGTAGCGGCGC
Organism: Halomonas sp. BDJS001; assembly: GCF_026104355.1. Taxonomy (NCBI): domain Bacteria; kingdom Pseudomonadati; phylum Pseudomonadota; class Gammaproteobacteria; order Oceanospirillales; family Halomonadaceae; genus Halomonas; species Halomonas sp. BDJS001. Next base: position 4,330,428 of record NZ_CP110535.1, read on the forward strand.
GGGTAACCGCATATGGTACATATTGGCGCCTAAACGCTGCCCCGCCGCCATAAAGGCATCCGCATAATCGAGGCGTTCGCTGCCCTGGGTCAGCACGACGAGTTTTTCGCCTTCATGTACGCCGGACATTTTTAGCTGATGGAGGCAAATTTCGGCAAAGCTTGCGTGATCCATAAAGTCTCCTAACTCCCCAGGCGAAAGCACAGCTATAGCGTACTGGGAAGTGTTAACTGAGAGCGCTCGTGCTCGCCTGTAGGCACACCAAGCGCTCTATGGTGTTATCGGTCAAAGCTGAACGTCAATTAGGCAGCCGCCTCTTTCGTCGCTTGATCGGTGGTAGTACGGCGCTTTTTACCCAGCTCTTCAGCGATGGCGGTAAAGAAGGCATCCGAAGAGGCTTGATGAGGTTTGGTCATAAGGCTAACGCCAACAAACAGCACACTAGCGACCACAATGCCCCATACGCCTGCTGGCAGGCCCAACAGCGAGTTCCCGGTGGCATACATCAACAGTACAAAGGCGCTGGTGCCCACCACGCTGACCAGTGCACCGACGCCAGTACCGCGCTTCCAATAAAAGGCACCGATAAGCGCAGGCACCATGGCAACCAGCCCCGAAGAGGCAGCCACCGACAGCACCGCAATAAGGTCAAGCTGCAGCTCGGCAAAGGCCAGCGCCATTAGCGCAATCACCGGCACCACGAACTTACCCACCAGCAGTTGGCGCTTTTCACTGACGTTCGGTTTAACGTTGGCATAGACATCCCGGGAAACCATGGAGGCCAGAGTCAGCATGATCGAATCGATGGTGGAAACGGCCGCGGCCATAATGCCGATCATCACAATCACCCCGAGTACCGGTGGCACAAACTCCGAAGCCAATAGGGTGGGCGTGGCTAAATCCGCACGCTCCAGACTCGGGAAAGCGGCCAAGGCCGAGAAGCCCCACAGCACAGAGACCATGGTGTAAATAAAGCCAAACACCAGAAAGCCAATCAGCATATGGCGCATGGAGCGCAACGAAGAGGGCATAAACAGACGCTGGCTCACTTGCGGATTAGAGAGGCTAAAGAAGAACCAGGGAATCGTAAGCCCTAGGAAAGTGACAAAGCTGAACAGGCCAGGGCCAGGTACCGTCAGTGACTGCGGGTGTTCCGTCGCCAGCGTATCGAATAGCGCACCAAAGCCACCCAGCCCCTGAATTACCAGGAAAGCCACCAGCGTTGAGGCGACAATCATCATGATCGCCTGAAGGGAGTCGGTCCACATTACCGAACGAATACCGGCAATATAGGAGAAGAAGATAGCAATCACGGTTGCCAGCACCACACCGGTGGTAAAGGTTATCGCCCCATCGGTAATGCCTTGCAGCAGGTAACCAACGCCGGCGAGCTGAACAGCTGAATAAGGAATCAGGAAGATACAGCTGGCAATGGAAACGGCCATGGCCACATGCTTGCTGTTGTAGCGGTGGCCGAGCATCTCGCTAGGGGTTACAAAGCCAAACTTCTTGCCCACCGCCCAGAATTTGGGCCCGAAAATAGCCACCAGGGAAACACCGGCGAAGTAGATAATTTCAAAGCCTAGGGCGCCAACGCCGCCGGCATAGGTAAGGCCTGCCAGGCCCACCATCATAAAAGCGCTGTAGGTAGTGGCACTGTAACTCAGCGCCGAGACAAAGCCGTTCATTTGTCGGTTGCCCAAAAAGTAGCCGGACATGCTTTCTGAAGGGCCTTGGCGGGACATAATCGCAATACCAATCGCGATTAATAAGTAGATGGCAATCGACCACCAGATGAGTGACTCAGTCATTGCTGTGCTCCTCAAAATCTTTAGTGATAAACACGTTCAGCGCAATGACGACTAGTCCGGCAACTGCCCAAAACAGGAAGCTGCCATACCAAAGTGTCACCCCGCTTAATAGGGTGTAAGGCACTAAATAGCTCAGCAAGACGACTGCCCATACTAGCCATATCCATTTACTGCGTTTCATAGTCCACCTCGTTTTATTCCGTCAGGGAGAAGAGTGTGAGTTGTTGTGGTGAGGCTGGCGTAAATCTGCGCTACGTTGTTTTACTTGTTGCCAAGGCGCTTTGTCTGGGGCAAAACGCGCTCGGAGATAGGTCGTCAAATCAGCGACCTGGGTATTACTAAAGCTGTCGGCAAAGCCTGGCATGCTACCAATACCGGGAACGTGTTCGGCGTGAACACCGCCCAAAATTGACTGAATAACGTTATCGGGATGATCGCTGTGCAAATTGGTATTCAGCGCCAGATTAGTGCTTGCCCTCGAAAAGGTAGGCACACCAGAATCAGCATGACACGCCGCACAGGCGCCCTCGAAGAGCCGCTCCCCTGCCTCCATTTCTGTTGAGCTAACGGCGGCACTGGTCACGCGCTGCGTAGCGTCCGCCACGGCCGTATCGCTATTAGCTGTGGGCGCCTGCATCTGGGCAGCCACATAGTGGGCAATAGCCCGCACATCATATTCAGGTAGCTCTGCCAGCCCCGCTACCACTGGGGCCATAGGGCCAGAGGCAACGCCGTGTAGCTCAGATTCACCGTGGCGCAGATAGTCGTAAAGCGATGTTTCACTCCACGGGATGGGCGCACGAGACAGCGTATTAAGCGGTGGCGCTTCCCAACCATCTACAAAGGCACCGGCAAAATATGCCTCGCCGCTTTTCTCAGCCCCCATGGCATTGCGGGGGCTATGGCAGGCGCTGCAGTGGCCTAATCCTTCGGCAAGGTAGGCTCCCCGGTTATACAGCTCGCTTTGCATGGGGTCAGGCTGAAAAGGAGTTGCGTCGTGATAAAGCGTATTCCAGCCTGCCATTAAGCTACGCACACTGAAGGGGAAAGTGAGCGCATTGGCTTTTTTTTCAGTCGACACGGGGGGCTGAGCCATTAAGTAGGCGTAAAGCGCCTGTAAATCGGCATCACTGGTCTTGGCAAATGCCGTATAGGGGAACGCGGGATAAAGGTGGCTGCCATCACGGCTAATGCCGTGTCGCATGGCGCGCTCAAAGGCTGCGTAAGACCACTGACCAATCCCCGTCGCCTCATCCGGCGTAATGTTCGTGCTGTAGAGCGTCCCGAAAGGTGTCTCAAACCCACGCCCACCGGCATTGGTCACGCCACCTTCGGTGGTATGGCACGCCGCGCAGTCACCTGCAGCCGCAACGAGTCGCCCGCGCTCAATGGTCTCGGCGGAGTAGAGGTTGGCGGCTGGCCGAGAGACAGGCGCAATGGCCCCTTTCCACGGCCATGCCATGGCCGCAGTGCCCGCAATGGTGGTGAACGCTGCAGCGGCTAACCAGCGCCGTTTCGTTGACCGCGGCGGTTTCAATTTAGATGGGCGCCCTGCCTCCTCGGTGGACGAAGCTTCGAGTGCCTGGCGTACGCGATTGGCGGTAAACGGTGGTTGGCGAAAACGCAGGCCGGTGGCATCAAAAAGCGCATTGGCTATTACCGCAACACCCGGCGATAGCTCCGCCCCGGTTAAAACGTCTTCACCGACGGTTTGATTAACACCTCCCTCAACAGGGCTTGGCGAAGAAGGGGTGGTTGGTAATCCTGCTGAATATTCACTTTTAGTCAGCGCACAACTGCCGTCACCCCACTCGTCGAAACTGGGCGCCTGCCCCAAAAGGGGGCGCGCCTCGCCCAATACCCGGGCCTGTAGCGTTTGCTGAAGGCGATCAGTATCCACATCTGGGCCAGCGTCCTGCCCTACCACCAAACGGGTAAGCTGGACATCGCCGGTAATACGATTGACCTCAACATCGGCAATCCAGGCAGAGCGCACGCCCGATTCCACGCGTTGTTCGCGGTCAGGTAGTTGGGAGTAGGCAAAACCCCGCCCGCGCAATAGATCCTGGGGTAAAGAGTCCGCTGATGGATTGAACGCCCTTTGCCACTCGGCCCGTTTAGCAACGGACTCAATCAGCTCAATACCACGCGCATCGTCAAGATGGCGAAGTCGCAGCGCGACAGGGTCTTGATCACTCTCACGGGCCACCTCATCTAAAAAGGATTCCCGCGCAAACGTCTGCTGTATCCCCATTAAGGTGGAGTTGGAGGAGAGCGAAGCTGGCTGGGAGCGTGCGGCAAGGTATTGATCGCGAAATACATAGGGCGAGAACGGCGCTGTGTCTTGCTCGCCGACGGTGGCCTCAGCACTAGACGTTGCTATCGTGGCCCGGCCACTTAACAACAACCCAACGGCAGCCACCTCACCAGTAAGATTGGCCTGCTGATAGTGATAACGGGCTATCTCACCACTACTGGCAATATCCGCGTTTAGGCTAATTCGCTGCGCTTGGCCCAATGCCTGAACATCCTTGGCGTAGCGGGCATCCAGCCAGACGGCGACTGGGCCGCCCACAGCTCGCGACATCAACGCTGCATCCACGGCGGCATCGTCACCGCAATGGCGACCCAGCCCTGAGGCCTGATGTGATGTGTGTTCACCATCGGAGCTATAAAGCTCAATCTGGCTAATATCCAGCGCGGTTAAACGGCTTAGATCCTGTTTAAGCGCCGTTGGGGTAACGGTTTGCCCCCACACACTCAATTGTTGATCGCGGCAATCGGCGATTACCCAGCTGGGGTGATGGCCCCAGCGCATGCGACTCGGCCAGCCATACGCATGGTTCGAATGCGTGTATGACGGGCTAGGCTTAACAAGAGGCGATTCACAGGGCGCTTGATCGCTATCAGGCGCTTTTTCGGGCGCCTGGTGAACGGCCTGCCACTCAACCTGCAGCTGTTTAGCGGCATCGGTCGCCAAGGCCAAACTATCGGCCACCACCCCCACAAAGCTCCCTTCCACCACTACTTCAATAGATCCGGATAGTGAGGCAATACTGCTGCTATCGACGCCCACTAAGCGATCACTATCAAAGTGCTCGCCATTCCACCGGTAGTAAGGAGGACGCACGACGACACCAAAACGTGCCTTCGCTAGCAGCGCGGGGATGCCGGCCTGTTTTTGCTGGCCATGGAGCATCGACCCTTCACTCATGAGAAGCCTCCTGCAACGCGCGCGTTAATGACCACGGCACGCTCCGCTGCCTGGAGAATTTCAACATGGGTGCCACATCGACAGAGGTTATGCTCTAAAGCGGTGCGAATCTGCTGTGCAGAGGGTTGGGTATTATGGTTTAGCAGCGCACGAACAGTAATGATCATGCCGTTCAAACAGTAGCCACACTGGGCTGCCTGAGCATCGATAAAGGCTTGCTGTACAGGGTCAAGCTCACCGCCCTGGGAAAGACCATCAAGGGTGGTTACCTCATGGCCAACGGCAGCGGACACGGGCAGCACGCAGGTGCGTGCGGCCATGCCATCGATCAATACGCTGCATGCCCCACACTCGCCCAAACCACACCCATACTTGGGCCCATTGAGCGCCAGGTCATTACGCAACACATTGAGCAGTGGTGTCTGCGGCGGCACGGCCAGCTCGCGTTCTTGCCCATTGATAGTTAGCTTTAGCGTCATAGGGGATCATCATCGTTATTGTTAAGCCCGCCCTTTTGCTCTGAATAGGGCTTGGATATGACTTAGATATTACTAATAAACACTGCCTGCCAAACACGCTTCGTAGCACCTTAAACCCGCCTATTTTCATCTACCTTTCACATACGGCCAATTCACTTGCACCAGCTAAGTGCAGAGCTAATGCCCATCGAGCATTAAAGGTGCGTACGCTATAAAAATAAGCCTAATAAACGTATAGCACTCAATGGATGCGTTTTTCAAGTTTTGCACAAAACCCAAAAAACAACAAAAAATCCATTAAATTCATTTATTTACTTAAAAATACTGCATTATTACCATTAAAAAATAATTTCGAAACTAATTCTTGACCAAAAAATAAATGGTGTATACGTTGTTTTATAGCATTCACGAACGCATTCAGAAACGAGTGATAGGCGTATAAAACAGCGAGGAAACCAGGATATGAACAACAAACCCACCATCGCCGTTATTGGCGCGGGCCTTGGCGGCGCCGCTGCAGGCGCGCTGCTGCAGCAAGCGGGTTACCCCACCAAGGTGTACGAACAGGCACCAGCGTTTGCACGCCTTGGGGCGGGCATTCACCTTGGCCCCAACGTGATGAAAGTGATGCGCCGGATCGGCATTGAGGAGAAGCTCAATGCCATGGGCTCACACCCCGATTACTGGTTTAGCCGCAACGGTATGACCGGCGAGTATCAGTCTCGCATCCCGCTAGGCGAGTTTGCTCGCGAAAACTATGGGGCGGCCTACATCACCGTACACCGTGGTGATCTGCACGAATTGATGGTCAGCACGCTCGACCAGGACAACCTCTATTTCGATAAGCGCCTGGTCGATGTGGATGACAGCGGCGACAAGGTGGTCATGATCTTTGCCGATGGCTCAACCGAAGAGGCAGATTTGGTGATCGGCGCTGATGGCGTTAACTCGCGGCTACGCGAGAAGCTGCTTGGCCCTGAAGCGCCTATTTACAGTGGTTGGGTCGCTCACCGGGCGATTATCTCGGCGGAAAAACTCAAAGCATACGACCTGGATTTCGAAGCCTGCGTGAAGTGGTGGTCGGAAGACCGGCACATGATGGTGTACTTCGTGACCGGCGACGAGAAGGAGTACTACTACGTGACCGGCGTGCCTGAACCCGATTGGAACCACGGCACTTCCTTCGTCGACAGCTCACGGGAAGAGATGCGCAAAGCATTCGAGGGGTACCACCCCACCGTACAAGCGCTAATCGACTGTACTGAAAGCGTTACCAAGTGGCCCCTATTGGAGCGCAGCCCGCTACCCCTGTGGCATGAAAATCGGCTAGTGTTGCTGGGCGATGCCTGCCACCCGATGAAGCCACATATGGCCCAGGGCGCCGCTATGGCCATCGAGGATGCCGCCATGCTAGTGCGCTGCCTGGAGGAAGTGGGCGCCGAGCACTACCAACAGGCATTCGAACTTTACCGCACCAACCGTTTTGAACGCGCCTCGCGGGTTCAGCAGGTTTCCCATGACAATACCTGGTTACGGGAAGACGAAGACCCGGCCTGGGTATTCGCCTATGACCCCTTTGAAGTAACGCTGAAGCAACCCACCAGCCAAGGGAGCCCAGCATGAGCAGCACCTATCTCTATGGCGCCAACGTGCACGCCAATGGTATTCGTCAGCACTACCTGCGTTTTGGTGACAGCGCCGAGACCTCGCGCCAGCCGCTGGTACTGATACCGGGCATTACCAGCCCGGCCATCACCTGGCGTTTTGTGGCCGAGCGACTCGGTCAGCACTTCGACACTTATGTGCTGGATGTCCGTGGTCGTGGTTTGTCGTCTACCGGGCCCGAGCTCGATTATGACACCGACACTTGCGCTGATGATGTGATCGCCTTTATCGATGCGCTAGGTCTAAGCAATGTCATCCTGGCGGGCCACTCCATGGGTGCGCGCTTTGCGCTACGCGCCATGAGTCGCGGCGCCAAGGGAATCGACAAACTGGTACTTATCGACCCACCGGTTTCAGGGCCAGGACGCCGTGAGTACCCCAGCAAACTGCCCTGGTACGTGGATTCGATTCGCGACTGCACGCGGGGTGCCAATATCGAGACCATGCGCCACTACTGCCCCACCTGGAGCGACGAGCAGCTGCGGTTACGCGCCGAGTGGCTACACACCTGCTTTGAGCCCGCCATCGTTCAGGCGTTTGAAGAGTTCCACAGCGTCGATATCCACCAGGATTTTCCCGGTATCAAAGTGCCCACGCTGCTGATGTGTGCAGGCAAGGGCGGTGTTATCCAAGATGAAGATCGCGCCGAAATACGCACCCTGCTGCCGACGATTCGCATTTCCACCGCGGAACAAGCGGGCCATATGATTCCCTGGGATGACTTCGATGGCTTTTTTGCCGCCTTTGAAGACTTTCTGGGCACACAACTCTAACAAAGGCCAATAATCATGACCCACAGTGCTATCACCCGAAATGCCATGACCAAGACATACCGTATCGGCCAGATCGTTCCCAGCTCCAATATCACTATGGAGACTGAGATCCCCGCGATGCTGGCGGCGCGGCAGTTAATTCGCCCAGAACGTTTTACCTTCCACTCCAGCCGTATGCGCATGAAGACCGTCAGCAAGGATGAGTTGGCGGCCATGGATGCAGAGTCTGACCGCTGCGCCCTAGAGCTCTCTGACGCGGCAGTGGATGTGATGGGGTATGCCTGTTTAGTCGCCATTATGGCGATGGGGCCTGGCTACCACCGAGCGTCGCAAAAGCGCCTGCGCAGCCGAACCGCAGAAAACGGCTGCGATACGCCCGTGGTGACCAGTGCAGGTGCTCTGGTGGATGCCCTGGGTGTGATGAAGGCCAAGCGCGTGGTGGTGGTGGCTCCCTACATGAAGCCGTTGACCGAAATGGTGGTGGACTACATCCGTCAGGAAGGCATTGACGTGCTCGACTACCGAGCGCTTGAGATCCCCAATAACCTGGATGTCGCTCGCCACGATCCCGCCAATCTCCCCGAAATCGTCGCCAGTCTCGATTTAAGTAACGTGGACGCTATCGTCTTGTCAGCTTGTGTACAAATGCCATCGCTGCCGGCCGTCGCCAAGGTCGAAGCCCTGACCGGTAAGCCGGTGGTTACCGCAGCTATCGCGACCACCTACGCCATGCTCAAGGCACTCGACCTGGAGCCCATCGTACCGGGCGCAGGCGCGCTTTTATCAGGGGCTTACTAGGAGATAGCGCCATGACGAACCCCAGCCAAGCAACCAACGGCAGCGAAGCTAGTGACCGCTCTTTAGATGACAGCTTAGATAACAACTACAAGGGCGTCTGGGATGGACGCATCGGTTTTGGCAAAACGTCCGCGCTGCTGGTGGTTGATTTTATGCAAGGCTACACCACACCAGGTTCGCCGCTATTTGCCCAGGGCGTGGTGGATGCGGTGGCCAATATGCCACCGCTACTCAATACCGCACGGCGCACTGGCACGCCTGTTATCCACACCAACATCCTTTATCACGCCCCGGATCAAATCGATGGCGGCATTTGGGTCAAGAAGGCGCCGGTCATGCGGGCGATGGTGGCGGGCAACCCTTACGCTGAGTTCTGCCCCGAGGTGACCCCCCGTGAAGATGAGCTGGTAATGACCAAGCAGTATGCCAGCGCGTTCTTTGGTACTTCGCTTGCCTCCACGCTGGTCGCCATGGGTATCGATACACTGATCATCACCGGCTGCTCCACCAGCGGCTGCATCCGCGCCACCGCCGTTGACGGCGTACAGCACGGCTTTCGGGTGATGGTGGTACGTGATTGCGTAGGCGACCGCCACCCCGCGCCCCATGAAGCTAACCTGTTTGATATCGATAGCAAATATGGGGATGTCATCGATAGCCAGTTGGCTATAAACCATCTATTGACCAACCCGAGCAACACATAGCCCATTGCTGCAGCAAAGCCACGCGACCCTAGCCCCCTGCTGCTGCAGCATAGAAGAGGAGAAAAAACGGTATCAACGCACGCCAGCAAACATAACCATAAGATTCACCGCGTTGACCCCTGAAAAATTGAATAGGTAACTATCATGAAAACACGAGATCTAATCATGTCATCCGTCCTGCTGCTAAGCCTGCAGTGGGCAGCACCTGTGCTGGCTGATGATTTTCCTGAGAAACCCATCAACATTGTGATTCCCTGGCCAGCGGGCGGTGCTTACGACCTGGCCGCAAGGCTGATGGCTGAGCATGCTAGCCAAACTTTTTCGGTACCGTTAGTCGTCCAGAACGTCACCGGTGCGGCAGGCTCCACAGGAGTAAGGCATGTGGCAGATGCCACTGCCGATGGCTATACCGTTGGCGTTATGGGTACCCATGCTATCGCCCAGAGTTTTATGAATCCCAACGCCACTGCGTTGAATGACCTCACACCCTTAGTATTTATTGGCCCCGAACCTGCCGCTCTAGCGGTCACTGATGACACGGATATTGCGGATATATCAGCTTACCTCAATACGCTGAAGGAGGCGCCAGGCAGCATCATAAACGGCAATGACTCTCCCGGTGGCTTCTCCTACATTGCCGCTGCCATGCTTGAAAACCAGTTCGATGTTGAACTGACCAAGATTCCCTACCAAGGTTACGCTCCTACTGTTTCCGCACTGCTTTCAGGCGAAGTAATGTCTGCGCTGCTGCCTATCCCACTATTGGCTGATCAACATGATGCAGGGCAGCTCAACTTATTGGGTGTTGCGGCGGAACAACGCCATCCTTTCGCGCCCGAAGTCCCCACATTCAAGGAGCAGGGATATGACTTCATCGCGGAGGATTTCTTCATGCTCTACCTTCCCGGTGAAGTGACCGAAGCACGCAGGAATAAACTGGCTGGAATGTTCTATGAGCTACTTCAGGACACCTCGTTTCAAGACGCCGCACATGACATTGGTTTGGTGATTCAACCCAAATCACAAGATGAGACGGAGGACTACCTGCAGCAACGTGCCGATGAGGTTTACGCGATTCTTACCGAGTCCAACCTAGTGGATGACTCACTGACACGCTAGCCTTGAGCGGAGTACAGCCGATGACTACTTCAGCTTTTCGGTCAGTCGCCGCTTGGCGCGATATGGCCTGCGGTACTTTTTTCTGTGGGTTCGCCCTGGTAGGACTGATTAGCGTCGTCAACAGTCCGGCCCTCATGAATAGCCTGGGCCGAGGGCTAGACCCAGGCCCCGCCTTGCTCCCCCTGGTCACACTGGGCCTGCTATTAACCGGCGGCACTCTGATTCTGATGAAGGGCATTTGGCGATGGGTGAAACACACCAAAAACCGCGGCCAAACCCTAGACAGCCCTCTGCCGGAAGTAGCTGAACACCCCCTTCCGCCCATAAGTCAGCACCTTCATGCGGCGGCACTTCTGGGAACCCTGGCTCTCCTGCCAAGCATTGTTCAATGGCTTAGCTTCTTACCTGCAGCCCTTGCCATAACAACACCCTGGTTGTTCTGGCTGGGATACCGGCGCACCCGACGGGTCGTCCAAGCTGCGCTGCTGGGCTGCCTAATATCTAGCCTGCTATGTACCAGTCTCTATGTGATTTTTATCACACTGCTCGACGTCCCATTGTGATGCCCAACTCAGGAGCCGATCATGCTGGTTGAAAGTTTTATTACTGCCCTGATAAGTACGCTTCTTTCGCCCTGGGGCTTATCGCTTGCCGCCCTGGGCGCACTATTAGGCATCGTTCTGGGTGCACTACCGGGTGTTAGCTCTACGATGGCACTGGCCATATTGCTACCGCTAAGTTTCAGCATGGAGGCCCATCTGGCGATTCTGTTCTTGCTCTGCGTCTTTGTCGCCAGTGTTTACGGAGGTTCGATATCAGCCATTCTGATCAATATTCCAGGCACACCGGGCGCCATTGTGACTCAACTGGATGGTCACCCGATGGCCAAGGCAGGCAGAGCTAGAGAAGCGCTTGTTTATGCGCTGGTTGCTTCAACGATAGGTGGCGCATTTGGGCTGGGCTTGCTGGTCATTATTGCCCCCCTGCTTGCCTCTGTTGCCATGAGCTTTCGCAGCCCTGAATTCGCTGCTGTCGCCATCTTCGGCCTGGTTCTCTTAGCGTATGCATCTCCTGGCACCACCGTTCGTGGCTTACTGGTAGGTGCCATTGGCCTAATATGCGGCATGGTAGGTTTCGATACGTTAACCGATGTTCCCCGCTTCACGTTTGACACTCGCATCTTGCAAGGGGGAGTCGAATTGGTACCGCTTTGTGTAGGATTATTTGGCTTGGCCGAAGTACTGAAACACCTTCATGCCTCTCATCAGGCTGCACCTACGGTTAACATAAAAGCAACTCAGCGTACCCAGATGAAAGTAAGGTCACTACTGAAACGCTGGAAATCCATGCTACGGGGTTCGCTGATTGGTGCCTTTGTTGGCGCTATTCCTGCCGCGGGGTCGGCCATCGCGGTTGCGATTGCCTACGCCCAGGAAATGCGTTTTTCCAAACACCCTGAGCAATTTGGTCAGGGTGCAATTGAGGGGGTAGTTGCTCCAGAGGCTGCCAACAGTTCGAGCATAGGCGGCACCATGATTCCCATGATGACACTGGGTGTACCAGGAGATGCCATCACAGCGGTACTGATGGGGTCGCTATTGATTCATGGTTTACGTCCAGGGCCAATGCTATTTGCCGAAAACCCGCAAATGGTTTCCAGCATTTATGCAGGCTTTCTTATTGCGCTTCTTCTGACACTCATCATTGGTCTTTTACTGATGCGCTGGCTTCCCGTGATTCTACGCATTCCTTCCCATGTGTTACTGATCGGCATTGCTCTGCTCTGTGTTGTCGGCGCCTATGCCATCCGTAACAGCATGGCTGATGTGTATATCATGCTATTTTTCGGGGCACTGGGGTATCTGCTGCATCTTCTATCACTGCCGAGCGCACCGCTGGCGTTCGGCCTCATTCTGGGGCCACTCCTAGAAGAGAATCTGCGGCGCAGTCTTATTCTGGGGCGTGGCTCCTGGGATCTGTTCCTGAATAGCCCAATAGCAATGAGTCTCTTAGCCCTATCAATCTTTGCTATCGTCCTACCTTTCATAGCACCACTGTGGGTTCGCTTTAAAAGCGACCTACAGCGATTAAAGGTACCTTTTTGATAACCTGATTAGGTAACAGAAGAATCAGCGTTCATTTTTCCAGCAGATGCATTAAGGCAACCCGCTCTGCCGGATTGAGATTTTTCATGGTCTGATCGCTAATTTGCTTGGCACTGGGCACCATGCCCTCGACTAATGTCTCGCCAGGCTCGGTGATCACGACCATGACTTTGCGTTGATCATTGGGGTCGGTGGTTAGTGAGATCCACCCCCGCGCTTTAAGACGTTTAATGACGCCGCGGATAGTGGCTGGATCAATCGCCGTGGCGTTGACGATATCGGTTAACGAGCTGGGGCCGCGCTCCATCACCGTGCACAGCGTTACAAACTGTATGGCCGTGAGCTGTTTATCGCTGCTGTAGCGCTGAAAAATAGCCGTATGCCGCTGGTAGGCTTTACGCAGTAGATGGCCTACTTGCTCAGAAAAATCATACCCCTGCTCTGAAGGCGTAGAGTGCTCGCCGGAAGACGAGTGTTTGAACGCACTATCCATTGTCATTCCATATCCTTAATCTATTGGCGACGTCGTGTATCGAGTATGGCACTGGTTAACAAAATGATGCATCAACGTATGAAATACTCCTTGCGCTGGATCAATTCATCATGCTTTTATGGCGTACACGCTATAATTTTACCTTAGTTATCGCTCTTTCATCACCTAAAATTCATCCGCACTGATCATCGTAAACGCGAGCGTGGGAGGCAGACATGGCTGACAAATCAGACTATACAAGAGAGTCACTGCTGTATGGGTCTGATGTCCTGGTGATCTATCGCGACCCGGTTACGCCCCCCAAGCCCGCGCCCGGACAGCCAGGTACACACTCAAACTTCACCCCCCATGAGCCCGAAATATTCATTGCCGTATTGAGCGATAGTCATATCGTGGCTTTCAACGGCCACGTAGACCTGGGCACCGGCATACGCACGGCGCTCGCTCAAATTGTTGCAGAAGAGCTTAGCGTCGCGTTCGACAGCGTCACCATGGTGCTGGGCAACTCCGTTGAAGCCCCCAACCAAGGCCCTACCATTGCCAGCGCGTCGATTCAGATCACTGCTGAGCCTCTACGCCGAGCGGCGGCCCAGGCGCGGGAGTACCTATTAACACTGGCAGCAGAGCACTTTGACACTGAGCGCTCGCTACTTAGCTGCCAGAACGGCGCTATTTCGCCAAGTGATAATAACCGCTCATCCGTGAGCTTCGGGGAGTTACTGCTAGGTACCCGTCATGCGTTAAAGCTCGCCGATGAGGTGCCGCTTAAGCCGGTCAGCCATTATACCCTGGTCGGCCAATCGACCTCCCGCGTGGATATACCCGCCAAGGCTACCGGGCAATTGACCTTTATCCACGACCTACGCCTGCCCAACATGCTGCATGGGCGAGTGATTCGCCCGCCTTATGTAGGCCATGATAGCGGTGACTTTATTGGCAACAGTTTAATCGCGGTAGATGAAAGCTCTGTGGCGCATTTGCCCGGTGTGATAAGCGTCGTCGTGGTCGGTGACTTTGTTGGCGTGGTGGCCGAGCGTGAAGAGCAGGCTGCTGCCGCAGCCAAACAGCTAAAGATCCAGTGGCGCCCCATCGAAGGCTTACCTCAGTTGGACAACATAGAGCAAGCACTGCTCGACCTGCCCAGCAAGCAGCGCATTCTCCTCGAAGAGGGTGATCTCGACAGTGCTCTGGCCGCCGCCGACCAACCGCTCAATCGCCACTATGTGTGGCCTTTCCAACTGCATGGCTCCATTGGCCCTTCGTGCGCTGTCGCCGATGCCAATGAAGATGGCCTTCACGTATGGTCGGGCACCCAAAATCCGCACAGCCTGCGCGCCGACCTTGCCCGCCTTACCGGTTTGGATGAAGGCGTTATCACCATTACCCGCATGGAAACCTCGGGCTGCTATGGCCGCAACTGCGCCGACGACGTTGGCGCGGATGCAGTGCTGCTGTCTCAGGCGGTTGGCCGTCCTGTCCGAGTGCAACTAACCCGTGAGCAGGAGCACACCTGGGAGCCTAAAGGGGCTGCTCAGTATATGGCCATCCAGGGCGGCTTGAACGCAGATGGCAGCCCAGCAGGTTATCGTTTTAATACGCGCTACCCCTCTAACAGTGCGCCCACCCTGGCACTGCTGCTGACCGGTGCGGCCTCACCGATTGATATCCCCTTTGAGATGGGGGATCGAACGTCGGTGCCGCCCTACCGCTACCCTCATCGCCAAATAGTATGCGACGACGTCCCGACCCTGGTGCGCGCCTCCTGGCTGCGTGGTGTCTCGGCGCTGCCCAGCACCTTCGCCCACGAAAGCTATATTGATGAACTCGCCTACTTGGCGGGTGAAGATCCTGTCGCCTATCGGTTGCGCTATTTAGCCGATAACCGCGCCTGCGAGCTTGTCGAAGCGCTAGCCGAACGGGCGAGCTGGCAACCTGGTACCGCTAACGCCAATCCGCGTAACGATGGCGAGTGGCGCTACGGCCGCGGGTTCGCTTACGCCCAGTACGTACATAGCAAATTTCCAGGCTTTGGCGCCGCGCTCGCCGCCTGGGTGATTGAGCTTAAAGTCAATGTGCAGAGTGGGCGGATTGTCGTCGAGAACCTATATGTAGGCCAGGATGCAGGCTTGATGGTGAACCCCGCTGGCGTTCGCCATCAGGTGCATGGCAATGTGATCCAGATGCTCAGTCGTACTTTAAAGGAGCGGGTAACCTTTGAGGATGGTTTACCGACCAGCAGAGAATGGGGCGGCTACCCTATTCTGCGTTTCTCGGAGCTTCCTACCATCGATGTCATGCTGCTTGACCGCCCTGAACTGCCCCCACTCGGCGTTGGGGAGTCCGCCTCACTGCCCGGCGCTCCCGCGATTGCCAACGCGCTTTTTGATGCCACAGGGGTACGCTTTACCCATCCCCCTTTTACTCCTGACACCATTCGCGATGCGCTGAAAGCCGCCTTTCGACTCCCCATGGAGGCGACGAGTTAATGCACCATCTTGATCTACAGGTTATCGAACGGGCACTGAAGTGGGCCAACCAGGGACTGACCGTTTGGCTATGCACAGTTATGAAAACCTTTGGCTCGGCCCCCCGGGAGCCGGGTGCCATGCTGGCCGCATGTTCGACAGGCGACTATCTAGGGTCACTGTCGGGTGGCTGTGTCGAAGAAGACTTTATCGCAAGGCTTCAAAAGGGTGAGTTTAACGAACCGGTTCAACGGGTGCGCTATGGCGGGGATGCTGATCCAGCGAATATTCGTTTACCCTGCGGTGGCAGCCTTGAAGTACTTGTTGAACGGCTAACGCCCAGCACCGAAAACCTCACTCACCTAGAAGTGATGCATGCCACGTTACTGGGTCGCCAACCGCTCATCCGCTGCGTCAAATTGGATGGCAGCGGCAAGCGCTTTAACCCATCGAATAACACCGAGCCCACCGTTACTTTCGATACCGCTAGCGTCAATATTCGCATAGGCCCTGCGCTACGGCTGATCATCGCGGGGATCTCCGCGATCTCTGCGCCATGTGCCCTGTTTGCCCAATCACTCGGTTTTGAAGTGATTGTCTGCGATCCCAGAGACGAGGCTAGGCAAAATTTTGCTGTCGCGGGCGTGGAAGTGCAGGCAGTGCTGCCCTCCGTGTTTATCGCCTCGGGCGGTTGCCATGCCAATACCGCCGTTGTGGCCTTGACCCACGACCCGCGTATTGATGATTTAGCGATGATCGAAGCTGTCCGAACGGACGCCTTTTACATTGGCGTTATGGGCTCCCAGCAAACCTCGCAACAGCGCGCCGAACGGCTGCTACGTTCTGGCGGCCTGACGGAAAGCCAAGTAGCAAGAATTGCCATGCCCATTGGGCTTAATCTGGGTAGCAAAACACCGGCTGAAATTGCGCTAGCCGTAATGGCCGATATTGTTCGCCTTTACCGAGGAAAAGAACGTCATGCCTTGTAGCGACATTATCGTTATCGTGATGGCGGCTGGCCAATCAAGCCGCTTTGGCAGCGATAAACGAATAGCGCAATTGAATAGCGGAAAAACACTCTTAAACGCCACTTTATTGGCTATTCAGAAACACTTTTCCAATATTAGCATTGTCATTAAACCTGAAGACAACCTCGAGTCTTTCGAGCTCTCTGTAGAATCTTCTACAATTGTTAGTTCGCGCAGTCATTTAGGCCTGGGTTATAGTATTAGCGATGCCTTCAGACAACTCTGCAACGATGAAAATACGCATCACTACCGAGCAGCAGCCATATGGTTGGCCGATCTTCCCTGGGTAAGCCAAGAAACATGTTGCAAACTAACAGAGAAGGCCACACCAGAGTGCATCGTAAAACCATTACATCAAGGAAAACCTGGCCATCCTGTTGTTTTTGGTAGAAATTTTTGGAAAGAATTAGCACATTTAGAAAATATAAATGGCGCGAACACTGTCATCAAAAAGCATAGCAACCGTGTTATTCATGTCTCTCTCGATGATCCAGGCGTGTGCACTGATGTTGATTACCCCGATGATTTAGCCGAATCACTAAAAAATACAAAAGATACATAAACGCCACATACCACCCAAACAAAAATTACATTAAAAGTCAGAAAAAATATTAGCTTAGCATTACTATATTAGATTAAAAATATTAAAAAATGAAAGCAAGCGCATCATGCACCGCTAATGATTAGCGGTAGCAATATAACTCCCAGGGAACCATAAAACAGCCAGAAAATGACACTCACCCATATCCTCGTGATCTGCTTCTGGCCAACACTTCGAGGCAACAAATGAAAAAATTTCTCGTCTCTCGCTGACGCAGAAACTGCTGGTCGCGGTCGCTCTTCCTCTCTTAGCGGTAGCCGTCATCTTAGGCTTTGTCGTCAATCAACAGCTTAACCAGGCCATTCCTGCATTAATCGACAATGCCGGTAAGCGGCAGGTAGAAGCAAGGGCCGATGAGATCAGCCGATGGATTACCGGGTACCGTAATTGGATCTCCGTACTTGCTCAGGATGAGCGTTTGGTGGAAGACGTGCCGCTTGCGTCTCACCGCGCTTGGCTCGAAAAGCGCTACCCGCCAGGGGGCACCATCGAGTCACTGTTCTTTGCTGACGCCTCCGGAGCGACCTTAACTCACGCAGGCGTCAACTTGGAGATAGCCGAACGTCCTTATTTCAAATCTTTAGTGACGGACGGCACCCAGGATAGTCTGCTCAGCGACCCGGTTATCTCCATGGTGAGCGGACTGCCAACAGCTATTGTCGCTGATACTGTATTCGATGAACGTGGTAATCGAGCGGGACTGCTGGGCATGACCGTCTCCATGGCCGCCGTGTCTGATATCACCTCCGATATTAATGTTGGTGAAGGCAGCTACGGCTGGCTAATCGACAGCCAAGGGCAGGTCATTGCTCATCCGGTTGAAGAGTATCGCATGTCGCTCAATTACACCGATGCCGACCAGCAGGGCTACCAAGGGCTGGATGCATTGAGTCAGCAAATACTCAGCGGCACGGCGGGCTCCGGTGAAATAACCATGCCCAGCGGCGAGCAGACCGTGCTCATGTGGAGCCCAGTGGAAGGCACTTCTTGGGTGGTCGGGGTCACCGTGCCCATCACTGCCTTTACCACCGTGACTAACAGCCTGCTGCAGTCGCTGCTGCTGGCGGGGGGCGTGCTATTGGTATTGCTGCTGGTGGTAGTTGCCTATGCGGCGAGGCGTTCACTTGCGCCTATCAAGCATACCGCCAGTGCCATGGCCGATATTGCCAAAGGAAAAGGTGATTTGACGCGCCGTTTAGAAGCCAAAACCCAGGATGAAATTGGCGACCTCGCCCACGGCTTTAATGCCTTTGTCGAGCGTATGCAGTCTACCCTTCAGGAAGTGCGCCAAAACGCTCGCACGGTATTATCCGATGCCAGCGATATGGCGGATGGTACTCATGAGCTTTCATCGCGTACCGAACAAGCGGCAGCTAATCTCCAGGAAACGTCCGCCTCAATGGAGCAAATTCACTCCACGGTGGCGCATACTTCCCAAGCCTCCGAGCAGGCGAACAGCCTGGCACTAGAAGCCGCCAGTGCTTCAGAGCGCGGCACTGAGTCGATGACGCAAATGGAAGCCAAGATGGCCGCTATCAGCGAGTCAGCCAATAAGATAAGCAACATTATTGGTTTGATTGACTCGATTGCATTTCAAACCAATATATTGGCACTCAACGCATCCGTAGAGGCTGCCGCGCCGGTGAGCAAGGCCGTGGTTTCGCCGTGGTCGCCAGCGAAGTGCGCACGCTAGCCAGTCGCTCAGCCTCTGCGGCGCATGATATTCGTGCGCTGATTGATATGTCCGTGAGTCACTCAAGAGAAGGCAGCGATATCGTTAAGGCGGCGGCTGAACGTATGAGTGAGATTCGTCACAGCGTTACCCAGGTCTCGGATGTCATCGCCGAGATTGCCGCCGGCGCCCGGGAACAGACCACTGGCATCCAACAGGTCAATACCGCAGTGGCAGAGATGGATATGATGACCCAGCAGAATGCTGCCATGGTCAGCCAGAGCGCCACGCTTGCCACCAATATGCGCGACAATGCACAACGGCTGGATCAACTGATGAGCGAGTTTGTGCTTAGTGAAGGTGGCGCTGAAAACTCTGCGCTACCCTATACGGCAGCACATAAAGCGCGGACAGGCACTGCACTACCTCAAGCGCCTAGCCGCCCTTCTCAGGCCACTCAGCAGAAGCATGAAGTAGCGGAGTGGGAAGAGTTCTAATTTCTCATCATGAATAAGGCTAAAAAGCACCCGCTTGGGTGCTTTTTAATTGACGATTTTTTTCGCTAAGGCTCAACTGGGTGCGAATCATAATACCTAGGAGCCGTCATTCCTGGAATATATTGCTCAGAAATAAAGTTGCGGCATCGTTGAGCAAAAGCTTCTACCACCCTTGGAGGCTGTGCTCCTTGTAAAACAGCATACCCAATATACAATGGCCGATGCTGTCCAGAGAGCTGAAGACGAATAACCCTTTTCCCGTCCTGGGAGAAATTGGCTTTTGGCCGTACATTAGCGATAGAGTAGCCCAAGCCATTTGCCACCATAGATCGCACGACTTCCAATTGGTTTGAGCACAACCTGATATTAGGAGCCTCCCCTACGTTTGAGAACAGACTGAGAAAATATTCTCTGCTGTAGGGTAGGTCAAGGAAGATCATCGGAAAGTCTTTAAGGTCCGTTATTTTGATGGTCGAAAGTTCTGTCAATGGATGGTGGTGACCTACAATAATATGAGGCGGCAGGCCAACCAAAGGAGTAAATTCCACATCTTCAAAAACATGGAGATCATAAGTAATCGCGATATCAATCTGTGATCGTCTCAACCCCTCCAGTAGCTCATCATGATCACCTTCTATCAAACTAATCCGCACACCTGGGAATGCCTTCGCAAAGCCATAGACCACTTCAGGTGCAATCATTGGTGCCAATGAATTAAAGCATCCAACTCGCAGCGGCCCCCTTACTGCGTTTAGTGAGTCTGAAGCCAAGGTATACAGGTTTTTAGCCTGTTCAACGATTAACTTAGCTTCCTGAAGCACAATGTTGCCTATAGGCGTTAAAGAGACTCCCTGGGCATGGTGACGTATAAAAAGCTGCACCCCCAATTCTGATTCAATATGAGTAATAGCCGCTGAAATCGAAGGTGAGGATACATGAATTTTTTCAGAAGCTTTGATTATGCTGCTTTCTTCACCGCATGCTATAAAATATTCAAGTTGGCGATGTGTAATCCTGCTAAGCATAATATTCTCACTTCAATTAAACCGTCTAGGGTTAGAATTTACCAGCATCAATAAAAACCTATCTATAAAATCACCACGCATTTTCGCCAACAACATTAACCTCTATAGTTGAGTGGACGATATTAATTTGAGAGGGAATCAGGCTTCGATATTCATCCGGCGTAAGAGGCTTTTTTGAGATAATAGATACAGCTAGGCTAAGGTTTCCTGCTCCCAGCTCCCATATATGAATATCTACAACTCTATCTGACGATCTTTCTTGAATTGCCTGCTGCACACTTTCAAGCAAGGCTATACTTGGTCGTTTATCTAACAAGTTAGCAGAGGTTGTGCGCAGCAATTTCCATGACCACCGCGCAATTAAAAAAGCGCCTACAATACCTACTAACGGATCAACCCATAGCAAACCAGTATGCTTCGCCACTAACAAAGATATAATCGCCAATAAAGAGGTGAGGGCATCGGCTAGAACATGAAGATATGCGGAACTTAGTGCATGGGATTGCCTAGATGGAGCTACTTGATCATCGTTATGTGAATGTGAATGATGATCATGGTTTTTGCCTAAGATGATGGCGCACACTATATTAACCACAAGGCCAATTACCGACACAAGAATCGCCATATTAAAATCAATGGCTCGTGGTTGCAGCATGCGCGCCCCACTTTCTACCAGAATGACGCTAGCAAAACCTCCTAACAAAATAGCACCTGCAAACCCCGCCAATGCATCAACCTTGCCCGTGCCAAAAGTAAAAGAAGGATCATTGGCATGTTTTCTGGCATAGGCATATGCAAAAGCACTAATACCTAATGCAATAGCATGTGATCCCATATGGAGACCATCAGCAAGTAGCGCCATGGAACCGAAGAAATATCCTGCTACCACTTCCAAAGCCATTACAGATATAGTGATGAGTGTCACAAAGAGGATACGTTTCTCATTCGTGTTTTTTTGATCAAGCCCGAATGAGTGATGATGTTGATAAGCTTCCAAGACACCAGAATGATGATTCATGACAAAGCCTCAATAAATATTAAAGATGTAAAGTTCACTGCATCAATGTTGGCAGTGCCATCGAAAGTTGCGGAATAAATACAAGCAACAGTAGAAAGGCAAATAGCGTAATAAGAAACAGAGTATTCGCTCGAATAACACTCGTCACATCCTCGTTGCCAATTTTGGCGGCAACCAGCAGCGCTAATGCAACCGGAGGTGTTACTTGGCCTATCACCACTGTTACTATGATGAGTACACCAAAGTGTAATAAGTCGACATCCATGGCCATCAGCGCTGGCAGAAGTATTGGCATGATCATAGGAATCAATGGATCCAATACCATGTCGGCAATAAGCGCCAATAAAAGTAGCACGAGCACCCTTAACACAACTGATTCAAAAGGAAAAAGGGTATCTAAACCAGCCGCTAAAGCGCTTGGCACACCAGCCTGCGACAATGCCCAGCCGAAGGAAGTTGAGAGCCCGACCACCAGTAGAATTTCCCCTGTCAATACGGTGGAGTCCACCATGGCACGATAAAGCTGCGCAAAGCTGAGAGTGCGATAGACCAGCATGGCAAGCACTAGCGCATAAGCAACGGCAAAAGCACCTGCCTCCGAGGGCGTGAATAGACCCACAACCAACCCACCTAATACTAGAAATGGAAGCCCCATCGGTAATAGCGCTTGCATCCCAGTTGTCAAAACCCGATTCCAAGCAAAATTACTTATAGGTTTCCAGCCATGTCGCCGTGCCTGAATAGCCACAATTAGCATTAACAACAGGCCCATCAACAATCCAGGTAGCACTCCCGCCAAAAATAGTGCTCCTAATGACACACCTGTCACCGCCGAGTAGAGAATCATGGGCGAGCTTGGAGGAATTAAGATGCCAATACCGGATGAGGTTGCTGTTAGCGCGGCTGCGAATGGGCCTGGATAGTTATTTTGTTTGAGCTTCGGGATCATAATCGACCCAGTACCGGCTAAGTCAGCCACCGAAGTCCCCACCATTCCCCCAAACATGATGCTTGAAGTGACATTGACGTGTGCCAAGCCGCCTCGCATCCACCCCACTAAAGCTCCAGCAAATGCGAATAAGCGATCAGCAATGCCACTAGCATTCATGATGGCGCCAGCAAAAATGAACAGTGGCATCGTCACAAGAATATAGTCACTGATACCTGCCAGCGTTTGCTGGGGTAATGCTAAGCTCCAGCCACCGCTAAACATTAGATACATCAGTATGGCCGCCGTCAGGGATACAATGATGGGCACACCCAAAATGACTAACAGACAAAGCAACACGATAGAGGCACAAGCGAGTAACAACATGATGCCCCCCCCCTCAGCGACGTAAGCTGAGCAAAAAAGCGATGGTCATACCTAAAGAGCCAAATAGCAGCCCACTGTAGACGATACTCTTCGGCGCTCTGAGCATGGCGGTTACATCGTTCCCGAAGAGATCAATGTATTGCCATGTCAGCCAGCCCAGTACACTCATCACTCCAGCACTGAACAGCGCACAAAGTTTGCGCATCAGAATCAAACGAGCGGGCGAGAGAGAGCGGGTCAATAGATCGCAAGAGATCAATGCCCCCCGGATACTGGCTAGCACGATCCCGAACGCCGCAACCCACACCATTAAGGCAATGACGACTTCATCAGTCCAAGGTAGCGGGCGGCCAAAAAGATAACGACTGGTGGCATTGGCAAAAACAAGTAACGCGATACTACTAATGCAACAGGCTGCGCCTGCTTCGGTTATCTTTACCAGGCCTAACCCTACTTTTGGCACTCGTAACTTCTGTCCTATGTGATAAGAAGAAGCCATTGCCAAGCGTCCCGAATTAATGATCTTCATTTTCATCTGCTCCCTTCGCTAAGCGGTGCTTAAGAAGCGAGCCGTAACCGGGGCGCGCGCCATTAACATCCACTGCCTCGAGACAGTGCCAAAAGGAGGCTTGAATAGCAGATATCACGGGCTTACCCAGCTCAGCTTCCAGTGCTTCAATCACCCCCACAGTACGAAAATTGGTGCAACTGATAAAAATGGCGCTGGCCTCAGGATGATCAACGGATTTCACTAAGTCATACACCTCCTGCAAAGAGACTTCAGCTAATGCCTGGTCTTCATCAATCCTCAGATTGGCGTGGCGAAGCACTTCATGGCCATTCTCTTGCAGGAAGTTGATCGCTCGTTCATGCACCGCATCCACATAAGGAGTTGCGAGGGCCACTTTGTCAGCCCCCACAGCTGCTAACGCCGCCAATGTTGCCGTTGAGGCAGTGGTGACTTGCGGGCCTGGCGCCCACTGCTTGAGCTTTTCGATTAAGGCCTTGTCGTAGGCGGTTCCATGCAGGAATGACGCACTGGTACCACCGAAACAGAGCACATCAATGGGAGCAGAGCCGAGCAATTTTGCGGCCTGCTCAATTTCTGGAGAGCGCATCATTGCATCAATGCCCTCAAAGGTGACCTTTGGCAGCCGTATACGGGTAGTGTGAGTAGAAACACCAGGAGTCGACATAGCCCACATTTCAGCCTCCATAACGATGCTTGATGCCATATAAATCAATCCAATACGCGCATCATCGCCGCTACCGTCATAGCGAAACATAGGGTTGCTCATCGGCTGTTCATGAGATGAATTCATTATCTCAACTCCAGGATATTCTGTGCCTGCTCCCAGAACGCTTCATTCAAACGCTCAGAAATAGCATCACGGATGGGCACCGAGGCAGATTGAAAGCTGGCTAAATCAGGCTGGTTAACCGCTACTCCGGCATTGCTAAAGACCTCAACTAACTCGGCATCACTGGTATCAGAAAGCTGGCGGGTTTGATTTGCACCCTCCTGAGCAGCGGAGATTACTCGCTCCTGCATTTCAGGCGACAGCGATGCATAACTGTTGGCACTCATGGCGAGAGTAATAGGGGTGTAAACGTGATTGGTTAAAGAGACGTAATCCTGAACCTCATAAAGAGAGAACTCTTCCAATACTGAAAGCGGATTCTCCTGCCCATCCAAAACGCCCTGGCGTAACGCTATATAGACCTCTCCAAGTGACATGGGAGTCGGTGCCGCACCCAACATTTCAAATGCAAGAAGACGTGTTGCGCTGCCAGGAGTACGCAACTTCAGACCTGAAAGATCCTCCGGCGTATTGATCGGACGACGATTGTTGCTAATCACACGAAAACCAAGCTCTCCAAATGCCAGTACTTCAAGGCCACTCTTGTCACGCAATGAGTCGGCCAGCAGGTCGCCAAGCTCTCCATCCAAGGCATCACGCGCGATTTGCTTATCTGCAAAGATAAAAGGCATATCGAAAAGCGCGAAATTACTGTCTAGCTCAACGATATCCGACCCGATAGGCAATACTTGCACCTGTTCGGCTCGAAGTAACTGTATCAAATCAGATTCGCTGCCCAGCGCCCCACCTTCAAAGAACTCAAGTTCAACCTCCTCTTCGGCGCTCGCCTGGAGAGCGTCCCTGAAGCTCGTTAGCATGACATTGAGAGGGTCACCCGGGGTTGTCTCAACAGCTAGTCTCAGCTCAACAACATCATCACTCGCTAATATTGAGGCCGTCGGAAATGATAAACCGGAGATAAGTGCATACGTCAGGAGTTTTCGTTTTAACATGCTTTTTTCCACACTATAGGGATTATTCAGGCATGCGTTTGCATACCAACTATAAGCATTTTTTGTGCCACTTTTTATTAATCGTAAAATTTAAAACACTTGGCAAACAATAAATGCTATTGGATGCTTCCCTGCCTACACCGTTTCACTGAATTTTATTACTGCTGTTATATTTTTGGATCGTTACGGTGCATTGACTTTTATTACTTCCTTGAAAAACATGGCTGACGTATTCACCATTGAAATGGTATTTGAATCCAAGAAAACACATAACTTCTTAAGATTTACTTCAGGATTTCCTCGCTTGTGGCAAACCTAGCTAGTCGACGCATCATGGCGTCACACCTATGCAGTTGTTCAATAGCAATAAACTCATCGGGTTTATGCCCTTGAGCCATGCTCCCAGGCCCGCAAATGACCGCTGGTATTCCTACTTGATGGAATAATCCACCTTCTGTGCCAAAGGCCACCGTGCTGAAGTCACTGCTGTTAGCCAGTAAGGCAATAAATTTAGCGAGAGGAGCGCTTTGATCCAGCAGTAGCCCGGGATAGGCTTGTAGGTGTTCAAAGTGAATCCCTGTGTCCGCTTTGACAGCACGCATCTGCGGCTCAAGCTCTTGGCAGGCATACTGTTTTAATTCGCTGCATATCTGTTCGCCATCAGCGCTTGGCAAAGTGCGAATTTCCCAGTCGAAACAGCAATCAGTGGGCACAATATTGAGTGCATTCCCTCCACTGATAGTGCCGGTCTGTAGCGTGGTAAAAGGAGGGTCAAACCGATAATCAAGCTGCTTATCGCGGAGTTCAGCCCCCATTTCCGTTAGCTTTACGATTAAGTGGGAAGCGTACTCAATGGCATTCACACCGTCAGGGGCATAGGCAGAGTGACAGGCGGCTCCATGCACATGGCAGCGCATAGCGAGTTTTCCCTTATGCCCTAAGATTGGCTTGAGCTCGGTTGGCTCGCCCACGATGCAAGCGACAGGAGTATGAGCCTGCTCTTTGATGTACTCCAGGAGGGAGCGCACGCCCAAGCACCCCACTTCTTCATCATAAGAAAAAGCCAAATGTATCGGCGTGCGTAGAGGGGTTGCCAAGAAGGTGGGCACTGCCGCTAGCATGCAGGCTAGAAAGCCTTTCATGTCGGCGCTGCCGCGACCGTAAAGCTTTCCATCATGCTCGGTCAGCTTGAATGGGGGAAAGGCCCACGCCTGACCATCCACCGGCACGACATCTGTATGCCCAGACAGAACAATGCCGCCGCGATCAGCAGGGCCTATGGTGGCCCACAAGTTGGCTTTGCTACCCGAATCGTTATAGACCAACTGAGAGGCAACCCCTAACTCGTCCAAGTAGCCGCGTATGAATTCAATCAAATTCAGGTTGGAAGCACGGCTCACGGTCTCAAAGGCCACCAGTTTTTCTAGCAGCAACCGACTCTGCATCATGTCACTCACCGGGCACACCATAGCTGGGAGCGGCGTCGGGATTGGCCGCCCGCATCACATAATCTTCCAACTGCGGGGCATACCGCAGCCAGTTCTCATATAACGAATCAATCGGCGAATCATGCCAATCAACCCGTAAATCAATAACCGGCCACTCAATATTGGGGCGTGCCACGCGAAGGCCCGCAGAGTAAACAGGACCAGCTTCACCACCAGCAGCCACTCCCGCCTGCATGGCTAATATCAGCCGCTCAGCAAGCTGACCCTCCGAATTCTCGAACGCCTTTACCATCGCCACGGGGACGCGGCTATCAGCCAGTAAATTACCGGCGGCTACGCAGCCATCGCCTTTAGCCCGTCCCACGATTCCGAGAGCTTTCTCACCGTCGAATAGGGCACTACGCCCCCGTGAGTCGACTACCAGCAACTGGCGCCACTGAGGGTAATGCTCGTCCTGTAGCAGCGTATCGATCACCTGCTGTGGTGCCATCCCCTCCTTTAACAGCTGGATAGCCTGCATGCCTAAAGCAGGATTAGTGACATTCTGAGTCAATGCCGCGCCTCCTGGGCCTACAAAAGCGCAGCGACTGGTGACACAGATACTAGATGAACTAACAGCACACCCGGTTTCGCCGGTTTCCTTACACACTGCAGCAATTGAGAATGTCACTGCTTCACCTCCGGAATAACCGCGATCACATCGATTTCCATCAGCCACTCAGGCTGTGCTAGCCCCGCCACTACCAGCCCAGTCGAAATGGGGTAAACACCCTTTAGCCACTTGCCCACTTCACGGTATACAGGCTCACGAAAGCGAGGATCGGTAATATAAGTTGTTGTTTTAACGATGTGAGAAAGGTGACTGCCTGCTTCATGCAGTAATTGCTGGATATTTTTCATGGCTTGTTCTGCCTGAGCCGCAGGGTCGCCCAGGCCGACAAGGTTGCCGTCGAAGTCAGTGCCGACCTGACCACGCACATAGATGGTGTTACCCGCTCGCACTGCTTGGCAAAGATCATTATCTAAACTTTGATTTGGATATGTCGCCTTGGTATTAAACATTCGGATTCGTTCATGGGTTACCGCTCGGGTCGTTTGCTGCATCAGAGGCCTACCATCGTTAATGTAATTTGCTCCCTACTGAAGCTAGCCATCTGATCCGCTTAGCGACAATCACATTATCTGCACCTGCGGTTCAATAAAAACGATCTAGTCCACAAAATACCTATTGGTGCATTGAAAGTTGCTGTACCGAAACATGGCTCAAGGTCGCCATGTTCCCCCCTTTGCTTCCGCTTTTCTTAAGCTTGTCTTTAGAAAGGACGAACTGCCTGACTACTGCCACATCGGTATGCTCAAAAGACCCACCTACGCAAAATATTTTCGGCACCTACTCCCTGGGTAATTCATATGAGTGAGTTAGTTAGCTTTAAACCTGCTGAGACGCAAACATCAGCCCCCATAACAGAACCCCGTATTGCTGTGCAACTGGATGGCGTACTGAAGCAGTTTGGCGATGCCACGGCATTGCACCGTGTCTCTATGAAGATATTCCAAGGAGAGTTTTTAACACTATTGGGCCCCTCCGGCTGTGGCAAAACCACCTTGTTAAATCTAATGGCAGGTTTTCTTGAAGCCGATAATGGTGAGATTTTTATTGATGGTGAACTGGTTACCGAAACACCGCCCTACCAGCGGGAAATAGGTATCGTGTTTCAAAGTTATGCGCTGTTCCCCCATATGAATGTCAGCGAGAACGTGGGCTATGGCTTGCGTATGCGTCGCACTCCCAAGGCGGAGATTAAGCAACGTGTCGATCAGGCCTTAAAGATGGTGAAGCTGGAAGGTTTCGAGGAGCGACGACCCAAAGAGTTGTCAGGGGGACAGCAGCAGCGCGTGGCACTCGCACGCGCCTTGGTTATACGGCCAAAGGTTCTACTTCTGGACGAACCCTTCTCGGCACTGGATAAAAACCTGCGGCTGAACATGCAACAGGAGATCAAGGAGATTCAACGCAAGCTTGGGGTTACGACGGTATTTGTTACCCATGATCAGGATGAAGCGCTGGCAATGTCAGACCGAGTCGTGGTGATGTCCGCGGGCCATGTTCGGCAGGTAGCGCCACCCCATGAGATCTACCGTCATCCTATCGACCCTTTTGTTGCCTCTTTCGTCGGAGATGCCAATATTTTCCCTGCCCACTACACCGGCCATGACAATGGGTCGGGAACCATCGAATTCGGCAGCACCAAGCTCCTTCTGCCCATTGCCAATATTCATGGTCAGGTCGGCGATAGCGTCGATTTGTATGCACGCCCTGAGAATCTTCGCCTCGCCCCTCTACATGAGGAGGCTGATCTCGCCGGTACTGTGATTGGGCATGTCTTCCTGGGTGATCACGTCGATGTCTCCGTTCATGTCCCTGAGACCGGTATTGATCGTCCTGTGACTATTCGCAGTCCTGGTTTAGACGCTCTAGATAGCTGGCCAACGGGCACCGGGGTGGGTATCAATTTTATATGCCGAGATACCACCGCCTTTACACGCGCCTCAACCTCAGAGGAGAGCACTCAATGAGCAACTGGATACGCCATACGCCACGGTTAACACATCATGCAGCACTTGCGGTGTTACATGCAGCGATTGAAAAGTCAGAACAGCTAGGCGTTGCGCAGAACATTGCGATTGTTGATGAAGGAGGTAACTTGCTCGCGTTTATCCGCATGGATGGGGCAAAGCTTCTATCCCGTGAAACGGCGATTTCCAAAGCGATATCAGCGGCCTCTCACCGGCAGCCAACCGCTCAGCTTGACCCTGACCTTGAACTCAAGCTCGCTATCGCGGCAGGGGGACGGCTCACCAACCTTGAAGGCGGCCAGCCGTTAATGATTGGCAATGTTTGTGTTGGCGGCATTGGTGTCGGATCCGGCACCGGCCAGCAGGATATTGAGGTGGCCAAAGCGGGAGCGGCCATACTAGTGGAAGGAGTGCAAGCTTGATGCAACACATGACCGCCATTATCGCTGAACAATATGGTTCCCCGGAGGTTCTGCACAGCGTCACTCGGGAGATCCCCACCCCGGGAGTGGGCGAAATACTGATCAAGGTAGCCGCTGCCGGCGTTAATCGGCCAGACCTGATGCAGCGCAACGGCATGCCCACACCTCCAGGTACTACCGACATCTTCGGGCTCGAAGCATCCGGCTTGGTGGAAGCCGTCGGCCCAGGTGAAACCAACTGGAAAGTAGGCGATCGTGTAATGGCATTGCTCAATGGTGGCGGCTATGCCAGTCACTGCATTGCTATCGCCGATCACTGCCTGCCCGTTCCTGAACAGGTTTCGCTAATCGAAGCCGCCGCACTGCCCGAAGCGCTCTTCACCCTATGGCATAACCTATATGAACGCGGACGCCTTACCCCAGGGGATAGCCTGCTTATCCACGGCGGTGCAAGTGGCTTGGGCACTCTGGGAATTGCTCTGGCGAAAGCCACCGGAGCAAGGGTTGCCGCTACTGCGGGCAGCGCCGAAAAGGTGGCTGCGCTGAGCAATATAGGCGTTGATCTGGCGATTAATTATCGCGAACAGGAGTACGTCAGCGTCATTAATGCAGCCTGGGGCGAAAACGCTATCGATGTGGTTCTGGATACCGTGGGCGGCGACTACATTGGCCGAAATCTGGAAGTGATGGCTCCCGAAGGGCGCCATGTCAGCCTATCATTCTTCGCTGGCGCTGAGATCTCGCTCTCTTTGCCGACCATTATGCGCAAGGGGCTGACGCTAACGTCTTCGACGCTACGCCCTAAGAGCCGCCATGAAAAAACACGCTTGGCGCAGCGAGTCACCCACCATCTGTTGCCCCTACTCGCCAGCCGGAAGGTCTTTCCCGTTATTTACAAGACATTCCCCCTGGAGAGAGCAGCGGACGCCCACCACGTGTTAGAGCAGAACAGCAATATCGGCAAAGTAGTACTGACCACCAGCACACGGGAAGAGTGACGACATCATGACAACTGCTGCCCCTATATTACGTCTTTACCACGCAACAACCTCGCCTTACGTACGCAAAGTCATGGCGGTGGCGACCCAGCTTGGCCTGGCATCGCAGATAGAGCTGCTGGCTAGCGCCGCACACCCCATTGAGCGCGACAGTCGTATTGCGACCTTCAACCCTATCGGCAAGATACCTGCAGCCCAGACGAGAGATGGGCAGTTATTATTCGACAGCCGAGTTATCTGTGAGTATCTCGACGATTATGCCCAGGGCGGCCTATTCCCGGTGGGTGCTGCGCGCTGGGAAGCCCTGGCACGCCAGGCACTTGGTGATGGGTTGCTGGATGCTGCGCTGCTCGCCAGATATGAACGCTTAGCGCGCCCTAAAGAGCTTCAGTTCGATGTTTGGTATCAGGCTCAGATGGATAAGGTGCAGTCGGCTTTGACAAGTATTGAGCAGCAAGCCCCGACGCTTTCGAACACTCCCTGTGATATTGGCGCTATTACCCTTGGCTGTGCCTTAGGCTACCTGGATTTTCGCTTTCCAGATCTGGATTGGCGCAGCCAATGCCCACAGGCAGCACGCTGGCTTACGGACTTCGATGCCCAGCCCGCAATGAGCGCCACACGTCCCCATGAGTGAACAGCCACTGAGAGTGAATTTTATGTCAATGCCTGCATCTCCCAAGGTTATGTTTCTTAATGGCCCCAATGCCAATCTCTATGGCCTGGATCGCGACGGCACATACGGCAGTGAAAGCTTTGAGGGCATCCAACAGAGCTGTCTTTCCCATGCTGAAACACTAGGTATCACCCTGGATTTTCGGCAAAGCAATCATGAGGGCATTCTCATCGACTGGATACAGGAAGCCCGCTTGCAACATGATGCGCTCATTATCAATGCCGCAGGTCTCAGTTACCGCTCAATACCGATACTCGATGCCTTGCTGGCTTTCGAAGGGCCGATTATCGAAGCCCACATGAGTAATATCTGGAAGCGCGAACCCTTTCGTCATCACTCGATGCTTTCGCAAGCAGTTAATGGTGTGATCGCCGGCCTCGGCGTCATCGGCTATCGGCTTGCATTAGACACCACGGCCCAGTTGCTCACTCAACACAAAGGCTGACACTATGACGGGCACACTTGTTTTCTATAGTGAATTTGACGACTTTGATCAGTGGAAGCGACTACTACTAAGTGAAATTCCCACTCTCGATATACAGCAAGCCAGTGCAGTGACTGCACCTGAGAAGGTTCGCTATGCCCTGGTTTGGAAACCACCCGAACACTTTTTCCAGCGCTGGCCAAATCTTGAGCTCGTGATCAACCTGGGTGCTGGCGTCGATGCGCTTGTTGGTAGGTGCGACCTATCAAACATACCGGTCACTCGCCTCTCGGATCCCAACATGGCGCGGATGATGGCGGGCTATGTCCTGTTTGCTGTACTGCGTTATGCCCGCGATATCCCCTTCTTTGAGCAGATGCAGAAACAGGCACGCTGGCAGTATCGCCACCCGCGCGCAGCAGAAGAAATCCGTGTCGGCATTATGGGGTTAGGGGAGTTAGGCGGGACAACGGCTCAGGAGGTGGCTCGGCAAGGTTTTTCAGTCGTAGGTTGGTCAAGAACCGCCAAACAGATTGACGGTGTAGAGTGTCATCACGGCATGGCCTCGCTTAATGAGTTTCTATCACGCAGCGACATACTGGTGATCATGCTACCGTCCACGCCTGAGACACGGGGCCTACTGAATGATCAACGCTTGGCAGCGCTGCCACATGTAGCCAATCTAATCAACGTCTCGCGAGGGGATATCGTGGACGAACCCGCATTAATTGCTAGCCTCTCCTCAGGCCAGATAGGCGGCGCAACACTAGATGTATTTGCACAAGAGCCGCTTCCAGAGAGCCATCCTTTATGGTCGATGGAGAATGTGTTGATCACTCCCCACCTCGCCTCGGTAGCACTCCCTGGGTCAGCGGCTAAACAGATCGCGGCCAACATTCAGCGCGTGAATGATAAACAACCGCCTCTTCACTGCGTCGACCTTAACCGCGGTTACTGATCTACCTATTCGCGGCTATGCTGCTACGCCTCAACGCTCTGCTCACTGCCAGCCCCCTACGCGCTGGCAGTGAGCACTCAACGGCTTTCAACACTGAGCACTTTTCCAAGCCCCAAGTAACGGTTGGCCACAATCATGATCATGGCGGTTGTCACTATGTAGACCACCGACACCGCCGCTAGCGTGGGGTCAGCATATTCACGTACATAGTTATACATCGCAACGGGCAGTGTTTGGGTGCTTTGAGTCGTCACAAATAGCGAAGCCGTGAACTCATTAAACGACAGAATCGCAGCAAACAGCCAGCCGCCGGCGAGTCCTGGCAACAGTTGGGGAAATGTAATCGTCGTCACAACGCGCAAGGGTGTTGCTCCCAGGCTGGCCGCCACAAGTTCGGTTCGAGGATCCAGATTGTGGATAGACACATACACACTGCGAAGCACAAACGGCAGAACTAATAGGAGGTGGCAAAACACAACGACCGCATATCCTCTTGAGAGGCTCAGCTGAGACACCAGCATCAGCAACCCAAGACCAACCATAAAGTGCGGAATAAAAAGCGGCGATAACAGGAGCCCTTCCAACAAACGCTTGCCCTTGAATTCATATCGATGAATGACAATCGCCAGCGTAGTACCCACCAGGGTAGCCAGCGACGATGCCCAAGCGGTAACAATCAGGCCATTCCACAGACCAATTTGAAAATCGCGATACTCAAAAGCGTTCTTAAACCAGCGAAGTGAGTACCCCTGGGGAGGAAAGGCGAGGACTGAAGAGGCATTGAAAGAGGCAATGGCGACCACCAATGCTGGCAGTAATATGAATAGCAAGATTAGCGCGATAAGCCCCTGACCTGCGCGCAACAGCCATAGATCGGTACGTGAACGCTGCATGTCAGTGCCCCCCGATTCTTTCCAGTGAATTCGTCAGGCGCTTGGCAAGCCATAGCACCACCATGGTCAGTACCAGCCCAGCCACACTCAAACTGGCAGCGAAAGGCAAATTAAGCGATGAGAAACCTAACTGATAAACCATCGTTGAAATAGTATTAACACGCCCGCCACCGATCAGTTGCGGCGTTGCAAAGGCACTAAATGTCCATGCAAAGGAGGTCATGGTGCCCGCAATAATGCCTGGCATGGATAACGGTAGGGTCACCGTCATAAACGCTCGCACCGGCCCCGCCCCAAGGCTTATTGCTGCCCGTTCATAGGCACGGTCAATATGGGATAGCCCAGCTGCTAGCATCAACACCATGATAGGTAGCGTGACGTGTACCAGCGCAATCACTACTCCCAGCTGTGTAAACATCAGCCGCAGAGGGCGCTCTATAATGCCCAGCCCCATCAGCACACTGTTCAGAAACCCGTTACTACCCAACACGATAATCCATGAATAAGTTCGCACTACCTCACCCAAAAACAGCGGTGTAATCGCAACAATCAGAATCAAGGAGCGGCACCAGGCACGTTGGGCACGAATCATCGCATACGCTAGCGGATAGCCAATCAGTAACGTAAAAATCGCGGTATACAGGCTGAGTACCACCGTTTCCAGAAAGGCACTTGCGTAAAGTGGTCTCAACAAGGCGTGAAAGTTAGCAAGCGTAAACTCACCTACTTCAAGCGAGCCTGGTATATAACTGCGAACGCTGTATTGCAGAATAGCCAACATTGCACAGATCAAACCAAAGGCTGTCAGCGTAGAAGGAAGAAGAAACCAATAAACAAAGCGTGGTTTTTGTTGCATAACCTTACCGTCTCCCAAAAAGTAGCGAAGCACCTATGGAGTGCTTCGCTACTGAACGTCGAGTCAGTTCATGATGTTTTCAGTAAACCACTGACGCCATTCACCCATTTTCTCGGCACGCAATTGAGGATCGACGTTAATGGTCTGATCCCACTCTTCAGGCGTCGCCAGAATGGCTGCTGAATCAGTCAACTCAGCCGATAGCTCTGCATTATCGACCGTGGGACTGCCATGCTTGATCTCGGCAATGCGGGCCTGTACATCAGGAGACAACGCGATGTTAATGAATTGATAGGCAAGATCCTGATTGCTCGAGCCACGAGTAATCGCCATGGTGTCGACACCCAACACGACACCCTCGCTAGGTGTTGCCAGTTCGATATTAACGCCTTCATTAATCATGTTTTGCGCGTTCATTGAAAGCATCAACTGTACGGGCGTTTCACCCGTCGAAATTAACTGCTGACTATTAGCATCATTGGTATAAAAAGCGCGTAGATTAGGCTTTAAACTTTCAAGCCGCTCAATGCCCTCTTGCCAGTTCTCAGCATCAGCCCCTGAAAGCAAAGCTGAAACAGCAATAATGTGGCTGGGGTCAAAATCGGGTAATGCGACAGAGTCTTCTAGCTCAGGACTCCAGAGATCCTCCCAGCTATCAAAACTTACCCCCTCAGGAAGTAAGTCAGGCCGGTAAGCAATAGTGTAGCCATAGCCCCAGGCACCAATGTGATAGGGGCTGACCCGCGCCTGATCAACCAAATGTTCCGCGTTGGGTATCCGCGTCATATCCAGTTCTTCAAACAAGCCATCCGTCGCGTAAAGCCATCCCACATGAGAGGTAGTGAAAGTCACATCGCTCTCAGGCTCACTAGCCAACTTGGCTTTATTAAGGCGATCAATGGTACCTCCGGTGGTGTAAATCACTTCAACACCCGTTTCCTCGGTAAATTTCTGGGCGATCGCCTCATCAATCAAATCGCGAAAACTACCACCCCAAGTATCAACTACTAACACATCTTGAGCCATGGCATTTCCAGAACTAATACCAAGAACAATAGCTGTTATAAATAACGACTTTTTCATTGTACCCCCCAGTTATAGTAACGATTATTGCAATGCTTAAAGCCTTGCCATGAGAGTTATACAGCGGTTAATGCAGCTGTACGGTGAAAAGCGCGCTCACTGTAAACTAATGGTGATTTAGTGTTATTTTCTAAAGCAATGACTTCGCCAATCAGTATTCGATGGGAGCCAAAATCTTTAAAGTCGACGAGCTTACAATCAAAACTACAGGTGGCTCCTTCCAATACTGGCGCAGCGCTGTTTAATGTTGTCCACTCCCCCACCGCAAAACGGTTTTCGCGGTATTCAGCTACAGCACCGGCAAAGATATTGGCAATCTGGGCTTGATCATCGGCTAATACATTGACAGCAAAAACACCGTGCTCCATGAAAGTTGGCAGCACCCTATTATCCAAGTGAACACATAGCACCACGGAAGGTGGCGTCATTGAGAGCGAGCAGAGCGAAGATACCGTCAACCCGGAACGTCCTAACGGCCCATCAGTAGTAATAACCGACACCCCTGAAGCCGTTAAGCTCATTGCTTGACGAAATAGTTCTGGCGTCATCATGGATTAATTATCCCCCATGACGTTATCGGAAAGGCTTGCCGCTTTACGGACAAAATCTAGCGGCCCTGAGAAATCGAAGCTGTTATAGACCGCCGCCAAGTGGCTGAAATGAGGGGCCTGCGCAAACTGCACGAAAGTAAGTCGGTGCCCAGCATAATCAGAGGTTAATAGATCTCGAGCAAACGCCATTAACTTGCGACGATCCTCTGAATTCCAGCGATCATTCAAAGAGTAGAACTTATCTAACCACTCTTTGGATCCTTCAGTATGGAAACTTGTCGCGTTAGGAGTAACGCATAGTTGTCCACCGCAGAGTTCCCTCGCTATATGCATCATCTTTGGTAATTGAGAGCAAGCGAGAACACGGCCGGCATATAGCAGGGATTGATTCGGCATCAGCATGCCTGCGGGGCTCTTTTCCGCCGTTGCGATAGAGGCTGTCAGGTGGGCATTAATGCTCTCGCGATAACAAACCAAGTCTGCCAGCTTTTCCCGTACTGGCTGCAACTTGTCCAACCCCGTTTGCATGGCATTCCACATCGCGGTGCCGATCATCATATCGGCGACATAACGAAGTCTTAGTACATAAGGGAAGGCCGAATAACGGTGCAGCGTATTGCGAACAAACTGCGCGGATTTGGTATGCCGATAGAAAAAAACGTCTTCCCAGGGAATCAAAACATTATCAAAAACAACCAGCGCCTCCACCTCATCGAAGCGATTAGCTAGCGGATAGTCCAGCGGGTCTGTGCGGCCAGCAAATCCAGCCCGACAAATATGTTTGACGCCAGGTGCACCCATTTTAACAATGCAGCCAAGCGCATAGTCCGAAAGCTCTTGCGTACTCCAGGCGCCGACGGTGGGCTTGAGAAAGGCTTGATCAGCGTAGGCGGCGGCTGTCTCGAACTTAGCACCGCGAATGATGATGCCCGCATCTGTCTCTTTAACAACCCGCACCATCATATCGGGGTCTTGCTTTTGCGGCGGAAGTGAACGATCTCCTTTTGGGTCGGTGTTGGCCGACACATGGAAGATATCCTGAGTGAAAACCCGCTGAATATGGTGATCAATATTGTCAGCAAAGCGAGGGTCGATTTCGGCTAGCATGTCTCGACCATCCAGCAACGACCACATCTCGCCGATCGTCTCATCACCGACGCGGGTTGCCACCCCACCGATGTCCTTTAGAAAACGATCAGTGGCATCGAGTTTGTCGTACCAGTCCTGCTTTTCGCGGGGAGGGCGATAGAAGATCGAATTTGTCTCGTTCCCTTCTCGATAAGTAAAGGCGTCTTTATGCTCTGGTTCATGCGCCATATCGTACATCCGGGATTTCACATCAATGATAGGCTTGAAAGCAGAGTGCTTCGTCACATCCTTGACACGCTCGCCCTCCATCCAGATTTCACGACCATCCCGTAGCCCTTCGCGATACTCTTCGCCAGTACGGATCATGCTGCGTTCCTTCTCAGTGGTGGTTTGAGAAGAGTGTGTCGCTGGCTACTTTGTTTGTAAAAACGCCTTTTCCTTTTTGTTGCATCAGAAATTCTGAGTTAGCTTAAACCCGGTATAAAAGGGCTACTGTTAAGTCAACCCCCCCCTACTATTCGCAAAAAAACCCCGCATCCGAGAATGCGGGGTTCGCTTGCTTTCAATAAACTTCGATGTATTTAAGCGACGTCAAAGCGATCTGCGTTCATCACTTTCGTCCAGGCGGCGACGAAGTCTTTAACGAATTTCTCATCGTTGTCGTCCTGGGCGTAGACTTCTGCGTAGGAGCGCAACAGCGAGTTGGAGCCGAACACCAGGTCAACGCGGGTAGCCGTCCACTTCACGGCATCGGTTTGGCGGTCGCGAATCTCGTAGGTGTTATTGCCTACGGGCTTCCAGGCATTGCCCATATCGGTCAGGTTGACGAAGAAGTCATTGGTCAACTGGCCTTCACGGTCGGTGAATACGCCGTGCTTGGTGCCACCGTAGTTGGTACCGAGTACACGCATACCGCCCAGTAGCACGACCATTTCAGGCCCTGTCAGCCCCATCAGTTGGGCGCGATCCAGCAGCAGTTCTTCCGGCTTGACCAAGTACTCCTTCTTCTGCCAGTTACGGAAACCATCCGCCAGCGGCTCTAGCGGCTCGAACGATTCGCCGTCGGTCATTTCGGCAGAGGCATCACCACGGCCTTTCAGGAACGGCACACGGACATCATAGCCCGCGGCTTTAGCGGCTTTTTCGATACCTACACTACCCGCTAGCACAATCACATCAGCAAGGCTGGCGCCGGTATCGGCAGAGATCTTCTCGTACACCGCCAGCACTTTGGCGAGGCGCGCAGGCTCGTTGCCTTCCCAATCCTTCTGGGGCGCCAAACGAATGCGGGCACCGTTGGCACCGCCGCGCATGTCGGAACCACGATAGGTGCGTGCGCTGTCCCAAGCAGTGCTAACCATATCGCTGATGCTCAGGCCAGCCTCAGCGATTTTCTGCTTAACCACTTCCTCGCTGTAGTCGGTGCTGCCAGCCGGAATGGGATCCTGCCAGATCAGGTCTTCAGCGGGTACTTCCGGGCCGATGTAGCGCGATTTCGGGCCAAGGTCACGATGGGTCAGCTTGAACCACGCTTTGGCGAAGGTTTGCTTGAAGTACTCCGGATCCGCCATGAATTTTTCACAAATGGCGCGGTAAGTCGGATCCATCTTCATGGCCATATCAGCGTCGGTCATGATCGGATTATGGCGAATAGAGGGGTCACTGGCATCGACCGGCTTGTCCTCTTCCTTGATGTTCACCGGCTCCCACTGGTGAGCACCCGCCGGGCTCTTGCGCAGTTCCCACTCATATCCAAACAACAGGTCAAAATAGCCCATGTCGAACTGGGTCGGATGAGTGGTCCAGGCGCCTTCGATGCCGGATGTCACCGCATTGCTCGCCTTGCCACCCATGTTAGGGTTGCCCCAGCCAAGGCCCTGATTTTCAACGTCAGAGGCTTCAGGCTCAGCCGCCAGCGCTGCCGCATCGCCGTTACCGTGGCACTTACCCACAGTGTGACCACCCGCGGTGAGCGCTGCAGTCTCTTCGTCGTTCATCGCCATACGGGCGAAGGTTTCGCGTATCTGCTGGCCGGTCTTCAGCGGGTCGGGCACACCGTTAACACCTTCGGGGTTAACGTAGATAAGGCCCATCTGCACGGCTGCCAGCGGGTTTTCCATGGTTTCCGGCTTTTCAACATCGCCATAGCGCTCATCAGAAGGCGCCAGCCACTCTTTCTCATCGCCCCAGTAGATGTCTTTTTCGGGTTCCCAGATATCCACACGGCCAAATGAGAAGCCGTAGGCGGGTAGGCCCATGGATTCGTAGGCAACGGTACCGGCCAGGATCATTAGGTCGGCCCAGCTGATCTTATTGCCGTACTTCTTCTTGATCGGCCACAGCAGACGACGCGCCTTATCGAGACTGACGTTATCCGGCCAGGAGTTGAGGGGCGCAAAACGCTGGCTACCGGTACCACCGCCACCACGGCCGTCAGCAAGACGATAGGTTCCCGCAGAGTGCCACGCCATGCGGATCATCAGACCACCGTAGTGCCCCCAATCCGCCGGCCACCAGGATTGACTATCGGTCATCAGCGCATGGACGTCCTGCTTTAGCGCGTCGAAATCGAGCTTTCTGACCTCTTCCCGATAGTCAAAATCAGCATCCATCGGGTTTGATTTGCGGTCTTGCTGGTGCAGGATATCCAGGTTAATCCCTTCCGGCCACCAGTCTTTATTCGACGTGCCCGTGGAGGTATTGCCACCATGCATTACAGGACATTTACCACTCATAGCTCTCTCCCTCTAACGTCATTTTGTCTTAACTGCTTTTGTCTTGGTTGCGTTCATCTTGGTGATGGTGAAAGAGCCGCTACCAAGTCAACTGAAGGTGAGCGTCCTGATCTGCGTGCTCAAACAGCCGTGCTCAAAAAGCAACGTGGTATCCACAGAACGCCTCACTCACTGAGTATATTTTTAGCCCACAACTTTCATAGGCACAATTTGCTTTTAGCGACCGATCTAATAGTTTTTATACATCGTCACTATGTGTGCACTAGTGTGACTCAAACTCTTCCGTATCGATGTCCGCTTGTTGCGCCTCACTGTAGCGCGCACCGACCACTTGGCCTGGGGTCATCATGGCACTCAACTGAGACAAGGTAGTGACATCAAGGTGCAGCGTTTCTGCCGCTAGATTTTCACGCATATGGTCAGCCGAACGGGTACCGGGAATAGGGATAATGTCCTGCCCCTGTGCCTTCAGCCACGCCAACGCCAGTTGCCCTGGCGTAACGTTCAAGGCCTGCGCCAGCGCCGCCAGGCGTTCAAACAGCTTTAAATTATGCGGGTAGTTTTCGGCGCTGAAGCGCGGCATATGTCGACGCATATCGCCCTCTTCTAGGCGCGCCGGGTCTTTAATAGCGCCAGTTAAGAAACCACGCCCCAGCGGGCTAAACGCTACCAGAGCAACCTCCAATTCTCGACACGCCTGAATCAACGCAATTTCAGGATTGCGCGTCCAGAGCGAGTACTCTGACTGCACCGCAGCGATAGGGTACTCAGCCACCGCGCGGCGCAGCGTGATCGCTGATATTTCGGATAGTCCCACCCCACCTATCTTACCCTCTTCAACAAGTCGCCCCAGCGCCCCCACGCTCTCTTCAATGGGCACCTGGCGATCCAAACGGTGCAGATAATAGAGGTCTAGATGATCGGTTCGCAGGCGCGCAAGGCTTGCTTCGCACTGCTTACGCAGGGTTTCCGGGCGGCCATCAATCACCCGTTTGCCCGACTCAGGATCCATGGCCATACCACATTTACTGGCCAGAAAGAGCTGGTGCCGCTTGCCTTCCAGGGCGCGCCCGACCACTTTCTCATTAGCCGTGGCGCCATACAGCGTAGCGGTGTCGAAATGGCGATAGCCCATATCAAAAGCCTCATCCAGCGCGCGCAAGGCCGCATTTTCAGGCACGACGCTGCCGTAACCGTGGGAGAGGTTCATACAGCCCAGACCAATCGAAGGGGCGTTGACAGCATTAAGGCGCTGAAAGAAGCTCGACATAGGGTTTCCCATTGTTAAAAGAACCGTTTTATTACGTTTCACCGCCAAACTGCAATGCGGCTAAATGGCGATAGAGCGCACTGGTGGTGATCAATTCCGCGTGGGAGCCCGCCGCGACTAGCTTCCCACCTTCCAGCACCAGCAAGCGGTCAGCGGCAATAACCGTCGCCAGCCGGTGGGCGATCACGATACTGGTGCGCCCCACCATCAATCGATCAAGCGCCTGCTGTACCAACCGCTCGCTCTCTGCATCCAAGGCGCTGGTGGCTTCATCCAATAGCAGTACCGCAGGATTTTTGAGCAGCGCTCGAGCAATAGCGAGCCGCTGACGCTGGCCACCGGAGAGCTGCACCCCTCCGGGGCCCAGGGGGGTGTCAAAGCCTTGGGGCAGTGCGTCGATAAAGTCGAGGGCGCTGGCATCCTGGGCGGCAAGACGCAATCTATCGATATCAGCCTCGGGGTCTCCGTAGCGCAGATTCTCAGCCACCGAGCCGCTAAACAGCACCGGTTCCTGCGCCACTAATCCCATGGCACGGCGTAAGGCGGCAAGATCTAGCGTACGGACATCCCTATCATCCAAGGTAATGCGCCCCTGGCTGGGGTCATAAAAGCGTAGCAGCAGCGCCAACAGCGTGCTTTTACCTGCCCCCGAAGGCCCCACCACTGCCACTCGCTCTCCCGGCTTAATATGCAGATCAAACCTTTCAAGCGCAGGGGTTTCCGGCCGGGGTAGGTAAACGTGACGTTCTCCAGTGTAATCTCACCGCGCGAAGGGCTTGGCAGGCTCTGCGGAGTTGCGGGCGACTGGATAGCGGGCTGGGTATCGAGCAGCTCCAATAAGCGCTCCGCCGCCCCTGCCGCACGCTGTACATCCCCTGCTACCTCGGCCAGGGTGGCAATGGCCCCTGCTGCCAGCACGGCGTAAAAGATAAACGCCGATAGCTCGCCCGCACTCATGGTGCCGTTTAGCACCGCCTGGCCGCCCTGCCAGAGCATTAAGCCAACCGCGGTAAACACTACCAGCATAGCGACACCGGTTAACCAGGCGCGCTGCTGGGTGCGCTCTACGGCGCTGCCAAAGGCCTGTTCAACCCGCTGGCCATAGTGGGTTTTATCCACTGCTTCATGGGTAAAGGCCTGAAGCGTTTTAATACCGCTTAGCGCCTCTTCAGCATAGCGGCCCAGTTCGGCCACGCGATCCTGACTGGTGCGCGAAAGCCGACGCACTCGGCGGCCGTACCACACGATGGGTAGCAGGGTGGCTGGGATGCCAATCAGCACCATTGCCGAGAGCCACGGTTGAGTGACCAGCATTAGCACCACGGCGCCCACCAGCATGACCAGATTACGCAACGCCAGGGAGACAGAGGAGCCAAACAGGCTCTGCAGTACGCTGGTGTCTGCCGTCAGCCGTGAGGCAATTTCCCCCGCGGCGCGGCCATCGCTTGCGCTCTCGAAAAAGCTGGGTTCTAAGGTGAGTAAATGATCAAACACCCGCTGACGAAGGTCGGCGGCCAAGCGCTCGCCAATCCAGGTCACTTGGTAGTAGCGCAGTGCGGAGGCAAACGCCAGCACGGCCACTACCACCAGCATCAGGGCCAGTGTTTGCGCTAGCGCCTGCGCATCCGCGTCCAGAAAACCGCGGTCGATGATTAAGCGCAGCCCATTCCCCAGCAGTAGCACGCTTCCCGATGCCATAAGTAGCGCTAGGCCAGCCAGAGCCAACCGCGTGCGGTAGGGGCGCAGTAGACCCAACAAACGCAGCAGTACTCGGGGATTGGGGCGTTGATTCATAGTTGCGATTGCTCAATACATAAGGGGGTATTCGACCATAGCAGGAGTAGCAGTGCCCTGCACAGAATCGAGTAGCAGGGGAGTTACCTCCCCCGTCCTCGCACACCACCGTACGTACCGTTAGGTAGACGATGGTTCATGAAGAACGTGTAAGCCCTCTTACCGTATCGAGTACCAAGATCAGGCCCGGCCGTCGAGCGAAAGTATCGGAACCTCAGGCAACAGATAGCACGTTAAAGATTGTACGACGAGCCTAAAGTTAAGCCCTCACGCGCTCAACGGTCATCGCCTAGATGCCCGCCCACCAGTCATAGCCCCTATCCTCCCAATAACCTCCCTTGCCGCCGTGGAGCTGTTTGAAGCTTTCCACCAGCTCGACGCGCATCACGTACTTGGCCTGCTTGTAACCCAACTGACGCTCGGCGCGCAGACGGATCGGCGCCCCATTGGCCACCGGTAGCGGTTCGCCGTTGAGATCGTAGGCCAGCAGCGTCTGCGGATGATACGCCTCGATCATGTCGAGGCTCTCGTAATACAGATCCGACCCACCGTAGGTGTGATCTGCACAGTGAAAAACCACGAAGCGCGCGGTATCTGCCGGACGCACCCGATCAAGCAGATCCGCCAGAGGAACGCCGGTCCACTGCCCGATACAGCTCCAACCCTCGACGCAATCGTGACGAGTGATCTGGGTTCGCGAGGCCATCTCCCGAAGCGCCGGCAACGACAGCGTCATCGGCTCTTCGACCAGCCCGTCGATGGTCAGACGCCAGTCGGCGAATCCATTGTTGACCCAGGCACGATAGTAATCCTCCTGCGGGTTGGTGGTGCCATTGGGACGAAACACCGGCGCGATCTGACTCTCGTCAAACTCCTTGGCGAGTGCCTGGCGCGAGGCGATCAGACGCTGGGCCTTGTAAGAGAGTTGCTCGACGTTGCTCAGCGCCGCGCGCACGGGTGCACTTTCCGACAGTCGATCGCAACCGGTGAGGAAGGTGCCAGCCCCCAACGCGCACAGGCCACCCAGTAGCCGCCGTCGAGCGCGGTCAGGCGCTGGTGATGTCGAGTGTCTGGTGTTCGAGTCAGTCATGCCTCGGCTCCGATCCGTCATGCGCTTCTACCTGGATGCGGTAGCGACCGCTTACCATCGAGCGCAGGTT
This sequence comes from Halomonas sp. BDJS001, assembly GCF_026104355.1. Lineage (NCBI taxonomy): Bacteria > Pseudomonadati > Pseudomonadota > Gammaproteobacteria > Oceanospirillales > Halomonadaceae > Halomonas > Halomonas sp. BDJS001. Next base: position 4,374,458 of record NZ_CP110535.1, read on the forward strand.
GTTGAAAACGCCGGATACCAGCACCAGCGCGATGTGCACGACGAAAAAGCCAATGAGGGCCGTTGCACAGAGAAAATGAAAGGTGCGAGCACTCTGTCGTCCGCCGAAAAGCTCGGTGAGCCACGGCCAGGCGGCGTTGACACTGGGTGCCATGGTCAGCCCCGACAGAATCATTACTGGCAGCAACCCGAACAGCACCAGAAGATAGGTCAGCTTCTGGATACCGTTGTAGTCAGCTTCGTGATGAAAACGCAGCCGCGCATGATCAAGTAGCGTCCGCGGAATGTTCTTCAACTGCACCCACGTTGGAAACAGCGCCCGTCGTCGTTGGGGCACCAGCAGGGTATAGAGCAGATACGCGACAACCAGCGGCACGAAGATCCACGCAGCCAGAAAATGCCAGTTGCGCCCCATCGTCAGCCACTTGTCCCCCGGCAGCGTCGCCCAGCGGGGGAAGGCCCGTTCGCGTAGCTGGCCATTGTCATCGGAAAGCCCCAGTACACCGGTGGTGTCGAACGCCTGCCCAGCGATGCGAACCACGCCCATGCGCTCGCCATCTTCGGCGGTGCGCGCATGGATCGCGATGAAAGGGTTGGCGAAATCGGATTGCTCCCCCCAATAAAGCGCGGGGTGTGCATTGAATATCTGCAAACCGCTCATCAGCAACACGATCAGGCAGACGAGATTCGTCCAATGCCACAGACGAGTCGCCAGCGTATGTCGTTTGATCACTTGTGTGGTCGGCGCACCGGGCACATTACCGGTCGAGTCACTAGCGATCGCAGCTTTGACAGACTCAGACATGATATTGACCTCGAAACGAAGGCGTCCGGCAAACCAGACAGCGCCTGGCTGCCGGATCGCAACTTTTAGTTGGCATGCTCCATGGAGTCGCTGCTCATTTCGTCATGGCTCATGCTATCGTCGTGACTCATGTCGTCGTCGTGGCTCATACCATCGTCGTGACTCATGTCGTCGTCGTGGCTCATACCATCGTCGTGGCTCATGCCATCGTCGTGGCTCATGCCATCGTCGTGGCTCATGCCGTCCTGACTCATCGAGTCCTGGGACATATTGTCGGTCTGGGCACTGGCAAGCGTGGTGAAGGCAAGGCCGCCGCTCAGCAGTACAGCACTCAAGGCGAGTAGATATTTGGGTGTCGTGCGGGTCATGATTCTCTCCTGATTTATCTTGGGCAAACCGTGTCCGGTTCGACACGGCTTGCCCAAGATAAACAGGAATTTCAGCGCAATCATCACGGAATCATAACGTCGGTGATAACGTTCCCGTGATGATTGACGAGGTACACTGGGCTAGGATTCACAGCTCACTTAGAGGAGATCCGATATGTCGTGCCCGATACTTTGCGTCGAGGACGATCCCGATATCGGTCGGCTATTAACGAGCATTCTCGTACAAGCGGGCCATCAGCCGACCTGGGTTTTGACCGGGGAAGAAGCCTTGCATCAATGGCGGAATGCCTCGCTCATCGTTCTCGATCTGATGCTGCCGGGTATCGACGGTCTCGCCGTGTGTCGAGACATTCGCACTCACGACGCCACCATTCCGATCATCATGCTGACGGCGCTCGCCGGCACGCGGGACGTGGTCGTCGGTCTGGAAATCGGTGCCGACGACTACATCACCAAGCCATTCGACACCGACATCCTCTTGGCGAGAATCCAAGCACTACTGCGTCGTCGAAAGGCGATGGAGGAGCGTACGTCGTCGACGCTTATGAAGATAAAGGCGCTGGAGATCGACATCGACGGTTACAGCGTCAAATGCGACGGAAAAATGATTCAACTCACAACCCGGGAGTTCGCCCTACTCGTATTCTTTGCCCGCCATCCTGGTAAGGGTTTTTCCCGCAGCGAGTTGCTCGATGCCGTATGGGGCCCGGAATTCGACGGCTTTGATCACACCGTCAATACGCACATCAATCGGTTGCGCAGCAAGATAGAACCAGACCCGGCGCGGCCCGAGTACATTCTCACGGTATGGGGCACCGGTTACCGGTTCACCGACGACGCCGTCGCCCCGGCATCCGCCTCCGACGAGCACGCCCCATGAGCCTGGGCCAATCGTTGCGCAGAACCTATCGCAGCCTGTTCGCGCGCATCGTGTTCGTCTATCTGGTGAGCATGATCGCACTCTCCACCACGACCACGCTGGTGGCGGTCGATCAGTTCAACCAGTTGGGACGAGAATGGCTGCAGCGCAATGAGATCGACATGGCTCATCATCTGACCCGCGTACTGCAGGATTCACTCGACGAGGGCGTCTACGCCCCCTCGACGCTAGCGGCCGTCGAGCGGGTCATGACCATCAATCCGGCGCTCTCGCTCTACGTGCTCGACACCGATGGCAAGGTGGTTGGCGCTTACGGCCCTGACCGCTGTGGACTTGGCAACCGAATCGACCGGGATGCTATCGACGAACTGCTTTCCGACATGCCCATGCTGCCGGTCTACGCGGACATGCCCTGCCAGGGCGACGAGGGCGTTTTTTCGGTTGCCCCGATCACCTACAGCCCGCAGCAGCAATCGGGCTATCTGCTGGTGCAACTGGAGGCTAACACAGACGTCTCGATGGCCAACATCTGGCAGACGAGCAGCATCTCGCGCACGCTGCTCATCGCAGGCTGCGTGGCGTTGGCATTGACGCTGGCGGTGGGACTGGCCCTCTTCGCTTTTCTGACGCGACGCTTTTCTCGTCTGACCCGCACTGTCCAGCACTTTGCCGAGGGCGATTACCGACAGCGTAGTCCCGAGTCGATCGACGACGAGATTGGCCGGGTCGGGCGTGCCTTCAACGACATGGCAGCCACCATCGAAGCCCAAGTCGAAGCGCTGCACGATACCGACCGCCAGCGTCGGGAACTCATCGCCAACCTGTCCCATGAATTCCGCACGCCGATGACCTCCTTGTTGGGCTATGCCAAGCAGTTGGATCGCTGGCCTCTCGACGGTGAAACACGCAGTAGCCTGTACGCCATTCGCGCCAACGTGGAGCGACTGGCCCAGTTGGCCGACCAGCTCTCTCAGATGTCTCGCGCGAATATCGCTGGCCGACCGCTATGCCCAAGCACGTTCTCCTTCGCCGAATTGGCCAACGACATTCTAGGTAAATTCCACCCTCGCGCGCTGGAGAAAGGCATTGAGCTTCGTGTTGAGAACCAGGCGGCGATAGCCGAGGTCTCCGCCGACATCGAACTGATCGATCACGCGCTGACCAATATGGTCGACAACGCCATCACCGCCACCAACACCGGCGGCACGGTCTCGATCCGAATTCTCGAGTTCGACAATGCCCGGCTCAAGATCGGGGTCCGAGATACCGGTGTCGGCATCCCCGAAAAAGAAATCCCCCTCATCTCACAGCGCTTCTATCGCACCACGGTTGGACGTGAACGAGGTGAAGGCACCGGGCTGGGGCTCGCTATCGTCTCCGAAGTGCTGAAGCGTCACGAGTCCCAACTCGTCATCGAGAGCAAACCGGGAAAAGGCACCTGTATCTGGTTCACACTGCCGAGGACGATACTCGATGAGAGAGCGACCCGACCGGGCTGACACTTCGCATCCGGAGATCTCATGCCCCAACGGGTACTCGTTATGTACGGTTCCTGCCGACACGGCCGAGTTGGCACCCGACTCGCCCGCTATGCGGTCAATACGCTGGCGCAACGCGACATGGACGCCGAACTGATCGACAACATCCCATGGGCAGTCGCGCAGGACTGAGCCAGTCAGACACACAACTAAAAAGCCCGCGATTGCTCGCGGGCTCAGTACTTATTGGCTCTTAGTAACCTAGCGTCTAGCTAAGTTGCCTGAACAGCTAAGTCGCAAAGGCCTAATCAATCAATGGCAGCAGTGCATTTAAGCTATCCCGAGCATCACCATAAAACATCCGCGTGTTCTCTTTGAAGAACAGCGGGTTCTCGATACCGGAGTAGCCGGTGCCCTGGCCCCGTTTGCTGACGAACACCTGTTTGGCCTCCCACACCTTCAACACCGGCATACCGGCGATGGGGCTGTTGGGGTCTTCTTCGGCCGCAGGGTTCACGATGTCGTTGGAACCAATCACGATCACCACGTCGGTGGTGGCGAAATCATCATTGATCTCATCCATTTCCAGCACGATATCGTAAGGCACCTTGGCTTCCGCCAGCAGTACGTTCATATGCCCTGGCAAGCGGCCCGCGACCGGGTGAATACCAAAGCGCACGGTCTTGCCCGAAGCACGCAGCTTGCGTACCAAATCGCTCACCGCTGTTTGTGCCTGGGCCACCGCCATACCGTAACCTGGCACGATAATCACGCTATCGGCATCGTTCAGCGCACTTGCCACGCCGCCGGCATCAATGGCCACCTGCTCGCCTTCGATCTCCGCCGCGGGCCCTTGGCTACCGCCAAAGCCGCCCAAGATCACGTTAACGAAGTTACGGTTCATCGCCTTACACATGATGTAAGAGAGGATCGCACCGGATGACCCCACCAGCGCACCGGTGACAATCAGCAGATCGTTGGAGAGCGTGAAGCCGATCGCTGCCGCCGCCCAGCCGGAGTAGCTGTTGAGCATCGAGACCACCACGGGCATATCGGCGCCGCCGATGCCCATGATCAGGTGGTAACCGATAAAGAACGACAGCGCTGCGAGCACGATCAATGTCCAGAAGCCCGCACCGTTGAGGTACAAAATGGCTAACAGCAGTGACAGCACCGCCGCTCCGGCGTTAAGCATATGCCCACCGGGCAGTTGGCGCGGTTTGCCATCCACTTTACCGGCCAGCTTACCGAACGCCACCACCGAACCAGTAAAGGTGACTGCGCCGATAAAGATAGCGAACACGACTTCAATCTGTAGAAAAGTAAGCTCGTCAGGCGCCTTGGTGGCGACCAACGCGGCAAACGCAGAAAATTCCTGCATAACGCCATCGGCTGCTTGTGCCGCCAGTACCCGGCGGCGCTCTAAATCCGCGCTCCAGGCCACAAACACCGCGGCCAAGCCAACAAAGCTGTGCAGCGCTGCCACGAGCTGCGGCATTTCGGTCATCTCGACCTTGCCCGCCACGTAGACACCGATACCGGCACCAATGACCATCATCGGGATCAGCCACCAGTAGCCACCGATACCCGGCCCTAAGGAGGTGAAGAACACCGCCAGCGCCATGCCCACAATGCCGTACCACACGGCCCGCTTGGCTTTCTCCTGGTTACTCAAGCCGCCCAGCGACAGAATAAACAGTACGCTTGCCGCGATCGCCGCGGCAGATACGAATCCTTGACCTAACATATCGTCTCTCCGCCGCTTAGGATTTTTGGAACATGGCCAGCATCCGGCGTGTCACCAGGAAGCCACCCACGATATTAATTGACGCGATAAGCACCGAGATTGATGCCAGCACGCCCACAATGGCGCTGCCGGAGCCAATCTGCAGAATCGCTCCCAGAATAATGATGCCCGAAATCGCATTAGTCACCGCCATCAGCGGTGTATGCAGCGAGTGACTGACGTTCCAGATCACCTGGAAGCCGATAAAGCAGGCCAGCACAAAGACAATAAAGTGCTGCATAAACGACACCGGAGCCACTTGCCCCAACAGCAGCATCAGCGCGCCACCGACGGCCAACAGGCCCACCTGGCGCTTGGTTTGTGCTTTGAAGGTAGCGAGTTCAGCGGCTTTTTTCTCCTCCGCTGTGGGCTCTTTCTCTTTCTTCTTCGGCTTGGCAGCCGCAATCGCTTTGACTTTGGGCGGCGGTGGCGGGAAAGTTATTTCACCCTCGTGAGTCACCGTGGCGCCACGGATCACATCGTCTTCCATATTGTGATTGATCACCCCGTCTTTTTCGGGAGTTAGATCGGTCAGCATATGGCGAATATTGGTGGCGTAAAGTAGCGATGCTTGGGTGGCCATGCGCGAAGGGAAGTCGGTATAGCCGACCACCACAACGCCGTTATCCGATACCACGCGCTCATCGGGCTTGGTCAGGTCGCAGTTGCCGCCCTTCTCAGCCGCCAAATCGATAACCACCGACCCCGGCTTCATGGCCGCAACCATGTCTTCCAGCCACAGCTTGGGCGCGGGACGACCAGGAATTAGCGCGGTGGTAATCACGATATCCACATCCGGCGCCTGCTCGCGGAAGCACTCAAGCTGCTTCTCGCGGAACTCTGGGCTTGAGGGCGAGGCGTAGCCGCCGCTTTCAGAACCATCCTGGCTCTCGTCAAAATCGAGGAACAGGAACTCAGCGCCCATGGACTCGATCTGTTCAGAGACCTCGGGGCGTACGTCAAAGGCGCGCACCACGGCGCCCAGGCTGGTGGCGGTGCCGATCGCCGCCAAGCCCGCCACGCCTGCACCGATCACCAGCACCTTGGCAGGCGGTACTTTACCTGCAGCGGTAACTTGGCCAGTAAAGAAGCGGCCAAAATTGTTGCCCGCTTCAATCACCGCCCGGTAACCGGCGATATTGGCCATGGAGGAGAGTGCGTCCATCTTCTGCGCCCGGGAGATACGCGGCACCATATCCATGGCAATCACGGTGGCGCCCTGAGCCTTACACTTCTCCAGCAGCGCTTCGTTTTGCGCTGGCCAGAAGAAGGCAATCAGGGTTTGGCCTTTGCGCAGCCGCTCAGCCTCTTCATCTGAGGGCTCGCGGACTTTAATGACCACCTCGGCGTCGTTCCAGAGCGCATCCGCTCCTTCCACCACGGTAACGCCCGCCTCACGATAAGTGTCGTCATTAAAGCCCGCCGCCAGGCCTGCGCCGCTCTCTACCAAGCACTCGTGGCCCAGCTTCTGGATCTGCTTGGCGCTCTCGGGGGTTAGCGCAACACGCGCTTCCCCCCGGGCACTCTCTTTCGGTGCACCTATTTTCACTCGCGTTCTCCTTTGTTTTTTTCTGCTGCTGTTACCTTCCTACAGCGCCGCCACATAGCGGTTGGGCACTGCCCATTTTCGACCTTCGTCATAACGCCTGTTAGCAGTCTAGGATCTAACGGGGCGGCTGCCAGATACTATTCAACCTTTGATTCAACTGGGTTGTTTAACTACAACATGGGCCAGTGTGCATGACGGCTTGCCTAACGTCTAAACTCATTAGCAAACTCAGTAAGCACCTGATAAAGCCACACGTTGGCTGGATCATTGGCGTACAGACCATGCTGAATCAGGGTCATTTTAAGCGCTGGCAGCTCTTTGGGCGGCGCCACTAAGCGCACCGGCAGCATAGCAACGAACCTTTCAGCCATTTGACGTGGCAACGTCATGATCGCTTCCGTTAGCGCCACTACCTGCGCCGCGGCGATATAGTTGAGGTTTTTTGAAATTACCCGGCGGGTTAAGCCGTGTTGCACCAGACAACTATCGATATTGCTGGGGCGTAGGCCGCTAATATCTGCCAGCTCTACATGGAGCGCATCAGCAAACTGACCAATATTGAGCGCATCGCCTACGCGATCATTATGGGTAGCCGCCAAGCAGACCAACTCCTCAGCCATCCAGGGAGTCTGAATAACGCCGCTAGGCAGCGCGCTTTGGCTATCCAGCCCCACCACCATATCAATTTGGCGCTGTTCCAACCCCTCACTTAGAACATCCGGGGTAATCAGCTCAATTGAAAAACTAATGCCCGGTGCATAACTCAACAGTTGGCTAAGAAAGGGTGGGTACATCACCTCTTCAAAGTAGTCGGTGGTCGCCAACGTAAAACGCCGCTTACTAGTCGCAGGCGAAAACAGCGCAGGCGGTGCCAAGCCTTGCCGTAGCAGGGCCAAGGAGTGCTGTACGACAGGCAACAGCGCCAGCGCCCTGGGCGTGGGCTGCATGCCATTTTCGGTGCGTACCAGCAATGGGTCATCCAGCGCCTCACGCAACCTTTTGAGCGCATGGCTCAAGGCTGGCTGGCTTAAATGCAGCGTTTCTGCCGCCCGAGTGACATGACGCTCGCGCATCAGCGCTTCAAATACCAGCAGCAAATTCAGATCGAAATGGCGTAGCGAACGCATGGTTTCTCATTATTCATATCACGAATGATTAAATTCTAAACATTCATTTAATTTATCGCCAGGAATTGCTTATTGTCGGCCGCACATTCGCTCACCAGCGACTATCAGCGATAATCCAGTACTTAAGGAGAAGCACACCGGTGACCCACCCACAAGCGATGTCCGCACAAACCATGCCCAGCCTTTATGGCGATGTGATTTCTACTTTTATGGGCGTAGCACAAGCAACGGATCCCAAGCAAACCGACGCCGACGTGGTAGTGAGTGGTGTGCCTTTTGACCTTGCTTGCTCTGGCCGTGCGGGCACCCGTATGGGGCCAAATGCAATTCGCCAAAGTACCGCTAACTTGATCTGGGAAGGCAAGCGCTGGCCATGGGACTTCGCCTTGGAAGATCGCCTTAAGGTGTGCGATGCAGGCAACGTAAATTACGCCTACGGCGAGCCGGAGAGCCTGGTCGACAACCTGGAAACCCACGCCAACCGCTGGTTAAAAGCGGGTAAAAAGATGCTCACTCTGGGCGGCGACCACTACATCAGCCTACCGCTGCTGCGCGCCCACGCCCGGATGCATGGCCCGCTGGCGCTGATCCATTTTGACGCCCACACCGATACCTATGAGCAAGGCACGCGCTTCGACCACGGCACCATTTTCCACCACGCCTTAAAAGAAGGCTTGGTGGTGCCTGAGCACTCGCTGCAAATTGGCATTCGCACCAGCTACGACCGCCATAACCACCCTTACGAAGTGCTGGATGCGGATTGGGTAAATGATAATGGCCCCGCTGCCGTGCTAGAGCGCATCCGCGCCCGCGTGGGTTATCATCCAGCCTACGTCACCTTGGATATTGACGGCCTCGACCCCGCCTATGCTCCTGGTACCGGCACGCCGGTGTGCGGCGGTATGTCCACCGACCTGATGCTGAAAGTAATTCGCGGTATGGTAGGCATGGAGCTGGTCGGTATGGACGTGGTGGAAGTGAACCCCGCCTATGACCACGGCGACATTACCTCGCTTGCTGCCGCGACGCTGGGGCTGGAATTTTTGTATACCCTGGCGGCTTCTAAGGGCGTTTAACGGTTACCCCCCGCCATCTCTAGACTTATGGTATTGAGATGGCGGGGACGGAACAGACTATCTTTGAGAGGCCGCCAGCGCTTGATCAATATCCGCCAGCAGGTCGTCGATGTGCTCGATGCCGATTGAAAGGCGCACCATATCCGGTGTGACGCCAGCGGCTTTTAGCTCCTGCTCGTTGAGCTGGCGATGCGTGGTGGATGCTGGAATGGAAGAGCAGCTTTTGGCATCGCCGATATTCACCAAGCGAAGAATCAGCGCCAGCGCATCGTAGAAGCGCTCACCAGCGGCCTGCCCACCTTCAATGCCAAAACTAAGAATCCCCGAAGCATGACCATTCATATAACGCTGGGCCAGCGCATAATCGGGATGGTTTTCCAAGCCAGCATAATGCACCCAGGTGACCAAAGGGTGGCTTTCCAGATACTTGGCAACCGCTAAGGCATTGGCGCAGATACGCTCGATGCGCAGAGACAGTGTTTCCAGCCCCTGAAGCAGGTTCCAGGCCGCCTGGGCAGACAGCGCCGCCCCCATATTCCTTAGCGGCACCACCCTGGCACGGGCAATAAAGGCCGCATCGCCCACATCGCGGGTATAACTCACACCGTGATAGGAGACATCAGGCTCGTTGAGCAGCGGAAAGCGATTGGCATGCTTAGCCCAGGGAAAGGTGCCTGAATCAACAATCACACCGCCCACGGTGGTGCCGTGGCCACCGATATATTTAGTGGCCGAGTGAACAACAATATCCGCCCCGTGCTCAATCGGCCGACATAGGAACGGCGTCGCCGTGGTGTTATCCACAATTACTGGCACACCGTGACGATGGGCCGCCTCGGAAAGCTTCGTCAGGTCGACCACTCCCCCCCGAGGGGTTACCAATGCTTTCGCAGAAAACCACTTTGGTACGCTCATCAATCAGCGCTTCGATGCCATCAATATCGTCTTTATCGGCAAAACGCACCTGAATGCCTTGGCGCGGCAAGGTGTGGGCAAACAGATTGTAGGTACCGCCATACAGCTCGCTGATCGAGACAATGTTATCGCCCGCTTCAGCAATGGTCTGGATCGCATAGGTGATCGCCGCCATTCCCGATGCCACCGCTAACCCGGCGATACCGCCTTCCAGCGCGGCGACCCGCTGCTCCAACACGGCGCAGGTGGGGTTCATAATGCGCGAGTAGATGTTTCCTTCCACTTTAAGATCAAACAGATCCGCCGCGTGCTGCGCGTTATCGAAGGAAAACGAGGTGGTTTGATGAATCGGCACCGCCACGGCGTTTTGTGAATCAGGCGAATAGCCATGGTGAAGAGCAATGGTTTCTGGCTTCATGAGAACGGCTCGCTATTTTTATTGGGATCCGCTATTGATCCTAAACAAGCGCTGACGGGAAGGCCAACAATCGTTCGCCCTCCGCTGCGCTAAGCTCGCAAAGGTCACCTTTCGCAGTGCAGCCACATCCAAAATAGCAGATCAACCGAGTGCTGAACGTCCACCGATTTTAATAGGCTACAAGCACATTAACGCCAACAACCGCAGGAGCTGCACTTACTGATTGAAATCAGGAAGCGAACATACTTATTTATAAAAACTCGCATACCTGCTCAAACGCCAGCCTAGGGCTGCGAGGGTAGAGCTTGCTGCTGTCGCCGTAACCCAAGTTGCACAAAAAATTGCTGCGGTAATCAGGGTCGCCTTCAGCAAAGAAGAGCCCGTCCACCATGTCGTTATCAAATCCCGACAGCGGCCCGGCATCCAAACCCAAGGCCGCGCGGCAAGAATAAAATAGCCACCTTGTAGGCTGCTGTTACGAAAAGCTGTTTCTTCCCGATATGGCTCATTACCTACAAACCAGGACTTCGCATCGGCATGTGGGAACAGCTCCGGCAAGTGACGATGAAATCCTCGATCATACGCAAGGATGGCGGTTACCGGTGCGGCATGAACTTTATGTCGATTGCCCTCGCTCAAGGCAGGATCGAGCTTTGCCTTTGCATCGTCAGTGCGCAAAAACTTAATGCGTAGCGGGCTGCAGTTAACGCTGGTTGGCGCAAATTTCATCAGCTCATACAGATGGCGCAGTGTTTCATCCTCAACCGGTTTGTCCTGCCAATAGGCATAGGTGCGTGCTTCACTAAACAGTTGCCCCAGTGCATCGTTGGGTAAAGCCCCCTGAGTAAGTATTAAGCTCATGAATTACCCTCTTTAACGTTAATAGCGATAGGCCAAGTAGGTAGATAAAATAGGAAATGCACTTAAGATAACCAGCACCACCACCATGGTGATAAAAAACGGCACTACCCCCTTGAAGATTTCTTTGACGGGCACCGTTTTATCATTCAGCGCTGCTTTGACTGTGTAAACCGATATACCAAAGGGCGGAGTAATTAGCCCGATTTCAACCGCAACAACGGTAATTACCCCGAACCAAATCAGATCCATGCCAAAATGCTGCGCGATAGGGAGCACAATGGGCAGCACAATCAGCATGATGGAGACTGAATCGATGATGCAGCCCATCAGGATAATGATGAACAGATACAGAGCCAGGAAATGATAGATGGTCAGATCCATCGTCGTAACTGCCTGGGCAATCGACATCGGTAAGCCCGTCAATGCCAGCATGCGGCTATAGAGTGAAGCAGCCAGGATCAAAAAAAGGATGGAAACCGCGACGTACCCTGTTTCTCCCAATACTTCGTAGAACTTCCCTAGCGTCAGCCGTTGCTTAGCGAGCGCCAACAGCAGCGCCCCGAAGGCTCCCACCCCGCCCGCCTCAGTGGGTGTGAAAAGCCACTGTAAAGACCACCCAGCACCAGCATCATCAGCAGCAGAATAGGGATTAGCTTAGACACCAGTGTTAGCGGCGTTTCCTCAATCGGATCCTCAAGTGCCTCGCCCGTATCGGTTTGGCTTTGCATCATGAAACCGGGACGCAGCCAAGCAAGCAGCATAATGACAACACAGAAAGCTAAGGCCAAAATAATTCCTGGGATAATCCCAGCGATGAACATGCGCCCGACTGACTGTTCCGCCAATACGCCATAGACAATCATCAGCAGAGACGGCGGTATTAGCATACCCAAAACCGAACTGCTCGCCACCACGCCCACGGAAAACTTGGCTGTGTACCCATGGCGCCGCATTTCAGGCACGGCCACTTTGGTGAATACCGCTGCTGACGCCACGCTAATGCCAGTGATAGAGGCAAAGATGCCGTTGGCTCCCACGGTAGCAATGCCCAGCCCACCGCGTATTTTGCGTAGCAGCCACTGAAACACATCGAAGGTATCGCGCCCCACGCCAGAGACCACCACCAATAATCCCATCAGCACGAACAGCGGCACCACCCCATAGAGATAGCTGCTCAGCGAATCGTTCGCGGCAGCGGCGACCATACGCGTGGCTAGTTCCGAATTGCGCAGTGTGGCTATGGAGATCAGCGAGACCAGCATCAAGGCGATGCTGATGTGCATGCCTAAATAGATCAGCACTAGCATGAGCACGACGGCGATAGTACCGATTTCAAGACCTGTCATTTTCGGCCTCCTCAGTCAGGCATACCTGGCCATGCCAAGCCAGCCACAAGGACTGAATCGCCAGCAGCAGATATTGCACAACAGTGATAGCCGCACAGCTGATAACGATGAAACGGATAGGCCATACCGGGAAGGTAAACACCCCTTCCACCCCCATAAACTGCTGACGCTCCCAGGCACGTATAAAGGTTGGCAGCGTACCGGTATAAACGATATAGAGCATATACGCACCTGCCAGAAAGAACATACACATCAAAAGGTTACCCAGACGTGGATGCTTATCGGTAAAGCCGACAATAAAGATATCAGCCTGGGCCATGCGGTTGTGTCGCAACGTGCCCGGCAACTGCAGAAAGACGATCATGACGATAGACGCCGCTACTAGCTCCGCTACCCCGGCAATCGGCTGGTTGAACAGGTTGCGCGACAGTACGTCTATGACGATCATCGCCATGATGATAAAGATGAGCAGGGAACCGATTGCATTCAGGCCATCAACCAGATAGCCAAACAGGCTGTTGTGCTGTGCATTGCCCAACCTGCGCCCCAAAATCAGGGTCTTTAAAGAAAAAGACATTGCCCGCTACTCCTGGAGTCCTGTCCGCCAGGTGACGGACAGAATCGTAACGTTGAGGGGAATCAAAAGCTGGATATAGGTCAGTCAGGCGATCAGATCACTCCTGATCCCAGGCACGCTCCGGCTCGTGGCCGCGCTCGCGCATGGCATTCATGTAGTTATTCAACAGTGCCTGTGCTGGGTAACCGCGCTCCTCATTGCGCTCCACCCACTGGCGGGCGAGATCCGGCATGCCATCGATCCAGGCCTGCCGATCTTCTTCAGACAGTTGGCTGACCTGAACCGGCGGGTTCTGGCTCTCGCCTAGCTCGATCATGCGCTCAATTGACGTTTCATAGCGTTCAGCGAGATCCTTGCCATGGGCTTCGGAGTAGGTTTCACCGGCCGTCATCAGGGCCTCCTGCACGGGCTCAGGTAAACCATCCCAACTCCACTGGTTGATGGCTAACCCGCCGGAGAAGACCACCCCCATGTTGACTTGGGTAATGTAGGGCGCGACCTCGTAGATACGCGCTGGCAGGTTGCCGGTCGCCAGGCCGACAACGCCCTGGGATACCCCAGTCTGGATATCGGTGTAATAGCTAGCGAGAGTGCCATCGACCGGAACGGCGCCTACTGGATCCAGCCATACCCCCAGCACGCCCGGCGCGGAAAGCCGCGCACCGTCCAGATCCTCAAGCGTATCCACTGGGAAATCCGAGTAAATGTCGTAACTATCGGAGGCCGTTGCGCCCAGGAATACCAGGTCATGCTCCTCCCATTCGGCCTTGAACTCAGGAACATTGCGAATCATATCGTTCCAGACGTCGAGCATCAGTTCAGGGTCACTGGTGGTGAAGGGCGTGTAGGCACTCATTTGCGCCAGCGGCATGCGCGATGGTTCAAGATAGCTGAACACCCAGCCAATATCGGCAATACCGTCCCGGACAGATGTGAGAGTCGCGTTGGCGCCGTAAAGCTGGCCAGCATAAGCTTCTGTCCAGTTGATTTCGTACTCACCTTTATCAGCTAGAATCTCATTAACGGTGGTGATGAACACATCAGGGATCATGCCAACCCAGGGAATGGTTGTGGGATGGCTTGAGCCGACCGTCAGGTTTATCACTTCCTGGGCATTCGCGGGCGAAGGCGAGACATTCACGGCTAAGGCTAGCGCGGTTAATGTCATTATTGGGCGAGGCTTGGCAATGCCATTGTTTATTTTCATGAGACGGCTCGTAAATTGACGTTATTGTTGTAAACCTATTTGGTCTTGTGCCCATGTTGTCGACCCAACATGGCGCTGCTTCAAGAACCAATAGGTGATTCAGGCAAGCGTGACTCCCCTGGCGAGAGATCAAAATCGATAGTGACGGTGCTGTACTCCCCGGTGACGTCAGGGTCGGGCGCATTACCATCGTTATGCAGAGGGAACTCCATGGCCAGGTCGGCACTGGTGACCCCAAACACACAGTCGGATTCGATGAACAGGTCATCTTGCGGAAAAATCTGGGTAACTAGCGTCTGGTGGCCCGGTGCAGAAATACAGAAATGGATATGCGCAGCACGGAACGGGTGGCGCCCCTGTGCTCGCAGCATGTCACCGACCAAACCATGGGTCGGGATGGGGTAGCTGGCAGGCCGCAGCGTACGGAATCGGTAGCGACCGTTTACATCGGTACGAAACTTGCCACGCAAGTTCATGTGCGGCTGACGTTCATCCTGGTTTTCGTACAGCCCTTCGGGTGACGCCTGCCACACTTCCACCAGCGCATTAGCCAACGGCTGACCGTCGCGACTCTTGACCTGCCCGGAGACGAATAGCGGAATATCACCGTCATGGGGTTTGTCACGGGCAATGTTGGTTCCCGGCGGATATTCTGGATCTTTGCGTGTATAAAATGGGCCCAACAAGGCCGGCGAAATTTGCTCGTCGGTGCGATCCTGGTTCATGATCATGACTAGCGTGGAGAAGCCCAGGGCATCCGACATCACCATGGTCTCGTTATGGCGATCCTTGGTTAGATGGCCTAACTGCGTCACGGCATTGATCGCCGCGGTAAACTCTTCCTCGCTCAGTTTTACTTCCCGACCAAAGGCATGCAGATGCTTGACCAGACTGGTGAGTATTTCCCTCAAGCGATCATCCTGAGTATGGCTGAACGCCTTGATCACAATATCGGTAATGTCATCCGGCGTTGAGGGGATGCCGTGATTGACGATATCTTCCTTTCGGGGCAACTCAAACATGATTCACGCTCCTAGGGAGTGTTGTGCCCACCGGACACGCCACCCATTATTACTTGTTATTAATGATGTCTTGCATCGTACGATTGGGATCATTCAGCGCTGGCGCTGCTTCAACTCCTCCATGATCTCATCATGATGCTCGTTCAATATCGGTGGTGCGCTCACCTCTAGTGGCTTAACGCCATCGAAAGACACAGGTGAACGCACCGTTTCCCACTTGCCGACTTGCGGATGCTGAGTGCTGATCCGTAGCTGCAAATGCTTGGCCTGTGGGTCTTCCAGTACCTCGCTGGCGTCGTACATGGGCGCATGCGGCACGTCTTCAGCCTCAAGTCGCGCTAGCCAGTACGTGCGAGGCTCTCGGACGAACACCTTACGCAGCACGCCAATCATGGCTTCCTGATTATCGATGCGGCCTTCACGGGTCGTGAACCGTGCATCCTGAAGTAGTTCCGGGTAGTCGATAGCATTCGCCAGTCCCTGCCAAAACTTTTCTGGGGACGACATATGTAGCGCCACCCAGTGCCCATCAGCGCACTCCATCACGTATGACTGAGATACCTGCGGACGACTGTAGGGGCCCATGATTTCGCCTTCCGAGAGATAGTGCGTGAAGGCGTCCAGATTGAAGTGGCACATAGCTTCCATCATCGACACATCCACACGACGCCCTTTACCGGTATGGCTACGCTCGTAAAGCGCGCCCAAAATGCCGTAGGCAGCATAAAAACCTGACAGAGCGTCGGCCATGGCTGGGCCTACCACGCGCGGGTTTTCCGGATTGATCAATAGCTTAAGAAAACCGCTTGCGGCTTGAGCGACCGTGTCATAGCTGGGACGATTAGCGTAAGGACCGTCGTTGCCAAAGCCGCTTATAGCGCAATAAATCAGTTGTGGGTTGATAGCACGCAGCTCTTCCTCGCCCGCCCCCAAGCGCTCCGCCGTACCAGGACGGAAGTTTTGAATGTATACGTCAGCATCGCTGATCAAGTCATGAAAGATCGCTTGATCCTTGGCTTCTTTGGTGTTCAGCGCAATGCTGCGTTTGTTGCGGTTATAGGTTTGATAATGCGGGCTATAAAGTCCGCCCTTGAAGGCGCGGAACGGATCGCCTTTGCCCGGCAGCTCCACCTTGATCACGTTTGCGCCCAGGTCGGCCAGCATCATGCCGGCTGCCGGGCCCGTGATGAAGGTGCCCTGCTCGATCACCGTAATACCTTCCAAAACCTTTATCATTGTCGTTGCCTCAGGTCGCTGACTTAACGCTTGTAACCGGGCGGAAAGTCGCCGGTGTATTCCAGGTGCTGTGTGGCTTGGTAAGAGAGAGCAAATCCGCACGGCTGTTCGGACTCTTCAAGCATGTGCGCGATCAGGCTGGCCGTACGCGCCAGAATTGGTATGCCCCTCAGCGCATTTAATGGGAACCCTGCACCAAGCAATACCGCGGGTATGGCGGCAGACACATTGAGCTTCAGGTCTTTACCGATGATCTCGGGAATGACGGCCTCAACCGCATCGGCAATTTCCACGAAGCGCAGATCGGCACCGGCTTCACGTGCAACCCTGAACAGCGCTTCGACGCGCGGGTCACGCGCTTTGTGCAACGGATGTCCGTACCCTGGAATCGGCTTGCGTTCATGACGCATGGCCGTAACTGCATCAAAAGCGGCCTGCTTGACAGACTTGCCTTCATCGACCTGACGGGCAATATCATCAAATAACACCCCGGCGTTTTGAGACGCCCCCAAGATGACCGAGCCACACCCTAAGATGCCTGCCGCCACTGCACCTTGCAGTGCTTCAGGGGCAGCAGCGTAGGTCATACGCGATGCCTGCACGCTAGGTACTAAACCGTGCTCAGCAATGGCTACCAGAGTGGCGTCCAACACCCTGCGGCGGGTCTCATTGGCAGGTTGACCGGTAAGTAGCAGCAAAAAGTAGTCAGAGAAGGAGGTTTGCCCAATCAGTTCCTGGCAAAGATCCTTGCCTCTCACCACTATAGCGTCGGCATCCGACGTGCTGATGGCTGTTTTTGGTATTGTTTCGCGCCCTATCTTCATATGCCGCTCCGCTAATCAGGAGAGAGGATAACGTCAAGGTGACGGTCACACTCATCGGGAAAATTACTTGCTGCAAATGAATATAGAAGCGATAAATAATGAATAAAAATGATTAATTCACATAAAAACAATCGACACCATCGATCATAATAGCCATTTTGCAGGGAGGTCATGCCATGGAACTGCGCCATATGCGCTACTTTATCGCCATTGTTGAAACGCTTAACTTCACCCGCGCCGCCCAGCGCGTACACGTCACCCAATCGACGCTATCGCATCAAATTCGTCAGTTAGAAGAGGAGTTAGGCCAGCGGCTATTTGAACGAGTGGGCAAAAAAGTGATACTCACCGAAGCTGGACGGAGCCTGCTTGAGCACGTAGTACCCATCCTTAGACAGGTTGATCAAGCCATTGGGGCAATGAAGGCAACACCGGACGATTTATATGGAGAACTGCATATTGCGGCGACCCATAGCTTTAATGTTCAGCTTATCCCGCTGTGCCTCTCAATATTTTTACAACGGCTGCCAAATTTAAAAGTGGCTGTGGAAGAGCTCGCTGGAGATCAAATCAGTGAGCGTTTAATGAGTGGCGATTTAGACATGGGTATTTCCTACCGTCCGGCAATACCCCGTGGTTTACGCTTTGAACCGCTTTACAATGAGGAGCTCAAACTTATTGTGGCTAGCAATCACCCGCTTGCAAAGCGTAAGAGGCTGCGCATGGTCGAGCTCAATGGCCAACGCATGACATTATTGTCGCCGCATTTCTCAACACGTCAAATGCTGGACGAGTGTTTCGAAGCAGCTGGAGCTCGCCCCCAAATTGTCGCCGAGCTTAACGCTATCTCACCTATGATTGAGCTCGTCAGACGCACGGATCTGTGCAGTATCGTGTCAGAAAATGCCTTAGCAAACGAACCAGGCGTTAAGGCAATTCCGCTTGAAAGCCCAACGCCAGTGCGCACCCCCGGTTTGTTATGGCCACCACAGTCTGAGCGTCCTGCTGCTAGCCGCTTTATGGCTGAGATAATTCGCGACATTGTTAGACAAGGAATCGCGTAAAATTAGCTCCAGGTTGCTTTGTTAGCTCACCAATTCCACTCACTGCACGCCACCGCATTGTGGGCGTGCAGGCTCTCGGCATGCACCACCTTGAGCTGAAAACCGGTGACACCCGGTGCTTGTCGCAGGGCTTTATCTACCCGCCTTGCCGCGTCTTCACAGAACATCAGGTTTTGCCCGTTGGCGAGGGCAAACGCCTGCTCGTCAATGCGCTTCACGGCGGTTTGCAGTGCAGTACCTAGCGCCTTTTCGATACGATCAATCGAACTCTCCAACCAATCTGCAATGGGCAGTTCATCGTTTTCACCCTCGGCTAAACGCAGCGAACACTCGACAAAGCTGCGCTGGCTGTGGGGCGTGGCTAATATGCCCTCTTCGCTGCCCAGCCATGCCGATACCGCCGATTGGGTTAGCGGGATTTCTGAAAAGTCTTCTTCAAAGGCTTGCTGAATAGACTGCCGCGCCAACGCCGCCGAGCAGGGGCAGGTGGACGAGTAGCCCACTGTAAGGTCGAGTCCAGCCTGAAAGCCAGCGGGCGTTAATTGGCAGCGCAAGGTGAAGAGATAACTTTTCCACCCGGCTAAAGGGCTGATCAAGGCTTGCCGCTTAAGCGGAAGCTCGCCTTCGATGCTGAGATAAGCATGCTGCGATAAGCCATCTTGGCTGGTTAAAAATGCATTCAATATGTCCTTAACCGCTTGAAGTGTCAGCGGTGCTTCTTCAAGCGGTGCCAGCGCCAAATACAGCCGGGACATATGGATTCCCCGTGCATCAGCGTCATCCAGGCTGACCCCTGCGTTGAGTTTGGCCGTCACACTGCGACTGCCTAGGCGGATGGGGAGTGCGATGCCCTCCATGCCCACCCAGGTCAAAGCGGCCGGAGAGCGGGCGGTTTGGCTGGCTACATCAGGCAGGGTTAAAACAGTCATTTCGTTACCTCTTGGAATAGACGTGAAGCGGTGAGCGAACGCAGCCCTTGCAACCACCGCGCTATTTACAGGAATGACAGGATCCGGGCTGGAGGAGCTGACGCAATAAGCGCCAGCCTTGGGTCACAACCGTGGCCAGGGTGAAGAGCACAGCGGCGAGCGTGACAATCGTCGGGCCGGTCGGAGTGTCCATCACATAAGCGGTTCTCAGCCCTGCCGTCACCGCCAGTATGGCAATCCCCGCGGCCAGAACCGCCATCGCTTCTGGCGTACGGCAAAAAGGCCGGGCGGTGGCCGCTGGGATGATCAACAAGGCGGCTATCAGCAGCACGCCCACTACTTTCAGCGCCACGGCGACGACCACCGCGAGTGCCAGGGTGAGTACCAGCTGTTCGCGCCGTGGGTGGATGCCGCTGGCATAAGCAAGCTCGTCGCTCAACGTGGCGGTCAATAACGATGACCAGCGCCAGAAAAGCAGCATCAGAACCAGCGCCACACCGCCGCCGATGATCCAGATATCCGTTTTCCCAACGGCCAGAATATCGCCAAACAGATAGGCACTCAGGTCGATGCGCACCCCGGCAAGAAACGACACCGCCACCAGGCCGATGGCCAGAGCCGAGTGCGCCATTACCCCGAGCAAGGTATCCATGGCATAGCCACGCCCACTGAGCATTGACACACAGCTTGCCATCACAAGGGCGACCGTCAGTACGCCTAAGAAGATGGAGACGTCCAATAACAGCGCTAACGCCACGCCCAGAATGGCGGCGTGGGCGGTCGCATCGCCGAAGTAGGCCATACGCCGCCACACCACGAAACACCCCAACGGGGCGGCGGCCATGGCCACTAATACACCGGCGATCATCGCCCGCCACATAAAATCATCCAGCATTGGCGGCCTCCTCATGCTGATGGTGGCGGTAGAGGGCTAAGGTCTGGGCGGTCTGATCGCCAAACAGCGCCTGATAGTCCGGCGATGAGGCCACCTGCTCGGGCTTGCCCTCGCAACAGATAACACGATTCAGGCACAGCACATGATCGGCGGTACGCATCACGACGTGGAGGTCGTGACTGACCATCAGTACAGCGCAGCCGTAGCTGCGGCGCACGCTTTCGATATGCTGGTAGAACTCAGCGGTACCCCGGTGATCAAGCCCTTGTGTCGCTTCATCGAGAATCAGAATATCGGGTTTTGCCAGCAGCGCCCGGGCCAGCAACACGCGCTGAAACTGCCCCCCCGAAAGTTCGCTCATAGCCGCATTGATCAAAGCCTCGGCACCAGCATCTTCCAGCGCCTTTTGTACATTGCGATTCGGGTTACGACGCGGCAAGTTGATAAAACGCTTAACCGTCATGGGCAGGGTGGAACCCAGGTGCAGCCGTTGGGGCACATAACCGATACGCTGCTGCGGGGCGATAGTCACCTGGCCCGACGTGGGCCTTACTGCCCCGATCAGCGTTTTCACCAGCGTGGATTTCCCCGAGCCGTTGGGGCCAATCAGCGTCACCACCTGCTCTCGATATAAGTCGAGATTGATGTTCTCAAGAACCTGCTGTCCACCGAAGCGAACGCTCAGTTGGCGCACGCTCAGAATCGCATCGCTATCAGGAGGGTAAGCAAGTCGCATGGTTAACATTCACTCTTGACCAACTTGTTATGTTATAACATATAAGATAAATATAGGCGAGCCTTGGCTCACTATTGCGTTTAACAGCCACTCTTTCAGGAGAACCCCATGAACAACCGTTTAGCCCGTTTATCATGGCCGCTACTGGCGGCTTTCCCCCTTGTTGCCGCCGCAGACGTGCCGCGTGTTGCGGTGGATATTCCGCCCGTCTATTCGCTTGTCGCCAAGGTGATGGGGGAGCGCGGCGATCCTCGGCTGTTTATTCAGCCCGGCGCGTCACCCCACGGCTATTCGCTACGGCCTTCTGAAGCAAAATCCCTTGATGATGCGGATCTGGTGATATGGGTAAGCGACGCGCTCACCCCCTGGCTATCAGGGCCTATTGAGAACCTGGCGGGAGATGCACACCATCTCGAGCTAATGGATGTGCCTGGCATTACCACATTGGAATACCGCGAAGGCGCGACCTTTGCGCTCAACGATGGGGATGAACACGGTCACGGGCACCATGATCATGGCCACGACCACGACCACGACCACGACCACGACCACGACCACGACCATCATGAGCATGCTCATGGCGATCATGAACACCACCATCATGAAGACAGCCATGACGAAAGTGGGCACAATCATGACCTTCGCGATCACCATGGCCATGATCACAGCCATACCGGCATGAACCCTCATGCCTGGCTGGATCCTGACAATGCACGCCGTTGGCTGGATGCCATCGCCGAGCAACTAAGTGAGATCAACCCTGACAACGCCGCGTTCTATCGCGACAACGCCGCCCAGGGGAAAGAGGAGCTAACCAGCCTTCAGGAACACATTCAGGATCGTTTAGCCAACAGCGCCGACACACGCTTTATTGTCTTCCATGATGCTTATCAGTATTTCGAGGAAGCCTTTAACGTGCATGCAGCAGGCTCCATTTCCATCGGCGATGCATCGTCACCCAGCCCGGCACGTATCGAGACACTGCAAACGCTGGTGAATGACGAAAATATCCAGTGCGTGTTCAGTGAACCCCAGTTCAATCCGCAGATGGTCAATAATGTCTTTGGGGATACGACGGCTTATATCGGCGTTATGGATCCCTTGGGTGTGGGTCTGACGCTGGATGCTGGCCTTTACGATGCGCTACTGGAACAGCTGGCTAATGAGATTGCACGCTGCACTGACGGCTAAACAGCTTTTTTCTTAAACAGCTTGCCGAGTTGATAGAGGTCGTGCATATATCTATCAAACTTCGTAATAAGCAGTGACGCAAAGATAAAGGCATAAATCAGCAGCATGACTGCCATGGGGTCGTTTAACCAAACCAGCCAAGGCGTCGAGACTGGATAACCCAGCGTATAAACACTCATGGCAGCCAGTAGCTGAACCAAGAAACAGTTCAAAATAACCAGTGTAATCAACGCTGCGCGTATATTGGTACGCGGCAGCGTTGTTTTCCAAAAGGGCAAGTGGCGCACTTTTACGCTGTTTATAGACGCACCGCTATTATTTGCACAGCTATCGTCGTTAAAACGCAACCGCGCTTTACGCCGCAACAAAGGGATCGCGTAGACTCCTTTCTCCTCTTCAGCAAAAGCCTTTAGTGCGATATCCCGATCGAGCTGAGGGCTCAAAGTATTGGCTGCCGCTTGATCAAAATCTGACCGGGCATGGGTTTGCGTGGCGGTTTTGGCTTGTTCAGAAAGCGCTTGTAAGCTGCTTTTATCAGCCTTCGACAACTTCTTATCGTTGCCGACGTTGATGTTGTAATGAATTTCATACACCTGATACAGAGCAGCGGTCACGCCCACAAAAATCATCAAAAAGACAATATATATCAACATATTAATAGACACCTTTTAAATGAAAACGCACCTGTTCAAGCGAAAACTTTGTGAGCCTTCAAACTAACTTGATGACTATGCCTGCACACCGTTCATCTGTATAGGCTCAGAGAGCTGCTAAAAAGGCGGGTCAGATCAAAACTTACCCGATAACGCCTAAATTAGGATCACATCGTCAAAGATGACAGATATGCAGGCTGGTCGATGATATCCGCCACATAATGCAGCCTTTCCTCCCAGTCCTCTCTTGTCAGTTGACCTCCGAAGCACAAGCGCAGAGCTTCAGGGGGATGGTTGTCGGTACTAAAAGCAGCGCTGGCAACCGCACTAACGCCATGTGAACGTAATTGCACCGCCAGCTCTGAAGGGTTCCAGCCAGAGTGTTTGGGCAGCTTAAGCCATAGGTGGAAAGCACCTTTGGCAGACACGATGCGCTGACGTCCCAGAATCTTCTCGGCTATTTCAAGGCGGGCAATGGCCTCGATACGGATCGCTTTAAGCATGGCATCTGCCGTCCCATCGGTTATCCACTCAGTGACCAGGGCGTCAATCAGCGGGCTGGACATCACCGAGGTGGCTCGAAGCGCGCCAGCGGTTCTCTGCGCCTGTCGCTTGGTGGGGGCGTGTAGGAATCCTGATCGCAAACCGGGGCCAAAACACTTGGCAGTCCCCGTCAGATAGTAAGTGAGCTCAGGGGCCAAGTTAGCAATAGGGACGATCTTCTCTTCGCTGAGCATGGTGTAAGCATCATCTTCAATAATCGGGATGCTATAGCGCAAGGCAACATCGGCCAAAGCTTCACGACGCCCCAAGGGAATAGTCGTCGTCGTGGGGTTTTGGATGGTGGGATTAATATACAAAACGGCCACTTGACCCTGCTTACAGATATCCTCGAAGGAGCGAACAAGAGGGCCATCGGAGTCACGCTCCAATGAATGCAGGGTCAGCCCGAGCTGGGCCGCAATAGCCTTTAGGCCGGGGTAGACCAGGCTTTCGACACAGATTAGCTGACCTGGGGCTACCAACTGCATCAGTAGCCCAACCAGGCCGCTGTGAATACCGGGGCATATCAAGACCTGTTCCAGTGTCGTGTTGTCCAGCCGCCGATCCAGCCATTGGAGCGCAGCCACACGGTCATGATGGCTGCCACCAAAGGTTTGATAACGCAGCAATGAGTAAAGATCACGCTGGGCCAACACCGAGATAGCGCTATCGCGTACTCGTTCAATCAACGTCGGTATAGCGGGCTCAATCATTAGGTTCATGGTCATCTCATAACCACTGCTCGGCTTCACTGACACTGCCTTACCTTTAATAAAAGTGCCCGAGCCCGGATGCGAGTCAATCAAGCCTCGCAGCTTAGCTTCGTTATAGGCACGCGCCGCGGTCGTGTAATTGATACTCAAAGCCCCCGCCAGTTCTCTCAGCGGGGGCAGTCGCTCGCGGGGCTGCAGCCGACCACTACCGATATCTTCAGCAATCAATTCAGCGACCAGACGATAAGCTGGCTGGCTGACCTCCTTGTCTAAACGTTTTCGCCAGCGTTCCAGCTCAGATGTATGCATATCTTCCCCGTCGTTAAATAAACATTGTTACCTACTCTTCTTATCGACCAAAACTTATCACTGATGGGCTAAATATTGCACAAATAAAAAATTGATTGCATATGTACTTAATGGTGCAAAACACACTTTTATTGCACAAATAAGGTGAAAAACACAGTTTTTTTGAAATATTAGCCTTTTATTATTTTTTTAGCCTAAAAATTTGGTCAATTTTTAGGCTTAGAGCGACCTACATGATCGACAATTGATTGGATCAATAAGCATATCAATTGGCACGTCGATTGCTCCGTATTGATCGTACCGCTTGTGTAAGCACGGCGGTTAACGACTCTCCCACTCGCAATAAACGGAGCTTAGACATGCCTACAGTGACGCAACCACTCAACAAGAAAGGCGATTTTCTGGTCGACTACGAAGAGAAGGTTTTTGAAGACGTAAAAGCGAAACCAGGCGAAAAAGCCCTGGTAACTTTTCATACGGTTGCCTTTGAGGGGTTGATCGGCTTCGTGAATATGCTGCAAGCAACGCGTTTGCTGCGTAAAGGCTTTGAAACCTCCATCTTACTTTATGGCCCTGGCGTCACTTTGGGTGTCCAGCGTGGCTTCCCGACCCTGGGCGATGAAGCGTTTCCCGGCCACATGAATTTCAACAATCAGTTGACCAAGTTTATGGCCGAGGGAGGCAAGGTCTACGCCTGCCGCTTTGCTCTTCAAGCACTCTATGGTCATGGCGAACCGTCACTCATTGAGGGCATCCGCGCGATCAATCCACTGGATGTGCTTGACCTCAAGCTGCTTCACGTGCGCGACAATGCACTGATCATCGATACCTGGACGGTCTAAGGGGAGCAGCGGTCATGGCACAAGCAAACATGACAGGAACGACCATAGTGCGGGCCGCTGCCGCTCAGCTTTCTCCCGATCTTGAGAGTGTTGGCGGCACGCTGATCAAGGTACTGGATGCAATCGACGAAGCGGCCAGCAAGGGGGCTGAGCTGATCGTGTTCCCCGAAACCTTCGTTCCCTACTATCCGTACTTTTCATTTGTCTACCCCGCCGTGGCCTGTGGCGCCGAGCACTTACGGCTGTATGAACAGGCCGTGGTGGTACCAGGCCCGATCACTGATGCTGTCGCTGAGCGCGCTCGCACCCTGAGCATCGTCGTCGTGCTTGGCGTTAATGAGCGTGATCATGGCACCCTCTACAATACTCAACTGATCTTTGATAGCGACGGGCGTCTGTTGCTGAAACGCCGAAAGCTCACGCCGACCTACCACGAACGCATGATTTGGGGCCAGGGCGATGCCTCGGGCTTGAAGGTAGTGGATAGCGCCGTGGGCCGTATTGGCGCCCTGGCCTGCTGGGAGCACTACAATCCGTTGGCACGTTATGCCCTGATGACCCAGCACGAGCAGATCCACTGCAGCCAGTTTCCTGGCTCGCTGGTCGGCCCAGTCTTTGCGGATCAAATTGAGGTAACCATCCGTCATCACGCCCTTGAAGCGGGCTGTTTCGTGGTTAACGCCACCGGCTGGCTAACCGACTCCCAAATCGAATCCATTACCCCCGACACCACGCTACAACGTGCTCTGCGTGATGGCTGTAACACCGCCATTATCTCGCCAGAAGGTAAGCACTTGGCCGAGCCGCTGCGCAAAGGAGAAGGCATCGTTATTGCCGACCTGGATTTCGCCCTGATTACCAAGCGTAAGAGAATGATGGATTCGGTGGGCCACTATGCGCGCCCTGAACTGTTGAGCTTAGCCATTAACGATATGCCCGCCCACTGCTGCCAGCCACTGGCCACTTCCGCTCAGGGCCATAATGCCCAAGGAGATGAAGATGAGTAAGCTCGCCGATCGCTCACGCTTGTTCACCGAACTTCAAACCCATGGCGTACGCCTGCAGGATGCATCACAAGAGCATGTCAGCCGACGGGGCGGCGCTGGCCCTTCTGACCATCAGGCAATAACCATCGATGGAATCACTATGATGGTGCCCGTCTATACCCAGTCGGCATGGCGTTCACCGTTTAGCGTAGTGTCAGGTGATGAAGGGCATAGGCTGACTGAAAACACGATTCCTATGGCCGATATTACCTTTGCAGATACGCCCCACTTCTACGACCTGCAAACCGCTGACGGCGTCCCCTACACGCATATCGCCACCTTGCATAGCCGCGATGTACTGGCCACGACGGTACTGCAAACATGCATCCGCTATGAGAGCAGGCGCAAAGCCTGCAAATTCTGCTCGATTGGTCAATCACTCCAAGCCGGGCGCACCATTGCGCATAAATCCCCAGACCAACTGGCCGAGGTGGCTAAGGCCGCTGTCGAGCTCGACGGTGTCAAACATATGGTCATGACTACCGGAACACCAGCCACGCCTGACCGAGGAGCCAGCGTCCTTTGCGAAAGTGCCAGGGCCATCAAAGCGGCCGTGGATCTTCCGCTGCAAGGGCAGTGCGAACCACCGAAGGATCCCGTTTGGTATGCCCGCATGAAGGAAGCTGGCATTGACAGCCTGGGCATGCATCTCGAAGTGGTCACACCTTCGCTAAGAAAAACGCTAATGCCAGGCAAGGCCGAGGTTGGCATCGAAGAGTATATGCAGGCGTTTCGCGATGCTATTGACGTCTTTGGCCGCGGGCAAGTCAGCACTTATATTCTTGCCGGGCTCGGGGATACCCGCGAGGCCATTCTGGAAACCTGCCAACACCTAACCGAAATCGGCGTTTATCCCTTTGTAGTGCCGTTCGTGCCGATTAACGGCACGCCATTAGAAGATCATAAGCCGCCCAGCGCCGACTTTATGGAGTCGATCCTGGCGCCGTTGGGCAGACGTCTCAAGCTCGCAGCGTTGCGCTCTAGCGATATCAAAGCGGGCTGCGGGCGTTGCGGTGCCTGTTCAACGTTGTCTGAGTACGAGCGCTAACAGCACGCGAAACGCTTAATAGAGGAGTGCCCGATGATGTCAACATCCGACGCCTATTCGGCCTATTCCAACTACCGGATCAAGTGGGCGAGCCTGCCTTGGGAAACCGATGAAGCAATGGCATTGCGGCGGCGCGTTTTCTGCGATGAGCAGGCAATATTTGATCAGGACGACCGAGATGCCATCGATGACTCAGCCCACCTACTCGTCGCTTTAGGGTGCACAGGAGGATGGTATGAGCAAGTGGTGGGGACAGTGCGTATTCACGAATCAGAACCTGGACTCTGGCATGGTTCGCGTCTTGCTGTTGACCCAGCCTTCCGCGCCCAAGGCCGCCTAGGCTCCACGCTGATTCGGCTGGCCGTCTCCAGCGCTCATGCATTGGGCTGCCAACGCTTTTTGGCCCGGGTACAGGCCCAGAATGAGGCTCTTTTTCAACAGCTGCACTGGCGAAGCATTGGCAAGGAGCTAATCCTTGATCGACCTCATGTGGTAATGGAGGCCGACCTTACCCACTACCCCCCTTGCCACTCTCCTCTTAGCGGCTTTGTTGTGCCTGGGCGTCAACGCCAACCTCTCGCTGAGCTGGCGCCTGGGCTGCTTAAGATCCTTTCAGCCCCCGCACTGAGACAAGCATCATGAGCCAAAAGCAACGACTCGACCTAACAGAACTGCTCCAGAAAGTGCACGATTATAGTGGTCTTGCCCATAAGGCCGATATCGCGCGGATCGCTCCCAACCTGACAGCACTGCCCGATGGCTGGCATCCCAACGGCGACGATACCGCGGCCATTCCCAGCGGCGAAAGCTACACACTGTTGGCGATGGAAGGGCTACTTACCGCCTTCGTCGCCGAGGATCCTTGGTTTGCTGGCTGGTGTTCGGTGATGGTTAACGTCAGTGATATCGCCGCAATGGGCGGGCGGCCCCAGGCAATCGTCAATGCTCTATGGAGCCATGACCCAGCAAGCGCTGAACTAATTGCCAAAGGCATGCGTGAGGCCGCCGACACCTTCCGCATTCCCATCGTCGGTGGCCACACCAACCTTCGCTCCAATCAGCCGCAATTGGCGGTCGGCATCCTGGGTCGAGCCCAATGCCTGCTGAGCAGTTTTGCGGCGCGGCCTGGGCAGCTATTAGTGGCGGCTATCGACCTGCGCGGCGCCTATCAAGCGCCCTATCTGAATTGGAACGCGGCCACAACGGCGCCCGCTGAGCGTTTGCGTGGCGACATCGAACTACTTCCCTGTATTGCTGAAGCGGGCTTGGCTATCGCCGCTAAAGATATTAGTCAGGCCGGTCTCCTCGGTACCACCTTAATGCTCATGGAGAGCGCTGATGTAGGCGTGAGTATTAACCTTGACGCTATCCCGAAACCCGAGAAAGTCACTTGGGAGGACTGGTTATGCACCTTCCCTAGCTTCGGTTACCTGCTCACCACGGATAATGAGCACCTCCCCATGCTGCTGGAGCGCTTCCGTGCCCGTGGCATCGCCGCCGCGCAGATCGGCGAGATCGCTTCCTCTCCGCAGCTCTGGGTAGAAACCGACAATGATCGCCAGTTGTTCCATGACCTTGCAACCACTCCATTAACCGGGCTGAGTCGCCCCCAAATGCCCATTCCCCAACAGGAGCTTTGAGCATGCCAGCCATACACTTCCACGTTCGCTGGCCAGATGGCAGCGAAGACCAGTGTTACTCACCCTCTACCGTCGTAAAGGAGTACTTCCAGGTCGGCGAGCGTCTCAGCGTCGATGCTTTTGTGGAGCGCGCCAACACAGCCTTAGAGGCGGCCAGCCAGCGCGTCGAACAAAAATTCGGTTTCTTCTGCTCCAGTGCCATGGATCAGTCGACGGTCATCAAGGCCAAAGCCCAGCAGTTTGGCAATAGTCCGCAGGGCATGGTCGAAATTATCCGCATCGACTAACTCACCAAACATTTCTTGAACCGTTGCAAAGAGAGAGTGCTATGAAAGATCTACGTCAACACTACTCAGTGCTTATCATCGGCGGTGGTCAGGCCGGTCTCTCGGTCAGCCATTACCTTCAAGCCCAGGCGATCGATCACCTCGTTATTGAGAAACATAGCTTGATGCATAGTTGGCAGTCCGCACGATGGGACTCCTTCACCTTGGTAACGCCAAATTGGCAATGTCAGCTACCTGACCATCCCTATGACGGGGATGACCCCAAAGGATTTATGAAGCGTGACGAGGTGGTCGCCTACCTTGACCGCTTTGCCACCAAGGTTCAGCCTCCCGCTCTCGAAGGCGTTGCCGTTAATCGCGTCAGTCTGAATAGCAACGGGAAATACGAAGTGAAGAGTTCCGCGGGTGAGTTTAGCGCGGATCAGATCGTGGTGGCCTCCGGCGGTTATCATCTCCCTATCATTCCACGTATGGCAGAGCGATTGCCCGATCGGTTGTTCCAGCTACATTCGGCGGAATACCGAAGCCCTGAACAATTACCCGAGGGGTCGGTATTGGTGGTGGGCTCCGGCCAGTCTGGCGCCCAGATTGCCGAAGACCTGCACATTGCTGGGCGAAAAGTCTTCCTCGCCACTGGTGATGCCCCACGCGTGGCGCGTCAATATCGCGGCAAAGATGTTGTCGAATGGCTTGATGAAATGGGCTACTACGAGATGTCGGTCGATCAGCACCCATTACGTGAGGGAGTAAGAGATAACACCAACCACTATGTTACAGGGCGTGACGGGGGCCGGGAGATCGACCTGCGTAAGTTCGCTCTCGAAGGTATGGAGCTATTCGGGCTATTAGAAGAGTACCGCAATGGGGACTTTATCTTTCGCGATAATTTGCAAGCCAACCTTGATCATGCCGACAGTGTTTATTGCAATATCAATCAGCGAATTGATGCCTATATCGCATCCCAGGGTATCGAGGCCCCACCAGCGCCCGAGTACACGCCGTGCTGGGAACCGACCCAAGAGCGTTCCGCGCTAAATCTGGTCGACGCAGGGATTAGCGCCGTTATCTGGTGCATCGGCTTTCGCCCTGACTTTCACTGGCTTGATGCTTCGGTATTCAATGGTCAGGGCCATCCTATACACAAACGCGGTGTCACCCAACAGCCCGGCCTCTACTTTATTGGCCTGCCATGGCTGCATACCTGGGGCTCTGGGAGGTTCTCTGGGGTGGCGGCTGACGCTGAATACTTGGTTGAACGCATCAAAGCTTATCAGCGACAACAGGATGCGGCGTTACAACTGCTCTCGGAGCAAGTGTTAGCCTGACGCGGTTCACACTAGCCATTGGGTTGCTATCAGAGGGTTACTGCATCGTTACCCGCTTTGATCGCAGGTTTTTTCGCTTGTTAGATCGTGGCTACCCATACCCACTACTCCCCTGAAGGCCCCAGGAAACGTGTTTCACTGACCTTCGTTATTGAAGGGTCATCTAAGGCGATAAAGTGCAGTTCGATAGGATGGCTAGGCTGCGTTAGGTCATTCGCATCGGCGGTGAGTGCTAGACGTAGGCTGCGTGTTTCAAACGCCGCCACCTCTAAGATATCCACCCCCTGCAGACGAAGCCCTGGCAACCCCGCGGCTGATACCGCGTAATGATGGGTTTGGCCATCTTGATTGCGCAGCGTCACGTTGTAGTAATTGATAATGCGACCCTCTGCCGTGCTTTCAAACAATGCCTGACGGTCGCGTGCAATATCGACATCAAGGGGCACACGGGCATTCAAGAAGCCAATGAGCAACACCACCATGGCGAGTAGCGCCGCTGCATAGGCAAATAACTGAGGACGCCAAAAGCGGGTCGTTTTACCTGCCAACGCGCGCTCGGTGGTGTAACGAATCAGACCAAGCGGTTTATTGATCCGCGCCATCACGCTATCGCAAGCATCGATACAGGCCGCGCAACCAATACACTCGTACTGCAGCCCATCGCGAATATCGATGCCGGTAGGGCACACCTGAACACAGAGTTCACAGTCGATACAGTCACCGGTTCGCGTTGCCTCAATGCTCTTTTGAGAATGGTGGCGGCGCGGCTCACCGCGGGCAGCGTCGTAGGAAACAATCAGCGTATTGGCGTCGAACATCGCCGACTGAAAGCGCGCATAAGGGCACATATGCAGGCATACCTGATGGCGGAGCCAACCGGCATTCAAGTAGGTAAACAAAGTAAAAAAACCGATCCAGAAGAGTGCCAAGGGGTGCGCGTCCAGACTGACGACATCCACCAATAATGCCCTGATTGGCGTGAAGTAACCGACAAAGGCCACTCCTGTAGCCACCGCAATCAGCAGCCAAGCTGCATGTTTGGTGATTTTTCGCCATAGCGTATCGAACTTGCGTGGCGCTTGGTCGCGGCGTATGCGACGGTGGCGTGGCCCCTCTAAGCGATGCTCAAACCAGATAAATAGAAACGTCCACACGCTTTGCGGGCAGCTGTAGCCACACCACACGCGCCCAGCGACCACCGTGATCAAAAACAGTCCAAAGGCGCAGAGCACCAGGATCCAGGTGAGCAAGATAAAGTCTTGGGGATAAAACGTCGCCGCAAACAGGTGGAACTCCTGGGCAGAGAGATCAAACCACACCAGCGGTCGGTCGCCCCAATTGACCCACGGCAAACCGAAATAGAGCGCCATCAGCAGCCAGTTTGAGTGGCGTCGGATACGCTGAAAAAAGCCGCCTATTTCGCGCACATAAATATGCCCCAGCTTCGGTGGCTTGCTGCTGGGAGACTTAGCACTAGGCGTCTTAGGTGGGGGCGTATGGTGTTCAACCGCTGCCTCAGTGGTCAGGTCTTGCAGTGGGATGCGTTGCGTCATACCGATATCCAGAAAAGAGGGAGTAGAGGTCTATACGGTCGAGGGGCGTCGCTAAGTAGGTGATCATGCTTTTTTAAGAGAGCGACTGATTTAGGCGCTACTATGCCTAGTGAGCAGAATCACAAACAGGCGCAGTTTTAGAAAAATAAGCCGTATCAGATCTCCCCCTATGACTCATACCCTGACTTTCTGATATGCTTTTTATTACTCTATTTGATTCTGTTTTACCTCCCTCATATAACCCACAGTGACGCTTTCCAACACCAGAGAGCCGCACCGTGTCAGCTAACAATATGTGTGAGCACACCGACGTTCCACTTAACGCACCGACGGTTTATCCCATGAAACGCTACGAACAGTTTGCCGATGAGATAGCCACACTGATTCGTCAGGGCGTACTTGGCCCTGGGGAGCGTATTCCTTCGGTGCGTCAGGCTAGCCGTCATCATGGCATTAGCCCCTCCACGGTGTTTCAGGCTTACTACTTACTGGAAAACCAAGGACTTATCACTGCACGGGCGCGCTCGGGGTATTTTGTTCGTGAACACGCCCGGCGCTTGCTGGACGAGCCGCGCGTGCCACTGCAGCCCACCGACCCGGCAGAGGTAGAAGTCAGCGAGCTGGTGTTCTCGGTGCTTGGCTCGCTTCAGGATGACCGCACGGTGCCCTTCGGATCGGCGTTCCCCAGCCCCGAGCTGTTTCCGCTTTCTCGCCTGGCTACTAGCATGACACGGGGGTTACGCGAGCTTTCGCCCCAACAGGTGGTGGCCGACATGACCACCGGGCATACCGACCTGTGTCGACAGATTGCGCTGCGCTACATGCTGGGCGGCATTCAACTGCCGATGGAAGAGCTGGTGATTACCAATGGTGCAATGGAGGGACTTAATCTAGCGCTGCAGAGTGTTACCCAGCCGGGCGACCTGGTGGCAATTGAGTCACCGGCATTTTATGCCAGCCTGCAGGTATTGGAGCGACTAAAACTTCGCGCCGTGGAGATTCCGGTTCACCCACGGGAGGGAATCGACCTTGAAGTATTGGCAGAGCGACTAGAGACACTGCCCATCAAAGCCTGCTGGTTTATGAGCCATTTACAGAACCCAATCGGCGCCAGCCTGAGCAGAGAGCGCAAACAAGACCTCTATCAGCTGCTAAAACAGCACCAAGTGCCGATGCTAGAGGATGATGTATATGCCGAGCTGTACTTTGGCAGCACCCCACCCGCCCCCGTAAAAAACTTCGATGATGAGGGGTTGGTCATTCACTGCAGCTCCTTCTCAAAGTGCTTGGCGCCGGGCTACCGGGTCGGTTGGGTAGCGGGCGGCCGCTATGCACAGGCCATCTCGCGGCTAAAACTGATGACCACCATCTCACCTTCCGTACCCGCCCAAGCAGCCATTGCTGACTATTTGCAGCACGGCGGTTATGACCGCCACTTACGCAAGCTCCGCCATGCCCTGGAAGCCCAACAAGGCAGCATGCTGGCGGCGGCGGATCGCTACTTTCCTGCCAACACCCGCATCACTCGCCCTGCGGGCGGCTATTTCCTATGGGTGGAGTTTCCTGAAGAAGTGGATTCGCTGCGGCTATTTAATACCGCGCTCGACCACGGCGTCAGCTTAGCGCCAGGCCCGATTTTTTCGGCGACCCAACAGTTTCGCCACTGTGTGCGGCTGAGCTATGGCCATCCATGGACGCAAACCAGCGAGCGCGGCATGGAAACCTTGGGCAGGTTATTAAGCCTTTTTTAGCGAAGATCGCCGACGCTGTCTCCAGGCAACTGATATGGTTATTTAGTTAAAGACTGAGCCTGTTATGCAACACAGCAATCACTAGACTGTTCCGATGAAGCCACACAGCTGCTATACCAGTCCGCAAAAGCGTTAAGAGAGTGGCTGTCATCGGAGGAATGCACCTATCGCCTAAATAGAAAACGCCGGACTCCTGCCTCAGCGGAGATCCGGCGTTTTTAACTAATCAAGCAGGTGCTTTTTTAACACTCAATGGCATTCACGGCTAAGCCACCTTTAGACGTCTCTTTGTACTTATCCAGCATATCTCGGCCTGTATCGCGCATGGTGCGAATCACTTTATCCAACGAGATAAAGTGCGTGCCATCGCCGCGCAGTGCCATTTGAGCGGCATTGATGGCTTTTACCGTTGCAATGGCATTGCGCTCAATACAAGGGACTTGCACCAACCCACCAACAGGGTCGCAGGTTAATCCTAAATTGTGCTCCAAGCCGATTTCGGCCGCATGCTCGACTTGTTCGGGCGTTCCTCCCATTACATCAGCCAAGCCAGCGGCAGCCATGGCACAAGCCGACCCGACCTCCCCCTGGCAGCCCACTTCGGCGCCGGAGATTGAGGCATTTTTCTTACAGAGGATGCCTATGGCGCCTGCCGCCAGCAAAAAATCCACCACGTTTTTCTCACAGGCGTTGGGCTGAAACTTCATATAGTAGTGCAAGACGGCGGGGATGATACCTGCAGCACCGTTGGTGGGCGCCGTGACCATACGCCCGCCTGCGGCGTTCTCTTCGTTGACGGCAAGGGCAAAGATATTCACCCACTCCATCGCTGAGAACGTCGAGGCTATCAGGCACTCATTCTGCTCGGCCGCTTGAAGGCGTTGATGAAGCAGCTTAGCCCGGCGTTTAACTTTCAACCCGCCCGGCAGTATCCCTTCGTGAGTTAATCCATTGTCGATGCATTCACACATCACTTGCCAGATACGCCACAGTTCGTTTCTGACCTCCTCCTCCGTCCGCCAGACTTTCTCATTCTCCAGCATCAACTGGCTGACACTAAGCTGCTCTTTTTTACATAGCGCCAAGAGCTGGTCAGCGGTGTCAAAGTTGTAAGGAAGGGTAACGCCACCCAAATCATCCAGCGGCATATCCACCTGGGACTGTTCAACCACAAAGCCGCCGCCCACCGAGTAGTAGGTATTCTCATACACCAAGTCGCCCTGGTGGGAAAAAGCTGCCAGCTTCATGGCATTAGGGTGGTGCGGCAAGCTCTCTTCATGAAAATAGAGGTCACTCTCCCACACAAATGTCACTGCTTTTAGGCGACCAAGCTGTAATGAGTGGCTCTCTTTAAGCGCCTGAATGGCTGGCTCAATAATTGAGGGATCGATTGTGCTAGGGCGTTCACCCATCAAGCCCATAATAATCGCGTAATCTGTGGCGTGGCCTACCCCAGTCGCTGATAGCGAACCATATAGATGCACCTCAAGGTGCTCCACTTCATTGAGCAGGCTGTTTTCGCGCAGGGTGGTGACATACTTAAAAGCCGCCTGCATGGGCCCAACGGTATGGGAGCTGGAGGGGCCTACTCCAATCTTAAAAAGGTCGAAAACACTGATAGGCATTGGAGCACCTCTTGACGTATAAACAGGGGAAAATCAGGCGGCGCCTGAAAGTTTTAATAAGTTATTGATGTGGCAAAAAAATAAAACGAAGCTATCTTTTATTGATGATTTTTTATATTTATAAAATGATACTTTTAGGCACGACTTATCAAAAATAACAAAGGGTTACGCATCGCTCTAAAAAAAGCTTAGCAACGACAGCAACCCGATTATAAAAGTGCGCCCAAACTGTTGGCGATTATTAACAACAGCATTAGATAAAAAGTATTAATTACAAAAACGACTAGTTACCAAACACCACCGTACGCCCTGAATAAAAGAACACACGGCGTTCCAAGTGATAGCTAATCGCTCTAGCCAGGGTTAAGCACTCGATATCACGCCCCTTGGCAACCAGATCCTCTGGGTAGTGGGTGTGATCCACTGGCTCGACCCCTTGGGCAATAATAGGCCCTTCATCAAGGTCATTATTAATGTAGTGGGCCGTTGCGCCGACTAGTTTAACCCCTTTCTCATAGGCCTGATGATAAGGCTTAGCGCCTTTAAAACCGGGCAGCAGCGAGTGGTGAATATTGATGGCCCGGCCGGCTAACAGCTCACACATAGAGGGCGAAAGCACCTGCATATACCTTGCCAGCACCACCAATTCAGCGTCGGTATCCGCGATGATTTCGCGTATCTGCGCTTCCTGCTGCAATTTCGTCTCGGGCGTGATCGGCAGGTAGTGGTAGGGCAAATCGTGCCATGCTGCCAACGGCTCCAGATCAGGATGATTGGAAATCACCGCCTTGATATCCAGCGGAAGCTGGCCCGTCCGATAACGGTAGAGAAGATCATTCAAGCAGTGATCGGCCTTGGAGACCATAATCACGGTGCCGGTGCGTTTGCCAGGGGCCGTCAATTCGAACTGCATATCGAATTCGTTGGCTCTTGCTGCAAAATCGGCCTGAAAGCGCTCTTCATGAAACTCATCTTGTTCTGGGCGAAACTCGGCGCGAATGAAAAAGCGCCCGCCCAGTCGATCATCGAAAGAGTTGAGTTCGGTGATATAGCACTGCTGCTCTTTCAAGAAGCGTGTGACGACGTCCACCGTTCCCAAGCGACTCGGGCATTGGGCGGCAAGTATCCAGGTATCACTCATTCGGCTCATAGTGCATCTCTAGTAGCGGCAGATCATCGCGAAAGATCGTAGCGGCCGAAACAGTGTTCCGGCCTGCCAGCTTATTGTTCTACGTTAACGCCGTACTCTGAACCGGCATCCAGTAACCAGCGATAGCAGTAGTCGGCAAAGCTGCGCCGTACCACTAGCTCCCAGCGCTCTTCACTAGGGCGACGAAGGATAGTGGTCGCCTTGGCAAAAACGGTAGTGACGCCTTTCCCCACTGGGAAATTACTGGGGTGAACATCGTAGATCACCGTTTTCATCAACAGCTCACGGGCTGCCTCGCCGGAAAGCTCCAGCACTGTTTGTCCACCACTAACGTCGCTAATGGCGAAGTGGGCATCTCCCAGACGCTCACGCAGCTGCGTCTCCAGTGGGAACTCTTCCCCACCGGGTACAATCACCAGCCACTCATCCGGGGAAAGCCACTGAATGGAGCGCTCGCCGCTGGCATCCAGCACCAGCGCCTGAGGTTTGCCAGGCAGGCTGACCCCCAGTACCTCGCGCACTGCCTCATCAAGCACGATGGCGCCACCACGCAGGATCAGATGCCCCTGCATTGCCCGCTCGCGTAGTTTAAGACGGTAACCGCTGCCCCGAGGAGCGCCACTGTGACGATAGCTATAAGCTAACGGGGACTCTACCGGGATCGCGGTATCAGTACGTGTGTCGAAAGTAGCCGCGTTAGACATGCTGGC
Organism: Halomonas sp. BDJS001; assembly: GCF_026104355.1. NCBI lineage: Bacteria > Pseudomonadati > Pseudomonadota > Gammaproteobacteria > Oceanospirillales > Halomonadaceae > Halomonas > Halomonas sp. BDJS001. The sequence goes on from NZ_CP110535.1 coordinate 4,411,963, forward strand.
GCTCTCCCTTGGGATCGTAGAAAACAGTGCTGACGATTTCAGCTTCATGGGTCTGGCCGTCTGCCATGGGCAGGTAAACCGTTTCACCCAATTTCTGATGGCCACCCTTAACCACCGCTAGCGCAAAGCCTGAATCCAGAATCGGGCTGTAGTAGCTGGAGGTAACATGCCCCACCATCGGCATGGGAATCGCATGCTTGGGATCAAGCACGATCTGGGCCCCCTCTTCGAGGATCACCTTCGGGTCTTTCGGCCTGAGCCCCACCAGCTGCTTGCGGTTCTCGCGCTTGGTATCACTGCGCGTCAGGGCACGCTTGCCAATCCATGAGTAGGGCTTGTCGTAGCCAACGCACCACTGCATCCCTAAGTCTTCCGGCGTAACGGAGCCGTCGGTTTCCTGACCCACGATGATGAAGCCCTTTTCAGCACGCAGAACGTGCATGGTTTCGGTGCCATAGGGCGTCAGGCCATACTTCTCGCCATGCTTGAACAGGGTCTGCCACACATGCATGGCGTAGTTTGCCTGAACGTTGATCTCGAAGGTCAGCTCGCCGGTAAAGGAGATGCGGAAGACTCGGGCAGGCACCCCCGCCACTTTCCCGGATCGCCAATCCATAAACTTAAAGCTATCGCGGTCAAGATTGATATCACTGATCTCAGCGAGCAGCTTGCGTGCTTCCGGGCCAGTGATGGTCATGGTGGCCCAGTGGTCAGTCACTGAAGAAAAGTAGACATCCAGTTCCGGCCACTCTGTCTGATGCCATAATTCCAACCATTCCAGGATCGCGGCAGCGCCACCGGTAGTGGTGGTCATCAAAAAGTGATTCTCGGCTAGACAACTGGTCACGCCGTCATCGGTGACCATGCCATCGTCTTTGCACATCAGGCCGTAGCGGCACTTGCCGACTGCCAACTTCTCCCACTTGTTGGTGTAGACCCGCGCCAGGAATTCACGCGCATCTGGCCCCTGGATATCGATCTTGCCAAGCGTTGAGGCATCGAGGATACCGACCTTCTCACGCACGGCCAGACACTCACGAGCCACTGCCTCGTGCATTGTCTCGGTCTTGCCATTCACCTTCTGTGGGTAGTACCAGGGACGCTTCCACTGACCAACGTCCTCGAACTCGGCGCCGCGCTCCACGTGCCACTGGTGCAGCGCGGTGTAGCGCTCGGGGTCGAACAACTCACGGCAGTGACGACCGACGATGGCGCCGAAAGTAACTGGGGTGTAGTTGGGACGGAACACCGTAGTGCCCACCTCAGGAATGGAGCGACCCAGGCAGCGGGCGGCAATTGCCATGCCGTTGATGTTGCCCAGCTTGCCCTGATCCGTACCGAAGCCCATCGCGGTATAGCGCTTGATGTGCTCGATGGACTCGAAGCCTTCCCGGGTCGCCAGCTCAATCCCCGCCGCGGTGACGTCGTTCTGCAGGTCGACGAATTGCTTGGGCCCGCGCAGCGTGGGCTTCTCATGGGGCACTTGGAAGAGGGCCACCGCTGGCCCCTGCTGAAGGCGCTCGGCGCTTGGCAGCGTCACCGTCTGAACGGCATGCCCCATGGCGGCCGCTGCCCTGATGCCAGCCTCGACACCTTCCGCCAGCACGTCACCCAGGGCATAGCAGCCGTTGGCACCGCCACAGGCCTGAACGCCCTTCACCAGCCCCGGCACGAAGCCAATAATATCGTCGCGCCAGGTAGGCCGCGCCCCGGTGTGGGAAGCCAGGTGAATCACAGGGCTGTAGCCGCCAGAGCTGGCGATGGTGTCACAAGCCAGTTCCTGAACCGAGCCGCTCACTTTGAACGCGTCAATATCGATCTTGGCGACTCGTGCCGCGGTGACCCGATTGCTACCCTTCGCCTCGATAACGGCGCTGCCGGTAATAATGTTGATGCCCTGGGCGCGGGCGGCATCGACCCAGTCGCCTGCCGGTGCCTCGCGGGCATCCACGATAGCGACGACCTCACAACCGGCCTCTTTCCAGTCCAGGGCAGCGCGGTAGCCATAGTCGTTACTGGTGGCGAGCACCAGTTTGCGGCCCGGCGCCACGCCATAGCGGCGAATGTAGGTCGACACAGCGCCAGCCAGCAGGTTGCCCGGCACGTCATTGCCCGCGTAGACCAGCGGACGCTCGTGGGCGCCCGTGGACAGGATCACCTGACCAGCGCGTACCCGGTGCAGACGTGCGCGTACCTGACGGTGGCCATTTTCCACCGGCGCCGTATCGCTTAGGTGCTCGGTACGCCGCTCGTGCAGCGTCACAAAATTGTGATCGTGATAGCCGTTGGCCGTAGTACGCGGCAGCAGCGTGACGTTCTCGCAGCTCGCCAACTCGTCCAGCACCCGGGCAACCCACTGATCCGCTGGCTTGCCTTCCAGGGTTTCGCGGCTGGCCAGCAGCGAGCCGCCCATCTCTTCCTGCTCGTCGGCAACGATCACCCGGGCGCCGCTGCGCGCGGCGGCCAGCGCTGCCGCAAGACCTGCGGCGCCTGCGCCGACAACCAGCACATCGCAGTGTTGATTGAAGTGATCATAGCTGTCCGGATCGGCTTCCATTGGGCTTCGGCCCAGACCTGCCGCCTTACGGATGTACTTCTCATAGGTCAGCCACATTGAGGCCGGCGCCATGAAGGTCTTGTAGTAGAAGCCCGGCGGCATAAACTGACCGCCCAGCTTGCCGAACAGCCCCATCAGGTCGCGCTGTACGTTCGGCCAGCCATTGGTGCTGCTGGCGGCCAGGCCATCATATAGCGCCTGCTGGGTGGCGCGCACGTTGGGCACCTGGGCCGCTTCACTGCTGCCTAGCTGTACGATGGCGTTGGGCTCCTCGGCACCCGCAGCGACAATGCCGCGGGGCCGCGAGTATTTAAAGCTGCGGTTAACGATATCCACACCGTTAGCCAGCAGCGCCGAAGCCAGGGTATCCCCAGGGTGCCCTTGGTAACGCTGGCCGTTAAAGGTAAAGCTCAACGTGCGGGAGCGATCGATACGGCCGCCCGTGTTAAGGCGGTACACTTGTTGCTTGGACTGACTCATGCCCGCACTCCTTCTTGTTGGCTTACCGCAGCGCCCTCGCGAGCCTGGCTCTGGCTGTCGGCGGTAATCGACGGCTGCTCGCCCATTTTGTAAGTCTCGAGAATTTCGTAGCTCACGGTGTGGCGCGTCACGTTGAAAAACTTGCGGCAACCCACCGCGTGCACCCACATTTCATGGTGAACACCACGGGGGTTGTCACGGAAGAACAGGTAGTCACCCCACTCTTCGTCACTACACGCCTCGGGCTCCTTGGGGCGCTCGATATGCGCCTGGCCCTTGGGGTGAAACTCCTCTTCCTCACGGTGTTCGCCGCAGTAGGGGCAGTAGATATAGAACATGCGGATATTCCTCTCGTATGAACCCTAGTGGGCCACGCCGGCAGCGCCGTGTTCGTCGATCAGCGCACCGCTATGGAAGCGGAACATGGAGAACGGCTCGGCAATGGGGTGCATCTCCCCCTTGGCCAGGCTGGCGGCAAATACATGCCCCGACCCTGGTGTGGCTTTGAAGCCGCCGGTACCCCAGCCGCAGTTGAAGTACAGCCCCTTCACCGGCGTTTTGGAGATAATCGGGCAGGCATCCGGGCAGGTATCAACAATACCGCCCCACTGACGGTTCATGCGCACCCGCGAGAAGATCGGGAACATCTCGACGATCGCCTGGAGCGTGTGCTCCACGGTGGGGTAGCTGCCGCGTTGACCATAGCCGTTGTAGCCGTCGATGCCCGCACCGATCACCAGGTCGCCCTTGTCGGACTGGCTGATGTAGCCATGCACCTGGTTCGACATCACCACCGTATCGAGAATCGGTTTGATCGGTTCAGACACCAAGGCTTGCAGCGGATGGGACTCTAACGGCAGGTTAAAGCCGCCCATCTTGGCCAGCACGGAGGAGTTACCGGCAGTCACACAACCAACGGTTTTGGCTTCAATATCGCCACGGTTGGTGTGTACACCGTAGATCTGGCCATCACGAATCTTGAAGCCGGTGACTTCGGTCTGCTGCAGAATATCCACGCCGTGTGCATCGGCACCGCGGGCGTAGCCCCAGGCCACTGCATCGTGGCGGGCCACGCCAGCACGCGGCTGCCAGGAGGCACCCATGACCGGGTAACGCGCGTTTTTGGAGCAGTCCATAATCGGCACCAGCTCCTGCACCCCTTTGGCGTCTAATACTTCGCCGTCAATGCCATTCAGCCGATTGGCATTCACCCGACGCTGGATATCGCGCATATCCTGCAGGGTATGCCCCAGGTTGAGCACCCCCCGCTGGGAAAACATCACGTTGTAGTTTAGATCCTGGGAAAGCCCTTCCCACAGTTTCATGGCGTGCTCATAGAGAGCGGCCGATTCGTCCCACAGGTAGTTGGAACGCACGATGGTGGTATTACGGGCGGTGTTACCACCGCCCAGCCAGCCTTTTTCGATCACTGCGACATTTTTGACGCCGAACTCTTTGGCCAGGTAGTAAGCCGTGGCCAAGCCATGACCACCACCGCCAACGATGATCACATCGTACTGCTTCTTGGGCGTTGGATTACGCCACTGGCGCTCCCAGTTCTCGTGGTGGCTCAGCGCGTGCTTGACCAGGCCGAAGCCGGAATAGCGTTGCATAGGTGTCTCCTCAGTTCAGCCGCGCCGGGCCCTGCCGGCAAGCCAATTCAAGCAATGGATTCGACGGCTTCAGCGGCGGACTCAGCGTAGACAGGGTGCTGGGCACACACGTCGGTCACTTTGGCCTGCACCTCAGCTTCAATGGAGGTCGTATCTTTGCCTGCCGCCAATTCGTCTAAGATGTCGCAGATCCATCCAGCCAGCTCGCTACACTCCTCGGCATCGAAGCCACGCGTGGTGACCGCGGGGGTGCCAATACGCAGGCCAGACGTCACAAAGGGGCTTTGCGGGTCGTTGGGCACCGTGTTTTTATTCACCGTGATATGTGCGCGGCCAAGGGCTGCATCCGCATCTTTACCGGTAATGCCTTGGCGGATAAGCGAAACCAAAAAGAGGTGGTCGTCGGTGCCGCCGGACACCACGTCGTAGCCGCGCTCCATAAACACTTTGGCCATGGCCTGGGCGTTATCGATCACCTGCTGCTGGTAGCGCACAAACTCCTGGTTCATGGCTTCCTTGAACGCTACCGCCTTAGCGGCAATAACATGCATCAGTGGGCCGCCCTGCTGCCCCGGAAATACCGCCCCATTGAGCTTCTTGTACAGAGCCTCGTCGCCATGGGCGGAGAGAATCAAACCGCCCCGCGGGCCGCGCAGCGTTTTATGGGTGGTGGTGGTGACCACATGAGCGAAGGGAAGCGGGCTTGGATAGAGGCCAGCGGCCACTAATCCAGCGACGTGGGCCATATCGACCATCAACCAAGCGCCTACCTCATCGGCAATAGCGCGAAAACGGCGCCAATCCACCACGCGAGAGTAAGCGGAGAAGCCCGCGATGATCATCTTCGGTTGGTGCTCACGAGCCAATCGCTCGACTTCTTCGTAATCGATCTCGCCGGTTTCCGGCTTGAGGCCGTACTGGACGGCGTTGTAGTGCTTACCCGAGAAATTGGGGGCGGCACCATGGGTTAAGTGGCCACCGTGGGCCAGACTCATCCCTAAGACCGTATCGCCCGGCGATACCAGGGCCATAAACACAGCGGCATTGGCCTGGGCACCGGAGTGCGGCTGCACATTGGCATAATTGGCACTAAAAAGATGGCAGGCTCGTTCAATAGCCAAGGCTTCAACCTTGTCGACGAACTCACAGCCACCGTAATAACGACGATCTGGATAGCCTTCTGCATACTTATTGGTCAGCTGCGTACCTAGCGCTTCCATAACAAGTTTGCTGGTGTAATTTTCGGAGGCGATTAATTCAATATGTGCTTCTTGTCGAACCGTTTCTTCAGCAATTGCTTCAGCAAGCAACGTGTCGTAACTGGCCAAACGTGCATTGGGGGAAAAATTATTGTGAAGCATTAACGCCTCCTCATGAGTCACTTTCTTATTAAGTGCTGACATACCTTTAATGCTGATAAACTCAGGTCGCTTTCAACCAAAGTCCCTATCAACGCGTTGTTACCGCGATACTATCGTTGGTTTCCGAGCCCAAGATGCTTGCCGACGTCACCACTCGATGCATTTGCGACATCGGCAACATTTAGGCTGCTGCTGACGAGAAAGCACCGGAAACGCAGCCGAAAAAGCCCCATCCCAGCTGGGTAAAGCCAATGGTAAATGCTTACTTATTAGCAACCAGTGCTGCCCAAGATGGAGGATTATTGGTTATCACTAAAACCAAAACGCCCTTTACGGCCATAACCATAAAGGGCGTTTTGCGACAGGTATCAAAATGGCTGCCAGCGCTAGAAATCCACCACCAGATCCCCCTTAGGACGGCTGCAGCAAGAGAGGATATAGCCTTCTTCGACATCCTCATCCGTGATACCGCCGTTATGCTCCATTTCCACCTCACCCGATTTGAGCTCTACACGGCAAGTACCGCAAATCCCCATACCACACGCCTTGGGAATATGCAGTCCCAGCTTCGCTGCCGCCGCATGAACCGTCTCACCCGGCTGAATGCGCACACTTTTCCCTGAAGAGGCAAACTCGATGCTAAACAAGTCACTGGTGTCGACATTTTCGGCGTCGACCTCTGCCTGTTCGGCCAGCTCAAGGACATCTTCACGTACCTCAACCGGCGTAGCGCCAAACGACTCCTCATGGTAGTGATCCATGTTGAAGTTGTTGGCACGCAGAATATTTTTGACGGCGTTCATGTAGGGAGTCGGGCCGCAGCAAAAGATTTCCCGCTCCATAAAGTCCGGCACAATAAGTTCGAACAGCGGCTGGGTAAGGTAGCCACGGTAGCCGGCCCAGGCTTCACCAATGTCTTCCTTGCTCTCGCATATGATATGCAGCTTGAACTCAGGAATGCGCGAAAACATATGCACCAGTTCACGGTGATAAATTACATCGCGAGGGGCACGTGCGCTGTGTATAAATTCAACGTCAACAGCGGCGTTGGTATCAAACAGCCAGCGCGTCATGGACATCAATGGGGTAATGCCCACCCCGCCAGAGAGAAACAGCACTTTTTCGGCAGGAAAATCGATAGAGTTAAAGTTACCTACCGGCCCGTGCACCACCAGCTCGTCGCCCACCTTTAAATTGGCATGCAGCCAATTCGATACCTTACCGCCCGGCACTTGTTTAACGGTGATTGAAAAGCTGTAAGGAATGGAGGGAGAGCTGGAAATGGTATAGGAGCGCATGATCGGCTGATTATCAATCTCCAGCTCCAGCGTCACGAACTGACCGGGCTTGAAGAAGAACAGTACAGGCTGCTCGGCCATAAAACAGAACGTGCGCACATCCTGGGTTTCCTGGATGACCTTAACGCAACGTACCTGGTGACGGCCGTTGGTCCAGGTTTGGGTCGTGACCGGATTGAAGAAATTGGTTGTCATTATCGCCTCTGCCTGACCAGCCTTTATCACTATGCATCACCGAACCGTAATCGCTATACGTCCAGTACCGTTGAGATGCATTCTGGGGATGCGCCTGCCAGCCGACTTACCTGACAACGACGCGCACTTACCTCGTGCCACTCTTTATCGTTTAGAAACCTCTTTTTTAGTCGCCACTACGCCACCTAATGTCGCGGGCAGATAACTGGCAGGGAGTAGCCTGCAACACAATCTATCCCTGACGTCAGACCACATTTGAATAAAACGCCAGGTTACGCAACAGAACAACAAGATAAACAATCTTGACTAACGGCCGACTCGCAGCCCTAGAGGGGAAAGCGGTGGTTTACGAGGATACTGGTATGCAAAAGTACGTGTTAAACACAATGGATGACCCGCTCGTCGCGGCCCGTGAGTCAACGGCCAATATGCTGCAAACGAGGGAGCGCACCTTTTCACTTCCGCAGCCGTTTTATAACGATGCCCGACTGTTTGCGATTGATATGCAAGAGGTTTTCGAGAAAGAGTGGCTATTCGCAGGAATGACATGCGAGATCCCCACCAAGGGTAACTTCATGACATTGGATATCGGTGACAACCCCATTGTCATCGTACGCGGTGGTGAAGGTACCATTCATGCCTTTCACAATGTCTGCCGCCACCGCGGTTCGCGACTTTGCGTAAAGGATAAAGGCAAAGTGGCAAAACTTGTTTGCCCCTATCACCAGTGGACTTACGAGCTTGATGGTCGCTTGCTGTTTGCCGGCAGCGATATGGGCACTGATTTCAACCTGGATCAGTTTGGCCTCAAGCCGGTCAGCATTTGCACCGCCGGCGGCTTCATCTTTATCAACTTAAGCGACAACCCGCCTCCCATGGATGACTTTCTGGAAACGCTCGAGCACTATCTTGAGCCCTACCAGATGGACAACGTTAAGGTCGCCACCGAGTCCAGTATCGTCGAGCAAGCCAACTGGAAGCTGGTCATCGAAAATAACCGCGAGTGCTACCACTGCAACGGTGCGCACCTGAGCTGCTGAATTCATTGCAAGAGTTTGATGACACCGAGGATCCGCGGGCAACGCCTGCCTACAAGGAGCTGGTGGCCCGCAAGCAGGCGGATTGGGATCAGGAGCGGGTGCCCTACCAACTGACGCGGCTTGGCCAGCAGAACCGTCTGACCCGCACGCCGCTGTTGGATGGCATTGTCTCCATGACAATGGATGGTAAACCCGGCTGCAAGAAGCTGATGGGTCGCCTGAAAAATCCCGACATGGGTTCTCTGCGCATCCTGCACCTGCCCAATTCATGGAATCACTTCATGGGTGATCACGCGGTGGTGTTCCGCGTACTTCCCCTTGGCCCGCAGCAAACCGTGGTAACCACCAAGTGGCTGGTTCACAAGGACGCGGTAGAAGGCGTTGACTACGACCCCGAACAGCTGCGCCGCGTCTGGGATGCCACCAACGACCAGGATCGCCAACTGGCCGAAGAGAACCAGCGCGGCATCAACTCCAAGGCCTACCAACCCGGCCCTTACTCTGAAACCTATGAGTTCGGTGTTATCGATTTTGTCGACTGGTACGCCAACCGGGTGCTTGAGAACCTAGGATATGAGGCTCCGACGTTGCACTTAGCCCAAGGTTAAAACTTGAAGGATCCAGGCAGCGACGTTTACCGCCACTAGGACTTAGCCAGAGTAGCTGGCAACGTGTACACATAAGAGACACCTGTGTACACTTTGCCACGCTATTCCTGGACTATTCTTAGAGACCTGCTCAATGCCATCCACCGATATTCCCGCTGCCAAGGGTTCTCAAGACGTCTGGCTCGACGCGGCGTTTGAGCTGCTACTCGAATCGGGCGTCGACAGCGTGCGCATTCTTCCCCTGGCCAAGCGACTAAAGCTTTCTCGCACCAGCTTCTACTGGTTCTTCAAGGATCGCGAGGCACTACTGGAGGCACTGATTGCACGCTGGCGTGAAAAGAATACCCAGGGGCTAGTAAATCAGACCGAAGCCTATGCCGAGAATATCGTCGAGGCGATGCTCAATGTCTTCGACTGTTGGCTGGATCCTAAGCTGTTCGACTCCCCGCTAGAGTTCGCCATGCGTAGTTGGGCGCTGCAGTCAGCATCAGTAGTGAGTGAAATCGATACGGCTGATGCCACCCGTATCGAAGCACTGGCGCGGATGTTCCAGCGTTACGGCTATGATCCGCTGGCGGCCAACGTTCGGGGCCGCACCATCTACCTAACCCAGATCGGCTATATCTCGATGAAGACCCAGGAACCACTCGAAGTGCGCATGCAGCGCATCCCCTCCTATGTCGAAATTTTCACCGGCCAGCCGCCTGGTTCCAGGGAATTGCAACGCTTCTATGCCCGCCATGGATATTCTCCAACCGGCACCGGCTAGCCCACGGCAAGCCTAATCGGCTAACGCCACCCACCCCGCCGCCGTCCTTACGGTCGAACATGCTCGCCCCTCAATGTACATTGATGAACATTATATTGACATCAATGAACACTAGCGCCTAGATTTATCAAATACACAACAAAATGGCGTCCTGTCCATGTTTAACGATCCGCTACTGCAGCCCTTTCAGCTAAAGCACCTGACCCTGAAAAACAGGCTTATGGTGACAGCCCATGAGCCCGCTTATCCTGAGGACGGGATGCCCAAGACACTCTACCGTGCCTACCACGTCGAGCGCGCCAAGGCAGGCCTTGGCCTGACCATGACCGCTGGATCCGCGGCGGTGGCCAAGGACAGCCCTCCCGTGTTCAACAACATCCTCGCCTATAAGGATGAAGTGGTGCCGTGGATGCGCGAGCTGACCGACGCCTGCCACGAGCACGGCACCGCAGTGATGATCCAGTTGACCCACCTGGGCCGGCGCACCCGTTGGGACAAGGGCGATTGGCTGCCAGCGGTATCGTCTTCGCATCGTCGCGAGGCGTCCCACCGCGCTTTTCCCAAGCAGGTCGAGGAGTGGGATATCGAGCGCCTGATCCGCGACTACGCCGATGCCGCCGAACGCATGCACGCCGCCGGCCTCGATGGCATCGAGCTGCAGGCCTATGGCCACCTGATGGATCAGTTCTGGTCGCCACTGACCAATACCCTTGAGGGGCCTTATGGAGGGGATCTCGATAATCGGCTGCGTTTCACCTTCGAGGTGCTGCGCGCCATTCGCCAGCGGGTTGGCGAAGCGTTCATCGTCGGCGTGCGCTACACCGGCGACGAGATGCTGCCGGGTGGGCTGACGTTCGGCGACGGGATGGAGATCTCACGGCGCTTGAAGGACAGCGGTCTGGTCGACTTTCTCAACGTGGTTCGTGGCCACATCGACACAGATGCGGGGCTCACCGACGTGATTCCCATCCAGGGCATGCCCAGCGCCCCGCACCTGGATTTCGCCGGTGAAATACGTCGCGAGACCGACTTTCCCACCTTCCATGGCGCCAAGATCCAGGATGTCGCCACTGCCCGTTATGCCATCGCCTCAGGCAAGGTCGACATGATCGGCATGACTCGCGCCCACATGGCCGACCCGCACATCGTGCGCAAGATCATAGAAGGCCGCGAAGAAGATATTCGCCCCTGTGTCGGTGCCAACTACTGTCTGGACCGTATCTATCAGGGTGGCGCCGCCTACTGCATCCACAACGCCGCCACCGGGCGCGAAACCAGCATGCCCCACACTATCCCTAGGGCAGCGCAGCAACGTCGGGTGGTGATCATTGGCGCCGGGCCAGCGGGGCTCGAAGCCGCCCGGGTCGCCGGCGAGCGGGGCCATTCGGTGGTGGTACTGGAAGCTGCCAGCGATGCAGGCGGGCAGGTGCGACTCTCAGCCCTGAGCGAGCGGCGACGCGAGATGCTGGGCATCATCGATTGGCGCTTAGCGCAGTGCGACGCGCTGGGTGTCGAGATCCGCTACAACGTCTGGGCCGAGGTGGAGGACGTGCTCGCCGAGCTGCCGGACGTGGTGATCGTGGCCACCGGCGGCTATCCCATGGAAGATCAGCCTGAGGTCGGGCACGATCTGGTGGTCAACACTTGGGATATCCTCTCAGGGCATGTGCCGCCTGGCAAACGGGTACTGCTGTTCGACGATGCTGGCGACCATGCCGCCCTGCAGGCGGCCGAGATCATTGCCGCCGCGGGGGGCGAATTGGAGATCATGACGCCGGATCGCACCTTCTCCGCAGAGATCATGGCCATGAACCTGGTGCCCTACATGCGTGCCCTACAGCGCCCCAACGTCACCTTCACAACCACTTACCGGCTGAAGTCCGTGCAGCGTAATGGAAGCGAGCTACTGGCCAAGATCACCAGCGACTACATGGATCTGGAGCACGAACGGCGCATCGACCAGGTAGTGGTCAACTACGGCATCACGCCCATGGCCGACATCTATTTCGAGCTCAAACCGCACGCCAGCAATGGCGGCGAGGTGAACTACGATGACCTGATCGTGGGCAACCCTCAGCGCGTCATCAACAATCCGGATGGCCATTTCCAGCTGTTCCGGATCGGCGATGCCGTCGAGTCCCGGAACACCCACGCGGCCATCTACGACGCGCTCAGGTTGGTCAAGGACATTTAATACAGCGTCCTACTTTCCACCTCCATTGCTCCTCCATCGACGGGCTCTTTTCCGGCAGACACAAGGCGACAGGCGGCATACTTGAACTCCGGAATCTTGCCATAAGGATCCAGTGCAGGGTTGGTTAACAAGTTCGCCGCTGCTTCCCCGTAACAGAAGGGCACGAAAACCATCCCCTCCGGCATTCCCGGATCCGTCCTCGCTTTGAGAGTGATGGAACCCCGCCGGGTGGCGATCGTCAGATCATCGCCCGGCGCCATTCCCAATCGAATAAACTCAGCGGGGGCCAGGCTGGCTACGGCTTCCGGCTCCAGGTCATCAAGCACTTTGGCGCGCCGGGTCATCGAACCGGTATGCCAGTGCTCTAACTGACGCCCGGTGGTCAGTACCGTTGGGTAGTCGTTATCGACCGGCTCATCCGGTGGCAGCGGGCGCGTGGGGGCGAACTTCGCCCGACCGCTGGCGGTGGGAAAAGCATCGCTGAAGACCACGTCTTGCCCTGGCGCGTCCTCCGCTGGGCAGGGGTAGGTCACCGACTGCTCGCGCTCCAAACGCTCCCAGGAAATATGGTCGAGAGAGGCCATGCCTTGCTTCATCTCGGCGAAGACGTCCCGCGGATGCTGGTAATCCCAGTCCAGGCCAAAGCGTTTGGCGATTTCCTGGATAATCCACCAGTCCGGCTTGGCCTGACCCGGTAGCGGCAACGCCGCGCGCCCCATCTGCACTTGCCGATTGGTGTTGGTGACGGTGCCATTTTTCTCAGGCCAGGCGGAGGCAGGCAGAATGACATCGGCAAACTGGGCAGTCTCAGTGACAAACAGATCCTGCACCACCAGGTGCTCCAGCTTGGCCAGGGCGGCCCGGGCATGAGCGAGATCCGGGTCGGACATCGCCGGGTTTTCGCCCTGGATATACATGCCGCGGATGGTGCCTGCTGTGATGGCATCCATGATCTCCACCACGGTGAGACCCGGCGTGGGATCCAGTTTGGTATTCCACAGTTCTTCGAACGCCGCACGAACCTGATCATCATTGACCGGCTGGTAGTCGGGCATGACCATGGGTATCAGCCCGGCATCAGAAGCCCCCTGAACGTTGTTCTGCCCCCGCAAAGGGTGCAGGCCGGTGCCGGGGCGACCGGTCTGGCCGCAGGCCAACGCCAGCGAGATCAGACAGCGGGCGTTATCGGTGCCGTGGGTGTGCTGGGAAATGCCCATGCCCCAGAAAATCATCGCCCGCTCAGCGTTGGCATACAGCCTTGCCACGTCGCGGATGGTCTCGGGCTCAACACCGCATAGGTCGCTCATCGCTTCGGGGGTCATATCCACCGTGTGCAATTTAAGGGCCTCAAAGCCCTCGGTATGCTCGGCGATATAGGCCGTGTCATACAGTTCTTCGCTGATGACCACATTGAGGATGGCATTGAACAGCGCCACGTCGGCGCCCGGCGAAAAACGTACGCTCAGGTGGGCATAGGCATCCAGCGACTGGCCACGGGGGTCGAGGATCACGATCTTGGTGCCACGCTTGGCGGCCTGCTTGAAGAAAGTGGCCGCCACCGGGTGATTCACAGCCGGGTTGCAGCCGGTAAGAATCACCACATCGGCCTGGCTTGCCTGCATAAAGGAGGCGGTGACCGAGCCTGAGCCAATACACTCCATGAGTGCCGCCACGGAGCTTGCATGGCACAAGCGGGTGCAGTGATCCACATGGTTGGAGCCGAAGCCGGTACGCACCAGTTTCTGGAATAGCCACGCCTCTTCGTTGGAGCACTTGGCGCTACCGAATCCCGCCAGGGCATCAGGGCCATGGGCCGCTTTAAGGTTCACAAGCCCGCTGGCGGCAACCTCAAGGGCTTCGTCCCAGCTCGCCTCGCGGAAATGCGTCAGCGGCTTGGCGGGATCGAAGTCCGGGTCGAGCCCCTTGGCGACACCCTCGCGACGAATCAGCGGAGTAACAAGCCGGGATGGATGGCGCGGATAGTCATAGCCGAAGCGGCCTTTGACACATAGCCGGTTCTCGTTAGAGGGGCCGTCGCGGCCCTCCACATAAAGGATCTCATCATCCTTGATATGGTAGGTAAGCTGGCAACCCACCCCGCAGTAGGGGCATACCGAATCGACCTTGCGGTCAGCCACCGCAGAATCGCCGCGGCCCGCCTGATCGACCAGGGTAGCGGGCATCAGGGCGCCGGTGGGGCAGGCCTGAACGCACTCGCCACAGGCTACGCAGGTGCTATCCCCCATGGGATCGTCGAAATCAAACACGATTTTGGATGCCGCACCGCGGTGGGCCAGGCCGATCACGTCGTTAACCTGTACTTCGCGACAGGCGCGCACACACAGGTTGCACTCGATGCAGGCGTCAAGATTGACGCGCATGGCGGAGTGGCTGCTGTCTTGTTCCAGGCTTTCCACCCGGGACGCCACATGATGTACGGTAGGCGCCTCGCGCTCTTCGCGCCTGGGCAGTTTACGGCGCACCGCCGTGGCATCAATGGCTAACTGGTCAGCCATGGCCCAAAAGTGGCTTGAGCTGTCGGGGCTCTCTTCCCGCTCAGGCTGGTCGACCAGCAGCATCTCCATGACCATCTTGCGGGCGGTATGCGCCCGTTCGGAGTTGGCGCTCTTGACCACCATGCCAGGGGCTGCCTCACGGAGACAGCTGGCGGCCAGGGTGCGCTCGCCCTCGATTTCCACCATACAGGCGCGGCAGTTGCCGTCGGCGCGGTAACCGCTTGCGTCCTTAAAACAGAGATGGGGAATGGTCTCGCCGGCGCGCTTGGCCACCTGCCAGAGGCTTTCACCGGGGGTTGCACTCACCTCAACGCCATCCAGCGTCAGGGTAAAGCTTGTGCCTGGGTTTTGTTCGCTCATGCTCATGTTCATCCCCCTACCCCTTGACGATTACGTTCTGGGCGGCCAGCTCGCCGCGGAAATCCTTCAACAGCCCCAGCACCGGATTAGGTGCCGCTTGGCCGAGTCCGCAAATAGAGGCATCGATCATGACCTGGGAGAGCTGCGTCATCAGCCCGGCGTCCCACTCATTCCGCTCGAGCAGGGTGAGCATTTTTTCCGTGCCCACCCGGCAGGGCGTGCATTGGCCACAGGACTCATCGGCAAAAAAGGCCAATAGGTTGGTAGCCACCCCGCGCAGATCGTCCTGATCGGAGAGTACTATCACCGCTGCGGAACCGATAAAACAGCCGTGCTCCTGAAGGGTGTCGAAATCGAGGGGAATATCGGCCTTGGCAGCGGGCAGAATGCCGCCGGAGGCGCCGCCGGGCAGGTAGGCCGCCAGGCGGTGGCCGTCGGCCATGCCGTCGCAATACTCGTCAATTAATTCATGAAGGGTTATCCCTGCGGGCGCCAAATACACACCGGGCTGCTTGACCCGACCCGAGACAGAGAAACTGCGTAACCCTACGCGGCCATGGCGACCCTGGCTGGAGAAAGCCTCCGCGCCACGCTGCCAGATCATGGGTATCCAGTAGACGGTCTCGACGTTATTGACCAGCGTCGGCCGATCAAAGAGCCCCTTCTGAGCCACAAACGGCGGGCGGTGGCGGGGTTTGCCCGGTTTGCCTTCCAACGATTCGATCATCGCCGACTCTTCGCCGCAGATATAAGCCCCCGCACCACGACGCAGCACAATGTAACCCGGCGCCACCAGACCAGCAGCCTCCAGTTCGCCAATGGCCTCGCGCAGCACGCCGTGTAACGCCGGATACTCATCGCGCAGATAGATATACAGCGCCTCGGCCTCTACCGCCCAGGCGCTGACCAAGGCGCCTTCAAGGAACTGGTGGGGCGAGTTTTCCAGGTAATAGCGATCCTTGAAGGTACCGGGCTCGCCCTCGTCGGCATTGATAGCGCAGTAACGGGGGCCGGCCTCCTGGCGCACGAACATCCATTTTTTGAAGGTAGGGAAACCCGCGCCACCCAGGCCGCGCAGATTGGCCTGCTGCATCGCCTCCATCAGCGCTTCCACCGTGACCTCTCCCTCGCGGCAGGCTTGCAGTAGCGCGAAACCGCCCTCGCGGCGATAGTCGTCCAGTCGCTGCCAATCGACGGGGTCAGGATGAAAGTGTGCTTCCTCGATCACCGACGCGATACGCTCCTGAGTAGCGAACGGCACATGATAGTGCCCCACTTCCACCACCGGCGCCGTGTCGCAGCGCCCCATGCAAGGAGCGCGCAGCACTCGCACCTGCTCGATATCCACATTCGCTTCCAGCTGTGCCTTAAGCGTCTCAGCACCGGCCAACTGGCAGGTGAGGGAGTCGCAAACGCGAATGGTCACCGCGGGCGGCGGCAACTGGTCGTCGTGAATGACATCGAAGTGGGCATAAAAGGTGGCGGTTTCGTAAACGGCCGCCATGGGCAGGTTCATGTAAGCCGCCAGGGCACGCAGTTCCGCCAACAGCAGATGGCCGCGGTTATCCTGGATGGCATGCAGGTGTTCAATCAGTAGGTCGCGGCGGCGCAGCGAGGCGTCCTGGCGTTCGTCGCCCAGCAGCTCACGCAACTCCTCTAGAAGACGGGGGTCGAGTTCACGGCCGCGGGGCTTGCCGCGGAAGCGGCGTTTGGGGATCACGGTCTGGACGGTCATGGGGTACTCATTATTATCTTGATCGGCTTTTTGCCGAATGAACAAAGACGGCACCCCGCGGGGCGCCGTCTAGGGTCGCACTAACCTACCCTCAGGCAGGGGTCAGGGCTTGTTACTCAGGCCATATTGCTCAGTACTTATTACTAAATAGGTTATTAAGCCACGCTGCCATGTGGGTCAATAACGAATTTCTTAGCCGCACCGCCATCGAAGTCGGCGTAGCCCTGGGGCGCCTGATCCAGGTTAATCATTTGGACATTCACCGCATCGGCAATATTGACCTTGCCGAACAGAATAGCCTGCATCAATGGGCGATGGTACTTCATCACTGGGCACTGCCCCGTATGGAAACTGTGGGACTTGGCCCAGCCGAGGCCAAAGCGCATGCTCAGCGAGCCCTGCTTGGCAGCATCGTCTTCCGCGCCGGGGTCTTCGGTCACATACAGGCCCGGAATACCGATCTGACCACCGGCTCGGGTCAACGACATCGCCGAGTTGAGCACCGTCGCAGGCGCTTCTTTGCCGTGATTGCAGCCACAGGCATGAGCCTCAAAGCCAACGCAGTCGACAAAGGCATCGACCTCACGCTCGCCGAGAATCACCTCGATCTTGTCAGCCATGTCACCGTCCTGGGTCAGGTCGATGGTCTCACAGCCAAAGCTGCGGGCCTGGGCCAGGCGCTCTTCGATCATATCACCAACGATCACGCAGGCCGCACCCAGCAGTTGAGCGGAAACCGCAGCGGCCAGCCCCACTGGTCCAGCACCGGCGATATAGACGGTGCTGCCGGGGCCGACACCAGCGGTCACACAGCCGTGGAAGCCGGTGGGGAAAATATCGGAGAGCAGGGTTAGATCCTTGATCTTCTCCATGGCCTGATCGGCATCCGGGAACTTCAGCAGGTTAAAGTCCGCATAGGGAACCATGACATATTCGGTCTGGCCGCCGACCCAGCCGCCCATATCCACGTAGCCATAGGCAGCGCCAGGGCGGGCTGGATTAACGTTGAGGCAGATCCCGGTGCGGCCCTCTTTACAGTTGCGGCAGCGGCCGCAGGCAATGTTGAACGGCACCGAGACCAGATCGCCCGGCTTGATGAATTCAACATCACGGCCGGCCTCAATCACCAAACCCGTGATTTCGTGGCCGAGTACCAGGCCAGGTGAGGCGGTGGTGCGGCCGCGTACCATATGCTGGTCGCTGCCACAGATATTGGTGGTGACTACTTTGAGAATCACGCCGTGCTCGCATTTGCGATTGCCGAGGGCGAGTTCAGGATAGGCGATGGACTCAACGGCGACCTCACCCGGCCCCTTGTAGACCACTCCGCGGTTGGCTGCATTCATGGCTGGCTCCTGTGGTTTATTGTTCTGTTCATGATGGTTGATGGCGCTTTCCCACCCTATCCCCTCCGCGCTTAAGGACTTACCCGAATAAGGCACTCACGTATCTATTCAAGACATCCTAGCCAAGACGAATAGATAGAGGTCGCTTTCACGACATTCCTCTTTTGAAACAGGCCCAACAATTCATAGCGTCGGCAATGGTGATGCATACCCGACGTCTAACAAGAGCCACCAAGGAAACCTGATGAATAACAACGACGACCCGGTTCTGTCGCCCGGACAGGACAATACGCAGATATTGGGGTTGGACTTCCACAACCCCGTCTTCCCCCTATCCGCCCTCGCTATCCTGCTGTTCATTATCTACGCACTGGTCTATCCAGACGCAGCTAATACGCACTTAGGGCTTGCCAAAAACTGGTCGATTGAACACTTCGACTGGCTGTTTATGATCGCTGGCAATATTTTTGTGGTGTTCTGCCTTGTACTGATCTGCTTGCCACTCGGGCGGATTCGGTTAGGCGGCAAGGATGCAAAACCGGAATATTCGCGCACCTCCTGGTTCGCCATGCTGTTTGCAGCGGGCATGGGGATCGGCTTGATGTTCTGGAGCGTTGCTGAGCCTGTAGCCTACTACACTGACTGGTATGGAACGCCCCTGAATACGCCGGCCGGGACGCCGGAGGGCGCCAGCGCCGCCATGGGAGCGACCATGTTTCACTGGGGTCTGCACCCCTGGGCCATTTATGGCGTGGTGGCGCTGTCCCTGGCGTTCTTTTCCTATAACAAAGGGTTACCGCTGACCCTTCGCTCCGCCTTTTACCCCATTCTGGGCGAGCGCACCCGTGGCTGGGCAGGCCATGTCATCGACATCCTCGCCGTGCTGGCCACCATCTTCGGCTTGGCCACCTCACTTGGCTTTGGCGCTACCCAAGCCGCTGGCGGCCTCGCTTACCTTTTCGATGTCCCTAATACCATCGGTACCCAGCTGGCAATCATCGTGGTGGTCACGGTGATTGCGCTGATCTCGGTATGGCGGGGTATCGACGGTGGCGTGAAGCTGTTCTCGAATATCAATATGGTCATCGCGGCGGCGTTGCTGCTGTTCGTGGTCGTGGCGGGGCCAACCCTGATGATTGTGACGGGAATTGGCACCACAGCGCTGGACTACGCCAGCCACCTGCTGCCACTGTCGAACTGGATTGGCCGCGAGGATGATACTTGGTACCACGGCTGGACCATCTTCTACTGGGCGTGGTGGATCTCCTGGTCGCCGTTCGTCGGCATGTTTATCGCTCGTGTATCGCGGGGGCGCACGGTTCGTGAGTTTCTCATCGCCGTACTGCTGGTACCCACGCTGGTCACACTGGTGTGGATGAGCGCCTTTGGCGGCACGGCGCTTTATCAGGCTGCCAACGGTGTGGGTGAACTGGCTAACGGCATTGGCGACGTTTCGCTTGCCATGTTCCATATGCTGGAGCAGTTGCCCCTAACCAGTATCACCTCGACGCTGGCGATTATTCTGGTCTTGGTGTTCTTTATTACCTCGTCCGACTCCGGCTCGCTGGTCATCGACAACATCACCGCCGGTGGCAAGACCGATGCGCCCAAGAGTCAGCGGGTATTCTGGGCAACGCTTGAAGGCGTGATTGCCGGAGTGCTGCTGTATGGCGGCGGAAGCACCGCACTCAGCGCACTGCAGGCGGGCGCGGTGGCCACAGGGCTGCCCTTTACGTTGGTTCTCTTGCTGATGTGTTTCAGCCTCTACAAAGGGCTTCACAAAGAGTGGCAGCAGAGCAACGCGATGCCAAAAATCGCTAGTTAAACGGTTTTCTTCACGCACCGCTCGCCTACTCGGCGAGCGGTTTTCTTTTTTTGCCAGCCAGGATCAAGACAATGCAGGCAAGTTCTTACCAGCGCGGTCTAATCATGGTCATACTGGGTGTAGTGTTTCTCAGCTTTGACGGTCTGTTGATTCGCCTGGCAGCCACCGATGGCTGGATCATCGTATTCTGGCGCGGTTTATTGATGTTCTGTGTACTGGGGCTGCTGTGCAGTTCTGGCAAGCGGTTGACGACGCTGAGACACCATCCCTTTTCCTCGCTAGCCTCGGCGCTGCTGCTGGGCTTGATCTCCAGCCTGTTTGTGCTGGCGGTCATGAACGCCAACGTGGCCAATGTGGTGGTAATCCTAAGTACAGCGCCGCTGTTTGCCGCGCTGTTTTCGCGGTTTTTTATGGGCGAAAGCGTCCCACAGCGCACGCTAGTGGCCATTGCCGTCTGCATGGTGGGCATGGGTTTGGTGTTCATGGGCGAGGGGGCTATGGGGATGCTGGTAGGTAATCTTTATGCCTTGGCGGCCGCGGCGGCTATCGGCGGCAACCTGACCCTGCTGCGCCGCTATCCAGCAATTGACCCTATGACGGTGATTGCCGGTGGTGGGCTGCTCTCCGCGGCGGTTGCCCTGCCCATGGCCTCACCGCTGGATCTGGATGCCCAGCGCTATGGCGTACTGGCACTGATGGGGCTGGTGCAGATGCCCTTGGCCACGGTGCTGATCAACAGCGCCACCCGCTATCTGTCGTCAACGGAAGTGGCGCTGTTTTATTTGGTCGAAACCGCGCTGGGCACGCTATGGGTGTGGTGGTTATTAGGTGAGACACCCACGACCTCGACGCTGCTCGGTGGTGGTGTGGTCATACTGGTGCTGGTAGTGCATGCCTGGATAGGCTTGCGTCTGGAGAGACAGCGCCTTCAGCTTTATCCGGGCTTTGTTGGCAAATAGTCAATACGTCGCGTGGGCCATCGCCCAACAAAAAGCCCGCAGGGAAGCGGGCTTGAACGATGGTTAGAGGCGTGATGCGTTTCAGCGCAGCACTTCTTCCTCCTTGAGCAGCTTGTAGATCGCCTCGGCGCCCTGCTCGGGGGTCACATCGGTGAGCACCTGCCCGCCCTTGCCCTCGGACTTGGCCGCTGCCGCCTTGAAGCGATCCCTGGCCGACGCAGCTTTAACGATTTTCAGACGCTTAGGCCGTTTACGCGCTGGGGCAAGTTGCCACTGGGCCAGCTCGCTGTCGGCTTCAGGGGTCGTCGGCGTGACCGCAAAGGTGGCGCGACGCGCCGGGCCGAAGGCGCTTTGACGCGCCGCCGGCGCTGCTTCACCCACACTGATGATAGCGGGCAGACGCACCTTGAGACGGCGACGCTGGCCCCTTGGCAACGCCTGCAGCAGCGTTACCACGCCATTTTCCACCTTTTCTATCGATGCCAAGCTATTCACCAATGGCCAGCCGAGATGTTCTGCCAACGCATAGGGCAAAAGCCCAGAGCCTTCACCCCGCTCTGCCCGGGCACCGGTGATCACTAGCTGGGGCGAGGTAGCGGCTAAATGCTCCACCAGGGACAGAATGGCATCGCTGCCCGCGGGCTGTTCGAGCAAGGTCATGGATTCAAGCCCCATGCCCAGGTAGCCGCGTAGCGCCGATTCGCTGTCATCCGCCTGGGGCCCCGCATGCAGTACGCTAATCCGAGTGCCCGGCAGTTCGGCTTCCATGGCCAGCGCTAGCTCCAGGCCCCGGGCATCCTGTTCGGCGCGCCGCGCGCGTCCGGTTGTCGGGTGACGGCCGATGGAGACCAGCACTGCCACGTCGATTCCCTGCTGTTGTTGCTGTCGATCAGGCTGCATCGCGCTGACCTCCCCGCTGCTGTTCCACCATGGCCACTAACGCGGCCAGAATTTGCGTGCTGTCGCCAATCACCGCCAGGTCGGCGCGCTTGATGATATCGCACCCCGGATCGAGATTAATCGCCACCACCTTGTCGCAGCGCTGAATGCCCTGCAGGTGCTGGATAGCGCCTGAAATACCCACCGCCATATAGACTCGGGCGGTTACCCAGGTGCCGGTCGCACCCACCTGACGATCGCGGGCCATAAAGCCGTCGTCCACCGCGACACGGGACGCACCTTCGGTAGCGCCGAGGACTTTCGCGGCATGGTGGAAGGCATCCCACTCTTTAACACCGTTGCCGCCGGAGAGGATGAACTCGGCCTCGGCCAGCGCCACGCCGGCGGGATCCACCGCCACCTGCCCCAGGTCTTCAATGCGCGATAGAGTGGTGGGAAGTGACGCTGCCAGGGTCAGGTGCTCGGCCGCATGCTGGGTCTCGTCCACCGGCTCGGCGCACTCGGCCAGCGCCAGGGCAACCCGCGGCAGCGGGCGCTGAATATCCAGGCTCCCGGCGCCACCACGAGCCGTGCAGCGCCAACCCAGCGGCGCCTCATTGTCAGTCTCGATCTGCCAAACGCCCGTGGCAGCGCGTTCGCCCAAGCGCAAGGACAGACGCCTCCCCAGATCGGCACCGCCCAGGGGTGAGTCTGGCAACAGCCAGAAGCGCGGCGTCATCTCCCGTTCAACGGCGCTTAAAGCCGCCAGGCGCGCTTCTGGCGCAAACCCTGCGTAAAACTCATCATCAAGATGCACGACGCGATCGATGCCAGCTTCGCCCAGCGCCTCTTCCTTATGCTCGCCGAAGAGGATCGCCACCACGGCGCCGGGATGCTCGGCGTCGGCATCCGCCAGACGCCGGGCCAGCCCCAGCAAGTCCTTGTCATGGCCGGAGAGTCGCCCACCGGTCAGGTCAGGCACCACAGCCACCAGGAAGGCGGGCTGGTCAATGGTCACCGTGCGGCGGCTATCGTGGGCCGCCGTGGTTGCCGCGGTGGACTGCCCCCCTTGCTGGAGGCCACTGCGGTCAATCCGTTTGACCCCATTGGGGCCGATAAAACCGATGGCACGCGGATCCTTGCGCACCACGCCGTTGGGGCCCATCCACTCGCTGGTCGCTCCGCCGCCCCTGTTTACACCCAGGGCGGCCAGCACCGCGGCGTTGTCGGGGTGCAGACGATTCCGGGCGATCCACTCGCGACGCGGATCGCGACGTATAATCTCGCTCATACGGTCACCTCTTCAGCCGTCGTCGTTGCAGCAGGTCGGCGGGGCTCATCAGACGCATCACCTGCGGGACGCTCTACCAGGGCATCGGCCACCAGCTCGGCGATATCGCGCACTTCGGCGCTGGCATCCACCACGCCTTCCAGCATGGCGGTACACTGCGGGCAGCCCACCGCCACCAGCTCGGCGCCGCTCTCCTTGACATCGTTCATGCGCATATCGGGAATCCGTCGTTCACCGGGAATATCGGTAATCGGTGCCCCACCACCGCCGCCGCAGCAGCGCGAGCGGTAGCCGGAGCGCTCCATCTCCTTGACCTCGATACCTAGCGCCTTAAGTACGTTGCGCGGTGCCTCGTATTCACCGTTATAGCGCCCCAGGTAACACGGGTCGTGATAGGTGACGCTGCCGCCTTTCCAAGGTGCGAACGCCAGTCGACCGGCTTCATACAGCTCGGCAATGAAGGTGCTGTGGTGACGAACCTGGTAGTCGCCACCCAGCTCACCGTACTCGCTGCCCAACACATGAAAACTGTGAGGGTCGCAGGTGACGATCTGCAGGAAGCGATACTTGGCCAGAGTGGCAATATTGCGCTTCGCCAGAGACTGGAACGTCGCTTCATCGCCCAGACGCCGCGCCACATCGCCGCTATCGCGCTCTTCAGTACCCAACACTGCGAAATCGACTTCAGCGGCGCGCAGCACTTTGACCAGCGCGCGCAAGGTACGCTGGTTGCGCATATCAAAGGCGCCATCCCCCAGCCACAGCAGCACATCGACCTGCTTAAGATCTGCCATGAGCGGTAGGTTAAGATCCGCCGCCCAGTTGAGCCGCGAGCCAGGGTCGAAACCGCCGGGATTGTCGGTGGCGATCAAATTATCGAGCACTTCGGCGCCTTTGTTGGGCGTTTTGCCACGCTCCAGGGTCAGGTGGCGGCGCATATCGACAATCGCATCCACATGCTCGATCATCATCGGGCACTCTTCCACGCAGGCGCGGCAGGTCGTACACGACCAGAGTGTATCGGCGTCGACCAAAGCCTTTCCCTGTAGCGCCACAATGGGCCCATGGGGCGAGCCAGCGTGTTCACCTACCGGCTTGCCGGGGTAGGGAGAGCCAGCATAGGCGGCATCACTGCCCCCGGCCATGCCCACCACCATGTCCTGGATCAGCTTCTTGGGATTGAGCGGCTGACCGGCGGCAAATGCCGGGCACACAGCCTCGCAACGACCACACTGCACGCAGGCATCGAAGCCCAGCAACTGATTCCAGGTAAAGTCGGCTGGCTTTTCCACGCCCAGAGGCGCCGCTTCATCCTCAAGGTTGAGTGCCTTGAGACCCGTTGATCGGCCAGCGCCCCCTTTCTTGGTGGAAAAGCGTTCGGCGCGACGATGAAAGGCCAGGTGCAAGGCACCGGCGAAGGCGTGCTTCATGGGCCCGCCCCAGGTCATGCCGAAAAACATTTCCCCCAGGCCCCAGGCCACAACGCCCGCCAATACCAGCGCCAGCAGCCAGCTACTGCCACCTTCAAGCAAACCCTGGGGCAGTAGGCCCACCGTGGGTAGAGTGATTAGGAAAACACCTAGCGAAAACGCCATTAGACTCTTGGGCAGGCGCATCCAGGGCCCCTTGGAGAGCCGAGCGGGCGGATTAATACGTCGGCGTGCCACGAAGAGGCTGCCGATGAACATCGAGGCGCTCGCCAGTAGCAGTAATCCGCCCAGCACGGGGTTGGCGATCCCCAGACCGTGCACTAGGATCATCAGCACGGCGGCGGCCACGAAGCCACCGGCGGTGGCCACGTGGGTGTTGGAGATCATCTTGTCACGTCCCACCACATGGTGCAGATCCACCAAATAGCGGCGCGGCATGGCCGCCAACCCCTGCAGCAAGTTAACTCGCGAGGGCGCCCCTGACGCCACAGGCGCATACGCCGCACGGCGCCGATTACTGCCAGGGCCAGGGCAGTAAAAATCAGTATCGGCAAGAGCGTTTCGAGCATGGTACTCACCTCATCTTTCGCGACGGGGCTGCTCCGGCGGCAGACCTCTACGAGGGCGCTATGAACCCATCCCTGGGCGCTACTTTTGACGTCCCTGTCAAAAGACCCTCGCTACGGTCTACCCCCGGCGCCCCGGCTCTCGCTCAGGTCAAAAGTCCTTGCAGATTCGCAAAGCATCGTAGATGGCCGCATGGGTGTTACGCGGTGCCGTGCAGTCGCCCAGGCGGAACAGCAGGAAGCCATCCCCTTCTTTTCCGTTCTCATCAACCAGGCTCGGCTGAGGCTGGATAGCGTAGAGCGCCTCCAGATCCACCTGCCCTTTGTTGCGGGACTGCTCTTTAAGGGCGTAGTAGAGCGCCTCATCGGGCCGCACGCCGTTCTCCACCACCACCTGATCCACCACGCGCTCTTCCAAAGCCCCGGTGTACTCGTTTTCGAGCACCGCCACCAGGCCATCGCCCTCGCGGTAAACCTTATGCAGCATCAAGTCGGAGGACATGATCACCTCCTTCTCGTAGAGGCTGCGATAGTAGGTGGGGAAGGTGGTGCCGCCCACCGCTGCACCGGGCTTGATATCGTCGGTGACGATCTCCACTTTGGCGCCCTTATCCGCGAGAAAATCCGCTGCCGAGACGCCGGAGAATTCGCAGATGGCGTCATAAATCAGCACGTTCTTACCTGGAGCCACTTTGCCTGAGAGAATATCCCAGGTGCTGACCACCAGGCTCTCCTCGGCATTCTCCGAGTAGCCCCACTCTGGGTGCTGGCTAAGGAAGGGCTGGCCACCGGTAGCTAGCACCACGATATCCGGGCGCAGATCGAGCAGCGTTGCTTCATCGGCGCGGGTGCCCAGACGCAGATCGACTTTCAGCCGCGCCAGCTCCAGCTGGTACCAGCGGGTGATACCAGCGATTTGGTCGCGCTGTGGGGCCTGGGCGGCAATGGTGATCTGCCCTCCCAAAGCGTCAGCAGCCTCAAACAGAGTGACATCGTGACCGCGCTCCGCAGCGACCCGCGCTGCTTCCATACCGCCAGGGCCACCGCCGACCACCACGACTTTGCGCTTGGCGCCTTCGGTCTTCTCAATGATATGCGGCAGCCCCATGTACTCACGGGACGTGGCGGCGTTTTGGATACACAGCACATCAAGGCCCTGATACTGGCGGTCGATGCAGTAGTTAGCGCCCACGCACTGTTTGATCTGGTCGATCTGGCCCATCTTGATCTTGGCGATCAGGTGCGGGTCGGCAATATGTGCCCGGGTCATGCCCACCAGGTCGACATAGCCCCCTTCGAGGATACGCTGAGCCTGGTTGGGATCCTTGATGTTCTGAGCGTGGATCACCGGCACGTTCACCACTTCCTTGATCCCCGCCGCCAGGTGTAGGAAAGGCTCCGGCGGGTAGGACATATTAGGAATGACGTTGGCCAAAGTGTTGTGGGTGTCGCAGCCAGAACCGATAACGCCGAAGAAGTCCACCATACCGGTGGCATCGTAGTAGGCGGCGATCTGCTTCATGTCATCGTGGGAGAGGCCATCCGGATGGAACTCGTCGCCGCAGATGCGCATGCCGACGCAGAAGTCGTCACCCACTTCAGCACGTACAGCTTTAAGCACTTCCATACCGAAGCGCATGCGATTTTCGAAGCTACCGCCCCACTCGTCGGTACGCTTGTTGACCCGTGGGCTCCAGAACTGATCGATCAGGTGCTGGTGCACGGCAGACAGTTCGACGCCGTCGAGGCCACCTTCCTTTGCCCGGCGCGCGGCCTGGGCGAAGTCACCAATGATGCGCCAGATTTCCTCTTCCTCAATGGTCTTACAGGTAGAGCGGTGCACCGGCTCACGGATACCGGAGGGTGAGACCAGCGTCGACCAGTCGAAACCGTCCCAGCGGGAGCGGCGCCCCATATGGGTAATCTGGATCATGATCTTGCCGCCATGCTTATGCACAGCGTCGGCCAAATTCTGAAAGTGCGGAATAATGCGATCAGTGGACAGGTTGACCGAGCTCCACCAGCCCTGCGGGCTATCGATGGACACCACCGATGAGCCGCCGCAAATACATAGGCCACAACCACCTTTGGCCTTCTCCTCGTAGTACCTGACGTAGCGCTCAGTGGTCATACCGCCGTCGGTGGCATGCACCTCAGCGTGAGCGGTGCTGACCACACGGTTGCGGATAGTCAGCTTACCGATCTCGATCGGCTCGAAAATTGCGTCGAATGCCATGTTTGTCTCTCCTCGTACCCCAGTTAGCGGGCAGCGTCGGTCAGCGGCTGGACGGCGAAGATGCCTACATCACAGCCAGGTTCGGCTGCACTCTGCATCTGCTCGGCAACGGTACGCAGTGAACTTCCGCGGGCGGCGAGTATTTGATCCATGGCACCGGCGAACCAACCGGTGAACATGTACTCCTCCTTGTTCCCGGTTTTGCCAAGCTGGTAAACAAAAGCGCTGTGCTCAAGGCGTACTTGAGCAGTGCCCGAGTCGAGATCAATCTGTTCAGTAATGAATACCCCCCAACCGCGCTGGGAAAGGCGGGTCATGTAGTGCTCAAATACCGCCTCTCCGCTAATGTCGTGTAGCTCGGCCTCTTTCTCACACCAGTGCCAGGCGCTCTTGTAACCTGCGTGATAAAGAATTTCGGCATACTTCTCAGCACCTAGCGCCTCTTCTACGGCTACGTGATTATTGATAAAGAAGTGCCGTGGCACATAGAGCATAGGCAGCGCATCGGTCGTCCAGACGCCTGTTTCGCTATCCACTTCGATGGGCAGTGCGGGGGCCAGTTTGGTCACGGTTATATTCCTCAAATCTTTGTTATGTCAGGTTATCGACGGGGCTACCCCGGGAGCATGCCTACGAGGAGGCGCTATGAATCCATCCCTGGACGCTACCGACGCCATCCCTGGCGTCGGACCTCCTCTACGGCATGCTCCCGGCGCCCCTCGCTTCGGAGGCAGCCGCCTGCGCTGAGTCAGGCGCCCCACACATCCTTAAGCACGCGCACCCAGTTCTCTCCCATGATCTTGCGCACCTGGGTCTCACTTAAGCCGCGCTTGAGGAGTGCCTCGGTGAGATTGGGGAACTCTCCCACGGTGCGGATTCCTTCGGGATTGATGATCTTGCCAAAGTCGGTCAGGCGGCGTGCGTAGCCCTTGTCGTGGGTCAGCCACTCGAAGAACTCCTGACCGTGCCCTTGGGTAAAATCGGTACCGATGCCGATAGCATCCTCACCGACGATATTCATGATGTACTCGATGGCCTCACAGTAATCATCGATGGTGGAATCGACCCCTTTCTTGAGGAACGGGGTAAACATGGTGACACCTACAAAACCGCCGTGGTCAGCAATGAACTTAAGCTCTTGATCAGATTTATTACGCGGGTGCTCTTTGAGGCCGGAGGGCAGGCAGTGGGAGTAACAGACGGGCTTTTTGGACTCGAGAATGACCTCTTCGGAGGTTTTGGCGCCGACGTGAGAGAGGTCGCACATAATGCCGACGCGGTTCATCTCGGCAACAATTTCGCGACCAAAGCCGGAGAGGCCTCCATCGCGCTCGTAACACCCAGTACCCACCAGGTTCTGGGTGTTGTAGCACATCTGCACGATGCCCACGCCCAACTGCTTGAAGATCTCTACGTAACCAATTTGGTCTTCGAAAGCATGGGCATTCTGGAAACCGAAGATGATGCCGGTCTTGCCCTCCTCTTTCGCCCGCGTGATGTCAGCGGTGGTACGAACCGGACGCACCAGGTCACTACACTCCGCCATCAACTGGTTGGACTTGACGATATTATCGACCGTGGCCTGAAACCCCTCCCACACGGAGACGGTGCAGTTAGCCGCAGTAAGACCGCCGCGACGCATGTCCTCAAGCAGCTCACGGTTCCATTTGGCGATGATCAGACCATCAATGACAATGGCGTCATTGTGCAGTTCAGAGGGGGTCATAGCTAAGCTCCAACATTGGTTAATGTAGCGAGCATAGCGCTGACGTTGGATTGGACTGCTCTTGGAAACGACGGCGGAAATTCCAAAAGCGTCATGGTGTCGTGAACACGACCACTACCCACGCACCCGCTAACCTTTGCAGAGGAGGAGTACTTTAGAGATAGCAGCTACTAAAAAACCTGCTGCCCGGAGGTGGACAGCAGGTTTGGAATAGTGGTGACGGAAGTACCTATCAGCGCAGTAGCGGCACGCTGGCAAAGGTAGGCTCACCCTGGGCATGGGCAAGCGCCTGCTGGGCACTCGAAAGAGGCTCGCTTTTGTACGGCTCGCCCCCCCACCGCTGAATTAACGATGGCGACTTAGCAGGATTACTTCCTTGACGGTCATGCACCCCCAAGCGCTCATTTCTCGGCGGCACACCAAAGTATTCACGATAACACTTGGAAAAATGGGGCGTAGAGACAAAGCCGCAAACGGACGCAATTTCGATGATAGAGAGAGGCGTTTGCTTGAGCAATTGACGGGCACGTACCAAGCGTAGCTTGAGGTAATAGCGGGACGGAGAGCAGAGCAAATAGCGCTGGAACAACCGTTCTAACTGACGCCGTGAAACATCCACATACTTTGCCAGCTCATCGAGCTCGATCGGCTCCTCAAGGTTGGACTCCATCAACGCCACAATCTCTAGTAGCTTGGGCTGAGTCGTACCCAGCACGTGTTTAAGCGGTACACGCTGCTGATCCTGCTCGTTGCGCACACGCTCGTAGATAAACATCTCGGAGATACCTGCCGAAAGCTCACGTCCATGGTCGTGGGCAATCAGGTTGAGCATCATATCGAGCGGCGCAGTGCCGCCCGAGGCGGTGAATCGATCACGATCAATAGAGAAAAGGTGCGGGGTCAGAATGACGTTGGGAAAGGCCTCCTGCATGGAGGCCAGGCACTCCCAGTGCACGCTGGTTTGATAGTGATCGAGCAGCCCCGCCTGGCCCAGCGCCCAACTGCCGGTACATACCGAGCCTAATCGCTTTAGTTGGCGCGACTGGGACTGCAGCCAGCGCACGTGCTCGCGGGTGACACTGTGATGAGGGCCTACCCCACCGCAAACGACTACCCACTCAAGCGATAGAGGGGTATGCATAGAGGCATCCGGCGTCACCTGCAGCCCATCACTGGCGCGCACGGGCAGCCCGTCTTGGGTCAGGGTGTACCAGCGATACAGCTCGCGCCCAGCCAGTTGATTAGCCATCCGCAAAGGGTCTATCGCGGAGGCCAGCGAAATCAGGGTGAAATTATCTAGCAGTAGAAAGCCAAGGGTTTGCGGTTCACCCGCCCGATCAGTCTTTGCTGCCGGGTCTTTTGCTTGATTTGATGTCATGGTCTTACCCTCCGTCACCTTTTTAAACATCACTTTTTTCTTATTAGTATAGGCGTCGCTGGCGTATTTTAGTTTCCCCCTTACTGTAGTGAATACTCGCTCGTGCAGGAGGGGCATTGCTCTGTGGTCGTATATTGGCATGAACAGGACGGAAAGCGACAACACTATCACGCGAATCTGGCGATCAGTCGCAAATGCAACGCTTGAGGTCGCATCCGAAACCTTCAACCCTAGCAAACACACCACCGGCGTATCCGCGAGCGACTCGACCACTCGATCACGAAATTAGCCGGGGTAGATAAGAGGTATCCATAGCTTGTCTCTGGCAACGTCCAATTGCAGGCGATGCCAGCGTCCAATTGCTGGTTATATCATCGTCCAATTGAGGGTTATTGAATAATCAGCGGTATCGGTTAGCCTTCAGCGGGTGTATCACACCAAGATGCTCCAGTGTCAACAGCGAAGCATTATCTCAATGTATGACACAGTCAATCAGCGGATAGAGTTGCCACGCGACGATCCAGTACTTACAACTATATGGCAAGATATAGTTAACAATTCAACAATAGGGCAGGTAACGCTATGTCGATTGAGCTCTGGCTATCGTTTGTGCTGGCTTCGTTTTTGGTGATCGCCTCCCCCGGCCCCGCGGTGGCTCTGCTGGTCATGACCGGCATCAATCAAGGTCGCAGAGCCGCGCTGGCGATGCTGCCTGGCTTTTTCTTGGGAGACCTGGTGGCGATGTCACTTTCGTTTGCTGGCGTAGGCGCCCTGCTGATGGCATCGGCGGAGCTATTCGCCATCGTTAAATGGCTAGGGGTTCTCTATCTTCTTTATCTAGGCGCGGGTGTGTTGATGACCGTAATGCGACGTCCTGCTGCCTAACTTATCTAATCGGAGGTTGTTGATGACACACCCGATGACAAAGGAAGACTCCCCCGTATCGAATATCAGACACTTTCTTGAGCCCGGCCCGATTGCGCTGGTTTCATCACAATGGCAAGCGCAAACCAACATCATGACCATGGGGTGGCACATGGTGATGGCGTTCACCCCTTCGCTTCTCAGCTGCGTTATAGATGCGGGGAACCACTCCCATTCCATGGTGCGCAACAGCGGCGAATGCGTGATCAATATTCCCCCGGCATCGCTTGTCGATACGGTGGTGGGTATCGGGAACTGCTCCGGGAGCGAGGTTGACAAGTTCAAGGCGTTTAAGCTGACCCCAGGCAAGTCAGAACAGGTTGGTGCGCCTCGGGTAGAGGAGTGCTACGCATCTTTTGAGTGCCGTTTGCACGATGACGCCATGATTGAACGCTACAACCTGTTTATCTTTGAGGTCGTTAAAGCCCACGTAGCGCCTTTGGCAGATGAGGAAGAGTCGCTGCACTACCGGGGGATGGGAGAGTTCATGCTGTCGGGGCGATCCATTGACCGTACGGAGCTATTTAAACCGTCGATGCTAGTCTGAGCGTTGTGCGCTGGAGACTTTCCATCCATCTCTTATCGCCACACGACCCTGGAAGCTAGCCAGTCAACCGAACTCGCTTCGAGAGTGTTAGACTGGGTTAGCTAACCCGGTTTCTTCTAATATGTTCCTGAAAAGGCGAATTGATGACCACCGTTGCCATATTTGTTGATATTCAAAACGTCTATTACACCGTGCGTGAAGCCTATGGCCGAAACTTTGATTACAACAAATTCTGGATACGAGTAACCGCTAACAGAGAGGTTATTAAAGCTGTTTGCTATGCCATCGATAGGGGTGACCAAAAGCAGCGAGAGTTTCAAAATATACTCAGGGCGATTGGTTTTGATGTGAAATTAAAGCCTTTTATTCAGCGGTCAGACGGTTCCGCAAAAGGCGATTGGGATGTGGGCATCGCGCTCGATGCCATGGAGTATGCGGAACAGGCAGATGTTATCGTGCTGGTATCCGGCGATGGTGATTTTGACCTGCTCGTCCAAAAAATCCGTGCTAAGCATGGCAAAAAAGTCGAAGTTTATGGAGTACCTCAACTGACTGCAGCGTCGCTCATCAATGCAGCCAATGAGTTTATAGGGATCGATAAAGCGCTTCTGCTAAGTTAGCTATAGTTCATACAATCAATACGTCTGTTAATTGCCCCCTAATCGTTTATACATCGTTTATCAGTTTTCTAAAAATAAGCTGAGCGAATGTTTCTAGCGCCTACTTTAGTCTAAATTCCCCACTCTATTTGCTCATACCGAACCGGCATAGGCTATGCACAGAAGCAAGCTGCCAGTTAAATATTCTAACGCTCTGGCCAGCCACTACTCTGTTGAATAACGATGACGACATGCCCCGATGCCCTACGTTCACGATACGCTAATGCGACTTAATAAAAGCAGCCCTGCACAGTCAGAATTTTATCAAGCTACCGAAGAAGTGCTCGAATGCCTGCGCCCGCTACTCGAGCAGAGTGATTACTATCATCAGCACAGCATTATTGAACGAATAGTCGAGCCCGAACGGCAAATCATGTTCCGGATAAGCTGGGTAGATGATGCTGGGAAAGTGCGGGTCAACAAAGGCTATCGCGTTCAGTTCAACTCTGCCCTTGGCCCTTACAAGGGTGGCTTACGATTCCACCCCAGCGTTACCTCGGGCACCATCAAGTTTCTCGGCTTTGAGCAAATTTTCAAAAATGCGTTAACCGGTTTGCCGATCGGCGGCGGGAAAGGTGGCGCCGATTTTGACCCCAAAGGAAAATCAGATAACGAGATCATGCGCTTTTGCCAGGCGTTTATGAGCGAGCTCTACCGTCATATTGGCCCCCACTGTGATGTGCCTGCAGGCGATATAGGCGTCGGTACACGTGAAATTGGCTATCTCTTTGGTCAGTACAAGCGACTCACTGGCCACTATGAGGGCGTGCTAACAGGTAAGGGGCTTAATTGGGGAGGCTCGCTAGGCCGTAAAGAGGCCACCGGCTACGGTGCAGTGTACTTTGCACAAAATATGCTCGCTGCCCGGGGAGAAGAGCTGCGCGACAAGACCTGCCTCGTTTCCGGTGCTGGCAATGTTGCCATCTATACCATTGAGAAATTATACGAACTGGGGGCTAGACCTGTCACCTGCAGCGATTCACGTGGCACCATTCACGATGAAAACGGTATTGATTTAGGCTTACTCAAACAGCTCAAAGAAGTGCAGCGCACCTCGTTAGAGGCCTACTTACATGAGCACCCTGAAGCGCACTACATTTCTGCACGTGACTACCCCCAGGGCGGGAATGCCGTATGGCGTATTCAAGCCGATGTTGCGTTCCCCTGCGCGACGCAGAATGAACTGACTGCAAGCGATGCGGAAAGCCTACTCGCGAATGGCATAGGATGTATTAGTGAAGGGGCCAACATGCCCTCTACCAAAGAGGCCGTCGACCTGTTTCTAGACGCAAAGATTGCCTATGGCCCAGGCAAGGCCGCCAATGCAGGAGGCGTCGCTACCAGCCAGCTAGAGATGGCACAAAATAGCAGCATGGAGCAGTGGCCGCTGGAGAAAGTCGACCAGAAATTAAAACAGATTATGGCCAATATTCACCGCCAGTGCGCCGACACCGCCGAGGAGTTTGGTGATAAAACCAATTTGGTACTGGGCGCCAATATTGCAGGCTTCAGAAAGGTGGCTGACGCCATGATTGAGCAAGGAGTGACCTGATCGTCTTTATTTTATAAATCGCTTATACTCTAAAAGCACGCAGTCCTTCCTTTATTGGGGAAGGGCTGTTTTTTATTGGTTTAAACTTATTGCTTTCCAAGGAGAGTAATCATGGGACAACGTCCTGCTATTATTATTAACCGTCTTGATGCCGAACGCCTCCAGCGCTTGATCGACAATGCATCCGAAAAAGACATGGCTGTGGCTCAGCTACTTGAGGAAGAGTTAGCACGAGGTGAAGTCTGTGATCCAGAGGATATTCCGGATGACGTGGTCAGCATGAATAGCCAGGTTCGCTTCACCGACCTTACCCGCGGGCTTAAAATGATTCGTACCTTGGTCTATCCGCACTCCCTGGAAAGCGTAGCGGACGGCATTTCGGTTATGGCGCCTATTGGTGCTGCATTGATCGGCCTTAAAGTGGGCGACATCATCGAATGGCCGTTACCCAACAATACCGAAGCACGACTCCGCATCGATGCTATTTATTGGCAGCCCGAGCGCGAAAAGCAATTCCACCGATAAGTCGCGATAAAGAGTGAGCTGGCTCCGCTAGCTCATGATTAAGTCAGCTATTTTCTTCGCCCACTTAATCCACATAAAGAGGGTCTATTCAGGGCGCCCTCAGCTTTCACATACCCCCTTCGGAAGACTATAACTAAGCGGCTCTTTATCGCATTAAACACACCGTCCCTGCTATTAGTCATAGCCATGGTACTTTTCACAATTCTTCCAGTGATAATGTACACATTGGACGGTTACCTTAAAACCTGAATCGACAAAGCATTACAGCGCTCATAGACGCCCTTACGCCAGGAAGTGGACGCAGCGACTCCCTGTCAGGAGAGGATCGACTCCCTGTCAGGAGAGGATCGACTCCGGCCAAACGACAAAAAAACGTGATACGATAATCTTTTTTATTCGTCATATTTTCTGTCGTTTTTAGCGACAACTTCACCGCAAAGGGAATCAACGTCCACCATGTCGTCAGCTAAAGAGTGCGTCGCTACGCTTATTGATGACTTCCAAAAGCGTCGGCCAATTCGTGCCGGCTCACTGATTATTACCGTCTATGGCGACTCTATCGTTCCGCGGGGCGGTACCGTTTGGTTAGGCAGTCTATCGAAACTGGTGGAGCCCATCGGTATCAATGAGCGGCTGGTGCGTACATCGGTTTACCGGCTGACCAATGAAACCTGGCTACGGGGAGAGAAGATCGGTCGTCGCAGCTACTACCGGTTGAGTGGCCCTGGTCGGCGTCGTTTCGAGCAAGCCTTTAAGCGTGTCTATCACGGCGCCCAGCCAGCTTGGTCGGGACAGTGGACATTGGTATTGCTGACACAGCTTCCCCCAGACCGGCGCCAGCAGATTCGTGATGAGCTTGAATGGCTAGGCTTTGGTAGTTTTGCTCAGGGCGTGCTGGCGCATCCCACGCTGTCATGTGCAGAGACCATGGCGGCCTTGCAAGAACTGGATGCAGCAGACGATACGATTGTAATGCAGACGCAAACCATGGAGCCCATGACCAGCAAGCCGCTGCGTCTCCAGGTCAGAGAGAGCTGGAACCTCGACGAATTAGCCGAGCTCTACCAACGTTTTCTCGTTAAGTTTCGCCCACTCTGGAATGCCCTCAACGCAGAGAACCATTTGGGGCAGGAAGAGTGTTTCATTGCCCGCACCTTGCTTATTCACGAGTATCGCAAGGTTCAATTACGCGACCCCCTCCTGCCTGAGGAACTACTCCCCACGGCGTGGGAAGGCCGCTACGCCCATCAGCTCTGCCGCAACCTTTATCGTTTGCTCTACGAACGTGCAGAACGCTGGCTGGATCAACATCTGGAAAACGCCGAGGGCCCACTACCCGCCCCAGGCCCCAGCTTCTACCAGCGCTTCGGCGGGCTGGATTGAACGCCTAACGAGACTGCTTAATCAGTCATCACATCGGGCATAACGCACCTTATGGCTGTGGCGACTGATCCAACGTCTGCTGCTTGGGTTGAGTATCACCAGCCAGCAAGGCTGGACGATCAGCATCGAGTTCTGCCAGCGGCTCACAGGGTTCCAAGCTGTCACGGCAACGGGTTACTAAGCGCTGATACTCCTGGGTGCCCTGCTGCTTCCAGGCGAACTCCTCATCACTCAGCGGGCGCTTTACCTTTGCGGGAGCCCCCATCACCAGCGACTGGGGCTCACACTCGAAGCCCGCCTTGACGAACGCTGCCGCCGCCACGATAGAGCGTTCAGCAATCTTGGCGCCATCCATCACTACGGCGTTCATGCCAACCATGGCATCACGCCCAATCACGCAGCCATGCAGTACCGCGCCATGGCCGATATGGCCATCCTTCTCAACCTTGGTGACGCAGCCCGGAAAGCCGTGCATCACACAGGTATCCTGAAGGTTAGCCCCCTCTTCCAGCACCAGCCGCCCGAAATCACCACGCATCACCGCGCCGGGGCCTACATAACAGTTGGGGCCTACGATTACGTCGCCAATTAACACCGCAGTAGGGTGGACATAGGCGGACGGGTGTACCACCGGCGTCACCCCTTCAAGTCGATAGTAAGGCATCACACTCTCCGTTAGCTTGATTGGCCGTGTGGGACGCTGCCCCCATCGCCCGCTCTTCGAACTGTTCGACCCCTGCCCCGTCAGTTGTGTAGTCACCTAGGGTTATCGCGCCTTTGCTGCGCTGATTGCGTTATGGGGCGCTCCAGCGCTCAATCTATTTTGATACGCTATATCAACGAAGATTATATTTTACGTAACAAAACATCAAACACTTTACCTGTCACGGGCTTCTTCAGAATTGGCACACGGTTAGCTAAAAACTCGATTTACCCCGGCTATAAGTCAGATTTCTAGACGCACTTCGCTTTTTTATACCATCGTCTAACCATTACCTTATATTCGCAAAAAATCCCCACAAACCACTGTTAGCAAGGCATAAATTACCAAAAACAACAATAAGCGACACACCATAAATGAGAATACGATATTGATGTGTATCAAAATAATTCTATACTCGACAGATATTAACCCTGTACACCACAGGCCGAACGGTCACTGGCGGGCACCGACGACCGCGAAAAGGGTATGCGCGCCTTCCAATAAAAACGACCTGCCACTTTTCAAGGGCACTGACACAAGGACATTACCCATGAGCCAAGCGCTCCTGCTTTACAGCGTGGAAGACGGCGTCGCCTGTATCACCCTGAACCGCCCCGAAAGCTTGAACAGCTTCAATACCGAAATGCATGCCGAGATGCGCAAGGTGCTAAAAGCCGTGCGCCAGGACTCAAGCGTTCGCGCTTTGTTACTGACGGGCAACGGCCGAGGCTTCTGCGCCGGTCAGGATCTTTCCGACCGTAGCGTCGCGCCCGGCGAGCAGGCCCCCGACCTCGGCGAGTCGCTGGAGAAACGCTACAACCCCATGCTGCGTGCCTTCAAGGACATGCCATTCCCCACCATTTGTGCGGTGAACGGCGTAGCAGCTGGCGCTGGGGCCAATATCGCCCTGGCCTGCGACATCGTGCTGGCGGCCCGCTCCGCAAGCTTTATTCAGGCCTTTTGTAAGATCGGCTTGATTCCGGACTCAGGCGGCACCTGGACACTGCCTAACTTAGTGGGCATGGCTCGCGCCAAGGGCTTGGCGATGCTCGGCGACAAGCTCCCCGCCGAGACCGCCGAGCAGTGGGGCATGATCTGGCGCTGCGTCGACGATGAAGCACTGCAAGAAGAAGCCATGAGTATGGCCCGCCACCTGGCCACTCAACCCACCCATGGCCTGGCACTGATTAAACGCGCCCTGCATGCCAGCAGCGATAATAGTTTCAACGAGCAGCTCGACCTGGAACGTGACCTGCAACGCCTTGCTGGGCGCAGC
Source organism: Halomonas sp. BDJS001 (assembly GCF_026104355.1). Lineage (NCBI taxonomy): Bacteria > Pseudomonadati > Pseudomonadota > Gammaproteobacteria > Oceanospirillales > Halomonadaceae > Halomonas > Halomonas sp. BDJS001. Next base: position 4,449,894 of record NZ_CP110535.1, read on the forward strand.
GAAGATTACCGCGAAGGCGTCAGCGCTTTCATGGAAAAACGCCGTCCCACCTTCAAGGGAGAGTGATATGCCAGCCCTTCCACCGCGCCCTAATGCACCTACAAAAGAGCTACGGCGAAGAGCGCTATCGCAGTTCTTACCGACTACGTCGCAAAGCTATGAGCGAGGAGAACATTCATGAATGATGCCCAACTGACGCCACAACAACTGGCAGAAGCCTGTGCCGATGCGATGTTTTCCCGCGACCATGCCAGCCAAGGGCTGGGGATGCGCATTACCCGCGTGGCGCCCGGCTTCGCCGAACTGACCATGACCGTGCGTCAGGACATGGTGCAGGGGCACGGCCACTGCCATGGCGGATTTCTATTTGCCCTCGCCGATTCCGCCTTCGCATTTGCCTGCAACAGCTACGATGAAGCCACAGTCGCTGCTGGTTGTAGTATCGACTATCTAGGCCCCGGCCAGCTGGGCGACGAGATCACCGCCACCGCCGAAGAGCGCAGCCGCCGTGGGCGTACTGGCATTTATGACATTACATTGCGCAATCAGCACGGCGACACCATCGCCTTGTTCCGCGGGCGCTCTTACAAAATTCGCGGCAGCGTACGACGCTTGGAAGACACCACTGCTGGAGAGAGCCAATGAAAGACGCGCTGATCACTGCGCGCTTATAAGCACTACTAAAACTAGCCCAATAACAACTAGCTTGATCGGAGCCCCCTGATGAATCAGCCCGTAACGCGTATCGACACTGCAACTCTCGACCCTCTGGAAACCGCCAGCGTCGACGAACTCCGCGCCACTCAACTCAAGCGCCTGCAGTGGAGCCTTAAGCACGCTTACGACAATGTGCCGTTCTACCGCCACTCCTTCGACAAGGCTGGAGTGCATCCCAACGATATCCAGACGCTGGCGGATCTCTCCAAACTGCCTTTTACCACCAAGGCTGATTTGCGCGACAACTACCCGTTCGGCATGTTGGCCACACCGATGAGCGAGATCGTTCGCATCCATGCCTCCAGCGGCACCACCGGGCAGCCTACGGTGGTGGGCTACACCCAGAGCGATATCGATGTGTGGTCTGATGTGATGGCGCGCTCGATCCGCGCCGCCGGCGGCAGCCGCAACGACAAGGTGCATGTGGCCTACGGTTATGGCCTGTTCACCGGCGGTCTGGGTGCCCATTACGGCGCCGAGCGCCTGGGTTGCGCGGTGATCCCCATGTCGGGTGGTCAGACCGAGAAACAGGTGCAGTTGATCCGTGATTTCGAGCCGGACATCATCATGGTCACTCCCTCGTATATGCTCAATATTGCGGACGAGATGGAGCGCCAGGGCATCGACCCCCACACACTGCCGCTGCGTACCGGCATTTTCGGTGCAGAACCCTGGACCGACAGCATGCGTACTGCTCTTGAGAAGCGCCTGGGTATCGACGCATTGGATATCTATGGCCTGTCGGAAGTGATGGGGCCCGGCGTGGCCATGGAGTGCCTGGAAACCAAAGATGGCCCGACCATCTGGGAAGATCATTTCTACCCCGAGATCATCGACCCGGTCAGCGGTGACGCCCTGCCAGACGGTGAATACGGCGAACTGGTATTCACCACCTTGACCAAAGAAGGCCTGCCGGTGATTCGTTACCGCACCCGTGACCTGACCCGCCTGCTGCCGGGCACCGCGCGCCCCATGCGGCGCATCGACAAGATCACTGGCCGCAGCGACGACATGCTGATCATTCGCGGGGTAAATATGTTCCCCACCCAGATCGAAGAGCAACTGCTCAAGATCGCGTCGCTTTCTCCCCACTACGAGATCGAAGTCAGCCGTCAAGGCAATATGGACATGGTGCTTGTTCGTGTCGAGGCGAATCATCATGACATCGCCCGCGACCCCGTGGCTTGTGAGGAAGCCGCCAAACAGCTCCAGCATGCCATTAAGACGCACATTGGTATCAGCACCCAGGTCGAGGTATGCCCGGTAGAAAGCGTTATGCGTTCGATGGGTAAGGCCAGACGCGTCAAGGATCTGCGCTGATTCAATCCCCTGACGCCTAGCCACCGTTTACCGTTACCCCCTCCTGTCAGGCCAAGCCCTTTAAAGAGCTTCTTTAAAGGGGCTTTTTCGCACCCAAACAGTCATCTCTAGCTAGAAAATTCAACAAAAACAAGAATCACTTATTCTGGGATAATTTTCCCTTATAAATCAACAATTTTATATTTACAGGGCATCACAAAGTCTTAAAGTGACACATAAAAATACTTATTGATAAAATATTTCGTGTCACTATACTTTAGGAAAGATAAGCCACACTCCCTGATAGTCCGACGCGGCGGAGGTCTCTATGTACGCGCAGCTCGTTGAAACCGGTTCTAACAAACTCAAAACGCTTGATGAGATGAGCCCTGAGGAACGCCATTTCCAGGAGCGCATCAATGATGAAATTAAAATAGAACCCAAGAACTGGATGCCGGACGCCTACCGCAAGACGTTGATCCGTCAGATCTCGCAACACGCCCACTCCGAGATCGTCGGTATGCTGCCGGAAGGTAACTGGCTGACCCGTGCGCCGACCCTCAAGCGCAAGCTGCAGCTAATGGCCAAAATTCAGGATGAGGCAGGTCACGGCCTGTATCTCTATAGCGCCATGGAAACCCTGGGTGCCGACCGCGACGAAGAGATCGACAAACTTCACGATGGCCGCGCCAAGTACTCCAGCATCTTCAATTACCCGACGCTCAACTGGGCGGATATGGGCACGATCGGCTGGCTGGTCGATGGCGCAGCCATCGTCAACCAGGTGCCGCTACAGCGCACCTCTTACGGCCCCTATGCCCGCGCCATGATTCGTGTGTGTAAAGAAGAGAGTTTCCATCAGCGCCAGGGTTATCAGATTCTGCTGACCATGATGCAAGAGGGCACCGATGACCAGAAAGCCATGGTGCAGGACTCCATCAACCGCTTTTGGTGGCCCTCGCTAATGATGTTCGGTCCATCCGACGAAAATTCTCCCAACAGCGCTCAGTCGATGGCCTGGAAAATCAAGCGCCACAGCAACGATGAGCTGCGCCAGCGCTTCCTCGACCAAACCGTACCGCAGCTGGAGCTGCTGGGCTGTACCGCCCCTGACCCGGATCTCAAATATAACCAAGAGACCGGCCACTATGAGTTCGGTGAAATCGATTGGCAGGAATTTTTCGACGTGTTGAAAGGCAACGGCCCCTGCAACCGCGAGCGTGTAGAGGCACGCCGCAGCGCCATTGATAACGGTGCCTGGGTGCGTGAAGCCGCCGTGGCTCATGCCGCCAAACGTCAACACCGAGCGGCCTGATTCTTAAGACCTGATTTTTGATTCTTAAAACAATCGAGAGCCCTGCGACACGGGGCTCCTTTGACCACAGAGGCTTTCCTCATGGCTGACTGGCCCCTCTTCGAAGTTTTTATACGCAGCAAGCACGGCCTTAATCACAAGCACGTTGGTAGCGTACACGCCGCCGATCGCCGCATGGCCATTGAAAACGCCCGCGAGCTTTACACCCGTCGCAATGAAGGGGTGAGCATCTGGGTGGTTCCGGCCAGCGAAATCACCGCCTCGTCTCCCGATGAGAAAGAGCCGCTGTTCGACCCGTCTAACGATAAGGTCTATCGCCACGCATCCTTCTACAAACTGCCGAAAGAAGTCGGCCACATGTAAGGAAGGTAGCGATGCAAAACATATCTCATCAAAGCGCGGCTCATCGAAGCTCGGCTCAGAAAAACACAGCTCAAAAAACACAAACCCCGTTGATCGATTACCTACTGCGCCTTGGCGACAACGCTTTGGTACTCGGCCAGCGCCACGCACAACTGTGCGGTAAGGCACCAGCGCTGGAAGAAGAACTGGCCTTGATGAATGTAGGTCTTGACCTCTTCGGTCAGTCACGCAACTGGCTGGGCTATGCTGCTGAACTGATGGGTGCTGAACTGAAGGCTGACAAGATCGACGCTGACCATCTGGCCTTTCGCCGCGACGCTCAGGACTTCCGTAACCTGTTGCTCGTCGAGCAGCCCAACGGTGACTTCGCCGACATCATGGGGCGCCAGTTCCTGTTCGATGCCTGGCACGTCCACCTACTTGACGGGCTGTCCCACTCCAGCGACCCACGCATTGCTGAAGTGGCCGCCAAGTCGCTTAAGGAAGCAACGTACCACCTACGTCGCTCCTCTGAATGGGTGATTCGCCTGGGCGATGGCACAGAAGAGAGCCACACCCGCATGCAGCGCGCGCTCGACAACCTCTGGCAGTTCACCGGTGAGCTACTGCAGGGCGACGAGATTGATCTGGCCATGTTAGAAGCAGGCATCGCGCCTGACCTGGAAACCGTCGCCACTCGCTGGAAAGCCACCGTGGAAGAGGTGCTTGAAGAAGCCACGCTGGAGCGCCCTTCCTACGAAGCTTGGATGTATACCGGCGGCAAAGTCGGCCATCACACCGAGCACCTGGGCTTTTTGTTGGCGGAAATGCAATACCTGCCGAGGGCATATCCCGATGCGACTGTCTGGTAACTATCCATCTGCGCTTAGCGATAATTGGCCCTCCAGCGACTTGATCGGCAGCGACCGCAGCGGGCTGCCGCCCGCCGGTGACGAAGGCGATGTCAACGCCGTGCTGGCTGTACTACAGGAAGTTCCCGACCCGGAAGTGCCGGTGGTTAGCGTGGTGGAGCTGGGCATTGTGCGTGATATCGACTGGCTGGATGGCAGGTTAGCGGTCAGCGTGACCCCAACCTACTCCGGCTGCCCGGCCACGGAAGTTATCGAACAGCATATCCATGAAGCGTTGGTGGCCGCTGGATACGCAGACCCGCTGATCCAGCGCCGTCTGTCACCCGCCTGGACTACCGACTGGTTGACAGACGCCGGTCGCGAAAAGCTGCGTGCTTACGGCATCGCGCCACCGGTAGGAAGTGCTAGCAAGCGCAGCCTGACCGGCCAGTCTGATCCAGTCGTGCCCTGTCCTTTATGTGGCAGCAACGCTACCGAACGCGTCAGCGAATTCGGCTCTACGGCCTGCAAGGCGCTCTACCGCTGCCGCGATTGTCTGGAGCCTTTCGATTATTTCAAGTGTCTGTAAAACGACGAGACCATTTCCCATGAGCCGATTTCACGCCTTGACCGTCAAGGATGTACGTAAGGAAACCCATGATGCCGTTTCCATTGCTTTCGACATTCCCGACGACCTGCTGGACGCTTTTCGCTTTACCCAAGGGCAGTACCTGACACTGCGCCGCGATATCGAAGGTGAAGATATTCGCCGCTCCTACTCAATCTGCACCGGCGTCCACGAACATGAGCTGAGAGTCGCCGTCAAGCTGGTGCCGGGCGGCAGCTTTTCGACTTTTGCCAATCAGCAATTGCAGCCCGGTGATCGCCTGGAAGTAATGCCGCCCCAGGGCAAGTTCTTTGTGCCTCTCGACTCCAGCCGTGAAGGGCACTACCTGGCGGTGACCGCTGGCAGTGGCGTCACACCGATCATGTCGATTGTTTCCACCACGCTGGAAAGTGAGCCAAAGAGCCGCTTTACCGTGATCTATGGCAACCGTTCCACCACGGGCACACTGTTTCGTGAGCGCCTGCAGGATCTCAAGGATCGTTACCTGGAACGCCTCAACATCATTTACGTGTTCAGCCGCGAACAACAGGAAATCGATCTTTACAACGGCCGGATCGACGCCGACAAATGCAACGCCCTGTTTGACCGCTGGGTAGACGTACCCAAGCTCGACGCCGCGTTTATCTGTGGCCCGCAAGAAATGACCGAGATCGTGCGTGGTGTTCTGACCCAACATGGAATGCCGAAGGAAAAGGTTCACTTCGAGCTGTTCACTACCGGGCTACCGACGTCAGGCGCCAAGCGCCGCCAGACGACGAAAGCGGCTCAGCTGAAAGCTGAAACCTCACACATCAAAGTGATCATCGACGGCCGCACCATTGAGTACGACCTGCCCCGTAATACCCAGAGCATTCTGGACGCAGGTAACGAGCATGGCGCGGATATTCCTTTCTCATGCAAGGCTGGGGTGTGCTCCACCTGCAAGTCAAAAGTCATCGAAGGCGAGGTGGAAATGGACGCCAATTACGCCCTGGAAGATTACGAAATCGATGCCGGCTACGTGCTGTCCTGCCAGTGCTACCCGCTCAGCGACAGGGTGGTGCTTGACTATGACGAGGTATAAACCCTAGCCCACCTACTTCCAAGCCGGCGACCGCGTCGGCTTAGTCTATGTTTTGCGGGAGAACACACAATGCCAGTTTTGCAAAGTTACATCGCAGGCCAGTGGTTCGGAAAGACCGAGTCCAAAGCACTGATTAGCGCCATTAACGGCACCGTCGTTGCGCATACTCACCAAGAAGAGATCAACTTCCGTGAAGCGGTGGCGTATGCCCGCAACACCGGTGTGAAAAATATGCTGGCGCTGGATTTCCAGCAACGTGCCGCCATTCTTAAAGCGCTGGCCGCCTATATCCAAGAGCGTAAGCGTGAGCTGTATGCCATCTCTCACCACACTGGCTGCACCAAGGCCGACTCCTGGATCGACATCGATGGCGGTTTCGGCACCCTATTTACCTACGCCTCCACGGGCCGCAAGGAACTGCCCTCCGGCAATGTGGCCCACGAAGGCCCGGTGACCCAATTGGGTAAGGATAACCACTTCAATGGCACCCATATTCTGGTGCCCCGCCGCGGCGTCTCTGTGCATATCAATGCGTTTAACTTCCCCATCTGGGGCATGCTGGAGAAGTTCGCCCCCGCCTTTCTGGCAGGCATGCCCTGCATCTTCAAACCGGCCACCGCCACTAGCTACCTGACCGAGGCGGCCGTGCGCGTGATCAACGACTCTGGCCTGCTGCCGAAAGGAGCGCTGCAACTGGTTATCGGCGGGGCCGGTGACTTATTGGATCACCTGGAAGAGCAGGACTTTGTCACCTTTACCGGCTCGGCAAACACCGCTCTCATATTAAAAAGCCACCCTAACATCATGGCGAAGAGCATCCCCTTCAACGCCGAGGCGGACTCGCTCAACAGCGCCATCATGGCCCCGGATGTTAGCCCGGAAGACGAAGAGTTCGAAATCTTTGCCAAAGAAGTGGTCAAGGAGATGACCGCCAAGGCAGGTCAGAAATGTACCGCGATCCGCCGAATTTTAGTGCCCGCCGCGCATCTGGATGCCTTGGCGAACACGCTTAAGTCGCGGCTTGCCAACATCGTGGTCGGTGATCCTTATGAAGAAGGCGTGCGCATGGGCGCGCTCTCTTCCCGTGACCAATTGAGAGACGTTAATCATGCCATTGAACAGCTGCTAGAGACCAGTGAGTGCGTCTTCGGCAGAGACGGCAGCTTCAAGCCTGTCGGCCAGGGTGTTGAAAACGGCGCCTTCATTACTCCCCACTTGCTGATCAACCGTAACCCGTTGAACGACGGCGGCGCTCACGATATTGAAGCCTTTGGCCCCGTCGCGACGCTAATGCCCTACAGCGGCATCGATGAAGCCCTGACCATAGCCGCCAAGGGCAAGGGCAGCCTGGTAACCACGCTGACCACAAAAGACCCCGCCATTGCGGCTGAAATGATCCCCGTTTTGGCCGCCCAGCACGGCCGTCTGCAGATTCTGGATGCCCAGGCATCAAAGGAGTCCACTGGCCACGGCTCTCCACTACCGATGCTAAAACATGGCGGGCCCGGACGCGCAGGCGGCGGCGAGGAGCTGGGTGGCATTCGTGCGGTTCACCACTACCTGCAGCGCACCGCCATTCAGGGCTCGCCCACCATGCTCGCGGCAGTAACACGGGAGTATGTGCGTGGCGCCCAGGTGATCGAGACAGACGTCCACCCATTCCGCCGCCATTTTGACGACCTGCAGGTTGGTGAATCACTGCTCACCCACCGCCGTACTGTCACCGAAGCCGATATCGTCAATTTCGGCTGCCTCTCCGGCGACCACTTCTACATGCACTTCGACGACATTGCCGCCAAAGAGACCCAGTTCGGCCAGCGCATTGCCCACGGCTACTTTGTGCTGTCGGCTGCTGCGGGTCTATTCGTTTACCCAGGCGAAGGCCCCGTACTGGCAAACTACGGCCTGGATACGCTGCGCTTTATCACACCGGTGCTGGTCGGCGACACCATCCGCGCCCGCCTCACCTGCAAACGCAAAATTGACCAGGGACGGGCATCGCCGGATGGCCACCCTCAAGGCGTGGTGATGTGGGACGTGGCGGTGACCAATCAACATGATGAGTTAGTCGCCAGTTACGACATCCTAACGCTGGTGGCGAAGCGGCAGTAACGGCCCAGCCAGTACAGTAGATAAGAGGAAACGGCTGACAGGATGTATGTCCTGTCAGCCGTTTGTTTAGCAAGATAGTCAATAGAACCGTATTAAAGCTACACCATTAATACAGTAACTGCGGCAAGAAAAGCACGATCGCTGGGAATATAAGCACGAGCAGTGCGCGTAGGGTACCCGCTACCCAGAAAGGGGTGACGCCGCGGAAGATAGTGCCGGTTGATACGTCCGGTAATACGGCACGTAGTACGAACACATTCATCCCGACAGGTGGCGTTATCAAACTGATCTCGATGACGATAACCACCAGTATGCCGAACCACACCAAATCATAGCCAAGCCCCGCCACGACCGGGAAGAAGACCGGCACGGTCAGCAGCATCATCGACATGCTTTCGAATACACAGCCCAATAGTACGTAAATGGCCAAGATGACGAGAATAACCACGAAGGGGGCCACGTTCAGCCCAGTGACCAACGTCAGGAGGTCATTGGGAAGCCCCGCGCGGTTAATGAAATTAGCAAAGATTAGCGCCGTCAACACCACTGCAAACAGCATCGCTGTTGTACGCACAGTGTCCATCAGGACATTCATGAGTATCGTCGGCGTCAAAGCACGCTTGAGCAGCGCAATCACAAAGGCGCCCATTGCGCCAATACCCGCCGCTTCCGTTGGGGTGAATATACCCAAATAGATGCCGCCGATAACCAATACGAACAGCGCCAGGGTACTCCCCACATTTTTTAGGGCCGCAAGACGCTCGTTCCAGGGTACTTTTTCGGCCGCTGGCCCAGCGCTGGGATCACGCCACAAAACCCACTTGACCGCGCCGAGATACATCACAATACCCAATATGCCGGGAATAAAGCCCGCCGCAAACAGTTCACGGATGCTGGTCTCAGTAATGATGCCGTAGATCACCAGCATCACACTGGGAGGGATCAGTATCCCAAGGGTGCCGCCCGCGGCAATGGAGGCTGCCGCCAACGAGTCCTTGTAGCCGTACTTACGCATCTGGGGCATGGCAACACGCCCCATGGTGGCGCAGGTCGCAAGGCTCGACCCACAAATAGCACTAAACCCACCACAAGCCACAATGGTGGCCATCGCCTGACCGCCCTTTCGGTGACCAAGAAAGCCATTGGAGGCTCGGAATAACGCATCAGAGAGCCCCGCATGGGACACCAGGTTACCCATCAAGATAAACAAGGGTATCACCGACAGACCGTAGTCCCTAGCGGTGTCGACCACCCGCCGCGACGCCATGGCTTCAGCCGCATTCCAGTTACCGGTCAGGTAGTAGAAGCCCACAAAACCTACGATCCCCATGGCAAACGCCAGAGGCATGCGCAGGAATACCAATATCAACAGCGCTGCAAATCCATAAAGTGCTTCAGTCATGCTTATCTCCCTGGCTGACTGGGCCACCGCACTTAATCACACCCACGCCTTCCAGGAGGTAACTCACCGCTCGACCGATGGTGAGTAGAGCGGAAAGAAACAGCATGATGGCAATCAGATAAATAAGGTAACCATCGGGAATGCGTAGAAACTCAGTGACATCGCCCCACTCGAAAGCGCGCACGCCCAGCGCCCAAACCCGTGTAGCGATCACCCACAAAGCCACTGCGATAATTAAGTTGACGATCATCTGGCGCAGCCATATCCAGCGCGCAGGAAATATGGCATCCAAGAGATCCACGCTAACGTGCTCTTCACGCCAGCATGCTACTGGCAGTGACAGAAACACCACAGCGGCCAGCATCTGCTGGGTCAACTCGACGGTTCCAAGGATAGGTAGATTAAAGAAATAACGGCCTACTACATCAGCAGTCGTCAGCAGCATCAAGGCAAAGAGGGTGGCACCCGCCACCCCCTCCAGCGCCAGCTGCATGACCCTACCGACATTTGACCAGCGAGTCGTCAGGATCTGCATAGTCGCCCTCCACTTGGCGAAGGGTAATTATGATTGTGGCACTAAGGATGCCACGCTCTCTTGTGTAGCAGCTTCTTCAAGCTGTTGGTGGAAGTAATCGAGCGCCGCCTGCGCATCGACACCCCGTTCACTTACGTTCTCGGACCAGGTGTCAACCAGGTCGTTACTGATGCCGCGCAGCGTCTCAAGATCTTCGTCGCCAAGGGCTGTAAAGGTATGACCCTGCTCTTCGGCAAACTCGACGCCCCGCTCATCGGATACATCCATCATGTAGCCGAATAGTCGCGACAGGCGCTCACCCGAGACTTCTTCCACAGCGGCACGATCTTCAGCAGACATCTCATCCCAGATACTCGGGTTAACCACGATGGTGAAGCTGCCTCGATAAAAGCCACCATCCACCGTCAAGGTATAGGGAAACACCTCGGCTACCCGAAAGCTTCTAAGGCCTTCCGGCACCAGCATAGCGCCATCAATAACGCCCTGAGAGCCAGCTTCATAGACCCCGGTTGGCGGCAAAGCCACGCCGGTCAGATTAAGGGCATTAGAGAGATCTCCCATCACCCCGCCACCGACGCGAATGCGCTCGCTTTCTAGATCAGCAAGGGACTGATACTGCTCACGACTAAAAATCCATCCAGGACCATGCACCCCCGCAGCCACCACATCAACGCCGCGATGCTCATCAGCTTGCGCTAAGTACTCCTGATGCGTATGCCAGTAAGCCGCAGAGGCGTTCTCCGAGGAGAAGTCTTCAAAGGTAGGAAACTCGGGTAACTGAGTGGTCAGAAAACGCCCTGCGTTATAGCCATGGAATACCCAAGTGGCATCAGCAATGCCGTCGGCGACCATCTCCATCTGTGAGGCAGGGGGCCCGAGATCGTGCACAACGTCAACAGTCACGCGCCCTTCAGTGGCTTCTTCAATCCACGCTTTCCACGTTGGCCATACCATGGTGTTGATGCCGTGATTAGGACCCGCCCAGGTACTCACGGTGATAGTCGTTTGTGCAAAGGCGGAGGTGCCCAGTGTTGCAGCGGCAATAACGCCGAGCATCAGGTTTGTTGTTTTATTCATTTCACTTTCCTCTGGTCGTCACGAACTGGGAGCACAAAACGTGACACTCTATTATTATAATTAAAAAAATATTCGAATCACGTTTATGATCACAATGCCTCCAGATACGTGAATCATGCAACGATCGATCGACTAACAAACACTAATACTTAAGTAGCATAACAAAAAATATATAATAATTACAGATATTTAATAAAAAACAAAATCTACCTTGAAGAATTAATAATGACGTAAGAGGATAATTTACAGCCCGGAATTACGTTACATAAATCATATTATTACCAACACCACTGACACGTTATTGACATAATGTGGCCTATCTTCGGTCAGCTTGGCTCAACCTTCCTGCGTCAAGCCGCTAGCCAATTCTCTCCAGCTGCCGTTCAAGCTTGCGCATGATATTGAGCAAATCACGATATTCACTAACGCTCAGGGTCGACACCAGGCTGGCTTCCCACGCCTGAGCTTCGGGCACTAGCTTATTGAGTAGCGATTGCCCGGCGGCTGTCAGTTGTAAGTCATGCTGCCGCTGATCCTGCTGTGAGGGCGTGCGGCTTATCAGTCCACGCTCTTCCAGCGACTGAATAGCTCGAGATACGCGAGCCTTATCCATATTGGTGTAGGCACACACCTTCTTAGCGGTTAAATCATCACAGTGGCTAAGCCAGGCAAGCACGCGCCACTGAGCAATATTGAGTTCATAAGACTCGGCATAAAGCTTCTCTAACGCCTGGCTGATGCGGTCAGCCAAACGGTTAAGCTGATAGGGTAAAAATTGGTTGAGATCCAGCTCCGCCCTGGCTGAAGACTCCAGAGATGTATCGCCGCCGACTTTATCCATCGTCATTCTGTTTCTCCTAGAGGCGCCATTTATCTGGGGTGGTAATAAAAAATCAGCACGATAGCTGGGAATGTGGGCACCAGCAACGCGCCTATCGTACTGACCACATCATAATGACCACCTAGCGCAAGAGAATCTCTCTCGCGCCATCCAATAACGCTCTCTTAGCTTCCCCCAATAACACCTCGCCACTTACTCCTCCTCAACATATAAGGGCGCCATCAGGCGTATTTTCACCCTATCAGAACAAGGTGAAACAGTGCCGATAGGTACTCTCTCTTGCAACCAATTTATCGGTTTTAGTTACTATACTTAAGTATATATTTGCCATAATAATCTGATTTATTGGGAATTACTGCTAAATCCATGCAGGAATAAGACTGACTTATTTGCAGACAACTGGACTTTTAGTTTCACAAGAAACTATCCTCCTGCATACAACAATCCAATAAATACCTGAACCACCCTGATAGCGCCGGAGATATCATGAGCAAAAAATTCGCGTCCCATGCCGACACCCAAGAGAAGCAGATCAGCTTCACCAAGCTGGCAGAAGGGCTCTATGCTTACACGGCTGAAGGTGACCCCAATACGGGCATAGTGATTGGCGATGACAGCGTGATGGTCATCGACACCCAGGCAACGCCCGTCATGGCTCAAGATGTCATCCGCCGTATCCGCGAAGTGACTGACCTACCGATTAGGCATGTGGTCATGACTCATTACCATGCCGTGCGTGTTCTCGGAGCATCCGCGTACGCTGCAGAGAATATCTACGCTAGCCAGAACACCTACGACCTGATTGTTGAACGTGGTCAGCAGGACTATGAATCTGAAGTCGGCCGTTTCCCTCGCCTGTTCAAGGGCGTGGACTCAGTGCCTGGACTAACCTGGCCAAACATTGTCTTCCAGGAAAAGCTAACGGTTTACATGGGGGAGCGAGAAGTACAGATCATTCACCTGGGCCGCGGGCATACCAAGGGCGACACCATCGTTTGGTTACCTCAGGAAAAAGTCATGTTTTCTGGTGACCTCGTTGAGTATGGCGCCACCCCTTACACCGGTGACGCTTATCACGAGGACTGGCCTTCCACGCTTGATCGCCTACAGGCCATGCAGCCCCAAAAGCTGGTGCCTGGCCGCGGTGATGCACTGCAAACTGCCGAACAGTGCCAGGAAGCCATTCAGGGCACCCGCGACTTCCTAAATGATATGTATGGAAGCGTCAAAGCGGGCAAGGCGGCGGGCAAGTCTCTCTCCGAGTGTTACACCGAGACCTATGCGGTACTTAAGCTGAAGTATGGTCACTGGGTCATCTTCGATCACTGTGTACCTTTCGATATCACTCGCTGCTACGACGAAGCTGGCGGCGAGTACCCGGATCCCCGCATCTGGACGGCAGAGCGCGATACCGCTATGTGGCACTCGCTACAGGACGCCGTCGAAAATCAGTAAGTGCCCGCAGTGACACCCACTGATCATGCCCAGCAGTCGGGTATAACGCACCCGACGCTGTAGGGGACTATAGATGCCAACAACCTATAAAAATCCTGTCTATCCTTACCGGCGCCCGCCTGAGCTCGATGTTCAAGACGTTCGCCACTATCCGGTAGTGATTGTCGGCGCCGGACCTAGCGGTCTCGCCGCCGCCATCGATTTGGCTCAGCAAGGCGTTAATTCGCTTGTCCTGGACGATAACAACACCGTTAGCGTGGGGTCGCGGGCGCTGTGTTTTGCCAAGCGTTCGCTGGAGATTATCGATCGCCTGGACTGTGTCGAGCCGATGCTTGAAAAAGGCGTCACCTGGCAGCGTGGCCGCGTTTTCTTTCAGAATCGTGAGGTCTATGACTTCAACCTACTGCCCGAAGATGGCCACCGCATTCCCGCCTTTATTAACTTACAGCAGTATTACTTTGAAGAGTTCCTGGTCAACCGCACCCACGACTTTCCAGAGCAAATTGACCTTCGTTGGCAACATAAGGTCACCGATGTCGATGCACAGCCTGACAGCACAACCATCAAGGTCTCTACTCAAGACGGTGACTACCAACTGACCTGTGATTACCTCCTCGTTGCTGATGGCGCCAACAGCCAGATCCGCGACACGCTGGGCCTTGAGTGCAAAGGTCAGGTATTTCAGGACAGATTCCTGATTGCTGATGTAGTAATGAAAGCAGACTTCCCAACAGAGCGCTGGTTCTGGTTTGATCCCCCCTTCCACCCCAACCAGTCAGTGCTGCTGCACAAAGAGCCGGACAATGTTTGGCGTATCGACTTTCAATTAGGCTGTGATGCCGACCCGGAAGAAGAGAAGAAAGAAGAGAACATTCGGCCACGCGTGCAGGCAATGCTGGGTAAAGACGTGGAGTTTGAGCTTGAGTGGGCCAGTGTCTACACCTTCCGCTGCCGCAAGATGGATAACTTCATTCATCACAGCGTGATATTTATGGGCGACGCGGCGCATCAGGTATCACCCTTTGGTGCCCGGGGCGCCAATGGTGCCCTGCAGGGCGTCGACAACTTAGTCTGGAAACTGGTTCGGGTACTCAAACAGCAAGCACCCAAGGCGCTGTTGTCTACCTATAACACCGAGCGGCAATGTGGCGCGGCAGAGAACATCCTTAACTCGACCCGCGCCACTGATTTTATTACCCCGAAGAGCCATATCAGCCAAGTGTTCCGGGATGTGACGCTGGAACTGGCTGAGAAGCATGCCTTTGCGCGCAGCTTGGTCAACAGTGGTCGCCTCTCCATGCCATGCCGCTATGACAACTCACCGCTCAATACGCCCGATGTTAATGGTGGCCCGAGCGAACTGCGCCCCGGCAGCCCAGCCAAGGACGCTCCCATTCGATTGAGAGAAGAGAACGCCTGGTTACTCAATCAATTTGGCAATGGCTTCGTGCTGTTACTCGAAGGCCGTATTAGTGGTGTGCACGCCGACACGCTTGCCGCGCCGCTTAAAGAGCTATTAGGCCGTTGCACGGATTTAAGCCTGGTGGTCGTGGGCCCTGCGCCGGATGTGCTTAGCGCTCTACCGCGCACAACCATCGTGGACGATTCCGAGGGGCTAGTGACGCAACGATACGGCCTGAAAGCAGGTGGCGGGTACCTTATTCGTCCTGATCAACACGTTGCTGCCCGCTGGTACGCCATTACTGTCCGCAGGGTTGAAGACGCCTTAGACCGCGCGCTGGGCGTTTATCTTGCGGGTGCCGCTGACACTATCTTCCAGGAAAGTTGCCATGCCAAGGCTTGAGCTGAATCCGCACTTCACTGATCCGGACGCCTTTTACGCCGCGCTAACGGCGCTGCATCGTGACCGCAGCGAAGCCGAGAGCGAGCGTATCAATGCCCGCCTGATCTTGTTACTTGCTAACCACATTGGCGATCAACGGGTGCTTGAAGAGGCAATTTCCCATGCAGGGTTAGTGGGCGATGGTTAGTGGGCGATAAGTAGCCGACATACATTGATCACTATAACGTTCAAATAACGCAGGACTTAACAATGACTGAACAACTGCAATATCAGAGCGGTTTTCATAATCACTTCTCAACCGAAGCGCTGCCGGGAGCACTGCCGATTGGGCAAAACTCACCTCAGAAGTGCGCTTATGGGTTATATGCAGAGCAACTAACCGGATCCGCATTTACAGCGCCACGTCATCAAAATTTCCGTAGCTGGCTTTACCGTATTCGCCCTTCTGTCGTTCAAAGCGCGTATCAGCCACTAGAAAATAACAGCGTACACACGGCCCCGTTAGACAAGCCAGCGGCGGATCCTAACCAAATGCGCTGGGATCCCGTTTCACTACCTAATGAGCCGACTGATTTTATCGATGGCTTGTTTACCATTGCCGTCAACGGGGATGCGGCCACGCAAGCAGGCGTGGGCGTACATATCTACACCTTTAATGAGGACATGACCGAGCGGTTTTTCTACAACGCTGACGGAGAGCTGCTGTTTGTTCCGCAACTGGGCGCCATTCGTCTACGTACAGAATTTGGTGACATCGAGATCGATAACGGTGAAATTGCTGTCATTCCTCGCGGTGTGAAATTCCAAGTGCGCAGAGCTCAGGGGGTTGAGGCTGCGCGGGGATATATATGCGAGAACTACGGTAGTCCTTTAGAGCTGCCCGGCCTCGGCCCCATCGGGTCTAACGGTTTAGCCAACCCGCGTGACTTCCAAAGCCCTGTGGCAGCCTACGAAGACCTGGAGGGCGACTACCGCTTAGTGGCTAAGTTCTCTGGTCGTTTCTGGGAGAGCAAACTCGACCACTCGCCGTTAGATGTGGTGGCGTGGCACGGCAACTGCGCGCCTTATAAATATAATCTGGCTAATTTTAACACCATCAATACGGTTAGCTTCGATCATCCGGATCCGTCAATCTTCACCGTATTGTCGTCCCCCTCCGATACACCGGGGATGGCGAATCTTGATTTTGTCATTTTCCCACCGCGCTGGATGGTTGCCGAGAATACCTTTAGGCCCCCCTGGTTCCATCGCAACCTAATGAGCGAGTTTATGGGGCTGATACACGGCGAGTACGATGCCAAAGCGGAAGGCTTCACGCCTGGCGGCGCCAGCCTACATAACTCAATGTCGCCCCACGGCCCCGATGCTGAGACATTTGAAAAAGCCTCCAACGCTGAGCTTAAGCCCCATTTCATAGGCGATACACTGGCCTTTATGTTTGAAAGCCGCTACTTCTTTCACCCAACCCCTGCGGCTCTGAATGCTGACTTCCGTCAACGTGATTATGTGGATGTTTGGTCGACGCTGCGCTCTCACTTCAACCCAAGCCAGCCCTGAACCCTATACCACCCTGACGACAAGGATTGAATCATTATGAAACTGGCAACACTTAAGCAGGGCCGCGACGGAGAACTCATCATCGTCTCCCGAGACCTCTCCCGAGCGGTGAGCGCTGTGGATATTGCTCCCACCCTTCAGGCTGCCCTTGAGAACTGGGAAGCGGTTAGCCCTCAGCTTGAAGCGCGCTATGCACAACTTAACAGTGATGGTATTGAAAACGCTTTTAAGCTTGATCAGAGTGCGCTGCACTCCCCTTTACCGCGTGCCTATCAGTGGGCTGATGGCTCCGCCTATCTGAACCATGTCCAGCTGGTACGCCAGGCGCGTAATGCTGAGATGCCTGAAACCTTCTGGACAGACCCGCTCATGTATCAGGGCGGTAGCGACTGCTTCTTGGCACCCACGGACGATATCGAGGCGGTGAGCGAAGAGCATGGCATCGACTTTGAAGGTGAAATCGCCGTTATTACCGATGACGTGCCGATGGCAGTCACGCCAGAGGAAGCCGCCAAACACATTAAGCTAATGATGCTGGTCAACGATGTAAGCCTGCGTGGTCTGATTCCAGGAGAGCTCGCTAAGGGCTTCGGTTTTTTCCAAGCAAAGCCCGCCTCTTCGTTCTCACCCATTGCGGTGACCCCAGATGAACTGGGCGATGCATGGCAGGACGGTAAGGTGCACCTGCCACTGACCGTGCACCTGAATGATAAGAAGTTTGGCGAGCCTGAAGCCGGGCCAGATATGATTTTCAACTTCCCACAGCTGGTGGCCCATGCGGCTAAGACCCGCTATCTCGGTGCCGGCGCTGTTATTGGCTCGGGCACCGTTTCCAATCCCGACCCCGATGGTGGCCCTGGAAAGCCGGTGGCTGACGGTGGCGTTGGCTATAGCTGTCTAGCCGAAGTGCGCATGGTTGAGCAGATACTGTACGGCCAGGTAAAAACGCCCTTTATGCGCTTTGGCGACCGGGTTCGTATCGAGATGTTTGACCGCGATGGCAACAACATATTTGGTACGATCGATCAGCAAGTAGTGCCGTACCAGCCCAAATAAAGGAAGGCAACATGACGACGCTTTACGGCTATTTCCGCTCGTCGGCTGCTTACCGGGTGCGTATTGCTTTAAACCTTAAGGGACTGGATTACGACCAGATCCCGGTCAATCTGGTGAAAGGCGAGCAACGTGGTGGCGAACATCTGGCGCGCAACCCTCAGGGGCTGGTGCCTAGCCTGGTGTTGGACGATAGCGCGGTGGTTAACCAGTCACTGGCGATCTGCGAGTATCTCGATGAAGTGCACCCAGAGCCCGCCCTGCTGCCGGTTAACGCGTTAGAGCGGGCGCGGGTTCGTGCGCTCGCTCAGTCGGTGGCCTGCGAGATTCACCCACTCAACAACCTGAGGGTACTCAAGTATCTAGTGAGCGAAATGGGAGCGGATGAAGCGGCTAAGCTAGCCTGGTACCACCACTGGATTGCCGAGGGTTTCACCGCCCTGGAAGCAACACTCTCCAATCCCCCCAGCAGCGGAGATTTTTGCCATGGCGACACCCCAACACTTGCGGATATCTGCCTGATTCCCCAGGTGTATAACGCCGAACGCTTCGAGTGCGATTTGTCAGCCTATCCGACGATCCAGCGGATCACTGCCCGCTGTCGTTCGCTGCCGGCCTTCGCAAAAGCCGCACCAGAGGCGCAGCCTGACGCCAGCTAAACCCTCCTGACAGGCCGCACATTGCGCGGCCTGTATTTCACCTGGCGGGCAGCCTCAGGCGGCTTCGACAGCGATGGTCTTCGAGTGACCTTCGCGTAGCTCCTCCAGCAACGTCTCGCGGCGCTCATTGGCTTTCTCGGCAGCTGCTTCGCGGACTGGCCCGAAGCCACGAATCTCTTCCGGCAGTTTAGCCAGCGCCAAGGCAGTCCCATGATTAGTGCCGTCAAGACGAGCCACTAACTCATCAATAAGCTGCTCGTAATCAGCCAATAAGGCGCGGTCGAGCTTGCGATCGGCGCTGAAGCGGAAAGGGTCGAGAGCCGTGTTGCGCAAACCGCGCATCTTTGCCAACGCGCCCATTGCCTTCATCACCCAGGGGCCGAAGCGGCGTTTCACTGGACGTCCCTGAGCATCTTTACGACCGCCTATAAGCGGTGGCGCCAAGTGGAAGGTTAACTGGTAATCACCCGAGAACGTTGCTTTGATCTCATCCAGAAAATCGCTCTGGGTGTAAAGTCGTGCCACTTCATACTCATCTTTATACGCCATCAAACGATAGAGCTGATGGGCGACGGCTTCACTCAATGATTGACCGACGTTTAGCGGTTCCTCTGCTTCACGCACTTTAGTCACCTGGGCCACGTAACGCTCAGCCCAGGCACGGTTCTGGTAGCGCTCCAGGTGGCGACGATTACGCGCAATCACGTCGTCCAGTGTGGCATTCGCGGACAGTGGCATCGTATCCAGATGCTGCTGAAGGTAGTCGGGCTCTACCGCTGCCAAGCGCCCCCAGGCAAATGCCTGGCGGTTCTTTTCCACTGCGACGCCATTGAGTTCCAGAGCACGCTGCAGCGCAGGTTCAGAAAGCGGCACCAGCCCCTGCTGCCAGGCAAATCCCAACATCATCATATTGGAAAATACCGTATCCCCTAGCAGCTGTTCAGCCAGACGATTGGCATCCAGAGAGGCAAAGCGCTCATCTCCTACCGCTTCACGCAACATGTTGAGGCGTTTAATGGGCTGCATATCCGCATCGCGATAAAGCACATAATCCGCCGTGGCTAGCTCCGCCAGATTGGCGACAATACGAGTGGTGGGCTGGAGTACATTCAGCGCTTTCTGGGAGCTCGCCACCACCATGTCACAGGCAATGACGGCATCGGCCTGCCCCGCTTCGATGCGTACCTGATTCAGCTCGTTGGGCTGCGCTGCCAAGCGAACATAGCTAATTACCGCCCCGCCTTTTTGAGCGAATCCCATAAAGTCGAGCACGCTGGAGCCCTTGCCTTCCAGGTGTGCTGCCATGGTGATCAGTTGCCCAACGGTCACCACGCCTGTGCCGCCAACGCCCCCCACCAGTAGGTCATAAGGGGCCGCCAAAGGCACAATGGCAGGGCTAGGCAAATGCGCTATACGCTGCCAAAAGGCGTTATCTGCCGCGACGCCCTGGCCTTTACGCAGTTGGCCACCTTCTACAGTGACAAAGCTGGGGCAAAAACCACTGACGCAGGACATATCCTTGTTGCAGGACGACTGATCGATTTTGCGCTTGCGGCCTAGTTCGGTCTCCCGAGGCACCACCGATAAACAGTTGGACTGTACGGAACAATCACCACAGCCTTCACAAACATGATGATTGATAAACACCCGGCGGGCAGGATCTTCCATCAAACCACGCTTGCGCCGACGGCGTTTTTCAGCCGCGCATGCCTGGTCATAAATCAACACCGTACAGCCGGGAATTTCGCGCAGTTCACGCTGCAGCGTATCCATCTCTTCACGGCCATGGAAGGTAACCCCCTTAGGGAATTCCTTTTCATGCCCCCGGTACTTATCCGGTTCGTCACTGACCACCATGACCCGGCGAACACCTTCATCCAGCGATTGCCGAGCAATCATCGGCACGCTGATTTGTCCATCCACGGGTTGGCCACCCGTCATGGCAACCGCGTCGTTGAACAGAATTTTGTAGGTAATATTGACGTTTGCCGCCACTGCCTGGCGCACGGCCATTGAGCCCGAGTGAAACCAGGTGCCTTCGCCTAAGTTCTGGAAAATATGGCCATTGCCGGTAAAGCGGCTCTTGCCCACCCAGTTAACGCCTTCGCCACCCATCTGAATTAACGATTCGGTGTTGCGATCCATCCACGAGGCCATAAAGTGGCAACCAATACCCGCCAGGGCTTTGCTGCCCTCAGGCACCTTGGTGGAGCTGTTGTGCGGGCAACCAGAGCAGAAATAGGGCATGCGGCGTACACCGCCGAGCTCTTTAACGCCCGCCTGGCAAGCATCAACGGTTGCCAGCTTGTCGCTGAAATCAATCTCAAAAAAGCGCGCTAGGCGC
This sequence comes from Halomonas sp. BDJS001, assembly GCF_026104355.1. NCBI lineage: Bacteria > Pseudomonadati > Pseudomonadota > Gammaproteobacteria > Oceanospirillales > Halomonadaceae > Halomonas > Halomonas sp. BDJS001. Next base: position 4,470,948 of record NZ_CP110535.1, read on the forward strand.
TCTGCCACGAAGCCTGCCAAGAGACGCGGGCTCAGCTCGCCAACATAAGGTATCAGCGGTTTGCCGGTTTCATCCTGCTTGCCGGTAACGATGACTTCGCCTGGATGGTCGGGTTCCGACATGTACTCCTTCAGCTGGCTTTCGATAATGCCGCGCTTTTCTTCAATGACCAGCACCTCGCGCTTGCCATGAATAAACTCAAGGATGCCGGGGCGATGGAGAGGCCACACCATCCCGACCTTATATATCTCAATCCCTAGATCACGCAGTTTGGCTTCATCCAGCCCCAACAAACGCAACGCTTCAAGTAAATCCAGATGGCCCTTGCCTGTGGTGACTAGCCCAAAAGTCGCCTGTTCCTGGCGAAATAGATACTGATCAATCGGATTGGCCGTGGCAAACGCCTGTACGGCGGCCAACTTGTGCTCAATGCGGGTCTCGAGTTGTGGCCCCGGCAAATCGGGCCAGCGGTAGTGTAGACCGCCTTCAGGCATATCGAAGTCGGGTGTTACATAATCTGGCAAGGGAGGCACATCCACCGACGCGCCACTCTCCACGGTTTCAGACACGGCTTTAAAACCCACCCAGCAACCAGAGAAGCGTGAAAGTGCATAGCCCCATAGTCCAAAGCGTTCATACTCCGCCAATGACGCCGGGCTTATCACCGGCATAAACCACGCCATAAAAGCGACATCAGACTGGTGTGGCATAGAGGACGACACACAGCCATGATCATCACCCGCGACCACCAGCACACCGCCAGTGGGAGAGCTGCCATAGGCATTACCGTGTTTTAAAGCGTCGCCTGCGCGGTCAACGCCCGGCCCTTTGCCGTACCACATGCCAAACACGCCCTCTACTTGCTTATCGGGGTCTGTCTCGACTTGCTGGCAACCCAGCATCATGGTGGCGGCAAGGTCTTCGTTGATGGCAGGGACAAAATCGATGTGATGCTCTTCCATAGCGGCTTTCGCCCGCCAAATCTCTTGGTCTACACCGCCCAAGGGCGAGCCACGATAGCCGCTAATGAGCCCTCCCGTGTGACGGCCATCACGGCGATCAAGCTCGGCCTGGCGCAAGGCGATACGTACCAATGCCTGAGTGCCGGTGAGAAAGATACGTCCTTCTCCGCGGCTATAGCGGTCAGCAAGCTGATAATCATCGAGGGCAATATCGAGAGGCCGGGTAGTAGAACCCGCCTGCTCAGTGATCGAGGGGGTTGTCATGAGCGTTCACCAGTACGGTCGAAGAGTTATGGTTGTAATACGCTTGAGTCTAGCCAACAGCGCACTAAAGGTGCTTGCTAATTAACTCTTCAAAAGTCTGGTTATTGATCATTACTTTCATTTTTTTAGTTTTGACGCAATGATATTCAACAAATCACAAATAAAAGAAATGGCACCATGAAAGAAACGACCAAAGAAACCACCTTAGACAGGCATGACCAGCGCATTCTTACCCTGCTTCAGCAACAGGGGCGCATTACCAACAATGAACTTGCCGAACAGATCGGACTATCCCCCGCTGCCTGCTGGCGACGCGTCAAGGCATTGGAAGAGAGTGGCGTGATCCGCCGCTTTGCGGCGTTGGTGGAACCCAGCCTGGTGGGCCAGCCACTATCGGCATTGGTCATGGTGACGCTGGTTCGCCACCATATCGACAATACCGTCGAGTTTGAAAACCGCATCCTGCAATACCCAGAAGTGCTGCAGTGCTATGCCACTACTGGCAACGCGGATTTCGTGCTGCGAGTGGTGATTGAAGACATGGCAGCTTATGACCGCTTTCTTAATGAGAAACTCTTCACCCTGGATGGCATTTCCCAGGTCAACTCCAATTTCGTGCTACGTAATATCAAAGAAGAGACCGCTATCCCGATTCGCTAACAGAACGCTGTTACTTAGCCACCTTTCACCGGCAGCCCCGGCTCCTCTTTCATACTACGCAGTATTATTTCAGAGCGAACCTGGGTGACATTAGGATGAGGTAATAAATGATGGTGAATAAAGTCCGAAAATTCAGTTAGGTCTTTGGCGATAACGTGTAATACATAGTCTGCATCTCCCGACACAGAATAGGCCTCACGAACCATGGCGTGCTTCGTCAGTAATGACACAAAATCACCATCCATGCTTTCACCATGAGCTTTGAGATTAACCCGGGTGATGGCGCGCAGCCCAAACCCGAGGCTAGTGGCATCAAGCCTAGCCGAGTATCCCTTTATCACACCTTCGGCTTCTAACCGTGCTTTGCGTCGGGAGCACTGCGAAGGAGATAGGCTGACACGCTCTCCCAATTCTGAATTGGTGAGGGCCGAGTTCTTTTGCAATACTGACAAAATTGCAAGATCATAACGATCTAAAGAAATTCCGTGCATAAAACACCCCTATTGCGCACAACCCATGCACCATTGGCTGCATCTTAGGTTAGTTTGCAACCTAATTGTACTGACTCTTCCCTATACTGAATTTGTCACCCAACAAGACAATAAAGGAGAGACAGCGATGGGCCCCTTCCCTCATGACGCACCCAAAGCAACCATAAATGATGCAAACCCAGCGGGCACAGATGGCTTCGAGTTCGTTGAATTTGCGCACCCCGAGCCGGAAAAACTCGATGGCTTATTTCGGCAAATGGGTTTCGTTCCCATTGCAAAACATCGTGACAAATCAATCACCGTTTATCGTCAGGGCGACATCAACTACCTCCTTAACAGTGAGCCTAACTCGCATGCGTCAGTGTTTATTGATGCACACGGCCCCTGTGCACCGGCGATGGCTTGGCGAGTAGTTGATGCTCAGCATGCGCTAAAACGCGCCATCGACTTGGGGGCTGAAGAGTACACCGGCAACAAATCCATCGATGCGCCTGCGGTTGTTGGCATTGGCGGTTCGCTGCTTTACTTTATCGACACTTACGGCGAAAAAGGCAGCTGTTACTCAAACGAGTTTGAATGGTTAGATAAGGAAGATCCAACTCCTAAAGGATTTGGTTTTTACTATTTGGATCACCTCACTCATAACGTGATTCGCGGCAACATGGATACATGGTATAAGTTTTATCATGACACCTTTAACTTCCGTGAAATACGCTACTTTGACATCTCCGGTAAAGTAACAGGTCTTACCAGCCGCGCATTAACCTCCCCCGATGGAAAAATCCGTATTCCTATTAATGAAAGTGCCGACGATCACAGCCAGATTGAAGAGTACTTGCGTGAGTATAACGGCGAAGGTATTCAGCATATCGCTATTGCGACCGACGATATCTATACCGGTACTGACTTAATTGCTGATGCTGGACTCGAATTTATGCCTGGCCCGCCGAGCATCTATTATGAAAAATCTCTAGAGCGCGTTAAAGACCACCAGGAACCTCTCGATAAACTGCGTCATCGGGGCATTTTAATTGATGGTGAAGGTGTCGTAGGCGGCGGCGAAACCCGGATTTTGCTACAGATTTTCTCAAAAACGGTTATTGGCCCCATCTTTTTCGAGTTTATCCAGCGTAAAGGCGATGATGGTTTTGGAGAGGGCAATTTTAAAGCACTTTTCGAGTCCATCGAAGAGGATCAGATTAATCGCGGCGTGCTGCAAGACACTACTAAAGAGTAAAAACATAACCTAGGCTTTGTCTGAAAACTGGCTGCGCTCGACCATACGGCGTTAAAAATCGACTCGTACGCGAGTCCGATCCGCCTTTTCGCCGATTTTTCAAACAAAGCCTAGCCCATTAAAAACACCTAGTTTAGGCGTCAGGATCAATCACATCGTCAGCGCTCAGGCCTTCATCGTCGCCTGCGACAACCTGCAATTGTTCGAGAAAGAATGTGCGGGCGGCCTCTCCATCAACATCTTTCGCAGCTGCCACTTCAAACCAGTCGTTGGGGAGGCTGGCCGCCAGTTGCATGAAGTTCTCAACCTCTTCAGGAGGCAATTCGATGAAGGTGTTGCCCTCCTCCTTAGCAAACTCAACGCCACGCACATCGACAGTATCCATCATGAAACCAAACAGGCGGGAAAGCTTTTCGCCTGAGACATCCATGATGGCGTTACGGTCTTGCTCGGAAAGCGACTGCCAAGTATCAGGATTGATGACCAGGGAAAAGCTGCCACGATAGAAGCCACCCGGCATTTGTACAGTGTAGGGCAATACCTCGGCCAGTCGAAAACTCTTGAGTCCTTCAAGGGTGAGCATGGCACCGTCGATCACCCCTTGCGTGGCGGCCTCGTATGTCCCACCTGGCGGTAGTGCGACCCCAGTGAGGCTTAGCGCATTGGAAATATCCGCCATCACGCCGCCACCGATGCGCGCCCTTCTGCCCTGCAAATCGTCAAGGCTTTCGATTGGTTCAGCAAGAAAGAGCGCCCCAGGGCCATGCACACCCAACCCTAGTACCTCTACACCACGATGCTCACCGGCATCGCTTAGGAATTCTTGATGAGTACGCCAGTAAGCCACGGAGGCATTTTCCGATGAAAAGTCTTCAAAAGTGGGGAATTCCGGTAGCTTGGTCAGCTCAAAACGTCCTGGCATTAAGCCGTGAAAGAGCCAGGTGACATCGGCGACGCCATCTGCCACCAACTCCATTTGCGCGTTAGGCGGCCCAAGGTCGTGGGTCACATTGACACTGACACGGCCGTCGGTCGCCTCTTCAACCCATTTCCCCCAAGTGGGCCAGACGATGGTATTAACGCCGTGGTTAGGGCCCGCCCAGGTACTCACCTGAAGCACGGTATCGGCCGCTGTCGCGCTTTGAAAAGAGCCCAAGAGCATGAGAGCTGAAAAGGTGGTCAACGTCGCCATTTTTTTCATTGTGATTATCCTTTTTAATGGTTCATGTACCCGATGGTGCCAGTGTAAAACAGAGATTCTTTTAAGGGTGTTAACGTTTAGAGCGCCAAAGTCAGACGCTTGCCCGCTGCCCGCGAGCAGCAGGCCATCATGCGGTCATTAGCGTCGCGCTCAGTACGGCTGAGCACTAGGTCTCGGTGATCGATATGCCCATCGGTCACCGCCACTTCGCAGGTTCCACACAGGCCTTCGCAGCAGTCACTAGGCACATCCACCCCCGCCGCAGTTAGCGCCTCAAGCAGGGTCTGGTGGTTACCGACCTGCAGCGTCAGGTCGGAGTCCGCAAGCACTACTTCGAAAGCGTGCTCGTTCTCAGGATCGAGGATGTTGGAGCGAGCGGTGAAGTGCTCAACGTGCAAGGTACCCTCGGGCCACTTCTCCGCCAGTGACCCAAGCGCCTCCAGCAGTCGCTCAGGGCCGCAGGCGTAGACCTGTTCACCCTCGGCTAGGCTGCTAAGTGCACTCGGTAGATCAAGGCGACACCCTTCATCACCGGCATGGAGGGTTAGCGCGGCGCTATGGTCACGTTCAACTCTCTCCAAAAAGGCCATGGTTCGCCGCCCAGCGCCGCAGTAGTGGAGTACATAGGGCTTGCCGAGAGCCTTGAGTCGATCCGCCATGGCAATAATCGGCGTGATGCCAATACCACCGGCAATCAGGGTATAGCGCGTTGCCGCCTCGTCCAGGTGGAAATGGTTCTTGGGGCCAGCGATATGCAATACATCTCCCGGCTTGACCGTGTCGTGAAAGTACACCGAGCCGCCGCGCCCCTCGAGCTCTCGTAGGATAGCGATGGAGAGACGGTTACGGTCATCGCGCGTCCCGCACAGTGAGTAGTAGCGGCGCCACTTATCTGAGACCAACTCGATATGCGAACCCGGAGTCCAGTCAGGTAACTCACGCCCATGGGGATCTACCAGACCAACACGAATCACCGCCTCAGCTTCACGTTTCACCTCGTCGACCACGACCCGACGCAAGATATCCTCTTTGATAGGTGCGCCAATATGGAAAAGCGTAGGGTTCTCCAGTACAGCGCGGTTGCGTCGTTCAGGATTCTGCGCCGGCTCCCACTCCACCCATAGAGACGTGGGCCCGCGGAAAGAGGTGTTGGGCAGGTACTCGAACGATTGATCCTCGACCAGCTCTATATGGGGTAACCGACGGACAAATTCATCAAGAATGATGCGCATCTCCATGCGGGCGATATTTTTCCCCATGCACTGGTGCGCACCGTAGCCGAAAGTGAAGTGCTCCGCTGCGTTATGGCGGTAGATATCGAACTCGTCAGGATTTTCAAAGTGTCTCGGATCGCGGTTGGCCGACGCCTGCACGATTAACAGCTTCCCCCCCTTTGGAATCTTCTTGTCCCCGACCAGGGTGTCTTCGGTCGCGATACGTCGCCAGGCCACGACCGAACCGGCGGCGCGCAGGCACTCCTCGATAGCACTGGGAATCAAAGCAGGGTTCTCGCAAATGTCATTCCATGACTCCCGGTTTGATAACAGAGTACGAAAGGCATTAGTGGTGGCGAACGCGGTGGTCTCATGGGCAGCCACCAGAATGGCCATCATCATCGAGCGCAAATAGCTCTCCGGCACAATGTCAGGATGCCTGTTGTGCATGCGGATCGAATCGTACATCCATCCCTCGCCGCTGGGATCGGCACACATGCGGTCGAGGATAGTTTGTGCGGTTTTCCAGAACTGGCCCACATCCTCGGCAATCTGCAGTTGCTGCTCTGGGGAGGGTCGGCCCCAGGTATTCAACGTGTGGGCAACCGAGAACTTGCGAAGCTCCTTGGCATCCTCATTGGGCACACCCAGGAAGCGCAGTGCGACGGTCATGGGAATTTCCCGAAACATCTCGCCCACCAGATCCGCACGCCCCTTGTCGATGAAGCGATCCATATAGTCACGCACCAACTCACGTACCCACGCTTCGTGCTTTACAAGGTTCTCGGGCAGGAAGGCCTCCATCAGTAGGCGACGGCGTTCCATGTGATCCGGCTCATCCTCATTGACCATGGTACGACGCATTGCGAAACCGTAGCCCTCGAGAATTTTCATCGCCTCGGGCGGTGCGGGGGTTAGTTTCTCCAACGCGATAGAGGGCGAGAAGGTGACGTTGTCACGGAAAACCGCCTTCACATCTTCATAGCGGCTCACGACCCAGTAGTCGAGTTTAGGGCTATAGAAAACCGGCTCCTGTTCGCGGAACCAGCGCAGTGCCTCAGCGGGGTCAAGCTGATAAGGCGCATCGAAGGGATCGAATTCGGCGGCTTCAGGGGAGACAGGGCAGCCGGTAGGCGATAGTGACACGGACGCCTGTGGTGGTTGAAAAGGGCACTCGCCCGATGCGCTACCGGAACGGTGAGACACTGATGCCATGAAGGGCTCCGTAAAATTAAGTGGCTCGTGCTTGTTTTACTTTTATCGAACACTTAGTTTCTTTTAATGCACAATGAAGGTAGGCAGTTTCTGTCGGCGAGTCAACTCCTCGGCGTAGCTGCGTTAGTCTGTATCGCTTGGCTAACTATTGAGTCCAGTTATCGAGCCCACTTAACGAATCACAGTACCGAGGTGCCTCTCTATGGCTAACAACACGTTGCAAACGCTTGATCGCGGACTCAAGGCACTGGAAATTGTCTCCGAGCATAGCGATGGCATTTCTATTGCCGACCTGGCTGAACGCCTCGATATTCATCGAGCCATTGCCTACCGCATCGTCACCACCCTGGCCAGCCATGGGCTGATTACGCGCACCCCCGAAGGCCCCATTCGCCTGGGTGCTGGTACGGCACTGCTTGCGTCCCGCTTTGAACCTCATCTACGCGCTATTGCCCAGCCACTCTTGCAGGCACTCGCCAGAGCCACGCGCGCTACCGCTTTTATCTCTGTCGCTCAGGGGGAGGAGTGCGTTGTGTTAATGGTGGCAGAATCAGGAGAAATGCCTCTGCAAATCGGCTACCGGGTGGGTAGTCGCCATCCGTTGACGTTGGGCGCTGCCGGTATTGCCATCCTTGCCGAACGGCCCCCTCACCCGGAGGAAGGTGAGGCGATTAAGCAGGCACGGCTCGACGGCTACAGCCTGACTCATGGACAGCTACAACGCGGGGCAGTAGGCGTGGCCAGCGCTATCTCGTCCACGTCGTTTCGCCCCACCATTGAGGCCTGTGTGGGCGTGGTGGCCATGGAGGATCTAGATAAAGAGACCGCTATCACGGAAGTAAAAACGACTGCGCAGCGAATTGCTGAGCTGATCGCTCGATAACCTGGATTAATAAGGCCTTTGAGGTGCCTCTCAGTACTCCAGCGGATTCTAAATGGCCATTACCAGGCAAACGAATACCTGCGTGAAATAAGCGTAGCCAGCGAGCTTAACGTCAGTACTCCTACCGATCGGCTTCGCCGCACTAGGGCTACAATGCCTCATTGACGATTTCCGTGCCGCTCAGCGTCTTCGTCGTAACAACCATGAGAGAGCAACCCCTCATGGCTAATTTAGTCATAAGTTGATTCGCGGCCGCTTGATAAGCGGTAAGGTGACACCTGGTAGAGGCCTACAGACGATATTATGTCGGTTGGCGTGCGGGTGCTGCCTCTGGAGAGAAGATTATTGGTCAAGGCGATTGCGCTCCAGGGCGTTACGATAGACCGCCAATAAGCGATAGAAACCATGCACGAACTTGCCATAGGGCATGGTGATGAAAAGTGCCATAACCACGCCTAAATGCACCACCAGCATCACCCCCATGGCGGAGGTCTCGCGTAGCAGCATTAACGACAGGCCGGTTAAGCCGGTCAGCCACAGCAGCACGATGAACGCCACATCCATTCCCATCTGACGCACATCAGCCGTCTCCTTGTCACGCACCAGCTTGAGGTACAGCAGCCCCGCCGGGCCTATCAACAGGCCAATACCGCCCAAGGTGCCGAACAGTTTGGGAAGGCTGATAAAATTGTAGGGCGCCTGCCAGCCAAACAGGTAGTGGTAGAGGGTGCCGGTCACGGTCGCGGCGAAGCACAGCATGAACCCGTAAAAGGTAAAGTGGTGAAAGCGCCGCCGCCAGTGTGAATGATAGGCATCTGGGTAAGTGCAGCCTGCCCCCTCCTGACCGTGAAGATGCTTGAGTGAGAACGTCTCTTTGAGTGCCTGCTGCCAGCTTTCGGCATCGCCAAGCCCAGAGACCCCCTCGCCGCTTTCGCGCCAAAAGCGCACCATCCCCATGATCAAGACAAGTAGCGCAAACAACGACACCGAACCAAAGGTGACCACCAGGGTGTTATGTGGCAATAGCGCGTAGAAGTCGCCACTATGCTGGGTGGTGACCAGTGCCGCCAGATCCCCATTTAGCGCAATGGCAATCAGCAGGATGAGCGTCAACCCTACCGCCAGTGCCAGGGCGGCAAGCAAGCCGCTGCGGTCAAACAGACGGGCCAGCGGCTGTGGCCAGGCATACTGGCGATAGGACTCTACACGCAGCTTGGCCATTGACTGCGGTACGTTGACGGCAAACTCATGGGGCGGCGCGTACTGGCAAGCGTAGTAACACTCACCGCAGTTGTGGCATAGGTTGGCCAGATACTTGAGATCCTCGGGAGTAAACGTACGGCGCCGCTCCATGGCCGGAAATACCGGACAGAACCCTTCACAATACCGGCAGGCATTGCAGATCGTCATGTTGTTACGGGTTTCTTCGATGATTGCATCAATCTTTTGCATAATTGCCTGCCTCTGTGCCTGCAATGCGACCAAATACGGTGCCGATGGTCATCCCGAAGCCAGCAACATAACCCTGGCCTAAAATATTACCGGCCATGATCTCACCAGCTAGGAAAACGTTGTCCGCCAACTCGCCGTTAGCCATGTACATACGCGCTTTGTCATCGACTTTGGCGCCTAAGTACGTGAAGGTAATGCCAGTACGCAGTGGATAACCGTAGAAAGGAGGCTCGTCGATACGCTGCGCCCAGTGGGTCTTTTCGGGTGTCACCCCTTGCGTATGGCAATCGTCGAGCACGCTGTGATCGAAGTTGCCAGGCTGCACGCCCGCATTGAACTCCGCGACCGTTTTGAGTACGGCATCCACCGGCAGGTCGAGCTTGAGCGCCAACGCCTCGAGCGTATCGGCCTGCTCGGGTGGAAACACTGACGGCATAAAGCGCCCCTGCGCCTTGGCGTCGGTAATCGAATAGCCCACCTGCCCCGGCTGCTTGGCGATCAGCCGGCCCCAGATGGCGTAGCGCTTGGGCCAGAAGTCTTCGCCTTCGTCATAGAAGCGCAGACCATCGCGGTTAACCACAATCCCCAGGGATACACAGTCGACACGGGTGACGATACCGCCATCGTACTTCGGCGCGCGTGCATCGATAGCGACCGCGTGCCCCTGCATCGGATCCCCGACCACCATGGCGTGGTTATCGATCAGGCTGCGCAACATCTTGCCTTGGTTGAAACGGGTACCACGGATCAGGAAGTTACGCGAGACCTCGCCCCACGCTTCCTCCAGCCAGGCTTGGTTGGACTCGAAGCCACCTGAGGCAATCACCACTGACTTAGCACTCACCTTGCGGGGTGAGCCGTTGTAAGTGACCAACGCATGGTCGAAGCGGTTGCCATCGAAGACGAGTTGTTCGGCTTCGGCCTCGTAGAGGATGGTCACCCCAAGTCGCTCAGCGGCTTGGTAGTAGGTATTGACCAGCGCTTTGCCGCCGCCCAGGAAGAAGGCGTTGGTTCGCCCCAGGTGCAGCGTGCCACCCAACGATGGTTGAAAGCGCACACCGTAGCTTTTCATCCAGTCGGTACAGGTTTCCGAGGCTCGAATCACGTGCTTCGCCAACGCTTCGTTGGTGATGCCGCCGGTCACACGCCAAACGTCATCGAAGAACTCATCCTCAAGGTAGGCGTCACTCAGCACATCGGTGGGCTCACAATGCATGCAACGCAAGTTACGGGTGTGAATACTGTTTCCACCGCGCCATTGACGTGGAGCACTCTCCAGTAACAGCACGCTGGCACCCTGCTCACGTGCCGATAAAGCGGCACACAGCGCTGCGTTACCGCCGCCAATCACCAGCACGTCATGGCCAGTCAGATCGGCCTCACTGAGCCGCTCTCCAGTCGATGACAACATTGGAACTCCCTCATGATGACTAACAAGAAGAGATGGTGACGCTGAAAACGCTCACCAAATTCTAATAAATACAAATGTATCCAACAGTGTTCAAAATGACAAGTATTGTTCATTGTCATATCATGGCCATTCGTCTAACCCGCAACGTGAGGCTGGTCGCCATGACTGAATCCAAACCACGCAAGCACGCCACCCAGGCAGCCAATCAGCGCGGCGAACCGCGCAGCGAGCAGGCCTACAGCTACATCATCGACGCTATTAAGGAAGGCACCCTGCCGCCTGGGACAAGGATTCGTGAAGTCGACTTATCGGAGCGCATAGGCTTAAGTCGTACGCCTGTACGCGAAGCGCTTAATCGTTTACAGCTTGAAGGGTTGGTCGCTAATGACCCGATCCGCGGCACCATCATCACCGAACTCGACCACAGCATGATTAGCGAGCTATATGCTATGCGCGAGATGCTCGAGGGAACGGCGGCGGGCTTTGCCGCACAACACGCCTCAGAGGTTGAAATCGCTTTTCTGCGCGAAATTAGCGATCGCGATGCACGGTTAAAGGAGACTCATGATCTCGTTAAGAACAATAAACTGTTCCATAGCACCCTCTACCGCTGCGCTCACAACCGCTATCTGCTTAAAATGCTGAACTCACTACACGAATCCATGATGTTGCTCGGGCCTAGCACGTTAGCTAAACCAAGCCGTGCCAAAGCCGCGCGTAGTGAGCACGAAGCCATCATTAACGCCCTTGAAGCACGTGATCCAGAAGCCGCAGAAAAAGTGGCACGGAGCCATATCCGTGAGGCTTACAAGATCCGCCTAGAGGCCTTTTTTGAGCATGATGGCGACTGAATCACGTACGAATCGCAAAAGGATCGCGGGCTTCGTTGGATAGGTCGATCATCAGGTTTTTAATCTCGAGGTACTCATCCAACGCGTGCATTCCGCGCTCGCGGCCACTCCCACTGGCCTTGACCCCGCCGAAGGGTGCCTGCGCCGCATTTGTGCGATAGGTGTTGACCCATACCCCACCCACCCGAAGCTGCCTGGCAACGCGATGCGCTCTCGCCAAATTTTGCGTCCATAGTCCGGCGACCAACCCATAGGCGGTGCCGTTAGCGATAGCAATGGCCTGCTCTTCGGTATCAAAGGGAATAATCGCCAAGACTGGCCCAAACACCTCTTCTTGAGCCAGTTCGGAGTCCGGCGCCACATCCGAGAATACCGTCGGTTCGACGAAATAGCCGCGATCGTATAGGTCGCCCTGAGGCACCCGGCCGCCCGCCGCCAACGTGGCTCCCTGGGCGCGGGCACGCTCGATGAAGTCCAGCACACGCTGATGCTGCCCCGGCGTCGCTACCGGCCCCATCTCCGTACTCTCATCGCGAGGGTCGCCAATACGAATCGCCTGGGCACGTTCACACACCTTTGCCACTACCTGGTCGTAGATATCGCGCTGTACCAGCAGTCGTGAGCCAGCAATACAGGTCTGGCCGGAAGCGGCAAAGATGCCTGCCACGGCGCCCGTCACCGCCTGCTCAAGATCCGCATCGGCAAAGACGATGTTGGCCGACTTACCTCCCAGCTCGAGGGTCACCGGTGTTAAATGCTCGGCGGCGACCCGAGAAATCGCCTTGCCTGTCGCCGTGCCGCCCGTGAAACTGATCAAGTCGATACCGGGGTGCCCGGTGAGTGCCGCACCGACGCGACCATCCCCGGTGACCACATTGATCACCCCCGGCGGAAAGCCCGCTCTTTCACACAGCTCGGCGAACGCCAGAGTGCTCACGCTCGCCATCTCCGAGGGCTTGATGACCACCGTGCAACCCGCAGCCAAGGCCGGTGCAAGCTTGTTGGCAAGGATCGCTATCGGCGAGTTCCAAGAGGTAATCAAGGCGGCCACGCCACGCGGCTCGCGAGTCGTGAAATCGACCAGTTCAGGGCGATCCAGTGGGATGCTTTCGCCTTGCAGCTTGTCCGCCCAGCCCGCAAAGTAGCGGTAGTTACGCGCCGCAAAACACATCTGCACCCGTGTTTCGCGGATGACCTTGCCGTTGTCGGTGGTCTCCAACTGGGCCATGCGCTCGGCATCAGTTTCGAGCAGGTTCGCCAACTCGTGCATTAACGCAGCGCGTTGCAGGCCATTGGTAGACCGCCATTCGGTTTCAAAGGCCTGCCGTGCCGCTTGCACCGCGTCGTCAACATCAGCAGCGGTTGCCTGAGGGATGAATGCCCATGCCTGCTGGTTAATCGGATTGATCGACTCCAGCACTTGTCCCTCTGCGGCGTCACGCCATTGATCACCAATACGAAGTTGATAACGCTTGATCTCACCCATTACATCACTCCTTCAATTGAGTCATATCTCTTAGCTGAACGCTGCCGCCTTTCTGGCGAATGGCTTCACGAACGCTAGAACAAACAGCAGTAGCATCGCGCCGGCCAACAGCGCGTAAAGGGAAGGGATAATGGCCAGCGTCGCTGAAACGATGCACAGCAGCGCGCCTGCTCTCCTCTTCTTGTCTTTTTCAAAAATATCCGAGAGCACGATCGACGCCGATACGACGAGCACCACGCCAGACAGCACTGCCTCCAATATCTGGGCACCATCGCCGTTAAAGAGAACGCCAGGGTAGGTAATAAACAGAAACGGAATCACGTAGGTGACAGCCGCCAGACGTACGGCCTGCAGCGCAGTTCTTTCCCAGCGGGTATCGGCAATCGAGGAAGCAACGAACACGGCAACACACAACGGGGGGGTAATCACCGAAATGGTCGCAAAATAGAAGACGAACATATGCGCGGCAATCGGCTCTACGCCGGCGGACACCAGGGCGGGAGCCATGACCGCCGCAACCAGTACGTAAGCGGCGGTTGTCGGAATGCCCATGCCCAAAAGTAAGCAGGCCAGTGCGACGATAAAGGCGACACCAAACAGGTAGCCACCACCCAGCCCCACGGCCAAGGACGATATGGTCACGCCCACGCCGGTCATGTTGATCATGGCGACGACGATCTGCGCGCTGACCAGCATCGTGATAATGATCAATATTCCGTAACCCGCATCTACGCACGAGTCAACGAAGGTGTCGAGGATCGGCTTGATACCTTCCCCGCGGACAAGGACGGCCAACGCATAGGTGATCAGCATGCCCACGATGGATAAGGAGGCGGAAAAAGCGACCGAGCGACCGCTTAACACCATCACCACCAACACCCCAAGCCCAACTAGCAGCGGTGCGGATTTGGAAAGCTTAATGGCTTCCCTCAGTTTGGGCACATTGCTCTCTTCCTGCAGCCCACCGATCCCCTTTCTCAAGGCGATTAAGTGAATGGTCATAAAGACGCTGGAATAAAACATCAACGCGGGAATCAGGGCCGCCAACGCTACCGACAAATAGCTGATGCCCAACGTCTCAGCCATGATGAAGGCCGCTGCACCAAGAATCGGCGGTGTCAGTTGCCCTCCCGTGGAAGCCACCGCCTCTACAGCCCCCGCCAGCGGTGCTGGGTAGCCCATTTTCTTCATCAACGGAATGGTCATGGCGCCCGTCGTGGCGACATTGGCGACCGCGCTGCCATTGACGGAGCCAAAGGCAGCCGAGGCTACCGTGGCCATCTTGGCGGCCCCGCCCACCCGGTTGGCCGCAAAGATCATGGCAAGATCCATAAACACCTGACTGCCGCCAGTACGGATAAGTACAGCGCCAAACAGCACAAAAGAGGCAATGACCGTTGCGCCAATCCCCGTCAGCATGCCCCATAACCCCAAATCCGACAGGAAAAGGGTTTCGACCACTAACTCAACGCCATATCCACGATGTCCAAAATCACCCGACAATCGATCGCCAAAGAAGACGTAAGCCAGTGACAGCAACACCATCAATGGAAACGCGATCCCGACGGAGCGTCGGCATATTTCCAGTACCGTGATCACCAGCAGTACACATAAGGTGATGTCCACCACCCCAGCAATGGGCAACTGCGTCAGGATTCGGTTTTGATTCCAGGCCACGTACAGGCACGCGGCAATGGCAAACACGCACAGCAAGGCATCCATGGCGCGCCCGAGGAGAATAAAACGTCCTTTTATACTGGGTGGATACACCATAAAGGCCAATAAGATCACACTCGCCAGCATCATTGAACGCTGTACAAGAGAATCAAATGCACCTGCGATCCCCGTATAAAGGATCATCACGCCAAGTAAGAAGGCAACCAGTCTTTTTATTATTTCAGGCAGCCGGGATGATGCGCTTTCTATTGGCTGTGATTCCGATTCAACCACTTCTAACATAAGACTCACCATGAAGATAACTTCACGTCAGAAAGAAATAGAGCCAACACTCAAGTCAGCTCCATTTCATAAAAACAACCACGTTTGATGTCACTACTTAGGGTTTAAGATGCTCAGGCACTTCATACCCCTGCTCTTCAAAATAGCGAATAGCGCCGGGATGAAGAGGCGTCGTTGCCAGCTCAATGGTCATCTCTGGGATATCGGCATCCTTTAAAACCGAGAACGCGGCCGCCTGGGCTTCCTGATGTTCGACGATCGCTTTAACGATGTTGTAAGCGACCTCTTCATCCAGATCCGTTCTGGTACTCACCGTGTTGCCATACGCCCAGGTGGTATAGGCAGGATAGCCTTCACCCGCCTCATTCTCGCCAATCTCCATGATCCCCAGGCTAGGCAGCTCCTGGCGAATGGTCTCTGCCTGCTCATCGCTCAAACCGAGAATATTCACTGGGGTCATCGTGGCGATATCGATACTGGAGGCATCCAGCATTCGGCCATTGCCGCTCTTCACATAACCGGTGACACGGTTGTCCTTGATCTGGTTAACCATGTCGGTCGTTGAACCACGGACATAGTCAGGCGCGACGCCGATCACCTCAAACACCGCTTCGGCGGTCGCTTCCGTGCCCGAGCCAACAATCCCTGGATTGAATCTGACACCCTCCAGATCACTGATGGTGCTCAGGCCTGCATCCGCTCTGACGACGACATTCTGAGCCGAAGGGCCATATACCCATAGCACGTTGGTGGGGACTTCATTGCCCTCGAAGGCGCCCTCACCGTGATAGGCATCATAGGCAACATTGGTGGTGACTAACCCCATATCCGCTTGGTTGCGCTTGATCCTTCTCAAGTTATCGATGGTTGCTCCCGTCTCCATGACGGAAGAGCGCACCCCCTCGACATTCTCGTTAATGATCTGCGAAACAGCGACGAAATAACCGTAGTGTGATGACGACGATGATGTAGAACCAATCGTCAACCGAGTATCGGCATGGGCAACGCCCGCTGCACATAAGGAAATTGCCACCGCCAGCGCGGATGCTTTCTTCGTATAAGCCACAGCCACCTCTCGTCATTGTTATATGTTTAACTTTCCATTAACGAATCAGCTCAGTCATTACGCATACTATTAACGATGACTGGAAAGTACTGCTCTCCGTATCCTTCCTTTATAGCTTTCTGAAATAGGGACTTGGTATTTTCCGCCATTCCCAACGTCAAGCCATAACTCTCGGCCAGTTCCAGCGCATAGCTGAGATCTTTTAATGCATAAGAAGTCGGGAACTTTTTTTCTGGGAAATCATTCTCGAGCATGAAGTTCATGCAGTGGTTGCGCAGGGCAAAGCTGTCAGCAGACCCCAGCGACATCGCTTCGAAAATCTTTTTAGGATCGGCGCCACTTTTCTCACAAATCACCAATGCCTCGGAAAGGCTGGCCACCGTGTCGAAAAGCACCATATTATTCAGGATCTTGGCCAGTTGACCGGCCCCGACATCGCCACAATGGATGATGTCTGATGCAATGTTCTGCAGCAGCGGTTTAATATTTCCGTAAACGGTTTCGGCGCAACCCACCATGACGCACAAGTTGCCATCAATCGCCGCTTGCCGAGTGCGCGCGACCGGCGCATCGGCAAAGCCGACCTTGTAGGCCTGCAGCTCAGACGCCAACCACCGGGCATCCTCTACCGAGGTTGTGCTCAGGTCGACGACTGTCGCACCTGGCTTGAGTTCACCGGCAATGCCGTCCTCGCCCAGCATCAAGCCTTTTACATGCTGGCCACTTGGCAAAGACAAAAAGAGCACATCACTCTCGCGCGCCACATGCAGAGCGTCCTCGCCCTTCTGCACACCCTCAGCCGCCAGTCTCTCCAACGGCTCAGAAGAAAGGTCATAGGCTAACACCTGCTTACCCGACCCTTTGGCCAAGTTTTTACACATGGGCTCACCCATGGCCCCCAGGCCAATAAAACCAATCGTACTCATCGAATCAGCACCTCTAATAAGAATACTTTTGAATACCGTTGGATACTGCAATACACACACTAGCCCATAGCGCTGCAACTATCACGACATACTTTGGTCGCAATGCAGGACAAAAACCGATAGCTAACCGCTACTCACATTCTGAAGGAAACGATCCGAGCGCCATAACCACGCCTGAACAAAAGCGCTCCGTCAGGCACCACGCAGCGACCGGATATACGCGCTTGTGACAATGATCATTAGCCGTTAACCGCTCAGGGTGTGCGGCACTTTTGTAAGCATTCACAAACCTGAAACCTCAAGGGTTGTCGATCTCAATGTGAGGGAAACGTGGCGCAGTAAGCCACTGGTGTGGTGATTAGCGTGATAGAGGAGTGAGTGGTGAAGAGTGAGTAGCGAAGAGTGCCATCCAGAAAATGGGTAGAACGGGGTGACGCTGCCGCTCTTCGACACCAACGGGCCATAGACCGACAGACCCTAAGAAGCGCGGATCTGTCAGTCTGCATGCAGGAAGGAAACTACAAGCGCTCAGAGGCTTACTCAACAGAGTGGGCGGGCGCAGGGAACGTCTATGCCGTGGTGCTCAAGCCATCCATGATTGGCTGGCTAACGAGCAGTCGCTGTTACTATTTACATACGGCCACATCCATTTATTCAAGCGCTTTCAATGCACTTGCTCGCTGGTCAAGCTATTGATGAGCCAAACGCAAACCAGGGCGTGGCCAAGGCACCGCTAACAGTTGACCATAACCGGACAGCGTAATGTAAGCCGTCTGCAAGTCTGGGCCACCAAAGCAGATATTGGTGCAATACCCTTCAGGGGCTTCATGAAACTCCAGCAAATCCCCCTGCGGAGAAAAAACACTGATACCCCCATCCACCAGGGTAGCGACACAAATGTTGCCACTCTCTTCCAACGCTATAGAGTCAAAGCGCTGATAGCCCGGCAGGCCGTGAACCAACTTGCCGCCATTGGGAGATGGCCAAGGCTCCTGCCCCAGCTCACCGGGCGCATTGATCGGATAACGCCAAAGCCGACTGGTTTCGGTTTCAGAGACGTACAACATACGCCCATCTGGCGACAGACCAACCCCATTGGGCGTCAGCAGATGCTTTGCCGCGCGGCGAATCTCGCTGCCATCACATCGGGCATAGTAGAGGAAACCCAGCATGATGCGGTCATCAAATTTCTTGCCGAAGTCGGTAAACCAGAAACCACCCTGATCATCAAAAACGATATCGTTGGGGCCATGCAGCGGAACGTCCTGGCAGTGAGTATAAAGCGTCTCAACCGCGCCGGTGGCAAGGTTGACCCTTTGAATCGAACCCCCGTCATAATCGGATGCAGCGCCGGTAGGTCGGCTGTAGCCCTCATCAGTACGCCAACTGAATCCGCCATTGTTGCAGATATAACAGTGCCCATCCGGCCCAAGAGCCGCCCCATTTGGGCCACCCCCCACCTCAGCCACGGTCTGCAGCTCGCCGTCAGGTAGAACGCGCGTCAAGCGGCCTCCTTGAATCTCCACGACCAATATACTGCCATCTTCCATGGCAATCGGCCCTTCAGGAAACGCCAGTCCACTGGCTAGCACCTTGCCCTGCAATGTTGTTCTGCTCATATTATCTCTCCTGTGAACTGCCTGCTTTTCCCGCAGCCCTGCGCAGCCGCCTAAAACGGCCGGGCTATTTGCTGAGCCCGGCGTCACCACTTACTGCATGCCTTCGATCACCTCTTGCGTTGGCAGGCCGCGCGCTTGCAGGGGTGCTGCCCAGCGGTCATAGACGCCTTCAAGGTTGGCGTGTGCTTGTTCAAGATCGCTATCCGATAGGGGCATTTGGGTAATACCGTACTCCTCCTCAAGCGTACGGATGATGTCCGGTTCAGAGTTATCCACATAATCACAGTAGGTTTGCATAGCGTACCTGCCTGCCTCTACCAGAATATCCTGCTGCTCCGGTGACAGGCGGTTCCACACTCGATCACTAATCGAGTAGGTGAGACCGAAGCTGGCAACGGAGAAGTTCGGAATCAATTGATCCAGTGCTGGGGCAAGGCCATAGTCCAGGATGCCTCGAAGTGGGTAATAGACGCCATCCAGCGTACCGCGAGAGAGCGATGTAAGTACGTCTGAAGCTTGCATGGTGACAGGGCTTGACCCCAGAGCATCAGCGGTGAGTGTCATAGGCCCACCGGCAGTACGCATGCGCAGACCCTTTAAGTCATCGAGCGACGAAATATTGCTATTGTTGGTCAGTATGCGATAGCGCCCCATATTGCCCACCCACAGAGGGCGGATGTGATGCCGCTTGAACTCCGCTTCATAAATAGCCCCGCCTGGCTGGGCCATCTCATAGAAGCTATCCGCCGCGCTACAGGAGTTTCTGACGATTTCCGGTAGTTCAACAACGCCAGACAGAGGAAACTTCTCCGGTATATAAGCCGGAGATACGTTGGCAATATCCGCCACACCTGTCTGCAACAAGGTCAGAGATTCAGAACCACGCCCAAGCTGTTCTGCCGGATAAAAGTCGAACTGTATCTGCCCGTCGGAGAGCTCCGCCACCTTTTCCATGAATGGGTTGGCCCCATGCTCTATGGCAAAAGAAGTAGTGGGAAGCCATTCGGCAAACTTCAGCGTCACGGGTTCAACCTCTGCCGCGGAGACTGAACCGCATGTCAAAACCCCCGTCAATAGCAGTGGAAGGTGCTTTTTATAGTTATTCATGATGGTACTCCCTTTTATCGCTCTTTAGTTTTTGTGCCAGTCATTAATCAATACAGCGGGATAAATCCAATAGTGCATGGTGCATTGATGATAGATATAACGTTTTTACAACAAGTTTGAATCTTAACCCCACCTTTATATAGATGAACCATATCTATCGTTGACCCAAACGCCTACAAATTCCCAAAGACTAGTTACCGATATTACGCGTCAGTACATAGTCGTTTCAGTACTTAGTCGCTTCAGTACATAACCATCTCAGTACATAGCCGTTGATGGTAGCCACAGCACAATCTGTGGGAAGGCTATTAACAAAGCGATCAAACCAAGCAGCATGACGATGTAGGGTATGACGCCTGAGAAAAGCTCCTCGACAGGTACATTGGCCACTTTCGCCACCACAAAGACGTTCATGCCGACCGGTGGTGTGACAATACCGATCTCAGCCAACAAAATGACGATCACACCAAACCAGATCGGATCGAACCCGAGCGAGACGACAACCGGAAGCACCACAGGAATGGTGAGAATCAGAATAGAGATCAAGTCTAGGAACAGCCCCAGCACCAGATAGAGGATCACCAGAAAGAACAAGATCAGGTATGGCGAAACATCCAGCAGCCCCACATAGTTGACTAAGTTTCGGGTGATGCCGGTCATGGTTATGAAGTAACCGAAAACATGTGCACAAACAACAATAAGGCCGATCATGGCAGAAATGCAGCACGTATTTATAACGGCATTTTTGAATGCTTCAGCATTGAGATTGCCTGATTTCAAAGCAAGCAAAAGTGCGCCTAGTGCACCCAAAGCCGAGGACTCAACGGGTGTGGCAATGCCAGTGTAGATTAATCCCGTAACAACACTGAACAGCATCAGAAAGGGGGTAGCTACCTTCAGTGCTGTCAGCTTTTCGCGGAAGCTATAGGTCTTATTATTAGAGGCTACTGGATTTCGGATGATAAGAATCTTGATGGTAATGGCGATAGTGAGCGTCACCAATATGCCAGGCACTATGCCAGCAATCAGAAGGTCACTGATGCTAACCCCGCTGAGCAGCCCATAGAAAATCAGTGCGACACTGGGAGGAATCAGCATGGCAATAGTGCCCGAAATAGCGGCAATACTGCCAGCCATTTTCGGCGAGTACCCCTCCGCCTGCATGGCGGGCGTGCTGATTTTCCCAAGCGTGGCTGCAGCCGCTGTACTGGAGCCAGAAATGGCACCAAAAGCCGCACCTGTGACAACAGCAGCAATCCCAACGCCCCCCTTTATCTTGTCTGTCCACTTGGCAATGGCGCTAAACAGGGAGCCGGTGATGCCGCTGACCCCCATAAATTCCGACATGAGGATAAACATCGGAATGGTGAGCAGCTCGTAGGTCGTCAGAGCAGAGCCTGGCGAGGCCGATAGAATCCCCAGCAGAACATCTATCCCATTGGTTAGAAAAATGCCCAAAGCACCGGATATCGCAAGACTGATGGCAACCGGAAGGCCTATTATCAAAAGAAAAAACAGAAAGAAAAAAGATAAAGCAATGACCATCACAGATCGCTCCCCTTAACAATATAGTTAACTATTGTTGTTATTAACAACCTGAACGAGAAAACAAAGGAGCCGATAGCGATAATAAATTCAGAAGGCCAAACAACCCAGCTCACAACGCCATAAACGATCTCGTTCTCTTGCCAGGCACTGAATGCCCGTAAAGAATAGGTATAAGCAATATAGCTAAACATCAATGTGGCGATGAGGCCGAAGATCAAAAGGCAAAAGCTGGTAAATTTTAAAGGCAGCTTGCTTTTGAAATAATCAACCTTCAGGTGGCTTCCCATTCTCAACGCATAAGAAAACGCCAAAAAATAAGACCCAGGAAGCAGATACATGGTAATTAAATTAAAAAACCAATTAAGTGGCGAGTTAAAAATATAACGCATTACGACATCGACAAACGTAATTGCCATGGCGCAAATAATCATAGATCCGGCAACAAAAATAAGAGCATTTTCCAGGCATCTACAAACCTTATCCAACGCTCTTATCAGGCCGGGTTGTTCAATATGACCTGTCATGGTTCTGTGTTCCTGTAATGTCGCCATGATAAACCTCAGTGCGCCAATGTTAATAACGAGCCCTGTTTATGCGTTGCTAGCAGCCCGCTCAGCAAGTATGCGCTCAGCCTGCCGGGTACGCGCTACGAGCGCATCGACAAACTTCACCTCATAAGTATGTAGTTCACACTCCAACTGCCTGGCCCCCTCGACAGAAGTACTCATTAAATCATCACCCCCACAAAGAATACTATTGAATACTATTGGATACCATAGTACAGACCCTAGCTCATAGCACTTCAATTATCACGACATACTTTGGTCGCAATGTATGTTCTGGTGACAATGGCACCGCACTGCTACAAGAGCATGGAGCGCTTCTGGTCTGCATCAGCATGACCACCAGTGTGACGGCGCTGGGGTAACCCCAACGACCTCACCGGGCGCTAACTTTATAACGGGCGTACTATTCTATTACCGGTAGACAGTGGCTATTCGTCACGATGAGCCCAAATATCGAACACACAGGAGTACATGGTATGGATCTTGGAATCGCAGGACGCTGGGCCGTGGTATGCGCAGCTAGCAAGGGGTTGGGGCGAGGCTGCGCCGAAGCGCTGGCCAAAGAGGGCGTCAACCTGGCCATTAATTCACGCAATGCCGAGGTACTCGAAAAGACCGCCGACGCGTTGCGGGCCCTTAATCCAGCCATCGAAGTTCGCCCTGTGGTTGGGGATATCGGGCGCGAGGAGGTACGCGAGGCGCTGCTGGCCGCCTGCCCTCAGGTCGATATTCTGATCAACAATAACGGTGGGCCACCGCCGGGTGATTTTCGTGACTGGAGTCGAGAAGAGTGGATACAGGCCGTGGATGCCAACATGATCACGCCTATTGAGCTGATCAAGGCCACGGTAGACCGTATGGCCGCCAACGGCTTTGGCCGCGTGGTCAATATTACCTCGGGCGCGGTAAAAGCCCCCATCGACATTCTTGGGCTATCCAACGGCGCGCGCAGCGGGCTAACCGGCTTCGTCGCGGGGCTTGCACGCCAGCCGCAGCTCGCCTCGCACAACGTTACGATCAATAACCTACTACCTGGCTCCTTCGATACCGACCGTCTGCGCGGCAACTTCAAGAAGGTCGCCGAGAAGAATCAGCAAGATATCGAGCAGGTACGTGAGCAGCGTGCCCAAGGGGTTCCTGCGCGGAGATTCGGCACCGCTGAGGAGTTTGGTGCCTTTTGTGCCTTTATGTGCAGCGAGCATGCAGGCTATCTAACAGGGCAGAATATCCTGCTCGATGGCGGTGCCTACCCTGGAACCTTCTAATCGATAGAGGCGCGATTAACCGTTAGGCAGCGTAATCTCTACCCTCCCCGAGTTTACCGCTGGGCGGGCGCTGCACAGCAGAATCTCCCCCTCTGGCGCGGATATGCCATTGGGGTAGGTCACCTCCCCCTGCACCAGCGTGCAGGCGCACTCGCCACAGCTGCCACTGCGGCACCCATAGGCAGGCTGTAATCCCGCTTTTTCGGCGGTTTCCAGCAGGCTTTCGCCCGGCTGCCAGTGGGTGACCACGCTTGAGTTGGCAAAGCTAACTTCTACCGCTTGTTCTGCGGTGGGCACTGCGTATGTTTGGGTCAGTGCCGAGGGGCCGAACGCTTCTGTGTGTATCTGCCCCGTTGAGAGTCCGAGCTCCAGCGCCTCCTGGTGGTAGCGCTCTACAAAGGCGGCGGGGCCGCATAGGTACAGCTGTACTTCTGACAGCACCTGATCGGTAAACACCTGCCCCAGTGAAACCCGGCCTGCCATCCATCCATTGAGGGCAGTTGTCGTTCTGGTGACATGCCGCTGCAAACGCAGCCCTCGCGCCTCAAGGTCGAGTATCTCTGCACCGAAAGGGGCCTCAGCCACATCGCGCACGCTCTGCACTAATGTTACCGGGCCACGGCCTGCGCCAGTCAATTCATGGGCCAGGCTCAATATGGGCGTAATACCGATACCGCCTCCCAGCAGCACCCAGTGGGCACGCTCTGAGCCGCTAGCCCCTGCTGTGAATGAGCCCGTTGGCATACTCACAGCGAGTTCGGTACCCACCTGTAGCGCGCTGTGCAAGTAACGCGAGCCCTCGCCGTCGGCCTTAATACTGATACGATAGCCAGCCTGCTGGCTGCCACCCGAAAGCGTATAGCTGCGTACCAACGCCGTGCCATCCAGGCGCGGCAAGTGTAGCGTAATAAACTGGCCCGCTTCAAAGGGCGCCAGCGCCTGGTCTTGGTGGGCACTCTGCAAATAAAAAGAGCGGATCTCGGCTGTCTCCTGCACCACGGCGGCCACTTGAACACGCTGCCGTTCAGCACGCGTAAGTGGCTGCCAGGGCCCATGGGGCTCCGCCTCAACGGCCACTGCACCTGCATGACTACGCCAGCGCAAGACCCCCGGCCGCCAAACAATATGCCGCGGCGTTAAGCTCCAGTAGCGTTCAGCGCCAGGATAACGCGCCCCTGCGGTCTCCTCGTCCACAAGCCGCGCTTCGCCGGTCAGATGTAGCACATCTCCGCTGACAAAATCCGGTATCACCAAGGCAGCGCGACCACTGGTCAGCACGTTACCCAGCGTGTTAAAGAACTGGTTACCCGCAAAATCGGGCAGGATCAGATCAGATCCCTGGCGGCGAATAAACCCCGGTTGCCCACCGCGATGAGAGGCATCCACCTGAACGCCCTGGTCGGTATGCGCGTAACTACCCACGAAGGCCGTGATCGCCCGGTCGATATGCGCCAGCACCGGCTCTGGCAACTGATCGAGGGTCGCGTCGCGCATGGTTAGCACGTGGCCCGCCTGGGGCTGCACCGACCTCATCGCCGACCAGTCATGAATATACTGGGGGCAATTGCCAAAGGCGTGAACGACTTCTAGCTGCCATTGACCTGCTGAGCCCCGCAATACGCCGTTAACCCTGTTACGACGGCGCGTGTGCAGCTCGATACCCAATAGCCCAATGTTGGCACCGCCATTCAGCAGCGCTGTAACGGGATCATTCACAGCCGGCGTTAAAGCGAGATCAAGCCGTGATTCATCCGGCGCATAAACAAATCCTGGTGCGCCCTCCAGCAGCGTGATCCATGGCCAGCAGTCACCATCCACCGCCGACGCAGCCACAAAGGGCAGTTGAGGAAAGAAGTGCTGCAATTGTGGCGTTAAAAAGGGACGCATTACCTTGCGGCCAATCTGCGCCATCTGTTGCTCCACCCCGACCACGCGCTGCAGGGCAAGCTCACCCGCGTGCCACGGGCTGGTAGTGTCGGCGTTTTCCACTCTCGACTCCTGGCAGGTAATCAGCTCACTAGGCCTATTTTGGTAACAGCCATGGGTACAAAGCCCTCCAGCGCTTCGATGCGCTGCAGCCAGGCACGAATATGGCGGTAAGGTTCCAGCGACACATTGCCCTCGGGAGCGTGAGCGATATAGCTGTAGAGCGAAACCTCCGCCAGGGTGGCTTTATCCCCTGCCAGGAAGGGCTGATGCGCCAAGTGGGCATCGACAATCGCAAACAGCTCATGGGCATCAGCAATCAGCGGTTCAGGATCGAACGGGGCATTAAAGACCGTGACTAATCGCGCCTTCATCGCTGAGTTCGCCAAAGGCCCTGCCGCCACGGACAGCCAGCGTTGTACCTGGGCTTGAAGCAACGGATCGTCCGGTAACCAGCGACCAGAACCATAGCGACGTTCCAGATAGACCAGAATGGCATTGGAATCCGCCAGGATAACCCCCTGGTCATCGATCACCGGCACCTGTGCGAAGGCGTTCATATCAAGAAAAGGCGATGCCTTGTGCTCACCCGCGGCGAGATCCACATCAATAAAGGTGGCGGGCAAGCCAAGTAGCGAAAGCATCAGCTCGATGCGGTGGCAGTGGCCGGAAAGAGCGTGGCGGTAAACCTTGATATCATTAGACATGCGATTATCTCCTCGAGTTAGCTTCGTAAAGAACCAGTGGACGTCACAGCCGTTAGGCAACGTCACCTATCCTGAGCTAAAACAAGAACCGCAAGAATGGCGATTTTTAGCAACAGATAATTACGCTAACTGAAATAATCAGTCGACCAACCACTCCCGCAACCAAGGGGTCGCTAGCTCCAAAAACGCCATAACGCTGGCGGGTGCCCGAATGCCAAGGGCGTAGGTTAACGCCAAGGAGTGCGCCGTTGGCCAGAGTGGTTCAGCGACGGGTTCGAGCAGCCCCTGGGCACAGGCGCGGCGCGCCTCTAGCTGATAGCAGCACACGATACCAGCGCCCTCAATGGCTGCCCGCAGCGAGGCACTAGATGCACTAATGCTAAGCCTGGGTTCAAAGCGTAGAGTTTGGCCTTCGGTCAGCCGCCACACGGGGGCCACTCCTTCCTGTGAGCAGTGAATAAGCGCATGGCGGGCCAGACTACTCTGGCTATCCGGTCGTCCTGCCTTATTCAAATAGCGGGGGCTAGCAAACAAGCCAATGCGTAATTCACCCAGGGGCCTGGCGTACACAGAAGCAGGCAGCGGCCCGCGCATCAGTCGTAGGTGCGCCGGTGCTCCAGTTCCCACATGACTTGGGTGCTCATCGCTCAGCAGGCAGACCGTTAATGCAGGGTGCCGCTCTTGCAGCCTCAGAACTAACGGCAGCAACAGTGGCTCAATCAACGCCTGGGGCGCCTGCAAACGTAGCGTGCCGTTGAGCTCCCGGTGCTCCTGGCGTGCACTGCTTTCGGCGTCAGTGACTGCGTGGATCAGCGTATCGACGTAGTCGCGCAATCGCTCGCCCGCCGCTGTCAACCTACTGCCTCTGGCTGAGGAAGTGACCAAAGCGACTCCCAGACGCTGCTCCTGAGCGCGCAGTAGACGGTGGAGCTTCGCCGCCGACTGGCTGCTCGCTTCAGCCGCGGCTTGCACGCTGCCGTGCCTGGCAACAGCCGACAGCGCCATTAAAGCCTCAAAGCGCAGCGGCGATTCAGGGGAGAGCGTCATGGTCAACCGCGGTAGGCGAGCGCCGGGTCAGCACGCAGCCGCTCGGCAAGAAAGTCAACGAAGGTGCGCACGCTGGCGGCGCGTCCACGGCCTGCCGTCACCCAGATATTGATGGGAATGGCGGCAGGCTCGAAGCGCGTTAACACTCGCCGTACTCGACCTTCGGCTTCACTGGCAGCCACCTGGTAAGACAGCAGCCGAGTCAATCCAGCGTCCGCCTCGACCGCCGTTAACGCCGCGTGAATAGCGCTGATGCGCAGCCGTGGCGAGGGCGTTACTTCAATGCGCTTGCCCTCCTCCTCGAACCACCAGTGGCCGCTCAAGTTGCCACCTTCGGCCACTACCGTGGGCAACGCTTCCAGCTCAAGGGGGTGTGTTGGTTCACCGTGCCGGGCCAGCCACCCGGGGCTAGCGCAAACCACTTGCCGCACTTCGCCAACGGGCACGGTCAAGTGCTGACAATCCTGCGGCACATGGCCGATGCGCACCGCCACATCTATGCCCTCCTCCTGCAGGTTGACCGGCCGGTCGATCAGCTCGGCGCGAACCTGTACATCCGGGTAGTGATCCAGGTAATCGACGATTTGCGGGGTAACGAAGTACTCGCCGAACAGTACCGGTGCGGTCACGTGTAATAGACCGCGTGGAGTAAGATAGCTGCCGGTCGCGGCGGCCTCGGCCTCCGCAAGCTGCGCAAGCACCTGCTGGGCATCCTCCAGATATCGGCGCCCCGCCTCCGTCACGCGCACCTGGCGCGTGGTGCGCTGTAATAAGGCAACGCCCAAACGCGCTTCAAGCGCTGCCACCGCCCGGGTAACCCGAGGAGGTGACAGCTCAAGCTGCCGAGCAGCAACCGAAAAGCTCTCTAGCTGGGCCACCGCCGCGAACACGCGCATCTCTTCGAATCTATCCAAGGCAGCTCCAAGGTCAGGGTAGGTATCACTAACGGTATTCTATATACCCAATTAGGACTTTATACCCACTAGAGCTTTTTTACGCAGCTACGTCGCCGATAGCGTATTAGGCTTTTATTATCCGGCACTAGACCGGACGCTTCCATGCTTTTAGTTTTACATCGTGCAAGCAAACTCAGTTGCTCGGACGCTGTTTGGTGGCATCCAATCCGGTTTTGCTCTCGGTGGTCAACTTGGTAATTTCTGCAGACTTAGTGATCGCACGATCAAAGACATCCTGCATGTTCGCCATCGCCTCTACCGATGTGCCGTCGAGGCCACCCTCGGCCGCCCACTCGAAATTCCAGACGCCAGAAAGACCATCTTCACCCTTAACGTCATGGGTTTCGATCGCCGTATAAACATTGGTGTGGCGCGTCATATAGGAAGCAGCCGCAGAAACTTCAGCAGGGACACTGCCTGACGAATTGTTGGCCAGCTGAGCGAGCTCATCGGCATTGATCGCCGACTTGCCCTGCTGCTTCAAATAATCCACTAGAACCTGACTGGATTTGGCAATATTCAACTGGTCGTCGAAGGATGAGGTGGAGGTTTTTTGAGTGGGGGCGTTTACGCTTGTAGGTGACACTACAGTAGACATCGGATATCTCCCAAGCAGAGGTTTGGTTGGACAGCCTGTTTATTGTTGCCCGGTTTAATGTCATTCGTATGAATCATGCGGCATGGCAAACGACTGCAGCCGAGTGATGGCTAAATCAGCTTGGCTGCGACCAGCATATCGGCCACCACCTGAAAGGTACCATCAGGCACCGGATCGCCATTGCCCGCGCGTTTGGCGATGAGCTCGGCCAGCTTCGGATCGGCAACCCGCGGGATTCGGCGAGGTGCAGCACTCGCCAACAAGCTAGCGGCCTGATCGGGTGAGGCCTTGCAGGTCACCAATGGCACTGGCGTTTCACCGCGCACGTAGCGAATACCGACCAGCCAACCCTCTGCGGTGCCGATCATCAGCGAGCTATACTGAACCCCGATTTTGGCGTTCAGCTCATGCATTTCTCGCCGCTGTTTACGCCGCTCCTGGTTCATCGTCGGATCACCTTCCTGATCCTTGCGCTCACGCTTCTGTTCGCTCTTCGTCATGCGCTGGTCGCGCTCGAATAGCCAGCGTTGGAGCAACACATCGAAAGCACCAACCAGTAAGAAGGCAATCAGTGCAGTGATCACCAGCGGCTGGAGTAAGGCGAGAAAAGTACCCTGAACACAGGTATAGCCGCAGCGAGAGGACTCCATCAACGACTGAAGGCCCAGGCGGTAAACGATCAACAGCGCGACGGCCAATGCCACCATCTTGAACAGTGATTTAAGAAATTCGACCAACCCACGTACAGAAAAGATGCGTTTGAACCCCTGGATCGGGTCGATATTCTCAGGCTTGGGTTGAACAGGCTCTGTGGAGAAGACAACCCCCTGCAGTACCACGATGTTGGTCAACACGATCACCAACAGCGTTAGACCGACCAGCGGCAGCACCGACATCAGCAGCACTTCGCCAGCCTGGGTCATCAACTGCGGCCACAGCGTATCGAACGGCTCGGTATAGAGTCGTGCGGTTGAGTCGATCAACCCCTGCACACGAGCAATGATGTCATTCACGCTGATAGCGATATAGAGCGTGCAGGCCAACATCACCATCGCGGTGACCAGGTCAGCACTCTTGGCGACCTGGCCTTTCTTGCGCGCATCGCGAAGCTTTTTCGACGATGGCGGTAGCGACTTCTCTTCAGAGGGCTGTTGGCTCATGCCGCTGCTGTGCCCCTATGCACCTACTGTCGAGCCTTTATCCATTTGTGTTTCGAGATTGCTGCCATCACCTGCGTAATCTTCGTGCTCGAAATCGTCCCAGGACGAGTCAGGTAGATGGCCTTCCTCTACGTAGAACTCATACTCATCGCTACGGTAGTCGAAAATGCTCTCGTCGTCCGGAGCATCACGCTGACCGTAGCTTCGGACGTACGCTTCGAGAAACTCATAACGAGTCAGGCCATCTTCGGTCAGCAGTCCATCCTCATCAAGCGACGTGAAGAGTTCCTTGAGGTCAGCCTTATGCCCCTCAAGCGCGTTGGTGCGCTTGATATCCTGGACAATAGTGAATGGCAGCGTCGCCACCGTCAGACCGGCGGATATCCAGAACAGCGGCCCGGTGACGGCACGGGCGACAGCAATGCCCTTGAGCGCCGCCAGCGATGACGCTCCACCGGCAAGGCCGAAGGCACCCGCCGCAACAGTGACGGCGCCCTGACCGATGGTAGCGCCGTCGCCGCTGTCCACGCCGCGCTTAATCATCAGCCCGCCGAGGGCAATGTCCAGCGCACCAGTGGCGGAGTTGGCAGCACCATCCAGCACACGCAGGAAGGAACTGATGGTGCGGGTCGTCGTCGTGGCTTTGGGCAGGGATGGATTCTTGGCGTAACCATCCTCGATACCCTGCACGATCTTGCCCGTATCGGATTCGCTGATATCCAGTATTTGGCTCAGCTTTTCGCGATCTCCGACGGGGGCGTCGTCGATTATCTGCTCAACATTCTCGACGAATTTGAGGCCTTGACCCTCATTAAAGGGGCTACCGCTGGCAGTGTCATTACCCCATATCTGCGGCAGCGTCTTGTCGAGCCCCAGCATGGCATTGACGTTGGTGCCCTTGGCCTTGTCCCAGATATTGCTGCCGAGGTTGACGAAGTGCTGACTGGCCCCCAAAAAGCTGATGAACTCCTTGGCCACGGCCATTCGCGCCTCGTGGCTGTCTGCCAGCTTGCTGGCGCCGCCTGCGAGCTGATAGATGCCCGAGGCGAGCGATATCAGCCCGCCGGTCGAGCCCAGCGCGCCGTTACTGTTGAGCGTGCCAATCAGCGCCATCATGCCGCCGTTGGTCTGCTCGTTGAGCGCCTTGTAAACACCGTTCTTCAGCAGGCCATCGATGTCCGACTGGGTGATCGAACCATTTTTCTGGAAGCGATCCCCGAGCTCCTGCAGCGCCTTACCGAAGTTCTTAGCAGTTTGCTTATCGTCAAGAAACTCGTTAACAAACTTGTCGATCGTCTCAGCCGTGCGCCGCGGAATATCGACACCGGCACGCTTGAGCGCGGTCAATACCATCTTGACCACATCCTGCGTGGCCGTCGCGGTGTTGGCATCATTGATTTGATCAGGGTTGGCGATCAGATCGTCGAGATCGGTGATCATTGAGTCGAGCTGCAGGCTCTGGGCGAACTCGGCTGCCTTGTCGTTCTCTTCCGTTGCCGGGAACAGCGCCGAAAGTGCATTGTAGGTTCGCGAGATATCCTGCTCGGCGAGTTCCCCCTGGCCGCTCTCGCGCAGGTCGTTGATGTAGTTGATGTACTCCTCGCTGAAGGCGGTCTCCTCCAGTTGCGAAGCGATCGCGTCCTTATTGGCGACTTTGTCGATCGCGTCTGTCTGTGCCTCCTGGTAATCCTCCTGCACCGCCTCGGAGGCGAATAGCTCGCCGAGGCTTTCATCGAGCTTCTCACCGTCGATGATGGATGAGAGATCCTCGCCGGTGACGTTGTCAAGACTCAAGCCTTCCGACATATCGAGACCGACCAGATCCAGGCCGTTTTCAAGCGCGCCCTGGGCTCGCAGCGCACGGTAGAACTGGGCACGCTCATCGTTTTTATCGATACTGCCGTCCTCGATCCCCGTCTTCCACTCTTCGATCAGGTTCTGCCAAGTCAGCTCGCTGACGGTCAGCTTGCGTGAGCTGTCGTCCGGATCTGTCTCGCTGGTTTCCATTGACTGAATATCGACATCGCTGAAGGCCGGTAGATCGTGATCGCGCCGGGCTGGGTCCAGCTCCGCATTGTCGGCGAGACGCTGGGTGTTGGTCTCCCCGCCGTGCCTCGACCAATAACCGTCGAAGATATTCTGCACCGCCTTGCCGTCGTCTCCGGCAGCGTGCCTGATCCGCTCGCGCAGGTCATCGTTAACCTGGGCAGTGGCGTCCTCGCGGGAGGCACCGTCGCTCATCTTGCTGTCGATCAGGTTCTGATAGAGCTGCGACAACGTTTCGGAGCTTTCGATATGCAGAATCTGGCGCGAACCCGTCAGCGTGCTGCCCGCCAAGCCAGAGGCCAGGGCGTTGAGGTTATCCTCATAACTCGGGTTATCCGTCACGGTGGTGTCGGCGAGAAAGTCGTCGTAGGCCGCGAAGCCAGCGGAGGTGGCAGCATCCTTGCCACCATGACGCTCCCAGTAACCATTGAGCACATCGAGCCCGTCCTTGCTGTCCTTATCGGCATCGGTCAGCGCGTTGCCGGTACGGTCAAAGAGGGCATCCTTGGCATCGTCGATGGCTGCCTGTAGATCCGGGGCATCGCCGCGCTCACGCTGCTGGTTAAGCTGGTACTCCACCAGTTGGCTGAACTGATCGCTGGCGTCTCCTGTCAGCGGTCGCACCTTGCGGTTGTCGATGTCGATGCCTTCAGCCATATCGCTGGCAAGCGAATTTAGAGTATCGTCGTAGGCGATGTCGTCTTCGTCGCGATTGGCCAGGTAAGTCTCTTCAGCCAGCTTTTCGGTATCCTCTTCCCCGCCGTGACGCTTGAAGTATCCATCGAAGACGTTAACAACACTCTTGCCGCCAGCGTTTTCGAGACGGTCGCGCAGCTCATCATTGACCTGGCTCAACGCTTCCTCAGTAGTGGCGCCTTCGTCGAGCTTGCTCTTGATCAAATTCTTATAGAGCTGGGACAGGGTATCGGAAGAGTCCAGGTGCAATATCTTGCGTTGATCGGTTAGCGTACCTCCAGCCAATCCGGAAGCGAGAGCATTGAGGTTATCTTCGTAGCTGGGGTTGTCGGTCAACGTGGTATCGGCCAGAAAGTCATCATAGGCGTCATAGCCCGCGTTGATCGCAGCCTCTTCACCACCATGGCGCTTCCAGTAACCCTCGAAGACATCGAGGCCCTTGTCGGCGTTTCGGTCGGCGTTGTCCAGGGCATGTCCGATGCGGTCAAACAGCGCGTCCTTGGCGCTGTCGATCGCCTTGGACAGGTCAGCGTTCTTGCCATCCGCGCGCTGCGCATTGAGCTCGGCGATAACCAGCGCCTCGAACTTATCCGCAGCGTCTCCCTTCAGGGCGGACACCTTGCGCTTGTCGATATCGATGCCATCCGCCATATCCACTGCCAGTGAATTCAGCGTGTCTTCATAATCCTGGCTGCCCGGCATCAGCGGCTTTTTGCCCGCGTCCACAGTATCTTTGCCCGCTTCCGCCTTTTTTGCCAGGTCGAGGACAAAGCCAAAATTTCCAAAGGCGCTGGTCAACGGTGTTGCTTTGGGGTTGGTTTTTGGATCGACACGCATCGAATACTCCTCCACGGTTAGCGCAAGCTGATGGGGCAGGCAACGAGAAGCCCCAATTTCACTGACGGAAAACCAGTCTGAAGAGACTGCGTGACACTCTAATGGCAACTTTGTGATGCTGTTTCAATATCCTCTTGTCTGGGTATCCCTGCGCCCCTGGTATTACCGCTTTCCACCCATAACGCCCAATATGGCTTCCAGGCGTTCCATATAGAGATTGGCGGCCTCAAGGTGCTCCAGCATAAAGGGGATCAGAAAAATGACGTAGACCAGCATCAGGAATGCAAACAACAGGTTCTTGATAGGGAGTGACAGGTCAAAGACATGCAGGTTGGGTGCCATACGGGCGAGGTAGGCAAGCATCAAATCCGCGACCAGAAGCGCGATGACCAGCGGCGCTATCATTAACACTCCGACCTTCATCACCTGGTCGAGTAGGCCAAGCAGCGCCAGCGCTGACACTTCGGTCATTAGTGGCGTGAAATTCACCGCTGGCCACAACGAATAGCTGCGATAAAAGCCGCCGAGCAGCAGCATAAAGCCGCCGGTAAGGAAGAACAGCGCCAGCAACGTCACGGTCAGCAACGTTGCGGTAACGCCGGACTCCGTTGAGCCCATGGGATCGAGTATCTGCGCCATGGTTGAACCGCGCTGTAGATCGATGAGTTCGCCAGCCACTTCCGCGGCCCAGAACGGAACGCCGAAGACCAACCCAATCACCACGCCAATCAGCAACTCCTTGATCACCATACCGGTAAGGGTGAAGCTTGATAGCTGTTCGGCATTCACCATGGCATCGAATAACGGCACCATCAGCGGAATCGAGATCGTCACCGCCACTGCCGAGCGAATCATGCCGGTCAGCCCCAGGCGATTAAACGCTGGCGTGACCAGCACCATGCCTAGCGCCCGTGCCACGCCGACCGCTGCCGCCGCGATCATTGGATAGCGAAATCGGTCAGGAAGCGGGCGAAGTCATCGTAGTGCATAAGCGACGCCGGCCCGGCTCATCGAGACCAGGCTGGAAAGTTATTCAACACCTGATCGGTGATGCTGATGACGGGTCCGGCCAGTAGCGGCCCGGCGATGATCAGCACCAGCAGCACGGCAACCAGCTTGACGGCTTGCGGCAGCGTCTGATCCTGAATCTGCGTCAACGCCTGCAGTAGTCCCACCCCGAACCCGACCACAATGGCCACCAGCAGCGCCGGCGCCGACACCAGTAGCGCCGTCCACAGCGCGTTCTGCATCAGTGAGAGAAAGATATCATCGCTCATCTCAGCCTCCCCCGTAGCTAAGGATCAAGCCATGCATCAGCCGTGACCAGCCGTCCACGGCCACGAACAGAAATATCTTGAGCGGCGTGGATATTAATGTAGGCGAGACCATCATCATGCCCATTGCCATCAGCACGTTGGAAACGATCAAATCGATCACCAGAAACGGGATATAGAGCAAAAAACCGATTTCGAAAGCACGGGTCAGCTCCGAGCTCACGAAGGCAGGAATAAGTACCACTAAGTCGTCGTCCTGAAGACCGCTGCGGGCTTCCTCCGACCAAAGTGTGCGCGTCGCATCAATGAAAAAGGCCCGTTCGCGTTCGCTGGCATAACGAGAAAGGTAATCCTGCAAGGGTTCACGCAGCGCCTCGCCGGTTTGCTTGATCTCCTCGACACTGCCCATCCCTGCGGGGCGCTGCTCGAACTGATGAAGCATATCGCCAACCAGTGGCGTGGTGATGTAGACCGTTAGAATCAAGGCAATGCCGTAGAGCACCAGGTTAGGCGGCGTCTGCTGCACGCCGAGGGCGTTACGGATCAAGAACAGCACCACGGCAATTTTGAGAAAGCCCGTCATGGTCACCACCGCCAATGGCACCAGGCCGATGGTCGCCACGACGATGATGATGGCGATCAAGTTAGGCTGAAATTCACTCATCCCCGGCGTGCCCTTCATCGAGCGCGAGCCTCTCGATCTGCACCCCGATGCTGTCACCGATCATCACCAGGCGGCCATGCCCCATGCAGCGGCCGTTGACGATAAGATCGACCGCCTGTTCAGGGCGGCGCTGTATCGGCAGCACGCTGCCTTCGCCCAACGCGCGCAGTTCGCCTAGCGATATCTCCAGCTTGCCCATTTCACAGGTCAGACGCACAGGCAGAGTATCCAGGTTTGGGGTATCTACAGGGGATTCGCTCATGAAGTTCTCTTCGCAGGGTGGGTTAGACATTTGGCAAGAGGTAACAGGGGTCAGCGGGCCTTTGGGGCACACACCATCGGCGCTTAAGCTGACGCCGACCCTAAACCGGTCGCCAACGTTCAACGCTGCGCCATTGGGATCTTCGTTACTGGCGAATGACTCGAGCATAACCACATCGCCAGGGCGAAGGCTGCGCCACTCCCCCACGGTCAATGTCTGGGCTCCGGCCATTAAGCTCAACATCACCATTACGCTGCTCGCCATCGCGGGCTGCGTGGGGAAATAGCGATCAAACAGGGGCAGCAAGTGTTTGGCGGTAGCGGCCGAGAGCCCCACACGCAGCGGGTGAACTCCGCCGTCTAGTTCGAAGGCCAGGGTGATGTGGATCGGGTTTGCCGGTGGCTCTTGCGGGTCGGCGGGCTGCACGCGGATGTCGACCCCCAGGCTTGCCTCCAGCGGTTCAAGCCATGATAACCACACCGTCTCAAGCCACATTGCAGCTAACTCCGAATCGACATCCTCCATAGAACGCCTGCGATCAGGGTGCTCACTGAGATGGTCGAATGTGCGCCAACTGGCGCTCAAGGTCAGTTGCTCGTTGCCGAGGCATACCGCGACGGTCATGTCAGCGGCGACCTCCGCCGCTTCCGGCAGCAGGTATAAGCTGGCAGAACGCCCATGCCAGCCGAAAGTCAGCGGCTGTCGAGAACGATGCAGCGCGTTATGCAGTGTTAGCGTTTCGGCATCATAGTGCGTCAGGGTTAGCGGCACGGGCGTCGCTTCCGCGCGAACGGTTGAGCTGAAGGCAGTCATACTTCACCTGCCCGGCCGATCCGGCTCTCTTCCATTTCCAGTTCGGCTAGGCGCTCGGCCTCGATTGCCTGCGCCTGTCCCTGATACGTCTGGAGTTGTTCCAGCGCACGCTGGGCGCGTAACCGGTGCGCCCATTCAGTAGCGCGGGATTCGCGCTCGCGCTCAGCGGCCCGCAGGGTCTGGATGCTGCTTGCCTGCTGCTCAAGCAATGCCTCCTGGTGGGCGGCATCGTCGGCAAGTGTTTGCTGCCAACCGGCCAGATCCTCGGCGTTCAGCGGTCGTTGTTCACCCTGTTCGAACAGCGCCTGCTCGCGCTGAACTACTTGGTATTGGTGGTGCTCCAGGGCCTGCCCGAGTGTCTGGCAGTGAGCCTCGAACTCCCGATAGTGGCGTTGCTCTGCCGCCAGGGCTTCCTCGGCGAGACGCGTACGCTGGCGCCGAAGCTGCATCAGCCGGTCAAGCTGACGTTGCGACGTCATTGGACGACCTCCCTTAACTGTTTCAAGGTGTCTTCAAAGGCGCTGTGGTCGTCACGGGATTGGCGTAGGAACGCCTCAATCTCAGCACGTTTATGAATCGCCTCATCCGTGGCGGCGTCGCTACCTTCCCGGTACTCGCCCACTTGCAGTAGCAGCTCGACATCGCGATAACGCGCCATCAACTCACGCATTTTGCCGGCATCACGGCGATGCTCAGCGTTGGCAACGTTTTCCATCAAGCGGCTGCGGCTGGCGAGGATATCAATGGCTGGAAAGTGGTTACGGCGGGCGAGATCGGCGCTCAGCACGATGTGGCCGTCAAGGATGGCACGGGCTTCCTCGGCCACCGGATCCAGCATGCCATCTCCCTCGGTCAATACCGTATAGATGGCCGTAATGGTGCCGCCCGACGCGCCACCGGGCCCGGCGCGTTCGAGTAAACGGGGCAGCGCCGCAAACAGCGAAGGTGGGTAACCGCGGCGCGTCGGCGGTTCACCGGCAGCTAGTCCGATCTCGCGCTGGGCGCGGGCGAAGCGGGTAAGACTGTCGACCAGCAACAGCACATCGCGCCCCTGATCACGGAAATATTCCGCCACGCTGGTCGCCACCATGGCAGCACGGGCGCGCTCGATCGCCGGTCGATCAGACGTGGACACGACGCATACCGTACGTTGGCGGGCGTCGACACCCAGCTGCACATCGAGCAACTCGCGCACTTCCCGGCCGCGCTCGCCCACCAGCCCCAGTACCACGATCTCTGCACTACTGCCACGGACGATGGCCGAAAGTAGTGATGACTTACCAACGCCGGCTTCGCCAAACAGTCCGACACGCTGGCCGCGGGCAACGGTATTGAGGCCATCGATAGCACGCACCCCGAGTGCTAGCGGTTGCTCAATCAACTGGCGGGACAGCGGCGCGGGGGGCTCGGCATGGACGGGGTAATGGCGCAGCGAGCCGGGCGCTGGTGCAGCGCGACCATCAAGCCAGTCGCCGAGTGGATTGATGACGCGACCGAGCAGGGCATCACCCACGGCCACCCCCTGGGCCCTGCCAGTGGCAATTACCTCACTGTGGGTCGACAATCCCTGGAGGTCACCAATTGGCGAGAGCACGACGCTCTCCTCTTCGAAGCCGATCACCTCCGCGGCGACGCGGCGACCGCTGACGGGATCGCGCAGGTAGCAGAGTTCACCAATGCTGGCGCCTTCGAGGCTAGCGTGAACCAGCAAACCGCGAATGCGGCGTACCCGGCCATTAATGGGGCGGGTCTGCGCTTGGGCAAAACGTTCGCCAAGCCGTGTCAGGAGATCCTCGAACGCCTTTTCGCTCATGGGCCCTCCCGATCATCCTGCAAAGCGCGCCGCAGGGCTTCGAGCTGCGCTTCCAGGCCGATATCCATAACCGCGATGGGGCTCACCAGCAAACACTGGGCTGGCGCCAGTTGCGCGTCGGCCTCGACCTGATAGTCGGTGGCCCCGGGCGGAGACGCGGCAAGAGATTCGGTGACCTGTGACACGAGCGTCGGTGCAACACGAATATGGATACGGTGTTCGTGGCGCCACTCGCTCAGCGCATGGCGCACGCAGCGCGTAATGAGCGCTACATCGTCGAACTCGCCGAGAATACGCCGTACCAGAGTCAGCGACAGTTCGGCTAGCTCGGGGCCGAGCCCGTCGAGATAACGTTTGACGTCACGCTGGGTGCTGGCCAGTAGCTCAGCGGCGCGGGCTTCACCATCGCGGCGACCGGCCTCAAAGCCTTCGGCATGGCCCTCTTCGCGGGCACGACGAATGAGGGCCTCTTGTTCATCGGCTCGCTGACGCGCCCGCTCGAGAAAAGCGTAGCCATCGACCCAGGCGTTGGCCTCCTCTGCGCGCAAGATGACCTTACCGGGGCGGGGCGGCAGTGAATTCATATCTCAGCTCGCTCTTCATCGTCGGCTTGGAAGAGGCCGTGTGTAGCGGCCAAGCGGGCAATATCAACAGCAGCGATATCTGCTGCGATCGTTTCAGGCTCCTCAAACTGGCCAGCCCACCCCAGCCGTAGCCAGGCACGCAACGCCACCGTTTGCGCTTGCCACCACCGCTCCAAGCAGCGACGACCATCGTGCTCGACGGCGGTCTCCAGAGCGTCGAGATCATCCTCAGCGCAGGCTTCAGCACTGCCGTGGTCACGGTGGGTAAGCGCCAGGGAATAGAGCTCAGCGCCGAAACGCTGTTTGAGCGCCGCCACTCGTGGCGCATGAATTTCGCGCACAAAGGCATGGGCGTGAATGATCACCCCAGCGGCACGGGCACAGGCAGTAAAATCATCGCTGTCCAGCTGACATAGCACCTGGTCGGCGGCATCCGTTAGCGGCTGTTCCGCGATAGAGGCAAGTTGGTGACGGCGCTGCAGGCGGGCAAGCAGGCGCTGGCGAAAGCGCGGCTGAGTGCACCAACGGCGCAGCATCGCGTCGGCGGCAATGCCGTCCAGGCAGTCAACCCAGTGGTCGAGAGCAATCCGTACCGGTGGCTCGACTGTGGATCTGATATCAGGCTCGGCATTTAAGGCCGGTGCGGTCGATTCGCTAGCGCGTTTAGAGGCACTATTCATGAAGCTGTCTCATGGTGTTGTCGTCAATGAATAGGGACGCTGGCGACGCTGACGCCAGACCAACCAGCCGACCGTAGCAGCGAGCCCGATCACCGCAACGCTCAGCAGACCGATGACCCAACCGATGCGGGACACGCTGGCCGCTGGCATCGCGATACCCAGAAATGAGCCCATCACCGGCTGCGGCGTAGAACGCATTTCCTCGGGAATAGCGGAGACGACCGGCACCACCGAGACCTTGTCGTAGGAGAGGCCAGCAATACCATTGGCCACCAGCGTCTTGATCTGCGGAATCAGTGGGGCGATCTCCAGAGAAGGGATATAGCGCACGAAGACCGAGGCCGAAGACGGCGTACTGTTCTGCTGCAGCAAATCATTATCCGGCAGCACAACATGAACCCGTGCCGAGAGTATGCCGTCGATCTGAGACACGGTGTGTGAGAGTTCCTGACTGAGCGCAAAGATCATCTGAGCGCGCTCCTGCACGGGAGACGACACCAGCCCGTTGCCCTGAAAGATATCCCCCATGTTGGCGAATTTCTGCTCCGGCAACCCGGCACGGTCGAGTATCTCGACCGCCTCAGCGAAACGCTCCTCGCTGACTGTGACGGTCATCTGGCCTTCGTCCTGAGCCTGACGGCCGGCAGGTATGCCGTTGCGCGCCAGCGTCGCCACGATGATATTCGCCTCGCGCTCGTCGAGGTTAGTGTAGAGCTCGGTGTCGCAGGCCTGAAGCAGCAGCGCCATCACGATAAGCATCAACACCCGCAGGGCGTTACGCCCCCTGCGGTGTGGCGCTTGCTGGTAGCCGGAAAGTCGTTGATCGAAGTGCAAGTGTCATTGGCCTTTTAGCAAGGTATTGGCCGACCCCGAGACCTGGGTGGCACCGCGAACGATCATGGTGGTTTCGATGGAGTGATCAAAAACACGCCCCAACGAATCAACGACTTGCGCCAGCTTGTCATCCTCCAGAGCGGAGGGCGTGTCGCCAGCGTCGGGGACTCTCTGAGGCAGCACCTGAGCTAAGCGATCAGGTGTTTGCACATCAGGGGTCTTGGCCTGCTGAGCGAAGTTATTAACTCGGTCAATAAAGCCGTCAAGGTTGTTGAGCAGACTTGACCCCAGCTCGCTGGGGCTGGTCCCCGACAAAGACGAACCGGCTTGTTGGGTCATATGTTCGAAAAGATTCTGCGATGCCAACGTCTTGGCGCTAACCTCTGGCGTGGGTGCTGGGGTTAGCGCACCGCTGCCCGGTGGTGTCACGGGAGTCATCATTCACCTCGTCGGAATAGTCCCTCGCATCGGCTAAGAAAGGCGCGAACACCGCGATGGAGGTCGCGCCCCTCGTCATTACTCGTCGGACTGCGCTTCCTTGAGAATATTGTTCATCATCGGCATCAGAATCATCTGACCGC
Organism: Halomonas sp. BDJS001; assembly: GCF_026104355.1. Taxonomy (NCBI): domain Bacteria; kingdom Pseudomonadati; phylum Pseudomonadota; class Gammaproteobacteria; order Oceanospirillales; family Halomonadaceae; genus Halomonas; species Halomonas sp. BDJS001. The sequence goes on from NZ_CP110535.1 coordinate 4,511,809, forward strand.
CGACCTTGACCATTCCCTCTACCATTGTTTCCTGCAGCTTCGCGTTATCGACTGCGTCGTCGAAAGCCTGGGAATCGGGGAGAGACTCTGTTGCCGGGTTACTACTGCTTACGGGATCGATAGCCATGGACTGCCTCCTGTGGGTTTCATCGCTTGCTCACTCACGAGCCAGGCGGCTGGGCCACACTGCCTCGAAAGACCTTAACTTCAGCGGGAATCGACGGCGCGCTCGGCTGGCGCAACGCTTCGACCCGTTGGGCTATGTCCGCTATCCAGGCGGGCGGGCCCATCACTTCAAGACTGTCGTGCTCTGCATTAATCATTGCGCTCAACGGCTTGCCGACCTGTGCCTGGGTAATCTCCGCGCGCAGGCGTGGTACATCGACATCGGTGAGTTCAAACCTCCGGCGGCTCAGCTCCTGGCGGGCGGCAACATGCAGTACGTAGCCATCGTAAAACCATCCCAGGCCATTGGATTCGCAGACCTGTTCGAGGAACTCGCCAGCGGTGCTAGCGCGGATATCACCACGCACCTCACCATCCACCGCGTCGCTGACCTCAACGGGCAGTGACAGGTTGCGACCAAACTCCTGCAACACATCACGCACGCTTTGCTCGATCACGATGTAGCGATATTCACGACCCGACCAAGGCGCCTCGGCGGCCAGCGCGGGGTTACCCGTAAAACAGCAACCGAGCACCAGCATCACAAGATGGCCCAGCCAGGGGTGCTTCCACCTATCTGCCATCATCCTACCCACCCCCCGATGACAGTTGAGTGACCGGCAATCTGTCTTTTTGAGTTTTTTCCCTTCTGGTGTAAACGCGCATCACGCTTCATCCATATCCCTGCTGCCCCAAGCCTGGTTTCTCCGGTACACTGATTTTCATTTCCTAACCCTCTGGACTGAGTCACGAATGAAGGCATTTTGTACGTTTTTGCCCAGCATGAGCCGACCTGCGTTCGTCGCCGGGCCAAGCCTGATACTGAGCCTGCTACTGTCAGCCTGCGCTGCGACGCCTTCCGAGATCGATGAAAGTCGCCTGCTAAACTTGGCCAAAGATGTCGATCAGCAAGGCGATCATGCGACCGCCGCCGCGATGTACGAACGCGCCCTGGAGCAGAACGGCCCCTCCGCAGATATTCAGGTTCGCCTGGGCAATGCACTGCTTGCCAGTGGCGAGCCCCAGGCAGCCGCTGAGGCGTTTCGTGCCGCGCTTGCCGAAGACATCCACTTAGCGCCAGCATTACTCGGCCTCGGGACGGCCCAACTGCGCCTAGGTCAACCGGAAAGCGCCCTGCGCAACCTTTCCCTGGCGGCGCCTGAAATAGACAGCGCAGCGGCCTGGAGCCGCCTTGGCGCCGCCCAAGCGCTGGCCGGTCAGCCCGCCCAGGCGGCCAGCGCGTTTGCTAACGCCGTGGCACTTGAGCCGCGTGATCTCGACGCTCAGGCCAACCTGGCGCTAGCCGAAGCGTTGGCTGGTAAAAACACCCAGGCCATCGCGAACATGCAACGCATTACGGACTCCCCGCTGGCCGAAGAACGCCATTTCCGCAACCTGATTCTGGTGCTGGTACTGGCCGGGCGTAGCGATGAGGCACAGCAAGTCGATATCCCCGACCTATCAGCGGCCAACCGCCTTTCCCTGATAGCCAGTGCCGAGCACATAGCAACGCTGCCCGATGCCGCCGCCCGCGCCCGGGCACTCGGGTTGGCATCAGCCTCTAACTAATACCATCACAGATCACTGGTAGTGGCGTTGGTGCCCATGGCATTGCGCGCTTCCTGCTCCAATAACGCACGACGCTGGTTGGCACGTTCGCGGCCATTTAGATACTCATTCGCGGCATCTGCTACCGGCGCGCCCATGGCGGGCCCCATTGCTCTTCCCCTTACCAAATCTTGTGGCTCAACGATCATCTGCTGCAGATTGAAGTCGTTGGCGCAGCCAGGTGGCAGCCCAACTCGCTCTGCATCGTCAGGCCCAGCCTGGCAGAGACGTGGCATGATCGTTGATTCATGCGCAGCGTCAGTCGTTGTCATCTGCCGGTACCCGGTGTCCCAGTTCATCGGCCCCATCGAGGACTGGCAGCCGGCCAGCAGCAACGCCACCAAGCAGAGCCCAAGGCGTGAAGCCGTACGCGTCCAATAGGTAAATAGCTGCGACATGCAAACGTTGCCTCTACTCATTGCAGATAGAATCCGAATGGGTCATCTTCGAGTTGGGGATTACGGCTGACCTGTGCCCGATCCAGCGGCATTCTGGGTACCGGCGCGGAGGATGGCGCCACCAGATAGGGGGTGATCAGGATGACCAGCTCGGTCTCGTTACGCTGAAAACGTCGTGATCGAAATAGATTGCCCAGAATCGGCATATCACCAAGGAGCGGGATTCGTTCGATCTGGTTGCTCGCTTGGCGTTGAAACAGGCCGGCAATAGCAAAGGTCTGCCCGCTGCCCACCTCGACCACGGTATCGGCGCGCCGAACTTGAAGCGACGGCACGTCATAGCCGCCAATCCGGACGCTATCGCTGGCAATGCTGCTGACTTCGGGGCGCACTTCCATTGAGATCCGGCCATTAGGCAGCAACGTTGGCGTGCTCAGTAGCGAGACACCGAACTGTTTGTACTCGATACCCACCAGTTCGCTGTTAACCGGTACCGGTATAGGAATCTCGCCGCCGGCAAGGAAGCTCGCCGTCTGCCCTGAGACGGTGGTGATGTTGGGTTCGGCGAGGATCTGCAGCAGATTGTTCTGCTGTAGCGCCTGGAGTAAACCGTCGATGCTATCGGTACCCCCACCGATGGGATTAGGAGCGATATTGCTGGTGAGCACGCCGAAGGAGAACGAGCCGTTGTTGATCAGCGTATTCCAACTGACCCCATAGCTGAGCAGTTCATCCCGGGCGACTTCGGCAAAGCGCACTCGAATGTTGATCTGAGTGGCGCCATCGTAACTGGAGCGGTTGATGCTACCGCCGGCCGGCGCTTGGGCATCAAGTGTCGATTGCGTGACCATGGCGCTCTCGACCGTGGGGCTACTGCCCTCGGCCACCAGTTGGTTGCCCGCCATACGCAAGCGAACCTGGCTGTCGCCATCCATTTCCCTTAACGCCTGAGAAGCCAGCGCATTACCATCGCGAACCTGCAGCCGCAGAGAGGCCTGGCTCTGCTCGTCGGCCCCCAGCGCAATCAGATTAGTGTCGCCGGCCTGTTTGCCAAAGAGATAGATGACCCCGGCAGAGACCACCTGCACATCGGCAACCTCAGGGTTAGCGACGAACACCGACGCAACGTCCTGGTCGAACCGCAGGATACGCCCCTGCCCGGTCTCCAGCGTCATCGCACCTCCGGAAGCGTCCACGGAAACATCAGCGCTGGCAGGAATTACCGCGAACCACAGCAGTAACGCCAATACCCAAAACGTCGGGTACCGGACAGCCCAGTAAGGGTTTCTATCGACGGGTTTTACGCTGATCACGGTTATTCTTCATCCCTGTTGTAGCGATTTGCATGGGTGTTGAATCATCGACACACGGCGTCATTGTTTCGCAAGCGTGTTACAGCTTGGCGGTTGCCTCCGATTCCCGGCGTGGGATCGGTTTGGGCAGGCGTATCTGAGCGATTGCTTGCAGGCTGAACTCCGGTGCGATCTCTTGCCAGGCCATGACCGGAAGATCGATATCGTGCTGTTTTAGCCACTGCTGTAACGCCGCGCGCACGTCGCTGGCCGCCACCACCACTGGCTGAAGGTCGCTATCGAGCGCCTCAAGTTGCTGCTGGAACCAGCCGTTCAAGGCCCGCGAAAGAGGTGCTGGCATGCTGCTACGGACAGGCTGGTTTTCACTATTTCGCTGGGCGGTACGCAGGGCCTCTTCCAACGGCCGGGTCGCGATCCAGGCGGGCAGAACCCGATCGCTGCGGGCATAGCGGTGACTGATCTGCCTCGCCATGGCGATGCGTATCCGGTCGCTCAGCCGAGCGCTGCTCGACTCTTGCGGCCCCCAGGTCACCATGGCTTCGAGAATAGTGCGCATGGCGCGTACCGGGACGCCCTCACTGACTAGGCGACGTAAAATCTCGGCAATTTTTTGTAGCGACACCACGCGCACGGCTTCGGTCACCAACTCGGCATAGTGTGCCTCCATCTTGTAAAGCAGGGCACGCGCCTCTTGAATTCCCACGAACTCGCCGGCGTAACGCGTGAGAGTGCGCTCAAGACAGCGCTCCAGCACTTGATCCAGCGTGCGATAGCGAATCCCGGCTTCCGTCAGCGCTGAAGCGTCCTCATCGGCAAGCCATTGCCAACTGCCGCGACCAACGAGCGCGGGCAAGGTGAAGGACGTCAACTCAAGCAGCTCCAAAACATCAGCATCGTCGTCGAGCAGTACTGAAGAGTCGGGTAGTTCACCGTTGAGCACCGGCACTTCATCCAGTTCGATGGCGAAGCGCTGGTCGCTGAGGGCAGGTTCAAGGCGTACTCCCACCTGAGGGATGGCGATTCCCAGGTCACGCTCAACGCCTTCGCGGGTGGCCTGAACACTTTCACGCAGCCTGTCGAGTGATAACGTATCCACAAGTCCAGCAGCCAAGCAGAGCATAACGCGGTACTGGCGTGGATCATCATCGGCGGCATCAGGCGGTGCTGCCTCGTTCATCGCCTCATTCACGGCGTTGATCTCCGCGGCTGGGGGCGCTGAGACGACTTCGGACTGCGCCGCTTGCTCCGTCTCGGCATCGGCCGTCTGGCGACGGCGATGCAGGAAAAAGGCGGCTAAGCCCAGCAGTGCGGACAACGTCAGAAAAACGGTTGATGGGAAGCCCGGTACGAAGGCCGCGCAGAGTAGCACCGCCGACGTCAAACCCATTGCCTTGGCACTGCTGCCAAGCTGGCCGACAATCTCACTGCCCAAATCGCTGGCATTATCGGAACTGACGCGGGTCACCACGGTACCCGCGCCAACCGAAATCAGTAAGGCGGGGATCAGTGCAATCAGGCCGTCGCCAACGGTCAACAGCGAATAGGTTTCCACCGCCGTGCCGAAGGGCATATCGTGCTTGAGCATGCCGATCGACAGCCCACCGATAAGATTGACGAACAGAATCACCAAACCAGCAATGGCATCGCCCTTAACAAACTTCATCGCCCCATCCATGGCGCCATAGAGCTGGCTTTCGCTCTCCAGCAGCGAGCGCCTGCGACGGGCTTCAGCGGGCTCGATGTCGCCGTTTCTCATGTCGTTGTCGATGCTCATCTGCTTGCCGGGCATGGCATCAAGCGTAAAGCGCGCTGCCACTTCGGCCACGCGCTCCGAACCCTTGGTAATCACCAGAAACTGGGCCACCGTAATGATCAGGAAAACCACCATGCCGATGACCACCTCACCGGCGATAACGAAATTGCCGAAGGCGGAAACGATCTGGCCAGCATCACCCTCGAGCAGAATCAGCCGGGTAGTGGAGATCGAAAGCGCCAGCCGGAACAGCGTGGCGAGCAGAATGATCGGCGGCAGCGAGGAGAATTCGACCGGGTGCGAGATATAGAACGCCACCACCAGAATCAGCAGGCTAAAACCGATATTGATACCAATCAGCGTATCGACCATCGCCGTGGGCAGCGGGATGATCATCATCACTACCGAGAGCACCATAAAAACGGCAATGATCACGTCACTGCGCTGGGACGCCTGGCGAGCCAGAGTATTGAGACGGCCGAGGAGCTTGTTCATGTAACGGGCTCTCCCTGCCGGGATTCCGAGTGACGCCGCTGCTCAAGATACGCCCGCCATAGGCGACGAGCAGTATCACGCTCGCCGTTGACCCAGTGGGCGCGGCTACGCAAGAGTTGCAGGGCGTCATCTTCTACACCCGCGGCCACTAGCCGGTCGACCACATTGAGCGCACGCTGGCCGTTGCCGTTGGCAAGGAACCCCTGACACAGCGCCTGCAGTACGCCGGTGTGATTCGGCGCCATACGTGTCGCGATTAGCAGCAACACCAATCCGCGCTGTACCTGACCACTCTTGAGATAGAGGTGCCCCATCAAATGCAATAGGTCGACGGCATCGCGATCAGCGGTATCGCTCATGGCACGCTCTCCTGGTCGGTAATGTTGTCCAGCGGCAGCGCGATTGCTTCACTCATCCGGCCTTCCCATGCTTGCCGCCAATCAAGCTCTTCACCGATCACCTCCTCCGCCAACGCCATGATCTCATCATCGGCATCCAGCGAAGGTAGAACGTTGTCGGCTACGTGTTGGAGCAGCTCAATGCTGCGAAGGTTGGCGTAGCTGGCGGGATCACTGGCCTCCGGGCGCGCGAGCGCTTCGAGACGCTCAGCCCACGCCGGGCGGTTTGAGCCACGCTGCCGGGCTTCGCTGACAGCCCTCGTGAACGTATCGTCCTGCTGCGGCGGCTGCTCGACGACGCCAGGCTTGACGGGGTCGATGCCAGTAACGTGATAACGATCCCGTGGAACAAGTCGATCAGTGATCTTCATCGCGATATACGCCGGATTATAGGGTCAGGGCAAACTGGTCATCGCCACGGCTCAACAGCACTCGATCCGTTTCGATCGCTGAAATAACCCAACCAGACGACAGCGCCGCACCGGGATAGAGACGCTGTCCACGAGCGTCGATTACGTACGGGTTCTTGCCCAACCATACGGCCTGCAACTGCAGGTCGGGGCGAACCGGCACCTCACTCAGTTGAGCTTCATTAAGCAGCACGTTGCGGCTGCCGTAATGCTGGTCGAACCAACGCTGGGTGGCGTTCCAAGCGCCCGCCTGGTCGGGATCGTAGTGACCGGAGACGCTGATATAGTCGCCACTGTCGGCAACCTCCAGCGATGCAAGCCCGGCTTCCGCCAGGCGCTCACGCAGTGCTTGAACCGGGCTCGGGCGAACCTCATCCATCACTGGGGGAGTACTCTGAGCAGTGCTCATCAGGGGCTGCTCATCGAGCGTTGCCGTGACGGGGTGATAGCCAATGTTGGCGTCGGCTTGATTGACATCGATAAACTCATAGAAAGCCAGTACTCCCAGCGTTACGACCAGTGCGGCGAGCGTAGCACTGCGGTTGAGCCACTTACGCCAACGCACTGGAACGGTGGGCAGCCCTGGGAATATGGCAGGCGCTGGGGGGCGTGAAAGCTCGAGCGCCACATCGTTGAAACGGAGCTCCGCCGGCAATTCACAGCGCAAGCCGGTGCCCTGGCTAACACAACGATCATTGATGGTAATGTCGCTACCCAGCGCCTCGATAGCAACATAACGGCCATAGAATCTCAGTACGATATGTTGTGGTGCGATATGCGGGTCGCCGAGCATGACATCGACAGAATCATCGCTACCGATACAACAAATCGGCTCAGTGAGTGTGATGAAGGCACCGCGATGCAAGCCTGCGATAACCTTGAGCGTCGTAACGGCTTCGCGTGCCGACGCTGAAGCTGAGGTGAAGAAAGTCATACACTTAACTCGCCGTGTCGTACGAAGCTTGGGTGATTCCCTCCGCTGAATGCCTCCACATCGAGCCACTCATTGGGAGAGGTTCCGAAATCTCTATTGCCCAGAACTGCATGGGCGAAGTACGACAAAAAAAGCCGCGGGCAGCAGGCGCTGCCCGAGGCTTCCGAGCATCAGTTTTGCGGACGCTGCTTGGTAGCGTCGAGCTCGGTTTTCTTCTCTGTCGTGACTTTGGTGATTTCAGCGGACTTTTCGATCGCCTGATCGAATACTGCTTTCATATCGGCGATTGCAGAATCAGCACCGCCACCCGCATTGTCTACTGAGGGAGTATTGGCCATTTTACTGCTCCTTAATCCAGAGAGATGTCGTTCGAATGATGCGCCTATGGCGCCCAAGCTGAAGCCGTTCGATCGTTCTTTCGACATTGTTTCGTAAGGAGGAAGACGATCCAACATTAAGCAGGTTGCGGGTATTAAATGACGGGGCGATGTCAGTAAAATTAAATTTGAATGATGCGCCTTATCGTTTTGGGGCAAAGGCACCACCGATTGCGCAGTCAGTATGGCCGCGCTTCATTACAACGTTTATAGAATTTTTTATCGTCACATTAGCGTTTGCTCTATAGTCGAGGAATGTAAACCGGATGAATCCAGCCTATGGCCGTCGACCTGCAAGCCCTTTACCCCAAACTGATTCACCTGATGCTGGACACCGTCTTCGTGGTCGATAAAGACAACCAAATCGTCTTCGTGAGTGATGCCTGTGAGTCGCTGCTCGGTTACCTTCCTCAAGAGTTGATCGGCACTCTAATCACGAACTACATGCACCCTGACGATTTAGCCGCAACGCGGGACTCCATTGTTCGTGTGATGAGCGGTAAGCCCCATATTGATTACCGCAACCGCTATATCCGCAAAGACGGCGGTATCGTGCATATCCTGTGGTCTGCCCGCTGGTACGAAGCAGAGGAAGTGCGGGTCGGTGTCGCGCGCAACGTCACAGCGCTTATGCAGGCCGAGGAAGAGTTACGCTACCTCGCCCACCATGATCCACTGACAAAGTTGACCAACAGAGCGCTCTTCTATGACCGCCTTACCTTGGGCCTGAGCACGGCCCATCGCTATCAGAGCAGTCTGGCGCTGCTGTTTCTGGACATCAATGACTTCAAAGTCATCAATGATGTCCACGGGCACGCCGTGGGAGATAGAATCCTCTGCACGGTAGCCAGACGATTGGAACGCTGTGTACGTGAGACGGACACGGTGGCCCGCATGGGCGGTGATGAATTCACGGTGCTGTTAACGGACATCCAGTCGACGACTGCCGTTGAGGAAAAGATAGAGCAGATACTCGCTGTCATGAACGAGCCACTAGGCGCTGAATTCGGCGAGGTCAGAATGCCATCCTGCAGCATCGGCGTGGCCTGCTACCCCGCCGACGGGGAAGACGCCGATACCCTGCTAAGCCGTGCCGACAGTCATATGTATCAGATCAAAAGGCGCAGTCGTTAGTGGTTATGACCGATACCGGCAGTCAGCTATGAATGTTTGCCTGACTGCCGCACACAAAGTTCGACAATAAATCTGTGGAGTCTCTTCGTAACGCAGTTAACGCTGACGGCCTTTGCGTAGCGTTTTCCAAACCTGTGAAAATACGACCAACAGCAGTAGCGCGATAATCCCTTGCGAGATAGGACGAGTAAAGAGGGAACCCACGTCATCTTGGGAGAGCAGCATTGCCAAGCGTAAGTTCTGCTCCGCCATTGGCCCTAGCAGCACCCCCAGCACTACTGGCGCAAGCGGGAAGGCGAGTCGATGGAGTAGATAGCCGATCAAGCCAAAAGCTAACATGACATATAGATCCATCATGTTCCCTTTGACGGTATACACCCCCCACCGCCATTAGCACCAAGGTGGTGGGAACCAACAGGGCGGTCGGCATGCGCAAGACCTGAGCAAACAGGCGGGTAGCCACCATGCCGCCCAGTAACAGCAGTAGCATCGCCGTTATTAGCATCTGCCACATGAAACCGAAGACCACATCAGGCGACTTCGTAAACAGTTGCGGGCCAGGCTGAAGGCCATGAATCATCAGCGCACCAAGCACTAAGGCGGCGACCAGGTTGCCAGGAATCCCTAGTGTTAGAGATGGAATCATTGCAGAAGCATTATCGGCACTGTTACCTGATTCAGCCGCGGCAACCCCCACGGGATTCCCCTGACCGAAAGAGTCGGGGTTAGCGGATTTGCGCTTCGCTTCGTTATAACTCAGCAAGGCCGCCAGATTGCCACCCGCACCTGGCAAAATGCCCACACTCACACCTATCAGCGATGAGCGTGTCCAAGTGCGCCAGTGCTGACGTATCAATGTCAGTGCATTTCCACTCGCATCGACTTTGAAGCTTCCCGCATCGTAGTAGGTCGCGTTGCGCTTTTCGGCCATTTCCAGCACTGGCGGGATTGCGTAAAGGCCGATGAGCACGATAATCAGGTCGAAGCCCCCACTTAAATAAAGCGAATCGAACGTATAGCGCTCCGCACCACTGATAGTGTCAACGCCGACCAGACCGATGATGACGCCCAGTAGGGCGCTGAGCATGCCTTTGCTGATATCGCTGCCGACCAATACGGCGATGCTGACAAGGCCGAAAACGGCGACCCAGAAGTACTCCGTAGGCCCAAAAGCCAGCGTGACCTGAGCCAACAACGGCGCTAACGTCATCAACGCGATGGCGCTGATAATGCCACCAACGGCTGACGACCAGCACGCCGTCTTGAGCGCCAGCCCGCCCTGCCCATTGCGGGTCATCGGGTAACCGTCGAAGGTGGTTGCAATGGCCGCTGGCGTGCCGGGAATTTTTAATAAGATGGCCGGAATGGCGCCACCGTACATCGAGCCATTGTAGATACCGGCCACCAACCCTAGCGCAATCACAGGATCAAACCCATAAGTCAGTGGCAGCATAAGCGCAATGGCCATGACCGGATTGAGGCCAGGTAGCGCACCGATCAAAATCCCCACCAGCGTACCGACGAAAAGACTGACCAAGGAACCAAACTGCAGGGCCACGGGCAAGGCGTTGAATAAGGAATCAAACATAGCGTGCCACCCTATTTAGGAAACCAGGAAAAATTCGACGGGCAAGGGTCGTTTCAGCACCAGCGCAAATAACCCGTATAAGAGGGCGATGAAGCCCACCGTAATCCCTAGAACCACAATAGGGCGCCTCTCACCCAGCACCAGGGCCAGGAGTACGATGAACAGGGTGCTAGTGGAGTAAAAACCCACGGTTGGCATAGCCAGGTAATAGATCAGGCAACAGGCAACGGTTGCCATAAACCGTCCAGGATGGTCGATTAGAGGTGATTCCGCAGTGCTCGTCTCCCCTGCTCCTAATGCCTGCACAGCGCCTTTAAGCATCAGAGGAAGTGAGAACAGACACATCAGAATACCAACCCCCATAGGCACATAAGCTGCACCAGCATCAAAGCCACTCCCCACCCAGACCACCGTGCAGCCAAAGATGAGGAAGGCGATGCCAGAGATAATATCTCTGAAGTTCATGAGCAAATTACCGTCCAGTACGCGATGAATTAGTTTTTCTTAAGCCCAAGTTTTTCGAGTGTCTCACCAATCGCTTCGGTTTCCTGATGCAAACGCTCACGGAGCTCTTCACCGCGTACGAGATTAAGCGTCTCGCCTTGAGATGCCAGGAACGTTTGGAACTCAGGATGTTCGACGGCTCTAGCGACGGCATCGGCGATGACATTAACGCGCTGCTCATCCATGCCCTCCGGTGCCAGCATCATGCGCCATAGCACAGTTTCCAGTTCAGGATGGCCGAGTGCTGCTAAGCCTGATGCCTGAGGAAGGGCCTCGTTATCGTCGGCTGAAGTGACAAGTAGACACTTCGCCTTGCCATCCTCCACATAGGGAAGCACGGGTGTGATGGAGCCACCGTAGATATCCACATGCCCACCCAGGAAGTTTTGGAGGGTCTCGCCAGCGCCGCCAAATGGAATAGGGCGGGCCTCAATGTCATAGGCTTCGAAGATACGCTCTGCTGCCAAGCGCATGGTTCCACCGACTCCATCATTGCCGTAGGTATATTGACCGGGGTGACTCTGTAGCTCGGCAAGGAATTCCTCGCCTGTTTCAGCGGGAAAGTCGGGGGCTACACACATGGTGTAGGCGCTCTGCGAAGTGCTGGTGATGGGGGTCAATGTCTCGTAGGAGTACTGAACACGCTGCATATGCGGCACAGTGGTAATAGGACTATTCCAGGTGGAAAGCAGCGTGTAGCCATCGGGCCTAGCACGGGCAATCTGGTTGACTCCAATGGCACAACCTCCTCCGGCGACATTTAGCACGGCCAATGACTCTCCTAACGCCTCCTGCAGGTACTGATTGAGCATGCGGGCAACGTTGTCAGTGCCGCCACCAGCGGGTGCCGGTACGATGATTTCGATGGGACGATTCGGGTAGTCGTCAGCCATGACAGGCATAGCGGTCAACGCTGATAGTGCGACAGCAGACGTAAGCTGGAATGTTTTCATTGTTAGTTACCTTTTCTGGAAATGCAGGGTGGCAAGGCGTGCATCAAATGCAATCTCATGCGGGTTGATCACCGAGCGTGACACGGTAGCGGAATCGCTCGGGGCGTCCGTGTACCCGGCGAAACTCGATGACTCTTCCGGCGGGGTTGCGGGCAATGCGCTGGATGGCGGCGACCGGTGCCCCAGTGGCTAGTTCTAGATGGTTTGCACTGGCCTCAGTGGCAGCGCCGAACGACAGCTCGTCGGTTGCTGACGAGATCAAAATCCCGAATTCCTCCAGAAATACGGGATACAACAAAGGGCCCATCGCTTTTGGGTTTAGCGACAAGAGCCCATTGAAATCGGGTAGGCGTAGATAAATTTCTTCAAACAGCAGTGGGTCACCTGACCAAAGGCGAACACGTTCCAGTTTTATGCAATGGCTGACTGAGTCCTCACCAAAGGCTTTCTGTACCTCAGCGGGAAGCGGCACTTCATGGCAGCTAAGAATTCGGCTTTCTGGAATGACGGGTACATCTGGATCGTCCACGTCATGTACATGGAAGAAGCGAAACAGATCGGCTCGGAAAGCAGGTTGCTTAACGAAGGTGCCGGTGCCACGCCGACGATCTAACAGCCCTTCATCGACTAACTGCTTCAACGCCATTCGCATGGTTGCCAAAGCAACGCCATACTCTTCGGCTAAACGGTTCTCCGAGGGGATCATATCGCCTGGTTTCCACTCACCATTGGCGATCCTTGACCCTAATTGGTCACGGAGTTTGGCATACAGGGGTAATCTTCCGTCCGTATTCGCAGAGAACTTGGCTTGCATAGGGCCACCCAGTGGTTAACTTTGATTTCTTGAGGTCATTGAAGACCCGTGTATACTTCTAGTCAACCAGTTCTCTAGAGAACTAGACTTATGTATAACAAGTTAGCTGATGTGAAATCTCCAGATATAACGTTATGAGGGGCCAAAAGTGAAATTAGGTTTTGATTGTCATGCTCATGCTTACGGGCCTGTTAAGAACGTCAAAGGATCTAACTACAGCCCCTCACGACCTGCCCCGCTCTTGGATTGGCAAAAAAACCTCGAAAGTTGCCGGTTAAGCGGTGGCGTATTGGTGCAACCAAGCTTCCTAGGCAATGACAACCGGCAACTGCTTGAAATGCTTGCCAAGCTTGATCACTCCTACCGCGGAGTCGTTCAGCTCGCCAAGGAGACAACGCTTGAGGAAATAGCCGCTCTTGATGCTGCAGGCATTGTGGGCGTGCGGTGGAACCTTATTGAGGGGCGAAGTGCATTGCCAAACCTCAGTGATCCTCAATGGATAGACTTTCTGGATCATCTCAAAGCCATGGACTGGCATCTTGAGTTACACCTGGAAGGAAACCGGCTGCCTGAAATTTTTCCAGCGCTGCATGAGCATGGCGTGAAGTTGGTCATCGATCATATCGGACTCCCTGTCGATGCCGCCCCGCTGCAAGACCCAGGGTGCCGCCTGCTGCTTGAGGCCGGACAGGCAGGACGCACGTGGGTAAAGCTATCAGCTCCCTATCGCTCCCCCGTAATTAACCTCAAACCCCATGTTCAGGCTTTGTTGGATCACCTTGGGCGTGACCGGCTGGTGTGGGGCAGTGACTGGCCGTGGACGCGCCATGAGGATAAGCATACTTACCGCGATACTTACGGATGGCTCAGTGACTGGATTAGCGATGCTGATGATCGCCAGCACATTCTTGATACAAGTCCTAGAGCATTGTTTAAGTTAGAGGCTCGATAATCTAGGCATAAGAAGATAATAGAAATAAAACTGAATTAATGTGAATTCAGGGCCACACTAAGCTGCATGAACTCACGAAAAGCCATCACGGCTTCATACTATTGAAGGGTAGGCAGCAGATTACGAGACATGGCGAGCTTTGCATTAATATCATCACAGTAGCCCCCGCCAACGGCGCACCTTGCATTAGTAAAGTTAAATTTGCGAGCCAGCCCACTATCCATAATATTAGAAGAAGCCGCCTTCCCCCAGCACGGATTTGGGTATCTTGGTTATTTGCTGATGTAGTTTGGAGTCAAAAACTGCAACCTTACAAATTGCTGTAGAAGCACGCTAGCAACCAGTAGGGAAGCACCCCTAACGCCTATACGGTCATCACAAGCCCTGCCTTATGCTCTGTTGCTTGCAGAGCGGGGCTAAATAATAAAGGGAAAGGCAATGGTAAAAAACCTATTTAATCTCTCTTTCGACCGCTACGGCACTTTCTTTGCTGCGATCCTCTTCTGCCTGGGCGGATGAAGTGTATAGCGAGACAGCCACCGGTATGGTCGAAGCAGCTGTTCAAGCGATCTGCGATGGTGATAAGAGAGGCATCTTTCAATGCACCAGCGGAAAATTGAACCCGATTTATATTATGAGGAAGAATTCGCTGCCTTCCATGAAGCATGCAGGGATAACGGTATAGCGGAGATTGAAACGACATCAGAATTTGACGATGCATTAATGCAAGAGCAAAAGCGTCGATTTCACATTGATGCGAAGATTGTTATAGGGAATGGGGCTGTGTACACAACCACTTATCGAGTGGTTTGGGGGTCATTTAAGGTGCCAGAGAGTAGCAATCCAGTCGAGGCGTGGAGATTGGGTGGCCTTAGCCGAATAGAAATACCTATCCTCAGGGGAGATCTATCGAGAAATTAGATTCAGCTTAATAAAACGAGGGAACACAGCGCTTAGATAAATTTTCGCTCACTGAGCAGGCTCAGTGAGCGTTTTAAGAGGTTATTTTGCCAGGCTGGCAACCCCCGAAGTAAACATCAGGTTTATTACGCGATTTCTTTCACAACCCAACTGACCACTTCTTCATTACCAAATTCTGCTTTCCACTCTTGAATGACTTTATGATTCCCGCCACGGGTTTCCACCACTTCGCCCGTGTGTGGGTTCTTGTATACCTTCAAGGGGCGCTTTTTACGACCATCCGTGCTGCTTGTGCTTACCTTGCCAGTTTTTGCTGGTTTGGAGCGGTAAGTTGGGTCAAGCATTTCACATACGTCGCGCGCTAATTTTCCGTGCTCCGTCATGAGCGCTTGCAGTCTTTCTTTGAATTCAAGCTCTTTTTTTAGCTCACTGTTATTTTCCAGTGCTTGCAGCTCTTCTTGTAGCTGCTTTAACATCTGCTCTTTTTTGAGATAATCACTCAGTACCGACGCCATAGTCTAAATTCCTATATTTTAAATTTTATTTAAGATAACCCTTAAACGTATATCTTGCGTATTATAGCTTTAATATAGTCATTGAGAAAAGAAAAGCTCAAGTTTGATTACTGGGTAGGGGGCGTGCCATTTGGTCACACCCCAAAAAGGGCTTGCGAGAAATCGCAGGCCCTTTTTTGCAATTTGGCTCGCCCGGCAGAAGTTGAACCGGCAACTCTCGTTTCGGAGGCTGGTTTCAGCCGCTATTTTAACAACTATTTCAACAACTGTCTCAGCCACTGGGAGCCGAACTGCCCAGCGAAGATTGCATACAAAAAAGACTAAAGTCTAGTTCTTAACCCCTAAAATTGTGATCTATCTTGAAATTGTATGCAACTTTGGGCGCGAAACGATGGACGCTATACCCGCAAACGCCTCAAAAGTAGTTCAGACCGCCACGGCTAGGGTTCACGATGTGATCAAGCGGCGGATTCTAAATGGCCATTACCAGGCAAATGAGTACCTTCGCGAAACGAGTGTAGCCAGTGAGCTTAACGTCAGCCGTACACCCGTGCGTGAGGCGCTGCGGGAGTTGGTGTCGGAAGGTTGGCTCGAAGCCATTCCCCATCGTGGCTCACGCGTGGTGGCTTGGACGGCGAAAGATGCTCGCGAAGTATTCGAATTACGTTTGGTACTAGAGCCCTTAGCGGTTCGCTTAGCCTCCACACAGATAAGCAAGTCATGCTTTACGTCTTTAGAAACCCTAGCGACTCAAATGGAAGCGCTCACCGAACAGGTCGACACAAACGCTGAATCCCGCAACGGCATTGCGTCACTTAATCACGAATTTCACCGAACGCTGATTCTCGCTAGCAACAACCAACGATTAGCAAACTTGCTCGAAAATGTTGTTCGCACATCGGTCATCCATCGCAACTTCGGCAACTATGACCTTGCCAACCTTCGCCGCAGCATGCGTCACCACCGCGAGATTCTGGAGGCAATCACTGCTGGCAGTCCCGAATGGGCTGAGAATGTAATGCGCGCCCATTTGCTGGCTGCGCAGGCGTTACACGTCCCGCACACCAATCCCCCCTCCGGTTAAAGAGACATTGGTTGATTATACAGAGGTCTAAGAATAACAATGAGACAACAAGACACGCCCTCCCCGCTCCCCCTTGAGAACATTAAGGTTCTTGAGCTAGGACAACTCATCGCAGGGCCCTATTGCGGCCAAGTGCTTGCAGATTTTGGTGCTGAGGTAGTGAAAGTCGAGCCTCCTGGTAAGGGGGATGCTATGCGGCAGTGGGGAGAAGCCGACCAGGAGAGTGGCGACCCATTGTGGTGGAACGTGATTGGCCGCAACAAACAATCGCTGACCCTCGATCTTCGTCAGCAGCGCGGGCAAGACGTGTTGCGTCAATTAGCGACGCATGCTGATGTCATCATCGAAAACTTTCGCCCCGGCACCATGGAGCGCTGGGGACTAAGCTACGACGAACTCTCGCGCCACAACCCAAAGCTGGTCATGGTTCGGGTCACGGGCTTTGGCCAAGATGGCCCTTACGCAACCCGGGCGGGGTTCGCTTCAGTATGCGAAGCCATGGGTGGGCTACGCTATTTAAGCGGCTACCCTGATCGCCCTCCAGTGCGTGTTGGCATCTCAATTGGCGACACGCTGGCGGGCTTGCACGCTGCGCTAGGCACCATGATGGCCCTTCATCAGCGCGAGCGAAGCGGACAAGGGCAAGTGGTCGATAGCTCGATATTTGAGTCTGTCCTGGCCATGATGGAGAACTTAATTCCTGAGTATGCCCGGGCGGGAAAAATCCGCGAGCGCAGCGGTAGCTTCTTACCCAAAATTGCCCCCTCAAATGCTTACCCAGCCCGTGACGGGCGCGACGTTATTATCGGCGCCAATCAGGACACCGTCTTCCGCCGCCTCTGTGAGGCCATGGGGCAACCTCGCCTGGCCGACCATCCTGACTACGCGACCCATCGTGCACGGGGGGAGAACCAGCAGGCTATCGACGACCTTGTTGCGGCCTGGACCCAGCAGCACGACGCTTCTCATATCGTGGATATCCTCGCCGAGGCGGGGGTGCCCGCAGGGTTAGTCTACCGAGCCCCCGATATGCTTGACGATCCACACTTCCAGGCGCGTGAGTCGATCGTAGCGGTGCCTGATCGCCAGGGCCGCCCACTGCCGATGCAAAATGTTTTCCCACGACTCTCCAGCACCCCAGGTAAAGTACGTAGCGTCGGCCCTGCCCTGGGCGAGCATACCCATACAATCCTCGCCGACTGGCTGGCGCTCTCAGCCGATACTCTCGACGCTCTTCGCGCCGACAACGTGATCTGAGGGGGAGAGCATCATGGATCCCATTATCGTTCTTGCCATTTTAGTCGGGCTGATTGTCATCGGCTTCCCTATTTTCCTAGCCCTGGGCTTATCCGGGTTGGTCGGCCTCTATATGGCGCGCGGCTCAATGGCGTTTTTTTTCGCCCCCACGTCACTATTTGGACAGCTTAATGCCTTTGAGCTGATTGCCCTGCCACTCTTTATTCTGATGGGTAATTTTCTGGGGGCTACACCGGTGGGGTCGAGTCTTTTCACTGCCGCCGTGCGCTGGCTCAACTGGCTGCGGGGGAGTCTAGCGATCTCTTCGGTGGGGGCTTCGGCAATGTTCGGCGCCGTATCAGGGGTGAGCCTAGCGGGCGTTGCGGCAGTGGGTTCGATTGCCGTACCACAGATGCTCCAGCGCGGTTATAGCCGATCGTTGGCCGCCGGTGCTGTCGTTAGTGCTGGTGCACTGGCCATGCTGATTCCACCCAGTGTGCCCTTTATTATCTATGGTGCCGTCTCTAGCGTCTCGGTGGCGGATCTATTTATCGGCGGCATCGTGCCCGGCATTGTGCTCGCGTTAGCATTATCACTGTTCATCTACATTCGAGTGCTGCTGAACCCTGAAGAGGCGCCCGCCAGTAAGGAGCGTTTTACCTGGAAAGAGCGCTGGGCGAGCCTGGCTAACATCTGGCACGCTGCGCTGTTGGTGGTGGCCGTGCTGGGCTCGATCTACTCGGGCCTCGCCACGCCCAGTGAAGCCGCGGGCATTGGCGCAGGTGGTGCCTTTTTGATCGCCACCCTGATATTTCGCAGTCTCAGCTGGAGTAAGTTTCTGGAGATACTGGCGACAACTGCGCGCGTCAGCGGTGCCATCCTACTCATTATCGGCTGTGCCAAGATCTTCGGCGACTATCTCAACATGGTGCGAGTACCGCAGCTCCTCACCGAGGCACTCACCGCCACCGGTCTGCCCGCTTGGGCGATTCTGGTGGCGGTGATGCTGCTGTTGATTCTGCTGGGCATGATCGTCGATGCCGTGTCGCTGATCGTGGTGACCACCCCAGTACTGCTGCCTCTGGTCACCGCCCTGGGCTACGACCCACTGTGGTTCGGTATCGTGATGGTGCTCAACCTTGAGATTGCCGTGGTCACTCCCCCAGTGGGGCTTAACCTCTACGCGCTGCGTGGGGTCTGCCCCGAGCTCTCAGTGGAAGAAATCATCAAAAGCGCACTGCCATTTGTCGCCGTTCAGTTCCTCGTGCTGATGCTGTTTGTATTCTTCCCCGGCCTCAGCCTGTGGTTGCCGGGGCTGATGTAGCCCCGGTGTTTCAACGTCAGTGAAGTGCAACGTTACAGAGGTGCATCACAACAAACCTTTACTCAGACTCATACAACAGCCTCTTACAACAACAATCAGGAGATTCACCATGACACTGTCTCGCCGCCAAGTGCTGAAGTACGGCACCTTCGCCACCGCCGGTGCCACGCTGTTTGGCACCCAGAGCCTGCTGGCCCCCCGCAGCTACGCCGCCACCACGCTGACGGGCGTCACCTACCTGCCCGACTCCTACAAAGCATTGACCTATGGCTCCAATCGCTTCGTGGAGATGCTCACAGAGCAGGGAGGCGATACCCTCTCGGTGGAGTTTTACGACTCTGGCCAACTGCTCAAAGTAGACGAACAGCTGCCAGCGCTGCGAGCGCGCAGCATCGACTTCATGTTCCATACCTTCTCCTACGTCACCCGCTCTATCCCGATACTGGGCGTCACCGGTTTGCCTGGGGTAGTGGGCGAGCTCTATCGCCACCCGGAGCGCCTGCGCCAGGGAAGCCCGCTGATGGAGCTGATCAACGAGGTATTGGCAGAGGACAACCTCTACATGCTCACCTCCGGTGGCGGAATCCTTGAACCGGAGTATCTGTGGAGCACCGAGGCTAGCCCCATCCGCCGCCTTGAGGATGTACGCGGGAAGAAGATTCGCATCGTCGGTTTTGAGGCCACCAAGGCCTTTGAGCCTTACAGCGTGGGGGCGACCCGTATTCCCTCCTCAGAGACCTATATGGCACTGCAACGAGGAACCGTCGACGCCGGGGTATTCAATATCTCAACGGTGATCGGCCGCAGCCTCCAGGAGCAGTTGCAGGTCTGTTACAAGCTGCCGATCACCGGTTTCTCGGTTGCTCCCTTCATGCTGCGGGACACCTGGGACAACCTTGACGACGAGGCGCGCGCCGTACTACAGCAGGCAGCTGACTGGTACGACGAGAACTTCATTGAGCACTGCAACAACGACATTTACCCCAACGAGTACTGGCCCCAGATTGAGGAGGCAGGGGTGGAGATTATCGAGCCTTCCGATGAAGACCTTGAAGCCTTCAATGCCGGCGTCCAGGACGTCTGGGATCACTGGAAGGAAGAAGTCGGTGAGGAGGTCGGCGATCGCGCCATCGCGCTGGCCCTTGGCAACGCTTAAGGGAGAGTGAAATGACAACAATGGCAATGCGTAGCTGGGACGGCCTATTGGCCGTTCTACGCTGGACATCCATGGCAGTGTTGGTCTTCATGATGGTGTCTATCTGCTATGACGCCACCATGCGATATGTCTTCGCGGCCCCCACTAGCTGGAGCCTGGAGATCAACTCCTTTCTCCTGGTTTACCTAGCGGTGATTGGCGCCGCCGAAGCACAGCGTCACGACGCCCATATCCGTATTACCTTCTTTAAAGATAAGCTGCCAACGCGTATCCGCGCCTTCATCGACCTGACGACGGGCCTGTTGGGCATGCTGTTTTGCATAATTCTCGTATGGCGTGGCGGCATCATGACGATGCAGGCGTTTGAGTACAGCGAGCGTGTCTCAAGCTCGCTGGGAACGCCAATGGTTTACCCCTATGCACTGCTACCCATCGGCTTCGCCGCCCTGGGGTTACAGTTCCTCATTGACGCTGCCTGTGCCGCTCAGCGCTTTCGTCACTCCTTGGAGCAACCAGCGGAGAACAGATAATGACGCCCCTATCGCCGCCATCCAGTATTGAGCTTGTCGAGGTTGCACCACGAGACGGTTTTCAATCGATACGCGACATACTGCCCACTGCCGATAAGCAGCGCTGTATCCAGGCAATACTAGATGCAGGCGTCACTCGCTTGGAGATTGGCTCTTTCGTAAGCCCCAAGGCCATTCCCCAAATGGCCGATACCGGCAAGTTAGTAAAGGCGTTTGCTGACCGGCCAGGTGTACGTTTTTCTGCCCTAGTGCCCAACCTCAAGGGTGCAGAACTAGCGTTGGAGCACGGCATTCGCGAAATCGTCTATGTCGTATCGGTATCGGAATCCCACAACCAAAGTAATGTGCGTCGCAGCACCGCCGAGTCACTTCAAGAACTATACCAGGTGATTGAGCGTATGCGCCGCGCCGAGGGTAGCCGACTGCGCCTTGACCTTGGCACCAGCTTCGACTGTCCCTTCGAAGGCACCATTAGCTGGCAACAAGTTGATCGTATTCTCAGCAGCGCACTTGAGCTTATTGCGGCCTTGCCCCTAGAGGTAGCGCTTTGTGACACGACCGGACGAGCCACACCCTACCAGGTAGCCGACTATTTCACGCAATTGCGCGAACGGCATGCCAGCGCAGGAGTGGACTGGGCCTTCCACGGCCATAATACGTTTGGCATGGGGGTAGCGAATGCCCTTTTCGCCATAAGTCATGGCGCCACAGCAGTCGACACCGCTTGCGCAGGACTTGGTGGATGCCCATTCGCGCCGGGCGCCACGGGTAACACCGCCACTGAGGATCTGTTATATGCCCTACAGGGCGGTGGAGTCACTACCGGTATTGACCTACCGAAACTGCTAGAAGCGGCTGATATGATTGCCGCCCTGCCTAGTGGCCAAACGGCTAGCCATCTGCGTCAGGTTCCTAGGGAACGAGTGAACTGAGGTGAGGGCGCGTTGACTGCCTTGCTCACCACATTGGCATTCTCCTCACTATAGCCACTTTATTTCCGCCGAAATTAGCTAATGAGTGAAGTGCTTTCTTAGTGACAGCAGAATTGCGGGTTAACTGGATCTTAAACTCAACTCCCGCCTCTTGGCTTCCACGAGTCTATACGGGATTTCTTATTTGCTTCCAATTTTAACTACCCACCAGCTTCCAAGTGCCCTTGGAATAATCAGCCCAGAGGTTTGAAGCCCGAATGATCGCTTACACTAGTGTCTACTGTTGCTGGGTAAGATCTTTGTTCCTGATTCCAATTATCCGCGGAAGGGGATAGATTTTAGCGAAGCGGTATATGGCGGTCTCAAAAACCGCCATCGTAGACTCAAATTTCATTGCACTAACAACTCTTTAATTCAGGATCTCAGGTTACTGCTCTAATGAGAAGCAAACCTCACCAATATCGCTAAAGCTAGCCTTAACTATTTCACCAGGATGAGCCTCAAAAATGCCAGCCCAAGTCCCTGTCGTGATAATGTCACCCGCCCGAAGTCCCGGCGGATATTGTGATGCGGCATGTTTTGCCAACCAAGGGAGTAAACTTAACGGATCGGCTAGAGGATGACGTAGTTCCTTACCTTTAATATCACGCTTATTGCTTTTAATACTAACGATGCTGTTTGCATAATGTGGGTTCCAGCCGCTTTTAACAGCCTCGCCCAGTATCAAACAACGATTCATTTGATGGTCAGCCAGTAGGAACCTATCTGGCAGTTCCTGCCAACACTCGGCGCGAACGTCGCAAATTTCGATAGCAGCCATTACCGACCCTACCGCTTTGTATGCATCCCGCAACGTCGACCCATGCGGTAAGGGCGACTCGAGCTGTATAGCCAACTCCACCTCTATACCGATCATAGTATGGCGTTCGCTATAGGCCATAGCGAACGGATCCTTCACCATGTGCAGATCTGCTATAGGTGAAGCAGTGGGTCGTTGTAGCGTCCCACCTACTTTCCAAGCTTTTGGTTTGTCGTTGGCAAACCATCCTAAAGCCTCACCGACTTCATGCTGTATACGATAAGCCGCCTGATCCGTTTCCGGAGCCAAGCGCTTTGCGTCGGCAGCGCCCAATACTTTGCCACTACGCCATGCGTCGACTAATGCCTTGCTAAGAAAAGTGTTAGAACTTTCCATCAACGCTCCTCCCAAAAGGGCTTCGGAGTGGCCATTGTTGGTCGAGCACAAGGCAGAAATTTACCTAGATCAGGCTGACCTAAGTATTGGCCATCCCGCCATACAACGCGTCCCCGGCTCATCGTTATGAGCGGCCACGCATTAATCTCAATGCCCTCGTAGGGGGTGTAATCAACATTATGATGAAGATCGTTGTTATTGATTACCTTTTGGCCGCCGGTTTCCCATATTATCAGGTCAGCATCCGCCCCAATCGCAATGGTCCCCTTTCGCGGATAAAGCCCATACATCTTGGCCACGTTCGTTGATGTCAGGGCAACGAACTGGTTGATATCAATGCGCCCTTTTTCAACACCATGCGAAAAGAGTAAGCCGAGACGTGTCTCAACGCCTGGAATTCCGTTGGCTACCTTATCAAAGCTAGGCGCGCTATCCGTGGCAAGCTTCCCATCATGACCAGAAAAACGGAAAGGGGCATGATCCGAAGAAAATACATGGAAGGTTCCTGACTCTAATGCGTCCCAAACCACCTTCTGATTAGCCTTATCTCGAGGGGGCGGACTACAAATACACTTAACCCCTTCAACGTCATCCTCGCCGCCTAGATCCTCAGCGGTAAGAAAGAGATACTGAGGGCAGGTTTCGCCATAGATGCGTAAGCCGTTCCCTTGCGCCCACCGTATCTGCTCAATAGCTTCTCGCCCTGAGACGTGGACAATCAGAATTGGCACATCGACTAACTCTGCGAATGTAATAGCTCGCTGAGTCGCCTCTCGTTCGGCAAGCATGGGACGTGACTCGGCGTGATAACGAGGCGCGGTCTTTCCTGCCCGAAGAAGTCGTTCGGTTAGCCAAGAAATGCAGTCTGCATTTTCAGCATGAACCATCACTAGCGCGCCCTCCTCGCGCGCCACCGCGAGTACATCGATAATTTGACGATCAGCTAGCTTGAGATCGTCATAGGTCATGTAGATTTTGAAAGAGGTATAGCCCTCCGCAATGAGCGCTGGCAATTCCTCGTCTAGCACATGAGGTGTAGGGTCGGTCACTATCAGATGGAAGGCATAATCAATCGTAGCTTTGCCTTCTGCCCTGCGGTGGTAGTCCTCCACCGCCTCGCGCAGGCTTTGCCCCTTACGCTGCAGGGCAAAGGGGATAACCGTTGTCGTGCCCCCACAGGCTGCCGAACGCGTTCCGGAGAGGAAATCGTCGGCCATGACGGTGCCATCTTCGGTGGGTTGGTCAAAGTGGCAGTGTCCATCGATACCTCCAGGCAATACCCATCGTCCGCCAGCATCGATTTCTTTTTCACCCCCACTCAGCCTTTTGCCTAGAGCAGTGATAATACCGTCGACGATGCCGATATCGGCATCGAACACATCTGACGCCGTTGCACAGCGAGCATTGCGAATGATGCAATCAAAGTTCGCCATATCAAGCCTCCTTACTGAACAAACTGCCCCAACCACGCACTTCCCTCGGGTCGACCCCCGTCATGCGCAGCATTTTCCAGACGACGGTAGCCGTCGTATCCAGTACCGGAATCCCCAACCTCGATTCCCAGTCGGTCACCAGATGGGCAGCATTCAGGTTGGTGCAGTAAGTAACAATGGCTTGAGGAGAAGCTTTAGCCACGGTCTCGACCTGATCGGTTAAGCAAGCCTGGCTTACCTCGGCAAAAGCAAAGTTATCGCTGATGTTAAGATGGCTCTCCGCAACGCAGCTAATCCCAATACCTTGATAATTATCGACAATACGTGACTGAACATTGGCAACATACGGCGATACAAGACCTAGCTTTGAAATGCTGTCTTCTTTAAGGCGTTCGTTAAGCGCCAGAATTGAAGACGTCGCCGGGATATTGGTCACCTCCTCAATGCGCTGACAGAGTTCGACATCATGCTCGAAACCTAGCCAGCCGGCTGAAGTGCCACTCCAACCGATCACATCGACCTTGGCATCGGCTAATAGCTTGGCAGCCGCGAGGATAGGGCGATCATCAAATTGACCCAATGCTTCAGGTTCAAGCGAAATTTGAGTGACGCGAAAGCGAGAAAAGTGAGCACTCACCGGTTCGATATCGGCGAGCATAGCGCACGTCAGCGGCTCTAAGGCGGTATTGGATGAAGGCGTAAGGACGCCGAATCGAATGCTGGATTGAGACATGGCTATGGCTTAGCTCCTGGTTAACACCCGTTTCGCCATGAAGCGAAGCGAGACAAATTCGTCGACAATGATGAAAACAATACTGTCAACAAAAACAAGCACGAACCATGCCAAGCTGAACCTTGTTACTGGAATTATTCAACCAAGGATTTGATCCCAATCCACATCGTCACGGTGGTTACTGGTTAGGTTGAGCGCGCTCTCAATATGCTCCAAGTGATGCAGCATCAGCTCAATGGCAGCCTTTTCATCACGCCTTTCAATGGCCGCAACGATCTGGTCATGCTCGTCTTCAGGACAAGCGGGGGTTTGGGGCAGGTCGTACATAGCGATAATCAAGCAGGTCAACGGGCACAGCTCTCCCATCATGTTCTCGATATATCGGTTCCCCGCGATCCGCGCTAATAGCAGATGAAAATCACCAGAAAGGCGGATAATGGCCCGACGGTTCTTCTGCTGTCGCGCCGTCTTCTCTTTATCCAGGTGCTCATGCAGACGCTTTAGATCAGCCTTTTGCGCCCGCGAAATCACATTGCGAATAATCTCCGGCTCCAGTAACCGGCGAGTGGCAAAGAGCTCGCGTGCCTCCTGCACGGTCGGGCTAGCGATGAAGGCTCCACGGTTGGGATATACCTCTACCAGCCTCTTCTTGGCCAGAACAGCAAGCACTTGGCGAATTTTGGTACGGCTGACATTGAAGGCAGTGGCCATGCGTGTTTCGGAAAGCTTGCTGCCTGGGGCCAGTCGATGCTCCATCACAGCATTGTTGATGCGCTCGGCGATGCTTTCGATGGTGGGCTTTCCAGCCTCCATATTTTGCATTTATCAGTTTCCAATATTGTGTACAAAATTATTTTAAATCGCTCGACAGCCTTACGTCGAACAACGTCAACACGCGCGCCAGAACGAACTATTTGCCACTTAATAGTGCATTTTGACATTTTTATGCACCAGCAAGATTCGCCCAACTCCGGCGTACTCTCAAGCATTAGCGCCTAACAGCCAACAAAAATCAATGATGCTCAGCAATTACCTGTTAGCTGGCACACATCATGCATCGAGTCTTTTATTGTTCTCATGATTGTTCTCAATCTGAAGCAATGCCTGACAACCTCATCCCCTCTGCTGGAGAACGACAAGATGCAACGACTACCCACTCTCCTTGCCGCTGGCTTACTGTCAGTCTCACTCATCGGCTCGGCAGTCGCTCAAGAAAACACTTTTCAGTGGAAAGTGCTGGGCCAACCCCTCGCGACCGGCAAGATACAGAGCCAGAAAGAGCAGCCGTTCTTTGAGAACTTTGCTGAACGCACTGGGTTACCCATCGACATCAATTACCAGCCTGTCGACACGACTGGCATCAAAGATACCGAGCAGTTGCGCATTATGAAAGCGGGGCTTTTCGATCTCGTTTCGCTGCGAATGTCGCCTAATTCACGGGATGCACCGGTGCTGACGGGGCTTGATCTAGTGGGCCTGAACCCTGATTACGCGACGGCTCGTTCTGTCACAGAGGCCTACTTGCCGGTGCTTGACGAGCAACTTCAGGAGAGCTTTAACGTTAAGCTTCTCGGAGCTTGGCCGTTCGGCCCGCAAATTCTGTTTTGTGACGCACCCGTTTCCAGCTTCTCTGATATCGAGGGGCTAAAGGTGCGCGTTTACGACCAAAACCTCGCCAAATTCGTTGAGTCCGCGGGCGCCACGGCCGTGCCGATGAGCTTCCCAGAGGTGCATCAAGCACTGTCGCTTGGCGCTGTAGACTGCGCCATCACTGGCCCTAGCTCTGCCAACTCGGCAGGCTGGCCAGAGGTCACTACGCATCAGCTAACCCTGGGCATGGGCAGTGCCATGAACGGTTACGCTATATCCCTCAACGCCTGGACCCAGCTGGATAGTGATCAGCAAGCCACCCTTCAAGCTGCTTTTAACGAGCTTAACGATGAGATCTGGGAGTATTCAGAGTCGCTCTATAACGATGCGCTTCACTGCAACAGCGGCCAGCAGCCGTGCGAGACCGGCACTGAATACGATTTAGTGAATGTCGCGCCAACGGAAGCTGACCTTGCTCAAGTGCGTGAGGCCCTCCTGAATATTTCGCTGCCGACCTGGGCTGATATCTGTGATCAGGCGAATCCAGATTGCTCGGCAAACTGGGAAGCCAATGTTGGGCCGGTCATCGGTCTCGAGTAATCCAACAAGGAGCCTTTCATGATCGAGCGACTCGAAAACATGCTGGCCGTTATCTTCGGTGCCATTTTCCTCGCCCTCTCGGTGCTGATAACGCTGGAGGTACTACTGCGTAAGCTCTTCGGGTTCTCCCTTCAGGGCTCCCATGAATTGGGCGGCTATGCCTTGGCGGTGGGCGCCACCCTGGCGTTCACCCTGGCGCTGTTTGGTCGCAACCACATTCGAATTGATATCATCCACGAACGACTGCCACGCTTGTTCAGGGCAGTGCTCAACTGCTTATCAAACGTCCTGATGGCCAGCTTCGCTGGCCTGTTGGGCTACTTGGCCTGGAATGTCATCGGAGACACATTGGCCTATCGCAGTGTTGCTCAGACCTCCTGGGCAACGCCCCTCATCTACCCTCAGAGCATTTGGTATATCGGACAGGCCATTTTCATGCTGGCGGCTATTGGCTTGGCTGTGAAAAGTCTATGGCTGCTTATCAGCGGTAAGCTTGCCCGTCTTGACGAGGAGTACCAGCCCAAGAGCGCCAAACAGGAACTGGAGGATGAGCTGGATAGTGCATCGCAACGGCAGCGGGATCCATCACTATGAGTTTGGACTATATCTTCATTGCCTTTGCACTAATGATCGCCATGATGCTGCTGGGCCTGCCGATTGCGGTATCGATGGCCGCTATTGGGATTATGGGTGGCATCATGGCCTACGGCCTGCCCTTTATGAACTCCATCTCTCCAGTCGTCTGGGGAGTACAGAATGACAGCCTGCTAACGTCCATACCACTATTCGTGCTGCTCGGCGAGATTCTGCTGCGGGCAGGCATTGCCGATGGCATGTATCGCTCATTGTCGATATGGCTTGGGCGGCTGCCAGGCGGGCTGCTGCACTCCAACATCGGTACTTGCGCACTATTCGCCGCGACCTCCGGCTCCTCGGTGGCCACTGCGGCGACCGTTGGCACAGTGGCGTTGCCATCGTTGAATGAACGACGTTATCCCGTCAATCAATCACTGGGCTCTTTGGCTGCTGGTGGTGCTTTGGGGATATTGATCCCGCCGAGCGTCAACTTGATCGTCTATGGTTCACTCACCAACACCTCCATTGGCCAACTGTTCATGGCGGGTATCATCCCAGGCATCACACTGACCCTGCTATTCATGGCCTACATTGGCGTGTCCAGCCTTATGCGCACACGCCATGAGAGCAAAGAAGCAAACTACAGCTGGCGCGAACGGATCAGCGCCTCTGTTGACCTGATCCCCCCCTTGGTGGTGTTTTTTATTGTCATGGGTAGTATTTACAGTGGCCTCGCCACCGCCACCGAGTCTGCCGCCCTCGGTGTGGTGACAGCCCTGATCTTTGCCGGGCTCAAGCGCAAGCTGACGTGGCCCACCCTGCGCATCTGTTTTATCCAAACGGCCCGGGTAACAGGGATGATTTTGCTGATCATCACTGCCGCCTTCATCCTTAACCTCACTATCAGCTTGACGGGCGTGGCCAGCACCATGTCCAGTTGGGTGACCTCTCTAGGCCTGACACCCGTGATGTTCCTGCTGGCGCTTGTGGTGTTCTATCTGGTGCTGGGCATGTTCATGGATGTGCTGTCCATGCAGGTCGCCACCATTCCGATTACCTACCCCATGGCGCTCGCTTTGGGTATCGACCCGATCTGGTTCGGCATTTTTGTCGTCTTGATGTGCGAATTGGGGCTGATTACCCCACCGGTCGGCATGAACCTGTTCGTCGTGCATGGCATTCGTCCCGACAATGGAAGTATCAGCGACGTCATGAAGGGGGCCTTCCCATACGTAGTGCTGATGCTGTTGTTTGCAGGCTTAATTATCGCCGTACCGGCGATGGTCACGTGGCTGCCGGAGATCATGCGATGACCGCCCTCTGGCAATGCACGGCAACGGAACTGGTCGCGGGTTTC
This sequence comes from Halomonas sp. BDJS001, assembly GCF_026104355.1. Lineage (NCBI taxonomy): Bacteria > Pseudomonadati > Pseudomonadota > Gammaproteobacteria > Oceanospirillales > Halomonadaceae > Halomonas > Halomonas sp. BDJS001. The sequence continues at coordinate 4,540,787 of NZ_CP110535.1, forward strand.
GCGCAAAACAGTGGTCACCAAAGGAGGCCCTGGCTGCTGTTCTCGACCGCTTGGAGGCCGTTAACCCTCAGCTCAATGCGGTCATCGCTCTAGCCGACGATGCTCATGAAGCCGCCGAACGCAGCAGCATGCGTTACAGCGAGGGAAGGCCCCTGAGCCCGCTGGACGGAGTGCCCATCAGCATCAAGGATAATCTTTTGTTGGCAGGCGTACCCGCAACCTGGGGCACGGCCGCCCTACGCAACTGGATTCCTGACCACGACGAATTACCCGTTGCTAGGCTACGTCAAGCCGGGGCGGTGCTATTCGCCAAGACGAACGCACCGGAATTCACCCTGGAAGGTTATACCGACAACCCGGTGTATGGCGTGACAGGGAGCCCTTGGGCCCCTGCGTTGACGCCGGGCGGTTCGAGCGGCGGGGCCGCGGCGGCTGTCGCCGCGGGCATAGGGCCGCTGGCGCTTGGCACCGACGGTGGGGGGTCTATCAGGCGGCCTGCCGCTCATTGCGGGCTGGTCGGGCTAAAGCCCTCCATTGGAACGATCCCCAGAGCCGATGGCTTTCCTCAAATACTGCTCGACTTCGAGGTTGCTGCTCCCCTGGCACGCTGTGTCGAAGATGCCGCCCTCATGCTGAAGGTTCTCAAAGGCGCCTGCCTGGAAGATCGACAATCATGGATGGAGTACCCTGGTCGGCGAACCACGGCATCACGCATCCTGTGTGTCTCCTCGTTGCCGGACTGCCCTGTCGACCCTCAAATACGCCGACAGGTTGAGAAGGCAGCCGACACTTTCTCCCGGATGGGCCTAGAGGTCGTATTTGATGCCCTCCCACTGGCGTTAGCAGCGCTTAACGAGATCTGGAGTGAAGTCGGGCAGATTGGACTGGCACACCTCGCCGAGACGCATGCCTCTTGGCTGGAGCATGCGTCGCCTAAGTATCGGGAGATGGCCAACGCTGGAGCCCGCCTGCCGGCCAGCCGGTTGTGGCACATTCTTGATGTTGTATCTCGCCTGCGCCGTCAGGTGGATACGCTATTTACCGACACTGACATGGTGCTGATGCCCAGCATCGCCGCCCTTTCTTGGCCTGCCAGCCAAGCCTACCCGCCGACCATCGACGGCCAGCCCGTTGGCCCGCGAGGGCATGCGGTATTCACTGGCTGGGTGAATGCCGCAGGCAACCCTGCCATCAACCTACCGGTGGAGCCATCACATGAGGGCCTGCCCATCGGGCTGCAGCTGATTGGCCCCTGGCAGTCGGAAGACCTACTGCTCGATTTGGCGCTGCGCTATCAGCGCCTTGCTCCTTGGCAAGCACGCTATACCGAACTGTGGGAGCGATGAGCATGGCGACACGATTACCCCTACTCATCGATCGGGACTTTTATGGCTACGGCGCCTCCCTGCCGCGCATTGCGTGGCCCAATAACGCTCGGCTCGCGCTCTCCTTCGTACTCAATTTGGAGGAGGGTGCCGAATTTAGCCTGCGTTCTGGCGACCCAAGCAACGAGGATACGCATGAGGTGCAGTGCCAGATCAAGGGCGCTCCCGACCTGTGTATGGAGAGCCACTTCGAATATGGCACGCGTGTCGGTTATTGGCGCGTCATGTCGGCCTTTGAGGAAGCCGGTGTGCCGGTCACCTTGAATGTGTGTGCCCGCGCCCTGGAAGCGACACCTTGGGTGGCGGACTATGCACGACAGCGCGGCGATGAGCTCTGCTGTCATGGATGGCGCTGGGAATCCCACGCTGGGATGTCGGAACCTGAGGAACGTGCCTTAATCGATCGCTGCGTCGCGACCTTTCAGCAAATTGCTGGCAACGCGCCAGTGGGCTGGCATACCAAATCGTCCCCCTCCCTGCAGACGCGCCGCCTATTGATCGAGCATGGTGGCTTTCTCTACGACAGCGACGCCTACAACGATGACCTGCCGTATTACGTCACTCACGGCGAACGCGCCCACCTAGTACTGCCCTATGCATTTGATACCAATGACATGCGCTTCTTCGTCAACCACAGCTTTCATCGCGCCCGCGATTTTCATGACTATGTGATGGACGCGGTAAAGGCGCTACTACGTGAAGGCGAGCAGGCACCGCGTATGCTCACCATTGGTTTGCACACCCGTATCATTGGTCGCCCAGGACGTATTGATGGCCTTCGCGAGCTCTTTGCAAGCCTACAGGGGCTACCCGTCTGGTATGCCACCCGTGAGCAGATAGCCCAGCACTGGCTGCGCCACTGCCCACCACCGTCACCTTTCGAAGCGGGAGTCAGCACATGACCCGGCTGCTGCTCGTCAATGGCAATACCTCCCACACCGTCACCCAAAAGCTGCTGGCCGAAACCGAGCGGCATGCGGGAGCCAATGTTCAGATCAGTGCGGTGACTGCCCGTTTCGGTGCCGACCTGGTGTCAGACCGGGCCAGCAACGTTATCGCCGGTCATGCGGTGCTGGATGCGGTAGCACACTATCAAGGGCATTATGATGCTGTGTTAGTGGCGATTTCACTGGATACGGCCGTAGAAGCCCTGCGTGAAGTACTGAGCGTTCCAGTGGTCGGCATGACCGAGGCAGCCTGCTGGCAGGCGTGCCTAATCGGCAACCGGTTCGGCGTCGTGATGCCGGGTCGCCAGACCCTTCCCCTTTATCGAGAACGCATTGTGCACTATGGCTTACGTGACCGGCTTGCCGGGCTGCGGGCTATTGAGGCCACGGTACAAACGCATCACGCCGCTCCCGCAGACAGCGAGTCGGCCCTCCGCGCAGCGATTATGGATCTGGTCGAACAGGAAGGCAGCGAGGCCGTAGTGCTTGCAGGCGCTTCCATGACGGGGCTCCAGCGTCGCTTGCAACCACTGGTGCCGGTGCCGCTCCTCGATGGCATCGCCAGCGGGGTTACGCTGCTTGAAGGCCTGATCCGACTGAACCTGCCCACCTCCCCCATGAACGGTGATGGCAAACCTTACCCCACGACCTTTTCAGGCCTTAGCGAACCGTGTACGGCGCTGCTGAGTGGCCTGCCGTCGGCAAGGACACCCATATGATTCATCAACTGCGCGCCAAAGCCCTGCATGACATGATCCACCAGGGTGAACTCACCCTGACGGAACTCGCCGAGTCCACCCTGGCGCGTATTGAGGCGTTCAACCCCTCACTGATCGCCTTCGTAGACGCTGACCACGCAGACGTGATGCGTCAGGTGGAGACTATTGAAGCACGCCGACGGGCTGGCGAGACGCTTCCATTGCTTGGCAGTGTGTTCAGTATCAAGGACAACCTCTGGCTGGGTGGCCGACCGGCGACCTATGGCTCACACGTTTATCGCCATCATATAGCCCCCTGCGACAGCGCCGTTGTTGCTCGTCTGAAACGCCTTGGCGCACTCTGCATCGGCATTACCAATTGCCCCGAGTTTGCTTGCAAAGGCCACACCAGTAACGCCTTGCATGGCACGACCCGAAATCCTTGGGATTTAGGCACCACCCCTGGCGGCTCTTCGGGGGGTGCAGCAGCCGCGGTGGCCGCAGGGCTAGGCACGCTAGCGCTGGGAACCGATGCGGGTGGCTCGATACGTCGGCCTGCGGCCCACACTGGGTTAGTGGGTTTCAAGCCAACGCATGGCCTGATCCCCGATCCTCATGGGTTCGATGACCCCAGCTACGCGATTTCCGACGTCGGCGTTCTGGCCAAGAATGTTGAGGAGTGTGCCTGGCTACTCGACGGCGCGGTATTTCATGACCCTCGCGACCCGCGCAGCCACCCGCTCCCACCCCAACTCAGCGTTGATCGCCCGTTCACCCATGCGTTGAAGCAACTCGACACCCAGGCTATTCGTATTGGCTGGACCAGCGACCTAGGCTGCGGGTTTCGCCTTGATGAAGACGTTGCAGCCGCTTTCGATAACGGCATCGCCGCGTTGGCGAGCGCAGGGCTCACGCTAGAGCACGCTTCCCCCGACTGGCCCGCCCATACCTTCGAGTACCCCTTGTTACGCCAGCAGCAGGCGGCCCTGGCGGCTCAATTTGGCCATGTGCTGCGTGATACACCGGAACTGCTGGACCCCGCCTTGGCCGACCAGATCACCCAGGGCTTACGTATCAGCGGGGCGGACTATGCTGCGGATGAACTGCGTCGCAAGGCGCTCATTCAGGCCTTGGATAACTTTTTCGAACGCTTCGACTTTTTGCTCTGCCCTACGACACCGGTGGAAGCCTGGCCAATAGAGACCTCACACCCTGGCATCATCGGAGGACAACCCGCTTCACCACGGGCCCACGCCGCCTTTACCCCCCTGTTCAATTACTGCGGGGTGCCTGCTCTATCCCTGCCTTTTGCACTGGGCCAGCACGGCTTACCGCTTGGATGGCAGCTTGTAGGGCCACGCCATACAGACCTCAGCGTCCTGGCCCTCGCTCATCATCTTGAGACGATTATCGACCATCGCTTTGATGCCCCCCTTTGGCTGGCCGATAGCGACTTCTTTTCATCAAGCCTGTAATTCATGAGGAGGCTTCCCCTTGAGTAAGCACATCATCGATTTGTCATTACCCATCCGTAATGCATCATTTGACACTCAAGAGCAGCACATCGAGTACATCGACCACTACACGATGGCTCGTCAGCGGGCCACCGCCTATGGCGTGGATCCTGGCGATCTACCGCTGCCTGGCGTTCATTCTGCCAGCGAGCGAATCACTCTCTCCTCGCATGCTGGTACACATATGGACGCTCCTATTCACTACGGCCCAACCTCTGAAGGCAAGCCAGCACGCACCATCGACCAGATCCCTCTGGAGTGGTGCCACGGCGACGGCGTGGTCTTGGATTTTTCATGGATGGAAGCTGGGCAGGTGATTGGTGTCGATGATCTACAGCAAGCACTGGCGCGCATCGAATACACGCTAAAACCGTTTGATATCGTGCTGATACGCACCGATCGCTGGATGGATTTTGATCGACACGACTGGGCGATGCGTCACCCCGGTATGGGCCGCGAGGCGACGTTATGGTTGATTGAGCAAGGTATTCGCATGATGGGTACTGATGGTTGGGGCTGGGATATTCCTATACCAATGATGGCCGAGGCGCTTCGTAAAGGTGACTCAGATGCATTCTTTCCAGGGCATTACGCAGGACGCGATAAAGAGTATTGCCACATCGAGAAACTAGCACGGCTCAATGAACTACCAGCTCACGGGTTCACCTTTTCGGCATTCCCGGTATTGATTGAACGCGCATCGGCTGGGTGGTGTAGAGCGGTGGCGATTATAGACAGCCACTCTGAATAGCGAACCTGTTGCGAATAATATTTTAGCTAGCCACATAGCATGATTTGAGCGAGAGGCCACAATAGCTCTGAATTCAAACACTACTAAGCTGGCAGCCAAGGAAACAGGGCTGGTTGAGTTCGAAGACCTGGGCAATCTCAGCCTGGCAGAGATCGATAGCCTGATTGATTGCCTTACCAATCTCAAGCGTCAGCAACACTTCCGCGCCTTCTGGAGCAACCAGGATCAAGCCTCTTCCGATATGGTGCGCGGCCGGGTCGGCATCGAAAGCCTATGGTCGCCCGCCAACAGAGGACTACCGCGCCCGGTACGGCGGCATGTCAATCTCACGCTATGTAAAGGGACGCACGCTAGATGCGGCTTATGACTACCTCAACTGGTGGATCTCTGGATGGCCCGGTGCCATTATGGATAAGCGCAACTATTTTGGTAAGGCGCTGGAACGATTTTATGACGGCTTAAAGTCCGGGCTTCGCACTGACAGCTGTGATGACCATGAACACATACCCCATCTCTTAATTCTCACGAAAATATGCGGGATTCTTGTGTGCTCAGCATTTTAGCTTAATAGCGCCTGCTCCAGCAGCGAACGCTTGCGGGGAAGCAGGCTCACTTCCAAGCCCAACGGCCGGTAAACACGGTTCTTCACTTCCAGGGTAACGTTACTCTTGTCGCCTTCGATATCCGACAGGGTACGTCGGCTGATGCCCACCAAAGTGGCATAACGGCTTTGATTCAAGCCCAGCACATCGCGCCGCAAGGCGCGTAACAACTGCCCTTCGGTGAGGTCGCCCGCATAAAAGCTTTTCAATAGCGCCACCAGCGCCGCCTCACGATCATCAGCAGCGTATTTTTTCATAACAGCCCCCAGCGCTTGAGCCGAGTATCAAGAGTGCGCAAGCCCACGGCAGGCATGTTGAGAAGTCGAGCAGGAACACCGCGGGCGGCCAGGCGTTCATCTAGCCCTTCCAGCCCCGCCGCCAGCTTTCGCAGCTCATCTATTGTGCGTTCCGGTGCGACTAAATCTGCCAGCGAATCGGCAATGGCGGCCCAGTTATATTCGCCCCCCACTTCCAAAGGAGGCCCCCACTGGGTGGTTCGCGTCACCCCTTCGGGATCAGCCTTCATGGGAGCAAAATCATAAACGGGTGCCAGCCAACTACCTTCGGGACGCTTGAGCAATGCCGTATTGCGGCCGTGGTTGTCGGAGTTACCAAAGGCGATATTAAGCAGGTCACGCTTAACCCACTCCAGCACAAACGCTTCGCTATCGAATGCCTCCTGCCCTTCTCGCACGCGGTATTGGGCGCGCAGCAGGCTAACAAGTTGACGGAGCGTATCGCCATGGCGGAGAAAGCTGCCCGGCGCTACCGTTATTAATGAGTAGACGGATTCCAAACCATAGCGAACCCAGGTACCGTCGGCGTACTCCATATCAAAGCGAGGCAGCCATAGAGAGGGATAGCGTTCGCCCTCAACCAGACGCATGTGCGCGGTGTTAATGGTTTCGACACCGAGCGACGCCAGCTCCTGATAGTAATGGTACTCGGCGCGCAAGATGTCGCAATCGTCCCTAGAGCGACTGCCACGTGGAAATTTCACTAGCATGGGCAGATCAGGCTGATGAGGGTCATCTTGCCAGGTATCGATCCAAACCTGCTCATCTTGGCTGAGCCGAAGCAACAGCTTGGGCGCCTCTCCACCAGCGCCGGTCGCGCCACCGCTGGCCGCCCCCATCTGCTGAGTGTACTCCAGAAAGTCACCCTGACGCTCTACGACGCTTTGCACCGGGAATCGCCGCTCTTCTAGCGTGTTCTTGGCAGTCGCATCAGGCACCGCTTCTTTGATACGCAGGTTACCCACTGGCGCAATGGTTCCATGTGCCAACAGCGCGACATCCTGGCGCCCGGTTGGCAAATCGTGAAGCCCGAGATAATCCACCCAGAAACGGCGACTAGCACCGGCAGGCATAATGTCTTCCAGAAAACCGAACCAGTGTGGTGACTCGTGGGTCAGCATCAACTCGACAGGTAATAGCAGGCTGCAGGCGTAGAGATCATCCTGAAAAAGTCTTTCGACGGCATAGTCGGTTGTATAGCGCAACTGCGCCGATCCTCGCGCCCCCTGCTCTGGGGCAGGTAACGATAATTCAGCCGCATCGTGCCAAGCCTGATCAAAATGAATCTGTACTGTTAGTTTCAAGCGTCACCCGTGCGCAGAATAGTGCTCAAAATATTCAGATAGATACCTAATATGAGCAGTTTGGCGCACAAAAACAAGCTTAATAAGGAATTAATGAGCAGTATTCTGCACAAAACCATTAGAACAAAAAGCCTGAAGTTTCTCGTATAAACAAGAAAATAAGCCCTTGTTACCTCAATGCTAATTAACGCTTATAAGCATGCCTTATTCATTCGATAAAGGAATTAAGAAACCTCTGATTAACTATTGCGCTCGGCCATACGGCGTTAAAAATCGCCTCAAAATGCTCATTTACAACCCGTAAACTCCGCTTTTTCGTTGATTTTTGCCTTGTCTGGCCTTCGCTCATTACGTTAATCAGAGGCTCCTTAACTTTGTGTAACTCAGCCATGGTTTGTCATCAACGGTTTGTCATCAACATCAGTTACGTAACATCAGCGCAGCAACCAGTTCCCGAGCAAAGTGTTGAGCGGAAGGTAGCGCGCCAAAACTCCATACCGGTGGTAACCGCAATAGCGTGGCGTTTTTAACGCTGGGTAAATGTTGCCATAAACCACTCTTCGCCAGGGATTCTGCGACCCCGGCGGGCAGCGGCTCGACCACGACCAGCGTGGCCTCAGGATAGTCGTAGAGCGCTTCGATACCCACGAGTGAAAATCCCCAGGCGTTGGTGGGCCGATCCCAGGCATTGGTCAAATTGATTCGTTCAAGCACCGCATTATAGAGACTGTTGTCGCCAAATACCCTGACATGACGGGCATCCATGAATTGCACCATCATCAACGGCGGCGCCTCGGGGCGCTGTTGGCCAAGCGTTTCCAGCAACGTATGCGTTTCGTTGATTAGCTGCGCTGCCTGCAGCCGGTGGCCGGTCAACTCACCTAGCTGGCTAGTGAGTGTTTGTATCTCTTGCCAGGTATGAGTACCGGGTGAATAGGGGGAGAAGGACGTGACCGGGGCAATGCTCTCCAGACGCTCCGTCAAACTGGCGAACATCGGCGAAATGAACGTTTGCGTCGGTGGCGATTGCGCCATGAGCTCAAGGTTGGGCTGTGATCGCAGGCCAAGATCTGCAACGCCGTCGGGGATCCCTGGCTCCCCCACCCACTCATGGTAGCCCTTGTGTTGAGCGGTACCACTCAGCGGCGCGTCAATGGCCAGTAGCGTTTCAGCAATCGTCCAGTTGAGGGTGGCCCACTGCGCGTGGGCACTCGACAAGGGCAGCAAGCAAGCGGCCGATAAACAGCAGCGAACCAAGAAAGAGAGCATCGACCGGTGGCACATAGCAGCGAGAGCATCAGCAAAAGGGATCACATTTAGACGTCAATACGCATTTTTTGCAAGGCAGTACGGAAAAATGTCACCCGCATATGTTAATGCATCTCATTTTGTTTATCATATGCATCTATACCGGAAAGGTAATCATGGCACGACAGCCAAGCCCTCCGCTTTCTTATATCGGCTTCATAAAAACGCGGCGGCTGGGTGCTGCTGTAAAAACGATAGGATCGATACTATGTCTCTTGGGAACACCTCCAACACAGCGGCTAAGCGCCGCAAAGCACGGCTGCTGCGCGCGCTGACGCTGATCGCGATGGGTATGGCACCCGCGGCTGCCTGGGCGCAAACGAGTGCTGACAATCAGTCCCTGGATACCGTCACCGTTACGGGCTCCATACCCACCTATGGAGATACGCCACCTCCGGCCTTCGCCGGCGGCCAAATCGCGGCGGGTGGCCGAGTGGGCCTGATCGGTGAAAAGGACGCGATGGACGTGCCTTTCAACGTCATCAGCTATACCAGCGCGCTGATGGAGAACCAGCAATCCCAGACACTGGGCGATACGCTGCAAAACGATGCCTCGGTATCGGTAGGGCTGGGCTTTGGCATCTATGGCGAAGCGTACAAGGTGCGCGGCTTTAACCTGACCGGTGACGACGTGTCTTATGGCGGCCTCTACGGTGTCCTGCCACGGCAAATCATCAACAGCAACCTTGCCGAGCGCGTCGAAGTCTTCAAAGGCGCCAGCGCCTTTACCTCGGGCATCCCCATCGGCGGGAGCGGCGGAATTGGCGGCACCATCAACATCGAGCCCAAGCATGCGGCGGATGACCCGATGCTTAAGCTATCCAGCGGCTACCGCTCCGACGGCTACGGCGAAGTGGGCGTCGATGCTAGCCAGCGGTATGGTGATCAACAGCAATGGGGGGCGCGGGTAAGTGCCATGCGCGGGCGTGGTGATACCGCCATTGATGACGAAAACCAGCGCGACACCTCCACCGTCGTTGGGCTCGACTACCGTGGCGATCGAGGCCGGATATTGTTCGATCTGGGTCATCAAAAGCTCACCCTGGATAATGGCCGTTCAAGCGTCAACACCGGTGCGGCCACCCAGGTGCCCGCTGCGCCGGACTCCTCGTTGAACTACACCCCCTCGTTCGGTGGAACCGAGCTGGAAACCAATTTCGGCATGGTCAGGGGCGAATATGACCTCACCGACACCTGGACCGCGTTCGCGGCCCTGGGGGGGAACCGCACGCTCGAAGGCATCGTGTCGGCGACTCCACGCCTTACAGATGACGCAGGTAACACCAGTGTCAACGACTTCGAAACCAACAACCACATCGACAATGTCGCCAGCCAAGCGGGGTTCCGTGGCTACGTACTGACCGGCCCGATCAGCCATGACATCACCGTTGGCTACTCCAGCGCCTATCGCAAGTTCGACACGGACTGGAGTTTCCTCGCGGCAGGCACGACCAACATCTACGATCCTGTCGATTTATCTCGCCCGGAGGGCACGCCTTTCGTGGGGGGTAGCGTAACGCGCACACGCTCCCAAGGGGTCACGCTGAGCGATACGCTGGGCTTCATCGATGACCGACTGTTGCTGACGCTGGGTGCACGCTATCAGGAACTCGAGATCGATGAACGTCCTAATGCCGGTAGCGGCAACCGCTATGCCGACCGTCGGGTCACCCCCGCCGTAGGCGCAGTCTTCAAGACCACGGAGAATATCTCGCTCTACGCCAACTACGTCGAAGCTTTGCAGGATGGCGGCACGGTCACCGATACCACCGCGCTGAATTTTGGCCAGCACCTGGGCATTGCCCATGCCGAGCAGCACGAGGTGGGCGCTAAGTTCGACTACGGCAACCTAGGCGGTGGCATTAGCCTGTTCCAGATCGAGCTACCCTCTGCAGCGGTCGTCGATGGCGTCGGCAACCTGGATAACGAGCAGCGTAATCGCGGCCTGGAGCTAAGCCTTTACGGTGAGCCGACGACGGAAGTGCGCTTGTTCAGCAGCGCGACCTGGATAGATGCCGAACTCACCAAAACACAGGATGGCAACGAAGGAAATGACGCCACGGGCGTTCCTGAGTATCGTTTTGTGCTTGGTGGCGAATGGGACACGCCCTTCATCGAGCGCCTCACTGCCACTGGTCGCGTCCTGCACACGGGCTCGCAGTACGCCGATGTCGCCAACGACTTGCAGCTGGATTCCTGGACACGCCTCGATCTTGGCCTGCGCTACACCACACCGGTCGGTGACGCTGATTGGATCTGGCGCGCAGGCATCGACAACGTGACCGACGAAGATTACTGGTCAGGTGCCTCGACGTCCTTTGCGAACTATCTGGTTCAAGGCGAACCACGCACCTTCAAGCTTTCGGCGACCGTCGAGTTTTAAGTAACGCATCCTCTTTACCGTTACCATGAGGGCGCTTCCTATGAAGCGCCCTCACTGTTTGCGGCACGCTTACCTTAGGCTTGATGTATTACCGATTAGTCGCCCGTTAGATGCTGCCTATGACGACCTCAACTGGTGGATTTCTGGGTGGCCCGGCGCCGTCATGGCCCGCCAAGGCTATTACATTTCCACCCCAGACCTGACCCGCCCTCATCTATCCACTGCTGAATGGGACTTTTGGTACGGCGGCAAACCTGCCGCCAAGAGCCTTCCGGGCCCCGATGGCACTGCTGATATGATTCACCGAGGCGAAATCCGCGACGGTGAAAACTACCAGACAAGAATGAGCCGCATCGCGGTGTGGAATACCGTAATGGATGAGCATAACTATTTGGTAAGGCGCTGGAATGACTTTATGTCGGCTTAAAGCCCGGGCTTCGCACTGGCAAGCGTGATGACCATGAACACATCTCCCGTCTCTTGGTTCTCACGAGCTTACGCGGGGTGCTTGTTTGCTCGACATTTTGTCTCAGCCCACCAGCTACCATCTAAGCAATACTACTCCTGGAGCACACCCGCCAAAGCTGGAAAATGTTATGAGTCCCAAACAAGCCCGCCACGAAGGAGCGTTGAAAAGAAAAGCTTACGAACCTCATCCCGCTTCAGCCGCTTGTGCTAGGCTAAGTTCAGTAGAGAATTGAGCAAGTGTTCGGAAGCTAAAAAGCTACGCATAGCTGAGCTAGCATGAGGCTGAAAACGCCCCTGAGCGAACCCTCCGGGAAATGCAGCAGGCGCGCGAATTTTGGACATACAGCCTAATGGAAATTAATAGCCAAAAAAATCATAGGCTTGGGAGAACCTGGCAAGCTGCATTTGCCGGGAAAAAGTGCCAGCAAGTTCATCCAATCATAGAACACGCCGTCTAATACGCTGTTAGCACTTAAGGAGCTTCATGGAGCAGCTTCAGAAAATCGATTCACTCGGGCTCACCGACAAGTACTACGAACTTTGCAGCGAATACCCATTGAGAGTCGGTAGTCCCATTGAAAAGATGCCCTCGCGAGAAGTATTAAAGGCCGCAGATGGAAGAGTCGGTATTCAAAAATTAAAGGGCCCTGGAACTTGCTACGAGGTTCAAGATGTACCTGATTCTGTTCTTCTGAGGTTCATCGTACAAAGCCGAACACGGGTTGAGACGCACTTGGAAGTCCGGGGTCTGAAATTGGAGCACGTGTCCAGCTTCGCCACCCTGTGTTTAGCCGCTAGAGAGGCTGCTGGCAAAGAAAGGCCAGCACCTCCCTATCCTCGACCTGAGGCGCATTCTTTGAGTGAGTTGATTGAGGTGTTTACTAAACTGCGAGATCTGGCGCTGGAAATTGACAGGTGTGCACAGTGACAAGTGCTAACCAGGCGGTCAACCGGACGCCAACAGCGTTCCGCTTTTGGTTCCCTCCGCTGCGCTCCGGCGCCGGTTATCATCAGCGTTAGCACTACATAGGAACGAGCATGGCGGTATGCATCAAGGTTGGCAGCATCATAGATGAAATTGGCACTTCGGATTTCTTTCATGCCTTTTTCAGTACGGTGAGTTACAACCTAGAAGAAGCTTGGGGAAGCCGGTTTCCAGTCCTTTTCAAGCACCTGTAACAGGGTGGTCTTGAGGCGGCCTTGGCTGCAGCAGCAATCCAGGAGCTGAAGCTGATAAAAGAAGAGTTGGCGGCTTTTGCCCCGAGCAAGGTGGTCTGGGACATAGAAGACCTGTCCAAGCGACCACCGTGGGGCGCGGACATCGCACAAGAGATCAACTCCTTGGCCAACTATTTCGTCACTTCCACAGGTCGTGACCTGATATCAACGCTAATTGAGGCGCTTGACGATGCTGCAGTGCATAAAAAGTCCGCAGCAATCGTTCCGTGCTAACAAGGCCAAGCACAGCGACAGCTTTTTCGTTGCGGCTTCGCCTCCACTACAAAGCCGCGGTTGCTGCGGGCGTTATGTGCAGGTGCCCCATGGATTGGACTGAGTTAGAGTTATTCAACGGAATAGATCTTAACGATTCCTTCGTCTTGGGCTGGCAGACTGAAGATCAACGATTGTCTTTTGATTTAGAGCTCAGCATCTGGCCCGCATCTGAGTACTACACGAGCCCAAAAGACGGTGAGTACACCTGCTATCGAAGGGCAGTGCTTGTTTTCGATCAAATTGAGAGGTATCGGGGCTTGCTCTCTATGGATGAGGCACCACGCTCTACTGATGCATCCGGCGAGATTGATTATGGCAACATTGATCGGCTGGTCGTCCGAGGTAATCAGTACATCGTAGAGGGCGATTTTGGACGGGTCGAGGTGCAAGGTGGCGGTCTCCGTCTTGAGTTCAACACATAACCAGTCATTCAAATCGTTCCCGGCCTGTCGGCCGTCCACCGGACGCCCTTTTCGTTGCACTACAAGGGCGCCGCTTAATATTGGCGTTAAAGCGCTATATCAATGGCTCCTAAAAGGCCGCTTCTGGCCGATAGCAGCCAAAACCAAAAAAAAGCCCACGATTTCTCGCAGGCCCCTCTTTTACAATTTGGCGCGCCCGGCAGGATTTGAACCTGCGACCCTCGGCTTCGGAGGCCGATACTCTATCCAACTGAGCTACGGGCGCTTGTGGGTGCGTATCGTAACTGTGCAGGGGCGCTGTGTCCAGCCGTATGGCGCTTGAGTACCTTTAGTCAATTGACCATTTTCCCTGGTGTGGTGCATGCTTTGGGAGCACTTCTGCACCTTAGTCCATTGGGAACACAATAATATGAAAACATTTGCACGTAGCACGCTGGCACTGGGCATCTCACTGGCGCTGGTGAGCGCCGCGAACGCCGCTGATTTTGCTGATATGGATCCCGTCACCCTGCGACTGGCCCATGTGGTCAATGAGCAGGATGGTTTTCACATTGCCGCCACCAAATTTGAAGAGCTGGTAGAAGAGCGCACCGACGGCAAGGTAGATATCGAGATTTACCCCAACGCCTCACTGGGTGACGAACGCACGCTGCTGGAAGGCATGCAGATCGGCACTGTGGATATGGGCGTGATCACCAACGGGCCGGTGGCCAACTTTGTCGAAGAGATGGCGGTATTCGAACTGCCTTTCCTGTTCCCCTCCCCGGAAGCCGCTTACGAAGTACTCGATGGCCCGATTGGCCAGGAGCTGCTCGATAAGCTTTCTGAGGTGAACCTGAAAGGCATGGCCTACGCCGAACGCGGTTTCCGTAACCTGACCAACAGCGAGCGTGCCGTAAACTCGCCGGAAGATCTGGACGGCCTGCGCATCCGCGTAATGGAGAACCCGGTCTACACCGACACCTTCCGCGAGCTGGGCGCCAACGCGATTCCCATGGCGTGGACTGAAGCGCTCACCGCCATGCAGCAAGGCACCATCGATGGTCAGGAGAACCCGGTGAACGTAATTCACTCGTTCAACCTGGATGAAACCCAGAACTACATGACCCTCTCCCGCCACACCTACGCCCCAGCAATTTTTGTGATGGGTATGCCCGCCTGGAACCAACTGCCTGAAAATGCCCAAGAGGTACTGCTAGCGGCGGCACAGGAAGCAGCGGAGCATGAGCGCCAGGTGAACGCAGAGATGGAGAGCGAACAGCTGCAGGCCCTGCGCGATGCGGGCATGGAGATCAATGACTCGCCGGATATGGAGGCCTTCCAAGCCGCCGTTGCGCCGGTGTATGAGAAGTACGGCGAACAGTTCGGTGATTACCTGCCGCGCATCCAGGAAGCGCTCAAGTAATTCGCTTCCCATCGAGGCAAGCCCGACATTAGATACAGTGCTTTTACAGCAGTGGCTGAGGGCTGTTCCCACGCCGGGACGGCCCTTCCAACCAAGAGACACGCCTGATGGCTGACACCACCCATACGAAGCTGGCGAACAGGCTCAATAAGATCAATCTCAATTTACTATTGGTTTTTCACACGCTGTATTGGAAAAGGAGTTTGACGCTCACCGCACAAGCGCTCTGCCTGACCCAACCGGCCGTCAGCCATTCGCTGAAAAAGCTCCGCCTGTTAATGGACGACCCGCTTTTCATCAAGACGCTGGATGGCATGCAGCCAACTCCACTTGCCCGGCAGATGGATGCCGCCGTAGCCAAAGGGCTGTTCTACCTTGATCAGGCAGTTCACAGTAGTAACGAGTTTTCGCCTGCCACATCAAAGCGGGAGTTTCGGGTCAGTTTGGTGGACTATGTCAGCCAACAGCTACAACCCAAGCTTATCCAGCACTGTTTGGAACACGCGCCAGATTTGTGTTTCAACATGCTCTCCACGCGTATCGCTAGCGCGGAAGGCGCCCAACAAGTCCTTCAAGAGCACGATATCGACCTGGCGGTGGTGCAGTTCGAAACCTTGCCGCTCACCTCTCATCATGAGTACCTGTTTGACGATGTGATTGGCTGTGTGGGTGATGCGACATTTCATGGCGAGAGTAGCGCCATTACCCTTGAGGCGTTTTTAAACTCCCCTCAGGTCGCTTTGTCCCATCGTGAAGACAGCCCGCTGTTAATTAATGAAAAGCTGAGGGAGTTGGGGTTAGAGCGGAAAATCGTCGCCAAGACGCCCTACATCAATCCGCTGCAGGAAATATTGGCATCCACTGCGCTGCTTTGCGTGGTGACAAAGAGCGCCGCCAGGGTCATTTGCCGCAACAATAGCTTGAAGTTCTACGCTCTGCCCCTGGACGTCCCAGCGTTCAAAGTCTGCCTGTGCTGGGATGAAAGGAAGGATCACGATCCCGGCATACACTGGTTGCGGCAATTAACCCGGGAGCTGATGACACCAGCCCCCTGCGCCCTGGGCGCCCCTTAAGCAAACCGCCAAACTCACTCCACCGCCACGACTTTGCCTCGGTTCAACAGTAGCTTGGGATCCAGAGCGAGTTTCATGCGCTTCATTAAAGCGATCTCCTCGCTGGAGCGGGAAATACTGAGGTAGTCGCGTTTTTCGAGCCCAATGCCATGTTCGGCAGAGATCGAGCCGCCGTACTCTTTCAGGGGCGAGTAAACCAACTGCTCAACTTGGCGGCGGCTTTGCGGGCTGTCGTCGCGCACCGTGATCATGATGTGCAGGTTGCCATCGCCAAGATGGCCGAACACGATCATTTTACCTGTTTGCGGAAACTGCGCCTTGAGGTTTTGCTCCAGGGTAGCAACGTAGGCGTCCATATGCGGAATCGGCAGGCTGATATCATAGGAGAACATCGGCTTCAGCTGGTGCACCAGCACTTCGATATCCTCTCGGATCGCCCAGATGCCCTGGCGCTGGGCACCGGAACTGGCCAGCACGGCATCGGTGATCAAGCCGTCTTCCATCGCCTTTTGCAGAATCTCTGAGAAATGCTCCGCATCCTGAGCGTCATCTAGCCCCAGGGTTTCGATGATCGCGTAGAAAGGCGAGTCGTCGGCCAGTGGGGGGGCGTGCTTGCCGCTCTCGGTGGTCACCAGCTTGTAGTGACTATTCCACAACGCCTCGAAGGCGCTAAGGCTATTGGCGAGCTGTTGGGAGACCTTGCGTAACAGCTGCGTCAGGGCATCGAAAGAGGGCACCGCGACCAGTGCGGTTTGTTCGCTGGGCATATGTGGCTGCAGCCGGAGCACTGCGCGGGTGACGATACCCAGGGTGCCTTCGCTACCGATAAATAGCTGTTTGAGGTCATAACCAGCGTTATTCTTGAGCATCTTGTTCAGCGAGCTGACCACGGTGCCATCGCTAAGTACGGCTTCCAGCCCCAGCACTTGCTGGCGCATCATGCCGTAGCGAATGACCCGTATGCCGCCCGCATTGGTGGCGATATTGCCGCCAATGGTGCACGAGCCCCGAGCGCCAAGGTCGAGCGGGAACTGCATATCGACCTCCGCCGCGGCTTCCTGCACTCGCTGGAGCGTCACCCCGGCCTGAACCTGAATCGTAGAGCCGACCAGGTCGACCTCTTCGATCTGGTTCATCAGTTCAAGAGAAACCACCAACTCATCGGGGCTGGCTTCACCCCCGTGCACAATGCCGGTCATGCCGCCATGGGTCACCACCAGTTGGTCGGCCTGGTAGCATAAGGCCATGACTTTGCTGAGCTGTTCGGTGTTGCGGGGCCTGACAATGGCTTTGGCACAACAGGGCGCTCCGGTAAACCAGTCGACGCTACGCTGGGAGACATCGTCACCGAGCAACACGTTTTCTGGGCCGACTACCGCTACTAGGTCGTTAAGCAACTTATCCATTGGTTATTCCTGTTTTAGCTGGCGTTGCCATGGTTAGTAAGAACGTGGGTAGCACGAACAAGGGTAGCAAGACTCACCATCGGCCAAGCCTTACCATCGCTTTCCAAGGCAGTTAATCAATCGTCAATGCTTGCAGGCTATCGCTAACCTTTAAATCACTCAAGCCTAAGATCTATAAAGATTTTTTGGATTATTATCGCGAATAGTGGAATAAAAATAAGTAATTTGCCCTGTTAGTTCGATGTGGTATAGATGAAGCCCACCAGGATAATAAGAACAGCCACCACTAGGAGATAATGTGAATCACAACGCCCGCTTCACCGCTCACGCCGCATCCTGTTATACAAGTAAATTCAAACAGTTAAACCTAACCTTGCTATGCGCTGGCCTGCTGGGTTTACCGCTAATGACCCAGGCAGAGGAAATTACCCCTATTAACCTGCGCTTAGCGACCGTGGTAAATACAGAAGATACTTACCATATCGCCGCCGAACGCTTTCAGCAGTTGGTCAGCGAACAGACCGACGGCGCGGTGTCGGTCGAGATTTTCCCCAACGCCTCTCTGGGCGACGAGCGCACCCTTCTGGAAGGGATGCAGATCGGCACCGTCGATATGGGCGTGATCACCAACGGGCCCGTGGCCAATTTCGTTGATGAGTTCTCGGTTTTTGAGCTGCCTTTCCTCTTCCCTTCCGCCGAATCTGCCTACTCTGTGCTGGATGGTGAGATCGGCCAGGAGATACTGGGTAAATTAGAGGATGTGAACCTGAAAGGGCTGGCATTTGCTGAGCGCGGCTTTCGCAATATCACCAATAGTCAGCACGCGATTAATGCGCCCCAGGATCTCGAAGGCCTGACACTGCGTGTCATCGAGAACGAGGTGTATGTGGATACGTTCCGGGAACTCGGCGCCAATGCCGTGCCCATGGCGTGGACAGAAGCGCTGACCGCCCTGCAACAAGGCACGATTGATGGCCAGGAAAACCCGGTTAACGCCATCCATGCCTTTAACCTGGCGGAAACCCAGGACTACCTCACCATGACGCGGCATATCTATGCGCCAGCGATTTTCATTATGAGCTTACCTGCCTGGAATGGCCTTCAAGAGGAGGTTCAGGAGATCGTACTCGATGCCGCCAGCGAAGCTTCTAGCTATGCCAGAGAACAAAATGCCATCATGGAAGCCGAGCAGTTAGCCGAATTGGCTGAGGCAGGCATGGAAATAAACGAGTCGCCCGATATCGCCGCCTTCCAGGAAGCCGTTACTCCGGTGTATGAGAAGTACGGCGATCAGTTCGGCGACTATCTGCAACGCATCCAGGAGGAAGTGAAGTAAGTGCCCACTCACACGCATCCATTGGTAACGTTGTTACAGCGTACTGAACGCTTTCTGGACGCCATTCTACAGCCCGTGGTCTTTGCGGGCATGGCGGCGCTGATTGGGGTGATTACCCTGCAGATCGTCTCCCGGGTGCTGTTCAGCGCGGTGGGCTGGACTGAGGAGGTCGCCCGCTTTCTGCTGGTGTGGATCACCTTTTTAGCGGGCACCCTGGCGTTTCAGCGCGGGCGACATATTGCCGTGACCTTTGTGGTGGATGCCCTGCCCGGCCGCCTGCGCCAAATCGCGCGCATTGCCGCTCTGCTGGTGGTGCTGGCGTTTATGATCACGCTGATCGTTATCGGCTACCGCTATATGCAAGTGCAGAGCTTTCAGAAATCCGCCTCGCTGCGGCTTTCGATGACCTACGTCTACGCAGTGATGCCGATCTGTGCGGCGATTATGGCCTGGTATGCGCTGATCGATATCATCGAGCTGCTGATTAACGGTGAAACCTCCCAGCCCCAGGAGGAGTCGCTATGACGCTGCTGCTGTTTGGGCTGTTCTTCCTGTTTATGTTGCTGGGCGTGCCGATTGCCTTTGCGATTGGCGCCAGCACGCTCTATGCGCTCTATCAATCCGGCGTACCGCTGATGGTGGTCACCCAGCAGATGTTCCAGGGCATCAACTCCTTCGCGCTGGTGGCTATCCCGATGTTTATCCTCGCTGGGGATTTAATGGCCCAGGGTAAGGTGAGCGAAAAGCTGGTCAGCTTTGCCGATTCTTTGGTGGGCTTTATGCGCGGCGGGCTATCGGTGGTCTCGGTGATGGCGGGCATGTTCTTTGCGGCAATCTCCGGCTCTGGCGCCGCGACCACCGCAGCGGTGGGTTCCAGTCTGGTGCCGGAGCTGAAGCGCAAAGGCTATGACCCGGCATCGGCGGCCAGCCTGATCGCCGCCAGCGGCACCATCGGGGTGGTGATTCCGCCCTCGGTGCCGATGATCATCTACGCGGTGATCGCCCAGCAGTCCGTCTCCAAGCTGTTTTTAAACGGGTTTTTGCCGGGTTTGGCAATGGGGTTAGGATTAATGGCCATCGCCATTGCTCAGGCCTATAAGCGCCAGTACCCCAAGGGCACGCCGCTGTCGCTTTCGACCATCTGGGTGACCTTTAAAGACGCCAGCTGGGGCTTGATGACGCCGGTGATTATCCTGGGCGGTATCTTCTCGGGGATCTTCACGCCTTCAGAGGCCGCCGTGGTGGCGGTGAACTACGCCATGCTGGTGTCGCTGTTTGTCTATCGCGACCTGACCCTGCCGCAGGTTTATAAGCTGCTGATCCGTTCAGCGATGACCACCGCGGTGATTATGCTGGTGATTGCCATGTCGGCGGTGCTGAGCTGGACGCTCTCCAGCTGGCAGGTGCCGGGAGCGATTGCCCAGGCCGTGCTGTCGCTCTCCACCAACCCTTATGTGATTATGCTGCTGATCGTGGGGATTATTCTGCTCACCGGGGTGTTTATCGAAACCGCCAGTGCGCTGATTATTCTCACTCCAGTGCTGCTGCCGCTGGTGCTGCAGTTGGGGATTGATCCGATCCACTTTGGTCTGATTATCGTGGTGGGGCTCTCCATCGGCATGATTACCCCGCCGGTGGCGATCAACCTCTATGTGGCCTCTTCGATTACGCAACTGCCACTGGAGCGAATTACACGCGCCATCATCCCTTACCTGCTGGGGCTGATCGGGGTGCTGCTGTTAGTGGTTTACGTGCCAATTATGTTGGGTTGGTCGGGCAATTAGCCACACTGGCTAAGCATCACTCGTTAGAATGAAACGGGGCTTGCCATTGGCAAGCCCCGTTTCTTTTCACACCGATTATGGGTGCTGCTAACAAAAGACTTGGCAGTGAGTCGCGTTAGAACTCTTCCCACTCATCTGCAGCATGCTTTGCCGGTGAGGGCTTGGAAGAGGGCTGCGATGAGGCGTTCGATGAAAGCGCAGGACGCTTCAGGCCGCTATCACCACCACGTTGCTGAGGTGCCGGAGAGGCCAGCGCCTGCTGCTGTGTGGGCTCATCTTCGCCGAGTACAAAGGAGTTGATTAGCTGATTAAGATGCTCCGCATGGCGGCGCATATTGGCGGCGGCGGTGGTCGACTCTTGCACCATAGCGGCGTTCTGCTGGGTCATGGTGTCCATTTCGGCCACGGCGGTGTTGATTTGGCCGATACCGCTGCTCTGCTCTTTAGCGCCAGCGGTGATCTCACCGATCACATCGGTGACTTTCGCCACGCTGGAGACGATCTCACGCATGGTATCACCGGCGCTACGCACCAGCTTCGCGCCCGATTCAGTGTGCTGAACCGACGTATCGATCAGCGCCCGAATCTCTTTGGAAGCATCGCTGGAACGGCTGGCCAGAACCCTAACTTCTTGTGCCACCACGGCAAAGCCGCGGCCATGCTCACCTGCCCTTGCGGCTTCCACCGAGGCGTTGAGCGCCAGAATATTGGTCTGGAAGGCAATCGAGTCGATCATGCTGATGATGTCACTAATGCGCGATGCGGAGTCGTTAATATCGCGCATTGTGCTCTCAACCTGCCCCATCGAGGTCTCGCCTTCGCGGGCTACGTCGGCAGTAGACTGCACCAGCGTATTGGCCTGCTGGGCATTGTCGGCGCTGTGGTTGACGGTCGAGGTGATCTCTTCCATGGACGCTGAAGTTTCCTGGAGATTAGCCGCCGCCTGCTCGGTACGGGTGGCAAGCTCACCAGAGCTTTGTGAGATCTCCCCCGCCGCCTGGTACACGCTAAGCGTACTGCGGCGTACGTCACGCAGCGTGTCCTGCATACGCGCCACAAAGGCGTTGAACTGAACGCTAAGGTCACCAATTTCATCGCCGCTTTCAACTGTCAAGCGGCGGGTTAAATCACCTCGCCCCTGGGCGATGTCATGCATAGCCGCGGTTGTGCGCTTGATTGGCCCCAGCGTACGACGCACCAAGGCGTAGGCTATTAGTGCAATCACCACAAACAGGCCCAGCCCCAAAAGGGAGGCAAATATAATGCCTTCGCGCAAATCGTTAGCAGCCGCGGCTTCAAGCTCGGCAACGGCGTCTTCAACATCCGTAACGTAAACCCCTGCGCCAATTAGCCAGCCCCATTTTTCAAGGCGGTCAACGTAGGAGTGCTTGGGTTCAATTCTGTCGGTGCCTGGGTAATCCCACATGTAGCTATAGAATCCCCCACCACTTTGCGCGACCTTAATAATTTCGCGAATCAGGTAGGTGCCATCGGGGGTTTGCGCATCGATCATGTTGGTACCTTCACGCTCTGGCGCAGGTGCCGTGACGATGTTGTTACCGTCATAGTCGTAGATAAAAATGTAGTTGTTATCTTCAAAGCGCATGGCGCGCACCAACTCAGCTACCCGCTGCTTGGCAGCCTCATCATTAGCACCGGCTTGTTCATAAATAGGCGCGATGGCGGTGGTAGCAATTTTGACGATGTCGCGCACCGCGTTGCGGCGCTCTTCAATCAGCATTTCACGCTGGTTTGCCAACGTATCGCGGGTGTCTTGGGCGTTGCTGTAGGCTTTGAACCCGACCAGCGCAACCGTCACTATCAGAAGGGGGAGTAGTACAAGCATCAGCACCTTGGTTTGTAAACCAAGGGCTCGTTTGGGAGCAGAAGGAGTGGCCATTTGTGAGCAAGTTCCAGAGTCAGTCTTGAGTGAAAAGTTTTTAATAGTTATAGAGTCGTTATCGACCTAAAATGCACAAACTTTAACCAGCTTTGATGTTTTTTTGCTTAATATTCAATTAATTAGTAATTTATAGTTAGGTTCATAACCTAAGTTAAGGTTATTCAAGGAGTAAAGGTACAAGGTGGGGGTGTGGTGGCCAGGGATGGCCCGTTTTAGCATGAGGCTAAACCACGAACTTCGGTTGCCCTGACCTCCCTACCGCCTGGTCAGGGCGACCTTTTTGTTTGCAGAGCGGTTGTTTAGTTCCTGCCTTTTACTACCCTCTCCTAAAGCCAGATCAGACAATTCGTGACTTCCTTGTTATTTGCTATCGCCATCAGCGTATCATGGCGATAGGGCCTAATGTCCAAGGAGAATAGCAAGCATGGTTCGAAACCACCCATTTGTTAGCGCTGTCTTGCTCCTGCTCCCTAGGTTGGCTCACTTTGCTTGGCGCGTATTACGCAATTTCCTGAAAAATCACGGCGTCCTGCTGGCCGGTGGAGTGGGCTACAACATCCTGCTCTCTATCGTACCGCTTTTTGCCGTGCTCGTTGTGCTGTTAACCCAAGTGGTGGATCAGCAGCATCTGCTCAATGTGCTGGCCGTACAGGCACGCCATATGGCGCCTGCCCATGCAGAGGTGTTGCTGGAGGCCGTTCGCAGCCTGCTGGACTCACGCGACGTGATCGGCATTCTGAGCTTTCCCATTCTGCTGCTATTCAGCTCATTCGCTTTCCGTATGCTGGAAGACGCCCTGGCGATCATTTTCCATGCGCCAGATAGCCCGCATATCAAGCGCAGCGTTTGGGTGTCGGTAATGTTGCCCTACGCCTTTATGGTGGTACTGGGGGCGGCGCTTATGATGCTCACCCTGGTAGTGACCCTGGCCAGTTCGCTGAATGCGCTGGTCATGGCCATTTTCGACCGAGAACTGCCATTGGCGGGGCTGTCAGAACCCGTGCTTAACCTGGCCAGCTTCATCGGCGTTTTTCTACTCTTCAGCGCTATCTACAAAGTGCTGCCGGTGGTGCGCATCGCGTTACGCCGGGCCATCGTAGGCGGCTTCGTCGCGGCACTGCTGTGGGAGGGGGTTCGGCTGTTACTGGTTTACTATTTCGCCAATCTCTCGTTCGTGAACGCCGTCTACGGTTCGTTGGCAGCACTGGTAGTCGTACTGATTAGCTTGGAAGTGGGCGCCATCATTTTACTGTTGGGCGCCCAGGTGATTGCCGAACTGGAACGCAATACCCGCCTTGGATTGCCCTGGTACGTCGATCCCAGCCGCCAGCCGATTACGCGGGTCGAATGACGTTAGCTAGCGGTCGCTTCGGCCTGAGGGCGCCGCTCATCCAGCATCCCTTTATCGAGAATAAAGCGGATGATCTCCTCAAGCCCTACGCCATCATAAAGGTTGGTAAATACAAAGGGCCGCTCGCCGCGCATCTTTTTAGAGTCGCGCTCCATCACCTCTAGTGAGGCGTGCACCTGCTCGGCAATATCGATCTTGTTGATAATCAGCAGATCGGATTTGGTAATACCGGGGCCGCCTTTGCGGGGGATTTTGTCCCCGGCGGAGACGTCAATCACGTAGAGCGTCAGGTCGGAAAGCTCAGGGCTAAACGTGGCCGAGAGGTTATCGCCGCCCGACTCCACCATCACCAGTTCCAGCTTGGGATGGCGCGCCTGTAGCTCGTCTATGGCGGCCAGGTTCATGGAGGCATCTTCGCGAATCGCCGTATGCGGGCAGCCGCCGGTTTCCACGCCCAAAATACGATCCGCCGGTAGGGCGTCGTGCTTGAGCAGGAAGTCGGCGTCTTCGCGGGTGTAGATGTCGTTGGTGACCACGGCGATATCGTAGTAGTCGCGCAGCGCTAAGCAGAGCTGCTTGAGCAGTGCGGTTTTGCCAGACCCTACCGGGCCACCCACGCCAACGCGTAAACAGTGAGTCATAATGGAAATCTCCTAACTTCTAAATAGTCGTGAATACTGGGTTTCGTGTAGGGCGCTTGCCAGGGCTAACCCAGGCAGCACAGGGCCTAACTGATCGTCATCTAACGTCAGTGCCTGATTAACGGCATCCACTAATGCTGGCCGCAGTTGCTCAATTACCCGCTGGGCAGCGGTGTGGCCAAGCGGCAAGGCTTTACAGGCCACCGCCAGTTGGTTCTCCAGCCACGCCCAGGCAAAGCCCAGCAAGGTTTGCCGAACGGATACGCCACGTAAGTGAGCAGTGTAGGCGAATAGCGTCACATAGCCTGCCTGAGTCGGCAATAAGGGCGATAGTAAGTGTTCACTTGGCATTAAATCCAAGCTAGTTAACAAGCGCTTAAGCGAGGCACCAAGGCGACTATCTTCGGCGGCAAGCTCGTCGGTTTCCCGAGTAGCGGCCAGCCACTCATCCCATGCGGCGATTGATTGGCTATCCGCCTGCCCCAATGCTTGATTCAACCGCGCCAGCACCGGTAGCTCGCAGCGGGTTAGGCCATCTTCGAGCACACCGCTCAGCCACTCGGCGAGGCTCGCTTCATCACGCACCCAGTCCAGCTCGAAAGCGCTTTCCAGCCCTTGGGAAAAGGCAAAGGCGCCAATCGGCAGCGCTGGGCTAACCAGTTGCATCAGCCCCAACAGCGCCAGCTCGTCACGTTGGCTTTCTAGCGCGGCGAGTTCAGTGGGCATGGTGATGCTCATGGTCGTGCGAATGCTCATGGGAGTGATCGTGGTCGTGGGAATGGCCGTGCCCGTGGGAATGTCCATGCGAATGACCGTGTGAGTGGCCACCACCGCCTATCTGATTATAGGCGCCCGGTTCCGGGTCAAAGGTATTCTCATGGTGTTCCAGTTCAGCGCCCAGTAGCACGGCGAGTTCTTCTAGCACGTGATCCGGTGGGAAGCGCACCCAAGCGCCTTTTTCGTCTTCACCCAGGGCCAGTTGAACGTGGCGATTGCCCAGGTGGTAGGCCAGCCGCGCCAGCGGTAAGCCAGTACTCACTCTCGCGGTCACCACCGGTTCTACGGCGGCGCAGACACGCACGACTTCGCCACTCTCAGCTTTTAAACCTTCGCCGCTGCGCAGCACCGGGCCGCGATCCAGAAATAGCCCCAGCTCGCGGCCACTATCGCTTTGCGCTTTTAAGCGCCCACGAATGCGTAGCTCAAAGGGCAGCGTGAGTGTGTCGCTGGCGGCGCTCTCCTCCACTGGCCCTAAACGTTCTATCAGTTTCAGCATTGGTATCGTCCCGTTGAAGTTTTCGCGGCCTAGCCGGGGTAGCTCTACGTGAGGGCGCTGTAAATACATCCTTGTAAGCTACTTTTGCCATCCATGGCAAAAGACCCTCACTACGAGCTACCCCAGCTAACCTGACTGTGGAGGTGTCGCCCACTTTTTCAGAACAAATGGTACCGCTGAGCCAGCGGCAGTTCGGTGGCGGGCTCGCAGGTTAAAATTTCACCGTCGCAGCGCACTTCATAGGTTTGCGGGTCGACGGTGAGTTCTGGGCAGGCATCGTTTAGCTTCATATCCTGCTTGCGCACCTGGCGCACGTTTTTGCACGCCGCGAGTTCGCTATTTAGCCCCAGCGTTTCTTTGATGCCAGCATCCAGCGCGGCCTGGCTGACAAAGCTGAGTCGGGTTTGGCTGGCCGCACGGCCGAAAGCGCCGAACATATAGCGGTAATGCACCGGCTGCGGCGTGGGAATCGAAGCGTTGGGGTCGCCCATGGGCGCCGCCGCAATCATGCCGCCTTTGATCATCATCGCTGGCTTAACCCCAAAGAAGGCCGGTTTCCACAGCACCAGATCCGCCAGCTTACCGACTTCGATGGAACCTACTTCGTGAGCGATCCCGTGGGTAATCGCTGGGTTAATGGTGTACTTGGCAATATAGCGCTTTGCGCGGAAGTTATCGGCACCCAGGGCTTCGTCCTCCGGCAGCAAACCGCGCTGCACCTTCATTTTATGGGCGGTTTGCCAGGTGCGGCAGACCACTTCGCCCACCCGCCCCATGGCCTGGGAGTCTGAAGCGATCATCGAGATCACGCCCAGGTCGTGGAGAATATCTTCGGCGGCAATAGTTTCCCGGCGAATGCGCGAGTCGGCGAAGGCCACGTCTTCTGGGATATTGGGATCCAGGTGGTGACACACCATCAGCATATCGAGGTGTTCGTCGATGGTGTTGACCGTGTAGGGCCGCGTTGGATTGGTGGAAGACGGCAGCACGTACTCTTTCGAGCAGGCGGTGAGGATATCGGGGGCGTGGCCACCGCCCGCACCTTCGGTGTGATAGGTGTGAATACCACGCTCTTTAAACGCAGCCAGAGTGTCTTCCACAAAGCCCGATTCATTTAGCGTGTCTGTGTGGATTGCGATCTGCACATCGTACTTTTCCGCCACGCTGAGGCAGTTATCAATCGACGCCGGCGTGGTGCCCCAGTCTTCGTGGAGTTTGAGACCCATGGCACCCGCTTCCAACTGCGCCTCCAACCCTTCCGGCAGACTAGCGTTGCCTTTGCCCAGCAGGCCAATGTTCATGGGTAGATCGTCGACCGCTTGCAGCATTTTGCCAATGTGCCAGGGGCCGGGGGTGCAGGTGGTGGCGTTGGAACCCGTCGCCGGGCCGGTACCGCCGCCAAGCATGGTGGTGACGCCGCTCATCAGCGCTTCTTCCACCTGCTGGGGGCAGATAAAGTGAATATGGGAATCGATACCGCCCGCGGTCAGGATCTTGCCTTCGCCGGAGATAATTTCGGTGCCGGGCCCAATCACGATCTCAACATCGGGCTGTACGTCAGGGTTGCCCGCTTTGCCAATGGCGGCGATGCGGCCGTTTTGAATCCCCACATCGGCTTTGACGATGCCCCACCAATCTAAAATCAGCGCATTGGTGATCACCGTATCCATCACCGTGTCATCGGCGCGTTGGCTCTGGCCCATGCCGTCGCGGATGACTTTGCCGCCGCCGAATTTCACTTCATCGCCGTAGTGGGTGGCGTCTTTTTCGACTTCGATCCACAGCTCGGTATCGCCCAGGCGCACGCGGTCGCCTACCGTGGGACCATACATATCGGCGTAGGCTTGCCGACTGATCTTATTGGTCGACTTCATGACTGACCTCCAGGTTCGCCTGGCTTTTGTGCATTTCGCGCGGCATCGGGCGCGTTAGAGAGTAGCGCGCCCATCACATCGCCGCGGAAACCGTAAATTTCGCGCTTGCCGACATAGGGAATCAGCGTGACTTCACGGGTCTGGCCGGGCTCAAAGCGAATCGCCGTGCCTGCGGCCACGTCCAGGCGAAAGCCTCGGGTTTTGTCGCGATCAAACACCAGTGCCGGGTTGGCTTCGGCAAAGTGGTAGTGGGAGCCAATCTGGATCGGACGGTCGCCGGTATTGGCCACTTCCACGCTAATCCGCTCACGCCCCGCGCACAGCTCGATATCACCTTCTTTTAACTTGTACTCACCGGGAATCATTAACTTGCTCCTTCGTTCTTGTGAGGAGTGAGGCGTTAGGTGTGAGGAGAACACCGCTCTTCACCACTTACTATTCACCCCTAACCATTCACTTCTCACCCCTCACACAATTGGCGTATGGACAGTGACCAGCTTGGTGCCGTCGGGGAAAGTGGCTTCCACCTGCACTTCGTCGACCATCTCGGCGACGCCGTCCATCACGTCTTCACGGCTGAGAATCTCGCGGCCATAGCTCATTAAATCCGCAACGCTGCGGCCATCCCGGGCGCCTTCCATAATCTCAAAGCTGATCAGTGCCACCGCTTCCGGGTAGTTGAGCTTTAAACCACGCGCCTTGCGGCGCTCCGCCAATTGGGCGGCTGAGAACAGCAGCAGCTTGTCTTTGTCTCTTGGGGTTAATTCCATGGGGCATTTCTCCAGCAGTGCATCACAGTGATGCCTATTAGGTTAGCCAAATTCGAGGTGTATGCGCTTCACGCTCGATCCACCGGGGGCGCAGCAGTTGCCAGGCCTGTTCGCATAATGCCCAGGCTTCGTTGCGCGAGTTGCCTAAATAGCGCAGCAGCAGAACACCGTGGCGGACAGTAACCGCCCAGCGCGGGTTATCCGGCAGCGCTTCACGCAAGGCTTCAATGGCCGCAGGCGCGTCGGCAATCCCCACCGCCCAGAGCGTGGCCTGCACCGTGGCACCGCCCTGCCCCCAGCGCCCGGTAAAGCGTGGGTGTAGTGGGTCTAGCGGTTGGCGCTCTAGCCACAACGGCTTGCCATCCAGGGTTAAGCGGAAGTGCTGCTCAATACGTCCGGAAACATAGGGTAAGTCGCTAGCGGGGCGGCCTAGCGCCATCACTTCCCAGCCCAGGCAGCGAGCGCTGCCGTGAAGATCAATTTGGGTGCGCTGCTCGCCCTTGGAACCATCAAAGGCGATGGTCTCCTGGGGCAGCCATTCAAGTGTCGCGCCATCTTCAACGCTCAACCGGGTGTGCTGCGTCCAGGCCACGCCCTGGCTGTCGGCTTTATAGAGCTTATTGGCAGCCGGGGTCGTCAGCAGCGCATGGGCACCGCTCTCTACATGAGCACTAATGGTAAGCGCATCGCCGCTGACTAATCCGCCCGGCGGGTGAAGCACATAAACATGGCAAGCCTCACTACGCCCTTCGGGATAGAAAGGGCGCTGCACCCGCAGTGGCCCTTGATGGCGCGCCTGCACCATGCGAGTTGCACCATCGCGTTGGGCGAAGGTGAGCGCTAACGAAGCTGCCCAGCGGCGGCCAGCATCGAAGCGGTGGCCAGAGGCGATGTGGGGGTTGGCGATATCGCTCAGAATCATGGGTGGCTATCGCTTCCTTACAGTGAGCTTTTCGTTAACCACTGCAATTAATGCGCCAAAATGGTGAAAAACCTATTTTGCGGCCTCAGGAGGGCTTGGATCGTCGCCATAGGTCGCATATCGCGCCCCTAACGCGTACTTAGCGCGCACATAACGCACCAAAAAAGAACGGACAAATACGATACGCACCAAAAATGCGCATTAGCGTTCGCTGCCTACCTCCAGCAACATCACTGAACCACTACCCGATCCCGCCCGCTGCGCTTCGCTTGATAAAGCGCCTGGTCGGCCCGCTGTAAGGAGCGGTGATAGTCGGGGTGACCGTCGTGGAGTGTGACTCCCACGCTGATCGTTACGTTTAGCAGCGTATCGGCGCCGGCGAGCATTGGCTCTTTCGCCACCGACTGACGCAAACGCTCAGCAAATAATCGGCTGCCATCGTGGTCAGTATTGACCAGCACAATCAAAAACTCCTCGCCGCCCATGCGGAACACGTAATCACCGCCCCGGGTGGATCGGTCAAGGATACTCGCCACCTGCTGCAGCACGCTGTCGCCTGCGTCGTGCCCATGGGTGTCATTAATCGACTTAAAGTGGTCGATATCGACCATTAACAGCGCAAAACAGAGCTCCGAATGGCGGGCGATCTCAATCTCGCGGCTAAGCACCACCGACAAAAACTTGCGGTTGAGCAGCCGGGTTAAGCTGTCGCGTCCAGCATCTAAACCGGAGGCACGTTCCAGCACATCGTCGAGCAGCATCAACACTGTACGAGCGGCGTCACGAATCTCACTCAGCGCCTGGAGCCGTTGGCTAGGGTCTTCATGGAGCAGGACTTCCAGCCACTCACGATCCACTTGCTGAATATGGCGAGAGATAGTGGCAATCTCCGGCGCGCCCTCAAACGCATGGCACGCTTTATGGAAGTACCACAGACCAAAATCGGAATTGGATAACCGCGGCAGTGTGGTCAAATCCTGCTGGGCGGCAACGGCAAACATCAGCATATTTTCCCAGTTCAGCAGCGCCGAACGCTGACGTTCACGCTCGTCACCGATGCTTTGAGTAAGAGAAAATAGCTTATACGCCTCTTCGGTGCGCGCATTACGGTCACTGGCCACCGAGTAGGCGTGGCTCATAATTTCCATGGCCATATCGATATGGTCGGAGACATATACCGAAGCATCCCCCGGCGATAGCGGGCTTTTGAAGGTGGCGTTGATCTGCTGATAAAACGCCTGTTTAAGCTGCCGCGCCCCGTTAAGCACCAGGTTAACCGGTATATCGATGCGTGCATGCACCTGCCCCACTTTTTCCTGCTGCTCAACCAGGGACTCAAAATCGGCGTGATCGACGGCAAACATGGCCTTCAGCCAGCGCCGCATTGAAGGGTTTAAACGCTGCTCTACTTGATCATTGGAGAGAAACAGCGAGGCGTGCGGGTCTTCCAGCATCACCTGATAAAAGTGGTCAGCAAAGTAATCACCGTGGCTTTCCACCAGGGCCTCGACGGCTTGCCGCAACGGCTTAGGCGTACGCTCCAGAAGCGTCTGCCACTCGGCGGCGAGCTGATATTTATCTTTATAGCGCATACCCCACCTGCTTCTTATTGCTAAATCAATCAATGTTACAGGCAAAAAATCGCCCGCAACCGAACACAGAACAGGGTTTTAGCGATTAGCCCACCAGATATCTTCTCTCCTATGTGCATCACTTGACGGCGGCAAATGCATCATGCATATCAATTGATAGCGCTTTAAAGTATCAAATGAGGATAACGCCATGGATGTCCATTTCACTCAGTACCAACCACCCAAAGCCTTGGCGTTCGGTTTCTGGCAACAAATTGGCCTGCCTGCCCGTGGCCGAAAGCTGCATGAGTTATTGCATGAAGGCGTTGAGTACCGGGTTTACCCTCAGCTTGCCAAAGTGTCAGGTATTGAGCAGAAAGCACTGGCGAGCTATGTGGACATTCCCCCTGCCACGTTGAGCCGTCGCGCCAAATCGGGCCGTTTCAAGATGGCGGAAAGCGACCGGCTGTATCGCTTTGCTGAACTCTTTAAAGCGGCGCTGGACCTGTTTGAAGGCGACGCCGATGGCGCACGCGCTTGGCTGCTCAAGCCTAATGCAGGGCTAGGCGGGCGCCGTCCTGTCGAAATGAGCGCAACCTCGGCGGAGTATCAAACGGTGCTTAACTTGATCGGGCGGCTTGAGCATGGTGTCTCGGTATGAGCGAGGTCACCGCTTACCGGCTGGTGAAGCGCAAGTTTCAGGAGACAGCGTTTGATGGCGAAGGCGCACGGCTTTACGGTGGGCGCTGGAACAGCCCAGGCAATGCCTGTGTGTATGTGGCAAGCACTGAATCGCTGGCGCTGCTGGAAATCATGGTGCCTCTGGAGAGCTATCGGCTGCTCAACGCCTATGCGCTACTGCGCCTGACGCTGCCCGCCGAAAGCATTCTCAGCGTTGGCGCCGAAGATTTACCTGCAAACTGGCGGGAAGCACCCGTGCCCGCAGAGACCGCCGAACTAGGTGATGGCTGGCTAGCCTCCAACCAGAGTCTGGCACTGGCAGTGCCAAGCGTGGTCGTGCCGAGAGAGCTCAATTACATGCTCAACCCGGCACACCCCTTATTCGATCAAATCATCGCAGCGGCCGAGGCACTGCCCTTCCAACCCGACCCAAGACTTTGAACCGGGTGTGGATAACTTAAACCGTCAGATGCTGCTTGATCAGCTCATTGGTGAGTTCGCTGATCTCGCCTTTGGCCACCGGGCGGCCGCGATCCATGATCACAAAGCGGTCGGCATACTTGCGGGCAAAAGGTAGTTTCTGTTCTACCAGCAGCACCGTTAGGCCATCTTCTTTGATCAGCTGACGGATTACCTGGCCGATTTGCGCCACAATATTGGGCTGAATACCCTCCCCCGGTTCATCAAGAATCAGTAGCTTAGGCTCGATGACCAGAGCCCGGCCAATCGCCAGCTGTTGCTGCTGGCCGCCGGAGAGATCGCCGCCACGGCGGTGTTTCATCTCTTTAAGCACTGGGAACAGCTCATAGACCCGCTCAGGAATCTTTTTAAGCCCGTCGCTGCGGGCGGCAAGGCCGGTACGCAGGTTCTCCTCCACGGTCAGTAGCGGGAAAATCTGCCGCCCCTGAGGCACATAGCCAATGCCCAGACGGGAACGGGCCTCAACGGCCTTTTTGGTGAGCTCGATGTCACCTGCTTCAGTGGCATAGCGCAACTCGCCGCTTTTGACCGCCACCTCACCCATCACGGCTTTCAGTAGCGTGGTTTTGCCCACGCCGTTGCGGCCCATTACGCAGGTGCACTGACCAGTAGGCACTTCAAGGTCAAGATCCCACAGCGTGTGGCTCTCGCCGTAAAACTGGTTGAGTTTTTCAATCTCAAGCATCAGGCGGCCTCCTCGTCGTCAGCACCCAGGTAGACCTCGACCACTTTGGGGTCGTTGGAGACTTGATCCATGGTGCCTTCCGCCAGCACGCTGCCCTGGTGCAGCACGGTCACTTGGCGAGCGATTGAGCGCACAAAGCCCATATCATGCTCGACCACGACCACGGACTGCTTTCCGGCGAGGCCTGTTAGCAGCTCGGCGGTGCGCTCCATCTCCTGCTCGGTCATTCCCGCTACCGGTTCATCCACCAACAGCAGGCGTGGCCGCTGCATTAGCAGCATGCCGATCTCCAGCCACTGCTTCTGGCCGTGGGAGAGGATCCCCGCAGGCTGATGGCGCAGCGCTGTCAGGCCGATGGTTTCCAGCACTTCGTCGATGCGGTCTTTGATTTCGCCGGTCATTCGGGCGGTGAGCGTGGGAAAAATCCGCTTGTCGGCGGCCATGGCCAGCTCAAGATTTTCAAACACCGACAGCGCTTCAAACACCGTTGGCTTTTGAAACTTGCGGCCAATGCCCAGGCTGGCGATATCGGGTTCGTTCATATGCAGCAGATTATGGCGGCTGCCAAACCATACGCTGCCGCTGTTGGGGCGGGTTTTGCCGGTGATGATATCCATCATGGTGGTTTTGCCCGCCCCGTTAGGGCCGATAATGCAGCGCAGCTCGCCATCATCGATGGTTAGATTGAGATTATTAATGGCTTTAAAGCCATCAAAGCTGACGGTGACATCCTCCATATACAGAATCGGCCCATGGCGGACGTCCACCTTTGATGCCTGGGGCACCATAAAATCGAACACCCGGTCACGCTGGGTCAGCGATTGCAGCAAACTCATGCGGTAGCCTCCTTGGACGTGCTGGGTGCGGCTGTATTATCGTCGCGCCTGCGACGCTTGATATAATGAAACAGCCCCGCCACGCCTTTGGGCAGAAACACCGTAACCAGGACGAACATCGCGCCCAAGGCAAATAGCCAGGCGTCCGGCATTACGCCGGTAAAGATGGTTTTGGCGTAGTTAACCAGAATGGCGCCTATCACCGCGCCATACAGCGTGGCACGGCCGCCTAACGCTACCCACAGCACAATCTCGATGGAGAAAATCGGCGAGAACTCGCTGGGGTTGATAATCCCCACCTGGGGTACATAGAGCGCCCCCGCCAAACCGGCCAGCATGGCTGAAACCACAAACACGAACAGCTGAAAGCGTTCGACCCGATAGCCGAGAAAGCGGGTACGCGCTTCGGCGTCACGGGTGGCGATGCTGACCCGGCCCAGCTTGCTGGTCACAATGGCCCGGCACAGGATATACCCAAGCCCGAGTGCTACTCCTGTGGCCAGAAACAGACCCAGCCGCGTGTCATTGCTGCGCAAGTTGTAGCCAAGCAGCTCGCGGAAGTCGGTTAAACCGTTGTTGCCGCCAAACCCCATTTCGTTGCGGAAAAACGCCAGCATCAATGCAAAGGTGAGTGCCTGGGTAATGATCGATAGATAGACCCCGGTAACTCGCGATCTAAATGCCAGGAAACCAAACACCAGCGCCAACAGCCCCGGCGCGATCAGCACCATGGCGAAGGCGAACCAGGCCATATCAAAGCCGAGCCAGTACCAGGGAAGGCTGTCCCAATTTAAAAACACCATAAAATCCGGCAGTACGGGGTGGCCGTAGGTACCGCGTTCA
Organism: Halomonas sp. BDJS001; assembly: GCF_026104355.1. Lineage (NCBI taxonomy): Bacteria > Pseudomonadati > Pseudomonadota > Gammaproteobacteria > Oceanospirillales > Halomonadaceae > Halomonas > Halomonas sp. BDJS001. The sequence goes on from NZ_CP110535.1 coordinate 4,575,196, forward strand.
CCAATTTGGCGCATCAGGTACATACCCATGGCGTAGCCGCCGATGGCGAAAAAGGCGCCGTGCCCCAGGCTTAAAATCCCCAGGTAACCCCACACCAAGTCTACCGCTACAGCCAGCAGCGCATAGCTTAGGTACTTACCGAACAGATTAACGGTGTAGGCCCCCACATGCAGCGGATTACCTGGCGGCACCACTACGTGCAGGATGGTCACCAGCGCCAAGGCGGCCAGCAGCACACCAAGAAAGATCTGCGTCGAGCGTTCGCTGAATGGGCGTGTCAGCCAAAAGTTAGTCGATGATTCGGTCGTTAGTGACATCGTTTAGCCCTCCGCAGCCCGGCCCTTCTGCGGGAAGAGTCCACGCGGGCGTTTTTGAATGAATAGGATGATAAAGACCAGCACGATTATTTTTGCCAGCACTGCACCCGCCCAGGGCTCAAGCACCTGGTTGATAACACCCAGCGATAGGCCAGCCACCAGCGTGCCCCACAAATTGCCCACGCCGCCGAACACCACCACCATAAAGGAGTCGATGATGTAGTTTTGGCCCAGATTGGGGCCAACGTTGGTGAGCTGTGAAAGCGCCACTCCGGCAAGACCGGCCACACCGGAGCCCAGGGCAAAGGTCATGATATCGACACGGGTGGCGCGAATACCCATGGAACGGGCCATGGCGCGGTTCTGGGTCACGGCGCGCACCTCAAGACCCAGCCGGGTACGTCGCATTACCAGCATCAAACAGGCAAAAACCACCAGTGCAAACCCCAGCACGTACATACGGTTGAGCGTTAACGAAAGCGCGTCGTTAATCACTAATGAGCCGCTCATCCACTCAGGGGTAATCACGGTGCGGTTGAGTGGTGAAATGCCGGTGCGCACCAGCTGCTGCAGAATAAGACTAATACCAAAGGTGGCCAGCAGGGTTTCCAGCGGGCGGCCTTTGAGGAACTGGATTACGCTGCGCTCAATGGCGATACCCGCCAGTGCCGCCACCATAAACCCGGCGGGGATCGACAGAATCAGTGCCAAACCGGGCTGGCCTGGCAGCAGCTGCTGCATCGCCCAGGTGGTGTAGGCGCCCAGCATAATCAGCTCGCCGTGGGCCATATTGATCACGCCCATGACCCCAAAGGTGATGGCTAGGCCTATCGCCGCCAGCACTAATACCGAGCCAAGGCTTAAACCGAAATAGAGGGTTTCCAGGCCTCGGTTGATTTTAAGATTTTGTTCAATACTTATCAGCGCAGCGGTGGCCGCATCGGCGACAACCGGGTCATCACCGTTAGCCGCACGGCTAAGCGCGACGCGTGCCCGGGGGTGCAGGCTACCCTGAAGCGTTTCTACCCCTTCAAGCTCACCGTTCTCCACTTGATAGATCGCTAACGCCTGGGAGAGCCGACGTACCACCTGGCTATCCTCCTCTTCACTAATCAGCTCACTCAGCGGCTGGGCAAGCTCTTCGTCAACTTCACCCAATAACCGCTCTGCCGAAGAGCGGCGGCGCTCTACGTTGGGGGAATAGAGGTCAACCACGGCAATCGCACTGCGCAGCTGATTGCGCAGGTTGTTATTAATGCCGATACGCTCCAGGTCGCGCCGGGACATCTCTCCCAACGCCTCGCCGGTCAGTACATCGGCCACCGGCCAGTCGCGGCCCCGGTTCTCGAGTACCAGTACGAAGCGACCCTCTTCGGTGCGCTGCAGGCGTCCATCCAGCAAGGCCTGCAGCCAATCACGAGCACGCTCGTCGTCGCTTTGCAGAATAGCGGTAATGGCTTCGCCTTTGGCGGTATAAGACTCAACGTCCAGCGCCTCTAACAGCTCAAGCGCGGCCGCATCATTAGTGGAACTGCTGGCGGCGTCTGTTGATTGTGCCTGTGCTGTAAGGGTCATACCCAGCAGCAGGAAACAGAGCAGCGCCAAGGAAAGGAAACGCCTCATGGGGTTCTTCCTTTGGTTATCTAAGAGGGAAAGACAGCGTGCTCCTTGCCGCGCCAACCATCGACACTGCGCGGCAAGGGGATGTTATTCGTTACTCAGCCAGTGCCGCTTCGGCTTCTTCTGCTGCGGTGCTGCCACCGCACGAGCCGTTAACGACGTTAAAGTTGCCGCACTCCATCGGCTTGCGCCAATCGGCAATCAGGTCACGAGAACCCGGCAGGTAGTCAGACCAGGCGTCGCCGGCCACGGTAGAGGGCGTCTGCCAAACGATGTCAAACTGGCCGTTGTCCTGAACTTCACCGATCAACACCGGCTTGGTGATGTGGTGGTTGGGCATCATGGCTGCATAGCCGCCGGAAAGGTTAGGCACGGTCACACCGATAATGGCGTCTTTAACGCTATCAACATCGGTAGTACCCGCTTTGCGAACCGCTTCGGCCCACATGTTAAAGCCGATGTAGTGCGCTTCCATGGGGTCATTGGTCACCGCTTCTTCGTCGCCGGTGTAGTCGATCCAGGCATCGATAAAGTCGTAGTTCTCGTCCGTATCAACGCTCATGAAGTAGTTCCAGGCTGCCAGGTGGCCGACCAGCGGGCCGGTATCAATACCGGTCAGTTCCTGTTCGCCTACGGAGAAAGCGATAACGGGGATATCAGCCGCATCAATGCCCTGGTTGGAGAGTTCGGTATAGAAAGGCACATTGGCGTCGCCATTGATGGTCGAGATCACCGCGGTGGGTTTGCCCTCTTGGCCGAAACGGCTGATTTCAGACACGATATTCTGCCAATCCGAATGGCCGAACGGCGTGTAGTTAACCATGATGTCTTCATCTGCGATGCCGTGTTCGTCCTTGAGGAAGGCTTCGAGGATACGGTTGGTGGTACGCGGATAGACATAGTCGGTACCCACCAGCGCAAAGCGCTCGATACCCACTTCATTGATCAGGTACTCAACCGCAGGAATCGCCTGCTGGTTAGGCGCTGCGCCGGTATAGAAGACGTTTTCCGAGGACTCTTCGCCTTCATACTGCACCGGGTAGAACAGCAGGCCGTTGAGCTCTTCGACGACGGGCAGCACGGCTTTACGCGATACCGATGTCCAGTTGCCAAAGATAACATCGACTTCTTCTTGCGCTAGCAGCTCACGGGCGCGCTCAGCAAACAGCGGCCAGTTAGAGGCGGGGTCAACGACCACGGCTTCTAGCTGGCGACCCAGCAAGCCACCGGCTTCGTTCTGCTGTTCGATCAGCATCTCGACGGTGTCTTTGAGCACGGTTTCGCTGATCGCCATGGTGCCAGAGAGGGAGTGCAGGATGCCGACTTTAATTGGGTCATCATCCTGGGCGATAGCCTGGGTGCTGGCGCCCATAACCGCGGCAGTTAGCAGAGCCGTCGCGAAACGGCCACGTGAGAGGAGTGATCGCGGGTGTGTCGAGCGTTTGAGAGTGTTCATTGTTTATCTCCTTGTACCCCTTATGGTTGGGGCTTGATGATGGGCTTCGCACGTGGGGTTGTTGTGTTAGCTCCCCAATACGTTCACTAGCCATTAACACCTGCAAGGGGTGCGCCAGATTGGCACAAAGTCGCCTTATAGCTATTTAATCAGCCACTTAATCACCATCAAAAAATCTCGACACTCACCAAATGCACCAAAACAAAGCACAACAAAGCGGCTAAGGCCCCCTCTCAATGCACCAATAAGGATCAGTGCACCAACTAAGCACTTGAGGCTCAACACTGAGCTTTTTGAACACAGACCAGTAACGTCATACTTACGCATTAGCTACAAAACGACGCTTTGTCATCAGGTAAAACGGGCATAAAAAAAGGAGCCTTGGCATTACCAAGGCTCCTCGCTATTCACCCTTCACATGGCAGTGTTAAACCGCTACATCGGGTGGAATTTTCTTACGCCGTTTCTTGAGTAGCGGCAGGCCAAGCGACAGCACGGCCACTACCAGCAGACCAAGCGAGATAGGCTTGTCGATGAAGGTCATCCAGTCACCACCGGAGATCTGTAGCGCGCGGCGCATGGACTCTTCCATAATATTGCCCAGAATCAGCGCCAGAATCAGCGGCGCCGCCGGGAAACCAAATAGCCGCATGCCCAGGCCCACCAGACCAAAACCCAATAGCAGCAGCAGGTCAAACACGCTGAAGCTCATGCCGTAGACACCGATCATGCAGAAGATCAAAATCAGCGACAGCAGTAGCGGCTTGGGCAGATCAAGAATCTTGGCGATCAGCGGGATCAGCGGCAGGTTAAGCACCAGCAGGAAGATATTGCCGATATACATACTGGCCACCACGCCCCAGAACACGTCCGGACGCTCTGTAAGCATCATTGGGCCAGGATTGACCCCCATCACCAGCAGTGCGCCCAGCAGTACTGCGGTAGTCCCCGAACCCGGTACACCCAGCGTTAGCAGCGGCACGAATGAGCCGGTACAGGCAGCGTTGTTGGCGGCTTCTGGCGCCGCCACACCTTTGATATTGCCCTGCCCAAAGGTGTCGCCATCTTTGGCAATGCGTTTTTCCATGCTGTAACCCAGGAACGAGCCGATGGTCGCGCCAGCACCCGGCAGAACGCCGGTAAAGAAGCCCAACACTGAACTGCGACCAACCGGGCCAGCGATCTCTTTGACTTCACCACGGGACAGTTTCAGCGAGCCAATCACATTACGCGGCGCCTCTTTGCCACCACCGCCGCGCAACAGCATATAGAACACCTCGGCGAGGGCAAAAATCCCCAGCGCCACCACCAGGAAGTCGATACCGTCGAGGAGCTGAACGGAGCCGAAGGTAAAGCGCTCGGTACCGGTCTGCATATCAATACCCACGATCGAGATAATCACCCCGACCACGGCAGCTATCAGCCCCTTGATCAGCGATTTATCCGACAGCGAGACTACCGCAGTCAGGCCCAGCACCATCAGCGCAAAATACTCTGCGGGGCCAAAGCTAACGGCGACTTTTGAAAGCAGCGGGGCGACCAGCATCAGGAAGATAACCGAGACCGTACCACCCACAAACGAGGAGTAAGCGGCAATCGCCAGCGCTTTACCCGCCAGGCCTTTCTTGGCCATGGGATAGCCATCAAAGGACGTTGCGACGGTACCGGCCACGCCGGGAGCATTGAGCAGGATCGACGACGTGGAGCCACCAAAGATGGCGCCGTAGTAAACCCCTGCCATCAGGATCAACCCCGACGAGGGCTCCATGGCAAAGGTGATAGGAATCATTAGGGCAAGTGCACTGATCGGGCCAAGACCCGGCAGCATGCCAATAATAGTGCCAGCAAATACACCGGCAAACACGTAGGCAATATTGATAGGCTCAAGCGCGATGCCAAAGCCGTACATCAGATTATTTAAGGCATCCATGGGAATTACTCTCTTAAACTCTGTTAGCTGAAAGACCTGCTAACACGGCTTTATTTAGAAAGGCAGCACGCCAGTGGGTAGGTAAACATCCATCACCCGCGTCATGGTCAGGTAAAGCGCCAGCACTACCCCTAACGATGTAGCGAGGTTGACCCCATGGCGGCGATAGCCGTAGTAGGCCGTCAATCCAACGCAGAGCAGCGTAGAAGCAAGTACAAAACCCAGCGGCACCAGCAATAATGCGTAGGCGGCAATCGCCAGCGAGGTCACGATGACCCGCGCCCAGGGCGTCAGTAGCAGCGGCCCGTTCTGCGCCTCTTCGTCGACTTCATCGGCACCGGCTATCGGGGTAGGTTTCTCAAAAAATAGAAACACCGACAGGATCAGTAACGAGAAGCCTAATACTTTAGGAAATAGGTCTGAATCGACCGGGCGCGGCAGAGGAAAGGTGGGGATTTGCCACGCCATCGCGATATAGCCAGCAGCCAATACCGCAAACACCAGTGCTAACCACTGATTGGTATTTAAACGAGTCATAGGGATCTCTCCGAAGGAGCCAACACGCCTCCAGCGGTTAACGTTAACTCATCGTTTTAACGTTAACTGCGGAAGACCCCAGCCGCGCTTGGGCGACTGGGTGGTACAGGAGTGGGAATTACTGGCGCAGCAGGCCAAGCTCGCCCAGCACGTCGCTGAACTGCTCTTGCTGCTGATCCAGGAAGGCACCAAACTCTTCGCTGTTTTGGTAGGCATCAATCCAGCCCAGTTGGTCGCTCGCTTCGCGCCAGGCATCGGTTTCCAGCATTTCGGCGAACAGATCTTCGTAGTAGGCCACTGCTTCTTCAGGCATATCGGGAGCGCCCATCACGCCGCGCCAGATATCGAAGGTGTAGTCGAAGCCCTGCTCCTTATAGGTAGGCACTTCGCTCAAGCCAGCGCCCAAGCGCTCTTCTGAAGAGACACCCAGCGCGCGCAGTTGACTGCCTTCACCCAACTGGCCCACCGCTTCACCGGCACCGCCGACCACGGCTTCAATGTGGCCGCCCATCAGGTTGGTCATGGCGTCGCCACCACCCGAGAAGGGGATGTAGTTAACATCCGAGGCTTCCATTCCGGCCGCAGAGGCAAGGCCTGCAATGGCGATATGATCCATGGAGCCCGGCGCACTGCCGCCGCCCACACTCAAGCTGGGATCTTCTTTCAGCGCATTGAGCAGGTCTTCAAGGTTCTGATACTCGGAGTCCGCTGCCACCAGAATGATGGAGTAGTCGGTGTTAATCCGCGCGACCGGGGTAAAGTCGGTGTGGTCGTAACGTGAGGCGCCTGCCAGCGGCACCAGAATCATCGGCGGGCTGGTAGCAAACAGCTTGTGCGGGTTGCCATTATCACGGGCGACCTGGGCCCAGGCTACGGCGCCGCCACCGCCAGGTACGTTGATCGCGGCGAAGCTTTCATCGGCCAGCTCTTCTTGCTGAATCACCCGCGACATGGTGCGAACAAGGGTATCCCAACCGCCGCCCGGGTTAGCCGGTGCAACGAATTCGATGGAGCGTTCAGGTGTCCACTCTTGCGCCTGTGCGGCGGTGCTCATGCCTGCAAAGGCAGCAATAGGAAGAGCAAATACAGATAAACGCTTGAGGGTAAGCGACGTCATGATGGCGTTCTCCACGTATCGGTGTTGTTGTGTGATGAGGTTGCTATGTAGCGCTTCTTATTGTGAGACTGCACGCCGCGAACGTTAGAAGACCATGCCCCTGACCGACAAGCTTGTGCTCATAAAAGACAAAAAGTTCTTTATGGGCATTTTGTTCATTCTGTTCACGCTGACTTAATTAGAGTGATTCAAGCCACTTGTGTGCCGTTTCTAACAAGCGATAGCGACGTTCAGGCCGCCCTACATCACCATAGCCCAGCTCAGCGCTGACTGCCTGCTCGGCAACTAAAAACTCTAAATAGCGGCGGGCGGTTGAGCGGCTGGCGCCCATGGTGCGCGCCATCTGCATGGCGGTGAGAGAGTCGGGGGCGTCGGCCAGGGCATCAATCACCCGGCGCAGCGTCAGCCGATCAATGCCTTTGGGCAGGGCTTGAGACAAAGTTTGGCTGTTAGCACGCAACGGCTCGCCGGGCTTCAGGCGCGCCAATACGGAATCCAATTCATCCTGATTCATCTCGGCCCGGTTGGCCAAGGCTTCACGCTCGAGGCGAAAGCGGGTCAGCATTTGGGTCATCCGCGCGGCTTCAATGGGTTTGATAAGGTAGTCGAATACCCCGCCGCGCAGCGCCTCGCTAATGGTTTCCACTTCACGGGCAGCGGTAACCATGACGATATCCACATGCACGTAGTCGCGGCGAATCGCCCATAGCAGCTCCAAGCCTTCAACGTCGGGCAGATAGGCATCGAGCAAAATCAAATGGATGCTGGCGGACTGCTCCGCCATGATCGCCTTGGCTTCACTACCGTTACGCGCCATACCCACTACATAAAAGCCATCGCTCTGCTCAATAAAGGCCCTGTGGATATCGGCAATGCGAAAATCGTCTTCAACGACCAGAATGCCGTACTCTCCATCAGCCATTGCCTTCCCCCTAGCCGTCGTGGTCACTGTTTTTGAGACTGTTTTAAAGACCGTTTTTAAAGCTGCTTTTGGCACAGCGAGCGGTCGAGCACTGCGATAAAGCACGCGCCGCCCAGCTCGCTCTCTTCCAGAGTCACAGCACCGCCGTGCTGGCGACACAGCCTGGCCACCAGCGCCAGGCCAATGCCCTGGTGTTTGCCCGTTTTGGTCGAAAAGCCTTCCTGGAAAATCGACTCGGCGAACTGGGCAGGTACTCCGGGCCCGTTGTCCTCCACTTCGATCAACAGCTGCTCGCCCAAGTCGGTGAAAAACAGGCGTACTTTAGGCGCTTTACTCGGCCCATTCAGCGCAGCGTGGCAGGCGTTGTCCAGCAAGTTACCCACTACGCTCATCATCACTTCTTGACCGGTCGGGGTCAGCGGGCAGGAGAGCGAGCTTTGCTCATCGATTTCCAACGCCACGCCCAGTTCCCGCGCCCGGGTCAGTTTACCCAGTAGCGTACCGCTAAGCACGGCGTCGGCCACGTTGCGCATTAAAAAGCTCATCTGCGCCTGGGCACGCTCGGTTTCCTGGTGGATCAGCGCCAAGGCTTCCTCAATGCGCTCCAGCTGCAGCAACCCAGAGATGGTGTAGAGCTTATTGGAAAACTCATGGGCCTGGGCGCGCAGCATATCCACGTCACGGCTGGCTTGGGTCAGCGCCTGGGAGAGATCCACGATCTCGCGACGGCTGCGGAAAGTGGCCACCGCCCCCTCGATCTCGCCTTCGTGCAGAATCGGCACGCGGTTAACCACTACCGGGTGATTGCCCAGCCACATCTCCTGATCAAACTCCTGTTCGCCGCGCCGGAGCACCTCAAGAAGCCGCGAATTAGGCACAATCTCTCGGATGGGCTGCCCCAGCAGCACATGCTCATCGTCCAGGTTGAGAAAGCGCCGCGCCTGCTGATTGACCAGGGTAATATGCCCTTCCCGGTTGACGGCCAGGATGCCTTCGTGGATCGACTGTAAAATGGCCTCTTTCTCCATGGCCAAGCGGGCTATTTCGTAGGGCTCCAGGCCTAAAATGACCTTTTTGAGGTGCTGCGATAACCAATAAGCACCGGCAAAGCCGAGACAGATCATCAACGCCACCAGCATCCAGCCAAAGCTGTTATAGCGCGCGACGTCCATGGCCACACGATCCATCATAAAACCGACGGACACCAGGCCGATGATATTGCCCTCTTCGTCCCAAATGGGCGCTTTGCCACGAATAGCGGTGCCCAATGACCCGGTTGCCTCGGATACATAGTATTGGCCATGAATCAGCGCCTGATCATTATCGCCCCCCACCATTGGCTGACCAATTCGCTCCGGCAGAGGATGGGAGTAGCGAATACTTTGCGCGTTGCCCACGACGACATAGCGCGCCCCCGTTTCATGGCGAACGCGCTCCGCCAGGGGCTGAATAATGAAAGAGGGGTCGGGGATCGCAAAGGCATTGATAATTTGCGGCATCGAGGCCACCGTTTTGGCCACCGCCAGCGCTCGCTCCCCCATCTGCTGGCTTATAATTTCCGCCTTACGGTGATTGAGATACGTGCCCTGTGCCAGTAGCATGCCTGCCAGCAGAAACCCGACTAACAGCATTACCTGAAGGCGAAAACTGCGTTTGTACCAGCTGCGTCTTGCGCGGGTGCGTCGCCAGCGCTGCAGGTCGGCTAACGTTCGGGGGCGAGAAGCGCTCATAGGTAGACTCAAAATGCGTGACCGCGCCATTATGGCACGCGCTAGCCAACGGCGTAATCGCCGTCACCCTAAAGTCATCGTTCGCTGATATAATGGCCTAATGCCGAAACCAAGGAGGGATATTGTGGCGATCGTTCGATGGATACTCCTGCTGGCCTGCTGGCCCCTGTGGTTAACCGCGGCGTATGCCAATCCGTTTTATGGCCCTCCCCCTCCGCCTGATGATGCGCCTGTGTTTAGCGGCGATGCTGAACTGGGTTTTACCCACCTTTCAGGCAACACCAACAGCCAGACGCTGATTGGTAAAACGCTACTAACCTGGCTGACCGGCAACTTCACCTACTCGCTGCGTGGAGAGGTGCGTAACGTTACCAAGGATGACGAGACCAGTGCCGAGCAGTACCTGGTGTCGGGGCGCGAACGCTATGAACTGGATGGCCCGCACTATCTATTTGGCTTTGCCCGCTGGGAGAAGGATCGCTTTGCCGGTTACGATCAGCAGCTCTCCGCAATTGGCGGCTACGGGCGCCAGATTCTGGAGAACGACACCCATACGCTGTCGCTGGAAGCGGGCCCGGGTTATCGTCATGACCGGCTGCGTGAGTACGATGATGAACGCTTAATGGTGACTTACACCGCGCTGGACTATCGCTGGGGGTTTTCGGACTACGCCGATATACAGCAGGAAATGTCGGTGGAGTATACCGACCAAAACACCACCTCTCGGTCGCTGACAGCGCTTACAGCACGGCTCAACTCAAAGCTATCGCTGCGCTTATCTCACGAAATCAAGCACAACTCACAGCCACCTGACGACACCAATGTGCGCACCGATACGACCACCAGCGCGTCTTTGCTCTACCGTTGGTAAGCCCCATACTGGCTTAGCGATTCTGCCCCCGGTGCGCCCACCCGGTCATCCGTTTCTCCAGTTGAGCAAACAGTTCGTACATCACCATGGCCATGGCGCTGATCACCAGCAGCCCCGCAAAGACCAGCCCCATACGCATTTGCGAACCGGCACTCATCATCAGGTAGCCAATACCCTGATTGGAAGCGACGGTTTCTGACACCACCGTGCCCACGAACGCCAGAGTAATGGCAACCTTCAGTGAAGCAAAAAAATACGGTAGCGAGCGCGGCAGGCCTACTTTCAGCAGCACATCCATGCGCCGTGCGCCCAAGACCCGCAGCACGTCTTCCATCTCCGGCTCCAGCGTGGCTAAACCGGTCGCCACGTTAACCACAATGGGGAAAAAGCAGATCAAAAAAGCGGTGAGAATGGCCGGCACCGAACCGATCCCAAACCAGACGACCAGGATGGGCACAAAAGCCACTTTGGGGATGGCATTAAAGCCCACCAGCAGCGGGTAGCAGGCGTTATACAGAAAGCGCGAAGAGCCGATAATAAAGCCCAACACCAGCCCTACGGCAACGCCCAGGCCAAAGCCAATCAGCGTTGTCCAGAAGGTTTGCCAGGAGTGCATGGCGATAGGCCCGGAATAGGTCACCAACGCCTGAGCTGTCTCCAAGGCACTGGGGAAGATAAAGCTGGGCACATCAAACATCCGCACCGTGACTTCCCAGATAATGATCAGAGCGACCACGGCGATCCACGGCGCCAATCGTTCAATTAACGGATTATTTTTGGGCATGAGCGCGCCTTTTATTAAGCTCTGTGATTAAGTTCGGCCATTAAGTACTGCGTACTTCGCCAATCTGAGCACGTAGTTCCTGCACCAGATCAATAAAGGGTTTTTCATAGGTGGTTTCCAGCGCACGGGGGCGCGCCATTTCGATGGAACGCCGCTCAATCACCGGCCGGGGCGACGGCTCATGATATAGACCGTATCCGCCAGAAACGCCGCTTCGCGCAGGTCGTGGGTCACCAGCACTACCGTAAAGCGCTGTGCTTCCCACAGGTCGCGCAGCACGCACCACAACTCTTCGCGGGTAAAGGCGTCCAGCGCCCCGAACGGCTCATCCAGCATTAGTAAGCGCGGCTGGTGAATCAACGCCCGGCAGATAGAGGCGCGCTGCTGCATGCCGCCGGAAAGCTGCCAGGGGTATTGGTCTTCGTAGCCTTCAAGCCCCACGGTCTTGAGCAACTTGCGCGCCCAGCCGACAAACTCTTCACGCCGTTTACGAAACTGATGGCGGTAAGGTTTGACGATCTCCAGCGGCAGCAGGACGTTATCCAACGTAGTGCGCCAGGGCAGCAGGTTGGCGTTCTGAAACGCCATACCGGAGATTTTCAGTGGCCCGGTCACCGGCTCTCCATCCACACGTACGGCACCGGTGGTGGGCGCATGCAGACCGGTGCAGAGCTTCATAAAGGTCGATTTACCGCAGCCGGACGGCCCTACGAAAGCGACGAACTCGCCTTCGTGGATACTTAGGTTGATATCTTCAATGGCGTTGCCCGATCCATCGTAGGCCAGGCTAACGTCATCGAAGGTGACGAAGACTGCCGACATGCTTATTCACCCTCTGCCGAAAACAGCCTGCGCGCTTCCTGAGTAGGTAAGTAGCTTGAGTTAAACACCTGATCTGGCGAAGGCACAGAGGGCAAGTCATAGGCGTCGGCGACCAGTTGAATGGCCTGCTCCAAGCGCGCTTCATCTACGCCGCCTACGCCATGCTCACGGGCATCGGGGGTTTCCACCACGCTATCCAGGGCCAGTTTCAAGCGCCGGGTCTCCATCTCCACATCGATCAGACCGTCACGGCTCTTAACATACTCAATAGCGGCCTCGGGGTCGGCAATGGTGTCGCCCAGGGCGCGATTGAAGGCGCGCAGGAAGCCCTCCACGGCGTCTGGATTGGATTCGGCGAAGGATTCGCTAGCGATAATGGCATTGCCGTATAGCGGCACGCCGTAATCGGGGAACGGCATTATGGTCAGTTCCTCTTCACTCATGCCGCGCTCTTCAAGGTTGAGCAGGCTGGTAAAGTAGAAGCCGGTGATCGCATCCACATCGCCACGGGTTAGCAGCGTTTCACGCAGGGTGGGGTCTACGTTTTGCCACTCCACTGCGTCGGCTTCCAAGTCATTAGCGGCGGCAAACACGCCCCAGGCGCGATAACCGGTATCAAAGGCTGGGGCAGCGATGGTTTTACCGGCTAAGTCAGCCGGGCTCTCTATACCGCTCTCTTTACGCGCAAAAACCGCCGCGGGGGTGCCGTCGTAAACAATATAAACGCCTTGGATACCGGGGCCATCGGGGTTTTCAGCGAGAAACTCGACTAGCGCATTAAGATCGCCAAAGCCCATTTCATAGGCCCCGGATGCCACGCGGTTAATTGCCCCTGCAGAACCACTGCCAGAGTCAATCTGAACGTCTAGCCCTTCTTCGGCAAAGTAGCCCTTCTCAGCGGCCATTAAAAACGGTGCGGAGGGGCCTTCAAAGCGCCAGTCCAGCTGAAAGCGAATCTGGGTGTCGTCGGCATGGCTAATAGCCGGGATTAAAACCAGCGCTGCCGCGCAGCCAGTCAACAGGCGCGCAGGAGAAAAACCGGGCGTTGAAGTAGAAAAACGGCGTTTCGGAGTGGGCGTCATCATCGTGAGCATACCTTGTATACAAAATATGCTTTAGCGTTGCAGCAATGCTGCCATTATTACTTTTTTATTTAATTTTCATTCTGTTAGGTGGAAATATAAGTGCCACTTTCCGCCGTCACATAGCCAAAACGGTGCATTTGCACTCAGACAATGCACCAAGTTAAAACATATTAGACGTTGGTCTAAATTGGCGGTATACTATGACCAGTTTCCTGTCCTCGCGCCATTCCTTGAATGGCGCTTTTTTTTATCTGTTATTTGGCACATTAATCAGCACTTCGCCGCTTAACAAAAGGCGTTGATAGGCTGCTGTTTTAGCCAGCCCTGCCCCTACAAGGTATTCAACATGAATCACCCCGCCTCTACCGGCGAAGCCCCTGACACTGACAGTTCTGAGCGGCTTTCACTCGGCGATTCTATTGTTTTGATCTTGAGCATCGGCTTTATCGTCACGTTTTTTGTCGCTATCACTTTACGACGTGACGTTAGTCGCTGAGTCCATCAGCAAAGGCTTCGCTTGGACAGCGTTAGCCTTGGGTAGCTACTTCTAATTGCTTCTGCTGCTCACTTTCTTTATTGCGATGGGATTGACGGTCACATCTGCCGCAAAAGCCAAAATCGGCAATTTAAATGCACCAGAAATGAGCACGTTTAAGTGGCTGTCGATTATTTTATGTACGTTACTTGCAGGTGGTGGGGTATTTTTTGTTTCACGATGACTCCAGGGCCTTGGTCATGCGCGTCCCATACATCCTCAACTTCCTGGGCCTGCGGGGGACTTGGCAGGAAGGCGACCTCGAAGCCGCGATCATCCGCGAAATGGAATCTTTCCTGCTGGAGCTGGGCGCGGGCTTTTCCTCCTTGCCCGGCAGAAGCGCGTCCAGATCGACGACGAGGATTTCCACCTTGACCTGCTGTTCTACAACCGCCATCTACGCCGACTGGTGGCGGTGGAATTGAAGATCGGCGAGTTCAAGGCGGCCTACAAGGGGCCGATGGGGCTTTACTTGCGCTGGCTGGACAAGCACGAACGCGAGCCGGAAGAAGCCTCGCCGCTGGGGACGTCGCGGCCAACGTCCGCCGGCTGGAAGCCCTGCGCCGGATCGGCATCGTGGAGCGCGTGGCCGGCGTCTACCGGCGCAGCGTCATGCTCGCCAGTGGTCGTTACGCAATGCTTGATGACGCTATAGGGTTCTCGCTGGTGCCGTGGAAGCCGGTAATCGAACAGCGTTTAGGTCAGCGGCTCGCCGCGACGGTGCACGGCGACAGAGTTTCATGGGAGACCGGACGCCAGCGTGGGCCATCAGTGGGATGACTTTCCCTCCTTTGGGAGCAATTCTCTAGCCATTTCTATTGCCTCCTCACGTGAAGCAGCAAGAAGTAGAGGGTAGCCCCAGAACTTGGCGAAAAGGACTGCGAATGCCTTGTAGCTCATGCGTTTGGCCTGGTTCGGTTCGATCTGAATCATTGCCAGAACCAGCTTTCGCAATTCAACCTTGTGCTTTTTCATCCAGAGCGCGAGGTGTTTCTTCTCTTCCGGCGAGTGCTCGTGTTCTTCTGCAGGTGGGGTATCGCTCAAGATGACGAAGGGCTCCCCGCGCTGCAAATTGGCCTCGAACTCGTCGAAGTCCTGCTGGTGATCATGTCCAGGTTCTTGCGTGATATTCATCCAGACCAGGGGGAAGTCAGAGCTATCCATCGACATGGTTGTTTCCTTTGCCGTTGATGCGACGCCAGGTGGTCACAATAGCGAACACGCCGGGCAATGTAATGAAGAAGACTGCTGAGAAGGCAATGTGCCAACCGTCGCGCAACCCATCGAAGACTCCCCCGAGGGTATTCAGAACCACAAGCAGGCTACCGAGGATCAGCACAATCCGCTGAGTCATGCGGGTTCCGTTCAGAGCTAGAAGCACCGTGATGATCCAGCAACCATAGAACGCGGAAAACATCCACAGCACTCCAGGCTCAAACGTAATTGCCAGTATTTCTCCTTGCGCTCTCACGAAGTCGTTGACGTAAAAGAACAACTGGATGGTGACGAAAAGTACGGCACCAACGGCTGTCGTCACCCAGGATAAGGCGGCCTTATTTGGGGTGTTCGTGGTGAGCTCTTGTTCGGTGTACAGGGGGGGATGAGTGGGCATAAGATCTTTCTCGATAATCAATGGTTATAGGGTAGGGGATTTCCAACTGTTGCAGCGTTCGCCTGAAAGCAAATCAATACCTGTAGTTCAGCGTCACCATCACATTGCGTGGTGAGCCATAACCCACGGTGTCGAAATCGCCCTTCTGTAGCGCGTATTGCTTGTCAAAAACGTTGTTGATGTTGATGGCTACGTTGGTCTGCCCCGTGATGGAGTAACGTCCCATCAGTGATACCAGCGCATAGGAATCCTGTTCCCCGCCCAACGAACTGGTGCCAGTGTTGGGCGCTTGGTAGAAGCTGCTTTGCCATTTGACGCCTCCGCCTAGCGTCAACTTGCTCCAATCCCCTGGCAACTGGTAGGTGGTGAAAAGCTGAGCGGTGGTGCGCGGTAGTTGTGAATTCAAGCGGACACCATCGCTATCTTGCGCCGTAAAATGAGCGATACCTGCGTAGATGTTCCAGCCACGCGCCAGTTCGCCCTGCAAGTCCAGCTCAATCCCGCGCGACTTCGTTCCATCCGCGCCTTGATAAGCTTGGGCACCGCTTGGCGTATAGGTTCCCGCTACTATCTGTGCCGCGTTGTCCAGCTTGGTCTCGAACAAGGCCACCGACGCATTAAGACGCCCATCCATGTAAGCGCCTTTGAGGCCAATTTCCGTGGTTTTCCCCTTCGACGGGGTGAGCACGTTGCCGCTACTGTCGCGATAGTCGGTTTGCGGATTGAATATCCCTGTGTAGCTCACGTAGGCCGAATAGGTCTTGTTGATGTCGTAAATCAAGCCGGCATACGGAGTGAACTCACTGCTCTTCTTGTAATGCAACGACGAATCACCGGTGGCATCGTCGATCTCGTAGTTGCTGAAGCGGCCGCCGACAATGAGTTTCAGTGGCTCGGCCAGCGAGAAGCGGGCTGCGTTGTAGACACCGCTCTGCTTGGTTCGGGTGCGGGTCGGTATCCGCGCCATGGCATCGAAGTCAGGGCGGGGAAAGGCAGGGCTCAGCTCATAGACATTCACTGGCGCAATGCCCGCATAGAACGGCGCGATATCCTCCTGGTTAGCCGTGCGGCGCGAGCTCGTCGCGCCCACCACCAGGTCATGCTGGCGACCGAACAGCTCGAAGGGGCCGCTCGCCATCACGTCGAAGGTGTTCTGACGGCTGTGACCTTCGGACGCCAGCGCTACCGGATAAGCACCGGAGGGATAAAAGCCTAGTCCTGTGGCGCGGTCGGGGCGGCCAATCAGTCCGAGCAGCTCGGCATCGAAATCGGTGCGGTAATGGTTAGCGACAGCCCGGATGTTCCACCCGTTGTCAAAGCGATGTTCGATATCGGCAAACGCCGTCTTGAGGGTATTATCCCAGTGGCTCCAGTCCTGCGCATAATTCTTGGAGCGTGAATATTCCGCCTGGGTGCCGTCGCTGAACCAAAGTGGCAGTCCTCCCCAGGTGGCGCCCTTCGGTGTGATGTTCTGATAGTCATAGCCAAGGCTCACCATCGTATCCGGCGTTAGATCCGCCTCAATGATGCCGTAGAATGACTTTCTCTCCGGTTTGTAGCCGTCGAGATACGAATGCCCATCTTGGTATGTGCCGACGAGGCGCGCGCGGATGCGATCGTCCTCGGTCAACGGCGTCGAGATGTCGCCTATGCCGCGATAGGTGTTCCAACTCCCAGCACCAAGTGAAGCGGCAACTGAGAAGTCACGAGTCGGTCGCTTGCGCACCAAATTGATGGCGGCCGACGGGTTGCCGGTGCCGGTCAGCAAGCCGGATCCGCCACGCACGACTTCAACACGATCATAGAATGCGGTGTCGATAGAACCGATGCCGCTCCCATTGACGATGTTGCCGATGTCGGTGGGGATGCCGTCGTACTGAACGTTGTTGATCAGGAAACCGCGCGAATAGAAACTAGTTCGTTCGCTGTCAGACTGGTACGACGCAACGCCCGTGGTGTTATCCAGCACGTCTTGCACCGAATTCAACTGCTGATCATCCATGCGTTGGCGTGTGATCACCGTCACCGCCTGGGGTGTTTCCTGCAGGGACAGCGGCAGGTGCGTTGCTGCCGCTGTCTCGCCCGTCGTATAGGAGCCAGTACCTTCGGTGGTCGCCGTATCCATGCGGCCCGTTACGGTTATGGCAGGCAAAGCAATCTCCCCTTGAGATATTCCCCCTGCCCTGGGTTGGATCTGCGCTGACTCGGCGGCGAATACGCCCTGCACGCTTATGAGACATGCCGCCGCAACTGCCGAGCCAAGCACGGTGCGGGGTGCGCTCCTCATAGTGTCCTTGCAGTGCCTGCCCAAACGAGAACGGACGGAGCGCTCGTTCGGCATATTTTTTGGCCAACGGTACTTCCCAGTGGTTGTGATGGTGGTCATAAACAATACTCATTTGCACTTAGATGCCACATTAAACACTGGGGATAAGTCTGTCACATAGCGAAACCAGGCCAGATTGTTATTCATTTAGGCCAGGAGCGGTGTTTTTAGCAGAATGGCCGTAATGAAAAATATACTAGTTTAGTTTTGCAATGATGCATTTGGTCAGCGTCGTTACGCTACGCTCTCGACGAGGAGTCAATCTTCACCATTACCACGACCTGTGCGAAATGTCGGAAACATCGCTAGGAAGGAAAGCTGACGATGGATATCGACCGGCGCTCACGAGCTAAGATACCCTGACCCAATCAGGGGGGAGATTTAATCGGGAAGCGTGATGCCGGGAACGGAGGCGAGCTCCGCGCCGCTCATGCGATCAGAGAGGTATCGTGCCGGAGGCTTGCCCACCGCTTTGCGGAACATCGTTACGAACCCGCTCGCGTTTTCGTACCCCAGCTCCAATGCCACCGTTTGCACGCTTTCCCCCTTGGTCAGACGTTGAAGGGCAAGGATCACATGCAACTGCCGACGCCAGCGTCCGAAGCTCATGCCAATGTCGTGCAGCAGAAGACGGCTCATGCTTCTCTCGCTCATGCCAATGCGAATAGCCCAGTCGGCTTTCGAGGTTTTGTTTGTGGGATCGGCCAACATCATTTCTGCCAGGTGGCGCAATCGCGAGTCGCGCGGCATGGGCAGATGCAGGTCTTCCACTGGCGCTGCAACCAGCTCATCAAGCAATGTGGCAATTAAGCGGTCTTCCCGACCTCCCAGAGGGTACAACTCAGGAAAACCGGCCGCCCGGAGTAGCAATTCGCGCAGTAATGGCGATACAGAAATCGTGCAACAGGTTTTTGGAAGATCCGGTGTGGCGTCTGGCTCAACAAATAGGCAATAGCATTCCGTTTCACCCGCACCTCGCGCCGCATGTGGCAAATCTCCCGGTATCCATATGGCACACTGCGGCGGCACGATCCAGACGCCGTCTTCAATTTCGCAGTTGAGGATGCCTCGTACGGAGTAGATCAGCTGCGCCTTGCGATGCTGATGTCTCGCGTTCTCCCAGTCCTTTCCTACCGATGTGGCACTCAAGGCAACAACGGGGCGCGACACGCTATCGACGTCCCTTGGCACAGTTAGATCGGTGATTGCGACGCTCGACATGTTGTTTCGTAGAACCACGGATGGCAAATTAAGCGTTGGCCTAAACGAGAAATATTATGGCCATCTTGCTCAGTGGCGTCCAGTGTTTGCAAAGCTAAGGTGCGATTGACGGGCTGCAGGGGATGACTTCGTGCCCCCAAGCGAGCCAGCACGCCTCGGCGTCCTTGGCTGGGATGCGCTACACACCGGCGTGGCGTGGCTGGTTTCCACACGGTTGTCGGTGCCACCCAGAGCAATGAGGACGGCGGATCAACTGGGGAGGGCGTGCAATGGAACTGCGACATCTTCGCTGATTTCTCGCCGTGGCTGAAGAACTGTACTTTGCCCGCGTAGCCATGCGATTGCACATCGAGCAGTCGCGGCTTTCGCAGCAAATCAAAGGGCTGCACGACGTAGGCTTCGCACAGTCCGATGAGGTTGGTGACAGCATCGTGATCGCCGGCGCATGGAGTGCAACGTAATGGACAGCGGCAACCCACGGACATCAACTACGCCTTGGCTCGCCCTGGTTCGACTTCTTTGGCACGCCGGTCTATTACCCCTGGCGAATGTTCGAGTGGTGGTTCTTCTTCGACGCCTATGCGCCGCATATCTTCCACATAGATGATGTGATCGCGGGCGGCAGCGACCTTCTGGCCGTGGTGGTCGCCATCGCCATGTCGGTATGGCGCTCGCACAGTCGCGCCTCGTCACGACCTAAGGCTCGGCGCGCTGCGCTGATACCGCCGACAACAGGCCCTTTTTTGCCGCCGGGGAGCCGGTTTACCACTTCATCGTCACGCCGCCCGCCTTTGAGAGCGAAGCAGGCACGGAGGAAGCCGTTTCCAACGCCTTGGCACAGTCGTTTATGCACTGGGGATTTATTGGCTGGGCGGTATTGGGATCGCTAACCGCTATCGTGCTGGCCCATTCGCACTATGTGAAAGGCCAGCCGTTACAGCCACGCACCCTGCTCTATCCACTAGTGGGAGAGCAGCTAATGCGTGGCCCTCTGGGTGGCATCATTGATGCCTGCTGTGTCATCGCCGTCGTGGCCGGCACAGTGGGCTCGATTGGTTTTTTAGCGACTCAGGTCAGTTTTGGCCTGCATGAAGTGTTCGGCCTTCCCAACAGCTACGGGGGCGGGCCACGACGATCCAAACCCTTATATTCGCGCCTTCTGGGGAATCGCCATGGCAGTTATGGCGGCGGTGCTGTTATATATGGGCGCTGGTCAAATTTCGGCCCTTCAACAATTTATTGTTATTACCGCGATTCCGGTGTCGTTGATTCTACTGCCGTCACTTTGGAATGGCCCGCAGGCGGCCTACGCCATGGCCCATGAACAGGGCATTATTGATTAAGAGAGCTGCGCTACAGTGCTTACCTTATAGCCCTTCCAGCAGCCGCAAAATCATCTGCGGCTGCTGGTTGGCCTGGGCCAGCATAGCGATGCCGGCCTGCTGCAGAATCTGCGCGCGCATAAGGTTGGAAACTTCCTTAGCGTAATCGGCATCCTGAATCCGCGACCGAGCATCGGAGGTATTAACAATGCTGTTATTGAGGCCGTCAATGACGCCTTCGAAGCGGTTCTGCACGGCCCCCAAATAACTGCGCTGACGATCTAACCGCTTAATCGCCTCATCCACTCTATCTATCGGTTTATCCGTCCCACTGACATCCTCAGTCACGTCCAAACCATCAAGACCCAACCCCGTTAAATTCATGGCGTCAAAGCGAACGGCAATGGTATCGCCAGCGTTAGCCCCCACTTGAATGTTCAGTGATTTAGTATCGTTAAACAGGCCAATGCCATTGAAGCTACTTTTCCCGGCGATACGGTCAATCTCTTCCAAGCGCTGGCCAATCTCGGTTTGAATAGCGTCAAGATCATTAGACGAATTGGTGCCGTTAGCCGCTTGTACACTCAGCTCGCGAATTCGCTGCAGGTTGTCGTTGATCTGATTGAGCGAACCTTCCGCCGTCTGCACCATGGAGATGCCATCATTGGTGTTGCGGATCGCCTGAGTCATTCCTTTGATTTGCGCCGTCATGCGGTTGGCAATCGCTTGGCCAGCGGCGTCATCCTTAGCGCTATTGATGCGCAGCCCAGAAGAGAGGCGCTGCATGGCGGTCTGCATGGATTGCTGACTGCCGCGCAGATTATTCTGCACGATAAGCGAGATCACATTGGTATTTAGGCTGAGCAACGCACGCCTCCGGGGGAAGTGAGCCAGCCCAACGGAATTGGCGGCTTCAAGGTTACTATCGGCCTAGAAGCAAAAATCATTAATACTTTTGAGATAAGAGAGTGCGGCCACTGCTCGCTAACACTTCATTGACAGGTTTTTTAACGTAATCGTGTCGATAGTAGCCCTCATCGACCACCTCCCCATCCCAGGCCACAATGTCTAGATCCATGGTGCGTGGGCCTGACTTGATCGCCCCCCGCACGCGGCCCAAGCGATCCTCCACCCCTTTGAGATAAGCCCGAAAGGCCTCACGCTCAAGCGGTGTGCTCACCAACAGCGCGGCATTGAGGAAATCGGGCTGATGCTGGTACCCCACCGGTCGGGTGCGAATCGTTTTGGAGCGGGCTAGCAGATTGCATTCGCGACTAATGATATCCAGCGCCTGAGCCACATAGTGGTCAGGATCGATATTTGAGCCTAGAGAGATCAAGCACTCGTGGAGCGGGATCGAGTGGGCGGAAGATAGCGTCGTTGGCAGCATAGCGACATCCTGTTAAACGTGACGTCTCGTAGAGCATCCTGGGAGTAGGACACTTCTACTCTTACTCCTAAGCTAGCGCTTCGTGCAAGCTGTGTATAAGTTATTGACAAACGTTTCACTCACGCAGAAAGTCTTCCCATACCAATAAAACAAAAGGGAACTCTCTATGTATCATCAAGCAGCTCTGGTAACAGGCGGCGCCACCCGCTTGGGTCGCTACTTCTCCGAAGCCCTGGCCGATGCGGGCTACGACATTGCTTTACACGTTAATCGCTCGCGAGAGGAGGCCGAAGAGGTCGCCAGGGGTATCCGTGCCAAAGGGCGGGAATGTGCCATATTCTCCTGCGATTTTTTAAACGACGATTTAAACGCCTTGATTCAGTCAGCCAAGCAGCGATTCCCTGGGCTTAACCTGCTGCTGAATAGCGCCTCTGCCTATGAATCAGCGCCGATTGCAATGACCGAGCTTGCGATGCTGGAAACCCAGTTCAGGGTCAATATGTTTACCCCTCTGCTGCTCACCCGCCACTTTGCCAAAGAGGTTAAAGAGGGCCAGGTGATCAATATCATCGATAACAAAGTGGCCTATCACCAATACCCTTACGCAGCGTATCTGCTTTCGAAAAAAAGCCTGGCGGAGATGACCCGTATGGCAGCATTGGAGTTCGCTCCGCGCATCCGCGTTAATGGCATCGCCCCTGGCGTAGTACTGCCTGCCTCCCAGCGTACCAGCGACTATATTAAGTGGCGTATTGAAGGCATTCCGCTGAGACGCCAGGGGGATCCGGATCATCTTGTACAAGCTTTGCACTATTTATTGGACAACCCCTTTGTGACGGGGCAGATCCTGTTTGTCGATGGCGGGGAGTCGATCAACCTGGAGGGGCGTCACTCGGAAAACTACTCTGCTTAACTGCTCCAAACGCAGCGGGGCCACCCGAAGGCGGCCCCGCTTAAGGCTAAGATGAACACCGTTTAGGTTTCATCAACATCATCGTGGTCGGGTTTCAGGTGATCAGGTTCGCTGGTTTGCTGCACACCTTGAGAGGTGTCGCTCGCCGCCGCCGGGGTAGTCACCGCTGAATCCTCCACCTTCTTCTCTTTAGCGGTCGACTCCAGCACCCGCACATGGGCAGGCGGTGGATTGCCGTTTTTATTATCGCCAAAGTAGAGCGTGGTATGGGGGAAGGGTATTTCGATACCCGCCTCATCGAAGCGCATTTTCACCAAGCGATTGTAGGCGCGGCCAACGGCCCACTGATCCCCCGGCGTGGTTTTAATCACCACACGGATATTCACCGAGCTGTCCGCCAGGGCCGTCACACCGGCCACGGTGAGATCCGCCAGTAGCTTAAAGCCATGCTCTTCACTGGCTTTGAGATCCTCAAAGGCCAGCTTAAGCTGCTCGATGGCTTCGTCGATGCTCTCGCTATAGCCAATGCCATATTCGCCCACATGGTTGCCGTACTCACGCATGTAGTTAGACACGGTATCCACGCTGGAGAACGGAACGATGTGGTAAGTGCCGGATAGGTCGCGAATCCCTACAGAGCGGATACTGAGCCGTTCGGCGGTACCTGTTATGCCACCTACCGTCACCACATCCCCGGTGTTCATGGCATTCTCTATCTGAATAAACACCCCGGTGATAACGTCCTGCACCAGTTTCTGGGCGCCAAAACCAATCGCCAGACCCAGTACACCGGCACCGGCAATCAGCGGGCCGATATTGATGCCAATTTCCGACAGCACGATCATGCCGGTAATGGTCACCATGGCGATTGCCAGGGCATTACGAAATAGGCTGAGCAGCGTTTTCGCCCGTGCCGACGGCTCTCCGTGGCCGGTTTCCGGGTTGAGCTTATGCTCAATAAGGCTCGCCAGACCCAGCCAAACGGCTAGCGCCACAATCAAAATCACCGCCACGCTGGTCAGGTTGCCAACCAGGTTGGCACCGCGTTCAGAGGCGTACCAGGCGGCGAGGTTAAAGGCGCCCCATGCATTCAGCACCATCATGATGACCACGATCAGAATAATCGTGCGCAGCACGCGAAGTGCATTGGGAACGTAGCTGTTCAAGCGCTTCTCAAGCAGCGGCAGTTTGCGCCGCAGGTCGTCGGACAGGGTAATCCGGCGGCCAATGGTTTGGGTAAGAAACGACGACACCAATAGCCCGACAACAATCGCAGCCAACGACTTTAGCGTGGCAAACATCACAAACGGCAATGCATCGCCAGGGCGCGTCAAGGTCAGAACAAACACCATCAAGAAGTACAGCAGCGCAAACAGATGCCAGGTACGGGCAAATAGCTGGAGCGAAACGCGGCTGGCGGTGAGCGTTGATTTTGCCGCCATCTCGTTCAGGTTATCACGCAGGCGGGTGCGGTTCTTAAGCACCACGACCACGGCGTAGATAAATGCCAGCACCATGATCAGTGTACCAACCGCTTGACCCAGCGAAGCCGCCACGTAGAAGTTAACCAGCGGTACCACCACCATCAGGCCATAACCGACCATACCGATCAGCCGCGCTAGCCAGCGGTTCCAGTAGGAGGCCTCCCGGGCAGAGATGGGCAGTAGCCGCAGCCCTTCGTAGCGCGAAGAGAACAGCATCCGCACCGCGGCTTTGAGCAGCTCAATAATCAAGAACGCATTCAAGAACAGTGAAGCACGGGTCGAGAGTTCTCCTGCCTCCCCAACAGCAAATGTCGCCACTAAATTACCGCCCACGTAGGCTAAGCCCACAAGCAGCACATCAATGACTGCCGCAATGGCTACGCAGATGACCAGACGTAGCACGGGGGTTAAATTATTGCCATTCAGCGACCAGCCGCTGAGTTTAGTAAACAGCGGCTTAGCCAACCGTCGCACGATGATGAATAGTGCAAAGGTGGCGATAATCACCATACCCAGATTAATCGCCGCACTGGTGAACGCGGCCATATCAAAGACACTGTCCGCCTCTTGCCCGGAAAACAGACCGCCGACAATGCCTACCACTTGTTCGAACTGGCCCCCCACATCGCTTACCACACGACTGGTGAGCTCAGCTAGCTGGCGCGGCAGCGAGACATCCTCCGGCGCTATTTCACTGCCTTGAGCAGCCGCTTCCGGGGAGAGTTCAGTAGCAACACCCTCGGGCAGTGCTGAGGCTTGATTGCGTAACATCTCAATCAACTCTTGTCGCGACTGCTCATCCTCTAGCAGGTTTGCCAGTGCCTCGTAGGACGTAGGTGCCGCTTCTTCAGAGGATGCTGCGCCATCGGCGCTGGCCGACTCACTTGGCGCGCTCTGCGCCATTGCTGGCGTGGCCATTAAGGCAATCATTGCCAATAGCCAGACACCTAGCCAGGGTAATAAACGAAGTGGCTTCACACCTAAACCTCCTTTTGGGTGAGTTTGTATTCAATCTAACGGCTGCTTAGTTTTACGCAAGCCAATAATAGGCAGCCTAAGTTGCTTACACTCTACACTGCCACCACCGCTTGTGAAAAAGTTGTACAGGGTAACATGACTTGATTAATAAGGCGTTTCACTGGCAAAGCGGTACCAGCCACTGCTGTGCCAGCAGTAACACCACCGCATAACGCGCACCTTTAGCGGCCACAATCCACGCTAGCGCCCGCCACCAGGGCAACCGAAAAACGCCTGCCAGTACAGTGAGGGGGTCACCAACAACCGGTGCCCAGGAAATCAGCAGGCTCAGCTCGCCAAAGCGGTGGTACCAGCCTTCCGCGCGCGCCAAGCTACGCGGCGATGCAGGAAACCAACGTCGGTTTTGAAACTGACGCGCATAGCGGCCCATCGCCACGTTGACCATGCTACCGAGCGTATTGCCCACCGTGGCCACCAACCACAGCGCCAGCGGCGGCTCGCCGAGACACCAGAGCCGCGCCAGCCACACTTCCGACCCACCAGGGAGCAGCGTGGCACTGGCCAGCGCGACAAAAAACAGACTTATCATTCGTTCAACGACCTAGGTTAACGCGGCACCTGCCCACCCAACTGCTGGGTAATTTCATCGGCCGTTTGGCGAACCAATGCTCCCAGGGTGAGTAAGCGAGCTTCCGGGATTCGCGCCACCGGGCCTGACACCGAGATGGCTGCCAACGGCGCGCCGTGCTCATCGAACACACAAGCGGCCACGCAGTGCAGGCCAACGGCATGCTCTTCCCGGTCGCAGGCAAAGCCCTGGGCGCGAATTTGCTCTGTTTCCACCTTCAGTGTGTCGGCTTGATAGAGTGTATTAGCGGTCACTCTTGCAAGTTCGTGACCATTCAGCAACTGAGTCCGTTCATCATCAGGCATCCATGCCAACAGTGCTTTACCTACCCCCGAGGCATGCAGCGGTGCACGGGAGCCTAAGCGGGTGATCATGCGCATCATCTGTGGTGATTCATGCTGCGCTAAAAATACCGCCGTGGTTTCATCGCGAATACCCAAGTTCGCGGTTTCACCGGTTTCAGTGGTTAAACGACGCAGAAAGGGGCGACTTGTAGCCACCACGTCGCGGGCTTCAAGAAAGCTATTGCCGATACGGAAGGTTTTAACATCGATTCGCCATAGCCCCTGCTCGTTCTCCTGGGTGACAAACCCCTGGCTCTGCAAGGCTTGTAGCAAGCGGTGGGTGGTAGAGGGTGCCAACTCGGCCATCTCTGCCACTTCTGAAAGGGCTAGCCCAAGTGGGCTTGCTGCGAGATGTTCCAGCAGCGTTAAGCCACGTACCAGCGACTGGCTATGGCCACCGCTAGCTTTGGCGGTACTCGCCGGACGACCGACCGTCCTGCGTTTGGCTTCACTCACCTGGCTTTCTCCTAAAAGACGCTCTCAAAAAACGCTCCCAAAAGCGCTCCTACTTACGCAAAGCGCCCTTCTCAGGGCGGCCACGAAAAACACAAAGGGCGTCAGGATAACGTGACAACAGGGCAATTGTCGCGTTTACGGAAACGAATTCCATTCATTCTGTGATGGCACGTCAGCGATGCCGCCAGCGCGGTGGCCGCTTGGCAATAAACGCATCGATCCCCTCACCCACATCCTCGGCCAGCATATTGCAGGCCATGGTTTCCCCGGCAAAGGCGTAGGCTTCGTCGAGCGGCATGGAGAGCTGGCGGGCAAACATGGTTTTTCCGGTGCGCACCGCAACGGCACTTTTCGCGCAGATACTGGCGGTCAGCTCGTCCGTGGCCACATCCAGCGCGTCGTCTTCTGCCACGCGATTAATCAGGCCCCACTCGGCAGCCTGCTCAGCGCCGATAAACTCCCCGGTCAGCAGCATCTCCATGGCGCGCTTAGACGCCACGTTTCGGGAGAGCGCTACCGCCGGGGTGGAGCAAAACAGCCCCACGTTGATCCCGGAAACAGCAAAGCGGGCGCTGCGCGCAGCGACGGCCAAGTCACAGCTCGCCACCAGTTGGCAGCCTGCGGCGGTGGCGGTGCCCTGCACTTTGGCAATCACCGGTACGGGCAGGTGCACAATCGCCTGCATCACGTCGCCACAGCGGGCAAACAGCGTTTGGTAGTAGGCTTTATCGGGGTTGGCGCGCATCTGCTTCAGGTCATGCCCAGCGCAGAAGGCTTTTCCTTCGGCGGCAATGACCACACAGCGTACGCTGCTATTGTCGGCAATATCGGCTAACGCGTCGTGAAGCGCTTCCAGCATGGCTTCCGAGAGGGCATTAAAGCGCTCTGGAGTGCTCATGGTCAGCGTGGTGACGCCTTGATGGTCATGGCGCTGCAGAACGGGAGCGGCTGAAGATGCCTGTTCAGAAGAGAATCCGTCAGAGGTGATGGGCATGGTGAACTCCTGGTTTTGAGTAACACTTTTGCCCATCAGTCTAGCCCACAAGGCTTGTGCGCGACGCTTGCCTACTGTGCCCTCGCTTATTTTTTCATTAGCCGGGTATCGCGGCCTAGGGGATGCGGCTCGCCGCGCTGTTTGGCTAGATCGATTTGGCGTTGGCGTTCGCGAGCGGCGGCGCGGGTCTTCTCCGGCAAAGAATCGATGCAGTGTGGGCAGCTAATCCCCGGCTCGTAAGCAGAAGACTGCATATCTTCGGCAGAGATCGGCATGCGGCAGGCGTGGCACTGCTCGAACTCGCCTTTGCTTAAGTCGTGGCGAACCGTCACCCGGTTGTCGAACACAAAACACTCACCGCGCCACAGCGACTGCTCTTCGGGGACTTTCTCCAGGTAGTTCAGCACGCCACCTTTCAGGTGATAGACCTCTTCAAAGCCCTCTTTAAGCATAAAGCTGGAGGCTTTTTCACAGCGGATGCCGCCGGTGCAAAACATGGCCACTTTCTTATGCTTTTCTGGGTCGTAGTGCTCGCGCACGTACTCGGGAAACTCGCGAAAAGTGGTGGTTTTAGGATCGATCGCCCGCTCAAAGCTGCCAATCGCCACTTCGTAATCATTGCGGGTATCGATCACCAGCACTTCAGGGTCGGCGATGATGTCGTTCCAGTTTTCCGGCTCGACATAAGTACCCACGGTATCGTTAGGGTCGATATCCGGCACGCCGAGGGTGACGATCTCTTTTTTGAGTTTGACCTTGGTGCGGTAGAAAGGCGTTTCGTCGCAATAGGACTCTTTATGGTCAATGTCCGTCAGGCGTGGGTCAGCGGTGAGCCATGTCAGCAGGGCGTCGATGCCTTCGCGGCTACCCGCCACCGTACCGTTAATGCCCTCTTTGGCGAGCAGCAAGGTACCTTTGACACCGTTATTCAGCATGGTTTGGCGCAGCGGCTCACGCAGCGCTTCGAAGTCGTTCAGGGTGACGAATTTATACAGCGCCGCGACCACAATGGGCGGGGTATCGTTAAACTCAGACATGCTCTTGCTCCAGGTAGTCGCCCTCGCAAAGGGCGGACCGGGTTAAATGAGGGCAGGATTTTACTTGAAAGTTAATCGAAAGTTTAGCGGTAGCGACCTTATTTAATACGTCGATTTATTCGACAGGAACGTGCTGAAAGCTTCACCCCACGGAGGGTCAACAAGGCGTATATTGTCACTATTACCTCTAACGTAACCTGCGGAGTACAGCATGATTATTCGTCGTTCCAACGAGCGGGGCTATGCCGACCACGGCTGGCTGCGCTCTTTCCATACCTTTTCGTTTGCCAACTACGTTGATCGCAACCATATGGGCTTTCGCGCCCTGCGCGTGATCAATGAGGATCGCGTTACGGGCGGCCATGGCTTTGGCGCCCACCCGCACCGGGATATGGAGATTATCTCCTATGTGCTGGAAGGTGAAATGGAGCACAAGGACAACATGGGCAATGGCGAGGTGATGCGCCCAGGCGATGTACAGCGCATGTCGGCGGGTACCGGGGTGCTACACAGCGAGTTCAATCACTCCAAGGAGAATGAGCTGCACTTCCTGCAGATCTGGATCGAACCCAAGCAGCTCGGCATCAAGCCCAGCTACGAGCAAAAGGCCTTCCCTGTCGCTGAGCGTCAAGGGCAATGGCGTTTAGTGGCTTCTGAAGAAGGTCGCGAGGGGTCAGTGAGCATCAACCAGGATGTCAACCTTTACGCAGGCTTGTTTAACGCTGGCGAACAGGCAACAGCACCACCTTCCCGCTACGCTTGGCTGCATGTAGTGAACGGCGAAATGGAGGTTAACGGTGAGACACTGAGCGCAGGCGATGCCGCAGCGTTTACGCCGGAAGAGTCGATCAGCCTCACGGGGAAAGAAGCGGGCGAAGTGTTGCTGTTTGATTTGGCCTAGCATTTCCCCCCCACCCAAGAACCAAAGCTGCCCTGACATTTAAATTAAAGGGCAGCCAACCTCCCAAGCAGCCTATCAACGACAAGTACACTACTGGGCTACTACTCAATACCAGTGCAACCTACCCGCAAAAGAGCGCACCTACCACACTCAAAGCCAAAAACACAACCCCATTCTTTGTAAGAGATCTCTTAAAATTTTGTAAGTGATTAATGTAACTTGCCCAAAGTGCGGGCTAAATTGGTTTAATTTCGCTTTTTTTCCGCTACCCTAACTCGTTCTCATTTAGCAGATAACGATTCAAGGAGCGGAGCGATGGCGGACAACACGGGCCTGCAGTTTACCCTGACCCTACCCGGGGCCGATGATACCGCCGTGGTTCGCTTTACCCACCGCGAAGCGCTGTCGGAGCCGTTTACCCTTGCCGTTGACTTTGCCAGCCGTACCCATGATTTGTCGCCTGCCGACTGTTTGGATCAGGAGGCAACCCTCACCATTTGGCAGGACGGCGAACCGCTACGCCGTGTCCACGGCATTATAAGTGAACTGCATCGCGGCGATCGCGGTCACCGGCGCAGCTTTTACCGGGTGGAGATTCGCCCCGCTCTGTGGCGGCTATCGCTGCGCCAAAACTCGCGTATCTTTCAAGACACCTCGCCCTATGATGCGATCACAACCTTAACCAGCGAGCGCGGTCTCACCGATGTTGAGTTTGCCACCACCCGTACGCCCCTCGACCGAGAGTTTCTGGTGCAGTATCGGGAGACCGATCTGGCCTTTATCGAGCGTGTGGCCGCCGAAGAGGGCAGCTTCTATTTCCATGAGTTTGAGAATGTTGAGGGCGGTAAACACCATTTGGTCTTTGCCGATGCCACGGTGGTACTGCCCAATATCGGCGAACGCACCTACCATAGCCGCGCCGGGGGCACGCCGCCCCGACGTCACTTGCGCAAGCTACGCCAGGTCAGCCGGGTACGGCCCGCTTCGGCCACACTCAAGGATTATAGCTTCAAGAACCCGCCTTACGCCCAGCTACACGAACACCAGGCGCCCAATCTAGGGGAGCACGCTCAGCGAGAGGATTACGAACACTACGACTACCCAGGGCGCTATAAGAAAGACGCCTCCGGCAAGCCGTTCACCCGCCACCGTCTAGAATCGCTGCGCGCTGACGCCACCACCGCCGAAGCGGAAAGCGACCTGCCGGAGCTCGCTCCTGGGATCTGCTTTACCCTGACGGATCATGATATCGACAGCCTCAACCGCGCTTGGCAGGTGGTCTCGGTGGTGCACCACGGCGAGCAGCCCCAGGCCCTGGAAGAGGACGGCATGGCGCGGGGTGGCTATGACAGTAACAATAGGGGGAGCAGCGCTGCGCAAGCAGGCGAGCTGATGACCCGCTACCACAATGAAGTGGTGATCATGCCCCGGGATCAGACCTTCCGCCCGGTGCCCAACCCCAAACCCCGGGTCGATGGCCCCCAGGTGGCCTTTGTGGTCGGGCCAGCGGGCGAAGAAATTTACTGCGATAAATATGGCCGGGTCAAAGTGCAGTTCCCCTGGGATCGCTACTCCGCCGCTAACGAAACCGCCAGTTGCTGGGTGCGCGTCGCCCAGGGCTGGGCGGGCGGTGGTTACGGTAGTATGGCGATCCCCAGGATCGGGCATGAGGTCATTTTGTCGTTCTTAGAGGGAGACCCGGACCAGCCGCTGATCACCGGGCGCACCTACCACGCGGTTAACCGGCCGCCTTACCCACTGCCTGCCTACAAAACCCGCACGGTCATCCGCACCCAAAGCCACAAGGCGGACGGCTTTAACGAACTGCGCTTTGAAGATGAAGCGGGCGAAGAGCAAATCTGGGTGCACGCCCAAAAAGACCTCGACCTGCTGACCCTTAACGACCGCACCGAGGACATCAAGCGCGACAGCACCCTGCATGTCTTTCGTGATCGCACCACCGACATCGACCGCGACGAAACCCGCACCGTTCATCGCCATGAAGTCCACACCGTGCATGGCAACGAGACCCATACCGTGGACGGTAACGAAACCTTTACCGTGCACAAGAACCGCCGCAAAACGGTGGATGGCAACGAAACCGACCGCATCGGCAAAAACTGGTCGAGCAAAGTCGGCAAGAACAAAACCGAAACCGTTGGCAAGGCGTACCTGCAGAACGTTGGCATGGGCCGCATGGAAAACGTCGGCCTGGGCTACAGCCTCAACGTTGGGGCGATCATGAACACCCTGGTCGGGCTCAGCAAGAGCACTCAGGTGGGGCTCAACCACTCGCTCAATGTTGGACGCAATATCACCCTCAAGGCCGGCAACCAGCTCACCCTGCAGGTAGGCAACAGCCGGCTGGTGCTCACTGAGGACGCCATCTACCTGGATGCCGGCGAGATCCACGTCAAGGCGGGCACCAAGGTACACGTCGACGGCCCCGATGACGTCCTGCTCAACACCGGCACGGCCCAGCCCGCACCGGGAAGTGCCGAGGAAAGCGATGGCCCTGAACCAAGCGACGCTAAGTCGCCGGGGTGGTAGTCCATGGCGCAAGTGATTAATCCAACGTCGTTCCCCCATGCGCTGTATCGCAAGCTCGGCCCGGGCGACCAAGAGTATGACGTGGTGGTGGTACGCGCCACTTACCGCTTCACCGAAGACAACTGGCCGCTGTTTGAAGCCAGCCACCAGCAGCCGATTCGCTGGCATCCCACGCTAGAGGGTGACAGCGACAACCTGTATGCCCAGGTCATCACCGATGACCGCGACGTGCTGCTCGGCAAACTCAGCACCGAAGTGCACGTGCATGGCACGCTGCGCTCGCCCACCGGGCGACCGCGCAGCACCTGGCAGGTGCGGGTGCAGGTAGGCCCAGTGGACAAACGCCTGATCGTACGCGGTCCGCGGGAGTTCCGCTGGCAACTCCTCGGCGGCTGGCGGGTCACTGACCCCACACCGGTGAACGAGGTGCCGCTGGACTACCGCTATGCCTTCGGCGGCCACTATAGCCTGCCCGACGAGGACGCCCTCACCAACACGCTCTACTACCCCGATAACCCCGCCGGACGCGGCTGGTTGCCGTCCCGCGCGGACTACAAGCGGGTATCCAGCGAGGTTGCCCGGTACCTCAAGCCCGACCTGAACGCCGTCACCCGGCTACCCGCGCCCCAACTGGAAGATCCGGACTGGCTGGTCACCTCACCCTTTGACCGTCCGGCCCCGGCAGGCTTTGGGCCCATCGCCCCCTGGTGGGAGCCCCGGGTCAGTTACCAAGGCACTTTTGATGACCACTGGAGAACCCAGCGGCTGCCCTATTGGCCCGAAGACTTCGACTACCGCTTTCACCACAGCGCCCCGGCGGATCTGGTCGCGCCTGACTACCTGCGCGGGGACGAACTGATGATCCTCACCAACTGCCTAGCCAATAGCCGCGCGATCACGGTGGGAGATCGCCAACGCTTTCGCCACCGCACCCGGCTACCCGGCATCGCCCTGCAAGCCCTCACCGAACACGCCAGTGGCCAGCGCGGCAATACACCGCTAGCCCTCGACAGCGTGGTGATCGACCTGGATCGGGAAGACGTTAGCCTCACCTGGCGGGCACTGTTTCCGCTCGATGACCCGCTCAAGCAGGTACGCATCCGGCGCACACCGCTGACAGCGACCTCATCCACCGGAGGAGCGCGCCATGTCGGATAACGCGCACGAGCTAGCCCCCATGTGTGTGACACCTGACGGACTGTGCGAAGAGGGCGACGGCCCACCCGGTGCTGACAGCAGCACACCGCGCGATACCCAGGGAGAGTCACCTCAAGGCGAAACCCTTAGCGGCCAAGCCCGTCACGCCGGTAATGCGGAGGCCCGATGGAGAGCGTTGACCAGCCACCCTGATTTTTGTCAGGTGGGCGACAAGATTGTGGGTTTCGATTCCTGTGCAACGTTGGGCAACCCCGTCAACTACTCGCCCAACGTGATCACCGCCGGGCAACGCACCTACCGGGTCGGCGATTTATGCCAAGGCACCGAGGGCAACGCCGGATCGGGGGTGGGCTCCGGCACCTCCCAGGGCAGCGGCCACGTGCTGTTCATGACTGGGCACGACAACGTCAAAGCCAACGGCCAGCCGGTCGTGCGTGACGGCAGCGAAAGCATGATCAACTGCAACGCCGCCGGGGTAGGCGGCGCCAAGGGCTATGTCCACACCAACACCGAAAGCGTCAACAGCCAGCCCGAAGAGAGCAGCGAGCCGCTCAGCGAAGCCGAGCGGTTTCAGCAACAGGGCGAAGCCAACCTAGAACGCGTGGGTGAGCTACGCGACGCTCTGAATGACAACCCGAACGGCAAAACCGCTGCTGAGGCAGAAGCCCTCTATGCGGAGGTGCAGCAATTAGTCGGCGAAACCCGCGCTCAACAAGACGCCCTGATGGATGCGCTAAGGGAAGGGCGCATCAGCGGTAACGACTATATCGAGAGTAGTTTTGAGGTCGATGAGGCTGCTAATCGTGCAGCAGATATGCAGCAAGAAGCCGAGCGCCAAGTGCGCTATAGCTCCTCATCCGGCCAGTCGGCCCGCGCAGCGGGCGAGTTTGCCGCCGAAGTTGCCACCCCGTATGGCACCTATTTGGATATCAAAGATACGGTACAGTTATGGGGAGAGGGCCGCTATCTCGCTGCATCTGGGATGACTCTGCTAACGGCAGTATCGGTTATTCCGGGGGTAAGGCTTCTACGTAAGGCGGATGACGTCGCGGACGTTGTACGGAGCACTGATAGAGCAGGGGATGCGGCGGGTAGTGCCAATAGGGGCGGGACGTCAAGTAGCAACGAAGGGCTGCGGGTAGAGCAAAATTCCACTAATATGGAAGGTGGTGGTCATAATCAGTTGCTGCCAGGAGAAGGGGATGTCGCTCCTTATAGAGTGCTTCAAGCTGCCGGTACTAAGGGGGATAATATTACTCCTCACCACATCCCTTCTGCTAGCCATATGGCAAATCATGGTGTCAATAGAAAGGATGGGATTTCTATTAACATGGAGCAACCTACACCTGGAGTGGGAGGTAGGCATAGGCGAACTTTTACATACGGCACGAGAGCAGATAGTGGCATGATGCCTCGAGATGCTTTGGCTGCAGGAGTCAGAGATGCACGCCGCATTTACCAGCAGGATGGTTTATATGACAGCTATATAAGGCGGCAGCTACAAGAGCTTGTTCGGCAGAACAAGACCACACATCCAATTATTTTTAGGAGGGGTAGATAAATGTCAGAAGAAGCGCTTCAGGAGGCACTCAAAGAGCTCGAAAGAAAAATTGATGGTGGTGAGGTTCAAGAAATTGATAGGGTTATTTCAAAAATAACCTTATTCGGTAGCGCTTCGAGTATTAAGCCGTTGCTCTGTTTACTTCGCGATGACGCTTTATATGATGAGGGGATGTATTCACTTATTCATGCTGCAGAGTCGTTTGATGATCGAACCTATACTTGTGAACTTCTCGATGCTTTACCAACTATGTGCCATACCTCTCCCGCTTGGGCATCTATCGTAATTATGAGAGTTCTTAATAGCGATTCTGCGCGGGGGCAGTTGACGTTACAAGCACGGAATGCCAATCAGGATGCGAAGAAGTCTTTGGCTTGGTTGTTGGAACAGATTAATAATGAGAGCCCGGCGTTTCTCTCAAAGACAGTCGCACCTCTTATTGCCGCAAAAGGATAGATAAAATAATAATTAATTCAATATTAGATACAATCAATTTTAATGTTAATGCGATTTCGTCGCTAGAGTGTTTCTTGCGATAAGTGTCTATGCAAAAGTAGATCAGATATGAAGTGCAGGTAATTGATTTGCATGTGTTTTAGCTTATATATGGAAACTTAGTTAATGCGCTCGCCCACCGGGCAACCGCGCAGCACCTGGCAGGTACGGTTACAGGTAGGCCCGGTAGACAAACGCCTGATCGTGCGCGGCCCCGGGAGTTTCGTTGGCAACTGCTCGGTGGCTGGCGGGTCACTGACCCCACACCGGTGAGCGAAGTGCCGCTGGACTACCGCTATGCCTTCGGTGGGCACTACCGCCTGCCCGAGGGGGACGCCCTCGCTAACACACTCTACTACCCCGACAACCCCGCCGGGCGCGGCTGGTTGCCGTCCGCGCGGACTACAAGCGGGTATCCAGCGAGGTCGCTAGGTACCTAAAACCCGACCTCAACGCCGTCACGCGGCTACCCGCACCTCAACTGGAAGACCCGGACTGGCTGGTCACCTCACCCTTTGAGCGTCCGGCTCCGGCAGGCTTTGGCCCCATTGCCCCCTGGTGGGAGCCCCGGGTCAGCTATCAAGGCACCTTCGACGAGCACTGGAGAACCCAGCGCTTACCCTACTGGCCAGAAGACTTCGACTACCGCTTTCACCACAGCGCCCCGGCGGATCTGGTCGCCCCCGATTACCTGCGCGGGGACGAACTGATGATCCTCACCAACTGCCTGCCCAATAGCCGGGCGATTACGGTGGGGGATCGTCAACGTTTTCGCCACCGCACCCGGTTACCCGGCATCGCCCTGCACGCCCTCACCGACCACGCCAGCGGCCAGCGCGGCAATACCCCGCTGGCCCTCGACAGCGTGGTGATCGACCTGGATCGGGAAGACGTCAGCCTCACCTGGCGGGCGCTGTTCCCGCTCGATGACCCGCTCAAGAAGGTACGCATTCGGCGCACACGGCTGGCGGCGACCTCATCCACCGGAGGGGTACGCAATGTCGGATAGTAGCCTAACCATCTGCATCGGCGATCAAAGCCCCTGCGAAGGCGATGATAAGGCCACCAACGCAGGCACGCCCGAAGACACTTCCGCGGCAGCCCCTCAAGGCGAACCCCTTAGCGGCCAGGCTCGCCACGCCGGTAATGCGGAGGCCCGCTGGAGAGCGTTGACCAGCCACCCTGATTTTTGTCAGGTGGGCGACAAGATTGTGGGCTTCGATTCCTGTGCAACGTTGGGCAACCCCGTGAACTACTCACCCAACGTGATCACCGCCGGGCAACGCACCTACCGGGTCGGTGACCTGTGCCAAGGCACCGAGGGCAACGCCGGGTCGGGAGTGGGCTCCGGCACCTCCCAGGGCAGTGGCCACGTGCTGTTCATGACCGGGCACGACAACGTTAAAGCCAACGGGCAACCGGTCGTCCGCGACGGCAGCGAAAGCATGATCAACTGCAACGCCGCCGGGGTAGGCGGCGCCAAGGGCTATGTCCACACCAATACCGAAAGCGTCAACAGCCAGCCCGAAGAGACCAGCGAACCGCTCAGCGTCGCCGAGCAATTACAGCAAGAGGCACAAGCCAACCTGGAACGCGTAGGCGAACTACGCGAGGCCCTGAACGACAACCCCACCGGCAAAACCTCGGAACAAGCCCTGGCATTGCGGGCACAGGTAGAGGAGCTTGCCCAGACGGTGGAGCACCAGCAGCAAGCGATGATGGAGGCCAGGCGCAACGGCACCCTCTCCGACGATGAGCTGCATGATTTGATGGACTACACCAATGAAACCACCGTCAGTGTCCTAGATTTGCAAGATAACGCTGGACGACAGACCGCGCGTGCCAATGCAAAAGGGACATGGGTTGATTTTCTTATTGGTTTCAACCCGGTTATAGCGGGAGCACAGTTGCTTGAGGGAGTGGGAGATGGTGTCAGGTCAGGCCAATACGGCCAGGCCATGTTGCCTGTGTTACTTGACAGCACCCCCATTGGGCGCTCGCTCGGCTCCATGGTTAAAAAGGTGTTTGGCGGTTTCAAAAAGCCCAAGAGGGTTGACAGAGATTCGTCTAGTAGTTCGGCTAACCCGCGAGAATCTGGTCAGGACAACGAAGGGCTCCGGGTGGAGGAAAATTCCGGTAATGTTAGGAGGAGGCTACCCGTTCCTGAGAACTTGCCGGAAAATATTCATCCTGGTCAACAGGGTAAGCATATACCGGGACACAACAACTTTACTCCTGGGCGTTCGCCACTAGCTGAGGGTATAAACCCGCAACAACTGCTTGATGGTGTACACGATGGCACTCACTCTATTGTTAGAATGACTCCTAGGGGGCAGCCTGTAGTTGACTTCGGTAAAACCATTGGTCAATTTGAAGGCAATGGCACTCAATTTGGAATAATACATCACGGCAAGAATGGAGCGCATATCGTTCCCGCAAACCCGATACAATTTTGAGGTTATTTATGAATTTACCAGGATGGTTGGTTTTATGGGTCTGGCAAGCTTTAATCGGAGAAATCTACCCTGAGATCCGAGCGATTGCTTTACGTTACGATGCAAATAAAAATTTACTTATTCGATATTATTTTGACCGTGAGCCAACAGAGGATGATGTGGAATCTATAGAGTGTGTTATCACAAATATTCTGGCTCATACTTCATCAAATGAGCAGATTAGAAATATTGAAGAAGAGGCCATATTTTCAGAACAGAAAATAGCTGATTTGGATTTGTTGGATGGCTTGGTATATGCGAGGAGAGAATACTGAAAGTGTTTAATATTTTGATCAGCAATGTACCTTTGCATAAATTTTCGTACGCTCAAGGTCGACGGCCTCAAGCGCCAACTGCAACACTATTGAAGAGTACTCGGGACGACGACGGATTTCTTAAGTATCTCGGCATAGACTTCCAACGGCGTTCGCCACTTCAGTGTCTTGCGTGGCCGAATATTGAGGTAATCTCGTCGAGTTATCCCTGGCTGTAGACCGACAGATTTGTGCCCCTCAGTAGGTACTGTCTCAATAGCCCGCTGGTGTTGAGGGGGCGCCCAACCGCTTGGAACCCCGCTGCCATGGGCTATACGAGTCGGCAAACAGAGCCTGGGCAGTTGCCCTGCGCAACCCGCAAGCCAGTAGAGCTATTAATATGGCGCACTGGGGCGAATAAGCCTCTGCTCACAGCAAGGTGATCCGGCCTCCAAAGCACTCATCTACAACTACGCCGCCGGAGGCTTGATCGGCAGCCTGCACGGCGACCTCGCTCACCGCTATCGCGTGGCTGCCGAATCGGCTAGCTGCACCATCGACTATGGTCACCACGGCTTTCTGGCAAACGTCATCAATACTCTGAAGAAAAGCAGACTAAAACGGCCCCTACAATGAGGGGCGTTTTGTACCTCTGACGCTAAGTTTTAGCTATTCTGCGCCGAATAAAGAGCACGAATCTTCAGCGTATGCTCCACCTGCTTCAATGCTTCGAGCGCCTGGGGGCCGTAAGCTTTATCTACGTCAATGACCACATAGCCGACTTTTTCATTGGTTTGCAGGTACTGACCTGAGATGTTGATGCCGTTTTCAGACAGCACGCGGTTGATCTGCGAGAGCACACCCGGCACGTTATCGTGAATATGCAGCAGACGGTGCTTGTCCGGGTGAGCGGGCAGCGCGACTTCTGGGAAGTTGACCGAGGTCACCGTGGTACCGTTATCAGAGTAAGTGATCAGTTTTTCTGACACTTCGATACCGATGTTCTCCTGGGCTTCCAGAGTAGAACCACCTACGTGCGGCGTCAGAATCACGTTTTCCAGGCCGCGTAGCGGGCTCTGGAACTCCTCGTTGTTGCCTTTCGGTTCAACTGGGAAGACATCAATCGCGGCGCCGTTAAGCTTGCCAGCCTTAATCGCCTCAGCCAGCGCATCAATTTCCACCACGCTGCCGCGGGCAGCGTTAATCAAGATAGCGCCTTGCTTCATGGCAGCGATCTCTTTCGCGCCAATCATCCAGCGGGTAGAGGCAAGGTCGGGCACGTGCAGGCTGACCACATCGGCCCGGCCCAGAAGCTCTTCAAGGCTGCCTACTTGGCTGGCATTGCCCATGCCTAGCTTGGCAACTACATCGTAAAAAATGACGTTAAAGCCTAGCGACTCGGCCAACACAGAGAGCTGGGCGCCGATGCTACCGTATCCCACAATACCCAGCGTTTTACCGCGCGCTTCGTGGGAGTTTTTCGCGGACTTCAGCCAGCCGCCCTGGTGGGCGCGGGCATTTTTCTCGGGGATACCGCGCAGCAGCATAATCGCTTCTGCCAGCACCAGCTCGGCCACCGAACGGGTATTGGAGTAAGGTGCGTTAAATACCGCGATACCGCGAGCAAGGGCGGCAGTCAGATCAACCTGATTGGTGCCAATACAGAAACAGCCAACGCCGACCAGTTTTTCAGCCGCTTCGAACACTCGCTCAGTGAGCTGGGTGCGGGAGCGAATACCGATGAAGTGAACATCACGGATCTTGTCGATCAGCGCGTCTTCATCAAGGGATGTAGGCAGATGCTCGATATTTTCATAACCGGCGTTGTGAAAATTGTCCACCGCACTTTGGTGGACGCCCTCGAGTAGCAGGATCTTGATCTTGCTCTTGTCCAGGGACGTTTTGGCCATGGCTGAATCAACCTCTATGGTCGGCGGCATGCGCCGTGTATCGGTTCACGGGAGGCGCATATCGTAGCACAACCCGCGCCGTTCAGGCCGGGTGCGAATGATGAAAAGTCTGCGTGCAGACGATGAATGGATCGCAAGTCGCGCAATAAGCTGCACTGAAGAGGGCAGACGCCGCCCCCCGGCCTCGGTGTATACTGTGGGCTTATTTAAGCTTATTAAAAAACATACCGGTTTGTAGGCACCCCCAATGAGCGACACGACACCACCCCCGCAGGACTTTGCCGCGACGGTTGAGCAACTCGAATCCATCGTTGAACGTCTTGAGTCAGGCGAGCTCTCATTGGAAGATGCACTGACCGCGTTTGAACAGGGCGTGCGGCTAACCCGCGATGCCCAGCAGCGTCTGGATAGCGCCGAACTTAAGGTGCGGGCGCTGAGTGAAGACAGCGAAGGACGTTTAAACGTCGCACCCTTCGCTGGCCCCGACGACCTCAAGGATGCGGCCGAGGATGATAGCAAGGAGACGCCACCATGGTAGCCGTGCAGCCTAGCCAGCTTACTACCCTGCGCCAGACCAGCAATGCCCGTGTAGATGCCACCCTGGCGGCGCTGTTTGATAGCCGCCCTGCGGTAGCGCCGCGACTTGAAGCCGCCATGCGCCATGGCCTGCTGGCCGGTGGCAAACGCCTGCGCCCGCTGCTGGTCTATATGGCCGGTCACGCGCTGGGGGCTGAAGACAGCGCCCTGGACGCCCCTGCCGCGGCCATAGAGTTAATCCACGCCTACTCGTTGATCCATGATGATTTACCCGCTATGGATGACGACGACCTTCGCCGTGGTCAGCCCACGGTGCATAAAGCCTTTGATGAAGCGAGCGCGATTCTGGCCGGCGATGCCCTGCAGGCGCTTGCTTTCGAAGTGCTGGCCAGCAACGCTCACCCCCGGCTGGGCCATTTGGTGCACACCCTGGCCTCTGCCGCTGGCCGTGATGGCATGGTGGCGGGGCAGGCGCTGGATTTAGACGCCGTTGGTGGCCACCCGGATGTCGATGCCCTGGCCCATATGCACGCCCATAAAACCGGCGCTCTGATTGTCGCCGCTGTGCGCTTGGGCGGTCTGGTTGCCGTTGAAGACTCCGACCCCCGCTTAACGGCGCTGACTCGCTACGCCCGCGCCATTGGTCTAGCCTTTCAGATTCACGACGACATCCTGGATGTGACCGGCGACACCGTTACCCTAGGCAAAACATCAGGCGCCGATGCCGCCCGCGCCAAGCCCACCTACCCCAGTCTGCTGGGGTTAGAGGGCGCTCAGCGCAAAGCGCACAGCCTGATTGACGAGGCCATTGCCGCGCTCGCCCCGCTGGGCGAACGTGCTGCACCGCTGGCCGACTTAGCCCACTATATGATCGAGCGCGACCACTAAAGATGCCCATGAAGCTGTTCGACGAAATCCCCCGCGAGCGCCCCACGACGCCGCTGCTCGACTCCTTTGACCACCCCGCCGCGCTGCGGGCCATGAACGCCAAACAACTCGCCCAACTGGCTGATGAGCTGCGCGCCTACCTGCTTTATAGTGTGGGTGTTTCCGGCGGCCACTTTGGCGCTGGACTCGGCGTGGTTGAGCTGAGCGTTGCTCTGCACCATATCTACCAAACGCCCAATGACCGACTGGTGTGGGACGTAGGCCATCAGGCCTACCCGCACAAGATTCTCACTGGCCGCCGCGAGGCAATGCTCAGTATTCGCCAGCACGGCGGCTTGGCGGCGTTTCCTCGCCGCGCCGAGTCCGAGTACGACACCTTCGGTGTAG
The DNA here is from genome assembly GCF_026104355.1 of Halomonas sp. BDJS001. Classification (NCBI taxonomy): domain Bacteria; kingdom Pseudomonadati; phylum Pseudomonadota; class Gammaproteobacteria; order Oceanospirillales; family Halomonadaceae; genus Halomonas; species Halomonas sp. BDJS001. Next base: position 4,616,763 of record NZ_CP110535.1, read on the forward strand.
GCCACTCCAGCACGTCGATTTCGGCGGCGCTGGGAATGGCGCTGGCAGCCAAGGCACAGGGCGATAAGCGCCGTGTGTGCGCGATTATTGGCGACGGTGCACTCACCGCTGGCATGGCCTTTGAAGCCCTGGCCCATGCGGGCCACGTAGATGCCAACCTGCTGGTGATTCTCAACGACAACGAGATGTCGATTTCAGAGAACGTCGGCGGCATGGCGACCTATCTTGCCCGGGTGCTCTCCAGCAAGCCTTATCTGAAAATACGCGAAGAGAGCAAAAAAGTGCTTTCCCACCTGCCCGGCGCACTAGAACTGGCCCGGCGCACCGAAGAGCACATGAAAGGCATGGTCAGCCCCGCCACGCTGTTTGAAGAGATGGGCTTTAACTACGTAGGCCCCATTGATGGCCACGATCTCGACGCGCTCACCGATACGCTCGAAAACCTGCGCGACCTGGACGGCCCACAGTTTCTGCATATCAAAACAGTCAAAGGCAAAGGCTTCCTGCCCGCCGAGGCGGATCAGATTGGCTACCACGCCATTACCAAGCTGGAGAAGCCCAATACATTATCCAATGCGAATGCAGCCAAGAGACCGGTGGTGACCCCACCACCGGCCAAGAAAAAGTACTGCAATGTGTTCGGCGACTGGCTCTGCGACATGGCAGCCGCTGATTCACTCCTGATGGGCATCACCCCCGCCATGCGCGAAGGCTCCGACCTGATTCGCTTCTCAAAAGAGTACCCAGAGCGCTATTTTGATGTGGCGATTGCCGAGCAGCACGCGGTAACCCTCGCCGCGGGTATGGCCTGCGACGGCATGAAACCGGTGGTCGCGATCTACTCCACCTTTCTACAACGCGGCTATGACCAGTTGATTCACGACGTCGCGGTGCAGAACCTGGATGTTACTTTCGCCATTGACCGCGCAGGCTTGGTGGGCGAAGACGGTCCCACCCACCACGGCAGTATGGATCTCTCTTTCCTGCGCTGTGTGCCAGGCATGGTGATTCTGGCCCCGGCGGATGAGGCTGAGTGCCGCGCTATGCTGAGTGCCGCCTATCACCACCCCGGCCCCGCCGCGGTGCGCTACCCCCGCGGCACTGGCCCAGGCGTGGAGATCCCCGCGCACCTTGAGCCACTGGCCATTGGTAAAGCGGAAGTACGCCGCCATGCCGCCAACGATGGGGTGCGTATTGCGCTGCTCGCCTTTGGCAGCCTCAATAGCGCCGCAGCAGAAGTCGCCGAACGACTCAATGCTACCCATATCAATATGCGCTCCATCAAACCGCTGGATCGCGATGCGGTGCTTCACGCCGCCGATGAGCATGAACTGCTGGTGACCCTGGAAGAGAACGTGATTGCCGGTGGCTCAGGCAGCGCTGTCAATGAACTACTCCACGCCGAAGGCGTTCAGGTAGAAGTGCTCAACCTCGGTCTACCGGACGCCTTTGTAGAGCATGGCACGCCTGCGCAGCTGCTTGCCGACTGCCAGCTGGATAGCGATGGTATTGAGCAGGCTATTCGCGCCCGACTTCCGTAAACCATTATTTTTAAATTACTTTTGAGATCAACATGCTATTTCTTATTATTATCTTTGCCTTGATTGGCCTTGCGTTTGGTGGCCCGGTGGGCCTCCTGATTGGCGGTGGTCTGGGCTGGTGGCTAGGCAAACGCCTTAGCCGTCGTCTGAATATCGCCCGCATGCGCATCCAGGAGGGCTTTCTGGAGTCGATCTTCTCTGTGATGGGTTGCCTGTGCCAAGCAGACGGCAAAGTGACCGAAGGCGAACTAGACGTTGCCGAAAAGCTGTTTGACCAGATGCGCCTGCAGGGCGAACAGCGTGCCAAGGCCCGCGCCGCCTTCGAGCGTGGCCGCGCCGATGACTTTAATCTCGATGCCGAACTGGCGGCCGTTAACCGCCTCACTCAGCGCCAGCCGGTGCTGCGTCAGGTGTTTATCCAGGTTCAGCTCACGGCCATCGCCGCCGATGGCGTGCTTCACCCCGCCGAGCACGAGATGATTCTGCGCGTCGCCCGGGGCGTAGGCTGTAGTGATGCGGAAGTCCAGCAGATCGAAGCGATGCTCCACGGCGCCGCCGCTAATTCCCAGGGCGCCAGCGAAGAGGCCCTCAAAAACGCTTACCGCGTGCTCGGCGTTTCTGAAGACGCCAGCGATGCAGAGATCAAAAAAGCCTACCGCCGCCTAATGAGCCAAAATCACCCGGACAAACTCGCCGGCAAAGGCCTCCCCGACAGCATGCGCGACGTCGCCCAAGCACGCACCAGTGAAATCGGCAACGCTTATGAGCGGATTCGTGAGGCGAGAGAGGGATAAAGGGAAAAGAGCCTCAGAAAGCGCTGAAAACATTTTGATGGCAAGCCATCATCAAAATGATGCATACTTCGATAGCGTTCAGCGAAGGAGGTGCTTATGGAAGCGCTCGAACATTATTCCAATAGCCAGCAAGCTGTTAGTGGCGTTAGCGTCTCGGTTAATGTGCTGACGGATAAGATCGCCTTTATTCACGCGGTGCGCGTCGGCGTCCCGGGCAGCGTGGTAAAACAAGCGATTCAGGCAATGGGCAATAATCGTGAACTGTTTGTCAGACTGCTGGAAACCACACCAGGCAATTTGCATCGCTTCTACCATCGCAAAGCACTAAGCCGCACCGACAGCGAAGAGGTACTGGATGTGTTGCGCGTGCTTTACCATGCTCAAACTGTTTTTGGCGATAACACTAAAGCCCATGAGTGGCTAAATACGCCGATTCCTGCGCTGGCGGGCGAGACGCCCTTGAATCTTTTTGATACTTTCGAAGGTCGCCAGTTAGTGAGGGAAGCGCTGCGTAAAATTGAGTTCGGTGAATTTAGCTAATGAAGCTATACCGCATCGCTCCCGAACGCTATATGAATAATTTAAGCGGCCTTGGCGCCAGCTACCGGGATGGCGCAAGGTGGAACGCTCCAGGCAACCCTGTCGTCTATTTCGGCACCTCTGCCAGCGTAGCGATGCTGGAACTCGGTAATTATCTGCCCTCTCCCCGCTTGCTACCCGCCAACTACCGGTTAGGTATTTTCGAGCTACCCGACGATACCGGTAGGGAAACCTGGCCCCAGCACCAGTTACCGGACGATTGGCACCACTACCCCTACCCTGAAAGCACTCAAACACTAGGCACTGCATGGCTGCAGCGTTGCGATACGCTGATGCTGCTAGTTCCCAGCTGTGCTGTACCCGGGGCAATGGAGAATATTGCCGTCATTAACCCTCTCCATCCCGCCATTACCGATATTCACTTAATAGACACTCGCCAAGACATTTATAACCAGCGCTTATTTAGGGGCATTTAAGCTTAATTTTATAGATCGCAGTGCGGCCTGTTAGGCCTCTACTACATTTAGAAAAAAACGTCGCAAAGAAAGCAACGAGAAGATTAAGAGCACTAAGGAGCCGTAATGATCACGCTATACACTTTCCCCCACTCCCGCTCGCTACGCGCAGCGTGGACGCTTGAAGAGTTAGGCCTAGAGTATCAGTGCCAGCACGTAGCGCTGGATAAAGGTGAGGGCCAAACAGCCGAACATTTAGCGCGCCACCCGGACGGTAAGGTGCCGGTGATAAAGGATGGCGAACTCACCCTCTTTGAGTCAGCGCCGATTTGCCGTTACCTGGCGGAGCAGTATGGCGATGGTACGCTGCTGCCCAGCGATCCCGCCGCCCGCGCTCAGGTCGACCAGTGGCTTAGCTTTATTGTTACGGAAATTGAGCAGCCACTGTGGAGTCAGGCCAAACATAAATTCGCCCTGCCTGAAGATAAGCGCGTGACGGCTGTGCTGCCGACCTGCGCCTGGGAGTTTCAGCGTGCGCTAAGCGCCCTCGAGCGTCGCTACAACGGTCAAGAAAACCTGGTGGGCAATACTTTTACCCTCGCGGATCTGTTTTTAGCCCATACCTTATCGTGGGCGATCAGCATGAAGCACCGCTTACCCGAGCCGCTGATGGCCTATCGCGAACGCCACATACGACGCCCCGCGATGGCTAAGGCAATTGAGAAAGAGCAGGCAGCCGCGAAGGGTTAATCAAAGTAAACGACAGCTAAGCGCTTTCAAAACCGTTGCTGGCAGCGCATGGCAACGGTTGTTTGCAGGTCTGAGTGCCCCTAAAAGCCAAGTTCATCAAGCAAATCATCGACCTGATCCTGGCCTGACACTGCGTCAACCTTGTTTTCGCCCACCTGGGGGCCATTGCGCAGCTTGGCATGTTCATCGCGGTCATCTTCAAGCTTAACGCCATCGGTGACGTTAGGCACATTATCCACTAACACCTGAACAAGCTGCTCTTCGATGAGCTTGATGACTTCCATCATTTTCTTGATCACCTGGCCGGTGAGATCCTGGAAGTCCTGAGCCATCATGATTTCAAGCAGCTCTTTTTGTGTAGCCCCGGTTGCGCTGGGAAGCTTGCTGTTCAAAAAGTCCTGGGTGTCTTCGACGAGACTGGGATCACCCTCTACCGCCGCGAGCTGGGCGGCCGCTAACTGCCAGCGCTTATTAAGCGCAGCGCCCTCCTCCTCGAGACTGTCTTGCACAGGTTGCGCACGCTCAACGGCATTCAAGGCCCGCTCTGCTGCCTGCTCCGTCATGGAGGCAACATAATTGAGTCGGTCATTGGCATCCGGTATTGCTTGCGCCGCCTGGGTAATCTGCTGATCTAAGCCCAGCTCTTTCATGCTGTCCCGCAGCAGGCGCGTCAAGTGGCCTATGCGATGCACCATTTCATCAGTACTGTCTTTTTTGCCCAGTACCGACGGCATGGTCGTGTCGTGGGCGTTGTTAACAGTGCTCATGACAATCCTCTTGTTGGAAAATCTTGTTGAATGTCGTTTTGGGTTTGGCGATAGACATCACTATGCGAATCCGCTGTGGTTTTTCAGGCCATTCGGCGTTAAATACATCCAGGTCAGCATTTAACCCTATTACTACTTTCGGCTTAATATCTTAAAACTTAAGTTTTCGGCTTAGTTTACAGAGGGATTCTACGATTTACAGGAATTTTCGACCCGCTAAAAAGCCAACCAATAAGGTAGGCAAATCGAAAAAGGAGAGTGATTCGACGTCAGGCTATTAACCGCTACGCAGCCGAAACGTGGGGCAACACGGCATTATAAACGGCAAAGTAGTGGCAGACGCTTCCGGCGACCACAAACAGATGCCAGATCGCATGGTTGTAGGGGATCGCGCGCACGGCGTAAAAAATAACGCCTAGTGTGTAGGTGATTCCACCCGCAGCAAGCAGGACGATCCCCGTTGTCGATAGACTCGTTGCCATCTCGCCTGAGGCCAGCACGATCAACCACCCCATAAGCAGGTAAATCGCCACGCGCAATATCGAAAAGCGCTGTGGCCACAGCAGTAGGCAGGCAATGCCCACCAGCGCCAGCGACCATACAGCAGCAAACAAAACCCAACCCGTAGTGCCACGCATATTGACGAGTAAAAAAGGTGTGTAAGTCCCTGCGATGAGTAGATAAATCGCACAGTGATCAAGCAGCTGAAAGCGCTGCTTCCAGCGCTGGTGAGGGATGCCGTGGTAAAGGGTTGACGCGGTATACAGTAGAACCAGGGTGGTGCCGTACAGGCTCAAGCTGACAATTTTCCACGGATCCACATGAGCAGCAACGCTGGCCGCCACCAACAGCACGACCATACCTACCAAGCTAAGCACAGCACCGATACCGTGGGTGATGCTGTGCAGCCACTCTTCGACAACGCTGAATTCGCTCTGCTTTTCAGCAGATACATCAGATGGGTCACGTACGGCTTTCATTCTGAGGCTCTCCTGACATCCCATGCCTCACTCATATCCCCCCTTACGCTCAATATCCACTGCGCTGGCGTGGGTGAAATCATCCAGCGCCATCATGTGGCCAAGCTTGCCCGCTTTGGTGGATAGATACTGCTCGTTATGGGGGTTAAGCCCGGTGGTGATCGGCAGGCGTTCGACGACATTCACGCCATCGCGGGTTAGGGCATCCACCTTGCGCGGGTTGTTGGTCATTAATCGCAGTGATGTAATGCCCAGATGGTTAAGCATTGGCACGCACAGGTCATAGCGGCGCATGTCAGCGCCAAAGCCGAGCTGCTCGTTGGCCTCGACCGTATCTGCCCCCTGATCCTGCAGGTGGTAAGCGCGAATTTTGTTCAAGAGGCCAATGCCGCGCCCCTCTTGGCGCAGATAAAACAGTACGCCACGGCCCTCTTCAGCAATGCGTTTGAGCGCTTCCTGAAGCTGATAGCCGCAGTCGCAGCGCATGGAAAAGAGCGCATCACCGGTCAAGCACTCGGAATGCACCCGCCCCAGTACAGGCTCATCGCCGGTCACATCACCCAGGGTTAGGGCGATATGATCCTTGCCGGTGGCCTCGTCCTCGAAACCATGCATGGTGAATGTTGCCCAGGGCGTTGGCAGCTGGGAAGCGGCTATGAAGCGAATGGTCACAGGATACCTCGCGGATTAACCAAACGAGTGTTGGCAAAGTGGGCAGCTATTCTACCAGGAAGCGGCCCCCGCCTCACGCTGGCAAAGCGGCTAAAATCGATTAGTTAGGCGAGAAAAATTGGCCGGGTGCGACGATTTTGCCACTGAGTAGACCGCCCTGGCGCTTATCTTCAAGTACAATTGCCCGCATACGTTCCCAAGTACATACACCGAGTACAATGCGGGCAAATTTCTTAAGAGCAAGTGTCTATGACCACTACACCGTTACAAAATGATCGTTTTCTTCGCGCGCTAGCGCGCCAGCCTGTCGACCGCACCCCGGTATGGATGATGCGCCAAGCGGGTCGCTACCTGCCTGAATACCGCACCAGCCGTGCTGATGCGGGCAGCTTTATGGATCTGTGCCGCAATCATGATCTGGCCTGCGAAGTCACCCTGCAGCCCTTGGAGCGTTACCCGCTGGACGCGGCCATTCTGTTTTCAGATATTTTGACTATCCCCGATGCCATGGGGTTGGGGCTCTATTTTGAAACCGGCGAAGGGCCTAAATTTCGCAAAACCGTGCGCACCTCAGAAGAAGTGGCGGCACTCAGCGTTCCTGATGCGGAGCGCGACCTGGATTACGTGATGCGCGCGGTGTCAACCATTCGCCGCGAGCTGAACGGTCGCATGCCGCTGATCGGCTTCTCCGGTAGCCCCTGGACACTGGCAACCTACATGGTGGAGGGAGGTTCCAGCAAGGACTTCCGCCATCTAAAAACCATGCTCTACGATACCCCGGATACCATGCACCAGTTGCTGGATACGCTGGCTCATGCGGTGACTGACTACCTGAACGCCCAAATTCGTGCGGGTGCGCAGGCGGTGCAGATTTTTGATACTTGGGGCGGCGCGCTCTCGACGCCGGCTTATCTTGAGTTCTCGCTGCGTTATATGGAGCAGATCGTCTCCGGCTTGATTCGCGAGCACGACGGACGCCACGTACCGGTCATTCTGTTTACTAAAAACGGCGGCCAGTGGCTTGAGCATATCGCCTGCGCCGGTGCCGACGCGCTGGGTATCGACTGGTCAACCGAACTTTCTGATGCGCGCGCTCGTGTTGGCCACAAAGTAGCACTACAAGGGAATCTGGATCCTAACGTGCTGTTCGCCCGCCCCTCGGCTATCCGCGCCGAAGTGGCTCGGGTGCTGGAGAGCTACGGCCACGGCCCTGGCCACGTGTTTAACCTGGGTCATGGTATCAGCCAGTTTACCAACCCAGATAACGTCACCGCCTTTATGGAGGCGCTGCACGAACTCAGCCCGCAGTATCACCGCGATATCCCAACGCACACCAATGCACAGCACTCAGGAGCCAATTGATGAGCGATTTACGCGACGACCAGTGGTTTACCGAAGTCTTTGATAGCCACGGCAGCGCTTTCTCACTGAAGATATCTGAAAAACTGTTGGATGTGCAGAGCCAGTACCAGCATCTGGAGGTCTACGCTACCGAGACCTACGGTAACCTAATGGTGCTGGATGGCTGCGTGATGTTGACCGATCGTGATAACTTCCTCTATCACGAGATGATTGCGCACCCGGCGCTGTTTACCCACCAGGATCCCAAACGGGTGGTGATCATTGGCGGTGGCGACTGCGGCACCTTAAAAGAGGTGCTGCGCCACCCGAGTGTTGAGAAAGTTACCCAAATTGATATCGACGAAGAGGTTACCAAGGCGTCTGAGCGTTTCTTCCCGTCGTTGGTAGAATCGAATAACGACCCGCGGGCTGAGCTGCTGTTCGCCGACGGCGTCAAGTGGGTGGACGATGCACCTGATGAGAGCATCGATGTGCTGATTATCGACTCCACCGACCCGGTTGGGCCCGCTGAAGGGCTATTTAAAACCGATTTTCTCAAGCGTTGCCACCGTATTTTGAAAAGCGGCGGCGTAATGGTGCAACAGAGCGAGTCACCGCTTTATCACAGCGGCTCGATCATCCGTGAGTTGCGCAACGACATGCTAAAAGCAGGTTTTGACAGCGTTGCCACGCTGCCCTTCCCGCAGCCAGTTTACCCATCGGGCTGGTGGAGCGTGACATTGGCGGGTAAAGCCACTGATGTTAACGCCTTCCGCGAACAGGCAGCCGCCAGCCACGACCTGCCCCTTGAGTACTACAGCGTTGAAGCCCATCGTGGCGCCCTCGCCCTACCGCCATTTATGCGCAAGGCCTTTGCCCCCGAGTAAACCCTCGGCCGTTTTGCCCACCTTTTCATCACCGCCCACTCCAGCTTGCCCCACAAAGGTGCAAACTGGAGTGGACGCTTGCCTTTCTTGCACCTAGACCTTCGTCTCGAATTCGTTGAGTAGCGTTGAAAAGCGCTGAATTAACGCCTGTACCCTTGTTGGCATCTTCCTTGCTAGGTTTAGTTACATGCTACGGCATGCACAACTATTTCAATGGCTGATTTCAATAACCAATTTCAAGAACTTCGAGGGAAACTAAATGTTCAATAAAAAACACCTAGTGCTGCTGGCATCTGCTGGCTCACTTAGCCTAGCGGGAATGGCAACTGCTCAAGCCGACACCCTGGAAGATACCATTGAGCGTGGCGCCGTTCAGTGTGGTGTGAGCGATGGTTTGCCGGGCTTCTCAGCTCCGGACGACGACGGTAACTGGCAAGGTATCGACGTTGATGTATGCCGCGCTGTCGCGGCAGCGGTACTCGGCGACTCAGAGGCCGTCAACTACATTTCACTCAACGCTGTGGAGCGCTTCACCGCCCTACAATCAGGTGAAGTCGACGTTCTATCACGTAATACCACTTGGACCACTACCCGCGATACTACTCTGGGCCTGAACTTCACCGGGGTTACTTTTTACGACGGCCAGGGCTTCATGGTATCCCGTGACCTGGGTATTACCGGTGCTGATGAGCTCGACGGCGCCTCCATCTGCATTCAGTCGGGCACCACTACCGAGCTGAACCTGGCTGACTACTTCCGTGCTAACGACATGGAGTTCAACCCAATTGTTTTTGATACCTCTGAGCAAACCGTGGGTGGCTATCAAGCCGGCCGCTGTGACGTGCTAACGTCTGATACCTCTCAGCTGGCAGCGCTACGTATTCAGCTAGATGACCCTGAAGCATCGATGATTCTGTCTGACGTTATTTCCAAAGAGCCGTTGGGCCCTGTGGTTCGTCAGGGCGACGACCTTTGGTTCAACATCGTTAAGTGGTCACTGTTCGCGATGATTAACGCCGAAGAATACGGCGTCACCAGTGAAAACGCTGAAGAAATGCTTAACTCAGAAGATCCCAACATCGCTCGTTTGCTGGGCCAAGACGGCAACTACGGCGAAGGCATGAACCTTGAAGCAGACTGGGCTTACAACATTATTAGCCAAGTCGGTAACTACGCTGAAAGCTTCGAACGTAACGTAGGCATGGGCTCTCCGCTTGAAATTGAGCGTGGTGTTAACGCCCTGTGGACTGACGGTGGCTTCCAGTACGCTCCCCCGATTCGCTAAGCGTCTCGCTTGACCCCGGCCCGCCGCCCTCTTCACAGATTTCTGTTTAAAGGGCTTGGCGGGCCATTTGATTGACCTTCCGTGTTGCGGAGACGCCATCCATGTCTGTAAGACCCAACATTCGCCCCGCCGGCCATAAGCCGCCGTTCTGGCGAGACCGCGCTAAGCGCGCACTTATTTTCCAGCTCATTTTAATCGCCGTTGTGGCGGCTTTCCTGATCTATATTATCGGCAATACCCAAGCCAACCTGAACGCCCGCGGCATCACGACCGGCTTTGGCTTCCTGGGCAACACAGCCGGCTTTGGTATTGGTCAAACCTTAATCGAGTACTCCTCCCAGAGCACCTACGGCCGAACCTTTGTGATTGGCTTGCTCAATACACTGCTGGTCGGTGGACTTGGGGTGCTAGCTGCCTCGATTATTGGTTTTATCGTCGGTATCGCACGACTATCACCCAACTGGCTGATCGCCAAACTAGCCAACGCTTATATCGAAACGTTTCGTAATATCCCGCTGCTGCTGCAAATTTTCTTCTGGTACTTCGCGGTACTACGTACCTTGCCCAGTGCCAGAGAGAGCATGGCGTTCGGCGAAGCCATTTTTCTCAATGTACGTGGTTTATTCCTGCCTCAACCGCTATTTGAATCAGGCTTTGGGCTAATCCCCATCACCTTTGTAGTGGCAATCATTGCCAGTATTGCGCTGATTATCTGGAACAAACGCCGCCACGAAGCAACCGGTAAACGGCTACCTGCTGGCTGGATATCGCTGGTGATTATCTTCGGCCTGCCCCTGCTGGTACTGGTGGCTACCGGGGTACCGGTGACCTGGGAAATGCCTGAGCTTACTGGCTTCAATTTCCGTGGCGGGGTAACCGTTATCCCGGAATTTCTAGCGCTCTGGTTAGCACTCTCGATCTATACTGCCTCGTTTATTGCCGAAATCGTGCGCTCAGGCATCCAGGCTATTCCCCATGGTCAAACGGAAGCTGCCCAGGCATTGAGCTTGCCGCGCAATCTAGTGCTGCGCCTAGTGGTGATTCCACAAGCCATGCGAGTCATCATTCCGCCGCTCACCAGCCAATACCTTAACTTGATTAAAAACTCATCCCTGGCCACCGCCATCGGCTACCCCGACCTGGTATCGGTTTTTGCCGGTACTACGCTCAACCAGACGGGTCAGGCAATTGAAGTCATTGCCATGACCATGGCGGTTTATCTGATCATCAGCTTGCTGGTGTCCATGTTCATGAACTGGTTCAACGCTCGCGTTGCGCTGGTCGAACGCTAGGCCGGAGGCGACCCCATGATTCACAATAAAGAAACCATACCTCAGCGCCCGGCACCAAAAGGTACCATTGGCCCAATTGCCTGGCTACGCAGCAATCTGTTCAATGGCCCCATCAATAGCATTTTTACGCTGCTGGGCCTGTACGTGCTGTACCTACTCGTGGTGCCAACGGTTCAGTGGGCATTTATTGATGCCGACTGGGTGGGCGATAGCCGTGAAGATTGCTCTCGGGTAGGCGCCTGCTGGGTATTCGTCAATGCACGTTTTTCCCAGTTTATGTACGGCCTCTATCCAAGCAGTGAGTACTGGCGCGCCAATATTGTGTTCGCCATGTTTGCGGGCATTATTGCCTGGATGGTCATCCCACGGCTGCCATTTAAGCGCTGGATGGCACTGTTTGCCCTGTTGATCTTCCCGGTAATCGCCTATGTGCTGTTACACGGCGGCTACTTCGACCTACCGCGTGTTCCCACCCACCGCTGGGGCGGCTTAATGCTGACGCTGCTACTGGCAAGTGTAGGGATGATTGGTGCGCTTCCTATCGGCATCGTACTTGCCCTTGGGCGACGCTCGAACATGCCTATCGTCAAAACATTCTGCGTGATCTTTATTGAGTTTTGGCGCGGCGTGCCACTGATCACCATTCTGTTTATGGCCTCGGTGATGCTCCCGCTGTTCCTGCCGTCAGAACTTAGCGTCGATCGCCTTGTACGCGCCTTGATTGGCCTGACGCTGTTCCAAAGCGCCTACATGGCCGAAGTGATACGCGGTGGTTTACAGGCGATTCCCAAAGGGCAGGATGAAGCGGCTGCGGCGCTGGGCATGACCTACTGGAAACGCATGGGGCTGATCGTCATGCCGCAGGCGCTAAAAATGATGATTCCCGGTATCGTTAACACCTTTATCTCACTGTTTAAAGACACCACCCTGGTGATGATCATCGGGCTGTTTGACCTGTTGGGCATTGTGCAAGCGGCGCTTTCGGACTCACGCTGGCTGGGCTTCTCGATAGAGGGGTATGTATTTGCCGCGTTCGTCTTCTGGATTTTCTGTTTCAGCATGTCGCGCTACAGCCAGTACTTAGAGCGCAAGCTAAACACCGGCCATAAGCGCTAGTTCGAGTTTAAGTACGAGTGCCGAATCTCTTTACGTTTTGAGTAGGATTTCAACATGACACAAGCAGCCACCAGCACCTCTGACACCAGTACTTCTGACCTGATGGTCGAGATGCACAACGTTAACAAGTGGTACGGTGACTTTCACGTACTGCGGGATATCTACCTGGAGGTAAAGCGCGGTGAACGTATCGTGGTTTGCGGCCCTTCAGGCTCGGGCAAATCAACGCTGATCCGCTGCATTAACCACCTTGAAGAGCACCAAAAAGGTGAGATCGTGGTGGGCGGTGTACCGCTGACCCAAGACGTTAAGCGCATTGAGCAGATTCGCCGCAGCGTCGGCATGGTGTTTCAGCACTTCAATCTGTTTCCGCACTTATCAGTGCTGGAGAACTGCTGTATCGCACCGATGTGGGTACAAAAGAAGCCCCGCAAAGAGGCCGAAGCGATGGCGATGGAGTACCTGGAGCGGGTGCGCATTGCCGAACAGGCGACTAAATACCCAGGGCAGCTTTCGGGTGGTCAGCAGCAGCGCGTGGCGATTGCCCGCTCACTCTGCATGCACCCGGATGTGATGCTGTTTGATGAGCCCACCTCCGCCCTTGACCCTGAGATGATCAAGGAAGTACTCGACGTTATGGTGGAGCTGGCGGAAGAAGGCATGACCATGATCTGTGTCACCCACGAAATGGGCTTCGCCAAAAAAGTGGCTGACCGGGTAATCTTTATGGATCAGGGGCAAATCATTGAAGAGAACGCACCGGAGCCTTTCTTCAATAACCCCCAGTCTGAGCGTACCAAACTGTTCCTTAGCCAGATTCTGGGACATTAATACACAGCCCAGACTGCAAAGCAGCTGTGGATAAGTAACTCATCATGGGCCTCTCTTGAGGCATGATGGTTAACAGACTTAAAAAACAGCCAGTAGAAACAGTTAACGAAGGATAAAAACATGATTGAAAAGCTGTTTATTGAACGTGCGCCACAGCCCATTGCGCCTTTTTCCCACGCCTGCCGTGTGGGCGATCTGGTCTTTATCACCGGGCAGATGCCGACAGTGCCAGAAACCAACGAAATGCTACTGGGTACCTTTACCGAGCAAACCCATCGGGTGATGCAGAACCTGGCGATTGTGTTGGAAGAAGTTGGCAGCGCCTTCGAGTACGTGGTTCAGTCGCGAGTGTTTATCACCAATATGGGCCACTTTGACGAGGTCAATAAGGTCTACGCCAGCTACTTCCCCCAGCCGCTGCCCACCCGCACCTGCATTGGGGTAACCGGCTTGGCGGGTGGCGCCGACGTGGAAGTCGATATGATTGCCTGGATACCGCCTGCTGCCGAGAACGCCTAACCGCCTATTAGGGTAACGCTCGCGGGGAGTAGTGCGGGCTGTTCACGGTGCTGGGTAAGGGGCTTGTTAGCCAGCGCCGTTAACAAAATCTGTAGCGGGTCACCATGACTCACCAGCAGGATGGTTTCACCGCTAGCCTGCTGCTCCCACGCCGCTATCACCGCCTGCATACGGCTCGCCACCTCACATAACGTCTCTACCTGATAGTGACGATGTTCGGCATCCTCGGCATCCAAAGCCCATATACTGGGATAGCGATCGTCTCCCTGCCCCTCTAATTCGCCAAAATGGCGCTCTCGCAAGCGCGTATCCACACTGGGCACTAACCCGAACCTAGCGGCCACATGAGCGGCGGTTTGGCGAGTGCGCAAAAAATCTGAATGCACCACTCGGGTTGGCACGGGCCACTGCCAATCGGCAACCAACTGGGCAAGTTGTTGCTCGCCATACTCGGAAAGACCGAAGTTTTCGATCCCTCGCTCTGGTGAGCTGACAATCACCCCCTGCTGATTCGCCTGGCTATGGCCATGGCGCATTAATAAGTAGCGGTTACGCCAATGGTCGGAGAGCGGCTGTAAAGTATTTGACATAAGTTCGTCACAAACCCTAGATTGAAGGTGTCTACTTTCGAAAATAATCATTCTTCACGCGGAATGTACACTTACGAAACATTTTCCGTTTTCGATAGTGCCAAAACGCAGTGAAGAGAAAAGTGCTTTACCCATAGCAAGAACACAACAATAACGCACCAATGAGGCTTACCATGGCAACTTCGCTCTTCCGCAAGCGCCCGCTTGCGACGCTTACCGCTATTTCTCTGCTACCGCTTGCTCTGCTCTCAACCCAGGCCCACGCTGAGTGTGAACGCGGCGATCTGGATGCCATTTACTGCGATGAAGATGGCGATATGGTCGCCGACCGCCCCGCCGATGAGTCTGAGTGGGCCAACCCGGATACGCTAATTTTTGCTTATACCCCCGTAGAGGATCCGGCCATCTATTCAGATATCTGGCAGCCCTTTATCGACCACCTATCAGAAGTTACCGAGAGGGATGTGCGCTTCTTCGCGGTACAATCCAATGCGGCTCAAGTTGAAGCCATGCGCAGCGGGCGGCTGCATATCGCCGGGTTCTCCACAGGCCCCACACCCTTTGCGGTGAATTTGGCCGGTGCCGTGCCGTTTGCATTAATGGGATCCGATGACGGCCAATTTGGTTACACCCTTCAGCTGTTTACCCACGTTGACTCCGATATTCATGACGTTGAAGACCTTAAAGGTAAACGCGTCGCCCACACCTCCCCCACCTCTAACTCGGGCAACTTAGCGCCCCGTGCCCTGCTGCCTGAGCTCGGTATTACGCCCGATGAGGATTACGAAGTAGTCTACTCGGGCAGCCACGACCAATCCATGCTGGGCGTAGTAGCCCAGGACTACGACGCGGCCCCGGTGGCCTCAGAAGTCGTCGAGCGGATGGCGGCACGCGGCCTTTACGATGAAGAGGACGTGCGCCTGATCTACGAATCCGACCGTTTCCCGACGACCTCGTATAACTACGCCCACAACCTGCACCCGGATCTGGTCGAAAAAATCGAAGAGGCCTTTTTCAGCTTTGATTTTGTCGGCACCGAGCTAGGCGAAGAGTTTGAGGGCGTCGAAAAATTCATACCCATCAACTATCAGGATAACTGGCAGGTGATTCGTACCATCAAGCGGCCAATAATGTGAGCTATACGCCCGAAAACTTGGAAGAGTAAAACCTGATTTCAAGTAATAAGGGCAGCACCGCCCTCGGCGGTGCGCTTTTTTCTCGACGATGGAAGCGAACACATGCTGGAAATTACCAATCTGGTCAAACGCTATGGCCACGATGAAGCTGTGCTGAAAGGGCTTGACCTCAAGGTAGAGGGAAACAGCGTTGTTTCTATCGTAGGCGCCTCGGGTGCGGGCAAAAGCACCATGTTGCGATGTATCAATCGCTTGGTAGAACCGACATCCGGCTCTATCAAGCTCAATGGTAATGAACTGGTCAACCTGAAAGGTGCTGAATTGCGCCGTGCGCGGCGCAAAATCGGCATGGTATTTCAGGGCTTTAACCTGCTGGATCGTTTAACCGTGATGGAGAACGTATTGGCCGGGCGGCTGGGTTACGTCAATCTCTATCAGGCGATTTCCCGCCGCTACCCCCAGGATGATGTTGAGCGCGCCTTTGTGCTCATGGAGCGGGTGGGCATTGCCCACTACGCTAACAAGCGTGCTGATGAGCTCTCCGGTGGTGAGCGCCAGCGGGTAGGCGTTGTGCGTGCACTCATGCAGGAGCCTGAGGTGCTGCTCGCCGATGAGCCAACCGCCTCGCTTGACCCGCGAACTTCTGAGCAGATTATGATTCTGCTGCAAAGCCTGGCCAGCGAGCTATCGCTGCCGGTGTTGATCAATATCCACAACGTTGCTCAGGCCAAAACCTATACCGAGCGCATTGTGGGTCTACGCCACGGTAAGATGATTTTGATGGGCTGCCTGCCGATTTCAACAAAGACGCGTTAGACGCCATCTACGGTGGTATTGAAGCGCCAGACGACGCGATTACCGAACCGTCTGCGGAGGAGCGCTCCCATGACTCCGCCTGAACCCTCTTCAACGACGCCACGCACGTGGAGAAAGCCACCGTTTATCACTAACCCGCTGCTGCGCTACGGGCTGATCATCGTCGCGGTGGTCTATTTGATCTGGGCCTTCGGCTCATTGCCGTTTAACTGGGAGCGTATCTCGGAAGGTTTGCCACGCGCAGCACGCATTTTTAGCGGTGGCTTTCCACCCAACTTAGAGCGCTACGAGCTACTGATAACAGGCTTTAAAGAGAGCTTCCAGATCGCCATTTTGGCTACCCTACTGGGTGTCTTTTTGTCGATCCCATTTGCTGTGATGGCGGCCCGCAACATCGCTCCTCTGCCCGTCTATATTGTGGGCCGCGCTGTGATCATCGTTTCACGCAGCTTTCACCCGGTGATCGTAGCGATCCTGTTTGTTGCCGCGGTGGGGTTTGGCCCGCTGGCGGGCATTTTGACCCTCACTCTCTACTCGATTGGTTTTGTAGGAAAGCTGCTGGCCGAAGAGATAGAAGAGATTGATTGGGGCCAGGTAGAAGCCATGAAAGCCGCTGGCGCGGGGTATGTGGCGATTCTGTTTTATGCCGTTTTCCCACAGATACTGCCACGCCAAGTAGGACTTTCCATGTACCAGCTAGACAGTAACCTGCGCGCATCAGCGGTGGTCGGAATCGTGGGGGCAGGCGGCATAGGCGGTACGCTAATGAACGCCTTTGGCCGCTACGACTACGATTTCGCCTTTGCCATTCTGCTCATTATCATCGCGGTCATTTTGTTCAGTGAAGGTGTCAGCGGCTGGGTAAGGAAAAAAATATGGTAGATCACGCACAGCAGCTTGCCGACCGTATTTGGCATCGCTATGACCGCAAACAGCGTCTTATACGTTACGGCGTACTGCTCGCTACGTTGATGGTAGTGGTTTGGGCGGTACGCGATATTGATATTTTCTGGCCCTGGGTTTGGGATGCACCCAACCAAATATCCGGTCTCGGGGCGCGCATGTGGCCGCCCAGTCCCGCAGGATTAAACAGCATTATCTCAGCACTGATTGAAACCGTGCATATTGCTACGCTGGCTACCTTTCTGACGATTTTCCTGGCGCTCCCGGTGGCCTACATCGCCGCCCAGAATACAACCCCCAACCGCGCCTGCCTGTGGCTGGGCCGTTTCATTCTGGTCTCTAGCCGCTCGGTGAATACGATTATTTGGGCGCTCCTTTTCGTGGCCATTTTTGGCCCCGGTGTGTTAGCGGGCATTCTTGCCATCGTATTTCGCTCAGTCGGCTTTATCGGCAAGCTGATGGGTGAAGCGATTGAGGAGATTGACCGACGCCCTGTAGAGGCGATGGAAGCGACCGGCGCCTCCAAGGCAAAAGTGGTCGCCTATGCAATTGTACCCCAGGTCATGCCCGCCTTTTTTGCCATTGTGATACTCCGCTGGGATATCAATATCCGCGAATCGACCGTGCTGGGGCTAGTGGGTGCCGGTGGTATCGGCGTTATTCTGCAGGGCGCAATTGATACCTTCGCTTGGCCTACCGTAGCAACTATTTTAATTGCCATTATTGTGTTGGTGCTGATGGGGGAAGCCGTCACCAGCTTGCTACGTAGCAAGGTGCTGTAGCCCCACGGTTTAAACCAGGTTGCTTAAGCCTTGGCAAGCGTTTGACCTAACGCCAAACGCTTGCCATGGTTAGATGACCATCAACGACATGGAGTATGCACAGCGATGACAACCTATATCGTGGTAGCCGACGCAGCTCGCGCACGTATTTTTACCCGGGATGCCTTAACGTTGGCGGAAAAGGAGAGCATGGTTCACGCTGAAGGACGCCTGCACGAAGGTGACTTGGTCACCGACGGTCGAGGCGATGTGCATGAGTCGATGTCCACCACCTCTCGCTCGGCGGGTGAAGAGGGAACGGCTACTAAGCACGAAAACGAGCTGTTTGCGAAAGAGGTCGCTCAGCGGCTTTACAACGCTCGAGTAGGCAACAGTATGGAGAAGCTCATTATGGTGCGCCGCCTAAATTTTTGGGGCTTTTACGCGATAAGCTCGATGCCCCTACCCAAAAGCTGGTGATTCATTCCCTATCAAAAGATCTAAGTAAAGCTTCCATGGCCGATATCCAACAAGCAGTTAGTGATTTACGCTAGTAATATCCAAAACTTAAAGCCCATCTAAGACTAAAGAAAGGGTCGCTCTCGCCGATAGCCTAGAAGACATTATAAACGGTACCTCCCCCTGAGTACTGACATGCACTTCTACGTCGAGAGCGACCATGCTATCTACCCTCCGAGCACGCATCCTATTGGCCGCATTAGTGGCGATTACCCTCGCCCTGGTGATTAACGGCATTGCCAGTTACACCACCGTAAAACACCATAATAGCCAGCAAATAACGCGCAATCTTAGCGCCGTAGTTAACGGTAATACGCAAGCTATCAATGAGTGGTTTAACGCACGCTATACCATGCTTTCCAGCATGGATGATGCAGCCAATAGCGATGACCCACTTGCCGCACTTCGACAACTGGCTGGCTCAGGCAGCTTTATGACAGCCTACATTGCTTATCCTTCCACACCAGACGCTATTTTTTCCGATGGATGGCAGCCCCCCAGCGATTACGACCCGCGTCAGCGGCCCTGGTACCAAGGCGCAGCCGAAGCGCAAGAGACCATTATTACGGCACCTTACACGGATGCCCAAACGGGGGGCTTAATCGTTACCTTTGCACGCCCTTTCTACCGTAATGGGCAGCTGGCCGCAGTCATTGGTGCGGATATTACCATCGAGGATGTGATCGAAATTGTTACCGGCATTGCCCCTACGCCATCCAGTTTCGGCTTTTTAACCACTGAAGACGGCACCCTGATCGCGCATCCTGACGCTGACATGACGCTCGAACCTTCCACACGTTTGAGCGATGAACTGACCAACACCCGGCTTAGCGAAATCGCCCAAGCCGATGAACCCCAATCACTTGCACTGCAAAACAGCGATACGTTGCTAATGGGCAATAACGTGGGTGGTAGCAGTGGCTGGCAGTTGATTGTGGCACTGGACGAAGACGAGGCAACAGCGGGCCTGCGCGCCATCGCCACGACATCGATAGTCACGCTGCTGATTGTGGCCGCAATCACGGCAGTGGTCTTCAGTTTGCTGCTTTCTCTGCTACTACGCCGCTTGCTGGGAGTTCGTAATGCGATGGATGATATCGCATCGGGAGAGGGCGATTTAACCCGACGCTTGCCCGAAGAGGGTAATGACGAAGTCACTCAAATTGCCAAGGCCTTCAACCGTTTCGTAGGTAAAATGGAGGCCGTATTAATTGATGTACGCACCAGCAGTGAATCTGTTCATCATGCGGCCAATGAGATCGCCATGGGTGGCCAGGACTTATCCCGTCGCACCGATAACGCTGCCGCTAGCCTGCAGCAGACCTCTGCATCGATCGAGGAAATCACCAGCACGGTTCAACACACGGCGGCCTCCGCAAAAGAAGCCAACAAGCTCTCCCAAACCGCTTCAGAGGTAGCCAACGAAGGTGGGAAGGTTGTAGCAAATGTGGTGACCACCATGGAAGACATTACTCACGCTTCGGATAAGATCGGCGAGATTGTCACCTTGATGAACAGCATTTCATTCCAGACCAACCTGCTGGCGCTTAACGCGTCGGTGGAAGCTGCCCGCGCTGGCGAGCATGGCCGTGGTTTTGCCGTGGTGGCCGATGAAGTACGCAAGCTGGCTGGGCGTAGCAGCGATGCCGCCAACGATATCCAAAAATTGATTGAAGATTCACAAAGCAAGGTGAATAACGGCACTACGCTCGTGCGCAATGCTGGCGCCACCATGCAGGATATCGTGGCGCATATTACCCGCGTGACCGATGTCTTGGAGGAGATCAATGCGGCCACCAGCGAGCAGAGTGATGGCATTAATCAGGTCAATGTTGCCGTCGCAGAACTGGATCGCATGACCCAGGAGAACGCGGCCATGGTGGAAGAGTCCACTACCGCTGCCGAGCAGTTGAAAGAGCAAGCCGACCATTTAGCGGTCACCATAGGCAGCTTCAAACTCTCTCAGCACCCATCGGCTCCGCTAACGTTAAACTCGCCCAAAGCCAAAGCGTTAGCATCATTTTGAGGGATTAAGGAATCGGCGGCAGCGCAATATCGTCGCTGCGCTTGGCCCCGGCCGTCATTTCACGGCACAGGCGCAGGAACTCGCGCACACCGGTGGTGAGGTATTTGTGCCGGTGCCAGATAAACGTAAACTGACGCTTTAGATCCAACTCCGGCGTCGGCAGCGGCACCAAGCTGCCGCGCCGGAAGGCATCCCGCAGCGCCAGGCGCGAGACACAGCCAATCCCCAGCCCTGACTCCACAGCACGCTTAATACCTTCCGTATGCTCTAGCTCTAGCAGGGTATTGAAGCGGCTTCGGCGGTGGCGGGCGGCGTGCTCCAGAGTCATGCGGGTGCCAGAGCCCTCTTCACGCATAATCCAGTCCTCACGCAACAGCTGTTCAAGTTCAAGGTGCTCGCGGCCTGCCAGTGGGTGCCGCGGCGAGCAAAACACGCACAGCTCATCTTCCACCCAGGGCTGGCTGATGATCATATCATCGTCGCACTGCCCCTCGATCAAGCCTAAATCCAGCGAGTGCTGGCGCACGCCCTCGATAATATGGCGGGTATTGCGCACAGCTAAGCGCACACGACTCCCCGGATGACGCTGCATAAAATCGCTAATAAGCAGTGTCGCTAAGTAGTTACCGATAGTTAGCGTAGCGCCTACATCAAGCGTACCAACCCCTTTCTGCCCACGTAGAAGCTCTTCAATCTCTTCACCACGGTCAAGCAGCGCCACCGCTTTGGGCAATAGCTGAAAACCGAGTGCGTTGAGTTTTAGGCGTTTCCCGATCCGATCCAGCAACTGGCAATCGAACTGCCGCTCAAGCTCCGCAAGTGCCGTGCTGGTCGCCGACTGAGACATGGCCAGTGCACGTGCCGCATGAGAGACACTTTCATGCTGGGCAACCGCCACAAAGACTTCCAACTGCCGCAGGGTGTAGTGCATAGCATCCGCCCTTTATTTGGTCTATATCTATTTTTCAGATAAGCGTTATCAATATAATTCGCTTAACAGATATACCACCCTTTGCTTAGACTTGCTGGCAACATATTTAAACATTTTTATTCTTTTTAAGAATATATCGATGCAGCCTAGCGCCAGCATCGACTAATGGAGAAAACGGCATGAGTAAGTTTGCTCTGGAAGAAGTGCTTAGCGTTCACCACTGGAACGACACCCTGTTCAGCTTCCGCACCACCCGCGAACGCAGCCTGCGCTTCAAAACCGGCCAGTTTGTGATGATTGGCTTGGAAGTGAACGGCAAGCCGCTGATGCGCGCTTACTCTATTGCCAGCCCCAACTACGAAGACCACCTTGAGTTCTTCAGCATCAAAGTACCCGACGGCCCGCTCACTTCACGCCTTCAGCACCTGAAAGTCGGCGATCAGATCATGGTCAGCCGCAAGCCCACCGGCACACTGGTATGCGATGACCTACTGCCGGGCCGTAACCTCTACATGCTCTCCACCGGTACCGGCTTGGCGCCGTTTATGAGCTTGATCCAGGATCCAGAAGTGTACGAGCGCTTCGAAAAGGTAGTGCTGGTTCACGGTGTGCGGGAAGTTTCTGAATTGGCCTACGCCGACTTCATCACCAAAGAGTTGCCAGCCCATGAGTACCTGGGTGAAGACATCGCTGAAAAGCTGGTCTACTACCCAACCGTTACTCGGGAAGAGTTCCACACCATGGGGCGCCTGACCGATCATATCCGTTCGGGCAAGCTGTTTGAAGACACCGGTCTACCGCCCATCGACCCACGCCAGGATCGCGCAATGATCTGTGGTAGCCCCGCCATGCTGGACGATACCAGCGCACTGCTCGACGAGCTGGGCCTGAATATTTCGCCGCGCATGGGCGAGCCGGGGGACTATGTGATTGAGCGTGCGTTTGTTGAGAAGTGAGTGGTGAGCGGAAAAATTTTAGCCGCTATGCCGCTGTAGTGATGCATCACTAGTACAAAGCCCCTGCTGGAGATGATCCGCAGGGGCTTTGTGCTGTTTACTACCTACAATTCAAAAACTTACTGCTTTTTATTACCATTCACCACTCACAGTTCACAAACCTAAACCGCGTCTTTGCCCGTTTCGCCAGTACGGATACGAATCACCTGCTCCAGCGGCATCACAAAGATTTTGCCGTCGCCGATTTTACCTGTGTTTGCCACCTGGGTGATGGCATCAATCACCTGCTCGGCCATGTCGTCGTCCACGGCGACTTCCAGCTTCACCTTGGGCAGGAAGTCCACCACATACTCAGCGCCACGATATAGCTCGGTATGCCCTTTCTGGCGCCCAAAGCCCTTCACTTCCGTTACCGTAATACCCTGTACGCCGATGTCAGAAAGCGACTCGCGCACATCGTCGAGCTTGAACGGCTTGATAATCGCTGTGATCAATTTCATTACCATATCCTCTAACTGGGTGGCCGTGATGGGGTCGGGTTGAACGGCTGCAAATGTTGCAGCCGTTAACCGCTAACTACCAGCATACACCGCTATCGGCAGAGAATAAAAAAGCCTCCCACTAAAGGGAGGCCAGAAGGAGCACGCCAGCTCACTAGGTCAGCATCAAATTACTTTCTACATTACTTTTTGACACCAAATTCAGGGTAGGCTTCAAGACCACACTCTGCGATATCAACGCCTTCGTACTCTTCTTCTTCGCTAACCCGGATGCCCATGATGGCTTTCAGAATGAGCCATACCACCAGACTGGCCAGGAATACCCAAGCGAAGATACCTACGATGCCGATGATCTGGGCACCGAATGATGCGCCGTCATTGTTCAGCGGCACCGCCAGCACGCCCCAGATACCGACAACACCGTGAACCGAGATTGCGCCGACCGGATCATCCAGCTTCACTTTATCGAGGGTGACGATGGCTGCGACCACGATGATGCCGCCAATCGCGCCGATAATGGTCGCGCTCAGTGCGGTCGGAGAGAGCGGATCAGCGGTGATGGCCACCAGGCCAGCCAGCGCACCGTTCAAGGCCATGGTCAGATCCGCTTTGCGGAACCACAGTTTGGCCAGGATCAGGGCAGCAATAACACCACCCGCCGCTGCTGCATTAGTGTTTACAAACACCTGTGCCACGTTGTTAGCAGAATCGACAGCCGCAAGTTTGAGCTCAGAACCGCCATTGAAACCGAACCAGCCCATCCACAGAATGAAGGTACCCAGCGTTGCCAGCGGCATGTTGGCACCGGGAATAGCGTGGATAGAACCGTCTTTACCGTATTTACCTTTACGTGGGCCTAGCACGATCACACCCGCTAACGCAGCCGCCGCACCGGCAAGGTGCACAATGCCTGAACCCGCATAGTCAGAGTAGCCCACTTCAGACAACCAGCCGCCACCCCAAGTCCAGTAGCCAGACACCGGATAGATAAACGCGGTCATTACCACAGCAAAGGCCAGGAATGCCCACAGTTTCATACGCTCAGCCACGGCACCCGAAACAATCGACATGGCGGTTGCCACGAACACGACCTGGAAGAAGAAGTCAGACCGCATGGAGTAGTAAGGCGCGTCATCGCCGCCTGCGGTAACCGCATCCACACTGTTTTCAGCGCCAATCAAGAAGCCCAGATTGGGAAGGAAGCCGCCAGCGCTGCTGGAGTACATGATGTAGTAGCCCACCAGCAGGTACATGGTGCAGGCAATGGCGAACAGAGCTATATTCTTGGTCAGGATCTCAGCGGTGTTTTTGGAGCGTACCAAGCCCGCCTCTAACATTGAGAAGCCTGCCGCCATCCACATGACGAGCACACCGCAAATTAGAAAGTAGAACGTATCGAGCGCGTAGCTCAGATCAGTCAACTCATTCATTGTAAGTTCCCCGTTGAACTATAGAAATGATCCGAAAAACAGCGTTAAACGGCGTCTGCACCGCGTTCGCCTGTCCGAATCCGAATAACGTCTTCAAGCGGTGTCACAAACACCTTGCCGTCACCGATCTTGCCGCTGTTAGCCGCACTACAGATCGCATCCAGTACGCTCTCTAAACGGGCGTCATCTACGGCCACTTCCACTTTTACCTTGGGTAGAAAATCGACGACGTATTCAGCGCCACGATACAACTCGGTATGCCCTTTCTGACGGCCAAAACCTTTAACTTCAGTGACCGTAATGCCCTGAACGCCGTTGTCGGCTAATGCCTCACGAACGTCGTCGAGCTTAAATGGCTTGATGATAGCGGTGATGAGTTTCATCCCGGATCTCCCCTGCTGGATAAGTCCTGCTAGATTGGTAGCGGCACAGCCGCCAGAATAAGCACCTGAACCGATAATGCGCATACTGTGCCAGCTGACTTTTTTTTCTTATAAGTCAACTGGTTACCTGAAAACCAAGCGTCCTGCAGAGCTAAATCTGAGCAAAGTCCATTAATGCGCCACCGCTATTGCACCAAAAAAGAGCGCAAGCAAAAGCAGCACGCTCCATTTCGATGCAAGCCACACGATTAACAGGAAATTCACTCGGCGCATGCGAATTCGCCGACTGTTGCGTATCCTTACCGGTAAGCAACTTTTGAAATATTCATTTAGCGAGTTATTAAGGAGAGAGCGCGATGGTGCCTCAAGACCGCATCAGCCGACTGGCCCAGCAGATTGGCGACCGTTTACAAAACGCCTCCCAGGCGCCGGAAGATATTCAAAAGGGCGTGCAGCAAGTCGTACGCGGTGCCTTTGACCGCTTGGAGCTTGTCTCGCGGGAGGATTTCGATATTTTAATGGACGTATTGCAACGTACCCGTTCACGGGTAGAGACGTTGGAGCGCCAAGTGGCTAACCTTGAAGCGACCGTTGAAGCTGCTGCCCCAGTGGCCACGCCAATGGAAGCAGAGGTACCGCCGGTACCGACCCCCGAACCGGACGCCGATACAGATACAGACCAGAAGAATAAGCCTGCTTAACCCTTCCGCTTTATGCGCAGCAATAGGGCATTGGCCTGTTGCTGCGCCTTACTCTTGCTACAAATATTCATTCACTGGGACGGGCAGGTCGGCGAATGCCTCTACCCATCAACCATTGTTAACCAAAAAACAAATACGAATCACTATCGTTGACTTTGCCTTACATGATGATAACCTCCGCTTCTTACTTGCTTATTTCCTCTCTTATCGTTTGCGGATCGTTACCCATGCACGCGCTGTTATTTGCAAAATCGCCTTTTTCCAAATCGCCGTCTTCAACCGCTGCGCTCATTGGCACCGGCCTTTTACTGGGTTTCTCCAGCAGTGTTTTCGCCCAAAATACGGTGTCAAACGCGGACGAAGAGGAGACCATGGTTGTCGTGGGATCCCGTACGCCCACCCAGATTAGCCAAATCCCTGGTGCGGTATGGGTCATTGATAAAGAGATGCTGCAACAACAGACCCGCAATGGTGCAGACCTCAAGACAGCACTGGGGCGTCTGGTGCCGGGGCTGGATCTGGCACCGCAAGGGCGCACCAATTATGGGCAAAATATGCGCGGTCGTGGTGTACAGGTACTGATCGACGGTGTATCGCTGAACGGTTCCCGTAGTCTTTCCCGCCAGTTCGATGCCATCGACCCCTTTAATATCGAGCGTGTGGAAGTGCTTTCCGGCGCCAGCAGCCTGTATGGCGGCGGCGCTACGGGTGGCTTGATCAATATTATTACCCGCAAGGGCGAAGAAGGCCTGAACTGGCGGACGGAAGCTGGCATCACATCCGGCTTTAACAACAGCGATGATATGGACCGCCGCCTCTCGCAATCGATCAGCGGTGGAAATGAGTTTGTTCAAGGCTACCTGGGTACAGCCATTAGCGATAACGGCCGCCACTATGACGGTAGCGGCCAGGAAATCTTCCCTGATATCGCCCAGACCGACCTGCAGGACAATCGCAGCATTGATGTATTGGGCAACCTCTCTTTCCGCTTGACCGACGAACAGAGTCTGGAATTGGGTGCCCAGCTCTACCGTTCAGGCTTCGAAGGCAACCGGGGTGTTTATTTTCCCAACCTCGACGCGGCCACGCCCAACTTAAATGATGCCGAGATTCGCGATGGCTACCGTTCACAGCGCGATCCGGAAACCGACCGTAAACTCGTCAACATTAACTATCACCACGCCAACCTGTGGGGGCAAAACTTCTACCTGCAGGCATTTCACCGGGAGGAGGAGTCCAGCTTCCAGGCATTTCCCTACCCAGTCGACGACGGTCTGCAATTTCGCGCCTCACAGCAAAACACCGACTTAAGCGGCATCAAGGCGCTGTTTGAGTCACGCCTGGGTGATGACGTTTCGCTAACCTACGGCCTCGATCTGGATCGTGAAACCTTCGATGCCAGCCAAATGCTGTTCGATACCGACATCTCGAACGCCTCCGGCGGTCTGGTGCAACAGGCATCTGGCGTTGAACCCCGTTACCCCGGCTATCAGGTGGACGGGCTCTCAGGCTTTGTGCAGGGCGACTGGCAAGCCACTCAGGCACTTAAACTCTCTGCCGGTTTGCGCCAGCAGCACATGGACGTCGAAGTGGATGAATTCCAGGGGATTCCTGGCGGCAAAAATGACTACGAAGCGACGCTCTTCAATGCTAGCGCCCTCTACGACTACCGCAATGGACACCAGAACTGGCTGCAGTTCAGCCAGGGCTTCGAACTGCCAGATCCCGCCAAATACTACGGCAAGAGCCCCGACGTCAGTGTCGATAACAACCCGTTATCTGCCATCGAGACGGATCAAGTAGAGCTAGGCTGGCGCTACCAGGGGGGCAACTGGACGGCCCAAACAGCGCTTTACTACGCCTGGTCGGACAAGGCGGTAGAGAACGCCGAGGATTTAAGCGTCAGCGTTGTGGATGAGAAGAAGCGTGACTTCGGCCTGGAAAGCGCCGTGACCCGTTACTTTGATAATGGCCTGGAGGCCGGGGGCACTCTGCACCTGGTGCGTTCCGAGCAGGAGAACGACCAAGGGGAGTGGGAGAAACGTGACGCCCGCTATGCCTCGCTCTCTTCCGCCACCGCCTTTATCGGCTGGACAGATTATGTTCGCTCGGCGCGCTTGCAGGCCAACCATAACTTCGACCTGAAGGACGATGCTGACCGCGAGATCGATGGCAATACCACCCTCGACCTATCGCTCAGTCAAGACACCGACTTCGGCACCCTAAGCCTGGGCGTGCAGAACCTGCTGGATGACCAGTACTCCACCGTCTGGGGTCAGCGCGCCGCCATGTTCTATTCGCCCTACTACGGCCCGGAATACCTCTACGACTACCAGGGCCGCGGGCGTACTTACACACTAAACTGGTCGATGGAGTACTGAGTGCTGGTTCACTACTCGCTGACAACCGCTCAAGGGTGAGGTAACGGGGATGGCTACACTCGGCTCAATAACGCCATCTTGCGTACCACTCACCACCCATGACCTGCTGGCTATTGGTCAGCGCTTCGGGATCGACTACCGCTTTCCCGAAGCGCCTGACCGCTCCCAGCCAGCGCCCTGTGTTGCCCGTGGGCGGGTGATGGACGTCGAGATAGACCCCACGCTGCGGGTGACACACTCTGATCTTGACGTCCTGCACGCTTACGCCTCCACTTCACGGCGTGCCGCGCCGTGGTTTCTCAGCGTGATACTCGAGGGCCATATCCAAGTCGGCCTAGGGCAACAGTCGTTTCAGTTGCAGGCCGGCGGCGCCTTCAGTGCCCATTTCAACGAGCAGACCGGGCTTGAGGTCTTCCAACCCGCACCACAGCATTTGCGCATCCTCAACCTCTCAATTCTCGCGGACAGCGGGTCTCTCTCTTTCTCGTCTACCAACGTGGCCCCACCGTCAACGCCGGTGCTGCATACCTGGCAGGTGCCGCCGCTTCTTCGCCATAGTCTTGAAGCGGCACTGGCGTCGAACTGGCCAGCAGAGCGACAGCGCCTATTATGGCAGGGCCTAGCACTCCAGTTGCTCGCTCACGGGCTGCCCGACGCCTACCTCGAGCCCAGAGAAACAGAGCAAGCAGTAGGCCAATCGCAGGGGCTCTCCCATCGCGATCACCAACGTCTGGAACGTTTGCGCAAGCAGCTCGAAGAGCACCCCTACCAGGTGTATCGGCTGGAGCAGATGGCCCGCAATGCGGCCATGAGTCCCAGCAGCCTACGCAGCAAATTTCAGCGCTGCTACGGCTGCTCAATATTCGACTATTTACGCCGTTGTCGCCTGACCCAAGCTCAAGACTACTTACGCAAAGGTTATAGCGTGCAGCAAACCGCTCACGCCTGTGGCTACCGCCACGCCACCAATTTTGCCACCGCCTTTAAGCGCGCTTTTGGCATTGCGCCCCATGAAGTACACCATCGCCATTAAAAGCCGCAGGGTTGTTTTTGGAGCGGTCAGGAGCCTCTGATTAACGTAATGAGCGCAGGCCAGACAAGGCAAAAATCAACGAAAAAGCGGAGTTTACGTGGGTGTAAATGAGCATTTTGAGGCGATTTTTAACGCCGTATGGGCAAGCGTAATAGTTAATCAGAGGTTTCCTAAGTTCCTCTGTTGGACATTTTTTGGCAGTACGCATACGCCCTTTGTCATTGCGCATACCTTTCAGCAGCCATTAAGCGCAATAATTCTCATTAACACATTGGTTAATTGATGCTTATTGCAGGTACCTCCTATGTTAATCCCCCATCACCGTTTTCTACGCTCTCCGCTTAGCGTCGCCGTTCTCTCGGCACTGGCTGTTTCTCCGCTATACGCTCAAGAAAGCACCGAGTTAGCCACCGTCACGGTCACAGCCCAGCAGGCTGCCACCAAAGTGGAAACGCCGACGATCGAAATACCCCAGAGCGTTTCCACGATTACCCGCGAACAGATGGATAACCGCGGGGTAAGTACCGTGCAGCGCGCCACCAACTACACGCCCGGTGTTTACAGCAATCAGGTAGGCGCCTCCAATCGCTTCGACTACTTGGTACTGCGCGGGTTTTCTGACGGCAGCTTGAGCAATACCTTCCTGGATGGCCTGAAAGTCATGGGTGATGCCAACTCCCATAGCAGTATGCGCATCGACCCATGGTTTCTGGAAAGCATTGAAGTGGTGCGCGGGCCCGCCTCGGTGCTCTATGGCCGCGCTTCCCCTGGGGGGGTGGTCGCCCTGAACAGCAAGCGGCCGGAGTTTGAACAGGGAGGTGAGCTGCGTTTCCGGGTCGGCAATAACAACCAACGCAGCGCCGCTTTTGACCTCACCGGGCCTATTGGCAAAGAGCAACGGGTGGCCTTTCGCCTGACCGGTATTGCCAGCGCCGCGGATACCCAGTTTGGCCCGGCAGAAGAGGAACGCTATGCCATTGCGCCCCGGCTCACCTGGGATATCACCGATGACACCAACCTAACCGTAGAAGCCTACCTACAGGATGAACCCGAAGGCGGCTACCACTCCGGCGTACCTTATGAGGGGGCCGTGGTCGCCCATAATGGCCGCAAGATCGGCAACAACTTCTTTGATGGTGAAGAGGATTACGACACCTACGAGCGAACCCAACGCATGTTCGGCTACGCCTTGGAACACCGCTTCAACGACCAGGTGACCGGCCGTCAATTGATGCGCTACCTCAATTCAGACGTGGTACTCAACCAGGTCTACGGCTTTGGCTGGGTATCACCGGAATCTGACGAGCTCACCCGCTACTACTCCGGCAGCGATGAGTCCCTGGAAGCCTGGACGCTCGACAACCAGTTAGAAGCCAACATTAGCAGCGGCTTTATGGATCACACGCTGCTGTTCGGGGTGGATTACCAGCAGCGGGAGAACGATGTATCGTGGCCCACTGGGTATTTCCCGCCGCTCAATGCGTTTGACCCGGTTTATGGCAGCGACCCCATCGAGTTTTACGCCCCGGTGCGTGAACGCCATAAGATCGATCAGACCGGGGTATACCTGCAGGATCAGATAGCCATGGATAACTGGCGCTTCACTCTGGGTGGCCGCTACGACTGGGTGAGTATCGACAATACCGACCGCGATAGCGGTGACACCAGCTCCCTCAGCGATACCCAGTTCAGTGGCCGCGCCGGGGTGGTCTACCTGTTTGATAATGGCGTGGCTCCCTACCTTAGCTACTCCACCGCGTTCACCCCCACCAGCTTCGTGGATGAGCGTGGCGACCTGCTGAAGCCCATGGAGGGCGAACAGTGGGAAACCGGCGTTAAATACCAGCCCAGCGGCAGCCAAAGCCAATACAGCGCGGCGCTGTTCCATATCCGCCAGGAGAACGTTGCCACCAAAGAGCAGCCCACCGATCCATACCGCGCAGTGGGGGAGATCGAATCCCAAGGGCTGGAGCTGGAAGCGCAAACCCAGCTAACGGATACCCTCTCGGTTCAGGCAGGCTATAGCTTCACCGACATCACCTACGCCAAAAGCGATGATGGTAATCAGGGCAACAACGCCATTTATTCACCACGCCATCAAGTGCAGCTCTGGGGCCACTACGAGGCCAACAAGGGCTGGCTAAATGGCGTAGATATGGGTGTCGGCGTGCGTCACTACGCGGATATCGCCGCTGACCGGGCCAACACCGAAACCGTGCCCGACTACACCCTGGTGGATGCCACCATTGGCTACGACCTGAGCCATGTTGGCGTTCAAGGTGTCGAAACACGTTTAAACGTGAGCAATCTACTCGATAAAGACTATGTAGCCTCCTGCAACTCGCTTGAGTATTGCTACTTCGGTGCGGAGCGCGGCGTCACCGCCAGCGTTCACTACCGTTTCTAAACGCTCGTGCTAGGCAGCGGTTCCAGCCCTTATCTAAGCATCGTTAATTTCTTGTAACTCCACCTGCCCAGGCCACTCCACCTGGGCATTTTTTTCTTGAATGCAGGTTTGCAAACAATAAATATTATCGTTTAAATACAGCCCTTATTTTCTGGATGGCCTCTCACCACCATGCGCCACACCAACCTGTTCTCTTTGCTCGCCCGCTGCGGGTTGTTCGCCGTTTGTATGCTGAGCGTTTCTACTGCCCAAGCGCAGTGGGCCACGGTGGACTGGACGATCGCTGAAACACTGCTGGCCATTGATGCGCCGGTTAGCAGCGTTGCTCAACAGAGTGACTACCACGCCTGGGTAGGTGAGCCTCATATTCCCGATAGTGCCACCGATATGGGCCTGCGCACCCAGCCCAATATGGAACTGCTGGCCCAGGTGCCGCCAGAACAGACGCTGATCTCGCCCATGTTCGCCGGTTTGACACCGCGCCTGGAGCGCATCGCCCCGGTCACTTCATTTTCGCTCTACTCCCCCGGCACCGATACCTGGCAGGAAATGCAAACCCTGACCCGTCAGCTAGGCGAGTTAACCGAGCGCCAGCCTCAGGCCGAGCGGCTTATTGAAGAGACCCAAGCCTTGATGGCCACCCTGCGCGAATCCCAGCCCCTCTCTCAGTCAGAAATCGCGCCGCTACTGATGGTACAGTTCATGGATGCCCGCCACGTGCGGGTGTTTGGGGAAAACAGCTTATACAACGCCGTTCTGAAGCAGCTCGACCTTCCCAATGCCTGGGATCAATCCACCAATGCCTGGGGATTTGCGCTGGTAGGGATTGAAGCGCTGGCACGCTACCCAGAAGCAACGCTGGTGATCATCGACCCGCTGCCCACCGGAGTCGAGGAGAAGCTCGCAAAAAGCGGCCTGTGGCAGCAGCTCCCCAGCGTCAGGCACGACAGGATAGTTCACCTGCCGCCGGTATGGAGCTTCGGCGCACTCCCCTCTGCTCAACGTTTTGCCCGTGAGCTGACGACGGCACTGGAGACAGCACCAACGGTTAGCCATTAGGACAGAGGGTAGCGGGATTTGAAGCCTAATAAACGATAGCGCGACCACATCATGCCGCCATTAGTTTTCGTCACCATCTGCCGCAAAGAGCACATTGATGCGTTCAACTTCACTCATTGAGGCTTTCTGTAAGGCTTTCCAGCTGTCCGGCGGATTACCATTGTTGAGCATTTTCTGAAAGACAGTGTACGCATCATGCTTACTGTCGTAAGCGCGCTTTGTAGCGTCATCATTGACCCACGCGTAAATAATGATTTTGCTCGCAGCATCGTAACGAAAGAACAGCCGGTACTGCTGGTAGAACTTTGCTCGTTGCCAATTTGTATGCTCTGTGCCGAGGGTGTTTCCTTGGCGGTATTGAGTGCCTGATGGATCCTGCGGAATATCATTCAAGGCCAGCTTCATGATCGCTGCTAGGCGCTTGGTTGCCGCCTTGTTGCGATAACCGGCAGGATCTTTCGATTGAAGATGTCTCACCTTCAAGGTGAGTGCTTCGACTTGTTCCAAGAACAACGGATGGGCATAAATCGTCCATCCATTAACCTCCAGAGGCTTCATTCGTCGTCATCATCCTCTTCGAGCGCCTCTTCGAGGTCTACCTCAATACCTGCGGTAAGCCGTTCGGCCTCGGCAAAGCTACTGGCAGTCACCGGGCGAATATTTTCTGGATGCGCCAGAAGATCGCGCTCCAGAAAATTAAGGAAGTTGACCATCACAGGGTCGTGTTTGGCCTCATCACTTACCCGGGAAAGCACCACTTCACCATCTGGACGCACGGTATAATGGATACGGTCTCGGCGTTTCAGCTTTAGCGCCCGGCGAATCGATGCCGGAACAGTCGTTTGATAGCGATCTGTCAGAGTTGAATCGTCTTCGATAAGCGTGCTCACTGTTGCTCCCCGCTTGATAGCAATGCAAATGTAATGCATACAAAGTTAATGCAAGCGCATTACCTCGTCAAGTTACCCCCAGCTTCTTTAAACCGGTTTCTTAAGCGCTACCAAAGCGTTCTTAATTACGATAGGTTAAGTACTTAAGGTAATGTAGATTTCGCTTACATTCGAGTTAGAGTTTTATCTAAAAGCAGCGAGGGAAGGCAATGACGCTAGCCATTGTAGCCACGCGGGCAGGCGTAGGTTTAGATGCACCGGCGGTGCATGTTGAGGTGCATCTGGCTAACGGCTTGCCGGGCCTAACGCTAGTGGGTTTGCCGGAAACGGCGGTAAAAGAGAGCCGCGAGCGGGTGCGCAGTGCGCTAGTCAATGCAGGCTTTGATTTTCCCAATACCCGCCGTATTACCTTAAACCTCGCCCCCGCTGATCTTCCCAAAGAAGGTGGCCGTTTTGATCTGCCCATTGCCCTAGGTATTCTTGCCGCCTCCGGGCAAATTCCCGTCGAAGCGCTGGAAGGCATGGAGTGCGCTGGCGAGTTAGCCTTGGATGGCAAGCTGCGTGCCGTGCCGGGCATACTGCCCTTTGCCCTTGCCACACGGCGAGCAAAGAAAGCGCTGATTATTCCCCGCGCCTGCGCCGATGAAGCCGCCCTGGCGGGCGATTTGCCGGTACTACCTGCCGATACGCTCTGGCAAGTCGTCGCCCACCTACTCGATCAAGAGAAGATCCCGCCGCACAAGCTCAGTGCCTCGGTGAAAACCACTGCCCCAGTGGATGATCTTGCCGATGTGCGCGGCCAGCAGCAGGCCCGCCGGGCGCTGGAAGTCGCTGCGGCCGGTGGCCATAACCTGTTGTTTGCAGGCCCGCCGGGCACCGGCAAAACCATGCTGGCCAGCCGCCTGCCGGGCATTCTGCCGCCGCTTTCTGAGGAGGATGCCCTGGAAGTCGCCGCCGTGCGCTCGGTTTGCGGGCTACCGCTGGAAGCTGACTGGGGTAAACGGCCCTTTAGGCAACCCCATCACAGTGCCAGCGCTGCGGCGCTGGTAGGTGGCGGCTCAAAACCCAAACCCGGCGAGATTTCACTCGCCCACCACGGCGTGCTGTTCTTGGATGAGCTGCCGGAGTTTTCCCGCCATGTGCTAGAGGTACTTCGACAACCGCTGGAAACCGGCGAGATCCATTTAGCCCGCGCCAGTCATGAACGTCGCTACCCTGCTCAATTTCAGTTAGTCGCGGCAATGAATCCCTGCCCCTGCGGCCATTTGGGCGATCCGCGCCAGCGCTGCCAGTGTACCGCCAGTCAAATCCAACGTTATCAAGCGCGGCTTTCCGGGCCACTGCTAGACCGTATCGATCTGCAAGTGGAAGTCCCTGCCCTGCCGCCAGAACAGCTCACCGCACAAACCCAAGGCGAGTCTTCAGAAGCCGTGCGTGAGCGGGTGATGGCCGCCCGAGAACGCCAAATGGCCCGCGGCGCGCTGAATAGCCAGCTAAGCGGCAAAGCCCTGGAGGCCGCCTGTGCGCTTAACGATGAAGAGCGCGCCTGGCTTGCGGGCGTGCTCGAAAAGCTCAAGCTCTCCGCCCGCGCCTATCACCGCGTACTGCGCGTAGCCCTGACCCTGGCCGACCTTCAGGGCGAACCCAAGCCCACCCAGCCGCATCTAATTGAGGCCATTGGTTACCGCCAACTGGATCGGATGCTAAAGGGGGCGTAAGTCCCCGAAAGCCACTAGACGGTTAATGGGTGGCGGCCAATGAGTCCACTAGGCGTTGACACAGCGCATCCAGCTTCTGACCCGTGGTTTCATCGTGTAACGCGCCACTATCATTGAAGGCGCTGCCCGCTTTTGCCAGCGACAATGGCTGTGGTAGCACGACCAACCCCAGATTGGCTAACAGTTGCTGACCTAGCGGCAGCGCACGGATGCCACCTAGCCCACCAGGGGAAGCCGACACCAGCGCTGCCCACTTACCGGCAAATAACTTGAGCCCCGGCGTATCCTGGTAGGGCCGTGACAGCCAGTCCAGCGTGTTTTTCAGCAGCGGCGTGATAAAGCCGTTGTACTCCGGGGAGGCGATCATCACTGCTTGGTGATCCGCCAGAATCTCACGCAGTTTCAGCACATTTTCCGGCATGCCCCGGGCTTCAACATCCTCATCAAACAGTGGGCAGGGATAATCTTTTAAATCGATAAAGGTTGCTTCCCCGCCAAGCGCCTCAATACGCTTGGCGGCCAGCTTGGCTAGCTGCTTATTCAGTGACGCTTCTCGGGCACTGCCCGCAAATACCAGTACCTTTTTGACCGATGATCCCATTGTCATTTCCTCTTTGAATAATGTATTTGAAAGCCACACCATTTATTAATATTTACGCCTGTTGAGCAAGACGTATTTACAACTCAGGGCCAGACTCGACGTGAAACCCTGCTGCCATTAAAACGTCTGCACTTTGTCATTCAACTATCACTATGACGGATGAAAATTAGCAAAGGCTGCACCTGCTCTAATTTTTCTTCCTAAATGGTGAAATAGTGATGACAAAGCCGTTACTAGCGACTGCTCTACTCGCCTTTGCGTTTACCAGTACGGCACACGCCCAGCAGAGCTTTCCCTCCACATTGTCCGGCCATGCTCAGCTACCCGGCAGTACCTTTGTGGCGGCTCCTTCCGGCGCCGCTGAGCACTACAACGTCTCCGGCCGTTTTACTGGCCAAGAGGGCCGCATTGAGCAGTTATATACGAACATGCAAGCCACCGGCTTAGCGCTACCCTTCCCCAGCCAGCCTCTGCAGGGTTTTTCTGGTATTCGCTCACTTGGCGATGACCGTTTCCTGGTGTTGACCGATAACGGCTTTGGCTCCAAGGCGAACTCTTCCGACGTCATTCTGATGTTTAACATCATAAAGCCCGACTGGAACTCAGGGCGCGTCATCATTGAGGAGACCGTTCAACTCTCGGATCCAAACCGCAAGGTGCCCTTCCCTATTATGAATGAAGCCACCCCCGGTCGTTTCTTAACGGGTGCCGATTTCGACCTCGAATCGATACAACCGGTGGGCGATAGCTACTGGATTGGCGATGAGTTCGGCCCCTGGATTATCCAGGTCGATAACGAAGGTGAGGTGCTGCAGGTGCTGGCCACAGACCCAGGCGGCAAACTAATGCGCTCACCCGACAATGCCTTTGCCCTCACCCCTAAT
The DNA here is from genome assembly GCF_026104355.1 of Halomonas sp. BDJS001. Classification (NCBI taxonomy): domain Bacteria; kingdom Pseudomonadati; phylum Pseudomonadota; class Gammaproteobacteria; order Oceanospirillales; family Halomonadaceae; genus Halomonas; species Halomonas sp. BDJS001. The sequence goes on from NZ_CP110535.1 coordinate 4,653,158, forward strand.
CCTGGCGCGCCTCTCGCTGATGATGTGGTGGTGTTTCGCTCCGGCGGCTACGAGGGCATGGCGCTCTCCGAAGACCAAACAACCCTTTACCCCTTATTGGAAAAGCCAGTCTGGGACAGCAACGCCAACGCCCCGGAAACCATTGATGGCACCCCCGTATTAAGAATGTTCGAGCTCGATACTGAAAACGGCGAATGGGGCGACACAACCCGCTACTACCCCTTGGAGTCAACGGATCATGCGATTGGCGATTTCAACCTCATTGGCGGAACTCGCGGCCTAATCATCGAGCGCGATAGCCGTCAAGGCGACCCGCGAGAAGAGTGGGCAGAGAATCCCGCCGAGTTCAAACGCATCTATCTCATCGACCTCGAGCGTACGGACGAGCAGGGTGTGCTTGAGAAAATCGCCTATATCGACTTGATGGACATCCAGGATCCAGAGGGCCTTGCACCGAGAGGCACGATCAACGGCACCTTTAACTTTCCCTTTGTCACCATTGAGAACGTCGATCGTGTCGATGAGAGCACCATCGTGGTTGCCAACGACAATAACTACCCGTTCTCGATTGGCCGCCAGCAGGGGCAAGCGGATGATAATGAGCTGATACTGCTCAATGTGGAGGACTTCCTGAACGCCCAGTAAGGTGAGTGTGAACATAGGCAGGTAAAGCACAGAATAAATTCTCAGCGGCGTTTATTCTGTGCCCGTAACGCTTGGGAGGTCTCTCACCGATATATTTTGCGAAACCTATCGGTTAGAACTCTCGACAAACCCATCTACAAAATTATCCAGCGCTTCAAACAGCACTTCGCGGATGGGGTCTGCCTCATTTACCAAGTGGTGGCGAGCTTCCGGGTGGCGGTGAATTTCGGCATTGGGAAACTTCTTCGCCAGAATCGCCAAATTCCACTCCCAATCGACGGTCAAGTCCTGCTCGCCCTGGAGTATCAGGGTAGGCAGCGGATTAGGCTCCTGGGCCAGCAGGCGCGGCATCCAGCGGCGCATGGCGCTCACCCAAGCAACGCTCAAACGCTCGGGCTGCAGCGGGTCACCCTCACGTAGAAATTCGGTGAACTGCTCATCGGTGGAGTTGGGGCGATATTTACGCGGCAACTCTTTTACGAAAGGACTGGCAATCAGGTGCAGCCAGCTGGTTTGGCTCCACCCCCAAGGTCGCACCAGAGGCGCCAACAGCACCAAACCCGACCAGCCAGAGACCTCACGGCGGGTGAGTGCATCGGTAGCCAGAATCGCCCCACCGGTGCTCTGGCCCACGCCTAACCACGGCTCAGGCGCCATGCCTTGGCTCTTTAAGGTCATCTGCAAATGAGCCAGGCAGTGCTGATAGTCATCGAAATCTTCTATTGCCGCCCGCGCTCCACTGGAAAGGCCGTGGCCGGGAAGATCCCACAGCACCACTCGCCAACCCTTAGCCAGCAGGCGTTCAAGCAAATGACGATATAGCCCCATATGATCGAAATAGCCGTGTACCACAAAGGCAGTGCCTACCGGCTGCGGGGGGCTCCACACTTGACACCACAGCGCAAAGCGCCCCGTATCGATAAAGCCTGCATGCACTTCACTGGTATCTAACAGCAGTGCTTCTAAGCCATAGTGCTGGAAATAGCCTTGCATGGCATCTGCCAGTACTTCCCCAGGCAACAGGCGGGTAAGGGCGGTATCGCCCGAGGCGTGGCGAAACAAGCCTTCCAGATGTTGGAAATCACTCATTGATGTTTCTCCATAACGCCATTGTCCATTGGCCTAGGCCCGGCAGGTGTTTCGCGCTCCCCAAACCAAATGCCTAGTCATTTGGTCGAGCATTTTAGCGCATTAGGGTCTACGCTGTTTACATGCCCGCCCAGGTGTGGAATTATTTTCCATAAATACATTTTACACTGACCGTGGCAAACACATTACCCACGGACATCCTCACAGGAGAAACCCCATGAGCGAGCGTATCACGCGCCACCGTTTACAGGTGGCAGCCGATTTAGATCGTTTTATCAATGAGCAGGCGCTACCGGGAACAGGTGTTGATGAAAACGCTTTTTGGGCCGGTGTGGATGCCCTGTTTTATGATTTGACACCCAAAAACCGTCAATTGCTGGAAGAGCGCGACACGCTGCAAGAAAAACTTGACGTATGGCACCGGGAAAACCCCGGCCCGGTCACTGATATGCCGGGATACCGCCGCTTCTTGAAAGAAGTCGGCTACTTGGCAGAAGCACCGGCTAACGTCAAAGCGACCACTGCCAACGTTGACCGTGAAGTAGCCGTTCAGGCAGGTCCTCAACTGGTGGTACCGGTGAGCAATGCACGCTATGCGCTGAATGCGGCTAACGCGCGCTGGGGCAGCCTTTACGACGCCCTGTACGGCACCGATGCGATTTCCGAAGAGGATGGCGCGGAGAAAGGCACCAGCTTCAACCCCAAACGTGGCGCCAAAGTGATTGCCTACGCCCGTGGCGTGCTTGACCGCGCGGCACCGCTGGCGACTGGCTCGCACCGTGATGCGGTGAACTACGCCATTCGTGATGAGCACTTGGTGGTGTCGCTGGAAGGCGGTCGTGAGACGGGCCTTAAGGATTCCGGCAAGTTGATTGGTTTTACCGGCGAAGCGGCCAAGCCCGACGCGATTCTGCTGGGTAACAACGGCCTGCACCTGGAAATCCAGATCGACCCTAACGACGCCATCGGCAAAACCGACCCGGCAGGTGTTAAAGATGTGGTGGTGGAAGCCGCCCTGACCGCCATCATGGATTGCGAAGACTCCGTTGCCGCGGTGGACTCAGAAGACAAAGTGGGTGTTTACAGCAACTGGTTGGGCCTGATGAAGGGCGATCTGGAAGAGCAGATCGAAAAAGGCGGCAAAACCTTTACCCGCAAGCTGAATGCTGACCGCACCTGGCAAACCACCGATGGCAGCAGTGTCACGCTACCCGGCCGTTCGCTGATGTTCGTGCGCAATGTGGGTCACTTAATGACCACACCGGCGATTTTGGATGAGAACGGCAACGAGCTACCGGAAGGTATTCTGGATGCGGTGGTCACTTCGTTGCTGGCGCTGCACGACCTGAAGAAAGACGCCGACCAGCCGCGCAACTCGCGCACTGGCTCTGTTTATATCGTCAAGCCGAAGATGCACGGCCCTAAAGAAGTCGCCTTCGCCAACGAACTGTTTAGCCGCGTTGAAGACATTTTAGGCATGAGCCGTGACACCCTGAAAATGGGCATCATGGACGAAGAGCGCCGCACCACCGTTAACCTCAAGGCGTGTATTGCCGAAGCTGCCTCACGGGTGGCGTTTATCAACACCGGCTTCCTCGACCGTACCGGCGACGAGATGCATACCACCATGGAAGCGGGCCCCATGGTGCGCAAGGGCGATATGAAAGGCGCCGCTTGGATTCAGGCCTACGAGAAGAGCAACGTACAAGTGGGTCTTGCCTGCGGTCTGCGTGGTCGTGCGCAAATCGGTAAGGGCATGTGGGCCATGCCAGACCTGATGCACAACATGCTGGAGCAGAAAGTCGGTCACCCGAAAGCCGGTGCCAACACTGCTTGGGTGCCCTCTCCTACGGCGGCTGCACTGCACGCGCTGCACTACCATCAGGTCAACGTCACAGACGTACAACGCGAGTTGGAGGCGTTGGGCGAACCCGACTATCTGGACGACCTACTCACCGTGCCGGTAGCGGAAAATGCCAACTGGTCGGATGAAGAGAAGCAGCAGGAGTTGGATAACAACTGCCAGGGTATTCTGGGCTACGTAGTACGCTGGGTAGAGCACGGCGTAGGCTGTTCGAAAGTGCCGGATATCCACAACGTCGGCTTGATGGAAGACCGCGCCACGCTGCGTATCTCCAGCCAGCACATTGCCAACTGGCTACTGCATGGCATTGTCGATGCACCGCGGGTGGAAGAGACCCTCAAGCGCATGGCCAAGGTGGTCGATGAGCAGAACGCAGGCGACCCCACCTACACCGCCATGAGCGCCGATTTTGAAGGCTCCACCGCCTTTAAAGCCGCCTCTGACCTGATCTTCAAAGGCCGTGTGCAGCCCTCCGGCTACACCGAGCCGCTACTGCACGAGTGGCGGCAAGTGCATAAGGCCAAGGTGCATAAGGCATAGTAAGTTCGTTTTATGGTTTAATCAGCCTCGAGGCGCATGTCTCGGGGCTTTTTTATAAAGGAAAACAACAATGACCGTAATGAGTGCCGAGCAAATCGAACACTTTCTGGATGAAGTGTTTCCCCAGCGGATGGGCAAGATAGAGAGCGTGGGCGACATGACGGCCACCCTGCGTCTGAAGATAGGCAACGAGCACCTGCGACCCGGCCCGCGGGTTTCCGGGCCCACCATGATGGGCTTTGCGGATGTGGCTATGTACGTGGCTATTTTAGCGCAAATTGGCCCCGAGCCGATGGCGGTGACCAGCGACTTAAACTGCCACTTCCTCCGCGCAGCGTCAGGTGATCACGACATTATCGCCCACGCCAAGCTGATCAAGCTCGGCCGCCGCTTAGCGGTGGGCGAAGTACAGCTATTCTCAGCCAGCGATGAAACGCGCCCCGTGGTGCATGTCACCGCCAGCTATGCGCTGCCGGATAAGACTTGAAGCGCACGCTACTTACGGTGCCAACGTCATAAACGGTTCATCTTGCTGGCCGCTAAAGGCGTAAACGTTATAGGGCTCACTCTGAGGCCCCGGCATACCCGGCGTACCGATGGGCATCCCCGCCAGGCCAATGCCATCTATGTCAGGCTGCTCTTCAAACAGCTTGGTAACCGCTTCCATCGGCACATGGCCTTCAATCCAGTAGTCGCCTATTTCGGTGGTATGGCACGACCCTAAACCATAGGGGACGCCTGCCTGCTGTTTGATCTCACTTAGCTCAACGTCATCAACGATCGTTACATCCACACCCTGCTCTTCAAGGTGGCGGGCGTACTCGTCACAGCAGCCGCACTGCGGATTCTTGTACAGCGTGGCTTCATCCGGCAACGCAGCCTGAGCCGAGGCGGCTCCTAGGAGTAAAGCACTAGATAAAACCGTAGCGGTAAAACGCTTCATGAGCGGTCTCCTTGAGGTGTGTGGCTAAACAAATACTTGCCCAGCGAGGCAATAACCAGCCCTATCAACAGTAAAAAAGTTAGCGGCATTAACCAAGCCAACCACCCCATCGAGCTCATAAAAGCAAAACAATCTGCGTTCATCATGGTAAGCCTCCTACCAAGTCAGCTAGCAATAACGCTTTAAGCTTACAACCCTGGGGCTACCCTCAGGTCAAGCCTTGCAACCTTGCGGACAACAGTAAGGTTGCTAAAGATCATGTTTTGACCGCTGGGTTCAGGCTCGTTTCAGGTTAACACCGTATAAAGAACGGGTGACAATAACCTCTGAGGTAAATGACCACGCGCTACACTCTTTTAACAACGTCTTTGTTTGCCCTTTCATTAAGTCTGATCACGGGCGCGGCGCTGGCTGCACCCGGCCACGGCGGTGGTGGCAATAACCTAACCGAGGCTGACGTTGACCGCACGATCAGCCTTGAGGCTGGCGATATGTGGTTCGACCCTGAAGCGCTAGAACTGACTGCTGGGGAGGTGGTTAGATTTGAAATCACCAACACCGGCAATTTAGAGCATGAATTTGTGATTGGCAGTAAAGAAGCCCAGGAAGAGCATCGTCAAATGATGCTAGATATGGCCAATGGTGACCACGATATGTCTAATATGGCACACGGTGAAAGCCACGATATGGCCAACATGAGCATGGCAGGCGTCACCATTGCGCCTGGTGAGACAGGGACTCTACTATGGAGTGTTCCTGATAATGCTAACCAGCTAGAGTATGCCTGTAACATCCCCGGCCATTACGAATCCGGCATGTACGGCAATTTTTCTTTCTAACCTGATGTTTACCCATGAAACTGTTGCTACTCGAAGATGATGACCTGCTAGCAGAAAGCTTGGCAGAGAGTCTTAAAGACAACGGTTACCTGGTTGATTTGGCCGCTACATTGAAAGCGGCCAAGTCGCTTATGGCAACCGAGCATTACGAGCTGGCTATCTTGGATATCGGCTTGCCCGATGGCTCGGGGCTGGATCTGCTCGCCCAGTGGCGCAAGCAAAAACGCGCCACCCCTATTTTGATTCTGACGGCCCGCGACACCTGGGAAGATAAAGTCATTGGTCTTGAAACAGGAGCCGATGATTATCTGACCAAACCCTTCCATGAAGCCGAACTCATGGCCCGCTTGAAGGCCCTACTGCGTAGGCAGTCTGGTCAGTTATCGCAGGTGGTCACGCTTAACGGCGTATCGTTGGATGGGGCAGGCCAACGGGTTTGCAAAGAAGGGGAAGCGTGGCGCTCGCTCACGGCGACTGAGTTTCGACTACTGCGCTATTTAATGCTGCATCCGGATCGCATTCATTCTAAAGAGCAGCTACTAGAGCAGTTGTATGCCTTGGAGCAGGATGCTGCCGCGCCCAACCTGGTCGAAGTCTATGTCGCTCGTCTGCGCCGTTATCTAGGCAAATCAATTATCCAAACTCGCCGCGGTCAGGGCTATTACTTTGCTTCACATTGATCGGCGCAGCTTACGTTTTCGACTACTCGCCTGGCTAGGTGGCGTGGCGCTATTCGTGGTGATGACGACCTGGCTACTACATGGAATATTGCTGCAGAACCTTGCTCGGGATTTCTTGGGTGAGCGTCTCCAGCGCGAAGCCGACCATGCCGTCACCCAGCTTGAGCAAGGTGAAGCCGCCATGCCTGCCGCGCTTGACTCGGTTAGCCGTGGCTATCAAGTCTTTCACCATTTATACGTGCTGCGCCTAAACGGCTCGGTGAGCGCCTCTAATCCCCAATGGCAGCAACAGTTGGCGCCGCTGCTGGAAGAAAACGGCGATGCTCTTTTAGATGTTAAACAGGGCGATCAGCACTTGCTGGTCTACCGCCGCCATTTTGAGTGGCAGGGTTCTAACGGCGTTTTACTGGTGGGGGAGGATTTTTCCCAGGTTGAAGCGGGCCTGGCCACGCTGCACTGGTGGGTAGGCGGCATTGCCGCAGGGCTTTTAGTAATGCTAATCACGCTCAACATGCTGGCCGTTAACCGTAGCCTGACGCCTTTATGGCAGCTCCGTGGGCAATTGGCCGAACTGCAAGCGGGGGAGCGCGAGCGCCTTTCGCTAACCGCGCCAGCCGAGCTGGACGCTCTGGTCGCACAGCTTAACCGCTTTATGGACGACATCGACCTGCGTCTACAGCGCTCTCGAGAGTCATTCGCCAACCTTTCCCATGCCTTAAAAACTCCGTTGGCAGCGGTTACCCAAGTACTGCGCGGCAACCGGCCTATTGATGAAAACCGGCGGCAGAAACTGCTCAGCCGTATTGAGGCTATTAACGCCCAGTTAGATGCGGAGCTGCGTCGTTCGCGTATTGCAGGCCCTAACGCGGGTCGAATGGCCAACGTCACGCGAGATAGTTCACGGCTCATAGAGATGTTCCGAAGCCTTTACCCTGAGCGTATGTTCAACTTCACCCACTCGGCAGGCGAGAAAGACCAAGTGCCTATTGAGGCTCATGACTTTTCTGAAATAGTAGGCATCGTGCTCGATAACGCTGGCAAATGGGCGAGTAGGCGCGTTCATTGCGATATTGCCGTCTCCGCCAACACACTCACGCTCACCATTGATGATGACGGTCTCGGCGTTGCAGAAGGGGATCTTTCGCGTTTGGGTGAGCGCGGCACACGGCTGGATGAACGCCGTCCCGGCTATGGCTTAGGCCTTTCGATTCTTGCGCAACTAATTGGCCGCTACTCAGGACACTCGCATTTTGAACGCAGCCCACTGGGGGGCTTGCGCGTTACGATTATCCTGCCACTGGCGGGTGAAATGGCTAATTAATCACTATTCAGCTTTGTTTCAGCTTCTTCCATCAAGATGGTGCCATTCATCATTGATGGGAGTTCTACATGGCACGCTCAAGCATCATTTCTCACCCGCTCTCTCGCCGACAGATCCTAAAAGGCGGCGCTGCCTTAGGCTTAGGTTCCGCTGCCGCAATGGGACTAACCCCCGCCTGGGCAACCCCCTGGGGCCGCACCAATGTTTATGCGCAGGGCGTCGAAGAAGGCCCCGAGGTATCGCTAGCCATTCGCCGCGAGTCACACCCCATTGATGGTCAAGAGGCGACGCCCATCACCATCAATGGCACCAGCCCAGGCCCGATGATTCGCTTGCAAGAGGGGCAGGACGCCGTGCTTCGCGTCACTAACCTGCTGGATGAGCCCACCTCTATCCACTGGCATGGCCTCATCCTACCGCCGGAAATGGATGGCGTGCCTGGGGTTAGCTTTGCAGGTATCGCCCCTGGTGAAACCTTTACCTATCGCTTTCCTGTTCGTCAGAACGGTACCTACTGGTACCACAGCCACTCAGGTATGCAGGAACAGCTTGGCCATGCGGGGCCGTTAATTATTGACGCCGCCGAACGCGAGCCATTCCGCTACGACCGAGAGCACGTGCTACTGCTCACCGACTGGACCTTTGAAGACCCCATGTCGGTGTTCCGTAATCTGAAAACCATGGAAGGCTACTACAACTTCCAAGAGCGCACGATTGCTGACTTCTTCGCCGATGTTCGCGAAAAAGGTTTCGCACAAACCGCCGAAATGCGCGGCATGTGGGCCCAAATGCGTATGAGCTCCCGGGATATCGCCGATGTCACTGGCAGCACTTATACCTACCTGCTCAACGGCCACTCCTCCCAGGAAAACTGGAACGCGCTGTTCAAGGCAGGAGAGCGGATACGGCTACGCGTGATTAACGGCTCAGCCATGTCATTCTTCGATGTCCGTATACCCGGCCTGAAAATGACCGTGGTAGCCGCTGATGGTCAGCCGGTGCAACCCGTTCCCGTTGATGAATTCCGTATTGGCGTAGCGGAAACCTACGATGTGCTTGTTTCACCTGAAGACGACCGGGCATACACCATCTTCGCCGAGTCCATGGATCGCAGCGGCTACGCCCGCGCTACCCTGGCACCGCGTGAAGGCATGCAGGCCGACATTCCTGAACGACGTCAAATTGCCGACCGCGGCATGGAAGCCATGGCTGCCCACGGTATGGGCGGTATGGATCATTCCAATATGGCAGGGATGGATCACTCAGGCATGTCAAATATGGAAGGTATGGATCACTCCAATATGCCAGGAATGAGCAGTGACGATGCCGGTATGGAGGGCATGGATCACTCCAACATGGAGGGTATGGATCACTCTAATATGGGCGGCATGCCGGGGGAGCAGGCGAAAATCGGCGAAAATGGTTTGCTCGTTGCTGGTGAAGCCCAGCCCGGTTCTCGCTACGACCAGGCAGGCATAGGCATCGACCCCAACGAACGTCGAGTACTCGTCTACCGCGATCTTAAAGCCTTCACGCCATGGCCTGACCGCCGCGAACCAGGCCGTGAGCTTGAACTGCATCTGACCGGCAACATGGAACGCTACATGTGGTCGTTTGATGGCAAAAAGTTTAGCGAAGTGACCGGCCCTATTCACTTTGTGAAAGATGAGCGGCTGCGCCTCATCCTCGTCAACGACACCATGATGGAGCACCCCATTCACCTCCACGGCATGTGGATGGAGCTGGAAAACGGCCAGGGTGAATTGATTCCGCGCAAACACACCCTGAATGTGAAGCCCGGCGAGCGCGTGTCTGCGCTGATCACCGCAGACGCCGAGGGCAGCTGGGCGTTCCACTGCCACCTTCTTTATCACATGGATGCCGGCATGTTCCGCGTTGTTCAGGTTTCTTAAGGAGGCAGTATGAAAACAAGCACTACTTAACCCTCGCCAGCGTGGCCCTCGCCGTGGCCGCCGCTACTACCGCTCAGGCCGAAGATGGCTATGCGGCTCCAGACAACTGGCCAGCGCCCACGATGGAACACAACATGCGCATGGGGCTGTTCGACCGGCTTGAATACACCGTTCCCGACAAAGGCCAAGACGCCGTGGTATGGGACTTTCAAGGCTGGTACGGCGGTGATATCAACCGCGTTTACCTGAAGTCAGAGGGCGAAAACGTCCAGGGCGACGGCGAAGATGCTGAGTTCGAGTCCCTGGAACTACTCTATAGCCGCCTAGTGGCAGATTTTTGGGAGTTACAAGGGGGTATCGGTTATCAAGGCGGTGTGTTCTCCGATGACCACGCCGAACGCACCTATGGAGTGGTCGGCCTGCAAGGTGTGATGCCCTACGGCATTGAAACCGACGTTGCCATGCAAGTGAGTGAAGATGGCGACGTGGCTGCCAGTTTTGAGGGCGAATACGATCTGCGACTCACACAGCGGCTCTACCTACAGCCGCGCACCGAAATCGCCGTGGCCGCCAGTGAAGTGGAAGAATTTGGCGTCGGTGAAGGGCTTAACTCGGTTCGTGCTGGCCTGCGGCTAGGCTATGAAGTCACCCGCCGCTTCGCCCCCTACGTCGGTGCTTATTGGGAGAAAGAGTATGGCGACACGGCGGATCTCTCCCGCGCTAGTGGCGATAACACGGAAGACGCGGGGGTCGTTACTGGTGTGAAGCTGATGTTTTAACGAAGATAAGTGCGACTGCCCCTTCGCAGCCTGCGCAGCCTGCGCAGGGGCGAGCTTACAAATTGGATCGATTGGCCCAACCTCCATGCAGCGATTGCCGCACTGTTGCCGGGCACCCCAGAATCGCCTGACATTTGCCGGCAGAGCATTCAACAACAGTGCGGTTCTCTGGTGCATCTAACGGTGGAAGTGCCGTTAGATTCGAGGTCTTGATCCGAAGACAAGCCAAGCAAGCTAATCAGTGAGCTTGTTGCTGGTTTTGTTCCCACGTAACGCTTACCGCTAGCCCATTGGGCATGCGGTTACTAAGTGTAAGGCGTGCATCCTGGCGCTGAGCCAACTCCGAAACAATCGACAAACCCAATCCGCTGCCAGTAGTGCCCTGACCAGACGCGCGCCTAAAGCGCTCTGTGACTTTATCCAATAGTGCCTCAGGCAGTCCGGGGCCAGTATCTCTCACAATAAGTTGAGGCGCCCCCTCCCGAAGGGTCAACTCTACCTCTATATGACCTCCTTCCGGGGTATAGCGTAAGGCGTTATCCAGCAGGTTACGAAAGAGAATGCCCACCTCGACTTCGTCGGCGCGAACCTCCAGCCGGGTTAACCCTGTTAGCCTCAAGTGCTGATCTCGCTCTTCAGCGAGTGGCCACAGTTCGGCTACCAATTCAGCAATAATCGGGTAAAGATCGATAGTTGCCGGTGAGGTTGTGGCAACTTGATCCAAACGCGCCAAAATAAGCAGTTGTTCTACTACCCGCTGAAGCCGTTCCACACCAACATACGCCTTTTGTAATGATTGTTCTCCCCCTGCCTGAGCGTTATCCAGGTGGATTCTCAGCGCTGCCAAAGGCGTGCGTAACTCATGGGCTGCATCGGCGGTAAAGCGCCGCTCGCGCTCTAACGTTGCTTTTAACCGGGCGATAAAGTCGTTTAGCGATTGGCGTAATTCATTAAGCTCTTGAGGAACCGGGTTATCGATTTTACTTAGGTCGTGGGCGGAGCGGCCTTGCACCTGGCTGGAAAGCGCTTGGATGGGCGCAATTCCCCGCCGAATGATGCGGCTCATCAGCCAAAGGAGGAGTGGCAGCAAAAAGAGCATCGGCAATAAATTGTTCCAGGTGATGCGCTCCACCACTTCATCATGAAACGAACCTTGCAGCCCCATGCGGATCCAGGTATCGCTGGCAACGTCGAACATGCTGAACACCCGCCAACGATGACCATCGTAGCTTTCCCAGCGAAAGCCCTCTTCTAAAGGTGCGGGGAAAGGCCCGGCATCATTCCATTTGCCGCCTAACAGCTTGGGTGAGCCATCGGCATTCCAAAAACCCAGCACTAATTTAAACTCTTCCTCGTGGTAAAACTCAGGATCTGATTCAGCGCTGCTCACTGGCACTGCGTCACCGGCGCGATATAGCTGTGCCGGATGGCCTGGAAGGCCCATGCGCGAAGTCAGGCGAGCATAGTCGTCAATGGTCGCGTTTGGTTCGAGTTGGCCAGCCACAATCCGGCTATGCAGACTGAGCTGTGTATCGAGAATTTCTTCTAGCTCATGATCGGTAATTAAGTAAGCCGCGGTCACCGCGATCCCTCCGGCGACAACCATGGTAATGGCCAGCGTGCGGAGTAGATAACGCCGTATCGATATCATTGCGCTTGGCTATCCAGCCGGTAGCCAATCCCACGCACATTAATGATCAGGTGCTTCTCAAGCTTTTTACGCAGATGATGAATGTGAACCTCCACCGCATTGGACTCTACCTCTTCGCCCCAGCCGTAGAGCAAATTTTCTAAGCGAGGGCGAGAAAGCACTCTATCGGGGTGCCTAGCTAGTTCTAAGAGTAAGGCATACTCGCGTCGCCCCAACTTTACGTCTTTGCCCCGCCAAGTCACCGCATGACGAGCCTCATCAATACTCAGCGACCCCAGCGTTAATATCTGTGAGGCTCTCCCCTCCGCGCGTCTCATTACGACACGCAAACGGGCGAGTAGCTCCTGCAAATTGAAGGGCTTGAGCACATAGTCATCCGCCCCCGCATCTAAACCGCCAATACGGTCTTCCACCGCATCGCGGGCGGTCAAAATCAGAATAGGTAGGGTGGATTGCTGACGGAGTAACTGAAGTACCTGCATGCCGTCCATATCGGGCAGGCCAAGATCCAAAATAATCACACTGAAGGTCTCGCTGCCGATAGCGCGGATTGCCTCGCGGCCGAGCATAAACCAATCAACCGTATACCCCTCGCGCTCCAGCGCCGTTTTAATGCCATCCCCAAGCAAGGGATCATCTTCGATCAGCAGTGCGCGCATGCTGCTCCCTCAATCTACAAACCGCTATCTTCGCCATCAAAACTTAAGCTTTTCTTAAATACGGCAACTTATACCCCACAAGGCATACGCATCTGAATTCAACCAGTAAGCCAGCCCTTTTTTGCAAACCTCTTATGCAGCTTAACTCTTCTTTAAGTTATTTAGGCTCAAGCTGCCTCTTTCGCCATGGGCATAGCCAAAGCAGCGCCTTCAATGGCAGTCATTTTTAATCTGCCTTAACGCTGCCGTAGGCAGACCATTGTCTATTAACTGAACAGAGCGCCAGAGCATGCACTTACTAACACTTATTAGAACAAACTCTTATTTAAAAATAGTGGCCCGTTTTTTTGAAAAAGAATGAAGCGATTTTTACTGGGAGGTCTACGGTATATCCTCAAAGCGCCTGAACCAGAAACCATCGATAGCCTTGTCGGCATAGAGAAAATTTTAATTATTCGCCCCAATTTTCGTCTGGGCAACGCACTAATCAGCACCCCTGCCATCGATGCTTTTCGTGAACGTTTTCCTTCCGCGCGCATAGACTATTTAGCGACTGATAAAACATGGCCACTGTTGCAGCAACGTCCTGTTAACCATTTTTATTTACTGTCGAGAGAAGCCATTCTCCGTCCCTGGCAGTGCGTAACACTATTACGACGCTTACGAGCACAACGTTATGACCTGGCGGTACAAGTAAGCGGAGGATCAACGAGCGGCTTTATAGTGACCCGGTTAATAGGGGCGCGGTACAGCATGGGGGCACGTAAAGGTCACCAGCGGTGGTACAGCATTGAGGCGGAAGGGAAATCATCACACGCCTACGATGCCATCGTTAATTTGACACGTCCGCTCGGTGTTGCTTGTCGTAATCGGCCACTGCTCCAGCTAACGGAGCAGGAGCGCGATCAGGCCATGACGAAGATACGACAGTTAGTCAGTCTGCATAGCGACCAAACAGCAGATACAGACTTTATTGCGCTCTTCGTAGGCGGGCATCAAAACAAACGTTGGCCGTTGGCATTTTGGCTAATGCTCATCGATGCCATGGAAGCCTGCAAAATACGTTATGCCGTTTTCCTTGGGCCGGAGGAGTTTAGGCTTCTAGCACCGATTGAGCAGCGCTTGATGTTATCGCGGTATGGCAGCTTATGCCCACCGCTTCCTATCCGTCACTTTGCTGCGGTTCTAGAGCGAGCGCGATTATTCGTGACACCCGACTCAGGGCCGATGCACTTAGCGGCAGCACTCGATGTCGCCACCATTTCCCTGGTACGTCAGAAAAAATCACTCGCCTTCGTACCACGAGAACCCTATGACACGATTCTATGGCGTCCAGAGATCAGCACGGTCGTAGAAGCCATACAAGCTAATCTTAAGGGTCGAGCCTCAGCGACATCCATTCATGCGAACTCGGCAGCAGGCCAACCAAAACAGCGCCTAACACCTTTTCCTAATACAACCCATACGTACGCCAGCTAATGAATGAAAGCACATAACTGTTCGTTAATTATTCGGTGGCAGGATAGGCCCAACCTCATCACGATTCGGGTGCACCGGAATGTTCATATCGCTCTTATCAACAAAAAAGATCGCTTCTGATAGTTGGATGTCGCTTGATAATAAGGGGCTCATTGACTGTCAATGGTTTTCTTTTTGGCTATGCCTATTTTTAACTGCCTTGTTAACCATTTTCCTTGTGCTATTTGGGTTAGAGATCATCGAAATCATTATCGCTACTTTCAGCATGGGGATCAGCAGTACCTCTCAACTATTAAGGTTAAGCAGTGCAAGAACCGCTATGTGTCACCTCCTTCATCCTGAAGAGCGCGAGGTTTTAGATACGCTGGACGCGATAGGTATGGCAGGCGTGGGGACTTTGGTTGTTTTATATCTTTTAGCCTAATCGCTCGTTGCGAAGGCCACTACCTGATTTATTCGGCGATGGAAAATATACCAACACTTGACCTATAGGCGACCCCAGGTACTACGCTGTTAGCCTTGATAAGGCAAAAAAGGGAGGTTGCCATGGCATCATCAACACACCAAAGCGCGCGGGTTTACCGGATGAAAACCGCCGAGCATCTGTGCCCGTTTGGCCTGAAGACGGTTGATCTACTCAAACGCAAGGGCTTTACGGTCGACGACCACACCTTAACGTCCCGCGATGAGATCGACGCGTTCAAACAACAGGAAAACGTCGACACGACGCCCCAGGTGTACATCGGTGATCAACGCATCGGCGGCTATGAAGCGTTGCGTGAGCATCTGGGAATGAGCGTTCCCAATGCAAAAGAGACCACTTACCGGCCGGTGATCGCCATTTTTGCTACTGCGCTGCTGATCGGTTTGGCAATTAGTTGGGCGTCCCAGGGCACACTGTTTACTGCACGCATGCCGGAGTATGCCGTTGCTACAGCCATGGTGCTGCTCGGCCTGCAAAAACTGCAGGATGTCGAAAGCTTCAGCAATATGTTTTTGAATTACGACCTGTTAGCTCAACGCTACGTGCCCTACAGCTATTTTTATCCCTACGCCGAGACGCTTGCAGGTATTTTAATGCTGGCCGGGGCGTTGATTTGGCTGGCCGCGCCGCTGGCGCTGTTTGTCGGTACAGTGGGGGCGGTCTCGGTGTTTAAAGCCGTGTACATCGACAAACGTGAGCTTAAGTGCGCCTGCGTCGGCGGTAACAGCAATGTGCCGTTGGGGTTCGTATCGCTGACCGAAAACCTGGTCATGATTGCCATGGGGCTGTGGATGCCACTGCGAATGTTGTTGTCATAAATGTAGCAAATGGGCAGAGCAACGCGTGGCATAAGAAAGGCTTAGGGTTGTGCCGAGGGTTCAAATGCTTTCGACCCTCGGCATAGAGCTCAGGCTAGCCGCCACATCCCCGAGGTTTTACGCTGCGGGTAACTGCGCAATTACTCGATCCAGCGTCATTGGGTATTCGCGCACCCGAACACCAGTAGCATTGTAGATTGCATTGGCAATCGCGGCGGCTACACCACAGATACCCAGTTCACCCACCCCTTTTGCTTTTAGGGGCGATGAAGCAGCATCGGTGGTATCTAAAAAGATGACCTCCTGCTCGGGAATATCCGCATGCACCGCCACTTCGTAGCCTGCCAGGTCGTGGTTGACGAAGAAGCCGCGCTCAGTATCCACACTCATGCCCTCGGTCAAGGCAGCCCCCACGCCCATGGTCATACCGCCAAGCACCTGACTGCGCGCCGTAATAGGGTTGAGAATGCGTCCTGCATCACACACGGCCAGCATGCGCCGCACGCGGGTTTCACCGGTATAGGCATGCACAGCCACCTCAACAAAGTGCGCTGCGAAAGTGCCAATCTCCAGTTTGTCCTTGAAGTCACCAAAGTTGATCGAGTCTTCAGCCACAACCTCTTCGCCATCGGCCACGTCGGCCAGCGCCAGATCTATCTGTCCGGCGACAATGCGGCCATTTTCAAACCGTGCCTCGTCAACGTTTAGGCGCTTGGCGATCTGCGCCTGAAGCGCTACACAGGCGGCGTAAACGCCAGCGGTGGAGCTCGCTGCTCCAAACTGCCCGCCGGATCCGGAGGAGATCGGGTAGGCGCTATTGCCCAGGCGCACCTCTACGTCCTGCATCTCCATGCCCATGGTTTCTGCGGCTGTCTGGGTCAGGATGGTGTAGGAACCGGTACCGATATCGGTCATATCGGTTTCCACGATCAGGCGCCCCTTCTGCAAACGCACCCGTGCGCCCGAAGCCAGGGTGGGCGCGCCGCGATAAGCACCGGCCATACCGTGGCCAATCAGCCATTGGCCTTCGCGCCGGCCGCCCGGCTTAAGGTTACGTTCAGCCCAGCCAAAAGTGTCGGCGCCCTTGCGCAAGCACTCCACAAAGTGGCGTTCGCTGAAGGGCTTCGATGGCTCTTCGGGATTGACCTGGGTGTCGTTGAGAATCCTAAATTCCACCGGATCCATGCCAAGCTTCTCCGCCATCTCGTCCATGGCGACCTCAAGCACCGCCAGCCCCGAGGCTTCCCCCGGGGCACGCATATCCGCCGATTCAGGAAGGCCCATATCAATAGGGTGGTGCGCCACGCGACGGTTTTCGCCCGCGTAGAAGCAGCGGGTCTGATTAACCGCATCTTCACCGCTGCCGCCGGGCAGCGTATGGGAAATGGCGGCGTGATCGAAAGCGGTGATTTTGCCATCTAAACCCGCCGCGATACGCAGACGCTGAATAGTGCCGGAGCGGTGGGTGGCGTTGTTGAAGATCATCGGGCGCGGCAAGGCCACCTTGACCGGCTGGCCGGTCTCCCGCGATCCAAGTGCCGCCAGCACCGCATCGGCGCGCAGCCATAGCTTGCCGCCAAAGCCGCCGCCCACGTAAGGGCTTTCCAGGCGGATCCTATCAGCGTCGATCTCGAAGGTGGTAGCGAGCGCCTGGCGCGTCCATTCGATCATCTGATTCGATGTCCATACCGTCATCTGACCGCCATCCGACCAGTCCACGATAGAAGCGTGGGGCTCCATCATGGCGTGGCTTTGCGAAGCAGTGCGGTAGGTTTCGTCCAGCGTCACCGGTGCGGCATCAATCGCCGCCTCCACATCGCCTACATTGGCGGCTGGTTCGCCGGTGTTCTGCAAGCGTGCCCAGGCATCTTCAAGATCGAACACGCCCGGCGTCTCTTCGTAGCGCACCTTGATCAAGGACGCCGCACCACGCGCCTGCTCCAGGGTATCGGCGACCACTACAGCAATCGCTTGGTGGTAGTGCTCAACGGTGGCGCCGCCGAACAGATGGGCCACATTGCTGTCGGCACGCGCCAGCGGCTCAAACTCTAGAGTGGTGATAACGGCGGCTACGCCGGGTGCGGCGCGGGCGGCCGAGGCGTCTATATGGGTGATTTTTCCCCGGGCAATCGTTGCGCCCAAGGGAAAGCCCACCAATGAGTTGACCACCACGTCATGCCGCTCGTAAGCGTAGGGGGCGCGGCCGGTTACCTTAAGGAGCCCGTCGATTCGCACATGCGGCTTGCCGATAATACGGGCACGGTCAAACAGGTTATCTTCCGTTGATTGATTAAAATCCATGGGTTACTCCTGAGCCAGCAGCGCGGCGAGCGTGCGCTCTGCGAGGGTAAGCTTGTAGGCATTCTCATGCGTTGGACGAGCGCCATCCAGTAAGCGGGCCATGACGGCAGAGGCGCCCTGCGGTAACAGCGCATCGGCTTCAGCACGGCGCCAAGGCTTGGGCGCCACGCCACCTAGTGCCACACGTCCGGTGCCATCGGGGGCTTTAATCAGCGCAACGGATACCAGCGCAAAGGCGTAAGAGGCCCGATCGCGCACTTTGTAGTAGGCATGGCGGCCCTCAACGGGGGGCGGCAACCGCACGGCGGTAACCATTTCGCCGGCTTGCAGCGCGTTCTCTATCTCCGGGGTATCGCCGGGCAGCTGGTAGAACTCATCCAGCGTCAGGCGGCGCGTTTCCCCCGATGAGGTCACGGTTTCCACTTCGGCATCCAGCACGCGCAGGGCCACGGCCATGTCTGAAGGGTGCGTGGCGATACACGCTTCTGATGTGCCGATAACACCCAGTTGACGCGACGTTGCGCCATCACCCAGTGCTGCACAGCCTGCCCCAGGCGAACGTTTGTTGCAGGGCATCCCGGTGTCATAAAAATAGGGGCAGCGCGTGCGCTGTAAAAGGTTGCCGCCGGTCGTGGCTTTATTGCGCAGCTGGCCCGATGCGCCCGAGACAAGTGCCCGGCTCAACACCGCGTAGTCCTTGCGGATCCGGGCATCCGCCGAGAGCGCGGCATTGCTGACAAGCGCACCAATCCGCAGGCCGCCCTCATCTGTCGGGGTAATATCGTCAAGGCCCGTGCCCGATACGTCGATCAGATGCTCGGGGATTTCGATCTCATGCTTCATCAAGTCCAGCAGGTTAGTGCCGCCCGCAATAAACTTGGCGCCGGGCACTTCCGCCGCACGCACTGCCGCCTGGGCCGGGTCGCTGACGCGTTCATAAGAAAAAGCTTTCATGAGCGCCCCTCCGCCACCTGGTTAATAGCCTTGAGAATGTTGGCGTAGGCACCACAGCGGCAAAGGTTGCCCGACATCCGCTCACGGATTTCCGCATCGCTTATCTCGATAGGCGCATTCAGATCGTTGGTAACGTGGCTTGGCAGCCCCGCCTGGATCTCGTCAAGCACTGCCTTGGCCGAGCAGATTTGCCCCGGCGTGCAGTAGCCGCACTGGAAAGCGTCATGAGCGACAAAGGCTTGCTGCATGGGATCAAGATGGTCGACCTCTCCCACCCCTTCGATAGTCGCAATATCATCGCCTTCATGCATCACCGCAAGAGACAAGCAGGCGTTGATGCGCTCGCCGTTCACCAGCACCGTGCAGGCACCACATTGACCGTGGTCACAGCCTTTCTTGGAGCCTGTAAGTTGCAGGTGCTCACGCAGGGCATCCAAAAGCGTTGTGCGGTTATCCAGCGTTAACGGATGGTGTTCACCATTGACGGTCAGTGAAAAGGTGCTGCTATTAGAGTTCACGGTCTTGGGGTGTCTTTCGACGTTATTAGAGGAGTTCATTGCTATATGCCTTCCTTGCGCGTTGCTATCGCTTATTTAGTGCGGTAAGACCTTTAGCATAGTCACGATTACCCCAAGCAGCCCAAATCTCTGACCAAACCCAGTAAAACAAAGCCTCTAGATGCGTCAGGTGCGCTACGCTATGACAAGCCTATCCACGCAAGAGAGGCAATGTATGTCGCTTGCTTACTACTGGAATCGTGTGAAATGCAGCATTTGGAGTTGCAGGTTAAGCGCCTGCCCGCGTTTTACCTAGCCGTGATGGAATCAACATGCACCTCTGCGGAAATTGCCCTCTCGATCATGGCGGGTAGCATACGGGTGCAGCACGGAACAGCACTCCATGAGTGCTAGTCATGTTGTCGCTTTGGTGATGGCGGCGGGCTACTCGCGCCGATTTGGTGAGGATGACAAGCGCTGCGCCCCCTTAGCCGACGGACGCTCGCTTTTGACAGCCTGTGTCGCGAATGCCGAACAAGCCTTTCCTCTGCTGCGCGTGGCGATACGCGAAGAGGATGAGGCAACGCTGCTAGGCCTTGCAGACAACACGCCCCTGATCCGTCTTCACCAGGCGCATCTTGGGTTGGGGGCCAGTCTCGCCGAGGCGGTGAGCGCCCTTAGCCACGACGCCCGCCTTAACAGCGTCGAGGCAGTAGCTATTTTATTAGCCGATATGCCCTGGATTCAGCAAGGCACATTGGGGGCATTACAGCGGCTAGCCACGCGCGACACCATCGTAAGGCCCAGCTTCAAGGGCCAACCAGGTCATCCGGTTATTTTCGGTCGCGTACTCTGGCCAGCCCTTCAAGTATTAAGCGGCGATGACGGTGCCAAAGGCGTTATTCAACGCCACACGGCGCAGTACCGGGAGTATGCCGTCCAGGACGAGGGCATACTTAGCGATATCGACGCGCCAGAGGACAATAGTGTGCGCCGATAACAAGCGCACTCAATAAACCTTAAGCATTAACGCCTGCAACAAGGTGGAAACGCTCACCTTAGCGTGCTTTCACAACCACCACCCCAAGCGCCAGCCAGCCTGCCATCAGTAGCAGTCCGCCAATGGGCGTCACAATACCCAGACTTAGCCCCGCCAGTGCCATTAAATAGAGCGAGCCTGAAAAGCACGCCATGCCTAGCGCCCACAGCGCCAGCACCCAGCGCTGCCCGGCAAGCGGCTGAACCTGACGCCATACCAGCACGATCATGATGGCAAGCGTGTGCCAGGCCTGATAGCGCACGCCGGTTTCAACCGCACTCACCATCGCTTCTGTGGTGCGCGCCGCCAAGCCATGGGCGGCATAGGCACCTAACATTACCAGCATCGCGCCCGATAACGCCGCGATGCACCACCACACTTTATCTGTTCGTTGCACGCTACTCTCCTACGCCTATTGCGGTTGGCATCCATCACACTATTGCTGCTACGGCTTACCTTGCGCGGCGCGAAACCGCTACAATAGAGAATACCTTAGAGCACGAACTGCCACGACGAATGAGACACGCCTATTTATGTCTATCCAGATACGTCTAAACGGTGAACCCCATACGCTGTCCACCGGCCTTACCGCCGCCGACTTAGTTGAACAGCTGGGCCTGAGTGGTCGTCGTATCGCCGTCGAAATTAACGAAGAGATCGTCCCCCGCAGCCAACACGCCGACACCCAGCTGGTCGATGGCGACCACGTTGAAGTTGTCCACGCGATTGGCGGCGGCTAGAGGAAACACAATGACCCAACTAACTGATACACCGCTAGCCGATGCCCCACTAACCATTGCTGGGCGCGATTTTCACTCGCGCCTGCTGGTGGGCACAGGCAAGTACAAAGACTTTACCGAAACCGGTGCCGCCATTGCCCAAAGCGGCGCTGAAATCGTCACCTTTGCCGTACGCCGTACCAACTTAGGTCAGAACGCCGAGGCGCCCAACCTGCTCGACGTTATTTCGCCCGATCGCTACACCCTGCTGCCCAATACCGCCGGTTGCTACACCGCCAAAGACGCCGTGCGCACCTGCCGCCTGGCCCGCGAGCTGCTCGACGGTCACAACCTGGTCAAGCTGGAAGTGCTCGGCGACGATCACACGCTTTATCCCAACGTGGTCGAGACGCTAAAAGCCGCTGAAACGCTGCTTGCTGATGGCTTTGACGTCATGGTGTACACCAGCGACGACCCTATTGTGGCACGCGAACTTGAAGCCATGGGCTGCTGCGCCATCATGCCGCTGGGCTCACTGATTGGCTCGGGCCACGGCATTCAGAACCCACACAACGTGCGCTTGATTGTTGAACAGAGCAGCGTACCGGTACTGGTGGATGCGGGCATTGGCACCGCATCGGATGCTGCCATGGCGATGGAGCTAGGCTGTGATGGCGTGCTGCTCAATACCGCCATTGCCCACGCCCGCGAGCCGCTACGCATGGCCAACGCCATGAAGCTGGCCGTGGAAGCCGGCCGCGATGCGTTTTTAGCTGGCCGTATGCCGCGCCGCCAGTCCGCCGATCCTTCTTCACCTTTCGCTGACCGTATTAACGGTTAATTGATTCGAGACCTCATGACTGAACCCAACGATACCGTACCAGAAAGTCACAACGCGCCCGAAAGCAACGCCCCCACAGGCCCGGAAGGTACGGATGCACCGCTGCACCGCCGCGGCATTAAAAGCTACGTGATCCGCGCGGGGCGTATGACCCAGGCCCAGAACCGGGGTTTAGAAGACATCTGGCCGCGTTTTGGCCTGACCATCGCCGACGGTCGTCAAGACTTGGACGCCCTGTTTGGCCGTAAGGCACCGCGGGTCGTAGAAATCGGCTTTGGCATGGGCAACTCGCTGATAGAACAGGCCGAGACTCACCCAGACACCGACTTTATCGGCATTGAAGTCCACGCCCCTGGCGTTGGCAAACTGCTCGATGAAGTCGATAAGCGTGGCCTTACCAACCTGCGCGTTTACCGCGAGGACGCCCTGGCAGTGCTGGAGCAGTGCCTGCCCGAATCCTCGCTCACCACGCTGCAGCTGTTCTTCCCCGACCCCTGGCCGAAGAAGAAGCACCATAAGCGGCGCATCGTACAGCCTGCCTTTGTTGAGCTAATCCGCACGCGCTTGATGCCCGGCGGCACTTTTCATATGGCCACCGACTGGGAAGCCTACGCGGAGTGGATGGCAGAAGTCATGGAAGCAGCGCCCGGTTATACCAATACCGCCAGTGCGGAAACCGCCCCCTATGTACCGCGCCCGGCGTTCCGCCCATTGACCAAGTTTGAAGCCCGCGGCGAAAAACTCGACCACGGTGTGTGGGATTTGATATACCGTCGGGAAGCGTAAACGTTCTGCCAACTAAATTGACAGAGAGGGGTTATTGCAGTGTTAGACGCTACGGTCAGCATCAATGCTGAGCGGGCGTCTTTCGCATTAACCGAAAATAGTTGTATCAGGACGACTATTAAGTTTAAGCATCTGCTTTTAATTATTAAGCGATATTAAAATACCCATTTGATGCAAGCTATCGATTTCAGCGTATATCTCTTGGCAGAAAGATTCAGCCACATTACTTAACGGTTTGTGTTTGGATTTAAGTAAGGCAATCTCCCACTCAATCGTTGGCTCCATGGGCTTCGATACAACGGCTGTCCCCTGCAGCAGTAGCTCTGCAATGGGATCAATCACTGCTACCCCAAGCCCGCGGTCAACTAATGCGCACACCCCTCGCATATGGCGCATTTCAGCGGCGATGTGCCGCTTTATACCCACTGTCTGCATAATGTAATCCACGCGGGCACGCAGAGGACTATCCGCCATCAGCTCTACGAATGTCTGATTTTGTAAGCTGGTAAGCGCCACCACATCTTGGCTAGCGAGGGAATGCATACGATGCATGATGCAGCGCGCCGAACAGCGTGCAAGGCTACTGACGGTTGCCCCATAAGTGTCTGCTTCAAGCGTTATCCCCAGCGCCACATCACAGGTATTGTTGTCGATCATTTTAAGCAGCTCTTGCAGCCCTGCATCGATGACCCGAACGCCTACATTAGGATGAATCTGTTTAAAGCGCTTAATCACATCGAGTAAAAAGGTATCGCAAAAAATGGGTTGAGCAGCGACGACGACACTACCCATTTGATTATTAGCAATAGCATCTGCGTCTTTTGCGTATCTCGAATACTCGCCATCAACCGTAAAACGGACGCGTGGTATAAAAATGCTTCTGACGTTGGCGAAAGCTGATTCCGGGCACGTTTGAACAACGCAAAACCCAGCTCCTCCTCCAGTCCGATGAGCAAACGACTGACCATTGATTGGCTGATCCCTAACGTTTCTGCAGCCGCTTTTGTGGTGCCATGCTTCATAAAGGCATCAAACGCTTCAATTTCCTTTATTTTCATTATCTTAAACTCACTTTAGCCGTATTTAACGAATTAACCGGCAGATAAAAACACGCTTGATAAACAACAAGCTTGCAACTTTCGCCCACCACTAGAACTAAAACGCATACTAAATTGAATTGTTGCAACAAATTTCATAGCTGTCTATGTTGAAAGTGATTAATCCAATTAATGCTCTTTACTCAGCCCTTCAATAACAGCTATTCAATAACAGACATGCAACCACCATTGCGGAGACAAGTATGAAACTCACCTTAAGCTTAGCGGCAGCAACGCTGCTCGCTGCCTCCACCGCCTATGCTCAGAGCTACCCTTCCGAACCTGTCACGCTGGTAGTCCCTTATGGCCCTGGCGGCGCTTCCGATCTGGCCGGTCGGGCGCTAGCGGAGTCTGCTCGTGAATATCTAGGTCAGCCTGTCACGGTCGTTAACCAAGCCGGCGCTGGGGGAATGACCGGCGCTCGTGATGTCGTACAGGCTGACCCCGATGGTTACACCTTGCTATTAGCCCGCGTCGGTATGGCGCTCTCACCCGCGGTCAACGAAAACAGCAGCGTTGACTGGGATGAGTACACATTTATCAGCCCGCTGGAAGCCACACCGATGATTCTTGCCGTGGCCGACGACTCACCCTATGAAAGCGTTGAGGATTTGCTGGAGGGCATTGAAAACGACCCTGGCGCGATGAGCTATGCCGCCTCCGGCGCCACCGCCATCGATGGTTTTACCGTGCAGTCACTACTGGCTGACGCAGAAATGGATCCGCTGACAGCGGCCACGCTGATTCCCTACCGTGGGGGCGGTGAACTCGCAACGGCGCTACTGGGTGGGCATGTTGATTTTCTCGCCATCGCAGCAGCATCGCTGATGCCCCATATCGAGAGCGGTGATATGCGCCCGTTAATGGTGTTCTCACCCGAGCGCATGGAGGCACTCCCAGACGTGCCGACTGCAGAAGAGTTGGGTTATGAGCTAGCTGGGCAAGTGATTGGCTGGAGCGCGCTGTATGGCCCGCCAGATCTACCTGAAGAAGTGGTTAACACTTGGGCTGACGTGATGGAACAGGTGGCTGAGGATGAGACATGGCTCAGCCGTGCTGATGATCGTGGCTCAATATCCACTATTGGCAGCGTTGATATGGAGACTTATGCCCAGGAACAGTACGAGTTCTATCGCACTTTAGCCGAACAGTTTGGCTATCTAGAGTGATTCAGCGTTAAGCACCACGCTGTTGTCACTGCCTACATCATTTCATCACTGGAGGGGACATGGGTATAACACGCGGTTTAGTTATCACAGTGCTGTTCGGTATCGTTCTGTTTCTACTGATACCCGCCTATGTACCCCGCCCGCGCTTTATTCCAGGGTTCGCGCCACCGCCTGATATGTGGCCACGCACGGTTTCCATGCTCGGCATGGCATTGGGCATACTGCTCGTAGGGCTGTCTTGTTCACGTAAAACCGAAGCCATCGCCGACCCTGAAGACGCCCGCTCAATACGTGGCGATACGCCGCTTGCCACACTACTCACGCGTTTCGGTTGGACGGTACTGGCCTTTGCGCTTTTCATTGGCTCAGTGATGCTGCTTGGTTTTTTGCTATCGAGCATCCTGCTGCTAATGGCGATGTTGATATTGACGGGTTATTGGCGCCACAAAGTGGTAGCCGTCACTGTTGCCGTAGTACTGCCACTGGTTCTCTACCTGTTTTTCTCCAGCGCACTCAATACGCGTTTCCCTGTCGGCAGCCTTTTCAAGGCGATCGGTATTTAATCTACCGCGTATAGGACTACCACTATGCTCAACGACCTGCTGGTTGCCTTCCAGGCGGTTGCCACTCTTGAGAATTTTTTGATCATGGCCGCCGGTATTTGGGGTGGCGTGATTATCGGCGCCATTCCCGGCATGACTGGCACCATGGCGGTGACCCTGGCGCTGCCCTTTACGTTTTATATGCAGCCGATCCCGAGTATTTTACTGCTCGTTGCGCTCTACAAAGGCTCAACCTACGGCGGCTCGGTATCCGCGATATTGATCAAGACACCAGGCACCGCGTCGGCCGCCTGTACCACCCTAGATGGCTACCCATTGGCCCAACAGGGCAAGGCAGGTAAAGCCCTCAACATGGCACTCTATTCCTCATGTACCGGGGATTTTATCTCCAACCTATCGCTGATTTTTATTGCCGCCCCGCTGGCGCTCCTCGCGCTACGGATTGGGCCACCCGAATACTTTATGCTGATGATTTTCGCGCTCACCACCGTCGCTGGGGTGTCAGGGCGTTCGCTGCTGCTTGGGCTTGTGTCGGCGTGCTTAGGGCTACTACTCGCCACCGTGGGCGAAGATATGTACGGCTCGTTCCGCTTTGATCTCACCATGGATATGCAGAGCGGTCTTGCCGTTGCGCCCGTACTCATTGGCCTGTTTGCGATTCCTGAGCTGCTTAAAATTATTGTTTTTCGTCACAACCAAAGCCATAAGCCCATGCAACTGGGTGATAACCGGGTAACGCGAGATGAGCTGCGCCGCTCCTTAAAGGCAATGCTCAAAGGCAGCATGATTGGGGTGGTGATGGGGGCCATTCCCGGTATTGGCCCCTCGGCGGCGGCTTTCTCTTCTTATGGGGAAGCACAGCGCAGCTCGAAGAATCGCGAGAACTTTGGTACAGGCGAACTGGAAGGAATCGCGGCATCCGAGTCCGCCAATAATGGTTGCTGTGGCTCCACCATGATCCCGCTATTAGCGCTGGGCGTGCCGGGCGATGTGATTACCGGCGTGATGCTGGGCGCCTTTATGATTCACGGTATGACCCCAGGCCCGATGCTGTTTGAGAACAACCTTCATGAGGTTTACATGCTGTTTATTGGCATGCTGTTCTCCTCTGTTCTGCTGTTTGGTGCGGGTAAAGCAACGATGCGCTTTTTCTCGCATATCTCGCGAATTCCCCCCGGTCTGATGGCGCCTATCGTGCTTGCGCTATGCGTCTTCGGCATTTTTTCTATCTCCAACAGTATGTATGACGTCATCGTACTGCTGGCGATGGGCATATTTGGTTTTTTCATGTTCCTGTTCGCCATTCCCGCCGCGCCCTTTTTAATCGCCTTCATTCTTGGCCCAATGCTGGAAGAGAACCTGCGTCGTGCCCTTGCGCTCTCTCGTGGTGATCCCAGCATCCTGGTGTCGTCACCGATCACCTGGCTTTTCGCTTCGCTGGCGATATTTGTGGTGGTCGTCACGATTCGTCAGCAGCTTAAGAAGGCCAAAACCTGAGCCACAGTTCCCCTTATTGCCAAGGATTTAACGCTATGCAAGCTAGTGCTACGCCTAACGCTCACCCGCAGTTGGAAGCCGCGGTATCACACCTCGCTAACCTGATTGCTTACGACACAACCAGTGCTTACTCCAATCTTGAGCTTATTCATCACATGGAGGCTTTCTTCGCCACTCTTGGCGCGGATGTAACGGTGCTACCCGATGAGAGCGGCGAAAAAGCCAATTTGGTCGCCCGTCTGGGCCCTGCCAACGTGCCTGGCATCGTTCTCTCTGGCCATACGGACGTCGTACCCGCCAATCCGAAGAACTGGCAAAGCAACCCTTTCAAACTAGAGCAGCGCGACAGCCACTTGTTTGGGCGTGGCACCTGCGATATGAAAGGCTTTGCCGCCTGTGTGATGGCGGCAGCACCGGCTTTTGCCAGCAGTGAACTGAAGCGCCCGTTCTATTTCTGCTTCTCTCATGATGAGGAAGTAGGTTGCCTGGGTGCTCCCGCTATCGCACGCTACCTAGCCAAGCTCAAGGTGCCACCGGCACTGGCCATCATCGGCGAACCCAGCGAAATGAAGTTGATCAACGGTCAGAAGGGCAAGATCGCGATGCGGGTGACAGTACGCGGCGAAGGGGGCCATTCATCGTTTTCTCCCCAGCATGTTAATGCGGTGGAGTATGCCTCGCGTATCATCACCATGATCGCCGAACGATCACGACGATATGAGCAAGAGGGCCCCTTCGACCAAGACTTTACCGTTCCCCACGCCACAACGCTGACCACCATGATAGAAGGCGGTGTAGCGACCAACGTTACCCCCGACACTTGCAGCTTTATCTTTGAGCTACGTAGCATTGATCAGGAAGCAGCCGCCACGGATATCCAAGCGCTGATCAACGATATAGAGGCTGCCCTGCTGCCTGAAATGCAGCGCCAATCCGCCGATTCCGCCATTGAGTGGCAAGAGTTATTTGCCTACCCCGCCATGGGAGACGCTACCGACAGCGATATGTTCA
Organism: Halomonas sp. BDJS001; assembly: GCF_026104355.1. Taxonomy (NCBI): domain Bacteria; kingdom Pseudomonadati; phylum Pseudomonadota; class Gammaproteobacteria; order Oceanospirillales; family Halomonadaceae; genus Halomonas; species Halomonas sp. BDJS001. Next base: position 4,681,336 of record NZ_CP110535.1, read on the forward strand.
AAAAGCTTGAACCCATCCTTCCCGAGCGTGGTGGCAAGGTCTCTTATGGGTCTGAAGGGGGCGTTTTCGAGATCGATGGCGACATCCCATCGGTCATTCTTGGGCCCGGCTCTATTCACCAAGCCCACAAGCCCGATGAGTTTATTGAAATTGATCAGCTTAGCCAGTGCTTAGCGTTTTTAGATGACTTAAATGCCTGGATGAAACACTGAGTCAAAATAGCGGTGCGTATCTATTTTACATGGGGGTGGCGTTGAGGCCCCCTTCATGAACATACGCTCTCCCTCAACGCCTTTTGCCAAACGCTTTGTAAGCCACTACTTCCCGCGCCACATCAAAAAGCGCCAAACGTGATGTTCTGCCACATTGGGCGAAAGCGTAAGCTCTGGTCGTAGCGCTTTAATACGGCGTAGCGCTTAGTATTACTCCTTTAGCGGCTTTAGCGGCTCCCAATCCGAACGATTGGCCAGAAACTCAGGCCTGGGACGATTGCCGCAGTAAGGGTCGTGCAGCGTGTTTTCAACGCTATTGTAAACAAAGAACAGATTACTTCTCGGCCAACAAGACATATTGATATTCGAGCCGTGCATGGTGTTGCATTCAAAAATCACCAGCGATCCGGCAGGCCCCTTAGGTGCTTCGATATCGTTTTCTAACATTAGCTCGCGAAGGCTGCTGGCTGGGGGCACGCCCACCTCTTGGCTTTTCAGCGACTCTTTATAGTTATTTTCCGGCGTTCGGCCGACACACGGAACAAAATAGTGATGGGAGCCCGGAATCAACATTAATGGGCCGTTAAATTCACCGTTGTCAGTAAGTACGATGGAGCAACTTAACGCACGCATACGTGGCATGCCATCTTCGCTATGCCATGTTTCAAAGTCGGAGTGCCACTCAAACCCTTTGCCTTTAAAACCTGGTTTATAGTTAATCCGTGATTGATGGATATACACATCGCTGCCCAGCAACTGTTTAACCATCGCCAATAGCTTGGGATCCTGGGTCAAGCGCTGAAAGCGTTTTGAAACATCATGGATGCCGAAAATGGTGCGAATCTCTTCACGCCCAGGTTCAAGAATAGTGCCTTCTGAGAGCTTCAGATCAGCATCGTCTTCATACTCGCGCAGTTCTTTAAGAAAAACCTGCATATCATCAGCGTCAAAAAATCCTTCAAACGACAGAAATCCCTTTCTTTCGTACTCATCAATTTCTGATTTGCTTAAGGGGCCGTTCGCAAGCTGTGACTCATCGCCATATACCACTGGGTCAATGCGTTCAAACATTCCCAACTTTCGTTCCAAGCGAGTAGGGAAAAGATCTTGTGTATCGTTCATGGAAAACTCCTCCGTTAGTATCCATATCAAGTAACGCTTTTAGCGGCTACTTATAAAACGTAGACGCCAAAACGCCCCTCAGCAATGACGCCATGTCAGCCTGCTTCCGTGCAGCCGTTATCGCCTTAATTAGACAATAGCTCTAAGCGCGTAGAGTAGTCGTCGAAAAAACGTTTAGATGGCGGGGCTCTAGCAGACGCTGGAAAAAGAAAGCCGCTCCAGTGGAGCGGCAAAAAGACCGTGACTAGCAATGAGAGGGAGAAACCATGACAGGAAACTGGCGGTTTCTGTCTTGGCCTGTGGCGTCTCATCAAACGCCACAACCACAATGTAATAGTTCTCATTTACCCCGTCAATACAAATACGAATATTTTTTATTACCACTTGCCGACAGCGAAGATCGCAATCGCCTCCCACAGGAGATGAATAAAAAATTGGCACGCATAAAAAAAGAAAGCCGCTCCAATGGAGCGGCAAAAGACCGTGACTAGCAATGAGAGGGAGAAACCATGACAGGAAACTGGCGCTGATTCTTAAATCAACAGCTGTCTTGGTTGCCAGCGTCTCATTAAACGCTGACAACCACAATGTAATAGTTCTCATTTACCCCGTCAACACAAATACGAATATTTTTTATTTAGCGTTCCAGCCTCGCTGTCAGCTAACCAACTGCAGCCAAAACGGCAGGGTAAGCATGGCTAACAGGGTTTGGCCGGTAATGATCGCGGCCATGAGTTCGGCATCGCCCCCCAATTGACGGGCTAGAATATACGCAGAGGTAGCCGTAGGGAGTGCTGCAAACAGTAGCGCTACGTCGCGGCTTACCGGATCCAGCTGTAGTATCCAGGTTAATGCCAATACCAGCGCGGGCATGAGCAGCAGTTTAACGCTATTAGTGGCCAGTACGCCGCGGTCAATGCGCAGCAGCGCCGCCGGGCGCAGCGCTACTCCCACGGCCACCAAGCCTAATGGCAATGCCGCACGCCCCAGCAGCGCCACCGTGTCTTGACTCCAGCCGGGCAAACCAACGCCCGACAGGTTCAGGCCAATGCCCGCCAGACAGGCAAGAATCAGCGGATTTTTAATCAACGCCATGGCACTTTTACCTACGCTCGCACCGCCTAGAGTGCCAGCCGCGACAAAGCTGGCCACACACATCACGTTAACCACTGGCACCATTAGTGCCACGGCGACGGCTGCGGTGGTCGCGCCTAGGCTGCCGTGTAGCGCGGCGGCGCCGGCAACGCCCACATAGGTATTAAAACGTACCGCGCCTTGAAATACCGACGTAAACGCCGCGGGCGTTAGCTGTAGCCAGCCACGTAAACGCCAGAGCAGCAAGCCAAACAGCGCCATCGCGCCCAGCAGCACCAGCGCCAAGCGGCCAACCGGTACCTGGCTGACATCCGCGGTGGCCAGGGTTCCCACCAGCATGGCGGGAAACAGCACAAAGTAGATCAGCCGCTCCATTTGCGGCCAGAAGGTGTCGCTAGGCCAACGCCAATAGCCAAGCACGGCACCCAGTAAGATCAATAGAAATAGTGGGCCTAAAGCACCAGTGATACTCTCCATTTACGTCCCTTTTGCCTGCGACATCCCAGCACAGCGATATCGGTGCGATTGCTGTTACCATGGCTATAACACCCCGCCCCCACGGCTTGCGTAGCGATTATTCTGCCATGAAGATGATATCAAAACCTGCTCACCCGGCGGGCTTCCCCGCCTTAAGGGTACTGATACTGGTCACTGGCTTGGCGTTGGCGGCCTGCGCATGGTACGCCTTTGCCCATTGGCTTCATCGCGATAGCGATGTGACATGGTTTCCGCCCACATCAAGCTGTAACCTGCACGCAGCGCCCTGCACTGCTACTTTGGGTGATGTGGGCCGTATCACGCTCAACGTGCAGGCAAATGGACGGATTGATGCATTGGAAATATTGCCGCTGGAAGTGGAAGTGGATGGCCTCACCGCCACCCAGGTCGAGGTCGATTTTATTGGTCGGGATATGGACTTGGGCTTACATCGCTTTGCCCTTAGCGCCGATGCACCCGGCCACTTTCAAGGTCAAGGCCAAGTGGGGATTTGCACTCAGAACGTTATGCCCTGGCGAGCGCGTGTCATACTGCAAACCGCAGAAGGCAAGGTAGGCAGCTGGTTCGATTTTGACGTGATTCGGAGTTAACGCATATGGCACGGAAACCCTTATGGCTAGGCGCCGGGTTAGTCGCGGTTTTACTCATAGCCAGCGGCATTGGGCTCTATCAGTATGCCTTCGCCCCTCAAGATGGCGAACCCGTAGGAGGCCCGATAGACTTACCCTCTACTCAGGGTGATTTTTCATTGACCCAGCTGGACGACGATCAAGTCGCGATTGTTTCGTTTGGCTATACCTACTGCCCTGACATTTGCCCCATGACCCAGTCGGTTAAACGCCAAGCCCTGGCCCAGCTCTCTGAGCAACAGCGCGAGCGTGTAGTGCCGGTAATGATCACTGTTGACCCCGAACGCGACACGATTGAGCGCATGCAGGAGTACATGGGTTTTTTCGGCGAGGCGTTTATCGGTGCAGTGGGCAGCCAGGAGCAGCTTGAGGACGTCGCCTCACGCTATGGGGTGATCTGGCGGAAAGTCGAAGCGCCGGGGTCAGCAATGGACTACACCATTGACCACAGCGCCTCGCTTTTTTTGGTGGATCGCGAGGGCGATATTCTTCAGCGGGTGCTCTACTCACCGACCCCGCATGGCCTGGTTTCCGCATTAGAGAGCGAACTAGACGGCTAAGCGGCGCCTCTTAATCGGCTTGTTCAGGTGCTGACTGCAAACGATCCAACATCGCCATCAGCGCCCCAATTTGGGTACCGTCACGGGTATCGTGCTGGGGGCTTAACTGCCAAGTGCTTTCGGCAAACCCCCACCAGTCCCAGCAGCCCTGCGGGTTCGCCATACTGCTTTCTGCCTGAGGATAGAGCACGATTTGTTGATGCGCTGCCGCCCAGGCATTTAACCCGGTGTAGCGTATAAACGTATCGCCGATGGCTTCTGCGTTCATTTGACAACCGTGCAGCGCCAACGTGACCGGGCACTCGCCCGCTTCGCAGCCTTCGGGTATAAACACATAGCCGGTATCCGCCAGGCCCTTTACCGCAAACTCTGACTGATCAAACGCAACCAATTCACCACCCTGCCCTGCCTCTTGCTCACTAGCGCCCGAGGCTTCTCGTTCGGGATAGAGCCAATCCAGCATTTCTCCGGCAATATCCTCATCACAGGACAACAAAAAGCTACCGCCTCCCTGGCGACAATCACCCCACTCGTGGGGCCCGGGGGCGGCTTCACTGGGTAACTGTATCGGCCAGCCATGCCCCGCATTTTCACTGCGCGCAACGCGCAGCTGATCAGGCGAAGCAAGCCACTGCTGCCACTGCTCTGCAAGCAGGTCGCCAAGCTTTGGCTCAACCACGTCATCCTCTTCGCCGTGCCATAAGTAGGCCCTAAGCTGGCTAAGCGCCTCACTGCTACCTACCTGTTCAAGCCCAATATAGCGCTGGCGGCGTGCCTCCAGTTCATCCAGCGATGGCATACCTCGACGGGTCATCATGCACTGATTAAGCGCTAGGCTCAGCGACCCCTGCGCACAGCTCCAAGGCCCCGCCGCCAATACGCCCAAGCCACTAAACCGCTCGGGCCAAGCCACTGCTAGCTGGGCCGCCATATAGCCGCCTGACGATACCCCCACTACGCTGGCCTGCTCACTCGCAGCACTTAGGGCGGGCAAATTCTCAGGCTCACTGACCGTTTCGGCCTGCGCTAGCAGCGGCGTGCACAGACCTAAGCAAACCAGTGTCTGGGTGAGAGAACGCAGGTTCGAAGAGGGGGGTGAGATCATCGCTTATTCGACGCCCAACAGTTCAACGCGGAAGGTCAGCACTTCGTTAGGCCCAATCGGCCCTTGACCATTCTCGCCGTAAGCAAGATCCGCTGGAATATACAGCATCCAGCTATCACCAACGCTCATCATCTGTAGTGCTTCCTGCCAACCTTCGATCACTTGGTTGGTTTGGAAGCTGACGGATTCGCCACGCTCAAATGAGCTATCGAAAACGGTGCCATCCAGCAGCATACCCTCGTAGTTCACTTCGACGGTGTCTTCAGGGCCAGGCGTGGCGCCGTCGCCCGTTTCAAGCACTTCATACTGGAGGCCTGAGTCAGTGACAGACACTTCGTCGCGCTCAGCGTTTTCAGCCAGGAAGGCTTCACCCTCCTCGAGATTCATCTGCGCAATCTCTTCAGCTTCTGCTTCACGCGCCTGCATTGACTGTTCCTGGAAGGCCATCAACGCTTCGGTCATCTCTTCTTCACTGAGCGCCAAGTCGTTGCCTTCAAAGACGTCGCTCATACCCTCGTGAAATGCATCCAAGTCGAGATCTTCGATATCCGCCTGCATGCTTTCACCCAGAGTGACACCCAGGCTGTAAGCCAAGCGCTGTTCATCGGTTTCGGGCGCTGCCGCGGCAAAAGGGGCAACCAAAAGCAAACCTGTCAGAGCCGTAGTAGAGAGCAGTTGTTTCATGAAAGATCCTTTTTATAGCGGCGCCGAACGCCAATCAGTGTTACGCAAAGACTAACACCCACCGCCCCGAGCTGCATCTTCGGGGTGGTGGGTGCCAATAAGACCACAAAACGAGAGAGAGGTTTAGCGGATTTAGACGACCAGCGTGGGGCAGTGCGCCGCTCCCGCCACTCGTTGAGAAACGCTGCCCAACAGCGGGTTCTTCTCGCCATTGGTGCCCTGAGCGCCAATCACAATCAGGTCGCACTCCCGCTTACGGGCAAAACGCACAATAATGCGCGAGGGCCGCCCCCCCTTTACAAAAGCACGCACACGGGTACTGTCTGCACCCAGTTCAATAGCATGGGATTTCGCATGCACAGCGATCTCGGTGGCGTACTCTTTTAACGCGTCGTCAGGAATATCCAACTGGTTAGGCCGCACCATAGAGAGCGAGGCTTCCAGCAGGCTGTGATGCTTAAACACGCACAGCAGATAGAGCTCAGCGCCGGTTAGCATTTGCAAACCCACCGCTTTTTCCAGCGCTCTCAAGGCGCCTTTAGAACCATCCACCGGGACTAAAATGCGATTAAACATTCGCGTACTCCTTGTGGCTGTTTAGCGGAAGGCAACATCGCGCAGGAACAGCGCAATTTGCGGGAACATGATCAGCAGAGCGGCGGCTAAAATCAGCATGAAAATAAACGGCGGCGTGCCTTTGATCACATCCCAGTAGGGGCGCTTGAAAATTGCAATCGCGGTAAAGATATCGCACCCAAATGGGGGCGTTGCCGAACCGATCGCCACCTGTAGGGTAATCAGAATACCCACCAGCACAGGATCCAGACCCGTCGCCGCAATGGCAGGCGCGAAAATGGGCGTCAGCACCAGAATAACCACAATCGGGTCAACAAACATACAGGCCACAAAGAAGGAGATGCAGATGGCGATCAATACGCCTGTTGGGCCTGCATCATTGACCCCCACAGCCTCCAGGATCATTTGTGGGATCTGGGCAAACGAAATGATCCACGAGAAGCCGTTACCGACTGCGACCAGGATAAATACCACGGCGGTAATCAGGCCGGTAGACTTGGCGATGGCATAGATGTCGTTCATCTTAAGCGAGCGGAAGACCACAAACTCAAGCAATATGGCATACAGCACACAGGCCGCAGCGGCTTCCGTTGGGCTGAAGATACCGCCGTAAATACCACCGACAATAATGACCGGAAAGCCAAGTGGCCAAAGAGCCTGCTGAACCGCTACCGCCCGCTCTCTCCAGCTCGATTTTGCTTCCGTAGGCACATCTTTAACGATGGCGTAAATAATGCAGTAAATCGAGAACATACACAGGATCATTAACCCTGGGCCAATACCGGCAATAAACAGTTCGCCGATGGAAGTACCCGAAATAACCCCATAAATGATCATGCCGATACTGGGGGGAATCAAAAACGCGATATCACTGGCATTGATAATCAGCGCCAGCGTGAAAGAGTCTGAGTAGCCCGCTTTAAGCATTTTCGGACGCAGCGGTGAGCCAACGGCCACCACGGTCGCCTGGGTAGAACCGGATACAGCACCGAACAGCGTGCACGAAGCCGCCGTGCTTACCGCCAAGCCGCCTTTAATATGACCAATAAACGCCATGACCATATCAATCAAACGGTTAGCGGATTGCCCGCGGGTCATAATATCGGCAGCAAGGATAAACATGGGCACAGCAATTAACGAGGCTGGTCGTATACCCGCCATCATCTGCTGGATCAGCGTATCCATCTGGCCGAAGCCGTTAAACATCATATAGAAGCCAATTACCGCAGCGGTAATCAGCGGAATCATCATTGGAAAGCCCAGCAGCAGCAGGGCAATCATGGTAGTGACCATTATTGTCGTCATAGCTGTCCCCCTAGGGTGCAGTGCCCCGCATTAGACTTCTGTTTCGGTGTCTTTATAGCCATCCACCACGCCCGTCGAAAGATAGACATCGTGGGATGTAACGTTTTTAACGGCAGTCAGCAGGTATTGAATACCGGTGATTAAAAAACCCATCGGCACCCATAGGTAAATGATCCACACCGGTAAGCCCAGGGAGGGCAGCACGCGGCCTTTGCTTTGCAGATCAAGGATATAAACAATCGAATAGTAGAGGAGGAAAAACATCACCAGCGAGGTGAACAGCGCAATAAAAATCATCAGTACTTTGCGGCCGCCTACCGGTAACGCATCATAAATAGCCGACATACGTATATGGCGGCCATGGCGCGCGGCATAGCCTATCCCCGCGAAGGTAATCATGATGATTAAAATGCGGTTTAGCTCACCCGAAAACATAATACTGTTGCCAAATACAAAGCGGGCAACTACGTTGGTGACCGTATTCAGCGCCATTAGCAAAACACCCATCGCGAGTATCACGGCTTCTATTTTGCTAATTGCAGTGTCGATCACGCCCAGTATCCCCGGCAAACCGGAGCGGTAACTCTTTTCCATCTCATCATCGGTCATGGCCGGACTCCTTTTGAACGGCGCTAACGGCATCAGTTAAGTGCCGTCGGCACAATAAACACAGCGTTATTCCAGTGTTATCTAGTCCACACCCACTTCGTGCCACTGTCGAAGCGTTAATTCTAGCGTAACGGCATGCAGCCGCCGGTGATTCAACGCTTGATGTACGTAACCGACGGTTACGTTGTTAAAACAGCCCGCCTGGCTTACGCCTTACTGCGCAAAACAAAAAGGGGCAGCCTGTGCTGCCCCTTGATCATCACCCGTACGCCAGTGTGGCTAAAAGGGTGCTTACTCGTTAGTCACGGCTTCAAGGTCAGCTTTAAACTGCTCAAGTAGCTCCTGACCTTTCTCACCGGTCATTTCCAGGAAGGCTTCTTCAACCTGCGGGGCACGATCACGGAAGGCTTGAATTTGCTCTTCATCGAGACGTGTCACCGTCACTTCATCAGACGCGGCCTGAATCTTCTCTAGCGACTCGTCAGCCAAGCCTTTGATATGCTCAATGGTGTGGTCATAGGCGGCTTGCGAGGCTTCCTGCACTAGCTCCTGATCTTCTTCAGACAGCCCTTCGTAGAAGTCCTGGTTGGCCATCATGGCGGTGGTGAACCAACCGTGGCCAGTAAACGTCAGGTGAGGAGAGACCTCATACAGGCCGCCCGACTCAATCCAGAAGATCGGGTTCTCTTGACCATCGATGATGCCCGTTTGCAGACCACCATACACTTCGCCCCACGGCAGCGGCGTCGGCGTTGCGCCAAAGGCGTCGTAAGTTTCCGACAACAGTGGATTGGTCATGGTACGAATTTTCTTATTATTCATATCTTCCGGCGAGCTGATCGGCTCGTCGGTGGTCACGACCATTTCGCCTTCCGGGTACATCTTCAAAAGCTCTAGGCCTTGCTCGGCATAAAGCTCAGGAAACATCTCGTTGATCGCCTGACTCTCGTCGAAGAACGTCAGTACAGTCTCTTCGTCGGTAGGTAGCAGATAAGGAATGAAGAAGATTTGCGCTTCAGGGATCAGGGCACCAGTAAAGCCAGGCGACTGGTTGACGAACTGTAGAATGCCGTTCTGGGTCTGCTCCATAATGTCGTCAGACTCGCCCAGTTCACCGAAGCGGTAAACTTGTACGGTGTGGTCTGAGTTCTCTTCAATATACTCTTTAAAAGCATAGGCAAAGACGTCTTGAACGTCGCCTTCATACTCCTCGTGAGCATAGCGCCAGTTATCTGCTTGAGCAGCGGCACTGAGGCTAAACAGCAGTGCACCCACACTGGCCGTTGTCATTAATTTAGAGGTTACAGAACGAGTAGAAACGGATTTGCTTGCCTTCATGCGGTGTTCCCCTTGCAGTGGTAAGCGCGCTGTACGAATGCGCAAAAACCTAGTTTTGAGAACCCTACTGTTAAAATTCAATGTTTTAACAGTAGGGTCAGTATCGCATGTCTCAACGCAACACTTTGTTCGCCAACCGGGGTTTATTAACCCGTATCCCGGTGCTCACTAACTGGCAGTCATGCAATCCATACTGCCTGCTAGCGGGCGAAAAACGCTAGGTATTTCAAAAACAGCTTAAATTCAGGCTAGCGCGCTCCTTGGTAAGGGTCAAGCTGGCAAGTAAGCGTTTGTAGCGACTTAAGCCACGTAGGTGGCTGTTTTAAGCGATCCTCGGAGAGACCTGCATGCGGGCTAATAACAAGCTGCTTTCGTAGCCATTTAGACGCATCTGACGTCTTTTCGGCAACGTTTGCGACACGTTCTTCATTGTCGGGGGCTTCCAAAGCCCACATTTGCCAACGTTGAAGGTTCTCACGCTCAGCCATTAATTCTGCCTGTTTGATGGTTGAGCGCAGCGCTTTCACCGACTCACTCGTCGCCGCCACGGCTTTTAGGTCGCGGCGTAATCCACGCAAAACCGCCGTCACACTGCACTGCCACAAGCGGCGCTGCTCACGCTCATGTTTCAGTGCAGCGGGGATGGCTTCTAAGCCGAACGAATAGAGCCAGCAGTGAAACAGCACCTCGCAAACGTCCAGCTCAGCATCATCTTGAAGCGTCAGGCAGGCGGCCTCAACGCCGGGCTTGGCATATAGCGTCAGTGCAAAATCCCATAAGGGTGTCTGCTGTAAGCGCTGCAATCGGGTAGAATCAAGCGTCATAGCATCTCGCATCAAATGACCCACTTTCTTCGGGAGAAGGCATGATCGCACTGCGCCAAGTCGCCCTGCAACGCGGCACGCAAACGCTACTCGACAACGCGGACGTCACCCTGAACAACGGGGTGAAGGCCGGCATTATCGGGGCAAACGGCGCCGGTAAATCGAGCCTGTTCAAACTGCTGCTCGGCGAGCTTGCGCCTGACCAGGGCGACGTCGAGATGAGCGGTGGCCAGCGCATTGCGCACATGGCCCAGGAAGTGGACGCCCTTGACCGCCCGATTATCGAGTATGTACTCGATGGCGACTTGGCGCTACGCCAGGCAGAGGCTGACTTACTTGCCGCCCGTGAGGCCGGGGAGGCGCATCGCGAAGCTGAACTGCACGGTTTGATTGAAACCCTGGATGGCTACCGCGCGGAGTCACGCGCAGCGCAACTGCTGGTGGGGCTGGGCTTTGTCCAGGCGGATCTCTCACGCCCGCTCTCGGCATTTTCCGGCGGCTGGCGGATGCGGGTAAACCTTGCCCGTACGCTATTTATGCCTTCCGACCTTCTGCTGCTGGATGAGCCCACCAACCACCTGGATCTGGATGCCCTGCTGTGGCTGGAACAGTGGTTGACCCGCTACCCCGGCACCCTGCTGCTGATCTCACACGACCGCGACTTTTTGGATGCGGTGTGCGACCACATCGTGCATATGCATCACCAAACTCTGGAACTCTACCGCGGCAATTACTCTCAGTTTGAACGCACCCGCGCCGAAAAGCTCGCCCTGCAGCAGGCTGAAGCCGCCAAACAGCAGGCTCGCCGAGAGGAAATCGAGCGCTTTATCGCCCGCTTCAAAGCCAAGGCGACCAAGGCGAAGCAGGCGCAAAGTCGGGTAAAAATGCTCGAACGTATGGAAGATATCGCCATCGCTCACGTGGACTCCCCCTTCCATTTCACACTGCCCGCCGCCGATAAAACGTCCCACCCGCTGCTGGTGCTGGATCAGGCCCAGCTAGGCTATCGCGGTAAAAAGGGCGACGGAAGTGACGACAACATCCAGTTGGACAAGGTCAACGTTACCCTGCTGCCCGGCAGCCGAATCGGCCTTCTGGGCCCCAACGGGGCGGGGAAATCGACGCTGATTAAGTCGCTTACCGGGGAGCTGGAACTGCTTAATGGCAAGCGGATACCCGGCGAGCATTTGGCGATAGGGTACTTCGCTCAGCATCAGCTTGAGGGGCTGGATGTCACCTCGACCCCCTTTGTTCATGTCCAGCGCCTTTCGCCCACCGCCAGTGATCAGGATATCCGCAACTTCCTGGGCGGTTTTGGTTTTAAGGGCGATGACGCCTTCGGCACCGTCGCCAACTACTCCGGGGGTGAGAAAGCCCGCTTGGCGCTGGCACTCGTCGCCTGGCAGAAACCCAACCTGCTGCTACTCGATGAACCTACCAACCACCTGGATTTAGAGATGCGCGAGGCGCTGACCCAGGCGCTTGCCAGCTTCGAAGGCACGGTGATTCTGGTTTCCCACGACCGTCACCTGCTGCGCGCCACGGTCGATGAGTTTTGGAAGGTGGCGGATAACCGCGTCGAGCCCTTCGATGGCGATTTGGAAGACTACCGGGTTTGGCTCAAAGCGCGCCTGGAAGAGAGTCGCCGGGATTCCCGGGGCGAAAAAGCCGAGCGTCAAAGCCAGCAACCCAGCGGCGACAGCCGTGAAGCGCGCAAAGCGTCACGCAAAGCGGCCGCCGAGCTGCGCGAAAAGCTACGCCCGCTGAAAAAGCAGCGCGATCAGGCAGAAAAAGCCATGGAAAAGGCCCAGCAGGAACTTGATCAGGTAGAGCAAGTACTGGCTGATCCTGAGCTTTACACCGACAGCGCCCGCAAAGCCGAACTCACCAAGACGCTTAGCCAGCAAGCAGAGATTAAAGCGCGTTTAGACGAGTCAGAACGGCAGTGGCTTAGCGCCGAAGAGGCGTTGGAGGCAATGGAAGCAGAACTGCTCGCCAGCGAGGAAGCTGCCAGCTAGTACTCAAACACCGATCTAGCTTTCCAGCAAAAACGTTACCGGGCCATCGTTGATTAACGCTACCTGCATATCGGCGCCAAATTCACCGGTGGCCACGTTTGGCCAAGCCGTTCGGGCCTGTGCCACCAGCATGTTAAACAACTCCTCGCCTTGGGCGGGTGGCGCGGCGCTGGAGAAGCCGGGGCGTAGCCCCTTGCGGGTATCTGCCGCCAGGGTGAACTGAGAGACCAGCAGCAAGCCGCCGTTCACCTGCTGCAGGTTTTGATTCATTTTGCCTTCGGCATCGCTGAAAACCCGGTAGTGGAGCAGTTTATGCAGCAGCTTTTCTACAGCGGCCGCGTCATCGTGTTTCTCCACCCCCACCAGCGCCAGCAGCCCGTGATCGATACTGCCAACAATCTCGCCTTCCACTTCTACGCTAGCGCGCCTCACACGCTGAATGAGTGCCTTCACTCCGCCTCTCCCAGAGTAACAAATGGTCATTGTAACCACCGTGAGCTAATTTTTCCTGAGTTAGCTCTTCCCTAACAGCGCATCGCGGAAATCTTCACCCAAAGGTCGCTCCCCTAGCCAGATACCAAACATGGCGCTGGCCAGCTCTGCATTACCCCCCTCGTATAGCGTGTCGCCGTTTAGCGCCAGACGCAGCGTGTCACCGTCCCAACTCAGCACATAGCGATCTTGCGGCTCGACATCCTGGTAGCTTTGGTTAAATGCCTCAACCTCTGCTTCCAACTGGGAAAATTCATAGGCGGTAAGGCTGTTTTGCAGCGTTTCTGTGGTGGCTTCAGCGAAGTCGGGAGCGTCGATGGCGTGAAAATAAGCAAGCTCCAGACGCCGTGGTACGTCGCTCAACGGCTGCGGCTGGGTTTCTCCCTCAAGTTGGTAATAGGCGCCAGCATAGGCTGTCCAGATCATATAACGAAACACGCCGCTCCCGATTAGTCGATAGCGCTGGCCGTGCTCCTCTACCGTGCGCTCAAAGGTTTCGCCTTTTTCGGTCACACTGCTGGCCATCGCCCAGGGTATTAGCGAGAGCCCCGCTAACAGCAGTGACAATTGAACAGCGCGCCTAGCACCCAATATGCGTGTGTACATAGAACCTCCTCATATCATCGTATCTATACATACCGATACGACAAATAAAGGTTCCGTACAATATTTATTATGGCCAGCACAATACTGTTATTTAATTTCGCTGCTTACCAGGCGCGGCAGAGCATTAGATCGCAGTGCGGTTCACACAGCAGCATCTCGGTTAGCTGGCTGGTGTGATGGGGCTGCCCACGACTGCCTATCATCACCAGATCCGGCGAGTGGCGCTTCATATACGCCTGCAGTACGTCGCAGGGCGCGCCCTGCTCTAGCACCAACTCAACATCGGGAACACCTGCAAGTTCCCCCATCAGGCTATCAATTTCGTTATTCAACTGCTCGCGCAGTCGCAGCACCTCATGCTCCCGCCAGTGGGCGTAATAAGCCTGTGAGCCCAGTTCACGTTCACCGGGCAGTGTCCAGGCGTGCAGCAGGGTAAGCGTGGCTTCAGGGAAGCGGATTAGCGCCTCTTTCAAGGTATGTCGCGCCGTCAGCGAAAAGTCGATCGGTACCAGGATATGCTGCCAGGGCTGGGTCGGCTGATGAGAAGAGACCACCACCGGGCAAGGCGCACTGCGCAGCACGCGCATTACCGTGGTGCCCACCAGCAGATCTTTTTGCCCCCGTTTACGGTGCATACCCAGTACAATCAGCTCGGCGTTGCGCTCATGGGCTTCGCGGACGATTTCAACGTGAGGCGAGCCGGTCACGGTCTGGATCAGCGTTTTCGGCGCTTCCAGAGCATAGTCTTCGCGCAGATCTGTCAACATGGCGGTAATGTCTTCCACCACCGCACTCTCGACATCGCGCAGCACACGCCGAGGTAGATAGGGATCCAGTACGTGCAGCACATCTAGCTGAACACCTCGGGCATAGGCCAGTCGTAAAGCCCGGGCAAACGCAGCGCGGTTGTCAGCAGAAAGGTCGGTGGCAAACAAGATCGTACGAGGCATGGCGAAACGCTCCTCGGCTGAGCAACCCAGCCTTACAAGCCGTTAAGCAAACACTCCTTAGCATGGTGTGCAATGCGCTTTCTCGCAAGTTAGCGATTGCCCAAATGCCTCAAAGCGGTACCCCCATCACCACCAAGCGTGAAAATGGTGCACCGGGCCGCGGCCTTTACCCACGCTTAAGCGCACGCTCGCTTCTAATGCCGCATGCAGCCACTGCTTGGCATCGCTGATGGCGGCGACCGGGGCATCCGTACCGGCATCCACGGGTAGCTTCGCCAAGCAGGCAGCAATCGCCGAAGAGAGCGCACAGCCGGTACCGTGTAAATTGTTGGTATCGATACGCGAGGCGGGCAACCACTCATGGGTAGTGGGGGTTGCCAGCAGATCCGGGCAGGTGGCCCCACGCAGATGGCCACCTTTCAGCACCACATAGGGTGCGCCTAACTGCGTCAAGCCCGGCAGCATCGCCTCCATGGCGTCTAAACTGGTGGGCGAGGGGGTGTCGAGCAGTACCGCGGCCTCCGGCAGATTGGGGGTTATCACATCGGCCAAGGGCACGAGAACATCGCGTACGGCGCGGATGCCTTCATCGTCGACCAGAATATCGCCGCTCTTAGCGACCATCACTGGGTCGAGCACAATCCAGCGAGGCCTGCGCTGACGCAGTACGTCGGCGATCACCTCAGCAACCTCGCGGCTGGCCACCATGCCGATTTTGACCGCATCTATCGCCACATCATCCAGCAGGTGTTCCAACTGCTCGCGAATGGCCTGGGGAGCGACAGGGTACACCGAGGCCACGCCGCAGGTGTTTTGGGCAATCACCGCGGTAATTACGTTGGTGCCGTAAACGCCGAGGGCTGAAAAAGTTTTCAAATCGCCCTGTAGACCAGCACCACCGGAAGGGTCGGAGCCTGCGATGGTAAGCACATTGCGAAGAGGGGAATGGGTAGACATGGGGCTCCTTCACGGCAAAATCGGCAACAAACACCACTGTGCCTCTAGGATACCCAAGCTGGGCGCCTTATGCTGCCGAAAACATGCCTGTCAGCCATACAAAAGCCGCCCGAAGGCGGCTCGTTAACGTGGGACAAGCATGACAAATTATTGCGCGGTGTCACCTTCCGGGTTGCGGGCGTTGTAGTACGCCTGCTCAGAGATGGCGTGGTAATCCTCGACTTTTTCCTGGAACGCTTGATAGGAGTCGTAAATACGCGTGGCTAACTCGCTCGATTCCGCCAACTCTGCGACCACATCAGCCGAGTGCTCGCGGGCTTGAGCGAGTACATCATCAGGAATGCGGCGTAGCTCAACATCGTGCTCGTTGATCAGGGTTTCCAGCGCATCGTTGTTACGCGCGGTGTACTCATCCAGGACGCTTTGGTTTATGTCGCTAATAGCACTACGCAGGATCGCCTGTAGATCCGCGGGCAGCTCCGCGTAAGCCTCTTCGTTAACGATTGCCTCGAACATCACCGTGGGCTCGTGCCAGCCTGGATAGTAGTAATAGTCGGCGGCTTGATGCAGACCAAATGCCAGGTCGTTATAGGGGCCAATCCACTCTGTTGCGTCAATCGCACCCGACTGCAGCGAGGTAAAGATCTCACCGCCTGGCATATTGACAATCGCCACCCCCATGCGGCTCATTACTTCGCCACCCAAGCCGGGCATACGCATTTTCAGGCCGTTCAAATCGTCAACGGAGTTGATCTCTTTGTTGTACCAGCCGCCCATCTGTACGCCTGAGGCACCCGCGACCATTACGTCAACGCCGAAGTCATCGTAGAGCTCGTTCCACAGCTCCATACCACCGCCATAGCTTAGCCAGGCGTTCATCTCTTGGGCGTTCATACCAAACGGCACGGCGGCAAAGAACTGTGCAGCAGGGGCCTTGCCCTTCCAGTAGTAGGAGGCAGAGTGACCCAGCTCAGCAGTGCCGTCAGAAACGGCATCAAACACCTCAAAACCGGGTACTAACTGACCGGCACCGAAGACTTCGATGGTCAGACGGCCATTCGACATTTCATCGACCAACTGCGATAGGCGCTCAGGGCCCTGGCCAACACCCGGGAAATTCTTCGGCCAGGAGGTGACCATTTTCCAACGGAACTCTTCCTCTTGGGCCTGGGCTTGGTTATCGAAGCTAGAAATCACCAGCAAGCTGGCGGAAAGTGCGGTCGTCATGGCGATGGCGACGGGGAGCGTTTTGGCTTTCATACAGGAACCCTCTTACTTTCTATTATTACTATTATTGAGTAGGGAATACTCCGCCTAGCGTAGAACACTAGGCGGTTTACTACAGGCCATTAATGGCTATTCACTGCTTTTTAGTTAGGTTGCCACTTCTTAACGTTGATAGCAGCGATGTTTTTCAACTAACCCTTATTAGCCAAACTGCGCGGGCAACCACGTTGCCAGCTGCGGAAAGAACGTTAGCAACAGCAACATTCCTAGCTGCATGAGGATAAACGGGATAACGCCGCGGTAAATAGCCGAGGTAGAGACCGACGGCGGCGCCACACCGCGCAAGTAGAATAGCGCGAAGCCAAACGGCGGCGTTAAGAACGACGTTTGCAGGTTAATCGCGATCATAATGCCCAGCCAAATCGGGTCAAGACCCATGGCAAGCAAGATTGGCCCGACGATGGGCACCACCACAAAGGTGATTTCGATAAAGTCGAGAATAAAGCCGAGCAGGAAGATCACCAGCATAACGATGATCGTCGCGCCCACCACCCCGCCAGGCATCGCCTCGAACAGTTCGGTCACCATGTGTTCGCCGCCATAGGCGCGAAACACCAGCGAAAACAGCGCCGCGCCAATCAGGATCAAAAACACCATGGTGGTGACGTGGGTAGTCGAGCGCAGTACGTCTTTCAGGGTCGCCCAGTCAAGCTGACGATAGGCCAATGCTAATATTAAAGCACCAAAGGCGCCTACCGCAGAGGCCTCTGTGGGGGTGGCAAAACCGCTGAGGATCGAGCCCAGCACCGCCACAATCAGCACTACGGGCGGTACCAGGCCTTTGAGCAGCAGCATACCAATTCCGGAGGTATGGCCCAGTTCAGCCATCAACTCTTCACGGTCGGCAGCAGGCGCCATATGCGGACGCAGCCAGGCCACCAGGGCCACATAGATCATATACACCACGACCAGAAGCAACCCAGGCACCAGCGCGCCCATAAACAGATCGCCTACGGAGACGGTTTTAGGGCTGAAGATCCCCATATCCAGCTGCGCTTGCTGATACGCCGATGACAGCACGTCACCGAGCAGTACCAGGGCAATGGAAGGCGGAATGATTTGGCCCAGCGTGCCGGTGGCGCAGATAGTGCCGGTCGCCAGAGAGGTGCTGTAACCACGCTTTAGCATGGTGGGAAGCGACATCAGCCCCATGGTGACCACGGTGGCCCCGACGATGCCGGTAGAGGCCGCCATTAGCATGCCCACCAGGGTTACCGAAATTCCCAAACCTCCGCGCATGGCACCAAACAGCAGCGCCATGGCGTCCAGCAGCGTCTCGGCGACTTTGGATTTTTCCAGCAACACGCCCATTAAAACAAACAGTGGCACCGCCAATAGCGTTTGGTTGGTCATAATGCCGTAGAGCCGGTTGGGCAAGGCGGCAAGATAGCCACTATCGAAGTTGGCGTCGATACCGATGGCTTCCAGGCCCAGCCCCATACCCGCAAACAGCAGCGCCGTGCCCGCCAGCGAGAGCGCCACGGGAAAGCCGAACATCAGCACTATGCATATAACGGCAAATAAAATAATCGGCATGAATTCCAGCATCAAACACGCTCCTCAAGATGGTTGCCACCGGCAGCAGACGGCACTATTCGACCGGTCATCACATAGCCATTGCGCACAACCTCAATCACGCCTTGCACGATCATGAGTACGGCAAACAGCGGTATTAAGGTTTTTAGTGCATAGACGGCCGGAATACCGCCGTAATCAGAGGAGGTTTCCAGAATACGCCAGGAGTTGGCAACGTAACCCAGGCTGGAAGCGATAATGAAGATCATTACTGGCATCAGTAGGGTAATAATACCCACTACATTGATTAACGCCTGACGGCGCGGTGTCATACCTCGATAGAAGATATCCACCCGCACGTGACCGTCGTGGCGAAAGGTATAGGCGGCAGCGAGCATAAAGACACTCGCGTGCATATACATCACGAGCTCTTGCATAAAGATGCTGTTCACACTGAAGGCGTAGCGCAGCAGTACAATCGCGAACTGAATCAACATCATTATGATGATCAGCCACGCAAGGGTACGCCCGAACCACTCTGAAGCGCGGTCCAGCGCACCAATAAACGCAGGTAGTTGTGTTGTGTCCGACATGGGAGTGTCTCGCGTAAAACGGCTAAGGGGAGTCAGCGCTCCAGACAATAGCGCATATACGCGCACAATGCAGCGCCCACGCGCTGCACAGTGTACTTATTATTAAACGCTTGGGCGAATGGCCGCTAAGCAGGCCTCTGGCAAGGGCAGATCGACAGCGATGGGCAGGTGGTCAGAAAACAGGTGGTCTAAGACGCGCACTTCGGCGGCCTCTAACGATTGCGACAACAGGATATGATCCAGCGCGTGGCGCGGCTGCCAGGAGGGGTAACTTAACAGGGGTTTAACCGGATGCAGTGGCAGCGACGCACTAAAACGCTCATGAGCGTGCAGTTGGTCAGGGGTACAGTTGAGATCCCCCATCACCACAACGTGGCGCAGCGGCTGGATAATCTCGCTTAAATAATTGAGCTGACGCACCCGGCCGCGGTGGCTTAGCGCCAAGTGAGCAACGAATATGTGCAGTGCATCCGGCCCTTCACCAAAGCGTGCATGAATCGCACCGCGGCCAGGCATCGTCCCCGGCAAACGGTGCTCTTCTACTTGGCTGGGCACCAGCCGCGAGAGTAAACCGTTACTGTGCTGAGCAATACGCCCCAGATTACGGTTGAGCTGCTGAACGTGATGGGGAAACCCCGCTTTGGCAGCGAGGTACTCCACCTGATTGACGCGGCTTGAGCGAAAACTACCGCCATCGACCTCTTGAAGACCGACCACGTCGTACTTGCTCAGCACCTCCCCCATTACATCCAGCCGCTTCTGACGACGCGGATGAGGCAGAAGGTGCTGCCAACTGCGCGTGAGATAGTGATGGTACGCCGATGTCTGGATACCCACTTGCAAATTAAAGGTCAGCAGGCGCAAGTGTCCATCTTCAAACAGCGTCGAGCGTGGGCCGTTTATGGCTGCTTCGTCACGCTCTCTGGCTTCGCGCAACACGGTTATTCTGCGCGCTCTTCACGCACCTGCTCTACCAACGCCTCAGCGATTTTCGGCATGTTGTCGAGGCTGCCAGCAGAACTCGGCGTTACCAGATAACGGCCATCAATCACAATGGCCGGCACGCCCATTAGCTTCATTTTGCGCATACGATTATTGGCATCATTCACTTCACTGCGCACACCAAAGTCGGTCAACGCCTGCTTGGCTTCTTCTTCACTGACACCATAGTTGGCGAAGAAAGCAGCGATGTCATCGGGCTCGGTGAGCGATTGATTTTCCTGATGGATGGCGTTAAAGAAGTCGGCATGGAGTTCATCTTCGATGCCCAGCGACTCCGCCGCGTAAAACGCTGTAGCGTGGGTATTCCAATCACCGCCCATGGTGGCAGGCATCTTGACGACACTCACATCATCGTCCAGCGTCTCGTACCACTCGTTAATCGGCGTTTGCAGACGATAGCAGTGCGGGCAGCCAAACCAGAATATTTCAGTGACTTCAATTTGCCCGTCGTCAACCTGGGTCTCTACCGGCGATTCAAGCAGCTCATAGTGCTGGCCTTCCACCACTTCCTGGGCACTTACCGCCGCAGAAAGCCCCAAACCTGCCACTGCAACCATTAGCGTTTTAAACATATTAGACATCGTGTAAGTTTCTCCGTGGGTAAGCGAGGAGTGAGACCGTTGATACGCCAACGGGTTCCCTCAGTTGGCGAACGTTGCCAACTGAGGGCCCGCAAACGGCATAAGGAAGTGTTTTAGGCTATCGATTTCTGGTTTGAAACGCGCTTATTGACAACCTTAGTTCAAACCCAGCACGTAATTAGCCACGGCTTCCATATCGTTGTCGCTCATTTTTGAAGCGATATCGCCCATGATGTTATTGGGGCTATTATTACGCTCACCCGCAGCGAAATCCTGGAGTGTTGAAACGGTGTACTCCGCATGCTGGCCAGAAAGCCCTGGGTAAACGGCACTGCCGATACCCACGCCGGTTGGCGTATGGCAAGCTGAACAGGCGGGAATGCCTTTCGACATATCGCCAGCGCGGTAAAGCTCTTCACCGCGGGCCAGTAATTCAGCGTCCTCATCACTGGTTTGCCCCAGGTTGGCATCCTGGCGTGCAAAGTGTGCCGCTACGTCCCATGCGTCCTGGTCAGAGTAGTCATCTACTTGACCGGCCATTTGGGGAACCACGCGATTACCGTCGCGGATATCCATGATCTGTTTCGCCAGATAAGACATCTGCTGACCGGCCAGGTTAGGGAAAGCGCCCGACGGGCTAATGCCCTGCTGCCCATGGCAGGCGGCGCAAGTTTGGGCCATTTCCTGGCCAGCAGATGCGTCTGCATCGGCTTGGTAGTCCGTTTGTGCGTGGGCGATGCCAACGGCGCCCATGGTAATTGCTAGGCTTGCCAGTAACTTTCTCATTGCTATTCCACTATGCCGTTTTATGTTTGACTGGTACGCACCCTGGGCGCTTCCCAGGTTTCACAAGTTACCAGGGTTAGCTCCGCCAATACCAACCTTCGCTAATACCTACAACGTATCGCGATGGTACACTAGCGCCCCAGGTCGCAGATATAAACCGCTTGCATTATAACGAATCACCCCAGCGGCGGGAATGCAAGCACTTACCTGCTTTAGGGGTAATTCGTCGCGGTACCGCTCTCACTTCTTTATCATTAGTCGCGATTATGCGTTCTACTTTACCTGATGGTGAGGCGATAATGAGTTGATAGTGCGCAGAGTAGGCCGCTTTTATGTTCGTTTTTCAGGATTAACCCCATGACTACCCACCATGATAGCCCAGTCCCTCGGCTGAACTACCCGACGGCAAGTTTCCTTATTAGCGCCCCTACCTTGGCCCTGTGCCCGGACGATACCGGCGCCGAAGTCGCCTTCGCGGGGCGTTCAAACGCGGGCAAATCAAGTGCTATCAATGCATTAACGCAACAAAATGCGTTAGCACGTACCTCGCGAACGCCAGGGCGCACCCAACTGATCAACTTTTTCAGCGTGATGAACGACGAGGCGCGGCGCTTGGTCGATCTCCCCGGCTACGGCTACGCCAAGGTTCCGGAGGCGGTCAAACTGGAGTGGCAAAAGCATCTAGCCGAGTATTTACGCAACCGTTTTAGCCTGCGCGGCTTAGTACTGCTAATGGACGTGCGCCATCCGCTCACCGAGTTCGACCAAATGATGCTCGACTATGCCGACCAGCGCGGTATGCCGGTGCATATTTTGCTCACCAAAGCCGACAAACTGAAGCGAGGCCCAGCCAGTGCTGCCTTGCAGAAAGTACGCTCACGGTTAAAAGAGTGGGAAGACCTTGTCTCTGTTCAACTGTTCTCTTCACTCAAGCGCGACGGCGTCGATACGCTATCCCAGAAGCTCAACCAGTGGCTGTATACGCCGCCTGAATGATGTTGCTATCGCTCCGCTGATTTATAACTTCTCAAGCACACTGGGCAATTGTTTAATATGGGCTATGCGATGCACCCGTGGCGGGAGTGGTTGATCCTCTGTTTGAGAAATCCATACTGCATGCATGCCCAACTGCTGGGCGGGCAGCACATCCTCCAGCCACGAATCACCCACATGCATGGCGCACTCGGGGGCCACGTTTAGTCGCGACAGCGCGGTGAGGAACGGCGTAGGATCAGGTTTGGGCGCCAATATCTCGCCTGCGGCAATGGCCACCGGAAAGTAGGCTGCCAGCGGCTGTCGTTTAAGATGAATATTGCCGTTGGTGATCGCCGCCAACTGATAGCGTTCCGCCAGGGCAGCCAGTAAACCGGCCGCTTCCGGGTGAGGCGTAACCTGCACGCGCAGGCGGTGGAACTCATTCATCGCCGCGGATGCCCACATCAACGCAGCACTACGGTGCAAACCTGCCTCTTCTAACTGGGCCTCCAGGGCACGCAAACGCAGCCAGGTGAAATCCCCGCGACGCTCCGGCACCTCTTTGGCCAACTGTTGACGACGCTGGAGATAATCCAGCCCGCCCTCTTCATGGGATAGCCCCAGGGAGGCTTCCTGGCGCGCTGCCCGCCATGTATCCAACGCCTCCAGTAGCCAGCGGTAGTGCCCCTCTTCGGTGCGCGCCATCACTCCATGGTTATCCCACAGCGTATCGTCCAGGTCGAAGGTAATCGCCTGTAGCATCGTCATGGCTTGCTCCTGGGGCTATTCGTGGGGTCGTTGGGGCCTCGCTTGGCCCGGGGGTGTGCGGCATCGTAGCTGGTGGCCAGATGCTGCCAGTCAAGCCGGGTGTAAATTTGCGTGGTCGACAGATTGGCGTGCCCCAGCAGCTCTTGCACGGCGCGCAGATCCTGGCTTGATTCCAACAGGTGGCTGGCAAAGGAGTGGCGCAAACGGTGGGGATGAAGGTGTTCGGGCAAGCCACGGGCAACCGACAGCTGTGCTAAACGCTTTTGAATGGCGCGGTGGCCTAACCGCTGCCCGCGCTGGCCCACAAACAGCGCCTGCTCAGTCATGGGCGCCAGCGCGGAGCGACACCCGAGCCATTCGGCCAGCGCCTGCTGGGCGCGGCGCCCTACCGGTACCTGGCGGGGTTTGCCGCCTTTGCCCATTACCCTGACCCGGCTGTTTTGCAAATCGCCTAAATCGAGCGCCGCCAGCTCCGCCAAGCGCAGACCGCTGGAGTAAAACAGCTCAAGAATGGCTTGATCCCGCACGCCCAGCGGCGAGCCGTCGTGGGGGGTATCGAGGAAGCGCGCCAGGGCGTCAACATCCACTGGGCGCGGCAGATGGCTGGGCTGCTTTGGCGTACGCAACAACCCCACCGGATTATCAGCCAGTACGCCCTGTTTGACCAGATAGTCGGCGAACTGTGAAAGCGCCGCCCGCCGCCGGGCCAGGCTCCTGGGCGCCAGGCCCCGGCTGCGCTCTGAGCCCAAAAACGCCCGCAGCAGCGCGGTATCTAACGCCGCGGGATCCTTCACTGCGCGACGTTCGGTGAAGGCACACAGCGCGGCCAGATCGTGCCGGTACGCCTCGACAGTGGCCGGACTGGCATGGGACGCCAGCGTCGCTAGAAAGGCCCCAACGCGCTCGGTTATCGGCGTTTCAACCAGGGGTGTCTCATCCACCATGGTCGCCCAGTCGCACCAGCAAGCGCGCGACGATATCGCCCAAGTACTCGGTGAACAACGTGTCCATACTGGCGCGGTAAGCGTCAGGGCTGGGGCTGGCGAGTAGCAAATAGCCCAAGGGGTCACCCGCGGAGAGGCGTGAAATCGCACAGGAGCCCGCTTTGCGGGGTGCTTTGACATGGGGCAACAGGCACTTCCAGTCGCTGACACTCAGTTTCACACAGCGGCTGGTGCGGCCATCCAGCAGCGCCGACAACCGCGCGCTGGCATGCTGATCCAGCACGTGCCGCGGCGCCTGGGGCGGCGTCGGTTCACTATCGCTTAACGTGGAAGGGCACCACAGCGCCATGGCTGGGGTCTCAAAGCGCTCGCTCAGCTGGGTGGCCAATGCTTGCGCCAGCGCATCGCGGTCTGGCGCTTCCACCAGCGCTATCAACGTTTCCCGCAGCCGACGGTACTGGGACTCGTTATGGCGAGCGGTCTCCAGCAGGTGTTCAAGGCGACCCTCGGCGGTTTCCGCACGCTTACGCAGATCCAGCACCAGGCGCTCTAGCAGCGATACCGCCCCGTCGATATGCGGGTGAGGCACCTGTAACTGCTGAAGCAGCCCTTCACGGCCGACGAAAAAATCGGGATGGCGCGCCAGCCAGAACGCCACTTGATCAGGCTCGAGCGTTTTGCGGGGTTCGGGGGCTTGTGACATCGCCGTTCTCCTCGAATTAATTAAGTGCTACGCGGCCATCGAAAACGCGTGTAGCGGGCCCCACCATCGTTAGCGCCCCTTCTGGGTCAGGCCACTCAATGCTGAGCTCTCCACCGGGTAAATGGACTTTTACCGGGCTTTTCAGCAGCCCCTGGCGAATGCCGCTGGCCACTGCGGCGCAGGCACCTGTGCCGCAGGCCAGCGTTTCGCCGCTGCCGCGCTCATAAACGCGCAAGCGAATTTCACTTGGCGAGAGTACCTGCATAAAGCCTACGTTAACACGCTTAGGGAAACGGGGATGCGCCTCTACCAATGGCCCAAGGCGTTCGACCGGGGCGTCGTCCACGCTGTCGACCTGCAGCACCGCATGAGGATTGCCCATGGAGACCACGCCAATCTGCAGCGTTTCATCCCCCACTTCGAGCTGATGCAATGGTTGATCCCCAGGGGCATCGAACGGCAGCGCCAGAGGACTAAACCGTGGCCGGCCCATATCCACCCGCACCATGCCGTCGTGCTGAACGGTTAGCACCAAGGGGCCACCGGCGGTTTCCACATGAATTTCATGCTTATGGGTTAGCCGCTGATCGCGCACGAAGCGGGCAAAACAGCGCGCGCCATTGCCGCAGTTCTCCACTTCACTGCCATCGGCATTGTAAATGCGGTAGCGAAAATCCATCTCCGGATCGCGGGGAGGCTCGACCACTAACAGCTGATCAAAGCCAATACCGAAACGCCGATCTGCCAGTGCTCGGATTTGAGCTTCGTCCAGCCGTGCGCGCTGAGTGACCAGATCCACCATGACGAAGTCATTGCCCAGGCCATGCATTTTGGTGAAGTGTAACAGCATCAGCGCCCCCCTTCGGGTAGCAGCGCTTCGCCCGCCCACAGACTGGCGACGGTTTCCCGTGCGCGTACCACGTGGCAGTTGTCGCCATCGACCATTAGCTCGGCGGCACGAGGGCGGCTGTTGTAGTTCGAGGCCATGACAAACCCATAGGCTCCCGCCGAGCGCACCGCCAGCAGATCACCTTCGGCAATGGCCAGCTCGCGCTCTTTGCCCAGAAAGTCACCGGTTTCGCAAACCGGGCCCACCACGTCGTAGAAGGCACTCTCCCGGGATTGGCGGGTATCCACCGACACAATCGCCTGCCAAGCCTGGTACAGCGCCGGACGAATCAGGTCATTCATGGCCGCATCGACAATGGCAAAGTTTTTGGTCTCTCCGGGCTTTAAGAACTCCACCCGAGTGAGCATAACACCCGCATTGGCGGCTATCGAACGGCCTGGCTCGAACAGCAGCGTCAACTGCTCGCCGCCCTCCCAGCGCGAGAGCCGCGCCAGCAGTTGGCTGGCGTAATCGAACGGCTGGGGCGGCTTTTCGTCACGATATGGCACGCCTAAACCACCGCCTAAATCGAGATGCTCGATTTCGATGCCCCGCTCGCGCAGCCGCTCCATAAGTACCAACAAGCGTTCAAGGGCATCCAAAACGGCGCCGTTTCAGTAAGCTGGGAACCGATGTGGCAGTCGAGCCCCTTCACTTGCACATTGGGCAGGCTTGCGGCCAGCTCATAAACCGCCAGCGCTTCACCCACCGGAATACCAAACTTGTTATCCTTCAAACCGGTGGAGATATACGGATGAGTACCCGCATCCACGTCCGGATTAACCCGCAACGAGACCGGCGCCACTCTACCCAGCTCGCCAGCGACGCGATTCAAGCGTTCGAGCTCAGGGCGCGACTCAACGTTAAAGCACTTAATCCCCACTTCCAGCGCACGGGCCATTTCATGGGGCTGTTTGGCAACCCCGGAAAAGACCACTTTTTGCGGATCGCCCCCCGCCTTGAGCACCCGCTCAAGCTCGCCGATGGAAACGATATCGAACCCCGCACCCAGCTTGGCCAGCAGTCCCAGCACCGCCAGGTTGGAGTTGGCCTTTACCGCGTAACAGATCAGGTGCGGGTGGCCACCCAGTGCTTCGGTATAGGCACGAAAGTGACGCTCGAAAGTGGCTTTTGAGTAGACGTAGCAGGGTGTGCCGTACTCGTCGGCAATGCGTGACAGCGGCACATCTTCGGCGTACAGCACGCCATCGCGGTAATTAAAATAGTCCATGGTGCTCTCCCCTTCTCCTGGGCCTGCAGCTATCTATTCAGAGGGCTGGTCAGACGACTGGGTAGATTGCTCGTCAGCAGGTGCATCGTCCGGCAGATAAAGCGGCCCTTTTTGCCCACAGCCAACAACCGCAGTTAACAGCAACGCCGAAAGAGCGATGATTGCCAGCGTTTTCATGCGCCCGCCTTGAGTGCAATCAGTGCCTCTCGCGCTCGCTGGGCAGCTGCCCGCACCTGGTTGGGTGCTGTGCCACCAATATGGTTCCGGGCGGCGACCGAGCCTTCCAGGGTTAATACCTCGAAGACGTCCTGCTCGATGGTAGCGGAGAACTGCTGAAGCTCCTCCAGGCTCATTTCAGACAGGTCTTTTTCGCTTTTTAGGCCATAAGCCACCGACTGGCCGACGATTTCGTGGGCGTCGCGGAAGGCCACACCCTTGCGCACCAGGTAGTCGGCCAAGTCCGTGGCGGTAGAGAAACCACGCCGCGCTGCTTCATACATACTGGCTTTTTTGGGCTCAATAGCGGGCACCATATCGGCGAAGGCTTTCAGGCAGTCGCGCACGGTATCCACGGCATCGAACAGCGGCTCTTTATCTTCCTGGTTGTCTTTGTTGTAGGCCAGCGGCTGCGATTTCATCAGCGTTAACAGCGACATCAGGTGGCCGTACACGCGACCGGTTTTGCCGCGCACCAGTTCCGGCACGTCAGGGTTTTTCTTCTGCGGCATAATGGATGAGCCGGTGCAAAACGGTCGGGCAGGTCGATAAAGTTAAACTGGGCGCTGGTCCACAGCACCAGCTCTTCGCTCATGCGCGACAGGTGCATCAATAGGATGCTGGCAAAGCTGGTGAATTCGATAGCGAAGTCACGATCCGAGACAGCGTCCAGGGAGTTCTCCGTGGGGCGGTCAAAGCCTAACAGTTCCGCCGCCACGTGGCGGTCGATGGGATAGGTAGTCCCCGCCAGTGCAGCAGCACCCAGCGGCATGACGTTGACGCGCTTGCGGCAGTCCAGCAGGCGCTCATGGTCGCGAGCCAGCATCTCCTGCCAAGCCAGAATATGATGACCAAAGGTGACCGGCTGGGCGGTTTGCAGATGGGTAAAGCCGGGCATAATGGTCTCGGCTTCACGGTCAGCCAGCTCGATCATGCCTTCGCGCAGACGTTTCAGCTCCACTTCGATAACGTCGATCTCATCGCGCATAAACAGGCGGATATCGGTGGCCACCTGATCGTTACGCGAGCGTCCAGTGTGGAGCTTTTTGCCGGTAATGCCGATCTTTTCGGTCAGCCGCGCTTCGATGTTCATATGCACATCTTCAAGCGGCACCGACCAGTTAAATTCACCGCGCTCGATTTCGCCCTGTATCTCGTTCAGGCCGTTAATAATCGCATCGCGCTCGTCATCGGTGAGCACGCCGACCCTAGCCAGCATAGTGGCGTGGGCGATGGAGCCCTGGATGTCCTGGGGGGCCAGGCGCTGGTCGAAATTAACTGACGCGGTGAAGCGTGCAACAAAAGCATCGGTGGGCTCGCTAAAGCGACCGCCCCAAGACTGATTCGTGGCTTGGCTCATCGAAGATATATCCTGCTAGCAAAACAAAGGAGTCGTTAGCAGAAAGTGTACCAGAGTCGCCCCGGTCAGCGGCACGCCGTTTTTATTTATGCGGAGGCTAAGAGCGTGACGTTATGACCGCAGCCGGTTTGTGTAGAAATTCGCGTAGTTCATCTAGGAGCATCGGACGGGCAAAGTAGAAACCCTGAAAATAGTCGCAGTGGCGCTGTTGAAGATAGCCAAACTGCTCTGCCGTCTCTACGCCCTCGACCAGCACTTCGAGCCCCATTTTTCCCGCCATAGCGACCACGCCGTCGATAATGGCGGCATCGTACCGGTCAGAAATCACATCGCGCACAAAGGAGCGGTCAATCTTGATGCGATTAATCGGTAGTCGCTTTAAGTAGCTTAGGCTGGAGAAGCCAGTGCCAAAATCGTCTAGCGCAATCTGGACTCCCAGCGCTCGTAGATTTCTTAACGCCTGGATCGCTTGCTCGGCGCTGTCCATTAGCACTCCCTCGGTAAGCTCCAGCTCTAACAGCAAAGGCGTTAGTCTGCTGCTCTCCAGCACCTGCTCAATGGAGGCGAGGAAGCCAGGGCGTTGAAACTGCATCGGCGAGATATTGACCGCCATGGTGATCTCGCCCAGTCCCAGGCTATTGAGCTGATGGGCATCGCGACAGGCGGTAGCCAACACCCACTCGCTGATGGGAATGATCTGACCAGTATCTTCGGCAAGGCTGATAAAATCAGAGGGCGGAATATTGCCGCGCTCAGGGTGCTGCCAGCGGATCAGCGCCTCAACCCCCACCACGCGACCGCTTGGCGCATGAATCTGCGGCTGGTAATGAAGCTCAAACTGCTGCTGCTCAATGGCTTGCTGTAGCGCGCTGCGTAAGCTGACCCGTTCGCTCACCTTGCGATTCAAGTCTTCGGTATACCAGTGGTAGGTATTACGCCCGCGCCGTTTGGCTTTATACATGGCCAAATCCGCCTGCTGAATAAGCTGGTGGGGTTTTTTCATACGGCCGTCATTGATGGCAATGCCGATACTGGCGGTGATGCGCAGTTCACTGCCGCGGTACCAGTAAGGGGGCGAAAGGCCCTGAAGCACTCGTTCGACAACTTGTATCACGTCATCTTGGTGGGCCAGATCCGGCAGCAGCACAACGAACTCATCGCTACCAAAGCGCGCCACGGTGTCCCAGGGGCGCAGTTCATTTTCCAGCCGCTTGGCGACCTCGACTAAAATAAAGTCGCCCACTTCATGACCCAGGGTATCGTTGATCGGTTTGAAATCGTCCAGGTCAATAAACAGCACGGCTATGTAGCGCTGATAGCGGCGCGCCACCACGCACCCCTCTTCCAAACGCTGAACTAGCAGCAGGCGGTTGGGCAGCCCCGTCAGCGCATCATGGTGGGCGTTGTGGGCGAGCTGGGCCTGATATTCGCGCTGCTCCGATATATCGTTCTGGACGCCAATAAAGTGGGTCACCTGGCCGTTCTCATCGAGAACGGGTGAAATGTACAGATCATTCCAAAAAACCGTACCATCGCGCCGATAGTTACGGATCACCACGTGTACTTCACGCTGCTCGGCAATCCCTGACTTTAGCTGCTTGATAGTGGCGGGATCAGTCTCTTCACCCTGCAGAAAACGACAGTTGCGCCCCAGTGCCTGGCTACGCGAATAGCCGGTAATACGCTCAAAGGCGGCGTTAACGTAGACCATAGGCAAGTCGCTGCGCTGGGCATCTACAATCACTACCCCGTTGGTGCTTGATTCAACGCTTCGCTCCAGCAGTGTGAGCTGATGCTCGGTCGCTTTACGTTCGTTAATATCGCGGAAATAGACCGCAAGCCCCTCAGTCGAAGGGTAGACGTGCACCTCAAGCCAACTATTGAGCCGAGGATTGAAAGCTTCAAAATGCACTGCTACTTGTTCGCTCGCGGCGCGCTGATACTCTTTTTGAAACCTGCTGCCCTCGGCGTCGGGAAAGCTCTGCCAAATAGGCTGCCCTAGCAACTCACCCCCGGGGCGCTTCAAAATACGCTCTGCCTCCCGGTTAACGTAAGTAAAACGCCACTCTGTATCGAGGGTAAAAAAACTGTCGGTGATGCTATCCAGCGTCATTGTGAGCCGGTGCGCAAGCTGTGTGAGGTTTTCGCGCAGTTGCTTTTGCTCGGTAATATCCTGGGACGCCCCCTGTACCTGAATAATGCGGCCCTCGTCATCACGCACCGCTTTACCAATCGCCCGCACCCAAAGATGCTCACCTTGGCGGGTAATCACCTCAAACTCATCATCAAAACTAATGCCGTCCTCACAGCAAGCATTGAATGCCGCCATCAGGCGTTCCCGTGACTCAGGTGCATAGAAGGAAAACGCCTCCTCAACGCTGGGCTGAAAACCAGCGGGCATGCCATGAATCTGGCTAAGCTCGTCCGACCAAATTGGCTTGCCATCCGTCATATCGACAAACCAACCACCAATCAGCGCGGTTTCACCGGCAATTTTAAACAGCCGTTGGTTGCGCAGCAGTTGCTCATCGGCAGCCTTACGCCGCGTAATTACCCGGGCAATTACGTAAATCACGCCCTCCCCAAATGAAGCAGTGACTTCCAGCCAGTGCTGCTTGCCGGTTGCGGAAACAGCGCGCACCTCGAAGGGAGTGATCTTTTCGCCTTGATGCAGTCGCTGTAAAGCTCCCTCGATCACGGGATGGTCAAGGGGATCTATAACGACGCCGCAGGCACGCCCGATCAATTCTTCGGACGAATACCCCAGCAGCGTTTCGAAGGCTGGATTGACTTGCAACAGCGTGCCTTCAAAGTCGATACAGCAGAACAGATCCCGTGAAAGCAGGAAAAACTGGTCAAGCTGGCCGTGGGGTAACACTAAGGACATAGGGTTTCCTAGAGAGCGAATAAAACACGTGAGGGGAGCATAATGAGCTCCGTTATTTTTACTGTGGCGTTCGGTGCTTTATGATGACACCTATCATAGCTTGACTCGCCGTGTCTGCGGTATAGGGAGAATAACGTGCTATCAATCACCAAACTGCGCATTGCCACGCGTAAAAGCCAATTGGCCATGTGGCAGGCTGAGTACGTTCGCGACCGCTTAATGGCGGCCCACGACGGCCTTGAGGTCGAGCTTGTGGCACTGTCTACCAAGGGCGACAAAATTCTTGATACGCCGCTTTCTAAAATTGGCGGTAAAGGGTTGTTCGTGAAAGAGTTGGAAGACGCCATGCTCGATGGCCGCGCCGATATTGCCGTCCATTCGATGAAAGATGTTCCCATGCACTTCCCCGAAGGATTGGGGCTATCGGTCATTCTCGAGGGCGCCGACCCTACCGATGCGTTTGTATCCAACCACTACTCTAGCATTGATGAGCTTCCCGAAGGGGCACGGATTGGCACTGCCAGTCTGCGCCGTGGGCTGCAGATGCGTGAAGCCCGCCCCGACCTGCAAATTCTTAATCTGCGCGGCAACGTGCAAACGCGACTAGGCAAATTAGACGCGGGGGAATTCGACGCCATCATCCTGGCGACCTCTGGCCTTAAGCGGTTGGGCTTGGATGAGCGGATTGCCCAGGCACTGCCGCCGGAAGTGTGCTTACCCGCCTGCGGCCAGGGCGCCTTAGGCATTGAGTGCCGCCTGCATGATCCAGAGCTGATTGCCTTGCTGGCCCCGCTGGATGACGCAGATACCGCGACACGCGTGCGTGCCGAAAGAGCCATGAACACGCGTTTAGAGGGCGGCTGTCAGGTACCCATTGCAGGCCACGCGGTACTGGACACCGCTAATGAAACTCTTTGGCTACGCGGCTTAGTCGGCAATCCTGAAGGGACTGAAGTACTCCGCGCCGAAGGGCGTGGTTCGATGCATGAGCCGGAAGCGCTGGGCATCCGGATTGCCGAAGAGCTGCTTGATCAGGGCGCCGGCGATATTTTGGCTGAGGTTTACGGCCGCACCCTATGAGCCAACCGGTATTGATCTGCCGCCCAGGCGAGCGCGGTGAAGCGCTCGCCGCTGCGCTTCGCGAACGAGGCGAGAGCGTTGAATCACTTAACGTGATGCAACTCGAAGCCTTGCCAGAAAGTCCCGAAATGCGACGTATCTGGCTGGATATTGATCAGTACCATAAGATAATCGTCATAAGCCCCTTTGCAGCCACTTGCTTAAGCGAAGCGTTGGATCGCTTCTGGCCGCAGCTGCCTATTGGCATTGACTACTACAGCGTTGGCAGCGCCACCGCGGCGACGCTTTATGATCAGTTGGGTGTCCGCGTGCATGTGCCTGCGCAGAGTGCCGGCGAAGATACCAGCGAAGCACTGCTGGCGCTTGCCTCGTTACAGCAGTTAGCGAACCAGCGTATTCTACTGGTGGCGGGGGAAGGTGGCCGCCCGCTGCTTGCTGAAAAGCTTGCCGAGCGGGGGGCACAGGTGACTCGTGTGGCGGTGTATCGCCGCATCTATCACCCTCTTGCGCCCGCTCTGCAAACGCGTCTTTATTCAGGTAATTACCGGGCGTTGATCGTCACCAGCAGCGAACTGCTGGAACATCTGGCAAAATGGTGCCATCAGGCGGCCTTGAACCAACCGCTAATCGTTTCCAGTCGCCGTTTGGCTACACTGGCTGGCATACTGGGTTTTCGTGACCTCAAGGTGGCGTCCGGAGCTACGCCAGCTGCGTTGATAGCGGCGTTGGAGACCTGCGACCCACAGGGTGCCGATGTCGATCAAGGAACTTACTAAGGGCTAGCGACACATGAGCAAACAAGTAAACGATCAGGACGATGTACAACCGACGTCCGCCGATGCCTCTCAAGGCGTCCCTAAAACGACCGACAAAGCAGCTTCCACGACCGACGCGACTGAGCCCAGCACGCCGAACACACCGCCGAGCTCTACAACACCTGCTCAGAGTGGTGCTAAAAATAGTCGGTCGCGGCGGCGTGGAAAGGGCTCGCCCACTGCGAGTTCAACCGCTGCTAGCAGCACTACCAGCACAGCTAAATCGACAGATACCACATCCAGCAGCGCAGCCTCACCTTCCCAGAGCGCCGCTCAACCCAGCCCATCTTCCTCAAGCGGGTCGGCTTCTAGTTCGCCATCGTCAAGCGCCGCCTCGTCAAAGCCGACCAGCGGCAAGTCATCGGCGGGCACTACGCCGCCCACCGGCCACAAAGGCAGCGGTAACGGCCAAAGCGGTGGGGGCAAAAGCGGCGGCCTCGCAATTGCCCTGGTAATTATCCTGGCAATTGCCTTGGCGTTTATCGCCTGGCAGGGCTGGCAACGCCTGGAGAGCCAGCAGCAACGCCTCGACGAAGTCGCACAGCAGGCTGAGGGGAGCGCCTCACAGCAAACGGTTAGCGACCTCGAGTCACGCATTGATAGCGGCGAAGCCGAGCGCGATGAAGCGCTGCAGAGCACACTGAGTGACCTGCGTGATGAATTTGACAGCTACCGCAGCGACGTCGATGAGACCCTGGGCCAAGTGCTGGATCAGCTCTCTCAAGAGCAGGACACCGACGAGCGTGAGTGGCTGCATGCCGAAGCAGCCTACCTGCTGCGTCTGGCCAATCAGCGTTTACAGCTGGAAGGCGACGTTGACGGCGCTGCTGCACTGCTACGTACCGCCGATGCGCGTCTAGTTGATGCTGATAACCCAGCGTTGACTCCCGTACGCGAAGCAATTGCCAATGAGCTAGCCGCTCTGGACGCCGTGCCCCAGGTGGATCGTACCGGCCTTTACTTAGCGCTCAATGCCCAGCAGGAACGCATCTCCTCTCTGCGACTCTCTCAAGAAATTGAGGAGCAAGCGGTAACCTCCAGCATCGAAGAGCCGCCGACCGGCACTTTCCAGCGCCAGCTGGCGCGCTTCGGTGAAGAGCTTAAAGACCTGGTAGTGGTTCGCCATCACGATGAAGCACTGGAAGCGCTGATTACTCCGGAGCAAGAGTCTTACCTGCGCCAGAGTCTGCGCTTAGTGCTGGAGCAGACGCAGTTGGCCCTGCTCAACGAAGAGAAAGAGCTTTATGACGCCAGCATCGACAAAGCGCTACAGCTGCTGAACGACTACTACGACACCACTCGTGAAGAGACCCAAAGCGTTATTACGCGCCTTGAAGAGCTCAAGCAAGCAGAGGTAAAACCCGAGCTGCCCGATATCAGCGCTTCACAGCAGGCACTTGCTCGTTTTATCGACAACCGCTATGAGACGCGTGGCCAAAGCGGAGGTGAATCATGAGAAAGCTTGTTCTCCTGATTGTCGCAGGCCTCGCCGTCGGAGCCCTGTTTGGGCACCTGATGATGTCGGTGCCCGGCTATTGGCTGATCCGCGTGGGCGACTCCTCCATCCAAACCTCCTTCTGGTTTGGTCTGGTGCTGCTGTTTGCCGCCTTTATCGTTCTACACTTTGTATTGCGTTTGCTCAGCGGCATTATTCGCCCCATGGGGCGTTTTCGTAGCTGGAACAGCCGCGCCCGTAACCGTCGCGCCATGCAGCGCACCGTGCGTGGCCTGGTAGCACTGACCGAAGGACGCTGGAAAAAAGCCGAAAAAACCCTGGTTAACGCCGCCGATGACTCCAGCACACCGCTGGTCAACTACCTATCCGCCGCGCTGGCGGCCCATTACCAGGGCCACCACGTGAAATCCCAGGAGCACCTGAATCAGGCGCAGCTAACCACCGACGGAGCCGATACGGCCGTTGGCTTGATGCAGGCGCAAATGATGATTGAGCGCCAGCAGCCGGAAGAAGCGCTGGCGATTCTTAATCGCCTCGATAAGAAGCTCTCCAACCACCCGCAGGTGCTCAAACTACTCAAACAGGTGCATTTAAGCGTCAACGATTGGGAAGGCTTACGGCGTTTGATTCCACGCTTGGCGGCGCAGAAGCTCATCACCCAGCAAGAGCGTGAGCAGTTGGAGTTTAAAGCCTACCGCGAGCTGATCGTGTTTGAAGCGCAAAACCCCACCAACATTGAGCGGGTGCGTGGCCTTTGGGCTGATATGCCCGACTACCTGCGCGGCAATACCGAGCTGATCGTGCTGTACAGCGAAGCGCTGATTCAAGCCAACGAAGAGCCGATTGCCGAGCGCTTGCTCAACCACTCCCTGGATCACCATTGGGACGCGCGTTTGGTGAAACGCTACGGCCTGCTGAACGTGGACGCTGCTCGCCAACTCGTTAAAGCCGAAAAGTGGCTGCAGGAGCGCCCTAACGACCCAGAGCTGCTACTCGCTTGCGGCCGTCTCTCGCTGCGCATCGGCCAGTGGCAAAAGGCGTTGGAGTACTTTGAAGCCAGCCAGCGTCAGCGCCCCAATGGCGAAGTGTGTGCTGAGCTTGCGCGCCTCTATGCCAGCCTGGGCGAACATAATAAGAGTCAGCTCTACTACCGTCACAGTGTCGAAATGCTGGCTAAATCACTGCCGTCGCTACCGCAACCCAGCGATGCCAACGACAGCAAGAAGCCTGACAGTAAGCAAAAAGACAGTAAAACCATTAAAAAAAGCGCGTAGTGGCGCTTCTGCTATACCGCTCAAGGGCGCCTTCATAGGCGCCCTTTTTAGTGGCTAAGGTTTGGCAGGTGGCATTGGTGGTGGCGCAGAGGTAGCTTCAACCGGCGCTTCAGCCTCCACTGGCCGATCCAGCATTGCCGTGCAGTGACCACAGCGGGTGGCTTTGATCGGCACTACCATTAAGCAGTAAGGGCACGGCTGCTCCGTAGGACTCACAGGCGCTACCGCCTCTTCGCGCTTTAATCGGTTAATGGTGCGTACTAATAAGAAGACCACGAAGGCGACAATCGTAAAGCTGACCACCGCATTGATAAAAAGCCCGAGGTTTAGCGTTACCGCCCCTGCGGCCTGGGCATCCGCCAGCGTCGCATAAGGGCCACCCACCGCCCCTTGGCGTAACACTACAAACAGGTTGGAAAAATCCACACCGCCCACCAGCAAGCCAATCAGCGGATTCATCACATCCGCCACCAGGCTCTGCACAATCAGCGTAAACGCCCCACCGATAATGATCCCCACCGCCATATCGATCACATTGCCTTTAACCGCGAACTCGCGAAACTCCTGAAGAATCTTTGCCATTTTCAAACGTCCTGACGTTTCGTTTTAGCCAATACACGAGGTTATGGCTTCTTGCTAAAAGCATGGGCTAGGGTGCGTTAGGCGGCAAGTAAATTTATTCAGGTTGAAAACTATATTGGGAGAGGTGCGGGCAGATATCGACGTTGCTTTTTATTGACTCACCGTAATCACGGGACACTTGGCTGAATGGCCCACTTTGTGCGATACGCTGCCAATCACCACCCCCGCCAAGTCGCTTAACCCTCGGCTTCCCATTACAATGGTATCGACATTATTGGCGTTGGCGGCCTCTATAATGATGCGGGCTGGGTCACCTTGCATCAGCAACTCTTCAATGTGCTTAGCGCCCTCTGCCTGCGCGGAATTCACCGCCTGGGCCAGTAGCTGTTCACCCACCTTCTCGCGCTCAGTAAGCGTAGTGCCAGCATCAATAGCACCAATACCCCATACCAGTGTGGTCGCATAGGCAAGCGTTTCAGGTACATGTAATAAGTAGAGCGTTGAACCTTCTCTATCCAGCAGCTTACAAGCCACCTTCAAAGCTTGTTTAGCGCTCTCAGAGCCATCGACAGGAACTAAAATACGCGCATACATGACTGGTTTATCCCTCTTTTATTCTACCGTTCATTACTAAAGTCGTAGTCGATATTTTGCTTTTAAACGTTTAAATGCTGGTAGCGTTGTAGCCCTTGGTTAAGCTGGTTTAAACGTTGTCTGAGTTCGTGAAGAGCATCGCCAGCTTGGTAGCAACCGAATGGTAAAGCCAATATTGTTTAAGTAGCCGCTCATACCTTGGAGGTATCATGGAACTACGCCACCTGAGGTACTTCTGCGTTGTCGCTGAAGAGCTTAACTTTACCTGTGCGGCTGAACGGTTGCATATGTCTCAACCGCCTCTTTCCCGTCAAATCAAACAATTAGAACAAGAGGTGGGAGCTGAGCTGTTTGAACGGAGCTCAAGAGGATTGCGCCTAACACCTTCAGGTGTGTTTTTTCAGCAGCACGCTCTGCAGATTTTAGAGAAAGTGGAAGTCACCATTGATGCCACTCGACACATGGCACGTAGCAAACGTGCACTATTTGGCATTGGTTTTGTACCCTCCGTGTTTTATGGACAGCTCCCAATGCTCGTGCGTGATTTACGCCGTATGGATAATGTTGAGCTCTCGCTGGCAGAGCTGACAACGGTACAACAAATTCAGGCACTCAAAGCGGGCCGTATCGATATGGGGTTCGGACGCCTACGCATTGATGATCCCGATGTCGAGCAGGAGATTCTCTTCGATGAACCACTCATTGCCGCCCTTTCGAGCGGTCATCCACTAGAGGGCACTACCCCTTCCTGCGAGGAACTTGCCCGCTATCCACTCATTCTCTTTCCCGCTAAGCCACGCCCTAGCCTAGCAGATATGGTGCTGGGTATTTTCCGCCGCCAAGGATTAAAGGTCGAAGTTGTGCAGGAAGCCAACGAGGTTCAAACGGCGCTTAGCCTTGTCGCTTCCGGCATTGGCATTACGCTGGTTCCGGAACAGGTAAAGCGTGTCCAACGCGATGGCATTTGCTATGTGCCCTTGGCTGATAAGTCAATTACATCACCCGTTGTCTGCAGCCGTCGACGAGGCGAAAAACCCTCCCCGCTAATGCAGGAAGCCAATGCTATTTTAGAAGTACTTGTTGAGAATCGTCGCTCTGGCCGCTACCCCTAACGGTTCGGTTCGAAGTGTCGATGCAGTAGATTGTAAGCAAGCGCCCCAACGACCACTCCCCAAAAGGCGGAGCCTAAGCCTAAAAAGCTAACGCCCGATGCGGTGGCAATAAAGGTAATGACAGAGGCTTCCAGATGGCTCTTTTCGACAGCAAACGCACTGATGTTGCTGGCAATAGCACCAATAAGCGCGAGCCCTGCAAGCACCGCCACAAACTCCCCCGGCAACGAGGTGAATAGAGACACAATAGTGCCCGCAAAGATGCCACCAATCAGGTAGAAAACTCCATTCGCTACCCCCGCTATATAGCGCTTGTTGGGATCTTCGTGGGCTTCCTTACTGGTACAGATTGCCGCGGTAATCGCTGCGATCACCGTGGTAATACCCCCAAAAAAGGCAGTAAAAAAAGACGTTAAACTCGCCACGGTGACAATTGGCTTGGCCGCCGTGCTATATCCGGAACTGCGCATGATCGCCATGCCCGGCAGAAACTGACCGGTGAGACTGACGAGTACCAGCGGGATGGCTAGGC
Source organism: Halomonas sp. BDJS001 (assembly GCF_026104355.1). Classification (NCBI taxonomy): domain Bacteria; kingdom Pseudomonadati; phylum Pseudomonadota; class Gammaproteobacteria; order Oceanospirillales; family Halomonadaceae; genus Halomonas; species Halomonas sp. BDJS001. The sequence goes on from NZ_CP110535.1 coordinate 4,720,098, forward strand.
TCAAGGTAGCGTTCCAGGTCCACTCTGGGCGGATAAACTGTGGTTCGGCAAGCTGGACTGAAACGCCTTCTAAACTTGCACCTTCTAAAAAGACAGCCAACATGACGCCAACCACTAATAGCAGCACCAGACTGTAGCGGGGAGTTAACCGCTTAAAGACGAGATAAGCGATAATCATACCAATCGCCAGTGCTGGCACGCTCTCCAATGAGACGAAGACGCCCACACCAAACTGGAAGAGAATGCCCGCCATCATCGCGCTAGCAATGCCTGGTGGAATCATCTGAATAATTCGGTCAAAGGAGCCCGTAACACCGATCACAAAAATGATCACCGCTGCAGTCAAATAGGCCCCCACTGCTTCATTGAGTGACAGCCCTGGGAACAGGGTCACTAATAGTGCCGTGCCAGGCGCTGACCAAGCGGTCACTACCGGCACCTTCAGCCATAGACTTAACAAAATACCCGAGACTGCGGCACCGATAGAAATGGCCCAGACCCACGATGTCATCATCGCATTCGATATTTCGGCACTTTGGGCCGCCTGGAAAAAGATGGCGAGAGGACCGGAATAAGAGACCAGCACTGCCACAAATCCAGCTGTGATCGCCGGAATCGACATCAATAGGTCTTTTTGAGATAGCTTTTGCAATTGCTTGTGAAATTGCATGCAACACACTTCCCCGTGTCAGTATTTAACGAGTAGCCAACGGCTCCGGCAAGCATCTCCTTGCCGGAGCCGTTTCAAGCAACGCCGAGGTGGGTTTCAAGAATTGTAGGGTTATCTTTTAGCCCTTGGGAATCGCCGCTGTAGACCACTTCTCCCTTGACCAGTAGCAGGTGCTTTTCTGCTATCTTCAGAAGGTTATCGATATTTTTATCGACGATAATGGTAGAAATACCGGTCGCTTTGATCTCACCGATAATCTTCCAGATTTCATCGCGGATCAGCGGCGCGAGCCCTTCGGTCGCCTCGTCAAGAATCATCAGATCGGGGTTGGTCGTCAGCGCGCGTCCAATAGAAAGCATCTGCTGTTCGCCGCCTGAGAGAAAAGAGCCATCGTGATTGATACGTTGGCCCAAGCGCGGAAATGTATCCAGAACGCGCTCCAGCGTCCAAGGAGACTCTCCCTGCTCATTTGGGCGTGCGGCCATAATCAGATGCTCACGCACACTGACGCCTGGAAAAATACCGCGCCCCTCCGGCACGTAGCCAATCCCTTGGCGAATCAGTTGCCAGGGGCGTCGCTTGGTAGCCGAGACGCCCTTAATAAACACCTCGCCGCGCCGCGGTGGGACGAACCCCAGTATCGACTTCAGCGTAGTTGTCTTGCCCATACCGTTGCGGCCCAGCAGACTCAGCGTCTCACCAGGCATCAGGGTCAAATCCACCCCATGCAAAATATGGCTCTCACCGTAGTAGGTGTGCAGCCCTCGGGCATCAATCAATGGCGTATTGGCTTGTTCTGAGCTCATGCCGCGGCCCCCTCTTCATGACGCCCCAGGTAGACATCGCGTACCTTTTCGCTGGTGCGTATCTGCTCGGTCGGGCCGCTCTCCAACACGCAGCCATCGACCATGACGGTAATGCGGTCAGCCAAGCGGAAGACCGAATCCATGTCGTGTTCAATCAGTACAAGGGTGTAGCGATCCGTCAAACTGGCGAGCAGCTCGGTGACTTGAGCGGTCTCTTCACGCCCCATACCCGCCATCGGCTCGTCGAGCAGCATCAGCGAAGGTGATGTCGCCAACACCATCGCGATCTGCAGTTGGCGCTGTTCGCCATAGCTCATATCTGAGGCTTTCGTATGCGTACGGTGGCTCAATTGGCAGGTATCCAGCACCTCCTGAGCGCGATCGTTCACCTTCCGGGCGGTTTGTCGCGAACGCCAGCTGCCAAACACACCACCCATGTGAATACGCGCCGCTAGTTCGCAGTTCTGCAGGCAGTTGAGGCGTGGGAATATATTGGTTTTCTGGTGGCTACGGCCAATGCCCTGGCGGGCAGTCTGCCGAGCGCTTTTACCCTGGATCGGCTGACCGCGATAGAGCACCTGACCTTCAGAAGGAGGAATCTCGCCAGAGAGCAGGTTGATCAGCGTACTCTTACCCGCGCCATTGGGGCCTAAAATGGCGTGGATCTCATGGGACTTAACATCAAAGTCCACCTCGTTAACCGCCACTAACCCACCAAAGCGCCGGGTCAAACCGTGGGTAGCTAAGATAATGTCGTCACTCATGGTTTAGCTCTCCTTGCGTGGGGTAACGGGTTGAGCGGAGATAGCCAACGACGTCTTCTCATTTTCTGACGTGACTTCAGAGGCTACTTGGCGCTTACGATGCCTGGACGGCGCGATAATCAAGCCTGCAATTCCGCGAGGAAGCACCAGTACCGCAACGATAATGGTCAGCCCCATCAGGATGGGCCAGTGTGTAGTGGCGTGTTCGTAGGTATAGAGCAGCATTTCGTAGGCGAAGGCGCCTAAAATGGGGCCAAAGATAGTGCCCATGCCGCCTAAAATCAGCATCATTAGCACTTCGCCCGAGGTGTGCCAGCCAAGCTGAGCCGGATTAGCGAAGCCGTACTGCATTGCCGCTAACATGCCAGCAATCGCCGCCATCACCCCAGCGATAACAAAGGCCACCAGTTTGTAGCCGCTAGTGGCATAGCCTAAGGCCTGCATTCGGTGCTCGTTGTCATGAATACCGTCGAGCACTTGACCAAAGTAGGAGCGAGTGAGCCAGCGTAGAAAGAAGTAGCCGAGAAGCAGCATCCCTAAACAGAAGTAAAAGAAGCTGTAAGGGTTATCAAGATCTACCAGCGTACGCTCCCCTAACGCCAAGCTCGGTCGGAACATAATAAAAACACCGTCGGTTCCTCCCGCGAACTGGGATGTGCTAATGAAGTAGTAAAGCATCTGGCCAAACGCCAGGGTTGTCATGATGAAGAAGATGCCTTTAGTGCGGATCACTAAGATGCCTATCACGAGCCCCACACAGGCAGAGACGCCCATGACAAGAGGCAGCATCCACCACATGGATGCAGGGCTAAAGTCAGGGCTGGCTAACGCCAGGGTGTAAGCGCCTAAACCGAAGAAGAGCGCATGCCCCAGACTGACTAAGCCCACGATGCCAACTAACAGATCCAGGCTCATGGCAAACAGTGCCAGGATTAACATCAGTGTTAGTTTCTCTAACATGAAGTTGGCCTGATTACCGAATACGGCTTCTCCCCATAGAGGAAACGCAGCCACTAACGCCGTTAATACCAGCATGATGAACGCAACGCGTTTGGGATATCTATGTAACATTGCTTACTCTCCTCACGCGAAAAGACCGCGCGGTTTCACCAGCAATACAGCTGCCATAATCAGGTAGATCACCATGCTGGCAAGGCTCGGGATGAGTACCGCCCCAAAGGTGGTGGCCATGCCAATGATGATGGCGCCCCAAAAGGCTCCTTTAATGGAACCAATACCGCCGATGACGACGACGACAAAGCAAGTGATGAGAATGCTATCGCCCATGCCTGGCGCGATAGAGGTGAGCGGTGCGGCGATCATTCCTGCAAAGGCAGTGAGCGCAACACCTACGCTGAAGATGAGCGTAAAGAGGGTACGCACATTGATTCCCAACCCTTCAACCATGTCACGATTAACCGCGCCGGCCCGAATGATGATGCCCAGCCGCGTATGGCGCATCACCCAATAGATCACCCCAGCCAATGCTAGGCAGACGCCCATCACAAAGAGTCGGTAGACCGAGTACTGTAGGTTGTCGGTCAGTTGAATACTGGCATCAAACGGCGCGGGCACCGCAACACGATGCACATCCCCTCCCCAAATAATCCGCTGCGCCTCGTTGAGCACTAAAATCAGTCCAAATGTCAGCAGCACTTGATAGAGGTGATCACGCTTATAGAGCGTATCTAGAAACAGCCGCTCAATGATGAGCCCCAGTGCAATAGCGATGGGGATAGCCGCCAGAATGGCCAGCCAAAAATTGCCCAAGCGCAGGGTCAGATCGTAAGCCAAATAGGCGCCAATCATATACATAGCGCCGTGGGCCAGGTTGATGATTCCCATAATGCCGAAAATCAACGTCAAACCGCTGGCAATCAAAAAAAGCAGCAGACCGTACTGCAAACCATTAAGTAGCTGTACGCTGAAAAATGCGAGATCCATAAGATCCCTCCGAGAATCAGAGTGAGGGGCGGGCTACACCCGCCCCATAATGAGTAGCGGTGCCGTTACATCTGGCAGGCTTCATCGGGAACTTCGAGATTCTCGGCGGCGATACTAACGACTTCATGCTTGCCGTCGCGGATCTCGCGAAGGTAAACATTTTGGATAGGGTGGTGGGAGTCAGAGAAGCTTAAAGGCCCACGAGGGCTTGCCAATTCAACATTGGCTAATACGTCTATCAGGCGCTCTTGATCAGAGGTATCGCCCCCTAATATATTGAGCGCTTGCACTAACATCATGCCCGTATCGTAACCCTGTACGGCATAGGTATCCGGCATTTCACCGTAGGCATTTTCGTAGGCTGAAAGGAAGGATTGGTTGGCATCATTTTCTAAGGTCTCAGCATAGTGCAGCGTAGTCATCACGCCTTCGCCTGCATCGCCTAATGCTGCCAAATTGCCTTCGGTAAGAAAGCCCGACCCTAGCAGCGGAATGGTCTCTTTTAGACCGGCGGCGGCATAATCCCGAACAAAGCTGACACCGCCACCGCCCGCAAAGAAGGTGTAAACCGCGTCAGGCTCAAGACTGGCAATTTGCGTCAGGTAACTTTGAAATTCCGTACTGGGAAATGGTACTAAAATTTGCTCGACGATTTCACCGCCCTCAGCGGTAAACGCCTCCTCGAAACCTGCCAGATCCTCTTTACCACCGGCATAGTCCCAGGTAATCGTCACAATTTTGCGATGCCCTTGATCGTAGGCCACTTTGCCCATGGGATAGCTGTCTTGCCACATACTGAAGGAGGTACGGAAGACGTTCGGCATGCACAACTCATTAGTAGCGGCACCCAGTCCCGCGTTGGGAATAATTGTTATAGCACCCGTCTGCTTAGCCACTCTCAGCATGCCCATGGCTACACCTGAGTGCACGGGCCCAATGACGAAGTCAACATCGTCTCCGTTAACTAGACGACTCATGTTCTGAGGTGCTTTGGAGGGGTCAGCCTCTGAATCAAGCTCAACGTACTCCACATCACGACCGCCTAGCTGACCGCCCTCTTGTTCAATGGCAAGCTTTAGGCCGTTAGTAATGGCTTCTCCAAGTGCCGTATAGGTACCTGAGTAAGGGAGCATCAAACCGAGTTTCACCGGATCTTCATTGGCGATGGCACTGCCTGCTGACAGCATGGCCGTAGCGCTTAGGAGCGTGGCAAGAGAGGTCTTTTTAAATGTTTTCATTATATTTTCACCAGGGTTCAGTTGTTGTTAATTTGTTTTGCTATCCAATATCGCCAAAGGCGTTATCAAACTCAGCGACATCCCTGTCACATCAGTGCCGATTAAACGTGATACACGTCGATAACCTGATGGATATAGTCGTTGTTCAATTGCACGACTCGATCTCCTCCGACGCTCCTAACGGAAGGACGCTCAGCCAATCAAACCTTGGCAGTACCGGCGAGTTGGCTGGCAAGATCCTGCTCGTCTTCTTTGGCCCGTGGGCGGGCGTGACGCACTTGCAGCTCGGCGGCGTCGGTTGGAGCCAGTTCCACATCGAACACTACGTGGGAGAACGGACTGTCCAGGTCGCGCTTGGCGATCTCAGCCGGATCTTCAATGCGCTCGGCGGGCACCACCAGCTCTTCCCGGGTGGCAAAGGCGAAGTCGTCATAGGTGTAGGGGTCACCCGCCAAGTTGATCTGGGTGGTCAGATGCTGGTGGCCTGGCGCGGAGACGAAGTAGTGAATATGCGCCGGACGTTCGCCGTGGCGGCCCAGGGACTTGAGCACCACGTCGGTGGGAGCGCCTTCGGGTACGCCGTAGCCGGAGGGAATAATGCTGCGCGCGGTGTAGCGGCCGTCGCTGTCTGCGTAGATCGTGCGGCGCATGTTGTACTCGTCCTGGGAGGGATCAAAGAACGAGTAGCAGCCTTTAGAGTTGGCGTGCCAGATCTCGACCTTGGCACCGGCAATCGGCGTACCGTTCACGTCGCGCACTTGGCCGGTCAGCCACATCACCTCGGCATCGGGATCACTGCCGTCGTCCAGACGGGCAAAGCCTTCTGCTTCCGGGGCACCAGCCACGTAGAGCGGGCCTTCGATGGTGCGCGGTGTGCCGCCGGTACGCTTGGCTTCGGCATCGATCGCGTCCTGACGCATATCGAGAAAGTGGTCAAACCCTAGTCCTGGCGAGAGCAGCCCGAACTGGGTTTGGCTACCCAGGGCATTGAGCAGGTTAACGCCCGCCCAGTACTCTTCTTCAGTGACATCGAAGTCGTCGATCAGCTTGAACAGGTCGCTGACCAGTCGATGGACGATTTGCTTGGCGCGGTCATTGCCGCCTGCCTGGTCAAAGCCAGCAACGGTTTTGATGAAGTCTTGTACTTCGGGGGTGTCGAAGATCTTCACGGTCATGGTGAAACCCTATCGTTGGTTTTCTTGTTGTCTTGGAGCCCGGCGATAGTGGCAGTACGTTTTGAGGAGTAAGTGCCTATCAAGGGCCTAAAGACGACAGTTGTTTTTATGTTCGCCACTAATATCGACCATGCCGTGACTTCCAGACCAATATCGTTTGAGTTCCTTTCCATACTTGATAGGTATCTCAGAGGGGAGTTATGTTGAATATTTCCTCCCTAAATACAATCAGAAAAAACAGCTAACTTTCTATTTATAAAGAAAAAATAAAAAATACTAATGTTAAATATGCTAATAACTTTCAGCTGAACTCCTCATTAACTCAGGCTTTAAACCGATAAAGTGGTTTTTGTGAGGCAGAACACTCATCTGCCCCTCTCAAAAGTAGTAGCCATTACGCCCAACTTACGACAAAAGGATAAAGGGAGAGTCAGATGCACAATGAAAAAAAACCCGCCCTGCATAAGCAGAGGCGGGTCAAGGAGGATAGCGACGAGTAAAGCGGAAGCAGATACGTGTGATCAGCCGCTCTTTTTGGCTATTTCACGGGTAAAAATAAACTCGAAGTCTTTAGTTTCAAAGATGGCCGACACAATCACGCCCAGCACTAATGCCCAGAACGTGGCGCCTATCCCAAGAATCTGAATTCCGGATGCAGCAATCAAAAAGGCAAACAGCGCGCCTATCTCATGCTTCTTGCCTGAAAAGGCTATAGCCATTGACGAGGTGATCACGCGCATAAGTGCCAGTCCGGCAATAATGGCGATAAAGTAGCGCGGCGTGGCTTCCAGTAGGCTAACCACATAACCGTAGAAAGGGGCGGCAACCACAAAGATAGCCCCGGCAATCACCGCCGCTACCCAGCGTTTATCATGAGCCCCGGCTTCCGGTGAGGCGCAGACACCGGTCATGGGGGCGGCAATACAGGTGCTGTGCAGATTGAAAAACGCCGACACCATGGTGCCTAATCCGCCCACTGCGGTGATCGCATTAGCAGGCACTTCTTTATAGCCCATTCCCTTCACCAGGCCGACGCCCGCAGGCGTCTCCATACCCACCAAGATGATCGCTAGAGGTAAACCATAGGTTAGGAAAGCGCCTAACGTGAATTCCGGGAGAATGAACTCAGGGAAACGAACCGTTGCCTCGATACCTGACAGGTCAACGCCAGTCGCGGTCAGATAGAGAATACCTGCCAGCATCGCGACAACCAGAGGGGGAATTTTACGAAAAAGGCGGGCGGAGATGAAGAAAGCCAGGATCATGATGGAGGCAGGCACTATAGCGCTCTCCAACGGCTTAACCATATTGAGACCAAAACTAAGCAGCATACCGCCCACCATGCCCATCGCTATCGGCATCGGTATCAAACGCATAACGATACCCATCACGCCAGTCACCCCAGCGACCAACGTAATCACTCCGGCAATCAAGCTTGCGCCTAATGCAGCCTCCAGGCCAATCACAGGAATCACCGCTGCGAACATCAGCGCCCCGGGGATCGAGTTGGCCATCGGTAGCGGCAATCGGTAGTAGGCTGGCATAAATAGCCCGAACAGACCGTTGATCATCAGGTAGCTGATCACCCAAATCATGATGAAGGAGGAGTCGAGGCCGGCTGAGGTGCCGGCGCTAATGTGAACGACCCCTACGCTGAGCCCTAAGATTCCCGCCACTAGGCCAGTACTGGCGTTATCGACATTGAGGTCGCGCAGGAAATCGCGGGGCGCATGCCTTAGGCTGACGCCTTTCTCAATATGTTTCACGGTTTTCTCCAGGGGGATTATTATGCTTAAAGTTATAATTAACGCTTATTTAGATTTATTGGTTTCATCTACTGTTAGCCAAGATCTCCGCCTGCCACGGGCAGTACGCTCCCGGTTATATAGCTGGCCTCATCGGACGCAAGGAATAGAATAGGCGCGACCATTTCATCCAGGGTGCCGTAGCGGCTCATTAAACAGCTCTGCTTGGTCTGATCAATATGCGCCTGAAACCACGCCTGCTCTGTCTCGTTACTTGGCTTAGGCGTTCCTCGCGAAATTTTCCTTGGCGGGGCTTCGGTACCCCCAGGCGCCGTGGCGACTACCCGGATACCATACTCGGCATACTCAAATGCCAGCGATGCGGTTAGCGCGTTGATGCCACCTTTAGCTGCCGAGTACGGAATGCGGTGAATACCCCGGGTAGCCGCTGAAGAAACATTGACGATGACGCCTCTTCCCTGCTCCACCATGGTGGGTAGCGCGGCGCGGCAGCACCAGAGCGTAGGCATTAGGGAGCGGTTGATCTCTGCGGCGATTTGGGCTTCGCTAAACTCGGTAAATGGCTTGAAGTTAATCGCGCCGCCAACGTTGTTCACCAGAATGTCGATACGACCAAAGTGAGCCAGCGTCGCCTGCATCACTTGTTCCGCACCTTCCCATGTTTCCAGATCGGCTTGTACCGCAATCACGTCCCGCCCTTGCGTGCTTATTTCAGCGACAACCTCGTGGATTTGGTCAGCTCGATCGACCAGTACCAAGCGGGCACCTTCGGCGGCGGCACGCTCGGCAACACGCTGCCCAATCCCTTGGGCAGCTCCAGTGACCACCATTACCCGTTTTTGAAAACGCGCACTGTTAACGGCTGAGTAACTCATGCAGCTTCTCCCACTTGATTAGGGGTGAACTTCTCATAGTGGAAGCTCTGGGGCTCGATGCCTTCAGCGTCGAAGTACTTCAACACCGCATCCACCATCGGGGGTGGGCCACACAGATAAACGTCTACATCACCGTTATGCATCACCTCGGCGCCCATGTGGTGCGTTACATACCCTTTGCGTGGATGTTCGCTTGCTTCGTCGACCACCACAGTGGCGTAGGTAAAACCAGGAAGCTTTTCTGCAAAAGCATCCAACGCGTCGGTTTTGACCAGATGGTCATCTTTATTGACGCCATAAATCATATGAATCGGTGCATCACAGCCCTTTTCGACCAATTGCGCCAACATGGAGAGAAACGGAGCCAGCCCCGTGCCGCCAGCAAGCATCAGCACCGGGCGTGTCACTTCACGCAGATAGAAGCTCCCCAGCGGGCCGGTCAGAGTAAGCTTTTCGCCCACCGCCGCCCGCTCGGTCAAATAGCCGCTCATAACCCCATTGGGAATGTTGCGAATCAAAAAGGTGGCGCGCTTATCCCCCGGCAGCGAGCTGAAAGAGTAGGAGCGGTGCACCTCGGTACCGGGCACATCGATATGGATGTACTGACCCGGTAAAAAGGCGAGGCTCTCCTGCGCTAAATCGACGGCCAGCTCAATGCTATCCTCGGAGAGCTGCTCCACTGCCGCTACCCTACCCTCAACCTTGCCCACCTGTGTTTTACACAGCGTGGATGCCACTGGCACTTGAATAACGCAATCCGAAGAAGGCACCATCTGGCACGTAAGCACTTGGCCTTCAGCTGCTTCCTCATCGGAAAGCGCATCCTCCAGATACTCGTCACCCATATCGAATTCGCCTTGTTCGCAGTGGCCTTTGCAGGTGCCACATACGCCGTCAGAGCAGTCCATCGGTAGGTTAACTTTTTGCCGGTAAGCAGCGTCGAGAACGGTCTCTCCCTCTTTACAGCCGATGAAGCGGGTGACGCCATCTTCGAAGTTGAGGGCAATGGTATAACTCATGATTAACTCTCCTCTCTCCTCAGGTCACACGTGGTACACGTCGATAACCTGATGGATATAGTCGTTATTCAACTGCACGACTTTTCTTGTGATCAGCGGGGTCTCACCTGACACGTCCAGGGTGTAGAAGCAGGTGCCAAAGAAGCTGTCGGTCTTTTTGTAGCGGTGGTTCAGCGTGTGCCAGTTAAACCGCAGCTCCACCGTGTCACCGTCTTGGGACAGGATCTCTAGATTAGTCACCTGGTGGGTGGTGCGCGGCTCGGGCGTGCTTGCACCGCTACGCTCGGTCTTGATCCGGTACACCCGGTCTTCCAACCCTTCCCGGTTGGGGTAGTAGATCAGCGAGATTTCGCTGTGCGGGTCGCGGGTCAACTGGTCATCATCGTCCCAGGCGGGCATCCAGAACTCGGCGTCTTTGCGGTACAGCGTGAGCCACTCATCCCACTGGCGGTCGTCCAGCAAGCGGCCTTCGCGGTACAGGAAAGCTTGGATATCGTGATAGCTAATGCTCATGGCACTTCTCTCCTCTCTTTTTTTGGCGCTGGACGCTTAGGTGGACGCGGTGGCGATAAACTGGCTGCGCTCTTTGTCGATGGCGCGCAGCATTTCGTCGACCCAGTGCTTGTGGTGCAGCACGTAGAGCCCTTCGTCTTCCGGCGAGGCGCCGCTGAGCAGGGGCTTCATGTCGATGGCTTGAGCCGTTTCATCGGCGCCTTCGATCCACTGTTGAGCCCCGCGGGAGAGGTCGTTCCATTCGGCCAGGGCGCCGTTGTACCCCTCCTGGCAGGCGCGGAACTCTTCCAGGTCATCGGGGGTGCCCATGCCGGAGACGTTGAAGAAGTCTTCGTACTGGCGAATACGCACACGCCGATCCTCGGCGGACTCGCCTTTGGGCGCGAAGCAGTAAATCGTGACTTCGGTTTTGTCCACGGCGATCGGACGGATCACGCGGATTTGCGTGGAGAACTGATCCATCAGGTAGACGTTGGGGTAGAGGCAGAGGTTGCGCGTCTGGTTGACGATGGAGTCGGCGCGGGCCTCGCCCAGCTGCTCCTGGATCCAGTCCTTATGCTGATAGACCGGGCGCACTTCCGGGTTAAGCAGCCGGGTCCACAGCATCATGTGGCCGTTTTCATAGGAGTAGAAGCCGCCTTTGCTCTTCGACCAGCCGTCGGCATCGACGGCTTTGGTGCCGCCCGCGTCGTAGTTGCGGCGCTCCATGGTGGAGGCGTAGTTCCAGTGCACGGAGCTGACGTGATAGCCGTCGGCGCCGTTTTCGGCCTGGAGCTTCCAGTTGCCGGTGTAGGTGTAGGACGAGGTGCCACGCAGGATCTCCAGTCCTTCAGGCGCTTGGTCAACGATGTTGTCGATGATCTTGGTGGTTTCGCCCAGGTGTTGTTCGAGCGGTTGTACATCATTGCTCAGGCTACCGAACAGGAAGCCTTTATAGTTCTCAAAGCGGGGCAAGCGCTTGAGGTTGTGGGAGCCGTCCTGTTTGAAGTTATCCGGGTAGGCGCCGTTCTTCTCGTTTTTGGCTTTGAGCAGTTGGCCGTCGTTTTTGAACGTCCAACCGTGGAACGGGCAGGTGAAGGTGCCTTTGTTGCCGCGCTTACGGCGGCATAGGGTGGCGCCGCGGTGGGCGCAGGCGTTAATCAGACCGTGCAGTTCGCCCTGCTTGTCGCGTGTGATGATCACCGGCTGGCGGCCCATGGTGACGGTCATGTAGTCACCTGGCTCAGCGACCTGGCTCTCGTGGGCCAGGAACAGCCAGTTGCCTTCGAAGATGTGCTTTAGCTCCAGTTCGAAGAAGGCGGGGTCAGTGAACATGCTGCGGTGGCAGCGGAAGATGCCCTGGGCGGGGTCGTCTTGGACGGCACCGCGCACGCGGGCTTCGAGCTGATCAAGCTGTGTGGTCATGATCTCTCTCCTCGTATTTTTTATGTCGCGCTGTTATGTCTTGCTCAGGCGGGCCAAGGGGAGGGCCCGCTTTGCTCAAGGCATAAGTGTTAAACCTTGGCAGTACCGGCGAGTTGGCTGGCAAGATCCTGCTCGTCTTCTTTGGCCCGTGGGCGGGCGTGACGCACTTGCAGCTCGGCGGCGTCGGTTGGAGCCAGCTCCACATCGAACACTACGTGGGAGAACGGACTGTCCAGGTCGCGCTTGGCGATCTCAGCCGGGTCTTCAATGCGCTCGGCGGGCACCACCAGCTCTTCCCGGGTGGCAAAGGCGAAGTCGTCATAGGTGTAGGGGTCACCCGCCAAGTTGATCTGGGTGGTCAGATGCTGGTGGCCTGGCGCGGAGACGAAATAGTGAATATGCGCCGGACGTTCGCCGTGGCGGCCCAGGGACTTGAGCACCACGTCGGTGGGGGCGCCTTCGGGTACACCGTAGCCGGAGGGAATAATGCTGCGCGCGGTGTAGCGGCCGTCGCTGTCTGCGTAGATCGTGCGGCGCATGTTGTACTCGTCCTGGGAGGGATCAAAGAACGAGTAGCCCCCTTTGGAGTTGCAGTGCCAGATTTCAACTTTGGCACCAGGGATCGGGGTACCGTCGACATCTCGCACCTGACCGGTCAGCCACATCACCTCGGCATCGGGATCACTGCCGTCGTCCAGACGGGCAAAGCCTTCTGCTTCCGGGGCACCAGCCACGTAGAGCGGGCCTTCGATGGTGCGCGGTGTGCCGCCGGCACGCTTGGCTTCGGCATCGATCGCGTCCTGACGCATATCGAGAAAGTGGTCAAACCCTAGTCCTGGCGAGAGCAGCCCGAACTGGGTTTGGCTACCCAGGGCATTGAGCAGGTTAACGCCCGCCCAGTACTCTTCTTCAGTGACATCGAAGTCGTCGATCAGCTTGAACAGGTCGCTGACCAGTCGATGGACGATTTGCTTGGCGCGATCGTTACCGCCGGTCTGGTCAAAGCCCGCAACGGCTTTTAGGAAGTCTTGAACTTCGGGGGTATCGAATATTTTTACGGTCATGGTGAAACCCTCTGTTTGTTATAGGATGTTGTTTTATCAATATGAACTGGCGTGTTAAGTAAATAATTAGCTGTCGTCGTCGCGCACCGAAGAGGGGTGACGACACAGCGGTTTGACGCCGATCTCCATATAAGGGAAGAGCGGCAGATTGCTGACCAGCTCTTGCAGCTCAGCATTGTCCTCCACGTCGAAAATACTAACGTTCGAGTAGCTACCCGCTACCCGCCACAAGTGGCGCCATTTGCCCTGGCGCTGCAGGTCTTGGGAATACGCCTTTTCCGTTGCCTTGATCTTGGCTGCCTGCTCGGCGGGCATGTCGGGCGGCAACTTAACGGTCATCTCTACTTGAAACAGCATATGTGTCTCCTCTTGTATCGCGGGCGAGCGCAAACGTTGGCTCTATTTACCGTGGCGTTCATTTACGTGAATAATGAGCCAACTTATCTTCATCTAAGGTGATGCCCAGTCCTGGCCCTTGCGGCAACTCAACCCCAAAGCTGGTGTAGTTAAGAGGTTCAACCACAATGTCATCTTTCAGCAGCAGCGGGCCGAACATTTCTGTCCCCCAGGCCATTGCGGGCAGCGTTGCCCAGGCGTGTAGAGAGGCAGCGGTGCCAATGGTGCCCTCTAGCAATGTGCCGCCATATAGGCCAATTCCAGCCGCTTGGGCGACGTGGGCTAGCTCTAGTACCCCGTAAATACCGCCGGATTTAGCGATCTTCAGGGCAAAGGCACCATTGAAACCACCGCATACGAGATCAAGCCCGTCGCGGGCATCCTGAACCGCCTCATCAGCGAGTATTGGCACATTGAAGCGGTTAGCCAAACGAACTAGACCGGCGTGTTCACGGGCAGCAATGGGCTGCTCGATTAACTCAATACCGGCATCCTGAAGCGCCTGAATACCACGCACCGCAGTCGACTCATCCCAGGCCTGATTAACATCAACGCGCACACTGGCTCGATCACCCAGCGCTTCCTTGATCGCAGCCACATGGCGCACGTCCTGATCCACAGGGTTAGCACCAATTTTTAACTTGAAGTCGCAGTGCCGACGCTGTTCTAAGCGCAGCATGGCCTCATCAATATCTTTGGCGGTATCACCGCTGGCTAGCGTCCATAGCACAGGCAAGTGATCCTGGCGTGCACCGCCAAGCAGCTCGGCGACGCTCAACCCCAAGCGTTTGCCCTGAGCATCCAACAGAGCCGTTTCTAATGCAGATTTGGCGATCATATTGCCGCGAGCATGGCGGTTAAGCCGGGCACGCAACTGGTGGATATTGTTGGAAGGCTGGCCGACCAGCAGAGGGGCTAGGTAAGTATCAATATTGCGCTTAATACTCTCCGGGCTTTCTGGACCGTAGGCCAGGCCGCCAATGGTGGTGCCTTCGCCGAGCCCTTCGATACCGTCGGAGTGGCGCATGCGCACAATCACCATGGTTTGGCAGGCCATGGTGGTCATGGAGAGTTTGTGAGGACGGATGGTCGGTAGGTCGACCAATAGCGTCTCAATATGTTGGATGACAGTTGACATGCAGGCTCCAGCGTCTGGCAATCGTTGACTTGATGTCAGTTTGATTGCGTGAGCAAGAGGGAACCAATATTGTTTAGGTGCTTAGCCATACCGTGGAGGTATCATGACCGGGCGGTGAGAGCTTAGTTTTTATCTAATAGCAATCATCACTTAGCTGACTCCCCCTCTACTTATCTTCTTTATCGAACTAATATTTTTATATTTATTAATAACTTGAAGAATAAAGTCTCGTTTAGATGACGATTTATCCAACAGTAGATGAATAACCAACGGCAAACTATAGCGATGTCTTCAGCGCACAAACTCTGCTACTAACTATTAAGGGAGCTGCGCGGCTGAATTGATCATTAACAGTGGCAGTTAGTTAACCCTGTGTGGCTATAAGCTAATTGGTTAGCGCTTTCCTAACCTGTCGCGCCGCTCTTACATCGTCACGAGGATCATGATTCCAGAGCCAATCAAAGCGGTTTTTCAGGTTCTCGATGAGTTTGGTCTCATCACTGCCAATATCCACACCCGCATACTCGTATACGTCGCCTGCCTCATGAGAAGTGCGCTGCACCTTGCAGGTACGTGCATGGCGCACCTGCTCAAAAGCGGCTAGCACACCGCTTACGTTGCGTCGGTGGCAACTGGCATCCGTCAGCAGAGTGGCGAGCACATAGGCATCTTCAAGTGCCTGACCGGCCCCAGCCCCCTGGTGGGGTACTAATGCGTGGGCAGCATCGCCGACAATCAGCACACGATTACGGTGGTAGTGGGCCAGCTCCGGTAGCTCATGCAGCGCCCAGCGGGTTGGCTCAGAAATGCATTCAAGAATTGCCTGGCAAGCTGGGCTCCAGTCATCAAAGACATCCAGCATCTCCTGTTGGGTGACGGTTTGTACCCACTCTTCACCTTCAGGTAGTGCAGGATTAGGTGTTGAGCGGTCGGTGATAAAGGCAACCACGTTAACCAGTTGCGACTGTTTAACCGGGAAGGTCAGAATGTGTCGGTCTTTGCCTAGGTACATCTGGGGCACCAGCGCTAGGCGTTTCTCTCTCCCCTTTGCTTCCAGGGCAGCCTCCAACTGGTTAGTTGGGATCATGCCGCGGTAAGCGTAGGTACCACTCCAGAGCGGGGATATCTCGCCGTACTTCTTTGGGGGCAGAACATGACGGCGCACCGCGGACTTGATGCCGTCAAAGCCGATAATCACATCGCCGGTAAAGTGCGTGCCGTCGTCAAAGCAGGCGGTGGCACTATCGGTACCTTGCTTAACCTCGACACAACGCTTACCGAAGTGAGCGATCCCCTCTGGTAGATTGGCGACAATGGCATCCAGAAAATCGGCACGGTGTACTGAAGATTGGCCCACCCCAGGGGCTAAACTGGCGGTTAAGTAGCCATCATCACTACCCCGCCGCCACTCAAACCACACATCTTCAAAAGGGGCTGGTGAGGAGTCGGCAATACGCTGATAAGCCTCTTCCAACCCCAGCAGTTGAATGGCTTTCACCGCGTTGGGGCCAAAGGAGACCCCGGCGCCAATTTCTGAGAACTGGGGGGCGGCTTCAAAAAGCTGAACATCAAGACCGTTGTCCCGGGATAGCGCGACGGCGAAGGCTACGCCACCGATACCGCCACCGACAATACCAATCGAGAGACGTTTTTGCTGTGTATGTTTAGATGGCATGTTCCACTCCGCTCGGGGGGTTATCGTTATCATGGTGAGCTTCACGCTCTGCCCCTAACGCTATTAGGATGAAACAACGTCCACCACACAGCCCCTTTCATTTGAACTATAAACGGTACTAATAACAATATGAATCAAAGAGATGAAGTCACTTTCTGCGACGACAATAGACTATTGTCGAACTCCCAACAGAGCGCATCCTGATGGTCAAACTTGCCGATATCGACCTGAACTTGCTGGTTGTGTTTGACCTGCTCTATCAGGAGCAGAACACGCAGCGGGTCGCACTACGTCTTGGTATTACGCAGCCTGCGGTCAGCCATGCGTTAAAGCGTTTGCGCGTTTTATTGGGTGATGAGCTCTTCGAACGCACTTCGCAAGGGCTCCAGCCAACGCCTCGCGCCAGCCAGCTTCACCCCGGCATTGCGGACGCATTAGCCAGAGTGAATGACACCCTGAACCTGCGTGATGATTTCAACCCAGTCCTGAGTGAGCGCACCTTTAATCTCAACATGACCGATATTGGTGAGATCGTTTTTCTACCACGCTTGTTGCAGCACTTTTCTCAAAAAGCACCAGGAATCTCACTCCACACTGCTCGCAGCCACAACAATGAGCTGAAATATGAGATGGAAGAGGGGCAAATCGATCTAGCCATCGGGCTGATTCCACAGCTTGGCGCTGGCTTTTATCAGCAGCGTCTATTTGTGCAGCGCTATGTCTGCCTTATGCGCCATGACCACCCTCTCGCCACTGGAGAGTTTGGCTTAGAGGAGTTTTGCTCAGCCCATCACGCTGTTGTCGTTGCCCAGGGAACCGGCCACGGGATAGTAGAAGAACAGCTAGCAAACGCTGGTATTAAGCGCCCGGTGAGATTAACGCTGCCGCATTTCGCGGCCGTCCCCTACATTGTCAGCAGCAGCGATTTAGTGGTGACAGTGACGGGTAAGCTGGCCGAGGCGACGTGTGAACGATTTGGGCTTATTGTTCGTGAGCACCCGCTAGCCTTTCCAGAGATTTCCATCAATCTCTTCTGGCACCGTCGCTTTCATCAAGATCCCGGCAACCGTTGGTTAAGAGGGCTTATGTTTTCAATGTTCTCTGAATAGAACCGACCTGAATAGAACCAACGTCAGCAGGCCCTAGGCGCTGGGCTTGGCCCACGCCGCGCGCGTACTGTGGGCAGCAGTCTTATTGGTGATTCTCCAGGTACCTTGAACCTTGAGCAGTGCAATCACATCCACCCAAGAGTCCTCAAGGTTTTCGCTATTATCAAAGCCTAGCAGCACGCTGGCGACCTCTCCGGCCTGGGTGATGGCAATAAAACGACTCTTCACCGCTCGCTGGCTATTCGCCCAGCGCTCGAAGCGATCGCTGATCAGGTCAGTTGCCAA
Source organism: Halomonas sp. BDJS001 (assembly GCF_026104355.1). NCBI lineage: Bacteria > Pseudomonadati > Pseudomonadota > Gammaproteobacteria > Oceanospirillales > Halomonadaceae > Halomonas > Halomonas sp. BDJS001. Next base: position 4,737,939 of record NZ_CP110535.1, read on the forward strand.
GGCGCCCTCAGCGTCCAGAGCAAAAATCCACGCCTCTTTATGAAAGGCTTCCTGAAGCTTTTCTATACCGCCTTGAAAGCCATCCACATAGAGTTGTACAACCCGTTTGATCTCGTCTATTTCAGGCGCATCACCCACGACAGTGATATTCGTCATCTCTTTACTCCTGCTTATTACTTGTCGGTTTTGTACTGTTATAACCCAAGCATCTCACGGGCCTGCTGCCAGGTAGCCACCGGCCGCTCATACCTTTCGCATAGGGCGACGGTGCGCTCGACCAACGCCGCGTTGGAAGGCGTCAGCGTTTCGCTATCCAGGCGAACGTTATCCTCAAGCCCGGTACGCGTATGACCGCCTGCAGCAATCGACCACTCGTTAAGCAGGTATTGATTGGCTCCAATGCCCGCACCGCACCACTGCGCATCCGGCGCCAGCCGCTTGAGCGTCTCGATATAGAAATCAAACGTTGGCTTGTCTGCTGGCATCGCATTCTTGACGCCCATGACAAACTGCACATAGAGCGGCGTCTTTAGCTTGCCTTGCTTGGAAAGACTCACTGCCTGGTGGATATGCGACAGATCAAACGCTTCGATCTCAGGCTTGACGCCGTACTTGAGCATCTCATCGGCCAACCACTCCACCAACTGCGGTGGATTCTCGTACACACGATTGGGGAAATTATTGGAGCCCACCGAGAGGCTGGCCACGGGAGCATCCCACCCCGGGCTTCTCCTGCCCCGGAGCGACCGCCGGTGGAGAGCTGAATAATCATGCCGGGGCAGTGCTTCTTAAGCCCTTCCATCAGGCGGCCAAACTTTTCTGGGTCAGATGAGGGGGTTTGGTCATCGTTGCGCACATGGCAGTGGGCGATGGTAGCCCCTGCTTCGAACGCCGCCTGGGTGCTCTCAATCTGCTCTTCAACCGTAATCGGTACGGCAGGATTGTTCTCTTTGCGTGGCAGACTGCCGGTGATAGCGACACAGATAATGCAGGGCTGGGACATGGAAGCCTCTTTGTTCTCATTGCGAACACTAGTTTTTATTACGAACAACTTAGGCCGGATATCTGACATCGTCAAATCAGACTGGCTGCCAACGAAGTTGTCAGCCACGTTTTAGAAAGAGACATCGAATACCAGGGGAACGATGGTGTAGAGCGCGACCATAATCACCAGCAAGCCGATGATATTGAGCCAGATACCTGCCCGGATCATGCTCTTGATGGGAAGATCGCCGGTAGCGAAAGCCACTGCATTGGAAGGTGTCGCCACGGGCAACATAAAGGCACAGCTCACAGCAAAGGTGACCACGATGGTCATCAGGAAGGGCTCGATACCCAGCCCCACGGCAATAGATCCCATAATCGGGAAGAAGGCAGCCGCGGTCGCCGTGTTGCTGGTTAGCTCGGTCAATAGGATAATAACGATAGCAGTGATGGCTAGGATGAGGATCGGAGGTAACCCCGATAATCCCGAGACGCTCTCGCCAACCCAGGCACTCAAGCCAGTGGCGGTGAACTGGGCTGAGAGTGTTAGGCCACCGCCAAACAAAATCAGTACTCCCCAGGGCACGTCACGGGTAGCCGACCACGCCAGCAACGCCCCTTTTCCATTAGAGGCAGGAATCACAAACATCAGAATCGCCGAGAGAATCGCCACACTGGTATCGTTGATGTTACCCAACCAAGGCAGCGCACTCTGCACGACAGGAATTCTCGCGATTAACGGCAGGAATACCCAGCAGAATACTGCCCCGGCAAAAACCATCAATACACGTGACTCTTCAGGCGATAGTCGGCCCATCCCCTTGAGCGCTGTCTCGATCATCGCCCGGCCACCCTGGATACTCTCGACTTCCGAGCGGAACACCAGTTTGTTAAGCACAAACCAAGCCAGCATTAGCATAGTGAATGAGAACGGCACACCCACCAGCATCCAGTGGCCAAATCCGATGCTAAGCCCGTGAGTGTCTTCCATGTAGGCGCGCATTAGCGCCATCGGCGGCTGGCCGATCAATGTGGCCATGGAGCCGATGGTGATGGCATAGGCAATGCCCAGTAGCACAGCGGCCGAAAACTTGGGCGTGTCATCACCGTTACCCAGTGACTTCACTAGCGCGATGATCGAGCCTCCGATCGGAACCATGATGACAGCGGTGGCGGTATTGCTCACCCACATGGTAATAAACCAGCTAGCGAACATCAGACCGAAGACTATTTGAGCCGGCTTGGTGCCCACGGTGAGCACCGTCAGTAGCGCGAAGCGGCGATGTAAATTCCAGCGCTGCGTTGCCAAGCCCAGCAGTACGCCACCCAATACTAGAAAGACAATGCTGTGAGCATAGGGCGAGGCGGTCTCACCGACCGAGGCAATATCGAAAAAAGGGAACAGTACAAGCGGCAACAGCGACGTGGCAGGGATAGGGATCGCTTCTGTCATCCACCAGGTGGCCATCAGCATCGCAATGCCCGCCACTAGACGAGCATTGAAGGCCAGCGTTTCAGGCAAAAGGAAGAAAACACCCAGGCCAATAAGGATACCCAGTACAAGCGAGACCGGTTTGAAAGCAGAGGCTTCAGCGTAGGGCGCTTGTTCAACGGCCCCTGTGGTTTGCGACATGATCATTTTACCCGCAGAGCAATAACAGTGCAGGTGAGTGTTACGTTTGAAGTAACGCGCTACCAATACCTATCAGGTTGATTTGTATACCTAATTGAGCAAATTGATATGAATACAGAAAAACCCAAATAACCAATAAAATCAGTTATTTAACTATAAAATAGCGACTATTCCCGTGCTTCACCTATTCGTAATTCTCACAAGGGATAGGGAATATCCTGCTTAATTACACGTATCGTTTACGACTAATGGATGGGCTACTGCGCAAGCGTGGAAATTGAACTACTTGCATGACACTAAAGCAAAAGAGCCAGGGGGAGGCTTGAACAGAAAAGGAGTCGTTCAGGAAGGAACTGAGCTATTAGGTTGCCCATAGGAAAAATGTCCGTGATTTGCCACGCAGAGAGTGGCTCAAGCGTGCCGATAGACCTTAAATCGCGTTTAAGTTATGAAACATCCGACTCAAGCACTGATTTATGTGAATAATGTCCTGTTTACTGAAATCGGCAAAGGCTTTTTCCACTAGACGGCTAGTAACTTGCCGAGCAATATCCAATTTCGCCTCACCTGCCTCAGTAAGCTCTACTTCAGTGACGCGACCATCCTGCGGGCTGGCTTCTGTTTTCAGTAAACCCGACTCTTGCATTCGGTATACGATTTTGGTGACAGTTGACAATTTTGCAACAGCGTGTACTGATATATCCGACATGCTAAGGCGCCCATGTTCATGTAGGATCATGAGAATGCGCCACTTAGACGAACTAAGCCCGTGCGGTTTCAGTAGCGTATCGACATCAGCGCTGTATTTAGCATTCAGCCTCGCGACCCAATAAAAAGGAAAATCACGCGAGCGAAATTCATCGGCAAGAGGAAAAAAGGAAGACGATAATTCATCCTTGTCGACCATAAGAAGCACGCCATCCAAAAAAATAGTGGATTATTCTAGCATATATCCATTCGAGTGTAAGCGCCTGGAGCCTCTAGGGATAGCGCGTGCCATCTAATGGCTCAGCCGATATTGCCTCGGCTTCACACCCCAAAACCATCACCTGCTTAGTGCATTGTTGAGGTGAACCATGGGTACAACACCGTTTCTGCTGCAGAAGCACGCTATTCTGCGCACAGATTCACAAGAGGTCATTCGTCAGCATGTTACCCACTATCTATGCCCACATCGCATGCGTTTATTTGACGGCCCGCGACTTGCCTCACGTTTGAGCGCCGTTAGCTTCGACCAATTGGCTATTATCGAATTGCAATATGGTGCCAATGTCGAAATTGATCCTGTTGAAGAGTCAAACGTTTACCTGTTTCGTATCACTCTCGAAGGCCAGGGAACCATCGTATACGCTGACCGTCAGGTCAGTATGATTCAAGGAGGTGTTACCGTTACATCACCCTATCAAGGCGCGCTCATTCAAACCTCTCCGAACTGCCATAACATCATCGTTCGAGTACCGCGCCATCAGTTGGAGCAACGCTTGTCATGTCGGCTCGACCAACGCATTGATCTTCCAATCATCTTTGACCACTACTTTCCCGAACATTACCCCGGCACGGTCTTTCTTCTGGATACCATCAAGTATTTTGCCCGTCTCACCGACTCTCTTCACCAGCAAAATGCTCCGCGCCAGCAAATCAAGCTGATGGAAGACTACTTATATGACAGCCTGCTGGGGCTGTTCATGAACAATTACAGTCAGCGCTTGAGTGGTAACCCCTCTCCCCTTCCGCACTATGTAAAAAAAGCCAAAACGCTTATTGACCAGAACCTCAAGCAGGCTATCGAGCTCGAGACACTGTCCTCGATGGTGGGGGTGTCAAAGCGCACGTTGCAGTACGGCTTCCAGCAATTTGTCGGGCTCTCACCCAAAGCCTATTTTACTCAGCAACGCATAAAGAGTGTGCACCAGGCGCTGATTGATGCCCCTCGTGGCCACCGTGTCACCGATGTCATCATGCAGCATGGCATCAACAGCCCGGGCCACTTCGCCGCACAGTACAAGGAGGTCTATGGGGTGACCCCCGTGCAAACACTACATTCAAACCGCGAACATACTACTGGTAACGGATTGGCCAACGTATTGCTCTGAGCCTACTGTCGTCTCTGCTCCTTTTATTCAGCCTCAGTACGATACTCCTCGATCAACTCCTGCATTCTTTCTGCAAAAGCATACGCGGGTAGGCCCTGCTGCTCTGCATCCGACAGGATAGTTTCATTGACCGGCGCGAGCTGGTCATCCCAACGGCTAGCCTCATCATCGTCAAGCGTTATCACTTCAACCCCCTCTTCCTGCTGCGCCCACTCGAGTGAACGCTGTATATGCTCATCGAGATATTGGCCGGTGAAGGTTGCCATCTCCGGCGCCAACTCCTCGATCACCGCCTGTATATCAGCAGGGAGCGCCTCCCACTTCTCTCGCGACATCAGCGCTGCAAAAATGGTGTTAGTTAAGGGGTAATCGGTCACGTACTTAGCCAAACGCGCGAACTGCATATCCATTAACACTTCGCGAGAAGCTGCATACCCATCAATAATTCCGGACTGAAGTGCCTCTCCAGCATCAGCCTGCGACATGCCTACTGCGGTTACCCCCAGTGCATCCAGCGCCCTGGAATTATCGCCGGAAATTCTGATTTCCAACCCCTCCAGGTCTTCCAATTGACGAATCGGCTCAATGGTCTGGAAATAAGCAGGCTCTGAGGTAAAGGCCGTGATGACCTTGAACTCATCGAGTTCGGGCATCTGGTCTCCAAACTCTTGAAGCAGTTGGTAAGTCATGCGGCTGGCGACTTCTGAATTGACGTCCTGGCCGGTCAGACTACCGGCCAAGTTGATCAGGGGAAAACGGCCCGGCTCGTAAGAGGTGGCGGAAAGCCCTATATCCGCAACACCATTCAGCACCCCATCGTACATATTGCTGGCCGTGAGTAAGGAGCCTCCGGGAAAGAGGTCGACCTCGACACGCCCATCGGTACGTTCACTGAGCTCTTTCGCCCAGTGCTCCATCTGAACAGCAGGGAAGCTCTGCGCTGGGGCAAAGAAAGCATAGCTGAGGGTAATCACTTGGGCGTCGTCGCTAGGCCCATCGACTACCTCCTCCTGCGCATCGCTACACCCCACCAACGCCATTGCAGCTATTAGTACCGTTAACGTTCCCACCTGTGTACTGGTTTTCATTATGGCTATCCTCGGCGAAGGCCTACAGGAACAGCATGGTTTCCTATAGGCGCTTTATAGGCTGTGAAGGATTAATAACGGGTAGTGACTGTCGGCATCAGCTCAAGCAACTCAAGACGCTTTAGAAAAGCGTCGGAGCGCTGCCTTCGGTAGTTCGACAGATCGACCCCTGAGTAGTCGAAGAAGCCCACGCCATCTTGGAAGCCTCGACGCTGCTCTTGCATATTTCGGGTAATAACCTCTGGTGACTTGAAGCGGTTATCCAGCTTGTCGCACAGGTAGTTGGACGCGTAGAAAAGCGTATCTCCACCGCCCCAATCGATGAACTCCAGCACTCCCAGCACCGAATAGCGCAACCCCAGCCCAACCCGGATGGCCACATCGATATCCTCGGCGCTGGCAACGCCCTCCTCGACCATGCGCGCGGCTTCATTCATGAGCAGCACCTGCAGGCGGGGAATGATGTAGCCCGGCACCGCCTCGCACAGCACCGGTACTTTTCCTACCCCTTTAAGCACCGTGAACAGCGCATCGACATAGCGCTGCTCGGTATCCTTGCCCCGACTTACCTCCACTAAGGGCATCAAATGAGCAGGATTAAGCCAGTGGGCGTTCATGAAACGGGCCGGATGGCTAACCATGCAAGCGAGTTCGGTGACCAGAAAAGTGGACGTCGTTGAGGCGATAACAGCCTCCTTATCCAAATGGCGGCTTGCCCAGGCCAGCCCTTGCTGCTTAATCTCGCTGACTTCAGGCAGCGCCTCGAAAACCAGACGGCTTCCCGCCACCATCTGCACCTGCTGGTCATCCACGATACGAAGTTGCTTCACCATTGAAGCGATCTGCTCTTCCTGAATGAGCCGCTTCTCCTGAAGATACTTAAGCTCCGTCACTAGTCGACTGCGAGCCTGCTCATAATAGTGCTGACGCTCTTCAGGGCTGCGTGACTTAAAGTCGATCAGCACGACCTCCTTGCCAGCCAGAATAAATGAGAGGGCAATACCTTCTCCCATTCTTCCGGCCCCCAAGACGATAATGTTGTCCTGCATGATGCGGTCTCCTCTATCGGTAGGTCAGGCCTGAATACCGTACGTCAATAAAGAGCGCATCTGCGCCTGGGAGAGCGAATCCAGTCCCAGCATTTCCAGCGTTCGGCCTTGGGCGTAGAGATCTTGGCCGGTGATCGCCGAAGCAATGCTCAACAGCCCCTCCGCCACTGGCGTGGGCTGCCCCGCCCAGCGGCCAACCGACACAATGAAGGAGAGCCCCATTCGGGTGTCCTCCAGCATGTAACGATGGCTATGAAGGTCGATGTTCTCTCGCCAGTCGCCACTATCGGTCAGTTTGCCGTGGGCGCCACGACCATACATCCACTCCTCGCCTTCGGAGGCGTAGTGGTTAGCAAGAGGAAAATGGGAGGGCTTGTAACCCAGCCTTTCGCGCACCGCGATACGCTCATTATCTAGCGCGGTGGTCACGCTTCGGATAGAGGGCTGGGTTCCTTCGTTATGAATATCCCAGGCATCAAAATGCTCCAGCGGCCCCGCATTCATCATAATTAAAGGCGGATGGATAATAGGGCCAGCGTTCATTAAGGCGCCACTGAGTCCATCCTCGATGGGTTCAACGCTGGGGTAGGCCTCCCGCAATACAGAGAAGGCATGTGCTGATAGTTCGCTGGGGAAGACGCCGGTAGGGAGCCGGGTTGCATAAACGCTGATGACTACCTTATTAGCACCGTGCTTACGCGCCAAATAAGGAAGCGTGCCCGTTTCACAGAAGGCCACTTGGCTGTCGTTGCCTGCTTTTCGCATCGCTCGGTGGAACAGGTAGCTGCCGAATGTACCCGGGGGTAGAAAGACCACCTGATCATCCCGTAGTAGCGAACCCAACTGGTCGGCTAGGGTGTCATGAGACGTGGCGGGTAAGGGCACAATCAGCAGCTCCGCCTGTTGCGTCGCCTCCGCCAGGCTATCTGTTAGAGATAGTTGATCCTTTTGAGTGCCAATCTGAATACGCCGTTCACCTTGCGCATCCTTGACGTCCAAATAGCCCAATTGATGCAACTCTTGCAGAGCATTGCCATCCCGACGCCACAATGTCACGTCGAAACCTTTCTCCACCATCTCGATGGCTGCGGCGTAGCAACCATGTCCACCGCCAATAACGCTGACTTTCATGCTTATCTCCGTTTCTTGTTAACGCCTTCAGGGTCGTTAAACGGTATAGCCATCGGGTTACTGACGGATATCCACAATGCGCAACCGATATTCAAAAAACGCAACTAATAACGGCTCGCTGAAACAGGCCATCTATCGTTACAGCCAACCCCCTCCTTTCATGGAAGTGAGCGTTGTTAACCACTATTCGAGTCGAGGCGTCGAACTTATGGGGTAGTGAGTATGAATGCACCAAGACATGCACTTTATTCACCAAGTTGCGCTTGAGTGGTGCCTTGCCAGTAAGAAGTGACGAAATGCGTGCTTATCTAGACTCACATAGCAACCTTCGGCTCGCGTTAAGTAAATAATAATTTAGGTGTTTTTAAACAACTGGAACTCAACTTGCACCGTTTCCAAATGATGGCTGTTAACTTAACAATTTACTTTACTTTTCATGTGATGTTGAATGTTTATACGCTGCTTCATGACCGGCATTCAACAAACAACAAATAGAGAGGATGTTCCCCATGGCGATCAACATGCACAAAGAACACGCGCTTTTGCAGCACCGACCCTCACTGCTGCGTTTAAGCAGTCTCGTGGCGGGTGTGATGCTAAGTTCAGCGACGCTGGCTAGTGATATCAGTCTCAATTACGCTTTCTTTGCTCCCGCTCAGACGTTTCCTGGTGTGCAGATGCAGTTCTGGGCCGATGAACTTGAAAAACGCACTGAGGGCAAGGTCACCGTCAACACCTTTCCAGGTGGCACCCTGCTCACCGCCAGCAACATGCTGGATGGCGTACTCAATGGCGTCGCCGATATTGGCCTTACGACAACCTCCTACGAGCCTGCACGCTTTCCGTTACTGAACCTGATCGGTGATTTCAGCGGTATCGATGTTAACTCTGAAGTGGCAAGCCAAGTTGCCTACCAATTGGTACGCGAGTTTCCCCAGGAGCAGTTCGGTCTTGAGGATTTCAAAGTGATTACTGTGTTTACCTCCGAACCGGGGTATCTCCAGACGCGAGAACAGGTGAGCACACTTGAGGATATATCCGGCCTGGAAATTCGTGTGCCGGGCGAGTCCGACACTCTGCGCACACTCGGGGCCGTGCCGATTGGCATGTCTCAAGCTGAAACCGGCGAAGCGCTCCAGGCCGGCATTGTTCAAGGGGTAGCTTCCTCCCGCGAAACCCTGATGGATCTTCAGTACGCACGCTATCTCGACTATATCGTGGACTATCCCCTATCCAATGTTGTGATGCTGGCAGTGATGAGCCGACAGCGCTGGGAGTCGTTACCAGAAGATGTCCAACAGGTCATTGAAGAGCTCGGCGCTGAAGCCTCTCAGTACGCCGGGCACTATCTTGATAATCATGTTCGCGAAGCCATCACCTGGGCGCAGGATAACCACGACTTGGAGGTTGTCACCCTGAGCGAAGAAGAACAGAAGCGCTGGGCGGGGCGTATTGAACCGCTCAATGAGCAACGTATCAAGCAGGTTGCGGCGCAGGGCCTACCGGCAGCGGCACTATACGACCGCATGTTGGCATTAATCGAGCAATACCAGCAGTAACGTGAATAGTCGGTGGGCCGCCCATCGTCAGAAATAGGCAGCCCATCTTCATATCTATTTTAGAAAGGGAGCGGACGTTCGGACTTAAGCTTGCGCACCATGGCAGCAAAGAACTCATTGGCGAAACCGCTTTCGCGAATCAGTTCGGCGGTAAGGTCGGCACACTTCTGACTAATTGAGGTGTCGATTTCCACATCCTCGCCACCCAAAGCCCCTGCTGCGCACTGGTTTTCCGCCGCCCGCTGGACGGTCCACAACAGGAACAGCGCCTTCTCAATCGAGGACTCGCCTACGGCGATCCCATGGTTACGTAGTACCAGAATGTGCTTGCCCCCCAGACTCTCCAGCATGCGCTTTTTCTCGTCAGCAAAAAGCGTGATGCCTTCAAAATCATGGTAACCCACACGACCATAGAGCTGGGCACCGTAGAAATCATGGTGGGTAAACCCTTTTTTCTTCTGCACGATGGCCGAGATGGGAACAGTATGGGTATGCAGCAGGCAGTGAATATCCTCACGCGCCCCGTGCACAGCGCTATGCAAAGCAAAGCCCGCGGGATTGGCGCTGTACTCAGAGGACTCGACCTTGTTGCCATCCAGATCGACCTTCAACAGATTCAGCGGTGTCACTTCGGTGTAGGTGAGTCCGAAGGGATTCACCAGATAATGATTGTCTGAGCCCGGCACTCGGGCTGAGATATGGTTAAAAATGGTCTCCGTCCAGCCGAAGAAATCGACTAGATGGTAGCAGTAGGCGAGTTTTAGGCGCTGCTGCCACTCCTCTTCGCTGCAACCATCGGGTTTGACCACCGTGTCTGGCATAGCTAACGGCTTAATCGTCATTTAACACTTCTCCTTGCCATCGCAGGCATATGAGGGGCGAAGACCGGTGTCTTCGAAGTATCGTGTCAGGTGAAGAATCAACTTGATGGTGGGGACGGGGATACGCTTGCTATCGGCCAGTTCGATCACTCCCTCGACGATCGCTGCGAGCTCAAGAGCTCGGCCCTGTCGATGATCCTGAAGCATGGAAGTACTGACAGCCCCCATGTTCTCGCCCAACTCCAAAAGTTGCTGGAGTGTCATCTCAAGCTGACTGCCATAGGCTTCTGCCGTCAGGCGCGTTTCGTCGAAGAGTTGGCCAACCACCTTCTGCAGTGAAGCATGGCTATATAGCTGTGCCAGCGTAGCACCTGTTATCACGGAGAGCGGGTTGGAAGTCAGGTTCGCAGCGACCTTGCTCCATACGGCATCGCGGATACGCTGAGAGTGGCGCGTACCAATGTCAGCGCTTTCCAGCACCTCGATAAGCGCTGCCAAACGGCTATCAGTGCACTTTGATGGGGTGCCAATCTTCCCCACCACTAGCCTAAGAGGGGTATTCGAGCAGGCGACCCCAGGGGCTTTTAGCTGTGCCGCAATATAGACAACGCACCCTACAATGGCGCTGGCAGGTAGACAGTTCACCAGCTTGCCCCCAGGGTCTACGGCTTCTATGTGAGGCGGCTCAACGGAACGAGGCTCCACGGCATCCATGAGTAACCACCACGGCGTGCCATTCACCATAGGCACCAAACATGTATGTTGGCCGAACAGGGGTTGTAGTTGTGGCAACAGGGAGGGTACAGAGTGAGCTTTAGTACACAGAAATACGAAGTCTTGCTCACCCAGTTCACCACAATTATCCGAAGCAATGACATTGGCGGTGTGTTGCCCCTGCCGATCGATGAGGCAAACACCCTTTCGCTTGATGGCCGCCAGCGTGCCACCCCGAGCCAATACGCTGACGGTATACCCTGCCACTGCAAGGCGCGCCGCTAGGGTAGTACCGATGGCACCGGCACCCACGATAGCTATTCTTGGGGAAGCAATGGAGGCTAGCATTAGGTTCCTCTTTAGGGTTTCATTAACACCGACGCAGCAGGAAAGTCTGTTGCCCACCCCTCTTTCAAGGGGGCTACAAACACATTTTCCGTCCGTGTACGGGTAATTAACCAGCGCCCGTCATCCTGCTTTCGAAAGGCGTTATTAAGCCGTGATGAACGCAGAAGCGAGCTCCCATCAGAAAAAATCCACGGCTGGCAGTGCACCCACTGCCCAGTCGCTGTATTGCCCTTGACGTGAATCTGTTCAGAGGTCAGGTAGTGCACATTCAGGAGTAATTTAGGATCTTTTTTCTGTCCCCAGAAATTTTCGAAGTGGCGTCGAATAGCCTTAGCACCTTCTAGACGTCCAAACTGTCCGTCGTAATACTCACCGACCCCCTCCCAAATCGCATTCTCAGTATAGAGCGCCATGATTTGATTAATGCGCTGCTCATCGTTCTCGATACCGTACTCCGGCATAGGGGTGTCACAAAGAAACATATACCGGGTTTGAATCCGACGAATTTCGGACTCGGCCTCTAGGGTATCAACGCGATCCATAAGTCGTTGAAACGCTGCTGCAGACACTTCTGTCATATCATTTTCCTCCGTTGATAGCGCTATTTTCTACTCTTCGCCGTGACTCATCAGGGGGTTCCTAGCTGCTCAATAACACGCTCAAGTCCCCCTTTCAGAATGCTCATCTCCTCCTCGCTCACGCCTTCAAATACCTTCTGCTCATACTCCCGCGCCATTTGCAGCAGCTTGCGCGCCAACTCGCCTCCCTCATTCGTCAGGGCAACGGTAGAGGCGTTATCATCACGGTCACTTACCAGCCCTCGGCGGGTCAGACCGCCTAAAGTGTCCTTCAGGTCTTCGATGGGCTGAGCAACACGTTGCGCAATGGTTTCAAGGGGCAGCGCTCCTCGATCAAGCAGCAGGGTCAGCACTCGCCACTCCTTCTCATCCACGCCCATGTGCTCGAGGCGAGGATAGAAATCCTTACGATAGGCAGACAGGGACTGGCGCAACAGATAAAGAAAGTGATGCCCCAGAAGCCCCTCTCCCGTCTCGACCTCTTCTTGAGGAATCGTCATCGGGTGGGGCTCAGGCAGGGCATAGCGCCCATTGTGGAACACTAAAGCCCCCCGACCATCCTGGTAGTCATACTTCAGTACCTCCCCGACGATGATGAAGTGGTCTCCGCCTTCGTACACCTGCCAGGTGCGGCACTCAAAATGGGCCACAGCGCCCACTATTCGTGCGCCGCCCCCAACCCCCTCTTCAAGGTCGATCCCCTGGAACTTGTTCTCACCCCGCTGTGCGAAACGGTTAGAGATGGGCACCTGATCACTGCCCAGTACATTGACCACGAAGTGCTCTGCCTGGCAGTAGGCATCCAGGCTATAAGCGCTCTTATCGATGCTCCATAGAATCAGCGGCGGTGTCATGGAGACGGCATTAAAGCTGCTTGCCGTTACACCATAGTGCTCACCTCCCGTATCACGGGTGGTTATCACTGTTACGCCAGTGGCGAACTTTCCCAGGGCGTTTCTAAAATCTCTGGTATCAATACTCATAAACTGTCTCTCTTGTACTATTTATGCAGAGGAGTATCAGCGCCCTAGCTTCTCGCCGGTGACGCCACCAATTCCATACTCGCTCTTGGGCACCTCACTAATAATTACCCGAACATTCTCTTTGGGCGCACTCAGCGAAGAGACCACAGCATCCGTGACTTCGCTGATCAGTGACTCCTTCTGCTGCTGTGTCCGGCCTGACATCATGTAAACGTGAACGGTAGGCATCGCAATCCTCATTATGCGTATTTGAGCGGTTGGCTCGGGGTGGTTAAAAAGCGGTTAGCTCGCGGTACTCGTCATAGCGCTCGCTAAAGTTTTGATACGACTCAATGACGTCGGCAAAGTCGTTATCACGCTGAGCCGCTTCTTCCAGCACCTCCTCTGTGGCCAACTGCAAGGCAGCCAACACCTCTTCAGGGAAGCGTTCAACGGTTACTCCAGCGCTGCGAAACTCTTCCAGGGAGGCGGATTGAGCCTGCATATCGTGGGCAAACATACGAATGCTCAAATCACTGCAGGCATTGCGCACGGCCAAGCGCTGGCTTTCTGCCAAGCCGGCCCATACGTCAGCGTTAACCAGCAGTTCATTGAGGCTGCCGGGCTGATGCCAGCCAGGGAAGTAGTAGTGCTTGGCAACTTCAAAGAAGCCTGCACTGGTATCAATGGTGGGAAAGCTGAGCTCAGCGGCACCAATGCGCCCCGTATCAAGCCCGAGAAACGTCTCGCCAGCAGGAATGGAAACTGGCGACACTCCCAAGCGACTAATCACCTCTCCACCCAGACCACTAATGCGCATACTCATGCCATTGAGGTCTTCAACACTGGTGATTTCCTCGGTGAACCATCCGCCCGCTTCAGAGATCATGCTGCCGCAGGGAATCGGTACGACATTATGGGGTGCGTATAGCGCCTCCCACAGTTCGAGACCGCCGCCGCCATATAGCCAGGACAGGTACTTCGGCACATCGGGGCCGAAGGGAATGCTTTGAAACAGCGCGGCGGCTGGAATCTGACCTGCCCAGTAGCTGGCGGCCGACCAACCTGCGTCCAGGCTGCCGTTACCGACGTTCTCCAGAATTTCGAAGGGGGGCGAAAAGGATCCGGCATCATAAGGAGTGAAAGTCAGCTCCCCGTTGGTCGCCGTGGAGACATCCTCGACAAAGCGATGTATTGAGGTATCGATGACCTCAAGACTGAAGGGAAAAGCGGATTGCAGGGTCAAATTCTGGGCCATCGCGGTGGAGGCGAGTAGCGATGCGCCAGTACCGATAATGGTGTTCTTCAAAGACAACTTCATGGTGTTAACTCCTGTTCTATTTGTTTCGTAAGTTCTGTGCGGTGATTGTTGATGCAACGGCTTACAGCATGAGCAGCCCGGGAAACAGCAGGATCAATAGCAAGACGAACAGTTGGATGGCGATGAAGGGCAGTACGCCTCGATAAATATCCAGGGTGGCAACGCGATCACCCACGGCCCCTTTCAAATAGAAGAGTGATACGCCGAACGGGGGAGTGAGAAAGGAAGTCTGCAAATTGATCGCAAACAGGATGGCAAACCACACCAGCAGCGCTCCACCGGTAAGCCCATTCGACAGTTCCAACTGGGTGATGATAGGCACAAAGATAGGCATCAGAATCAAGGATATTTCCAGCCAGTCCAGGAAGAACCCCAGCACGAAGACCAGCAATAGGATGAGGATTAACACGCTCCAACTGCCTCCCCCCATCAGCCCCAAGCTACTGCGAATTAAGCCATCACCGCCGACCCCTTTAAAAATTAGCGAGAAGCAGGTCGCCGTAATAACCAACATCATGATCATGGCAGTCGATACCACGGTCTCTCTCGCCGCTGTCATTACCGATTCCACATCTATTTTCTGCATGACACCGGCAAACCCCAACACCGCCAGCACGCCAACACCGCTGGCCTCCGTAGGCGTCGCCACCCCATAGACGATGGTGCCAAGCACGACGGGGATCAGTACGAGGAAGGGGAACAACGCCAGCAGGTTGCGCCAAACGCCACCACCTTGCTGCTCATCTGGGCGTTTGATATCCGTTAATGGCGAACGCCGCTGCCCCCATGCAAGGGCAAGCGAATAGAGGGTGTAGAGCAGTAGCAACAAAGCACTCGGGATCAAAGCAGCCTTGAACAGATGGCCGACGGGTACCGATACCAGGCTGGATAGAATGATCAGCATAACGGAAGGCGGCATCAGAATGGCGAGCGTGCCCGAGGCTGAAATGAGCCCCGCCGACGCCGATGCTGAGTAGCCAGCATTGAGCATTCGGGGCAACGCCAATACCGCAAGCAGGACAACGGAAGCGCCAACAACACCTGTGGTTGCGGCCATCAATCCGCCAATGAACAGCACCGTCAGCGCGAGATGGCCAGGAAGCCTGCGCAGCAAGCGTTCGCTGACGCGGAAAGCATCACGGGCCAAGCCGGTTCGCTCCAACAGCAACCCCATCATGATGAACATCGGTATAGCAACGTAGAGCCAGTTGCTCAACGCGTTCGCGTACACACGCGTCAACATGAGGTTGGAGAAGGCCAAGGGGAGGTCTGAAAACAGCAGAAATATTGCCGACACCCCACCCAACACCAGTGCCACCGGATAGCCCGACAAAATACCCGCGAATAGCAGCAGCACCATGGAGAGAGGCAGCCAGAATTCAAGCATGATCCGAGCTCCCTGACAGAAATAACCAAGTTTGTTTCACTAACAGGTACACCAGCACCACCAAAACCAGGGTGATACCGATAGGCAGGGCGGCTTTGATAACGTATATGTCCGTCAGCCCCCCATCTGTCGAACGCTCACTGGTCAGGTAGGCGCGCTCGGCAAACCGATAAGCGGGCAGCAGTAGCAACGCAAAGAAAGGAATACCGAACAGTGCATGCCCGACAATATCGATCCCACGCCGGTAGCGTGCCGATAAACGGGAGTGAAACACATCAACCCTAACGTGCCGATCCAGCAGTAAGACTGGGGCGATAGCCATCATGATGGCTACTGCAAAAAGCAGCACCTGTAACCCCATCAAAGAGTTGAACGTAATGGCTCCCCCCACCAGCCAATGGGGTGTTTCAAATGCAATGAGTTGCGACACTCCAAACAGGTGCATCAACACCCCCGCGCCGATGACAAAGGCAATCAGTAACAGACAGAGGCCACACAGGTTCAGAATCGGCTCACATAGTCTTGTTTTGACGGTGTGCATGCGGTTTCCCTTTACGCTGGCAGATCAAAGGTCAATGACGAGACGTGCGCTTTTAGCCCTGGAGCAGCACACGGCAATCTGGTCGTTATCTTCCTTTTCTTCTTCGCTGAGAAAGTGGTCACGGTGATCGGGGGTGCCCTCCAGCACCTCGCAGATACAGGTGCCGCAAACCCCCTCTTCGCAGGAAACATTGACCTTGACGCCAGCCGCTTTGAGCGCCTGGGCGATGGACATGCCCTCTTCCACCTGAACGGTGACGCCGCTGGCAACCGCTTCTACTTCAAATGCGGTGCCGCTGGTATCCACTTCTGCAGAGAAGTATTCTGAATGCACACGGCTCTGAGGCCACTCCGCCTGACGGGCAGCATTCATTACCCAGTCCATAAAACCGGTGGGGCCACATACATAGAGGTGGGTCTGGGCGGGTTGAGACGCCAGCAACGTCTCTATTTCCAACCGTTGAGAGGCCTCCCCATCATCGAAGTGCATCACTAACGCATCGCCAAAGGCGGCTTCAAGCTCGTCAATAAAAGCTGCCTTTTCACGCCCACGGCAGCAGTAATGCAACTCGAAGGAGCGTCCGGCATCGTGCAGCTCGTACGCCATGGCAATCATTGGCGTAATACCGATGCCGCCGCCCACCAATAGGCTATGCGGCGCCGATCCATCCAGTGGGAATAGATTGCGGGGAGCGCTCACCTTCACCTGAACACCTTCGTGTAGGCGTTCGTGTACCGCTCTGGATCCTCCCCTCGAAGCGGGGTCGAGGAGCACTCCGAGCCGATAACGATGGCGCTCCCCTGGGGGGTTACTCAGCGAGTATTGGCGCACCAGCCCTTCATCAAGGTGAATATCAATGTGGGCGCCTGCTTCAAAGGCAGGCAGATCAGCCCCACTCTCAGCAGCCAGATCGATCACTGCGATCTCATTGGTTTGAATATCGCGGCGCACAACGCGCAGGGTCATGATGTCATCTTGCATGGTCATCTCCAGATGCTCAGCGCATGTAAATGCCGCCATTGACGTCCCAGCAGGCACCGTTTACAAAAGCCGCCTGAGGGCTGGCCAAAAAGCTCACCATTTGCGCGACCAGCTCAGGGGAACCCAACTGGCCTACGGGAATATTGGCAAGCGCTTTATCCAGATTGTCACCGAGTACCTCACGCACCATCGGGGTATCCAGAGGCCCCGGCGCAATGGCGTTACAGGTCACCCCGTCCGCCGCCAAGTCGCGGGCAAAGATCTTGGTCAAGGTCAGAATGGCGCCCTTGGAGGCAGCGTAATGAGCGCCAGTGGCGGTACCGCCGTTCTGCCCTGCCAGCGACGCCAGATTGACGATGCGCCCATAGCCACGTTCCCGGAAGTGGCGACCAAAGATCTGGCAACCGGCAAAGACACTGCCAGCGTTGATGGTCATCACTTCGTTAAAGTGAGCTGGGTCAATATCGAACACCCCCTGTACCGCGGTTCGGGCTGCGTTATTGACCAGCACTTCGCAACTGCCCCAGCGCGCGACAATCTTGTCCAGCACGCACTGGAAATCCTCTGGCTTGGCGACATCGAGGGTCGCGGTGACCGCGGTTTCCCCGGCCAGGTCGAGTTCGGATGCCAGCGCTTCGGCGGGTTCGGTGTAGATATCGGTGATAACGACACGAAACCCCGCCTTATGCAGTGCGCGTACGATGTGCACCCCGAGTCCACGTGCGCCGCCGGTCACCACTGCGGTCTGAATTTTGTCGGGTAGTGGTACGCTCATCAGAACAAATAGCTGAACGAATTCAGCACTCCATCAGAGTTGAGTAGACGAACCACCTTCTCCTGAAGACGGAAGCCGGTATCAGTGGACGTGAGGGTGTAGCGCACATTGGCGGCCCAAATGCGCTGACGCCCAAACTTGTCTTCAACCAGGTGCTCAGCGCATGAAACGACAACCGTATTGCCATCGACGGCATCGATCACAAAACGAGACAAGGTGCGTACGGTGACGGCAGGGGGTGCCGAAGAGATCGAGAAGCCATCCTGGAAGCGTTTGATACGATCCCGGCGCATCTTGTCATCGTCGTAACATAGGTTGAGCACTGCCGCGTAATCGTCGGCGTCCTCGATAGGAATGATGTACAAGCCCTCTGGCTGCCACAGATCGAGCCAAGCGTCATACTCTTTTGCGTCCAGAATCGCCGCTTCGTGCCAGATAAACTGCGTGACCTGCCAGAGCAGGCTTTCATTGTCGATTGTGTTCATTTCATTCACTCCTGCATCATCCGTTTCCACATCGCATAGGCGGCACGCATGCCCGTTTCATCCGATACATGACCGCGTGGCCCTGCCTCGCCCGGCACTTCCTTCTCGATGCCGCGATTGACCAGAATCGGCAGTTCGGCACCGCCATCGACCCCCCGCTGGATTCGCTCCCAGACCTCGGCATCGTCAGGAGAACCAAAGCCCATGGGGCCCTGAAAGTGTTCATGCAAGCGCAGGCGTACGCGATTGGCGATGTCGGGACCTCCCTCCATCCCAATGGCAATGTGGCGAATATCGGTTTTATCGACAGCAACAGGCGTCAACACCCGGAAGAAGGCCATTGAGCACGCCACGTTGGGGAACAGATTGAGGTTGAACCCGGAGCCACCTACCGCGCGCACAATGCGGCGGACTTGATCTTCCGGGTAGCCTTCGTCGCGCAGCGCCTGCGCCAGCTCTTCGAAACGCTCAGGAATCTTGCGCTCGAGATCTTCCTCTAGGTCGACGAGCTCGGGGATCATGACCATGACGGAGTGACCGTTACCCAGGTCTTCAACGAAGCCTTCGCCATCAAGGAAGGTGAACGTCTTTTCAGCTTCCTCATCGAGGGATTGCAGGAAGGATTTATGCACGATCGGAAAGTGATAGGCGTCGGTGGTGTTCTCGAGCTGAACTTTCCAGTTCATTGGCACCGAAAACTGATGTTCGCCAAGGGTTTTTACGGGGTATCCACCACCCTGTTTCATAAACAGATCGATCCACTTCTTGGCAGCCCCCAGGAAGTCTTCCAATGGCTCAACGCTCTCGTTGAAAGTGGCGAATATCATCCCTTGATAGCTTTCAACGCGTAGCTTGAGCATCCCATGCTGTGACTTATCGAAATCATCGCCATACTGTTCGGGATTCGGCAAAGCACGCAGACTGCCATCGAGTCCATAGCCCCAACCGTGATAAGGGCATTGGAAAGATGAGGTCTTGCCCTTGTGAACCTCGCACACCGTCGCTGCCCTGTGGCGGCAGCGATTAACCATTACATGGATATTGTCCTTACGGTCACGTACCACGATGACCGGTTCACGACCTACTTTGGACAGCTTAAAAGACCCCTTATCGGGGATCTCGCTGGTATGCGCGACCCATACCCAGGTGTTACGAAAAATCTTCTCTTGCTCTTGCTCAAATAGCTCTGAGCTGGTGTACATCGGGGTCGCAATCTTATCGTTATGAACCAGTTGATCTGGATCGAGCGCGATGTTTTTGACGTCGATTAATTGATTCATTTTGTTCTCCTCATGCCTAGCCAGCTAATGCTGTCTTTATTCAGGTACCACCAACTCACGGCCGATACGCGATTCGACACGGGCGTATTTCCAGAGCTTATAGGTGCCGTCCCCCACCGGGATGGTGCGGAAGAAGTTGCAGGCGGCTACAACCGTCTCGTAATCAGGGACATCGGCCATGATGTAGGCGGTCCAGGGGGCGGTGGCGGAAGGGCCGACCATGATGCGGTCGTCATCCATGATCCCCAGGATAGTGACGCCGGGGAGTTCATCGATGCCTTGCATCATCTGGCTGAAGGCTTGCCAGACTTGCTTGCCTTCCTCAGCGGTTGCATTCATGAAGTTTTGGTTGATACCGATGCAGAAAAGTACGCGATGCATAATGTCGATCTCCGTTGGTTAAACTACGTAGGGTGGTTATAGGTAACCCGGTAAAGGGTCATGGCCGAAGAAGATCGCGCCGGCGTTCTTCCAGGTGATCTCGCCCATAAAGGCGTGCTGGGTGCACAACTGCGAGTCACGCAGAATGCGCGAGAGAGGGTGGCCGTTTTCGGCCCCAGTCATACCGCTGATCTGATATACGCTGCGAATCGCCTCAGCGCACTCATGGGTCAAATGGGTGGTAGAGAGGCGCAGCAGGTTGACCTGCTCACGGCTTGGTTCGCCCCCGGCCAGAATGCTCGCCCAGGCGGCCTCAGTACTCTCATAGAAGAAGGCCCGGGCGGCGCGAACTTTGGCCTCGGCCTTGCCGAGGGCAATCTGGGCATACTCACGCTCACCCAGGTTGGGGGCGCCAGTGACCGATTTCCGCCCACCGGCCGTGGCGCGGACGACATCCAATGCCTCGCGGGCCAAACCCAGTGTTGTCACTGCCAACACCTGAGCGGCGAAGGAGAGCGATGGGTAGCGAAAGAAGGGGGAATCGACGTTGGGTTTGCCGCCGCGCACGAAGGTCCAGGCTTCTGGAACATAGGCGTCCTCGACAACCAGGTCGTGGCTGCCGGTGGCTACCATGCCCAACATATCCCAGGTCGGGTCGATCTTCACCTGGTCGCGGGGCAGCACTGCCATGCGCGGCAGCGCTCCCTCTTCGGCGGGGAGAATGCCCACACCACATAGCGAAGCCCCCATACAACCACTGGCAAATTTCCACCGTCCTTTGATACGGAAACCGTTATCGACCCGCTCAGCGGGTTGGGGCGGAAAAATCCCGCCAGCGAAGACGATATCAGGAGAATCCCGCCACACTTCCTTTAGGGTCTCCTCGGGTAACGCGGCCAAATAGGCGGGGTTCATGCCAAAACTCGCTACCCAGCCAGAGGAGCCATCCGCCGCCGAGATCGCTTCAACCATTTTCAGGAACTCGGCGGGCGACTTCTCATCCCCACCGTAGGTGGCGGGTACCATGGCGCGATAGACGCCAATGGCCTTGAACTCATCAATGATATCCATGGGAATATGGCGCAACTTCTCGAATTCTTTGCGCCGAGATCGGATTGACGCGAGCAGCGCATCAAAACGCTCCTCGCCTCCCCACTGTGATTTATCAATGTGTCGTTGCATGATTTGCTCCTTTTTTTTGTTCCTCTCCCGCCAACGAAACCCGGCCCATAAGTTGCGAAGCCGCCCGGCAAACGCCTGCGTCATCGCCACGACGTCCGATCAATTGCACGGAGACAGGGAGTGCTTGCTGAGACTCAAGAGGGATCGATAAGGCGGGATGCCCTGAAAGGTTGAAGGGGCGCGCAAGGGACGATATTTTCAGATCCTGATGGCCCGAAAACACATCCTGAACGGTCATGGGAAAATGCGGCAACGTTGGCAGCACCAGGACATCATGCCGCTCTAGCACTGCGTCGACTTCGGCGGTAAAGGCACGACGTACGCGCTCCGCCTCCTTTAGCTCGGCATCGGTCGTCGCGGCAGCGGCTTTCAAACGCTGATCAACATCCGCGCCCACCTTGCCCGTGGCAAGTAACGCCTCGCAAGCACGGAAAGTTTCGCGATTGATAACCACCATGGCAGCTTCAAACGCCTCGGCCATAAGCGGCAAGGTGACATCCCCACGCGCCAGTCCAGACCGGCTTAGCTGGCCTTCGATACTTGCCCAAATGGCCGACTCAGCATTCACGCTGATACACCCCAGAACAGGTGCAGAACCCTTCACTGGCGACTGAAAGGAAGGATCAATCGCACTCATGAAAGCCATTAGTACGTGGAGATCGCGAGCCATGGGACCCACGCAATCGAGGCTACTTTCCGCTGGCATAACCCCTTGGCGACTCAAGCGCCCGAAGGTGGGCTTAAAACCGTAAACACCACAGCAAGCGGCGGGGACGCGAATAGAACCGCCGGTGTCTGTACCAATACCAATATCGGCAAGACCCGCGGCCACCGCGGCGGCCGAACCACTGGAAGAACCGCCAGGGATAAGGGTGGGGTAGCGCGGATTCTCTGGCGTGCCAGCCCAGGCATTGATGCCCGTCATACCAAACGCCAGCTCATGCAGATTGGCCTTCCCTACAATGTGGTATCCCGCTTTGAGGGTTCGCTCGACAATCTCTGCATGAGTCACGGCTGGCGGCGCGTCAGCAAGGGCCGCGGAGCCTGCGCAGGTGGGGAAACCGGCGATATCGATCGTATCTTTGACGACCACTTTGTGCGGCCCCTGCCCCAGGCTTAACCTCGATGTCAATATAGTCACCTCAGCACCTCCCTAGACTTATCACATGAAATTTCAAGCAAATAGGCATAAAATTTATAACTACTCATCTAAACGGGTGAATGCTAAAGGACGAACAGTACGATCTGAGGGAGCACTAACAGCAAGGCAATACACAGCAGATAAGGAGGTATGAAGTACCCCACTCCACGGAATGTCTCACCCATTCGTAACTCTGCATCCAGACTCTTTACAATAAAAGCGTTCACCCCCACCGGCGGGGTAATCGCCCCCATACTGGTAACGATACAGACCACCACACCGAACCAAACGGGGTCGTAACCCAAGGCAAGCGCTACGGGAAAGAAAATCGGGATTGAGATAATCAAAAACCCCATCGCATCCATTAGCGCTCCACCGATCACATAGATCAGCAGAATACAGGCCATTACCATTATGGCTGGCAAGGGCAGTGCCGCCGCCCACTCGCCCACCATGTAAGGCAGTCTTGTGATGGTAAGAAAGCGCCCGAAAATGACCGCTCCAGCAACCAACATCAAGATCATGGCCGATGACTTGAGTGCATTCGCGATGGCCTCATTCAAGACGGTCCAGGTGAGCTTTCCTTGTATCAAGGTGATGATCATTGCACCAATGCAGCCCACCGCAGCAGCTTCTGTTGAGGTGAACCAGCCCGCAAATAGCCCCCCCAATACCAGTGTAAAGAGGGCACCAATTTCGATAACACCTTTCAGCGAACGCCACCTTGTAGACCAGCTCGAACGCACACCTGCGGGGCCCATATCGGGGCGACGGCGACAGAGCAGTCCAATCGTCGCGATGAACAGCACGACCAGAATAAGTCCGGGGACAATACTGGCCAGAAACAGATCGCGAATAGCCAGCTCGGCTTGCAGCGCAATAACAATCAGCACAGAGCTTGGTGGGATGATAACTCCCAGCGTGCCCCCCGCCGCGACACTGCCAGCACTGAGCGCACGGTTATAGCCAAATTTCTTCATTTCGGGGAGCGCAATGGTGCCGACAGTGGCTGCTGTGGCGGTGTTCGAACCGCTAACCGCTGCAAAACCTGCGCTGCTAAGGATCGTCGTTGTGGCCATGGAGCCGCGGAAATGGCCTATCCAGGCATAGGCAGCTGCAAATATCTTTTCCGTTATCCCAGAGCGAAACAGTAATTCCCCCATAAAAATGAATAGGGGTATGACACTAAGAGAGTAACCCGATAGCTGTTCCCAGATGCCTGAGCTAATCACGTTATACGCGGCAATAGGGCTCGTCATGTAAAGCATGCCAAAAAAACCCACCATGAACATGGCGAAGCTAATCGGCATTTTTAACAAAATAAGAAGAAACAAACAGAGTACGCCTAACAAAGCTACCAGCGTCATACTCATTGTGTTACCACCTTTTTTAGACTACTCAAAAAGTCTGCTAAAAGAACCAAGCAAAAAGCAGAAAACCCTAGTGCCACTAGATAAACAATGGGATAAAAAGCAATACGCAGTGTTTGCGATAAAGAGCCTCTTTGCATAGCGCTAAAGCCATACTCCCAGAGTTTCCACGCCACCATGGAGAAGAATAAAAAACTTGCGCCTGAGACCAAGACGTAGAGAACGCTTTGCAGACGGGAGGGCAAATGTTCGACCAGCAAGTCCAGCTCGATATGGGCTTTGGTAAGCTGGGAGTAAGCGAGCGATAGTGCAACTACCACCGCAGTTAGCCAACCAACCAGTTCGGTGGTGCCACCAAATGAAGAGCTAACTTGGCGCATTACGATATTACCGACCACCAGAAACACCATCATCAGCAATGCCGAACCGGCTACATAGAGTAAGAGACGGCTAATTACCCAATTAAATTTATTCATGGTAACTACCTAGATCTATCAACATGGCGCTTACTGGGCGCAAAGATATGCGCCCAGACAAAGAGCGTAGGCACTATTGGTTTTGTTCGATCAGCTCAATAAACCGATCGCGCAACTCAAAGGCAGGAAGCCCTTGAGCAGCCACCTCTTCCAGCCGTTGCTCATTGATGGGCTCCAGCAAGGTAGACCAGCGCTCAGCCTCCTCCTCGGACAAGGTGAGCTGCTCAAGGTCATGGTTCTCGGCAGCCCACGTCAAGGATTCCTGGATGTGTTCATCTAGGTACTTACCTGCATAGGAGGCCATTTCGGCACCCAATGCATCGATCTCCTGCTGAACGTTTTCAGGTAAAGCGTCCCACCGCTGCTGATTCATCACCGCAACGAAGACAACGTTGGTCAAAGGATAGTCAGTGATATAGCTCACATTGCGGGCATACTGCAGATCCATCAGCGTCTCACGGGAACCTACATAGCCATTAACGATACCCGCCTGAAGGGCCTCCCCCGTTTCCGATTGGGTGAGACCCACAGGCACGCCACCAAGGGCTTGAACAACGGCCGTACTGTCACCTGGCACCCTGATCTCTTGGCCCTCAAGATCCTCCAGCGACGTCACTGATTCTTGCGTATGTAGGTAGCCTGGCTCGGAGGTGAATGCCGTAATGACTTTGAAATCTTCCAAGCCCAGCGTCTCCGCAGGAAACTCTTTGATCAGTTCGTACACTGCCTGGCTGGCAGTCTGCGAATTCACGTCGATACCCGTTAGATTTCCGGCCAAATTGAGTAACGGAAAACGTCCCGGCTCGTATGAAGTAGCAGAAAGGCCGATATCGGCAACACCGTTTAAGACGCCATCGAACATGTTGGCAGCCGTCAGCAACGTTCCGCCTGGGAAGGTGTTGACGTTTACCTGGCCATCGGTTCTTTCGTTAAGCTCTTTCGCCCAGTGCTCCATCTGCACGGCGGGAAAGGTTTGAGAAGGCGCAAAGAAGGCATAGCTGAGGTTGATATTATCCGCTAACGCACTGGTGCTGAGTAACACCCCAGCGCATACGCCGCTCAAGCGTGTCAGTCGGCGAGAAGTTTCGAGCCACAGCTTTTTTTGGCTGGTCATTGGTCATTAGCCCTATTTGTTTTTGTGTTGAATGTCAGGTAAGCCTAGCAGAAAACATTCAACATCACATGAAAAGTAAAGTAAATACCCAGACGTAAGTCTATTTTTTATTTAGCAAAAAACTCGCCGTCTAAAATTAAAGCAACTATTATCAATGATATAGATATATTTATTAATAATAACTAGTCGGCTAGACAAATAGTCGAATGTCTTGGTCAGTATCACAGCGCACCAATACTGTGCACACTGGCGCGGATCTGCTCGCTTTTAATTCGCCACGCTCAAGCGGAAGCCTCCACCGCCATTACTCACTTAGACCACGGAAATAGCCCACGAAAACGCTGTTTAAACTGAGCGGGAAGGCGCAAAAAAGCCCAAGCGTCAGCCTGGGCAAGGAGGATAAATGGACAAAGGGTAGACGCTATTCCAACGGCTCGTAGGGCAGCCCCACATAGTTTTCCGCAATGGTGGTCAACCCCGCTTTAGAACTGGTCACATAGTCCAGCTCGGCCAACTGCATACGGCTGTTGAAATCCTCCTGGTCAGAGAAGTTGTGCAGCATGGAGGTCATCCACCAGGAGAAGCGCTCCGCCTTCCAGATGCGTTTCAGGCAGGTTTGCGAGTAGCGCTCGATCAAATCCGTGCGGCCTTCCTGGTAGACCTTCACCATTAGCCGATAGAGCGTATTGACGTCGCTGGCGGCCAGGTTAAGCCCTTTAGCCCCGGTGGGCGGTACAATATGCGCCGCATCGCCGACCAGGAACAGCCGCCCGTACTGCATGGGTTCGACCACATAGCTGCGCAGCGGTGCGATGCTCTTCTCGATGGAAGGCCCGGTGACAAGCTTGGCGGCCACCTCGTCAGGTAGGCGGCGCTTGAGCTCTTCCCAAAAACGCTCGTCCGACCAATCTTCTACCTTTTCATCCAAGGGTACTTGAAGGTAGTAACGGCTGCGGGTGGCGGAACGCATGCTGCACAGACTAAAGCCACGCTTATGGCTCGCATAGATCAATTCATCCGAGACCGGCGGGGTATCCGATAGCAAGCCCAACCAGCCAAACGGGTAAACCTTTTCGAACTCTTTTATGCGCTCTTGAGGGATCGCCTGACGGGAGACGCCATGGTAACCATCGCACCCGGCGATGTAGTCGCACTCAAGCCTGACCGTTTCACCGTTGTGCTCAAAGGTTAGATAGGGGTGGTCACTATCCAGGTCGTGGGGCTGAACGTTTTCCGCCTCGTAGAGCGTTGTCGCGCCAGCGGCGGCGCGGGCCTCCATCAGATCCCGCGTGACCTCGGTTTGGCCGTATACCATCACTCTGCTGCCGCCGGTCAGTTCATCCAGCGCAACCCGCACGCGGCGGTTATCAAAAACAAGCTCAAAACCGTCATGGGGTAAGCCCTCCTCATCCATCCTCTGGTCAACACCCGCTTCGCGCAATAAGTTCACCATGCCCTGTTCAAGGACACCGGCGCGGATACGGCTCAATACATATTCACCGCTGCGCCGCTCAACAATCACATTATCAATGCCTTGGCGATGGAGTAGCTGCCCCAGCAGTAGGCCAGAAGGGCCAGCGCCAATAATCGCGACCTGTGTCTTCATAGGGGATGTCTCATCGTTGTCATTATCAAATAATTTATGACTTGTATTTTTCAATGAAACACGCCGCATAATAAGGCATGATCTAGATCAATTATTGGACATTTAGCGTGTTATTACTCAACCTTAGTCGAATAGGAGATGTAGGTGATGCCAGCCTCGTCGGCAACGTCCGTTCCGGTATTTAAGCTGTATGGCGAGACGCAGCATTGGCCCACGCCAGACTTGCTCCACTGCGAATCCATTCCTGAGCGCAGCCAGTTACATGACTGGCGTATACGCCCGCATCGCCACGCCGACCTGGTGCATATTCTATTTGTTTCTCACGGTAGCGTTGAGTTGGAACTGGAGGGAACAAGCCATCAGCTTCAGAGTCCCAGCGCTATCGTTGTGCCCGCGATGGCTATTCACGGCTTTCTCTTTTCACCGGATGTGGAAGGACACATTATCACCCTGGCCAAACCGCTGGCCGACCACTTACATGCACTAATGGGTGAAAACAGTACGCTAAAAAAAGCTGACTTCTATCCGCTGCTCCAGCCAAACCAGACCGACAGAATTGCCACGCTGGTGGCTCAGATCGACCAGGAGTACCGCCAGCCCGCCCCTGGGCGCAACAGCCTACTCGAAGCACTTACCCAAGCCTTGGTAGTCGAGCTATCGCGTCTTTGTGCTTATGCAGGCCGCACGGCAAAACGCTATAGCCCCCGCCAAAGCGACAAAGGACGACAGCATTTAGAGCACTATCAAGCGCTGATCGAAGCCCACTATCGCGAGCAGCCAAGTATTGAGCAGTTAGCCGAGCAGATCGGGGTGAGTAGCGCGCACCTGAACCTGCTCTGCCGCCAACTCGCCGGTCGCAGCGCCCTGCAGTTGCTACACGAACGCCTGCTACTGGAAGCCAAGCGTCAGCTCACCTATACCAATATGACCATTGGTCAGGTCTCCGACAGCTTAGGCTTCTCTGAACCGGCCTATTTCACGCGCTTTTTTAAGCGTAATACTACGTTTTCACCGCGGGAGTTTCGGCTGCGTCAATCGCAAGGGCGTTAACACTCCTTAGAGCAAAAAGAAGGTCGAGAGCACCGGAAAGAGGATTAAGAGTGCCAAGCGGAGCAAGTCAGACACTACAAAGGGTGTCACGCCCTTGAAGATCTCCCCTAGCCCGACATGCGGCGCCATCGCTTTAATCACGAACACATTCATCCCCACCGGCGGGGTCATGAGTCCCAACTCAACGGTCAGTACGGTCAAAATACCGAACCATACCGGGTCGATGCCCATTGCCTGAATAATCGGGTAAACCACCGGCACGGTGATCACCAGCATGGCGATGGAGTCCATAAACATGCCAAGCACAAAGTAGAGTGCCAGGATGCACAGCACCACAACGATGGGCGTGAGATCCATGCCGTAGAGCAGGTCAGTGATGGAGAACGAAATGCGCGACACTGAGATGAAGTAACCCAGCGTTTCAGCCCCTACCAGCATAAAGAACACCACCGCGGAGAGCGCCAATGTCTCTTGTACGCTGTGCCATAGCTGGGTACCGCGCATGCCTTTTGCCAAGGCGTAGAGCAGCGTGGCGAACGCACCGACACTGGCCCCTTCCGTCGGTGTAAAGGCACCAAAATAGATACCTAAAATCATCACCAGGAAAACGCCAAAGAAGGGCACTAAGCCGGTCAGCGAGAGCAGCTTCTCTTTCCAAGCAGTGGGTTCACCCGCCACGGCTAGGGAGGGACGCAGGTACATGACTACCGTAATGGTCAGTGAATACATCACCAGCCCCAGCAGGCCAGGGATCAAGCCCGCCATAAACATATCGCCCACGGACTGTTCGGTAAGGATGGCGTAAATCAGCAGCGCGATACTGGGCGGAATCATAATGCCCAGCGTGCCGCCAGCGGCAAGCGCACCGGTGGCTAAGCCACGGTTATAGCCATAGCGCTCCATCTCCGGCAGCGCCACCCGGGTCATGGTACTCGCCGTCGCCAGCGATGAACCGGAAATTGCGGAAAAGATGCCGCAAGAGCCCACCGCCGCAATCGCCAGGCCGCCCTTCCAGCCTCCGCAAATGACGCGGGTTGAATCAAACAGCTTACCGGCCATCCCCGAGTGGGCAGCCAGTACGCCCATTAAAATAAACATAGGCACGGCGCTGAAGCTGTAGTTAGAGAGCACCTCGACCGGGACAGTTTTTAACTGTGCAACGGCTGCGTCCCAGCTTATGACCTGGGCGAACCCCACCACCCCGACAATCAGCATGGTCAAGGCAACCGGTACGCGCAGAATCATCAGCACCAATAAAAGCCCCAGCCCCATGGCACCAATCGCTTCACTCCCCATGAGCTGCCTCCTCACCCGCCGCATAAATCATGCCTAGCAAGGCGTGAATAAAGCTGCGTATCCCCAATAGTAAACTGAGCACCGCTGCCAATTGGTAAATCGGCCCCATGGGCAGTCGCAGGTCTTGAGTTATTTCCCCGTGCCGCGTAGCAGCGGCAGCAGAATCCAGTAACCCCACAAACAGGATCAGCCCCAGCACCATAAAACCGAGCAAAAAGACGCCTTGCACGCGATTTTTGATGGCTTGTGGTAAGCGATGTGAGAACGCTTCCACCACCACTTGGCTTTTTTCGACATTTGCCGCCATCGCCGCCAATAGCGCGAACAGCATCAAGTAGCTAACCACCTCCACGCTCCCCGATACGCGCAGCGCAATCGCGCCCTCCGTCAACCGGGAAAGGTAGCGTGTGCTGACATCAGCAATGGTAACCGCCAGCAGGCCAATCAAAGCGACCCCAGCCACCAAGCGACAAACAAGGGCCAGCCAATGGCTGGCCCGGTAAAGAGTAGACTGCATGACACATTACCCCTATTGGGTGCTGCAAGACTCACTGGCTGCCAACGCCGCCTGATAGACGTCGCGCGCCTGATCCAAACCGCGCTCTTCCAACTGCGTTAGGTAGTTTTCAATACCGGTTTCGAGCGGTTTTTGCCAATCCGGATGCGCTAGCGGATTTTCAATTTCGCGAATGGTATGGCCAGCATCAGTCGCTTCCTGTTTACCTTCTACATCTAGGCGGTCAAACACTGCACCGGCGTTTTCAGCCCATTTCATACCTGAGTTATTATCGATTACCGCCTGCTGCTCTGGGGTCAGGCTGTCATAGCTGCGCTGATTCATGGTGGCCACAAAGATCAACGTGTAGAACGGTACTTCGGTGTGGTAGTTGACGAGTTCGTTAATACGGAAGCCTTTTAAGCCTTCCCAGGGAAAACTCAGGCCATCAATAACGCCGCGCTGCATGGAGGTATAAATATCAGGCGCAGGCATGCCCACCGGGCTTGCCCCCATGTTTTCCAGCATTTCACCCGCCACCGCCGTAGGGCGGCGAATGCGCAGCCCTTGGAGATCAGCGGGCGTTTGTACGTCGGTGTCGATGGTGTGGATGCCACCTGGGCCCGTGGTAAACATAAATAGCGGGCGAGTATCTTCGTATTCGCTATCCAAATGGCCGTCGTCGTAGAGCGTCTGTAGCACACACGCCCCTTGTGTCGCGGTGCTGGCTACACCCGGTAGCTCAACAATTTGCGACAGCGGGAAACGGCCAGCCGTATAGCCCTGGGCAGTGGCACCAATATCGGCAATACCATTGGCCGCGGCTTCATAGATGGAGTCTGGTTTGGCTAAGGTACCTGCGGGAAACATTTGAATGGTTAGATCGCCATTGGACTCTTCGGCAATGGTATCGGCCCATGCCTGCAAAACATCCTGATTAACGCCTGAAGGGCCAGGCCAAAAGTGAGCCATACGCAGGGTGGTCTCTGCCTGGGCAGAGCTAATGGCCAGGCCAGCAATCGCCGCTGCCAACACACACCGGGATAAGGAAATTTTCATGGGAGCCTCCAGGACTTTTCTTGGACTATTGTAAGTTCGCATAGCGAATACTAGTTCGCTTTAAGCAACCACATTAGTCCACTATCAGGCGTAAGGCTAATCGACATTCGTCTATGTTTAAGCGCCACAGCGAGCCTTTATACCCGCACGATCACAGGTAACCACTGTTCCAGCCTGCTACCCCGCCCCAAAAGCAAAATAGCATCAAAAAATTGGACTTTTCCAATATCGCTTCACGACTATAGTCGAATTGCCGAATAACCACGCGATTAGCCATCTCCCGATACAAAAATAAAAAGCCGCCTTCACTAGTACGAAGACGGCTTACTGATAAGAGCAAATACTGGCTACATTGTCTGCTCGGTATACTTCTCTACCAATCGGGTCGCCTCATCATAGAGCAGTTGACCATCAAAGCCTCGGCTCCCCATGTCGTCAATCCACTGGGCCGTGGCCGTCTCAGCCGCTGCCTGCCAGGGCGCCAGTGAGTCTTGAGCGATGTAGAACATTTCACCTTCACCACTCGCTTCAATGGCTTCAATCGCCTTCTCTTCCGCCTGATCCATGACCTGGCCGATACGCTGCGCTTCTTGAAGCCCGGCATTATCGTCAATCACCTGTTTCAGTTCCGGCGACAGTGCATCATAGCTAGCTTGGTTTAAGCCCAGCACCATCATCGCGGTGTATAATCCCTGCTCACCCTCGAAAAAGGTGTGGTTTTGGGCGATATCCAGCACCCCCAATGCCGCCGCACTTTCGAAGGGCAGCGTCAGCCCATCGATCACCCCACGGGAAATCGCTTCTGGAATTTGTGGCATCGGCATACCCACTGCTTGAGCGCCGAGCAGCCCCAGGTAGCGATTCATGGTCTTTGAGGGCGCGCGCATGGCTAACCCTCTCAAGCCCTCGGCACTCTCTATCGACGCACCTCTGGTATGAATTTTGCCCGGCGTGTGCGCGAATACGGCGATGGGGTAAACACCCTCGAAGGCGTCTTGCATATGCGTTGTTGCAAACTCATGGGCCGCCATGCTGGTGGCTTCGCCCGTAGTGGGCAGGAAGGGTTGATCGAATGCTTCAGACTCGGGGAAGCGATTCGGCGTATAGCTGAGTAGCGTCCAGGCAATATCGACTACCCCGTCCTTGGCCTGGTCGTAGAGCGATGGCGCCGCCCCTCCCAGTTGCATGGCTGGGAAGATTTCCACCTTGATAGCCCCTTCAGACTGCTCTTCGATCCGCTTGGCCCAGGGTTCCAGATACTCGGTCTGCACGGGCGTGGCCGGGGCAGCAAAATGGTGCAAACGCAGGGTCACCGTGTCCTGGGCGTAGCCACTACTGCTGAGGAGCATGCCAGTTAACAACGTGAGGCTGGCGAGTGTGGGTTTTATTGTCATTGTAGTAACCTCCTTACTTATAGCCTTATTAAAAGAAATAGCGTCAGGCGCTTATCTAAATGGGGTAATGGCGCGGGCCAAGCTGCAGGGTCATCCAGCGCAGATCGGTGAACTCCTCAATCCCGGCCTTACCGCCAAAGCGTCCGTAGCCGCTCGACTTAACGCCGCCAAAGGGCATCTGGGGCTCGTCGTGCACGGTGGGTGCGTTGATGTGGCAAATACCCGACTCAATGCGCTGCGCAAACTGCATCGCCCTGGCGGTGTCGCGGCTGAAGACGGCGGCCGAAAGGCCATATTCGCTATCGTTTGCCACGCGCAGGGCTTCCTCTTCATCCTTGACGCGCATCATCGCGACTACCGGCCCAAACGACTCTTCGCCATACAGACGCATCGCCTTGGAAACCCCATCCACCACGGTAGGCTGCATAATGACGCCTTCGGCCCTGCCACCGCAGGCCAGGCGAGCGCCATGCTGTTGGGCGTCATCCAGCAGGGCATTGAGCTTCTCGCCTGATTCGCGATTGATCAGCGTACCCAGCGCGTTTCCTTCACCTCGAGGGTCGCCCGCGCGCAGCGTTTGCGCCTTGCAGGCCAGCTTTTCGACGAAGGCGTCGGCGACCGCATCCACCACGATCAGCCGCTCGGTAGACATACAGATCTGGCCCTGATTGAAGAAAGCGCCAAAGGCAGCGGCCTCTACGGCAGCGTCCAAGTCGGCATCTTCAAGCACCACGAACGGCGCTTTACCGCCCAGCTCCAGCAAGACCGGCTTAAGATGACGCGCGGCTTTTTCGGCAATAATGCGCCCCACCTGGGTAGAGCCGGTGAAGTTGATACGCCGTACGGCTTGATGCTCGATCAGTGCCTCGACGACCTCGGCAGCCTGAGGGGGCGCATTGGTCACTACGTTAACGATGCCATCACCCAAACCAGCCTCGATCAGCACCTCCCCAATCAGGTGGTGGGTCGCGGGGCACTGTTCCGAGGCCTTAAGAATCACCGTGTTGCCGCACGCCAGCGGTGTGGCGATGGCCCGGGTACCCAGAATAATCGGCGCGTTCCAGGGAGCGATCCCCACCACCACGCCGCAGGGAACCCGCACGCCCATCGCCAGGTTATCAGGCACGTTGGAAGGGATGACCTCGCCATTCACTTGCGTGGTCAGCGACGCCGCCTCGCGCAGAATGCTGGCGGCGACCATGACGTTAAAGCCCGCCCAGCCTGGCGTAGCGCCGGTTTCGTCCACCATGCGTTCGATAAAATCGGCCTGGCGCGCTTCCATGGCTTCTGCCGCCTTGAGCAGCTTGGCGCGCTTTTCACCGGGGCCCGTCGCAGACCAGGCGGGGAATGCCTGTGCAGCCGCTTCAACCGCCCGAACCGCATCGCCAGCGGATGCCGCCGCAGCCTGAGTGACAACATCGCCGGTGAGAGGGTTGGTTCGAGTAAAGGTCGCGCCTTGGTGAGCAGCACACTGCTCACTACCAATTAAAAGCTGAAGATCCATGATCTGACTCTCCTCAAAAGGGTGGTCGAGTATTGGTATAAAGCCCTTACCGCTGGTAGCTCTCCAGCCCCGGCTTGATGCTCTTGTCATCGAGGAACTGTTTAAGCCCTTGGGCGCGACCCTGCTCCGGGTCAAGCTGCTGTGCCTGATCGAGCTTGGCGTAGAGGTACTCTTCGTTCTGCTCCCAGGTCAGTTCGCGGCACATTTTGAAGCCGATCTTGGCGGCACGCAGCACAACGGGGTTCTTATCACGCAGCGTAGCGGCTAACTCGCGGGTGGTTTCGCGTAGCTCGGTCAGCGGTACACTTTTATTAACCAGCCCCATTTTGGCTGCCTGGAGGCCGGTAAATGTTTCCCCGGTCATGATGTAGTAGAGCGCTTCCCGGTGGCCCACGGTATCGGCCATGGCTTTACTCACCAGGTTACCGGGAGGGATACCCCAGTTGATTTCAGAGAGACCAAAAACCGACTCATCAGCGGCAATCGCCAAGTCACAGGCCACCAGTGGCGAGAAAGCCCCGCCAAAGCACCAACCATTGACCATCGCGATGGTGGGCTTGGCGTAGTGGCGCAGCAGCTTCCACTGCCAGGTAGAGGCATCGCGGCGCACCTTGACTTGCACGATCTCGGGGCTGGCATCGATTTCGCGGAAGTACTCTTTGAGATCCATACCGGCGGAAAAGGATTCACCCTCGCCGGTCAGCACCAGCACATGGGCCTCTTGATCCAGTTCGATCGTCTCCAGCACATCGATCATTTCACGGTTAAGCGTTGGGCTCATGGCGTTGCGCTTTTCAGGCCGATTCAACGTCACCCAGGCAATACCCTCTTCAACGTTAACTTTTACGGTTTGCCAGCGATCTTGGTAGTTACTCATCTCTTGCTCCTTGGGTTTTATCAAACGGCTTATTCAAACGTTAATGTTTAAGCATCTACTCAGCGGTGAACTGGTCGATTAACTGTCGGGCGTCGTTATATAGCGCTTCACCATCGAGCCCTTTCTCTTCGGCATCGGCGATCCACTCATCAGCCACTTCCTGTCCCACTGCTTGCCAACGGGCAGTCTCTTCACTATCTAGCTGGGTAATCGTGCCGGGCTGTTCGCCATCCTGAATGGCCTGGATCTGCACCTGGTCAGCGTCATCCATGATCTGGCCTATTTTGCGGGCCTCTTGGATGCCGGAGTGAGCGTCGATAATCGCTTGTAGATCGGCGGGCAGCGCGTCGTATTTACGCTGGTTCATGGCGACGATCATCATCGTGGTATAGAGCGCATGATCACCGCTGAATACCGTATGTTCGGTGGTAATATCCGCTAACCCCATGGCGGTAATCGCTTCAAAAGGGATTACTGTTCCATCCAGTACTCCCCGTGATAGCGCCTCCAGTGCCTGGGCCACGGGCATACCAATAGGCTCAGCACCCAACTTGGCTAGATAGCGATTCACCAACCGGCTAGGGCCGCGCATCTTGAGCCCCTCTATATCGTCGAGTGATTCAATACGTGTCTCTTTGGTGTGCAGCGCGCCAGGGCTATGGGTATGGACAGCGATGGGGTAGACACCAGCTAGCTCATCCTGCATGTACGTCATTGCATACTCATGGGCGGCCTGGCTTGTTGCCGCACCGGTGGTGGGTATAAACGGCAAGTCGAAGACCTCTGCCCTAGGGAAGCGACCAGCGTTGTAGCCCAGCACCGTCCAGATAATGTCCACCTGGCCATCTTTCGCCTGGTCATAGAGCGACGGGGGCGTGCCGCCCAGCTGCATTGAGGGGTAGAGCTCCACCTCTAAACGCCCGTTGGACTCCTCCTCAATGGCCTCTTTCCAGGGAATAAAATACTCCTGGTGAACGGGCGCTGAAGAGGGGAAGAAATGATGCAGCCTAAGCGTATACTCGGCCTCCTGGGCGCTTGCCTGCCCAGCACTCCACACAAGTGGTAAAGCGATAGCGAATGCGAGTAAACGCCGGTTGAGTCTTGAAGCAGTCTGCTGGGGCATAAAAAATACCTCGTTGTGTTTGTTGTGGTTATTGTCTAAGCGGCTGAGTCAAAAGGCTTAATTCACCGCGAATAAATCAATCAAAACGTTCTCACGGGTACGCTCGGCAGCGCCGATAAAGATCGTGCGTGTTAGCCAGGCGTAGTCCGGGCTGGAGGTATAAAAGCGCGGCGTGGTGTGAAAGTAATACTCATTAGGCGCAACGGGCTCCCCGTGCTGAAGACGCTGCATGACCTCAGCCGAACCATGCCGAAATCCGGTGTTCTCCACTTCGATGCGCTCGCCACTATCGGTTTCAAGAAAGTAGCGGGCATGCAGTTCGGCCACCCCATCGGTACGCAGGGTCTGCCAATCGCCACCGCCAGGCAGTACCACGCCGTTCAACCGCTCACCACACACCTGGCCGCCGGTGATGGCAATGAAGCGACGCTTGCCTTGAGCGTTTTCACCCAGCTCCAGCGGGGCATCGACGTCAACCGTTAAGCGCGCGATAAAAGTGGCTGTCGGCATTCGTTGAGTCGCGTCATGGGACATATCCAACTCCCTTGGTCAATTGATTAAGTAGACGAAGCCAAGCGAGATGGCGGGGAAGAGCACCAGCAAAATAATGCGAATAAGATCGGCCGCTAAAAAAGGCAGGATGCCTTTAAAGGTCTCCGTTAAGGGAATACGCGGGGCCATGGAGTGGATAATGAAGATGTTCAGCCCCACCGGCGGCGTGATCATGCCGACTTCAACGACCACCAGCGCTAAAATACCGAACCATATCGCCACATCGGTGGCGGGCATGCCGAAGTCCATCCCGGTGACGATGGGCAGAAAGATAGGCACGGTAAGCAGGATCATCGAGAGGCTGTCCATAAAGCAGCCGAGCACCAAATAGCAAAACAGAATGCCCGCCAGCACGACCCAGGGACTGATCTCCAGCCCCACAATCCAACCAGCGGTAAGCTGGGGTAACTGAGTAAGCGCAAGGAAGCTATTAAAAACACTGGCGCCCAGTACGATGAAGAAGATCATCGCCGAGGTCACCGCGGTTTCAAGGACGCACTCCCGCAGGCCGTTCCAACGCAGCCCGCCTCGCGTTATTGCCAAGGCACCGGTAGAGACCGCACCGACGGCAGCAGCTTCGGTAGGCGTAAAGATGCCGGTATAGATGCCCCCAATCACCACGATAAAGATCGCCGCTCCTGGCCATACATCCAGCAGCGAACGCCAGCGCTCGCCGCGGGATGCTTTTGCCTTGCTCGGTGCACTGTCAGGAAAAAAGCGCACGTAAAGCGAGATGGCCAGCATATAACTGAACACCGCTAACAAGCCCGGCACCAGGGCAGCGGCAAACATTTCGTTAATGTTCTGTTCGGCCAGGATGGCGTAGATGACCAACACCACCGAGGGGGGAATCAAAATACCCAGGGTGCCGCCAGCGGCCAAGGCACCGGTTGCCAGGCTGCCGCGGTAGCCTTGGCGCTCCATTTCAGGTAGCGCCACTTGGGTCATGGTGGCGGCGGTCGCCAGCGACGAGCCGCAAATGGCCCCAAAAGCACCACAGGCGCCAATCGTCGACATCGCCAGCCCACCGCGACGGTGGCCCAGCCAGTCGTTGGCCGCCTGGAACATGGCCCGGGAGAGCCCGGCTCTCGCCGCGAACTGCCCCATCAGCAGGAACAGTGGGATGATGGATAGCGTATGGCTGGAAAAGTGTTCATAAGGCAGTGACTTTAAGCCATTTAAAATGCCCATCGGGCCGGTGATCAGCATCATCCCTACGGCACCCACCACCAGCATGGCCAGGCCGATAGGAATACGCGCCGCCATCATAAATAGCAGCACCACAAAGCCACTGGCGCCCAACGTGAGAGTTGTCATCACAGATCTCCTTGGGCCGAGCTTTCTGGAGCCGAACCGTCTTGAGCCGAGCTGCTTTGAGTCGCGCTATTTTGATTCGAACTATTTTGTTTAAAACCTGACTGTGGCGGGTCGTAAGTAAACGCATCGCAGGTGCGATAGAGACACACCAGCGTCAATAGCGCGAACCCCACCAGACCGCCGACATACCCCCACCAGAGCGGTATATCCAGCAGCATGCTGGTTTCCATATAGCGACGTTTATCGAGCAAGCCGTGATAGAGGCGCCAGGTCATTAACCCTGCGACTACCAAAAACAGCGTTTCGGCGACAACGGCGAGCAGGCGTTGAACCAAGGCCGGCGCGTGCATGACCAGTAGATCCACCGTGACATGCCCGCCGCGAAGATGGCAGTAAGGTAAAAACAGAAAAACGGCAATGGCAGTGCCCATTTCCACCAGCTCATAATCACCAGTGATGGGGCCCACCCACGCCAGCAGGGTAATATCGCTTAACACTGGTGCACTGGCTACCCACCGGCCAAGAATGCTAACGACGGTGATGAGAGCGAGTGCTGTGATCATTAATCCGCCGCTTATCGCGGCAACCCTACAGGGTATCTCAAGGCTACGGCGCATCAATGCAGTGCCGATTGTCGGTACCGTCGCTAAGCTGCTCATCGTTTCGTCTCTTGTTTTTGGAGTTCGCTGTATGGCTGAAACCTACCTTGCGCTATACACCGCGAGACCGTCACAACCAAACTAGTTACTTAATATAAGTAATTGTCTTTGAGAGAGCATGCAAGCGCTGCCGACAAAAATACGCCTAAAGTTTTATTCCTCGCTGGTTTCCGGTGCGTATATTTTCACTAGCAGAGACAGCAGCTGACGCCGTTCAATATCACTAAGTGATTGAGTTGCATTGATATCACTTTGCTCAGCCAGCTCTTTTAGCTGCTCGGTCAAGGCTTCGCCTTTTTTGCTAAGAAAAATCCCGTGGGAGCGCCGGTCTCGCTTACAGCGTACCCGCAGAGCCAGCCCTCTCTCCTCTAGATTATTAATTAAGCTAACAATTCTAGGCGGATCGATGTCCAGCACCTTGGCTAAAGTGGTCTGGGTGATACCGGGATACCCTTCAATCACCACGAGCGAAGAGAACTGGGCAGGGCGTATTTCATACTCCTGCATGGCCTCATTAAAATGTTTAAAAACAGCCAGCTGCGCTCTTCTTAAGGCGTAACCAAGGCGATTTTCAAGCACCAGACCGGCGACAGAAGTCGGCTCTTGTTCGTCAGGCTCAACTTGCTGAATAGACGTGCTCTTTTTAGATATGGCCATGCGTTAATTCCTGTCTCATTTAAATAATTACAACTATGGTCTTAAACCAGCATCCTAGCCAATCATCTAGTTAACAACTATAACTATATTCGCCAAGATGACAGCACACAACAAAACCAAAATTTTCGCTATGGAGCAATTCATGTCCCTCCCCCCTCCGCTGACTGACACCTTACAAGAGTTCCGACTACACGGCGGCGATGTCCCCTCTTACCCACACAGCATGACCCAGCGCCTTGCCCATTGGGCAAACAAAACACCCATGAATATCTTTTTGGCCGAGCGCGAAAAGGGCCAGCACAGGTGGCGGACGCTCACCTTTGGTGAAGCAATGCCACAAGTGATCCGCCTGGCACAAGCACTGATTCATCATGGTCTGTCGACGGAGCGCCCGCTGATGGTACTGTCGGGAAATAGCATCGAACATGCTCTGCTTGCCTGTGCCGCCATGCATGTGGGCATTCCCTACGTGCCGGTGTCCCCCTCTTACGCACTGCTATCAGAAGATTTCGTTAAGCTTCGGCATGTGGTGAAACTGGTGACCCCAGGAATGCTATTTGTCGATGAGGAGGCGCGCTTTAATCGGGCGTTGGCGGCCGTTTGCGATAATGACGTCACCTGTGTGGCCAAGGTGCCAACTCTGCGAGCCCTGACATTTGATTCCCTCGCCGCGACGCCAACGACTGTCGCGGTGGAGAGTGCCCACGCCCGCGTAACGACTGACACTATCGCCAAACTACTGTTTACCTCAGGGTCGACGGGCATGCCCAAAGCGGTGATCAATACCCACCGTATGCTGTGTAGCAATCAAGCCATGCTAGCGAAACGGCTGAGCTTTCTAGAGCAGCACACCCCGGTGTTAGTCGACTGGCTACCCTGGCACCACACCTTCGGCGGCAATACGATTTTGGGGATGGCGATCCACAACGGGGGCGCTTTATATATTGATGATGGCAACCCCACCGCCCAGGGGGTTCAGCGAACCATCGAGAACCTGCGCGAGGTATCGCCCACGTTTTACTGCAATGTCCCCAAGGGGTTCGAGGCGCTGGTCGAGCATTTGCGCAACGATGACTCCCTGCGCGAGGCCTTTTTCCGCGACCTGGAAATGCTGCACTTCGGGGGCGCCGTGCTACCCGCCCATGTGCGCACCGCCCTGGAAGCGTTAGGCAAGCAGACGCGCGGAGCCGCCGTTCCCATGTTGACGGGGCTGGGCTCCACCGAAGCATGCCTGGCTTTTTGCACCGAAGAGCCCAGCGACACACCGGGCTTGATCGGAAAGCCCGTGCCAGGCATGACGCTGAAGCTAGTGGCGACAGACGATAAGTGGGAGGCGCGCCTTAAGGGCCTCAACATCACACCAGGTTACTGGCGCGACACACAGCGAACCAGTGAGGCGTTTGACCACGAAGGCTACTACTGCACCGGGGATGCCATGCGCCTAATTGACCCCGACCACCCCGAACGGGGGCTAATCTTTGATGGCCGACTAAGCGAGAACTTCAAACTGGTGACCGGCACCTGGGTCAATGTGGGCACCCTGCGCCTACACCTTGTGGAACACTTCTCCCCGCTGGTACAGGACATCGTGGTGGTCGGCGAAGGGCGCGACTACCTGACGGGCATCGTCGTGTTGAACCTTCCCGCCTGTGAGCAGCAACTGGGCAAAGTGGGCACTCCCGTTGATGCTCTGGCCACAGACGCCAGCCTGCATCAGTGGTTCGCCCAGCGCCTGGCAGCCCACTGCCGCGGCCAGTCAAGCTCCATGCGTTTAGAGCGCCTGCTACTGCTCAACCAACCGCTCTCCGTTGACCGTGGCGAATTGACCGACAAGGGCTCGGTCAACCAGCGGCTAGTGCGCGAGCGCTACTCGGATCTCGTGGCGCGCCTATACGCTGAGTCACCCAAGGATCCACGCATTATCTTACCCTCTGCGAACCCAGCGCCTTAACTGCGGTACTTTTAGGCAGCCATACGAGGCCCAAAAAAGGCTGGCAAAGTGCCAGCCTAAAACGTGATCGAAACAGCACTAAAGCACTTTCACTGCAACGCGTAGAGCGCTAGAACTGGAAGGTGGCACTCGCCTGGAGGCGACTCGCATCGTTGGAGACCCCATTCACCTGCTCGATATCAGCGTACTGGTACTCAAGACCGACTGACATGCGCTCGGTAACATCCCAAATCACATTGGCAAACCCATAGTCGAGGGTTTCGAAATGATTGCCATAGGCGGCGGGTAGGTCTTGCTCAAGCCGCGAAACGCCCACAGAGCTGAACCAACTATCCGTCCAGTAGTGATTAAGTGAGAGACCAAACGCCTGGGTTTCAATCGCTTCAAGGCTATTACCCTGCACATAGACATCAGGTGCGTTGCGGTGCCCGACATTGCCAGGGTTGCCCATATAGTTACCGATACCCTCACCGTAGGTGGCACTGCCTTTCAAGCTGGTTGAGGTATTAAAGGGCAAATTGAACTGCGCCTGCACCCCATAACCGGTGACTTCATCATCAATGGTATTGGTGATGTTATTAGTCGAAAGTTGACGCGCTATCCCCGAGAGCGCAAATAAACGCTTATATTCATAACGCAGTGTCAAATCGGGAAGCTGACTCTCCCCATCAGCCACTGAAGCATCACTGCGGGCAATGACCGTGGTGGGGTTTTCCAAGGCAACAGAGAAGCTCCCCTCCCCAACAGGCTGCGTATAGCGCAACTGAGCCTGCCGCTCAAAGGCGTAGCCCTTAGGATCCCCTA
This sequence comes from Halomonas sp. BDJS001, assembly GCF_026104355.1. NCBI lineage: Bacteria > Pseudomonadati > Pseudomonadota > Gammaproteobacteria > Oceanospirillales > Halomonadaceae > Halomonas > Halomonas sp. BDJS001. The sequence goes on from NZ_CP110535.1 coordinate 4,779,678, forward strand.
GTGCCAGGGTACGTGTTCCGCCCACGAAGCTCATAAAATTTGACCACGTTTGCCCGGCGAGAAACCCGTTCAGCTCGCCATACGCATGGCGCAACCCAAACTTACCATCGGGCACAAAATGCCCTTCGAAGTAAGTGGTTAAACGCCCATAGTCAGTGGCGGTGTGGGTGCGGAAATTCAGGCGGGACTCATAGGCCGTAAAGCTGGTTCGACCATCGGTTCGGTTGCCTGGGTTCATCACGGCGTAAGGATCCGTTGATGTACCTAGGTCGTAGTCGAAATCGTAAAACGCATCGAGCTTAACGTACCCGCCAAAGGCGATATCGGTTTTGGTGCCTGGAATATTAAACGTTGATCGGTGATTCCAGGGTGGGCCTACACGGCTTGGCTCACCGGTCACGACAGGCTGTCCGGCTTCTACCACATCAAACGCATGGGCCTGGGCAGCAAGCGCACAGGGAGCGAGAAGGGCGCACGCAACAAAGTGGTTAATTTTCATTGTTTGTCTCTGCTTTTGGTCGTAATGGTTAAGTTGTAATTGTTCTTAATGCGAACGCTGATCCGCATTACGTACCAAAGCTGCGAAAAAAACCTCCATCTGTCAATTAAAATGGAGGTAATTCATTCCAATATCAACATAAGACATTGAATTAAAATAACTTAAAACCATTAATACTTTGGTTTAATTATATATTGTAACTAAATAATTCACCTTTCTATTCAGAATCAGCCAGTAGCTCAGGGTAACGCAACCCAATCAGCGCATGTTCACGCATCAGCATTTCTGCCCTCGCCCCCTCACCCTGCTTAAGTGACTGAAATATAAGCTCATGATGAAACTGCGCTAATTGCAACTTTTTAAACTCTCGCTCTAAGTCATCGCTATCAATGATGATTGAGTCGGCGGCAGCGAAAGGCAGGTGATTATTTCTTGCAATGGCATCCGCCACGACACCGCTGCCGATAGAATGAATAATAATGCCGTGAAAATGCGCATTAAGCTCACTCCATTGATTGATATCGGACTCTACAAGGTAGCCTTTGGCGATTAGCTTTTTTCCTTTTGATCCAAAATTCAATTCCTTCTCGACGCCAGGCGGCAGCCCCTGCTCCGCCAGGTGCCGAGCGGCCAGCCCCTCCAACACCCCGCGCACCTCAACCGCGCAGTGCACATCCGCCTGTGTAAACTCCCGCACCATAAACCCGCGCTTGCCCGCCTGCTGCAGCAACCCCTCCTGCTCCAAAGTGCGAAAAGCCAGCCTTACCGGCGTTCTCGAAACTCCCAGCTGCTCCGCAACCGCGACTTCACCAAGGCGCTCCCCTGGAGCGTATGCCCCCTCACTAATCAGTTTTCGCAGCCGACTGACGACACTTTTATCGTTGTTACTCATTTAATTTTACTCTCATATCAACACTGATTTGCTCTTCATTGGCGAACTCTACGAAAGTATAGGTTGACGGCAAAAACCTTCCTAGCCTTTACTTTGGATCCAATAAGCATAATTACAACGCTAAACTATAAGGAGTTAACCGTGACCCAACAAACCCCCTTTCCAGTGAATACTTGGTACGTCGCCTGCACCCCTGATGAGCTTACCGATAAGCCACTTGGGCGGACTATTTGCAATAAGCAACTAGTTTTCTTCCGTGGTGACGAAAACCGCGTGGCCGCCGTGGAGGATTTCTGCCCCCACCGTGGCGCGCCACTCTCCTTGGGCTTTGTACGTGATGGCAAGCTGGTCTGCGGCTATCACGGCCTTGAAATGAACTGCAGCGGTAAATGCGACAGCATGCCCGGTCAGCGGGTTCGAGGCTTTCCAAGCAATCGTGCCTATCCCGTCGAAGAGCGCCACGGCTTTATCTGGATCTGGCCCGGCGACCCCGAGAAAGCGGACGCCGATCTGATTCCCGAGCTGCACTGGGCCAATAACCCGGACTGGGCATATGGCGGCGGTCTCTACCATATTCAGTGTGAATATCGCCTGATGATCGACAACCTCATGGATCTTACCCATGAGACCTATGTGCACGCTTCCAGCATCGGCCAGCCAGAGATAGAGGAAGCCGCACCAGAAACAACGGTTAACGGCGATGAGGTGGTCACCAGCCGTGAGATGGAGAATATCCCCGCGCCGCCTTTCTGGCAGGCCGCCTTACGGGGTAACGGGCTCGCTGATGACGTCCCCGTCGACCGCTGGCAAATTTGCCGCTTTACCCCCCCTAGCCATGTGCACATCGACGTCGGCGTGGCCCACGCGGGCAATGGCGGCGCAAAAGCGCCGGCGAATGTGAGAGCCTCGAGTATCGTGGTCGACTTTATCACTCCTGAGAGCGATACCTCTATCTGGTACTTCTGGGGCATGGCCCGCAACTTCAAGCCGGAAGATCAGGCCCTCACCGACAAGATCCGCGAGGGCCAGGGCAAGATCTTCGAAGAAGACCTTGAGATGCTCGAGGCACAACAGCGCAACCTGCTCAAATACCCCGACCGTCAACTGCTGAAACTCAATATTGACGGCGGGGGGGTACAGGCGCGCCGCATTATTGATCGCATCTTGAAAGAGGAGCAGGCCAAGCAACCCCAGGAGGCAACGGCATGAGCCCCCCCTCTCTATCGCTTATTGTCGAGGTAAAAGCTCGTCACGAGGAGGCGCTGGGCATTGCCACCTTTGAGCTTGCGGACCCTCATGGCCGTCCGCTGCCCCCCTTTAGCGCTGGCGCCCACATTGACGTGCAGGTGAAAGAGGGGGTAATCCGGCAATACTCGCTGTGCAACCACTCTGAAGAGCGGGATCGCTACTTGATCGGCGTGCTGCGTGATGAGGCCTCCAGAGGAGGCTCCATCGCCATGCACGATGAGATTAAAGTAGGCAGCCTGCTACTCATCAGCGCGCCCAAAAACCACTTCCCGCTTAAACCCGCAAAGCGCACTTACCTGCTGGCGGGCGGGATCGGCATCACCCCGCTGCTGTGTATGGCAGAACGATTGGCGCGCACCGAGGCGGAATTCGAGCTGCACTACTGCGCCCGCTCCGCCGAGCACATGGCCTTTCGTGAGCGTATCAACACATCAGGTTTCGCCGATAGAGCACACTTCTACCTGGATGACGACACTGCGTCCCCAACCCTCGATCTGGAAAAACTGCTTAGTGAGCCCGAGGCTGACGCCCAGGTCTACGTTTGCGGCCCTAGCGGATTTATTAACGCCGTCCTTTCCACTGGCAAGCAGTGCGGCTGGCCAGCCGACCAACTGCACACCGAGTACTTTGCAGGTGCGGAAACAGCCAGCGAAGACGACGGCAGTTTCGAGGTGCGCATTGCCAGCAGCGGCGCCGCCTTTACCGTGCCCGCCGATAAAACCGTCTACCAAGTACTGGCTGAAAATGGCATCGACATCATGGTCTCCTGCGAGCAGGGGGTCTGTGGCACCTGCCTCACCCGTGTACTCGAAGGCGAACCCGACCACCGGGATTTATACCTGGATGACGATGAGCACGCGGCCAACGATCAATTCACACCCTGCTGCTCCAGAGCCAAGAGCAAAACCCTTGTGTTGGATCTTTAACCGTCTCAAACACCGTTTCAAAAAAGTTGCAAAAACAATCATAAAAACGTGCCCCGTTGACTAGACATCAGGATATCGACAATGAAAAAAATACCCACCCACCTAGCCAAGGCGACCCTGTTTGGCGTGTTTGCCGTTTCATTCGTGGCCCCCGCCGTGGAAGCCAGCACTACACTGCGCATAGCGCATGTCTGGCCGGGCGGCTCCATGATAGACCGCGAACTGTTTCAGGCCTGGGCTGAAAGCGTCGAGGAGGCGTCTGATGGGCAGCTGACAGTAGAAGTTTTCCCCAGCCAGACGCTAGCGAAATCGGCTCAAACCTACGAAAGCACTGTCAGCGGTATCGCCGATATTGGTGCTTCTGCCCAAGGTTATACGGCGGGCCGCTTTCCCCTCACGCAAGTCGTCGAGCTGCCGGGGGTGTCAGCAAGCGCCCGCCAAGGAGCCTGCATTCTCCAGTCGCTTTACGATCAGGGGCATTTTGAGCAGGAGTACGCCGATACACGCCCGCTGTTCCTGTTTACCACCGGCCCCGGTTACCTGCATACCAAAAACCAGCTGATTGAAACACCGGCGGATCTTGAGGGGCTTCGCCTACGCCGCCCCACGCCAGTGGTGGGTGATATGTTTGAACGCTTAGGTGCCCAGGCGGTGGGCATGCCAGCGCCGGATGTGTTTACCTCCATGCAGCGTGGTGTCGTCGACGGCCTCAGTTTCAACTGGGAAGGCATGAAGACCTTCCGGCTGAACGAACTGGCGCAGTACCATACTGAAGTCCCCCTGTATGACCTTTCCCTGTTCGCCACCATGAGCCAGCGCAGCTACGACAGTCTGCCAGCCGATTTACAGCAGGTGATTGATGACCACAGCGGCTTAGAGTGGTCGCTGCGCGCCGCAGAGGTTTACGACGAGATGATACGCCAAGGGCGTGAAGAAGCCGTTGAAGCGGGGCATGAGTTTGTGGTCATTGAAGACGCCCTGGAAGATCCCGAATGGGGCCCTGTGCTCCAGCAAACCATTGATGATTACTTGGAGGATATTGGCGGCGCTGCCAATGAAATCTACAATACCGCGATGGATTTACAGCAAAGCTGTCAGGTTTAGATTTGAAGCTATAACAAAAGGGCAGCCAACGTAGGCTGCCCATTGTTCTTACACCCAGAGTTCTTACCTACTTAGCATTAACTCAATGGATAAGCAGCATATCCTTCACATGGCATGCCTATCATTAACCGCCCAACGGCCCCTTTCAGGACATCTCTCCTGGTATATCCAGCGTTTCGAATAAGCGCTACGGCTGCTCCTTGGTTCTACTCGAGGCGCTAAGAATCACGGTGCGGTGGTTCGCTTTATCAAACAAAACCATGGCCTTTACTTGAGGATAATCACTCACTCAATAACTGATTAATTTCCTGAACTTTGCTTTCAAGATCTTCTTTCTGAGCATCCAGGTACTCTGCGTCAGCCATACCAAAATATGGAATTGATGGCCCAAACATCCCGCTACCAGGCTCTAAAGCTGCAAGACGTTCGCTCACATTTTCAACCTGTGAACTTAATCGTTGTGTAAAGTTATTTTTACAAACACTGGGAGTAGACCACCTCAAATGGCTAGGCACCGTGATATCCTGGTCGAGTGCCGACTGACGCGACTCCATGAACTCAGCGCATAATTGCGCAAACTCCTCAAGGCGATCATCCAGCGAGGATTGAAGAGTCGCTATTTTTTCTTGTGCTTCATCAATTTTTGCCTGTTGCTCTGCTTCCCTCGCTTCGGCATCAGCTTTCTGCTTAGCTTCTCTTGCCTCATTTCTAGCCTGCCGAGCTGCTTCGCGCGATGGTTGTGCAAGTTCGCTGACTCTCTCTCCCAGTTCCCTGTTTTCAAAGTGTGAAAGCTCTATGCCCATTGGGTTTAGCTCGCTGTCTTGAAGCCTGTCACGTAGATCCGTGCGACAGTCAGCTTTGATCCTTCCAAGATACTCATCTGGGATATCTTGGACGATTTCATCTTCCAGCCCTGCAAGCAGGCGTACACAGTCTTCTGTATTGCTCAAAATGCGGGGAGGCAACGGCTGCCCATAGGCCTCTTCATGCTCACCCAGCAATGAAACCAGCTGTTCATCAGTTGCTTCAGGAACACTATCACCACATGCAGCAAGCAACAGGACAGACGAGAAAGCAAAACAGCGTGATATATTCAAAATTCACTCCTTTGAATCAAGTAAAAGAAACGTAGCAGTTGTGCGATTTCTCCCGCAGTAATAATCTTTACGGCGCGAGCCGACCGAAGCTAATTATACCTTTGAAAAATTGCCATGACCATATTAATCAGTCATTTCTTGACAACCGCCCTTAGCAATATTATTACCAAAAAAGCGTTATATTTAATTAGCTTTTAATAAAGACATGCGCACTAACACCAGACCCACAAAAGCGAACACTACGCCCATCAAGGTGCCTAAAAACGTAGTGCCCTTCCAAATACTCCTCACAAGATAGGACTCGCTTGGGTTTGAAGGATTAACCCAAGCAAAGAATGTATTCACACCTTGCCTAGAATGCTCAAGCTCGCGATCAAGCCAGTTAGGATCTTTAGCTAAAACATTGTCATAGTTACTGACATCATTACTAACGTACTGAATTCCTTCATATGTATACGTATAGCTGACCTCGGGTCTGTAACTCGGAGATGAATGCCGTCTTCCCCCTGACACTTTCACCATATCCTTTTCTAAAATAACAGTGGGCACTTTATCCCAGAACATACTGCGCCCGTAATCATAAAAAGGGATCATCACCAAACCAAAAAACAAGAATAGACCGATAAAAAAACCACAGATGCCAAATATAAAGAAAAGACCGCATCCTTTCTTAACATTTAAAAAGCTAACCATTAACAGCCTATACTTTGAATATCGATATTAAAGTGGCAAGGCGAACAGCGACCTATTTTCCAAATGAAGTGCCTGCCACTAATCGGCCAATGACTCCTTTCAAGATCCCTCTCCCTGTATCTTCATCATTTCGCATAAGCGCTACGGCTGAACCTTGGCACTGCTCGACGCGGTAATAATCTCGCCACCATGATCGGTTTTACATCCCAAATAGGCGGTAGGCCGACCATCGTGGTTGGAGTGGCTGGAGCCCTCGATAATGGTAGCGCCGCAGCCGGTTTTGTCACCCACCCGTGCCACGGGCTGGCCCTCAACAAAAGAGGGCGAACCAGTGATAATTTCCTTGGTGCCGTGGCCGGGAATGGGGCAGCGGTGGAGATCGCCTTTACGGGCAACGGGTTTCATCGGCAGATTTCCCACTGACCATCGCGTTGAATAAAGTAGAGTCTAACGAAACTAGCTTGGTACTCTTGCCCTGCGTGACCAAACGCAATGGGCACATTAACTCCTTCTGTTGTCAGCCAGGCCACACGATTACCCGCCCCCAGATTTAACGTCAACGGCTCTTCAGGGAAGGGGTCTAGCTGGAAAAGGTTTGGGTTATCAAAGAACATGGTGAAGCTTGCTCGCTGGCGCACGTAGGCCTCGGGCTCACCGGAAGCCTGAGCAAGCTCTTCAATCATGGTTTTCGAGGCATTCATGAGCGCATCGTTATCTTGCGCCTCAAAAAGCGTATATAGTCGGCGATACTCACGGGTTAGGCTATCACGGGTAGCATTACTGTCTCTTAATACGTCGCCTTCCTCCCAGCACCAAGTGGGCATCGGCTGACGATTATTAAAAGGCACCTCCAGTCTGAAATAGTCATCATCCCAACGGATGGCACTAGCTACCACACTTAATGGAGCTTGATCATCTACATTAACAACTTCTGGCTTAAAATCTTCCAAACCAGGCTGTATAACAACCTCAAAGGCAGTTTTGGCTTCAGTATTGGGATTTTGCCCCGGCTTCCAATACTCCATGGAAAGGCGCAACTCATGCTGCTCGTCAAATGGTTGGTCAGAGGGTACTGGCCAAGCATAAAATTGAATTTCATTACGACCATTACGTATATATTGTGATGCTGGCAGCATCGTATTCTGGTGTCCCGGCACTCCTGAAAATTCAGCATAATATCTTGCATATCAATTGACGATGCTAATCCATTAACGCTCCAACGCACGCCAAACTGGTACTCCATGTCTTGTGCCATCGCCTGTGTCTCCATTACAAGTAAAAAAGATAGTAGTAACGCCGCTAGAGCTTTCATGAGAAAGGTATAAACTCCCCGGTATAGCCCTCGGCAAGAGGGTAAGTGTTGGTATTTTCCGAATCTTCAACCCACTCGATCGTCGTGGTGTTTAGTACGGCTTGTCGTGAATTAGAACTGGGGCCTGGACGGCCACCAGCACCAGGCCGACGATCACCAGACTCGACATTCACTTTCTTGTAAGACTTAACCTTCAAAGAAGCGCCTTTATGGTAAAGCTGATAACCCCAACGGCCTTTATCTGTCTTAATGCGAATACCACCCTCAGTGACGATCTCCGCTTCATATCTAAAAACATACCTTTCAGTGATGATTGAGTCGAAATACCCCATGATGCCGCCCCCCGCCTTGGCGGTAAGTTTAATCTCGACCTGTCCTTGGATTGTTTCTTCTTCAAATTCATTGTTGAAAAAATCGTAAACGCCGCTGAGCGCCTCATCAGAAGTGGTATCTCCAGAGGACTTGAACCCCGCTCCCAAGGCTATCTCCATATACAAGGATGGAGTGAGTTGATATTCGACCGCCCCCAATATGCTTCTGCCCTTCTCAGCGTCCTCTAGAAATGTCAGCAATGTATGGGCTGCCGCGCCCAAAGGGGTCATTATGGGCAATCTTCTTAATGCACGTTTCAATGCCAAGTAGATATCAACTTTGACACCAAACGCAAAATCTACCGAAAGCCCTACCTCGAGTTTCCATGTCAGCCCCGGGCCATTGTTTTCTTCCGTTTGCTCTGTCCCAGCCTTGATGCCTAGTTTGGGCCCCACCGTGAAAATATTGGTTAACTTATTTTTATCGTGTTCAGTACTCAAATTTTTAGCCAGGCTTTTGGCACTATTGGTCAATGAGCCAATAAACCGGTCAACAGAGCTACTTTGTTGGCGACTCCTATCCTGATCCCGAAGCGATGGCGCACTGTCGTAGGTAGTAGTTTCACTACGGTATTTACCGACTTCTATCTTTTTCGTATTGCTACCGCAGGTCACATCTATCTGGGCATCGATTTGCCAGCCCTGTTCGTGCGTGACCTGGCGGGGGTTGCTTCCCATACCATGCTCACTTCGCAGCCGCCTTGCCTCACTGCGCGGGATATTCTCGGTGCCTATTTGAGGCGGCTGTAAGCTCACTTTTCCCGCGAACTTCAGGCTCGGCACAGTCACAGAGGTAAAGAAAAAATCCTGTGTACCATCGTAGCTAATCTTGAATTGTTCCTCTTTCACCATAACGGCTCGGTTCATGATGATATCGAGAATAATCGTGGCGGCTTCAAAGGCAAGACCGTAATCGCCCAAACGAGGTATATTGAGCAAGGTCGGGCGTGGGTTTGTCTCTACGGTAAAGGGTATTTCGGCACCCGAGGTAATGGACGTACCGTTCAGCGCTTCAGTCCAGTACAGCCTATGAGCGTCATGGGGGCAGTCATCGGCTAACGTTATGGTGACAGTACCTTCGTCCTTAAATGTTGTGCCCTGCAAGAATCCTTCGAAACTCAGCTCACCTGATACCGCTTTATCCGCTACAAAGTAAATTTTACAATCGGTATCTACCAGTTCATTTTCACCTTGCAGAGTCACTCGGTTATTACCGCCTGAATGACAAACAACCTCAACTTTTTCGATACAGGGGGTTTGTGATGCACACACAGTACAAACGGCACCGAACTCGGGATCTTGGGCTTGGGGTCTCCCTTCAAGTACGGGTAGAGGCATAGAGGGAATCGGGCTTTCGGCCAGCTCTTGACCACCGTTGGCCAAAAAGTCGTTGTAATGGGTTTGGGTAGTGATCGCCTCAAATGCATCACGCTGTATATGATCATTAGCCTGCATAGCATTCTGGATCGATCTTAGCGTTGTATCGGGGCTGGAGAAGTGCTCTGGTTGATGTTCTGCTAAATACGCAATGTCTTCAATACTGGGTTGATAGCTCATGGACGTTCCTCGTCAGCGATGGGCCGATAGTTGTCTTCATGCTGACCGGCTTTTTGATAGGGGGCCAATAGCGCATGCCGGATACGCCCTCGGGGTAGCCACTCTTCCAGTAACTGGCACTTCCGCCAGCCAGCTAGTTTCGCGTTGCCGAGGATCCGCTGTGCATCGGGATGCAGCTGGGCAAAATCGGCACCCATCTCCAGCACACAGATGACCAGGGTTTGGATCTGTTTTTTAGAGGCAAGCCCATACCGCTCCCCTAGTTGTGTGGCGTCGATCACCGCACGCATCCGCTCGCCTTCGGATACCTGGGGATAGCGCTCTTTGAGTGACCGCGCGAGGGCTTGGCTTGCCCGTGACTGGGCAAGCTCCCCAAAGCGCTGATACTCCGCCTGCCCTATCGCAAACTGCCGCCCCTGGCCGTTGGCGGCGCGGGCATCGTCGCTGAGGGCAATGCGTACTAGCCTTCCCTGTACGTCGCTGGCATCGGTGTCGAGCTCAATCTCAGGGGTTAGTGTCAGTTCAGTGGGAAACACCATTAAAGGCGAGGCAGGCACTATCACCGTTTCGAGTGGCGCCATAAAAGCCGCCAGCTTCCAGGGTTCCAGGGCTTGGCTCATATCCAGCGCCACCCGGGGGTCGTAGAAGCGGAAGTAGACCGGGGCCTGGTCGTTGGCGGGCGTCCAGAGCATGGTGAACTTGCGCAGGTGGCTGCGCAGTTGCTTTAGGGTGGCGCTGGATTGCAGCAATATCCCCCAGTGCTGATCCTGGGGCAGGCCTTCCAGCCAGGTGCGAATCTCGCTATCGGCGTCAATACGCACAAGCCACGGGGCGTTGGCCTGGGTGGCGGTGTCCGTGGAGGCGTAGAGACAGGTGTGCTGGTCATCGGCTTGGCTAAGGCGGGCCATGGCATCACGGCAATTAACACCGTCGATGACCGCCCATAACGGTGGCTGATGGGGGGCAAACAGCGCTTGCCAGACGGTCTCTTGATAATTCACCGGCGGGAGAACCGCTGCTGGTTCAGGTTCAGGCGCGGGTTTCGGCAACAGGGGCAGCATCTCGCCATACGCCACCGGGTGTTGCGACGAGGTGGTGTGGGCCAGTTCCACCAGCCCGTGGGCGATACCTTCTCGGCGGCAACGCTGGAGCAGGGTCTCAATGGCATCGAGGCGGATCAGCCCCAGGCCGTCAGCGTGGCACTGCTGCTGTAGCAGCGCCCTGACCTGGTCGGCGTCTTCGGCCAGCACCGCGACCACGGTGACAGCTTCATCAGCGGCCTCTTCCCAGCGCCGGGCACTGGGGGAGTAGGCCATCACATGGCAGCGGGCGAGCCAGTAGTCGGCCATGGCCATGGGTTATTCCTCTTCAAGCGGGCAGTGGGAGACAAACGGGCTGCCCTCCCCTGCGGCGGCTTCCAGCACGGCGGGGATGCTGGGCAGCGCCGCCGCACTGGGCGATGCCGAGCCAACATTGAGTACCGGGGTGACATCCACGCTGCCACCGCCGACCACCAGCGCAGCACCACCGGCGACCAGGGTGATTTTGCTGGCATCAAGTATCAGCTCGCCATCGGCTTTGAAAGTAATATCGCCATTGGCGTGGGTCTGGTAGCTGCCGCCGACCGTTAGCCCGCGATCACCGTCCACCTGCTCGGTGTGGTTAGTGTGCACGGTGATATCGCGATTGCCGTCGATGGTTTCGACGCGATCCTTGGCGACCGCCAAGTGGGAGTTATTGCCAATGGTGGCGGTGTCGTCGAACTCGACTCGCTTCTGACGGGAGTTGAGGACATGCAGCTCCATATTCTTCTGGGCATGCATGTAGATAAACTCTTCCCCGGCCTTATCTTCAAAACACAGTTCGTTAAAGCCTTCGCCTTGGTGGGTCTGGGTTTTGATGGTGGTGCGGGTTTTGTGCTCAGGGAGTAGGTACGGCGCTGTATTAGCGGCATGATAAGTGCGCCCGGTGATCAGCGGCTGATCCGGATCGCCTTCAAGGAATGAAATCGTGACCTCATGCCCTATCCGCGGTATGGCGATGCTTCCGTAGCCCGCCCCTGCCCAACCTTGGGATACCCGCACCCAGCAACTGGCTTTCTCATTAGGCTCCGCGTAGCGATCCCAGGGAAACTGCACCTTGACCCGGCCATACTCGTCACAGTAAATCTCTTCCCCTGGCGGCCCCACCACAAACGCCACCTGAGGGCCGTCCACCCGCGGCTTGGGATTAGGGGTTGCCCGCCAGGCCGTGTCACCAGGCCCCAGTACCAGGGTGTTGTGGTAGCGGGTCATCCCGCCATTATCGCTACTGGAGATACTGTCCTCTTCTAGCGCTTGGGGCTGTTCGCCGTAGTGGGTGACCTCGATAAGCTGCCAGTCGCGGTTGAGGGCGTCGGCGTCGTGATCGGTGAGGGTAAAGCGCGCCCCTGGGGCAAGCTCGGGTAGGTCACTCTCGGCGTGCGCGGTGATGGCTTCGCGGCGCAGGTATTCAAGTCGCGTGCGGGTAAACGGCTTGCCGGATGCGTCCCGCTTATAACGCCCCGGGTAGTCGTAGTGTTCATAGTCGGCGCGTTGGCCGTGCTGCTCAATATCGCGGCCCTGATGCTCATGCAACTGTGCATAGCCAGGGTTCTTGAAGGTGTAGTCCTTGAGCATGGCAGAGGAACTGGCCACTCGCGCGGTCTGGCGCAGTTTGCGCACATGGCGGGTGGGCGGCGTTCCCCCCGCGCGGCTGTGATAGGTACGCTCGCCCAAGCTGCTGAGCATTTTAGGATCGTCGCTAAAGACCAGGCGGTAGGATCCTGCTTCAAAGGTATGGTAGTAAAACAGCCCCTCTTCAGCCGCGAGGCGTTCGACAAAGGCGAGGTCGGTCTCGCGATACTGAACACAATATTCACGTTCGACGGGCTCGCGGGTAACATCAAACGTTATGTCGCTAATGCCGCGTTCCTGGCAGAGGGTAGTGATAATCGCGATGGGCGTGACTTGTTGGAAAATACGCGAGTTGTGCCGCAGCGAAAGACGCCAAAGGGCGGGACGTAGCACTAAGGAGTAGAAGGTGCGGCGATGACCGCGATCACCCTGGGAAAATTCGCTAACAATGCCATGGATGTGACGTAGCGCTTCTCCACTGTGCCAAACAGTGAGCGTGGCGTCACGATCCAGTAGCTCGGCGGCATTGAGTTGACCATTGCGGCTGGCAAAGTTGAGCGTTAGCTCAAAGGGGCTTGAAAGGGACTCACGGTGGGTAAAATCCACCACGGCGACATCGTCTACGCCGGGTAGTGTGAGCGTAAAAGACAAACCGTTGCCGTTCGCCATCGCCTCTTTCCTTGGATCGACCATTGCTAATAAGAGGGGCTTAGCGTAGCGAGATACCGTGAAGGCGCAACCGTGTGCAGAGGTGCCGTGGCGATGGCTGGGATGCCGATCGATTACTCAATAGCCCAAAAAATCGACCTTAACCAAATATAATCAACAGCTTAAATAAAATATGCTTATTACCCATTGCATATTTGTAAGATATTTCTTACAAAATTTTCCGAAATAGCTTACAAAAAAATTTCCTGACAGAGTCATTTAATCATCAGGTTGCTGCTTAGAATCCTGATACCAACTACTGCTACAAACCACTGCGACAAGCCCCTCAAATAGCACTTACTACTTAGATTGCTCATCTCAACCGCCATACAAAAAAAGCGCCATGACAACATCACAGCGCTCTTTTGCAGTGGCGAAAATAACGACTTAGAAATCAAAAAACACCGTCTCGCCCTCGCCCTGTAGGCGGATATCCAGCCGGTAACGCACCTTGCTACCCACCTCTTCGCGCTTGGCGATCAGCGTTTGGCGTTGCGGTGCGGCCAACGCTATTGAACGGTTTTTTTAGATCGTAATCGGCTTGCCACGCTTCCACAAAGGCATCGCTCACCAAGTCTCCGTTACCGTCGATGACGATATCCACCACTTCGATATGCTCACCCTCGGCGCTGGGATTACTAAGATCTGATTTAGTGTTATCAGTACCCCAGTAGCCGCGGCAAGCCAGTGACTGTTACTGGCACGAAAGTTATAAGAAGCAATACCAGCATTTCCACCAGGAATAGTGGCAAAATCCGCTTCGACAACTGGGCCAGCCCCACGTTCGCCACCGAGTCTGCCACGAACAGGCATAGCCCCATGGGGGGCGTGATCAGACCGATCATCAAGTTGAAAATGACGATGATGCCGAAGTGCACCGGATCCACGCCCAAGCTCACTGCGATGGGGTGCAGAATCGGCACTAGCACCAGCATAGCGGCGATGCCCTCCAGAAAGAGTCCCACGATCAGGAAGAGAACAATTACCGCCAGCAGGAACGTCCAATCCACTGAAATGTAGGCCAGAGTAAGGTCAGTGAGCATGTTGGGCACGCGGTTGAAGGTGAGCAGCCAGTTGGCCGCCGAGACCGCGGCAATGATGATCATGATCACCGCGCTGTCGACCATAGTCCGCGAGAAGATACGCGGCAGATCCCGCCAGCCGATCTTGCGGAACAGTACCGTGCCCACAAAGAGTGCATAGGCCACAGCAAAGGCGGCAGCCTCAGTGGGGGTGACGATGCCTAGCAGTATGGAGCCCACCACGAACACTGGCATCAACAGCGGAATAATGCCGTCGACCAGAATGGTGCGCTTTTCCTCACGGGGTATAGGTAGGCTCCGCTTCTGATAATGGCCAGCAAAGATCATTACATAGCCAGACAGGAAGATGGCCAGCAGCAGGCCGGGCACAATACCGGCCAGGAATAGCGCAGGCACCGACACCCCGCTCACGATCAACGCATAAATAATGACCGGAATACTCGGCGGAATAATTGGCCCGATTACCGAAGAGGCCGCCGTTAGTGCCGCGGCAAAATCTCTAGGGTAGCCCTCTTTCTCCATCTCGGGAATAAACACTCGACCCAGCGCCGAGGTGTCCGCCACAGCCGAGCCGGAAAGCCCAGCAAAGATCACCGAGGCCCAAATATTCACATGAGCCAAGCCGCCTTTGAGCCGGCCTACCAGGATCTTGGAGAAAGCAATGATGCGGCCGGTGATTCCACTCTCGTTCATCAGTTCTCCGGCCAGGATGAACAGCGGGATCGCCAGTAGCGCATAAGAGTTAAGCCCCGAAAACATCTGGGTAGGTACGGTGGCCAGCTGGTATGGCATCTCACCCACGGCCATGAAATAGAACAACGCCGCGATGATGGCGAAGGCGATAGGCATGCCGATCGCGAGACTGCCTAGCAGGAGGATATAAACCATTTATGGCACCTCAGAGGTAGGGGAACGCAGGCAGACAATGCGCTCAATGAATTTGAGCAGCGCCGCCACGGCTAATAGAGCACCGCCGAGGACGATAGCGAACTGGTAGGGGGCTAGCGTGCCAAAGACATTGAGTAATTCCAGCCCTGTAACTTCGCGCAGGCTCCTCACCGTACTGCTAAGCCCCGAAATGCGCATTCCACCTCGGCTGGACATGAATTGATAGCCGGACCAGACCAGTAACAGCCCCACCACAATCACCGCTAGATCAACGACCAGGAACAGGCGCTCTTTCACACGGTTTGGCAGGAAGTCTAAGATCACGCCCAAGCGCACATGGCGATCCTGCAGATAAGCCAATGCCATGCCGAAAATGACCCCATAGATTCCCAGGAATACGGGGACTTGGTCACCCCAGGGTAGTGACGAGCCGAGCACATAACGGCTCAGCGCGTTCAGGAGAACGATCAAGAAGAGTAAGACCATCGACAGGCCGGCACCGAACGCGAGGAGTCTCGCCACCAGCCAAAGTGTGGTTCGAAAGAGGATAGCCATGACGATAGCTACTCCATAGTTACGGGTCATAAAGCCGTGCCGACCCGAAGCCGGCACGGTAAGCGTGCTTACTCAGTGGCGTTGGCGATAGCTTCCTGCAGTCGCGTGACCCACTCGGCATCATCACCCAAGTCGCTCTCGAGCCATTCGATGACCGGTGGCTGTGCTCGCTCACGGAATAGCTCAAGCTCCTCAGGTGTCGGGCTATAGACCTGCATTCCCTCTTCCTGCACTGCCTTTAGTCCCTGAGCAGTGGTGAACTGCTGGATAGAGCGTCCCATGATGCCGGCCATCACACCCGCTCGAGTAATTATTTCCTGATCTTCTTTAGAAAGCCCCTGGAAGTAATCGTCATTGATTACCAGAAAATCAGCTGCGTAGACGTGACCATCCAGAGTCATGTAATCCTGGAGTTCATGCAGGTTGTTGTTGTAAATGGTGCCAACTGGATTCTCGTGACCGTCGACAACACCAGTAGAGAGGGCTGTTGGTACTTCGGACCAGGCGATTGGTGTCGGCTCACCACCCAGTCCCTTTACCATCTCAACGTAGAGCGGGATATCCTGAACCCTGAACTTAAGGCCCGCCATATCATCCGGGGTGCGGATCTCTCGCACACTGTTGGTGAAGTGTCGCACGCCGGTTTCACCGTAACCCAGGGTTCGCAGCCCGGTTTGATCCAGGCAGTGTTGGGCGAGGGCATCGCCGAACTCACCATCAAGCACCTTCCAGGCGACTAACGGGGTTTCGAAGATATAGGGAATATCCAGCACACTCGCGGCCGGACAGATCTGCGACATACCTCCCGAAACCATCACTACCTGAGTCATGCCATCCATGGCCTGCTGAACCAGTTCATTTTCATCGCCTAGCGAGCCTGCTGGGTAGATGTCCACTGTGTGGTCAGTCTCGGCCTCGACGATATTCTTGAACATATGCGCGGCTGCTCCCTTCTTGGAACTCTGCCAATCGTCGGGATCTACGTGCGCGAAACGAATAGCGTCGGCCTGGGCTGCTGCACTCACGCCAAGCATCAAGCTGGTTCCCAGCATGGCCGTTTTCCAGAGCATTGATTTCATCGTCTTCTTCCTCATTGTTTTTATGAACCGTCGGCCCCGGGCGAATGGTCTGCCAGGGTAGAGTTAATCATCATCAATTGCTTTTATGATTTTTTGTATGCAAAAGCAAAAATAACGATAACGAAAAACCTAGTCCTCAACGCCTGAAAGGTCAACATCACATAGACTATTGTCTAGCCCTTCTGCCTACTTCATTTTCAAAAAACAGTATTTCCGCGCAACAAGTTGTTTATATGGCTTTTTATTACGCTCCTATACTACTTTTATAAAATACCATTGACACTCTGGGAACATAGCGCTAATTTCTAATCAACATCCATTTGCATGCAAATATATTTTTGCCGCTTTTTTACACCCACGGGAGTCACAGTAATGACATCACCTCGACTCGACTTGGACGTCATTGGTCAAGCCATGGGCTTGGCAAGCGCCGCTCAAAAAGATGCCATCAATACCCACCAACAGCCTTATCTCGACCTGCTCGGCTTTGTGCCCCCACGCATTGAAGCCCGCTTCGGCACTACCGGTGTTATGGATCCCGCCATGGTCGAGATGCAGGAGAAAATGCGCAGTTACGCTATGGATACTCCACACCTAGAGCCGAAGATGGTTCAGGTCATCCTGTTCGGCATGCTGCTGATGGCTGGCAACGATGCCGCTCAGACCCACTGCATCGCTGCTCGCCGGTGTGGTGCCAGCTGGGATGAACTCCAGGCCACGATCAATCTTTGCTTTCTGTTCCGCGGCCTACCAGCCGCCAATCGCGGTGCCCACATGCTGGCCAGCGTAGCCGCCCACGAGGCTGAACAGGCCACAGATTCTATTAACGAGCAATAAGCCGGGAGCGCACTATGACGCCGGAAACTCTGCAGCAGATTGCCCATCAACTGCTCAATGCTGCCACCTGCGGCAACTTTATCGAGCCGCTGCGTGAGCGGTTCGAGGGTCTCGACATCGCCTCGGCCTATGCCATCCAGCAGCACAACACCGAGGCACGACTCGCAGCTGGACAGCGCATTGTCGGCCGAAAGATCGGCCTTACATCACGAGCAGTTCAAGCTCAGCTGGGTGTTGACCAGCCTGATTACGGCGTCCTGTTTGATGACATGGGCTATGGCAACGGCGAGCCAATTCCTTGGTCACGCCTTCACCAGCCCAAAGTGGAGGCCGAAGTCGCCTTCGTACTGGGCCAGGATCTGGCCATGTCCAATCCCACTCAAGTGGATGTAATTCGCGCCATTGACCACGCCGTGGCTGCCATCGAGGTAGTTGGAAGTCGTATCGCCGATTGGAACATTGGTATTGTCGACACCATAGCCGACAACGCCTCGTCCGGAGCCTATGTGCTGGGCACAACCCCCCGCCGCTTGGAAGACCTCGACCTGACCATGTGTGGCATGGTCATGGAGCGTCGTGGTGAACCGGTCTCGGTAGGTGCCGGACAGGCCTGCCTGGGCAACCCGCTCAATGCCGTATTGTGGCTGGCCCGCAAGATGGTCGAGCTTGGTCAGCCACTGAGAGCTGGCGACCTGGTGCTCTCCGGTGCCCTGGGCCCCATGGTGGCGGTGCAGCCAGGCGACGTGATTGAGGCCCGCATCAACGGTCTTGGCAGCGTTCAGGCCGTCTTTGAACAAGCAATGAGTGACGAGGTGGCGGCATGAGCGAGATTCAACAGCACGCAATTCGGCTCGACGAAGCGGCCCGCACCGCCAGCGCCGTGGAACAGATCGACCCCGAATCGCGAATATCGCTGGAAGAGGCCTATGCCATTCAGGCGGCGTCAATCCAGCAGCGCCTGCAGCGCGGCGAGACTCGGGTGGGCATGAAAATGGGCTTTACCAGCCGCGCCAAAATGATCCAGATGGGCATCGACGACGTGATCTGGGGACGCCTGACCAGCGCCATGCGCATTGAAGAGAACACAACTATCAGTCTCGCCAACTATGTGCACCCGCGAGTAGAGCCGGAGCTAGCCTTCTTGCTTCGTCGAGATCTGCCGGAGCGGGTCACCGCCGCCGAGGCCCTGGGGGCCATTGAGGCCATCGCCCCAGCACTGGAAATCATTGATTCACGCTACCGCGACTTCAAGTTCTCGCTTCCCGACGTGATCGCCGACAACGCCTCCTCCACCGGCTTCGTGGTGGGCGATTGGGGCGACCCCAGGCTCGATTTTACCAATCTGGGGCTGGCCATGAGCTTCGACGGCAAGGCCAGCCATGTCGGCTCTACCGCCGCCATCCTCGGCAACCCCATCCGTTCGCTGGTCGCCGCGGCGCGCCTGGCCGCCCAGGCTGGCGAACCACTGCGCGCTGGAGACATCGTACTGGCCGGCGGCGCCACCGCCGCCGAGTGGCTTAAGCCCGGCCAATACGTGCGCTTAGAGATGCAGCAACTGGGTAGCCTCGGTTTCCACGTAGAGGAGTAACCATGCCAATCGCCACCATCAACATCATCGAAGGCCGCGACGCAGAGAAGAAGCAAAAGCTAATCGAAAGCGTTTCCCACGCCATCAGCGAGAGCCTGGACGCCCCTCTGGAGAGCGTTCGGGTGCTGGTTCAGGAGTACCCTGCCACCCACTGGGGTGTCAGTGGGGAAACCATGCAGCAACGCCGCGCACGGCAGCAGTGAGGTCACCATCATGAGTCAGAAAATCAAGGTCGCCATCATCGGATCCGGCAACATCGGCACCGACCTGATGATCAAGATCCTCCGCCACGGCCAGTTCTTGGAGATGGGGGCAATGGTCGGCATCGACCCGGCCAGCGACGGCCTGGCGCGCGCCGAGGCATTCGGCGTGCCCACCACTGACGGAGGCATCGAAGGCCTGCTGTCCATGGACAACATCGATGCCATCAAGATCGCCTTCGACGCCACCTCCGCTGGCGCCCATAAGCTACACAGCGAGCTGCTAAAGGCCCGAGGCATCAAGGTGATCGACCTGACTCCGGCGGCCATTGGCCCCTATGTAATACCGGCCATCAATCTGGACGAGCACCTGGATGCCCCTAACATCAACATGGTCACCTGTGGTGGTCAGGCCACCATTCCCCTGGTCGCCTCCGTCTCCCGGGTTGCCCGTGTGCACTACGCCGAGATCGTCGCATCCATGTCCAGCCGCTCCGCCGGGCCTGGCACCCGAGCCAATATCGACGAGTTCACCGAGACCACCTCGAAAGCGATCGAAGTGTGCGGCGGGGCCGAGCGTGGCAAGGCGATCATCATCCTTAACCCCGCCGAGCCGCCGATGTTGATGCGCGACTCCATATTCGTGCTCTCCGAGCTCGCAGACGAAGCCACTATCAAGGCCTCCATCGAGCAGATGGTCACTACCGTGCAGCGGTATGTCCCCGGCTATCGCCTCAAGCAACAGGTACAGTTCGAGGTGATTCCTACCGAGTCTCCGCTCAATGTACCAGGCATCGGTAAGGTCAGCGGCCTCAAGACCTCGATCTATCTCGAAGTCGAAGGGGCCGCCCACTACTTGCCCGCCTACGCTGGCAACCTGGATATCATGACCTCCGCCGCCAAAGCCTGCGCTGAGCATCTAGCCGAGACCCGTCTGCTGGCTACCACCGCCTGAGGAGAGCACCTATGAGCAAGAAACTTTACATCTCCGACGTTACCCTGCGTGACGGCAGCCACGCTGTGCGCCACCAGTACAGTCTCGACGATGCCCGGCGCATCGCCCGTGCGCTTGACACGGCACGGGTCGACTCAATCGAAGTCGCCCATGGTGATGGTCTGCAGGGCTCTAGCTTCAACTACGGTTTTGGCGCACACACCGACCTTGAATGGATCGAAGCAGTGGCTGAGGTGGTTGATCACGCAATGATTACCACGCTACTGCTGCCAGGGATAGGCACGGTGCACGACCTGGACGCCGCCTACGCCGCCGGAGCCCGGGGAGCTCGAATAGCCACTCACTGCACGGAAGCAGATGTCTCACGCCAGCATATCGAGCATGCTCGCAAACTGGGTATGGACACGGTGGGGTTTCTGATGATGAGCCATATGCAGCCCCCCCAAGGGTTGGCCGAGCAGGCCAAACTGATGGAGAGCTACGGGGCCCAAACTATTTACGTAGTGGACTCCGGTGGTGCGCTGACCATGGATGGAGTACGCGATCGTGTGCGGGCCCTAAAGGATTCGCTAGACCCATCGACCCAAACAGGTATTCATGCTCACCACAATTTGAGCTTGGGCGTAGCCAACTCCATCGTCGCCGTGGAGGAGGGCTGCGACCGGGTAGATGCCAGCCTGGCCGGCATGGGTGCCGGTGCTGGCAATGCGCCGATTGAAGTGTTCATCGCCACTGCCGACCGCCTGGGCTGGGAGCACGGCTGCGATCTCTACACCTTGATGGACGCCGCCGACGACATCGTGCGCCCCCTTCAGGATCGGCCGGTGCGCGTCGACCGAGAGACTCTGGCACTGGGCTATGCTGGCGTCTATTCCAGCTTCCTGCGCCACGCCGAGGTAGCCGCGGCGCGCTACGGCCTAAAAACCGTGGACATCCTGGTGGAGCTGGGACGGCGCAAGATGGTTGGTGGGCAGGAAGACATGATCGTCGACGTAGCATTGGACATGTCCCGTCAATAATTGCCCGGCAAGTTTGCTAACAATAATAAGACGAATGACCTACCACATTACAGGAGGAGAAGAGATGCGCTATCAGGAACCCATCCACGATGTCGCCAAGCTGGGCCACGCCGAACTGCTCACCCCAAAGTTTGACGAAAGCCTGCACTTTTTCACCGAGGTCTACGGCCTCGATTTGGTTGCCACCGAAGGCGACAGCGCCTACCTGCGCGCTTGGGGCGACCATGACCTCACCACACTGAAGCTCACCGCCTCCCCTCAAGCCGGGCTCGGTCACGTGGGCTGGAGAGCCATGAGCCCACAAGCCCTGGAGCGCCGTGTCGCCGCCCTGGAGGCCCAAGGCATTCAGGGGCGCTGGATTGATGGTGACGTGGGCCACGGTAAGGCTTATCGCTTCAACGGCGTCGGCGGCCATGAGATGGAACTCTACTTCGAGTCCGAGAAGTACCAGGCCCCGGAGGAGAAACGCTCTTATCTGCCCAATCAGCCCCAAAAATTTCACGGCCGTGGAGTGGCCGTGGCCCACATCGACCACATCAATTTGCTTGCCCAAGACGTGGTCGAGATGCGTAGCTTCGCCGCCGAAACCATGGGTTTCAAGCTGCGTGAGCACTTGATTCCGGGGGGCCAGGGCGAGGAGGTGGGCGCCTGGATGAGCCTGATGAACAAGGCCCACGACCTGGCGATCACCAAGGAACCCGCGGCAGGTGTTAGCGGCCGTCTTCATCACTTGGCCTACATGGCCGAAAATCGCGAAGACGTACTACGCGCCGCCGAGATATTCATGGAGAACGATGTTTTCATTGAGTTCGGGCCGGCCAAGCACTCACGCACGCAGGGCTTCTTTCTCTATGTCTACGAGCCGGGCGGTAACCGCATCGAGGTGTTTTCCGGTGGTTTCCATATCTTCGAACCGGACTGGAAACCAGTCACCTGGGGAACCGAAACGAAAGGTCGCTCCACCGCTTGGGGGCTGGAGTGCCCGCCAAGCTTCCATCAGCATGCTACGCCACCGCTCTGAAGTGCATCCTCGTCCCCAAAAGGCATCTCGTTAAAGACCGGTGGCTAGGTACGGTATAGTGAACGTAATTTTTGTTCTATCGGAGCATCATCATGCCAGTGACGTCGGAGTTTCATATGGTGAACAGCATGACAGAGCCAGAGGAAGGAGTAACCCTGGCCACCTCATTAGTTCAACGACTGCGTGGTGCCATACTGAGTGGTGAACTTCCTCCGGGTGACAAACTGCGACTGGATGCTCTGCGTAAAAAGTTGAACCTGTCGATCAGCCGGAGCCCGCTGCGTGAGGCGTTGTCGCGCCTGGGTGCCGAGGGTCTGGTACTGATTGAGGACAAGCGTGGTTATCGAGTCATGCCGGTGTCTGAGAAGAACCTTGAAGAGATCGCCAAGTTGCGCATCCATTTTGAAGGACTGGCACTGCGCGAGGCGATCAACAAGGGCGACCGCCGCTGGGAGGCAGGCATCATAGCCGCCCAGTACGAGCTGGATAGCATCAAGCGCACCGATGGCATGACCTTAGACCAGCAGGAGGTATGGGAGGAGGCCCATCGTCAATTCCACCTCAAGCTGCTCGCAGCTTGTGACATGCCTCTGCTAATCAACTACTGCCGAACGCTTCACGACCTTAACGACCGCTACCGCCGCCTCTACCTCAAGAAAAATCCTTTCGACCGGGATACGCGCAGCGAACACGCGGCAATCGTAGAGGCCACCCTGGAACGCAATGCCGATCTAGCCTGTGTCTTGCTGGCCCAGCATACTCAGCGCACCACGGATAACATTCGCACCATGCTGGCCCGGCAGCGAGACGAAGAGCTCAACGTACAGCCGGACTGAGCCTCTACCACCAGGCGGCACTCTCTGTAACCAACACCCACGATGCGGACGGGCTTTAGCCCGCCTGCAGGGAGATCCTCATGCGCCACTCCATCGCCACACTATCCCTCTCAGGTACGCTGCCGGAAAAACTCCAGGCCATCGCCGCCGCAGGCTTCGACGGCTTTGAGTTGTTCGAGAACGACCTACTAGGCTTCCCTGGCCGTCCCGCCGAGATCCGCCAAATGGCCGAAGATCTGGGTCTGACGATCGAAATCTTCCAGCCTTTTCGTGACTTCGAGGGTGTCAGCCCCGAGCAGTTGGAGCGCAATCTGGTGCGCGTCGAGCACAAGTTTGACCTGATGGAACAGCTCGGAGTGGAACTAATGTTGGTCTGCTCCAACGCCCAGCCCGGCGTCTCCGGTGACCCGGCGGTGGTGAGCGAGCAGCTCCACTGCCTGGCCGAGCGGGCCGCCTCCAGAGGGCTACGGGTGGGCTTCGAGGCACTCTCCTGGGGCAGTGCTATCGACCGCTTCAGCCAAGCCTGGGCCGCCATCAAGGACGCTGATCACCCCAACCTCGGGTTGATCCTCGACAGCTACCACAGCCTGGCTCTGGACGACGACATCACCCCCATCGCCAAGCTGCCCGGAGAGAAAATTTTCTTTCTACAGCTTTCTGACGCACCGCGGGAAAGTACCCGCCCCCCCTGGTACAGCCGCGCGCGGCGCTCCTTTCCCGGCCTCGGTGAATACGACATAACCGGATTTGTCGCTGCGGTGCTCAAGGCTGGCTACAGTGGCCCGCTGTCACTGGAGATGTTCAACGATGAATTCCGCGCCGCTCCGTCTGGCCCCACTGCCCGGGCCGCTCGCCAGTCGCTGCTGTGGTTAGAGGAGCGACTGCAGGCCGACGCCCAGGTGCCGAATAAGACCGGGCGTCCGCTGTTTCAACCGCCAGAGCCCCCTTCCCTTAGCGGTTTCGCCAGACTCGAACTCGCCGTACCACCGGTTCATTTAAAGGCCGTTGAAACCTTATTCGGCATCCTGGGCTTAGCCGAGGCAAGCCTGCATCGCCAAGCCCCCATCACCCGTTTCGCCGGAAAGGGGTTCTATGTCTACCTGCATGAGACGCACGACGCAGAGGCCGTCACGGTGCAGGTGCTGGGCCTCGACTGCGCCAGCCCCCAGCACCTGCTAATGCGCCTGGAAGACTTCGGTCAGGCTACTCGGGGTGACGATGCCGGGGGCGGGTACCTATTGACGACCCCCGCAGGCATTGTATTGCGCTTTGGCCCAGAAACCAGCACTGAGGGGCGCTTCGAATCCGCCCCACGCCCAATGAGTTCGGACTGTCGGCTGAGCGGGGCAGCCTTTGCCTTGCCCCGTAGCCTGCTGGAGAGTGAATCCGGCATCTGGCGCCACCTGCTGGGCCTGCCCACGGCAAGCTCGTGCGTGCGTCACGAGCCCCGGGGAGTAGTCAATCGTCGCTGCTGGCACGCCGCCGCCGGAGAGGTGGAGATCGCTCTGGAGACGTCGACCCATGCTGACACATCGACCGGTCGCGCCCTGATACCCTCGGCGGATCTCGCAGAGCAGGGCACTTGCGTGGCACTGCGCCTGGAGGTTGACGATGTGGTAGCCACCTCCCAGCGCCTAAGGGCGGCAGGAGTGGCTACGGAACAGACGTCCGCCAACTACTACCACGACCTAGCGGCTCACCAGGCTTTGCCCGAATGGGAACGGAGCCTGTTCGAAGAGCATGGCCTTCGATACGAGCGCTGCGGGGATCGTCACTATACATTCTTGCGGCTGGCCATTCCCGGCAATGACCACCTCATGCTTGAAATCGGTGAATACCGCGCCTTCAACGCTTGAAGACATACCATTTTTCTAATCAGGAGATACGCATGACTGACACTCTACTGATCCTCAACGGTCCAAATATCAACATGCTCGGTACCCGCCAGCCAGAGCTCTATGGCCACGAAACGTTGGCTGACGTAGGTGCTCTCTGCCAGCGTCAAGGCGAGGCCTGTGGTTTGTCTATCGACTTCCGCCAAACTAACCATGAAGGCGAATTGATCGACTGGCTGCATCAAGCCCGAGGCCAGGTGGCTGGCGTAGTGCTCAACCCGGCAGCCTGGACACATACCTCAGTGGCTATCCGCGATGCCATCCTGGCCTCCGAGCTGCCGATTATCGAGGTGCACATCTCCAATGTGCACAAGCGTGAACCCTTCCGCCACCACTCCTACGTTTCCGACGTGGCCGTCGGGGTGATCTGTGGGCTGGGCACCCACGGCTATGCGCTTGCCATCGAGTACTTCGCCAAGCGACTGCAGGAGATCGCCTAATGAGCGCTATCAACGGCCGTTCCATACTGGTGGGCCTTATCGGCGCAGGCATCCAACAATCCAAGACACCCGACCTGCACATGGAAGAGGGCCGCCGCCAAGGGCTGGCCTATGTCTACAAGCTAATCGACCTTGACTCCTTGAGGCTTAAGGCTGAGGCACTACCAGAGATACTGCATGCCGTGCGCCTGAGCGCCTTCGACGGCCTCAATATTACCTTCCCCTGCAAGCAAACAATCCTTCCCTATCTCGACGAGCTCTCGAACGAAGCGAGCGCCATCGGCGCGGTAAATACTGTGGTCATCCGGGGGGAAAAGCTGATCGGCCACAACACCGACTGCACCGGCTTCGGGGAAGCCTTCCAGCGCAACCTGGGCCAGCAACCACGCCGACGGGTCGTACAAACGGGGGCTGGCGGTGCCGGAGCCGCCGTCGCCAATGCCTTGCTGGAGCAGGGTGTCGAGACTCTGGTGATATTCGATACCGATGCTCGTAAGGCAAGCGAGTTGATTGTCTCCCTTGAGAGGCGTTTTGGCGTGGGGCGAGCTCGTCTCGGCGAAGACCTGACCACCGAAATGCACACCGCTGATGGCCTGGTTAACGCCACGCCAGTGGGCATGGCCAAGCTACCCGGCATGCCGGTTCCTGAAGCCCTGCTGCGTGCTGACCTCTGGGTTGCCGACATAATTTACTTTCCGATGCAGACCGAGCTGCTGCGCAAAGCCAGTGCGTTGGGCTGCACCACCATGGACGGCACCAACATGGCGTTGTTTCAGGCGGTTAAGGCCTTTGAACTGATTAGCGGCAGAACCGCCGACGTCGCCCGCATGGCGGCGCATTTTCAGCAGCTCGCCGCACCGGAAGACTAATGCCTCAACCTGCTGCTACTACAAGGAGCGCCCATGCTGGAGATTTTTGGCATTACCTCTCCCCTGTTCATGCTGGTCGGGCTGGGCTACCTGTCCAAAGCGAGAGGCCTCATCGACCGGGCACAGGTTCAGGGCATCGGCACTTTTGTGATCCAGTTTGCCATCCCGGCGCTGATCCTGCGCGCCCTAGCTCAGCGTCCCCTGGGAGAGGTTTTTTCCCTCTACTACTTTCTAGCCGTTGGCCTTGGCTCGCTGGTGCTGTTCGTCGCCGCTATCTGGGTGGCTCGCCGTTGGCGGCGCAAATCCCTAGCGGACAGTGCCCTTTATGCCCTAGGCATGTCGGTGGCCAATAGTGGCTTCATCGGCTATCCGGTGGCGGCGATGGTACTGGGTTCGCCTGCCGTGGTGGCCTTGGCGCTGAACATGATCATTGAGAACCTGTTAATGATCCCTCTCGCCCTAGCGCTCGCCGAGGCCGGTTCCCAATCAGGCACCCGGCCATTAACGATTCTCAGGCAAACCGCTATGCGGCTTGCACTCAATCCGATAATCCTCGCCATTTTAATAGGCACCAGCCTTTCGGCAAGCGGTGCCGGTTTGCCGCTGATAATTTACCGGGTGGTCGATTTGCTGGCCCAAGTCGCTGCCCCCATGGCTCTGTTCGTGATCGGAGGCAACTTGCACGGTCTCAAGGCTAATGGCATGACAGCCGACATCAGTCAGGTGGTGATCGGCAAGCTAATCCTTCACCCGCTTCTAATCCTAACGATGTTTATGCTGTTACCTGCGGTCGACCCGCCTCTGGTAACTGCTGCCGTGCTCATCGCCTGCGCCCCTATGCTTAGTATCTACCCTATCTTCGGCCAACGCTTCGGCCAGGAAGGCCTCACCGCAGCTACTTTGCTGGCGGCCACCCTTGTTTCCTTTTTCACCCTCAGCTTAGCAATTTGGTTAATGCAGCACAGTCAATACTTTGTAGGTTAACAGGCGATCAAAAATCAAAAAATACCGTTTCGCCCTCCCCCTGCAAGCGGATATCCAATCGATAGCGCACCTTGCCGTCGGCCTCTTCGCGTTTGGCGATGAGCGTTTGGCGGCGCGCAGGTGACTCAATGCGCGAGAGCACCGGGCACTGGGCGTTGGCTTCGGCCTCGTCGTCGAAATAAAGCCGCGTTTGCAGGTGAATATTCACTCCACGGGCAAACAGGGTGAGGTTGATATGCGGCGCCATTAGCTGGCCGCTGGGGTGCTTGACCGCCCCCGGCTTGATGGTGGTCAGCGACCACTCGCTGCCGCGATCAAACGTTGTGGCGGTGCGCCCAAAGCTGTTGAACGGTTTTTTAAGGTCGTAATCGACCTGATAGTCGCCGTTGGCATCGGCTTGCCACGCCTCAATAAAGGCATCACGCACCAGATCGCCGTTGCCGTCGATCACGGTACCTACCACTTCGATGTGTTCACCCTTGGCATCGGGCTTGGCCATCTCATTCCAGATCTCTTCATCGCGCACGGGGTTACCCGCAGCGGCAAGCGCAAGCCCGATATGCACATAGGGGCCAGCGGTTTGCGAGGCGGTTTCACGTAGCATCAGGTCGCTGGTCGGCTGGCTGTTAGGCTGATTCATCATCTATCCCCTGCCCTTATTGGTTTTCAAAATAGGTCTGCAGTTCGCCGCGCACCACCACATCAAAGCGATAGGCGAGGCAATCCATCGGCTTGCTGTGGGCCATATCGAGCCGCCCAATCATGGTTTCCACCGCAAGCGGATCTTTCAGCGTATGCACGATCGGGCAGAGAGGAATCAGCGGGTCGCCTTCAAAGTACATCTGGGTAATCAGCCGGGTAGAAATTGAAGGCCCGGTGACTGAGACGTGAATATGCGCAGGCCGCCAACTGTTCATATCGTTGGGCCAAGGGTAGGGGCCGGGCTTGATGGTACGGAAGCGGTACATCCCCTGTTCATCGGTTAAACAACGCCCTACACCGCCAAAGTTAGGGTCTAGCGGTGCCAGGTACTTATCGTTTTTATGCCGGTAGCGGCCGCCTGCGTTGGCCTGCCACATCTCAACCAGGGTGTGGGGTATCGGCTTACCAAACTGATCGACCACCCGGCCAAACATGATAATTCGCTCACCCTGGGGGAGCCCGCCCTGGCTCGCATCCTGGCGAAAGTTCAGCAGCAGGTCATTATCGTGGGGTCCCATGCGCAGGTGGCTGAAATCCGGGCCGGTCAACTCAGATGCGGTGGGCTGTTGCATGCTCACCAGCGCCTGTTGGGGGGAGCGCGCGACCGAAGTTTTATAACCGGGCGCGTAGGCAGGCGGATGCCAGTTACGGTCACGGGTCACAAAGCGTTTATTGTCATTTGGCATACAGGTATCTCAAGGATTGAAACAGACGGTATTAGTGTCATGGTTAATCCACCACCTGCCAATTAATAACTTATCCACCCCTCATAACCTATAGGTTATGTCCTTTGACAACGTCGGCAGCCACTTCCCGTAACACTTCGCAGAACGTTTCAGTCGCCAGAGTAGGACGCAGTGAACGGTTGATACATGCCCCGACGGAACCGCCATGGAGCTCTAAGGGCAGGGCGAGTTCGCAGAGCTCTCTGCGCCCTAGGGCTGAGCGCACCGCCTCTTCCGGCGCCACCCAAATAGCATCGCCGGTAAGCGCATAACGCTGTCCCAGCGCTAGCGACAGTGTCTCAATGCGCTTGGCAGGCAGCGTGAGCCCATGACGTACAAAAAAGCTATCGACTTGTTGGCGGAGCGTGGTTTGCGGCGGCGGCACAATCCAGGGGTAGGCGCAGAGCTTATCGGCACCTGGCGCCTGTTCAAACAGTAACGGGTGGTCTGCGCGAACCACTAGCTGGAGACGTTCGTAATAAAGGTGTTCAAAGCTCAGATCATGAATTTCGCGCGCTTCTGTCATGCGGCCTACCACCACATCCAGCTCACCGCGGCGCAAACGCGAAAGCAGAAAGGCGCTGGTGCCGGTAACCACCTGTGCACCTCGTTCGGTGATGGTACTCCTCTGCCAACGGCGCAGAGCTTCAGGTAAAAGACGACTCTCAACCGTTGATAGCGTGCCTACGCGTAACCAATGAGAGCCGGTTTGAACGGCCTGAATAGCATCCACGCCCTCCTCCAGGGCGCGCACTGCGGGGCCTGCATGTCGCAGCAGTGTCAGCCCAGCCTGGGTAAGGGAAACACCACGGGGAGTGCGCTCGAATAGCTGGACAGCGAGGGTATCCTCCAGCTCACGAATGGTTTTGGAGATACCCGGCTGAGTAATGGCGAGACTTTCAGCGGCGCGGGCAAAACTTCGCTGCCGCGCCACTTCGAGAAACGCCTGCAAGTGGCGTAGCTTTATCCGCGCGTTGAGCATAACACCCTCACAATAACCCTTTGGTTATGAGGATACCCTGTCCGCACACGTACAGCGAGTGGTGCTTTACTCGCCCCAACCCAGCTCTTTGGCAAGGGCAAAGGCGTGGTTGGCCGCCGGAACGCCGCCATAAATCGCCACGTGCATCAGTACTTGGCGCAGCTCGGCTTCCGTTAGGCCAATCCGTTTAGCGGTTTTTAAGTGCAGCGTTAGCTCTTCACGGCCAAGGGCAGCGAGAATCCCGGTAGTGATCATGCTGCGTTCACGGCGGGTTAAGTCGTCGTTGCTCCACAGCTCGCCCCAGGCCAAGCGGGTAATCATCTGCTGGAAGGGAGCGTCCAGGCTGTTGGCGTTGGCGGTAGAGCGCGCTACATGCTCTTCTCCCAATACCTGCTTGCGGGTTTCCAGGCCAGTGGCGTAAGCCACGCCATGGTTGGCCACATCGCCCAGATCCGTTGCCAGCACGGCGAGGAGCTTTTGTGCGAACAGCGCGGGGGCCTCTACCGCAGGCACGTGGCCGACGCCGTCAAAAATCTCCAGCGGTGCGCCATCGAGTTCTGCCGCCAGGGCTTCCAGCGTTGCAGGCGGCGTGGCCATATCCTCACTGCCGCCAAACAGCTGCACTTTCGTGCTCTTACCTGAGAGCTTGCCAGTAAAGGTATCGCGGCCAAGCATTTCACACAGCTGGGCGTAAGACTCATCGTCACCACGGCCCATCTGTGTACACCAGCCTGCTTTCAGCGCCGGGCTGGCCTCAAAGGCTGCCGGGGCAAACCAGCGCGGTACGATCTCTTCAGACATTGCCGCCAAACTTTCCTGACGTACACGACCCGCGCGGGTATTCCACAGATCAGGATTACCAATCACCGCGCCAGTGTTGGTCAATGTGACAGAGAACAGACGGTCGCTATGCTCGGCAATCAACTGCTGCCCCACCACACCGCCAATGGACGTACCGGCAAAGTGAAAGCGCTGCGCGCCCGCCAGCTCTACCAATGCCAGAGCCTCAGCGGCTAAATCAGCGGGGGTGATCTGCTCACCGCTAACCGCCTGGCTGGCACCGTGGCCGGGGAGATCCCAGGTCAGCACCCGATAGCGGGGCAGCAGTGCGGGAATCACGTCATCCCATACTGCCTGGCTCATGCCCAAAGGGTGCGCCAGCACGACCAGCGGGTTCACTTCTGCGCCGAGCAGGCGGTAAGCCACACTGCGGCCATTGATGGTATGAAATGCCATGACTACCTCCGTTAAACGCGCTCAATCAGTGTGGCGATGCCCTGCCCCACACCCACGCACATGGTGCACAGCGCATAGCGCTTGCCGCTGTTTTGCAGCTCATGGGCAGCGGTCATCAACAGACGCGCACCGGACATGCCTAGCGGGTGCCCCAGGGCAATCGCGCCGCCGTTGGGGTTCACGCGGGGATCATCGTCTTTAAGGCCCAGGTCGCGCATACAGGCCAGCGCCTGGGCGGCAAACGCCTCGTTAAACTCGAATACATCAATCTCATCCATCGAGATGCCGGTGCGCTTAAGCAGTTTCTGCACTGCTGGCACCGGCCCGTAGCCCATGATGCGCGGCTCGACGCCAGCCGTGGCCATGCCGATAATTTTCGCCATCGGTTTAAGACCGTGCTGTTTGACCGCTGCTTCACTGGCTACCAGCATGGCTGCCGCGCCATCGTTGACGCCAGAGGCATTGCCTGCGGTCACGCTGCCGCCCTCCCGGAAGGGAGTAGGTAAACCGGCCAGTTTTTCCAGGGTGGTTTCCCGCAGGTGCTCATCCTGGTCAAAGATCAGCGGTTCCTGCTTACGGCGGGGAATCTCAATGGCGGTGATTTCCTGGGCAAAACGCCCCACCTTTTGAGCGGCAGCGGCTTTCTGCTGGGAGCGCAGGGCAAAAGCATCCTGGTCTTCACGAGAGATAGAGAACTGCTCGGCGACGTTTTCTGCCGTTTCCGGCATGGAATCAATGCCGTAGGTTTTCTTCATCAGCGGGTTGACCAAGCGCCAGCCAATGGTGGTGTCTTCGAGTTTTTGACTACGGGCGAAAGCGCTATCGGCCTTGCCCATCACGTAGGGCGCGCGGGACATGGACTCCACGCCCCCTGCCAGCGCCAACTCCATTTCACCGGCTTTAATGGCACGAAACGCGGTACCCACCGCGTCCATACCCGAGCCGCACAGGCGGTTCATGGTCGTGCCGGGCACCGAGGTAGGAATGCCCGCCAGCAGCGACGACATCCTTGCTACATTGCGGTTATCTTCACCGGCCTGGTTGGCGCAGCCCATAAAGACTTCTTCAATGGCAGCAGGGTCGAGATCCGGCGCTTCTGCCAGTACGGCTTTAAAAATCATCGCGGCGAAATCATCCGGGCGCACGCTGGCCAGAGTGCCACCAAAACGTCCCACGGCGGTGCGGCGGGGATGACATAGAAAGACGTCTTGCATCACAACATCGCTCATAACTAGCTCCTTTATGCGTCCGCGTGGGCCCGTTCAGTGCGTGCTTTGAGCTCGCGCAAAAACGTCAGCTCGTTTTCGCTGGGCTCTGGGGTACTCTCAAGCTGCTCGGCAAAGCGGATTTCCCAGCCGGTGGCGTCAATGACGTCTTCACGGCTAACGCCAGGGTGCAGAGAGACGACTACCAGCTCTTTAGTCTCAGGGTCGGGCTTCATCACGCACAGGTCAGTGATTACCCGGGTGGGGCCTTTGCCGATATTAGGTACGTTATCGCGCCCTTTGCCGTCGCGGCCAAAGCCTAGCGTGGTGACGAAATCGACATCTTTTACAAAAGCGCGCTTGGAGTGCTTCAGGGTGATAAAGACTTCACCGGCGTTGGTGGCAATTTCCGGCGCACCGCCGCCGCCCGGCAGACGAACCTTGGGCGCTTTGTAATCGCCGATCAGCGTGGTGTTAAGGTTAGCAAAGCGGTCGATTTGCGCGGTACCTAAAAAGCCCACATCGACTTTGCCGCCCTGGAGCCAGTAGCGGAACATCTCCGGCACCGCCACGGTGGTCAGCGCTGATTCACATAGTTCACCGTCGCCGATGGAGAGCGGCAGAATATCGGGCTTGGTCTGCAGCGTGCCGGACTCGTAAATCAGTACTACATCGGGTGCGTGGGTCAGCCGTGCCAGGTTGGCGGCTTCCGAGGGCAGCCCGATACCCACAAAGCAGGTCATGCCATTCTCCAGCGCCCGCGCGGCGGTCACCGACATCATTTCAGAAGAGGTATATTCGAGACTCATTAGCTGTTCTCCCCTGCATGATTTTGGACAGCGTTAAAGACGTTGTCGTCGAGCCATTGGGTAAAGGTGTCGCGATCGCGGGCGATGGCATCCCACTCTTTATAGAAGCGGTTGCTGCGGCCGTAATAGCCGTGGGTATAGGAGGGCAGCGCGCCTTTCTCGGCTACCGCGATGGCGCTGATAGCCCAACTGGGAATCACACAGGCGTTGGGGTGGGCGTTGAGGTCATCGACGATCTCCTCCACCGTGACGATACTGTGTTTGGCCGCCAGTACCGCCTCTTTCTGCACACCAACGATACCTTCTACCAGCACGTTGCCCTGACGATCCGCCCGCTGGGCGTGAATAATCGAGACGTCCGGGCGCACCGACGGCACGGCGGACAAGCGTTCGCCGGTAAACGGGCACTCGATGAATTTTATTTGATCGTTGACGCTGGGCAGCTCGCTGCCGATATAGCCGCGAAAAACCGCCAGCGGCAGTCCGGCGGCGCCCGCTTCAAAGGCGCAGGCCATGGCCGCGTGGCTGTGCTCCAGAATCTCGATCTTGCGCGGCCAGCCCTTCTCAACCGCATCACGCAGGCGGTGCAGCGAGCCGACACCGGGGTTACCGCCCCAGGAGAAGATGACTTGTTTGGCACAACCTGCACCGATCATTTGATCGTAAATAATATCGGGGGTCATGCGGATCAGCGTCAGGTCACTCTTCTTCTGGCGGATCACTTCGTGACCGGCGGCAAACGGAATTAGATGGGTAAAACCTTCCATGGCCACGGTGGCGCCGTCTTCGACGTAGCGCGCTACCGCGTCATGCAAGCTGAGAAACTCGGCCATGATGGGTGCCTCTTAACGGTTAGCAGAAATGTTCGCTAAGCGAACATAGATCCTCTATACGAACAATCTACTGCTGAACGCTAATAGGGTCAAACCCATTGGTGCTTACCTAATTACCCTGCTGAATCCACCCACCACGCCAAACCTAAACTTAACGCTTTGTTTTTAAATACGCTTATTGCGCTGCTAACCATTTTTTGGCACGAGTGACCTGGGCGGCGCTGCTACCAAGGTATAAAGCGGGGTCGCAGGCATTACGCAGCGCCTCGGGGTCTACGGCCTCTTTTACATCAGGATGCTCGGCCAACACCTCTGAGTAGGGGCGTGCTTTCCGGCGTGAGGTTTCTGCCGCTTCCGCGCTAACCGCTTTGGCTTTCTCCACGCCTAGTATAGGCGCCAGCAAGCGTGCGACTGGCTCGGCCATAATGCCGCCACCGGTGGCCGCCAGGTTGCGCCACATGTTGTCGGGGTATACCTCAAGCCCCTCCAGCAGCATCGCCACTTGCTCTAGCGCACCCTCTACCAGCAGAGCGCTCTCCAGCAGCGGCGCCCACTCCGCATGCCACTCGCCCAATCCACGCTCCAGTGGCTGGGCGGCAGCGTTGATCAACACGCTGGTGTGGCCATGCACCTGCCGCGCGGCGCCACGAATCAGCGCGCTGCGTACCGGGTTACGCTTATGGGGCATGGAGGAGGACTCCCCCATCCCCGGCGCCGAAGGCTCCGCCACCTCACCCACTTCGGTTTGGGTGAGCAGAGACACATCCAGGGCGATTTTCTCGGCAGCCCCGGCGACCGCGTCTAATGCCGTGCCAAGGGCATGAATGGGGTAGCGGTCGGTATGCCAGGGCAACACCGGCACCGCCAAGCCTAACCGTTCGGCCAGCGCATCCATCCACTCTAGCCCGAGATTATCCCACCCCGAGTGCACGCCCACCGCACCACCAAACTGAACGGGCAGCTCCACCTCACCTAAACGGCGACGGCTCTGCTCCAGGGCGATTGCCCAGTGGGCTACCTTCACTCCAAAGGTGATCGGCAGCGCCTGCTGCATCAGGGTGCGCCCCACCATGGGCGTGTCGATGTGAGTGTCCATTAGCTTTAACGCCGCCGATCGACAGCGCAGCAGTAACTCATCCAGCGCCGCCAAGCGTGGCTTAAGCAGCAGCATCAGCGCGGAGTCGACTACGTCCTGACTCGTCGCCCCCTGGTGCCAGTAGCGTTTGTGCTCATCGGCAAGCAGCGCACGACTCTGCTTGACGAAAGGAATCGCTACATTGCCACCGCTGGCGATGCCATCGGCGATCTCAGAAACAGACAAGTTGGCGTGCTCAAGCTGCTCACGCATTTGCTGGCTAATCCCGTCAGGTACGGCTCCGCTGGCTTCTTGCACTTCCGCTAGGGCCAACTCAAAGGTCAACATGGCACGTACCATGGCGTCATCGTCGCACTCGGCAACGGCTCGCTGGCTCATAAAGGGGTGTTTTAAAAATGCAGAGGGCATGGCGGTAGGCTTCCTATTAACGCTATCCAGAGCTCAAAAATAGCTTATAAGCATGGCTCAAGACAAAATTTGTACACATGTTCGCTATTCGAACTATACGTTAAGTAGGTAGGTGTGAACTCACCAACGTCGCCCTATTTCGAAAGGTATGCTTGTGGATCCACATGAGCGGTCTTTTGCACGCAATTAAGGCGTGACTAGTCAGGGCGCACGTAACGCAGCACCATCTCGGTAACATGCTCCTCTAATTTTTGCTGGTTCTCAGGCGCGGCTTGGTGCCAATCAAAAATCCGCGAAAAAGTATGCTGGTTTGAGACATTGAAAAAAGACAGCGCGCTAATCAGCCAGTGCAGTTCCCGAGGATCCAGGCCTTCGCGAAAACAACCCTCCTCTACACCGCGGCTATAAACGTTGGTGAGCACATCAATCACCCCAGCATTGAGTGATTGAATCAACGCTGACTGCGCCAAAAAGCGGCCATGATGAATATTTTCAATCATGACCAGGCGAATAAAGTCAGGATTTTTGGCGTGATGACAAAAGGTAAACCGCACCAGTCTGCTTAGCGCTTCAAGCGGGGCCAGGTGGTCAAGATCCAGCTCAGCCTCCTGCAGGCGCACTTTCTGGTAGGCGGCCTCCAGAGTGTGCAGGTAGAGCGTCTCTTTATCATTAAAGTAGTAGTAAATCATGCGCTTGGAGGCGCGGGTTTTCTCGGCGATCTCATCGATACGGGCGCCAGAGAGGCCTTTTTCTGAGAATTCCCGGGTAGCCACCGCAAGAATATCGGCGCGCACGGATTCGGGGTCATTTTTACGCCGTCGCCGAGTGGCAGAGGGGCTGGTCTTGGTCGAAGGGGCTGTCATAGAGCGTGCCTTTTATTGTCGTGGTCGTCTTTTGTCTAGTATGCCATAGCTTGACTGAACGTACCATTTCGTACATTGTTGCTCGGGAAAGGATGGAAGAGCCAAGCACGCCAAGACTGAAGGCTTCTCCAGCCCCATGACAACGGCCCGATAAGAGGACAACAACAATGTCTCTACACCCACTGTTTGCACTAAAACAAACGTCCATGAAGCGCACGCTAGCAGCCGCCATCGCCGCTGCCGCGCTAGTGACTGCCGCAAACGCCTCTGCGCAGACGCTCCGCTTCGCCCACGTTGACCCAGATGACTGGACTACTTCGAAAAAAGGCGCGGCGGGACAAGTGTTTAAAAACCTGGTGGAAGCCGAAACGGATCTCACCGTAGAGCTCTATCCCGCGGGCTCGCTAGGGGGAGAAACCGAGCTGATTGAAGGCGCCCAGGATGGCACCATCAGTATTGCAATGGTCTCCGGCGCCTACGCCAATTTTTGCCCAGCGGTTGCTGTGACGGATATACCGTACACCTTTCCGTCCGCGCCAGTAGCATGGCAGGTGATGGACGGCGAGTTTGGTACCGCACTGGCCGAACACTGCTTGCAACAGACGGGCCTACGCACGCTGGCTTACGGCGAAACCGGCTTCCGCCACTTCACCAACTCCGTGCGCCCGATCAACTCGCCTGAGGATATGCAGGGGCTTAAGTTCCGCGTGCAGACTATTCCGCTCTACCTGGAAATGGTCAGTGCTTTAGGTGGAGAGCCTCAGGGCATCGCCTGGGGTGAAGTACCCACAGCCCTTGCCACCGGCGTAGTCGATGGCCAGGAGAACCCCATCTCGGTGATCTACGGCAATAACTTCTATGAGTTTCAGGATTACTTGACCCTGGATCGCCACGTTTACGGTGTCGATCACCTGTTGATTAACGATGAGATATTCCAGTCGCTTAGCGAAGAGGAACAAGCCGCGGTGAAGCGCGCCGCTGTGGTCGCCGGCACTACCGGCCGCGCCATTCAGCAGTTCAATTCGGCAGAGGGGATCACCAAACTGGAAGCAGAGGGTATGGAGATCACCCAGCCCACTGCTGAGCAGATGGAGGCCTTCCGCGAAGCCGCCCAGCCACCGGTTCAGGCGTACCTGACCGAAGAACTTGGCGATGACGCAGAGTGGATCGAGCGCCTTTCTTCCGCTGTGGAAGAGGCTTCCGCACGCTTCTAATCCCCGCCGAACCAAAGCGCTTGCGAGTGGGCCTTCGAAGGTTCACTCGCAACCCTGCGTGCCTGACTATCGATCGAAGGTGCTCTTATGTCTCCTCTTCTCGCCCGGTTACACCGCGGTCTGATCCTGTTCAATGGCAGCTTGGCAGGGCTTGCCATGGTGCTGATTTTTCTGCTGGTCGCAGGCAATGCCTTTGCGCGATACACCTTTGGCGGCTCCATTACCTGGGGAGAAGACACCGCCATCTATTTGATGATTTACGGCCTGATGTTTGGCATGTCCTGGGCATACCTTCAGGACAAGCATATCGGCTTTGACCTTATTCGACGTTTACTGCCGCCGCGCTGGGTGCGCTGGCAGGCCGTGGCCGTTGACCTGGTGGTGCTCGTGGTGGGCATTGGCTTGATGTGGTCAGCCGTTGAATTTATCGCCGCGCGCGGAGGTCGCACCTCGTCAAGTACGGGAATGCCGATGTGGCTGTTTCAAGCCTCCATGCTGATTGGCGGCGGGCTGCTCAGCCTCTCTGCACTGGTAATGGGCGCTCAGCGCTTGAGCCAGCACACCAGTGAGGAGGTCTCCTCATGATTTTTATACTGCTTTTAGCCCTTGTGCTGCTTGGCGTGCCGTTTGCTTTTGCCATCCTCGGTTCGCTGACGGTGCTGATGAGCACCGGCGATTTGCCCTACCACATCCGCATCGTCTCCCAGCAGTTTTTCGGCGGCATGGAGTCTTTCCCACTACTGGCCATACCACTGTTCATTCTAGCCGGCGAGCTGATGAACGAAGCGGGTATCACCCACCGGATTATAAACCTGGCCACCGCTATCGTCGGCCGTCTTAAAGCCGGGCTGGCGCACGTGAATATCTGGGCCTCGGTGATTTTTGCGGGTCTTTCCGGCTCGGCGATTGCCGATACCTCCGCGCTTGGGCGGGTGTTTATACCGTCGATGGAGAAAGAGGGCTACCCCCGGGATTTTGCCGCCGCGCTTACCGCTGCTTCGTCGGTGATTGGCCCGATTATTCCGCCGAGTATTCCGGTGATTATCTACGCACTCACAGTGTCTGGCGTGTCGGTACCGGGGCTGTTTTTGGCCGGTATCGTGCCGGGCTTTTTGCTGGCGCTGGGGCTCTCCATCTACGTCTACTTTTTCGCCGGTGACCTTGGCGCCACCCAGTCAAAACAGCAGTCGCGCCGCCACGCCCTTCTCCACGGCCTGCTGCCCGCGCTGATGCCGGTGTTTGTGGTCGGTGCCATTCTTGCCGGTATCGTCACGCCCACCGAGGCGGCGGCCTTTGCCGTGGTCTATGCGCTGATTCTAGGCGTGGTGCTGTACCGCAATATCAAGCTGGTTAACCTGCCCGGTATCTTCGCCCGGGCCATGCGCGACAGCGCAGTGATTATGGTCATCATGGGGGCCGTTGCGGCCGCCAACTGGGTACTAACCTTCGAGCGAGTGCCCAACATGCTCACCGAGTGGGCGCTGATGAGCATCGATACCCAGTGGACATTCCTGATTGCCGTCATTCTTCTGCTACTGGTGGTGGGGCTGTTTTTGGAAGGCATCGCGGCCATTTTGGTACTGGTACCGATTCTCCACCCCATCGCCATGGCACTGGGTATCGACCCGCTACACTTCGGCATCGTGGTGATCTTCAACCTGATGATGGGGCTGATCACGCCGCCCATGGGTCTCTGCCTATTTGTCGCCGACTCCGTCTCCGGCGTGGGTATGGGGCCGATTATTCGCCGCATTCTGCCGATGCTGGGCGTGCAGTTTTTGATTCTGCTGCTGATTACCTTCGTCCCCGCGCTAGTCACCTTCCTGCCACGCCTGGCGGGTTACTGATGTTACTCAATGCAAGGAGCGTAATGCCATGTACTCATCCATTGCCACGGTTTGCTTAAGCGGCTCGCTGGAAGAGAAGGTAGATGCCATTGCCCAGGCAGGCTTTGAGGGGCTGGAGCTGTTTGAAAATGACCTAACGGCGTTCACCGGTACACCGCGGGAGGCAGGTGAGTTGATTCGCGCCCGCGGCCTTAAGCTGGTCACACTTCAGCCGTTTCGTGATTTTGAAGGCCTGCAGGGCCGCGCACGGGAGCGGGCTTTCGATCGCGCCGAGCATAAGTTTGACCTGATGGAGGAGCTGGGTACGGATCTGCTTATGGCGTGCAGTACCGTCCACCCTGATTCGCTACCGGGATTGAGCCGCGCCGCTGATGACTACTATGAGCTCGGCGAGCGTGCCGCGCGGCGTAACCTGCGCGTGGCCTATGAGGCGCTGGCCTGGGGCCGCCATATTCATGACTACCGCGACAGCTGGGAAGTGGTGCGCCGTGCTGCTCACCCTAATGTCGGCTTGGTATTGGATACCTTTCATATCTTTTCACGCCAGACCGAGCTGGGCACCGTTGGCCGCATTCCGGGGGATCGCATATTTCTGGTGCAGACCGCCGATGCGCCGCGTCTCTCTATGGATCACCTGTCGTGGAGTCGCCACTACCGCTGCTTCCCTGGCCAGGGCGAGCTGCAGATGGATAAATTCATGGCCATGCTGGAGGAGACCCGCTACGACGGCCCGCTCTCCCACGAGATCTTTAACGATGTTTTCCGCATGGGCCACAGCGACCAGACTGCTCGTGACGGGCTGCGCTCCTACAACCTGCTACGCAGCATGCAGGGCGATAGCGGTATCCCCGCGCCGCAGCCAATCGAGTCGGTCGCCTTTCTGGAGATCGCCGTTGAGCCTGCGGATTTAGCGACGCTGCGCGAGCTGCTCAGCGCCCTGGGCATGGCTTGCGTAGGGCGTCACCACACGCTTAATGCCGAACGCTGGGCCGCGGGCGACGTCAACCTGGTGCTCAATGCCGAATCGAGCTTTACCGGCCGTACGCCAGGACGTGATGCCACCGCAGTAACGGCGATTGGTCTGCGCGTGGGCAACGCCTACGAAGCGTTTAAACGTGCAGACAAACTTGGCTACGATATTGTCGAACCTGAAGAAGTGGGCGCCAGCCACCGCATGAGTGCGCTGCGCAATGTGGATGGCAGCCTCTCCTATATTATCGACGACTCGCAGCTAAGTCGTACCTGGGATCGCGAGTTCCCTGTCGATGTACAGCCGGTTCCCCAAGGTTCGCTGGTGGATATCGACCATATCAGCGTGGCGCTCTCCTACCACGACTACCTCTCGCTGATGCTGCAGTACCGCGCTATTTTCCAGCTGGCGCCAACGCCCTCCTTCGATGTCACCGATCCCCGCGGGCTGATCCAGAGCCAAGTGCTGCAGAACGACAACGGCCGCTTTCGCCTTGCACTTAACGCCAGCGCCTCACCGGATACCGCCAGCAACCGTTTTGTACGCCAGTACGGTGGCTCGGGGGTTCATCATGTTGCCCTGCGCACCAACGCCATGCGCGATACCAGCGCAGCACTGCAGCAGGCGGGCACGCCGGTACTGCCGATTCCCGGCAACTACTACCGCGACCTGGCCGCGCGCTTCGACCTTCCGGCGCAAACCCTGCAATGGATGCAAGAACACCACATCCTCTTTGATCAGGACAGCGACGGCGACTTCCATCAGTTGTACACCCAGCCCGGCAGTAAAGCGTTCTTCTTCGAGCTGGTGCAGCGTGAAGGTTACCAAGGGCTGGGTGCGCCGAATGCCTTTGTGCGCGTCACCGCACAACAGCGTTTGGAAGCGGCTATTAGCAGTCGTCATCAAG
This sequence comes from Halomonas sp. BDJS001, assembly GCF_026104355.1. Lineage (NCBI taxonomy): Bacteria > Pseudomonadati > Pseudomonadota > Gammaproteobacteria > Oceanospirillales > Halomonadaceae > Halomonas > Halomonas sp. BDJS001. The sequence continues at coordinate 4,820,745 of NZ_CP110535.1, forward strand.
ACAAGGGAGAGAGCCAAGCATGATCAAACTGGGACTGGTAGGCGAGGGTATCGCAAAATCACAATCTCCCGATCTCCATGAGCGCTTGGGGGCATCATTGGGAGTGCCGGTACGCTACGATTTAGTCGATAGCCTGGGGGTGACGGGTTTTGACTTTCCCAGCGCTATTCAAGCACTGCGCAGTGAGGGCTACCGGGGCACCAATGTCACCTTCCCTTTTAAGGAGAAAGCCGCACAGCTGGCCGATATCCGCGGTGAAGGGGTGCGCCGGGTAGGTACCGCCAACACATTGCTGTTCGATGAGAGCGGTCTACGCGCTGAAAACACCGATTACACCGGTTTTATCAGCGCCTACCGCCACTCTTTCGGCGAACAGCCCGCGGGTGAGGTACTGCTGATTGGTGCCGGTGGCGTTGGGCGTGCAGTGGCGTGCGCGCTGGGAGAGCTTGCCGTTAGCCACATCCATATTCTTGAACATGACGCTGCCCGGGCAGAGAGCCTCAGCCGCGACCTTAACGCCATGGGCATCAACGCAGCGCGTATTACCCCAGAGCAGGCGCAGCAGGAACTGCCTCATTGGCAGGGCGTGGTGAACTGCTCCCCCATTGGCCATATCAACCACCCCGGCTGCCCCATCGATACCGCCGGGTTGGGTGCCCAACATTGGGTCTTCGATGCTGTCTACATCCCCGCCCACACCGAGCTGTTAAGCGCCGCACACCAGGCGGGCGCCAAAACACTTTCGGGTGTTGATCTATTTGTGTTCCAGGGCGTGGATGCGTTTCGTTTTTTCACCGCCGATTGCATCACTCCTGAACAGATCGATCCGCATGTGATACCGCTGCGTATGCACTATATCGAGCAGTTAGTCGTACCACAGACTGGCTCCATAACATGAAGTTGTTGCCATGTGATGGCTCTCAACATAAGCGCTGAAATAACGTATATGTTGAGCGACTATAGCTCATTCACACTGATAGTCAGTTGGCAGGAGCTGACTATCAGAAAAGCTGATAAATAGAGCTACTGTATTGACAGAGGGCCAAGGGACTCACCAGGATTACCATTGATTGCGTAGCCACCATCAACCAGCCAATCAGCGCCGGTGATAAAACCAGAACTCGGTTCCGCTAGAAACCTAACGACACGAGCGATTTCCGTCGGATCAGCCCAACGGCCCACTGCACTTCGTTCTGCAAAAAGCGCATAATCCAGCGTGCCTGCCGCCATCTTGCGACGTAGGGGTTCAGTTAGTGTATAGCCGGGCGAAACAGTGTTGACGGTAATACCTCGGCGCCCATACTCTAGCGCTAAGCCGCGCGTTAACCCTCCAATCGCTGATTTAGCTACCGAGTAGGCCGTGCGACGCTGTAGGCCCACGTGCCCGATGACCGAGCCAATATTGATGATTCGCCCACTACCGCGCTGACTCATTCCGGGCAATACAGCCGAAGCCATCAGCGATGCACCGCCAACATGCACATCCAGCATGCGAGGCAGTAAGGCCACATCCTGCTCATGATGATCGGCGATCTTTGGCTGCATAATCCCCGCATTATTAACTAAAATATCGACCCGCTCCTCAGCCTCAACGACCGATGCGATGGAGGCTGCGTCTGTCACATCTAGCACACAGGCACGGCACTCAATTCCAAACGCTCGGAGTTTAACGGCTAACTCCTCGGGGGAGGTTAGGTCGCCCAGCACCATACGCGCGCCACACTGACCTAACTCATAAGCAAGTGCCTCGCCAATGCCACCACCGGCCCCGGTAATGATGGCAACCATATTGTTTAGCTCTTTATCTATAGTATTCATACAAAATGGATCCCACTATGAAGCAAACATCACGCAACTATATTTAGATTTACTGTGTGTGGTACTTTACATACTAGATGCAGTCACCACCACAGTGCGGAATACCTATGGCTCCCAAACCTCTTAAGATTCAGCGCCCTCAGTCCCTGGCAACACTTGTTATGGAACGGATTCGTGATGCTATTGTGTCTGGTGAGTTCACCTTAGGTGAGAAAATCTCAGAAGAATCGCTCGCCGAAACGTTTGGTGTCAGCCGTTCGCCGGTGCGCGATGCATTAAATGCACTGCAATTTACAGGCTTGGTTGAAATACGTCCCAAGCGAGGCAGTTTTGTGTTTAACCCTACGATCATCGACATAGGCCAGCTATGCGAATACCGCGAAATGCTAGAGCGTGAAGCCTGCACCCTTGCCATGCGCGGCGGCGGTGAGACGTTGATTCAAGCTCTTCAAGGGCTGTTCGATGAAATGGCCATCGCTCATAAAAACGCTGACACCCGACGCTATGCCGCGCTAGATACCGCTTTTCACAAAGCCTTCTTCCAACACTGTTCCAACGCATTGGTACAGGACGCCTATACGCTGGTCGAAGCACGGCTAGCAACAATCCGCACCGTACTGACAGCAGCCAGGGAAGAGCGCCGTGAGGCCAGCTTTACTGAACATGGCGACATCATCGAGGCGCTAAAACAACAGGATATGGCTAGGTTTGAGAGAGTGCTGAAAACGCATGTTCACCGCACTCAACTCGTTGCCGTCGAACGCTTATCCGAAACGAATCATGATGCCTCTGCGCCGGCTCGATCCTCCGTCAGGCTTTAGCGCGAAGAATATCGCGGACGGAGGGATTAGCGAGATAAGTCGGCTCACGTCCCTGCAATACGTCGACGATATTCTGCGCAGTCTTCGAGCGAATCTCGAGCTCGCTGCCTTCCGAATACCAAGCGCAATGCGGGCTAGTAATAACATTGGGCAGCGATAATAGCGGGTGATCAGCACCAATCGGTTCGACTTCAAACACATCGAGCCCTGCACCTGCAATTTGGCCACCTTTCAGTGCACGCACCAGCGCACCCTCGTCAACCACTGGGCCGCGGGCGGTATTCAGTATTAGTGCCGTGGGCTTCATCGCCGCAAACTGTGCATCTGAAATCATGTGCCGGGTTTCATCCGTTAGCGGAACATGTACTGACAAGATATCGCATTCAACGATTAGCTTGTCGTAGTCCACCAGCTCAACACCGGCGGCCTTGGCGACAGCGGCATCGGTGTATGGGTCATGCGCAATAATACGCAGCCCAAAATTCGCCATTTTGTGAGCCATACGCTGGGCAATTTGGCCGAAGCTAAGAAATCCCAATGTTTGCCCACGTAACCGCGATAGTGGTTTGGCAACGGTGTAGTCCCATGTACCTGCTCTCAAGGCGCGATCATAGGTAGCAATGCCTCTTTTCAGCGCCATCATAAGTGCAATGGCATGATCCGATACTTCTTCCAATGAGCCGTCGGGTACATTGGCAACATAAATGCCAGATTCGGTCGCACGAGGTACATCAATAGTGTTCAGCCCAATACCGTAACGCGAGATAACCTGACAACGCTCTAACTTGTCGATCACCCCAGCAGACAGTTGGCAATACTGATTAATGATGGCATCCGCATCAGCACAGGCAGCGATGGCCTCGGCTTCTGTCTTGCACTGAGCTTCAATTAACTGGAAGCCAGCCGCTTCAATGACCGCTCGCTCAGGCGCTAAATCGGGAAATTCAAAATCGGTAACAACAATCTTGGGGGTCATGAACGCGCTCCATATTGGTCATCAAAAGCGTTGAAGAAGTCTTGGTTCACGATCTCGGTGAACTGACTGTAATTATGCTGATCACCGACATTTGCTGGGGTACCATCCTCGCGCAGGCGAACCAGCGCGTTTTCCATGGCCTTGCTCGCCGTAAACAGCAGGGTGACTGCATAGAAAACGACCGAGAAACCCATCTCCTGCAGTACCGCCTGGTTCAGCTTGACCGTTTCGTTGCCATCCACGATCGACACTACCTTAGGCCCTTCGACAGATTTAGCGACGGCCTCAATTTCAGCGATGGTTTTAATGCCATCGACAAACACCAGGTCGACCCCAGCATCCTGATACATTTTCGCCCGGCGAATCGCTTCCTCGGATCCTGCGGCAGGCATCGCATCAGTGCGACCAATGATCAGCATATCTTGGCTACCACGTGCGGCGATGGCGCCTTTTAAACGTCGTACATTGGCATCGGCATCGATCAAGCGTACACCCGCTCGCTGGCCACAGCGTTTAGGCGCCTCTTGATCCTCCAAATGGATCGCGGCGACCCCGGCTTGCAGATATTCCTGCACGGTGCGGTAAATGTTGTTTGGCCCGCCATAGCCGGTATCGGCATCGGCGATGATAGGGATATTGACAGCGCGCACCATATTACGAGCGTGCTCGGTCATCTCAGTCTGGGATAAAAGCCCAATATCGGGCATCCCCAAACGACTGGCAGTGGCACCAAAGCCCGTCATATAAATAGCGGGGAAGCCTGCTCGTTCGACCAAGCGCGCCGATAGAGAGTCTGGTGCACCAGGAGCAGCGATAATATCGCCCCTGGCAATCATTGATTTAAGCAGCGATGCCCGAGTGATCGGTGTTTTTTCCGTCATTGGGATACCTTTTTTTTCGTAAAGGGCTTTTGTGGCAGCGTGTCAGTGTTAGCGCCGCCCTCCGGCAATGCGCAGCACCTCGCCGGTGGTATATGGGGCATCCAGCAATAACCATTCAGCGGCAGTGGCCACCTCGTCGGCACTGCCAGAACGCCCCAAGGGTATTGACTCAGCACTCGCGGCACCGCCTGGAGCCCCTGTTTGCATAGCCGTCTGAATAATGCCGGGCGCTAATGCATTGACACGGATGTCGGGGGCTAAGTCGCGTGACATGGCACGGGTCAGTGCCAACAGCGCGCCTTTGGAAGCACCATAAGCTGCAAAGCCAGGCGCACCACCGTTCTCACCAGCGATGGAGGCCATATTGACGATTGCACCGGTAGCGCCCTCATCCCGCGCCTTTAGAAAGGCCTTTGTCACCAGCATCGGCCCCGTCACATTGATGCGCAGCAAGCGATCAATTTCACTCGCCTCCAGACCAGCCCAGTCGCGCTTTTGGCCCAAAATGCCGGCATTATTGACGAGGTGCGTTGGACGCCAAGTGACGAGATCCGCCTCAGCAATGGAGGCTGCATCGGCAATATCGACGACCTCTCCACGTGCCGCAGCGCCTAGCTCGATACAAGCCTTTTCCAAGGCATCGGCCGATACATCCCAGAGCAGCACCCTTGCCCCTCGTTCAACAAGGCGCGTTGCAATAGCACGACCAATACCAGCGGCAGCTCCTGTAATGAGTACAGTGGGTTGAACCATCATCTTCTCCTGCATCAGTTACCTGACCGAATCGTATTCAGCTGCTCCATTAACTGGTCAACATTGTCACCGCCTAAACTGTCACGGCTGGTCTGATAAACTGACCGCACGCTATCGCGTAGTTCGGCCATCGCCTCATCACTGAGTTTGGTAAACGACATGCCTTCTGATTCCAGCGCAGCACGTGCTTCATCCACGGCTTCTCGTGCGCGTTGAACCTGTGGCTCACGGGCTGAGACGGCACAGTCGCGCATCAATGCTTGCTCAGCCTCATTTAGCTCATTCCATTTGCGTTCTGAGATCAGCACCGGCAAGGGCGAGTAGGCATGCTGGGTCAACGTGACATAGTCCTGAACCTCATAAAAACGCTGCGACTGAATCAATGGCAATGGATTTTCCATACCATCGACTGCCCCGGTTTCCAGCGCGGTAAACACTTCACCGAAAGACATCGGCACAGGGTTGGCACCCAACGCACGGAAAGTAGCCAGATAGATCGGGTTTTGAATCACGCGGATATTCAAGCCATCAAAATCTGCGACGCTCTCAATGGGATGAACTGAATTGGTGGCATGGCGGAAACCATTTTCCCAAATGGATAACATCACCAACTGGTGCCCGGCCATTTTCTCCGCCAAATCATCGGCGTAGGAACCGGTCATGACTTGATCAACCTCGTCAAAATTATCAAATAGGAAAGGTAAGCTGAAAACACCCATTGCTGGCTCAATACCGGCCAACGCATCAGCCCCTGCGACCACCATGTCAATAGAGCCTGAGCGCACTGACTGCGTCGCCTGGGCATCATCCCCCAACTGGCCTGAATAGAAGGCGCGTAGCTTCATCTGCCCACCCGAGCCTTCTTGCAAACAAGAGGACATCGCATCGATGCCGGTAGACACCGGGTGGTCTTGCGCCGCGCCGTTCGATACACGGAAGGTATGACTACCAAAATCTTGAGCCATGGCAGGCGTTAGCGCTGTAATGCCTACCAGCGCAGAGGAGGCTAAAAAAGTTAGCTTTTTCATAACAATTTTTCCTTATTAATTGTTTTTACTAGGTATTTACTTACCACTTCTAGGTTGCGTTGACGGTGTCAGCGAGACAACCACTCTAGCGGCCAGAGCACGATTTGCGGAAAAGCAACCAGCAGTGCCAACACCGTTACTTGTGCGGCCAAGAAAGGCGCGGCCCCCCTCGCCACGTGGTGCAGCGGCACGCCAGAGACACCCGATGCAACGCTCAGTACGATCCCCACGGGAGGTGTCACTAGCCCTATGGCGGTGTTGACCACAAAAATAACGCCGAAGTAAACCGGATTGATTCCCGCCTCAACGACAACGGGTAGCAACACCGGTGCCAAAATAAGAATTGTTGGGCCCATATCCAACATGGTGCCGACGAGAAGTACTACGACCATGATCACGACTAATAGAAGGCGCGGCGATTCCACCAGGGGACCCACCAAATCCAGCACAAGGCCTGACAAATCAGCGATGGTGATAAACCAGGCGGTTGCCAGCGCAGCGGCGGCCAACAGCATCACTACAGCGGTGGTGAGCGCCGCATTACGGAAGACCTCAAATAGCTGGCTAACTTTTAACTCACGGTGGATAACCATGCCGACAAAGACGGCATAAACAGCAGCAATAACAGCCGCCTCGGTAGGGGTGACAATGCCAAACCGAATGCCACCCAGGATGATGACAGGCATGCCAAGTGACCAAATAGCTCGGCGAGTCTCTCGCAGGCGCACTCCCCAGCCCTGTCGCGGCAACGGCTCAACATTGTCGCGTCGCGCCACAATGAGCCAAGCCACCATCGCGCCTAGCCCCATCATGATGCCCGGAACAATCCCCGCGAGAAAAAGCTGAGTAATCGACAGGTTGGTTACAACCGCAAAGATAATGTAGGCAATAGAGGGGGGAATAATCGGTGCTATAACGCCGCCCGCCGACAAAAGCCCGACGGAGCGTGCCTCGTGGTGCCCTGACGCGCGCATCATAGGCAACATGATGGCGATTAAAGCAGCCGTATCGGCGGCGGCAGAGCCTGACAATGAGGCCAAAATAATGGCCGCAAAGATGGCCACGATCCCTAAGCCACCACGCAAATGACCAACAAAGGCAATTGCAAAGGCGATGATCCGCTTAGACATACCGCCCGCGTTCATCAGCTCACCCGCCAATAAGAAGAACGGAATGGCTAACAGCGAAAAGTTGTTGGCTCCCAGCACCAACTGCTGTGAAATAATTTGCGGATCAAATAGATCAAGCGCCCACCCCATCATTGCCGCACATATCAGCAGTGCGAAGGCGACAGGAACGCCCAGTGCAAGCGTAGCTGCCAAGGTTCCAACAAAAATCCCCAGAATCATGACGCTACCTCGCCAGCACGTGGCAAGTGGGTCAAGCGACCACTCGCATAGCCCACCATGCGAAGAGCAGCGATTAACCCGATAACCCCGGACATCGGAATTACCGCACCAAACACCCAGATCATGGGTAGACGCGTCACAGGGGCAATATTCGTAGCATTGATATTGAATTGCTGTATCGACCCCGTCATGAGTAGCGCGCAAACCGCCACAATCAGCCCATTGGCCAATGCCAGCATCGCTCTTCGCAGCGGCACCGGTGCCAGCATAATCGCCAGATCAAAACCGATATGCATATTGCGATGCATGGCGGCAACAGCCCCTAAAAAGATCAGCCAGACAAAGAAGAAGCGCGAGAGCTCATCGGAGACATCAATGCCAGACCCAAAACCGTAGCGCAGCACCACATTTAGAAACACCATTGCCGTCATACCGGCGAGCAACGCCACGAGCGCGACATCGACTGCGCGGAAAATCAGATCGACTGCTTTGGACATAGCTCCTCCAAATCCAAGAACAGGTGCCTGAAGCACACTGTCATTTTGTTTTTGTAAAATGTTACATACAACATACAACAATAGAGACAGACACCGTCAAGAAAAATTTTTACTAGCGCTGAAAAACTTAGCCAGGCGATAGCAATACTGACGCTCGCGCCTATTCGGCTTGATGGGGAAGTAGGGAGGCTGGTTGTTGGCGTGGGGAGAGCGCTGTGCTGCACGTAAAGCGCAATGCAGTACAACGAAATCTATCAATGACCGCAAACATGAAATTAAAAATTTATAAAAAACAATATTTTATGCAGAGCATATACTTTTGAATAAGGCAGAAAACAGCCATAAAAGCTTGACGCGCGTCGCCTTTTGCACTGAAGTGTTGCGTGTTACATACAACAAAATATCGATAACAACGTGGGAGCATGTGATGACTCGTTTCAAGAAAAGCCGCCTATGCCAAGTACTCAGTTTTGCCTCCTTGATGGTTCTTGCATCATCACCACTGCAAGCCGATAGTTGGCCGGATAAGCCAATCAACCTAATTGTTCCCTGGGGAGCAGGCGGCGGTACGGACGCCACGGCACGTATGATTGCCGTATTGCTAAAAGAAAATCTGGGCGTACCGGTTCCCGTCATTAACCGCACGGGCGGCTCTGGGGTTGTGGGCCACTCAGCGATTGCCAATGCTGAAGCCGATGGCTATACCATCGGGGTCGCCACGCTAGAGATCGGCGGCATGCATTATCAAGGCCTGACTGAACTCACTTATCAAGACTTTTCACCTATTGGGCTTTATAACGCTGACCCTGCTGCCATTTTTGTCTCATCCAGAAGTGCCTATGAAAACATCGAAGACTTATTAAGCACTATTCGCTCATCCAGCCATCGCGAATTGAAAGCCAGTGGCTCCGCACAAGGGGGCGTCAATCATATTGCGGCTGCAGGGATGCTGTTAGCTTCGGATATACCTGCTGATAAGGTTGCCTGGGTTCCGTCTGAGGGTGCTGCACCGGGTCTCCAAGATCTCGCAGCAGGAGGCATTGACTTTGCTGCCGCTTCAATGCCAGAGGCACGTGCACTGATGGACGCAGGGCTCATCAAGCCGCTCGTGTTACTTAATACCGAAAGATCTCCGGCATCACCTGACCTGCCTACGTTTGAAGAAGCCACAGGGCTGGATTGGTCTTTTGGCTCTTGGCGCGGTTTAGTGGCACCCGCCGGGGTCGACGAGGCGATCATTGAAAAACTGCAAGAAAGTATGAGCGCCGTGGTAAGCGACCCGACTTATCTGGAGTTTATGGAAAATCGCGGCTATGAAACCTTATGGCTGGAAGGCGATGACTTCGTAGGTTTTATGGAAGCCTCTGACCAAAACATAGGCAATACATTAAAATCCTTGGGCATTATAGAATAACACGAAGGGTACATTAAATTTAATGTACCCTTTTTAATCTTGGGTAATCATCGTATGAAATTCAATGATGCAATACTGGGAACAGCATTTATTCTTTTTGGCTTGTTAATCATTTATCATGCTAACACGTTCCCCGAGATGCCAGGCCAAATGGTAGGCCCTTCTACGTTCCCGACTTTAATTGGTAGTGGCTTTCTTCTTGGAGGTATTTTAATTGCTATTCGACATTTCAGATCGAGTAAAAAAACGCCCTTATTAAAAATCAATGAAGGATGGTTTAAAAAAGCACGCATACTAAGCTTCTCAGTCGTCATCGTGGGTAGCATGTTATTCGCTCTTTGGATTGAAACTATTGGTTTTGTATTAGGGGGAATCATACTGGTCATCGCATTACTATGGTTAGAAGGGCATCGTAAGCCATTCATCCTTGGGGTTTCTGCGGCTTTTGTGATGCTGGTTTATTATCTGCTATCGCATCAACTTCATGTTCCTCTTCCCCCGGGATCATTTATTTAGAGAATATTAAAAATGATTGATAATATTGCGAGCGCCTTCCCCTTAGTCTTTAACTACACAACTCTCAGCGTTATTTTCGCTAGTGCATTATTTGGCCTATTCGTTGGTGCTATTCCTGGCCTTTCAGCCACAATGGCGACCGCAATATTGGTACCCATTACTTTTTTATGGATCCAGTGCCAGCCATCGCTGCCATTGTTACAACAGCTGCTATGGCAATTTTTGCGTCTGACATTCCTACCGCCTTACTAAGAATTCCTGGCACAGCTGCATCCGCTGCCTATGTTAATGACATGAATGGTCTCGCCGTTAAAGGTAAAGTAGGTCATGCCCTTGGCATATCGGTTTTTTGTGCTGCTTTTGGTGGTGTCTTTGGCTCATTAATACTCATTTTCACGGCACCTAAGCTTGCCTTAGTATCGTTAAATTTTACCTCTACAGAGTATTTTTGGCTGGCACTGCTCGGGTTGACGGCAGCGGTGATGCTAGGTAGTGGATCAATACTGAAAAGTTTGCTTTCACTAGGCATAGGACTTTTTATTGCCATCATTGGCCTCGACTCAACCGCGGGACATCCACGCTTTGTGTTTGGCATAGATGCGGTTCTTTCCGGCGTTGCCTTTGTGCCTGCCTTAATTGGCATGTTTGCTATTCCTGAAATTATTCGCACAATCGTTTATAAAGACTCAAGCCCAGAAGCACCGGTACATGTCAGTGTGCGCTCTCTCTTCTCTGGGCTAGGCAAAACACTATATAAGTATAAGCTTAATATCGTGCGTGGCTCCGCGATAGGCAACGCGGTCGGTATTCTGCCTGGTGCTGGTTCCGACATTGGAAGCTGGATCTCATACGCTGTATCCAAAAAGATGTCTCGGCATCCCGAAAAATACGGCTCAGGCCATGATGAAGGATTAGTCGATGCGTGCTCAGCTAATAACTCTTCACTTTCTGGTGCTTATGTGCCCGCGATGGTATTCGGTATTCCTGGGGATTCAATCACCGCAATTGTCATCGGCGTTCTGTATGCCAAGGGACTCAACCCTGGACCGTTGGTATTTATTACTAAAGGTGTAGAAGTAACGGCTATATTTATCACTTTCATAGTTGCAAATTTATTAATCATTCCTCTCGGCCTGATTGCCATCTTAATTTCACGTCGCCTTTTACAGGTACAAAAGTCAATCTTAATACCTTTCATTTTGATATTTGCTATTGCTGGCTCTTATGCTATCGACAACACCTATACAGGAATTGTGATTATGCTGTTATTAGGGTTGCTAGCTTACTTTATGGAAGAGAATGGTTTTCCTGTCGCACCTGCTATCCTGGGTATTGTTATGGGGCCAATGCTTGAAAGCAACTTAATTACCTCTCTCATAAAAAGTGATGGTAATTTTCTTGAATTTTTCTCACGCCCTATAGCAGCAACACTTGGCGTCATTACACTTTGCGTATGGTTTCTACCTTTACTGCTTGGGCTTTTTCGGAAGTACAGAAACACGCAACGTAGCGAGTGCTTATAATGAGCCAAAAACTCCATATCGGAGCCGTTCAATCATTAACTGACATAGTGACTGAGAAGCTTCAACTAGCTATTATAAATGGTGATTTCGCCCTAGGTGAAAAGATCTCTGAAGAGGCACTTTCATTAAAACTAGGCGTCAGTAGAACCCCTATTAGGGATGCGCTAGCAAGGCTTCAGACCGTTGGCCTCGTCACCGTAAAACCTAAACGGGGCAGCTTTGTGTTCAAACCAAACAATCAAGATGTAGTAGATATTTGTGATTTTCGGTTTATGGTAGAGCTACAAGCGGCAAAACGTAGTTTTTATAAAAACCCGATAAAATTAATAAAGTCACTATCATATATTGCTCAAAAAATGCACATTGCCATGGATAGCAATAACACCTCGGAATATTCAAATCTAGACACATCGTATCATCAAACGTTTTTTGAATACTGTGACAATAAGTACTTGAACAACGCGTTCAACTTAGTCAATAGCCGCATTGCGGCTTTACGATTATCTATCACTTCTCCACAAAGTGAGCTAAGGACAATAAGCTTTAGAGAACACTTATCAATGGTTAACCACTTAAAAGAAAATAAAATATCTGAATTTGAAGAAACACTTCATGAACACATAATGCGTACACAAAATGTTTATCTGAAAGCACTGGCTATCCAAAGCAGCAATAAAAAACCAACGTTGAAAGGTGTAACGCTTCAGGAAAAGAAGTAGAGACATGGTAACCATGCATTTTTTACTCGGTAATATTCTAGAAACGCAATATAGATGCAAGCGGATCACATTTTCTTTGATCAGGGCAGCGACGGTGACTTCCATCAGCTGTATACCCAACCCGGCCGTCAGGCGTTCTTCTTTGAGCTGGTGCGGCGTGAAGGGTACAAGGGCAGGGCGCTCCGAATGCCTTTGTGCGGTAACCGCACAACAGCCTTTGGAAGCAGAAACTGACGGCATTACTCAAGATGCTTCGGTTTGGCCTTGACCGTTTGCGGGCTGAAGACACCGATTGCATCGCCACTGAATAGATCGATCCACATGTTTACCGCTGCGTACTCACCATATCGAGCAACTTGTCTCGCCTTCTGCTCACTCTATGCCATGAAGCGCCAGAGAAATAGCGTACAATTATTCGTCATTCGAACTTAATTATTTGCCTTCATGCGCTAAGGGGCCGCCATGCTCGCTATACTTGGGATTACCACGCCCATATTCCTACTTATTGGCTTAGGGTATATAGCGAGATGGAGTGGCATTATCCAGCGCGAACAGATGCAGGGAGTGGGCGTCTTTGTGCTCTACTGCGCACTGCCCGCGCTGGTGATCCGCGCGCTCACACAGCGACCTCTCGAAGAGGTTTTCAAGCTCAACTATCTGGTGGCTTACGGGCTGGGCTCTATCGCCGTTTTCGGTGCAGGGTTACTGCTCTGCTTAAAACTACAGCGCCAACCACTCAACGCCAGCGCCATGCAGGCGCTCGGCATGGCGGCCGCCAATAGCGGCTTTGTGGGTTACCCCGTGGCCGCCATGATCATCGGTTCGCCCGCGGCGGTGCTGTTAGCGCTCAATATGCTCGTTGAGAACTTGCTGGTTCTTCCCGCAGCACTGATTCTGGCCGAAATGGGTAACCACCAAGGTGCTAGCGTATGGAAAACAGTTAAGCAGACAGCCCTTAGCCTCATCAAAAACCCGGTGCTGGTAGGCTTGATGATCGGCATTTGCCTGGCCGTTTCCGGCGTTAAGATTCCCGCACCGCTGTTTAAAGCCATCAATATGCTCGCCGAAGCGGCGGGCCCAGCGGCGCTGTTTGTGATCGGCGGCGCGCTGTTTGGCTTGCAGGTTAAAGGTATGGCGAGCAATGTAGGTCAAATTGTCATCGGCAAACTGTTTATTCACCCCCTGCTCATCCTCATCGCCTTCTATTTTGTTCCAGGCGTTGATCCACTTTATATGGCCGGTGCATTGCTATTTGCTGCCGCGCCGATGATCAGCATTTACCCCCTGTTTGGCCAACGCTATGGTTTAGGCGGCGTAAGCGCTGCGGCAATGCTGGTGGCGACAGTAGCCTCTTTCTTTACCCTTAGCTTGATTATCTGGCTAATGACACTGTCAGGGCTCATGGCGTTTTAAATAGCAAAGGTGTACGGAGAAAAACAAACATGTACCAACACTCTGATCTGCAGGACTGCGCCGTGGTAACCGGCGGAGCGAGAAACATCGGCCAAGCCATTGCTTTGCGTCTCCAGCAGGATGGCTATCGCGTTATCGTGGCGGACATCGTCGCGCCGGAGGCCGACTCTTTACAAGAAGACGCCTACCAAGTCGACCTTGCCGACGCCAACGCGACTCGCCGGGTGATGGAGGAAATCGCCGAACGATATGCGGTGTCCCGGCTGATCAATAATGTGGGTATTGTGGCACCAGCGCTGCTTGAAGAGGCACGGCTTGAGGACTTCGATAAGCTCATGCATCTGAACGTGCGCTCGGCGCTGGTCTGCACTCAAGCGCTACTGCCCACTATAAAGGCACAGGGCATGGGCCGTATCGTCATGAATGCCAGCCGTGTGGTGCTCGGTAAAGAGGCGCGCACTATTTACAGTGCGACAAAGGGGGCACTGCAATCCATGGCCCGCACCTGGGCGCTGGAGCTTGCTGAGCACGGTATTACGGTCAACTGCGTGGCACCCGGCCCTATCGCCACCAGCGCTTTCTGGCAAAATAACCCGCCTGACTCTGAGCGCGCCCGCCGTATCATCGATAACATTCCGCTACAGCGTATGGGCCAGCCGGAAGACGTCGCCCAGGCGGTTAGCTTCTTTTGCGATGAGCGCAGCGGCTTCATTACCGGCCAGACGCTGTTTGTTTGCGGCGGAGTGACGGTCGGTTAAATCAGTTTTGGCGTGACTCGTCAGTGCTATCCCGCGCGCCACGGCGCGATGCGGCAAAGCGATAAACCGCCAGGCCGATAGATCCCACCGTCAGGGCGATGAAGGCCCAGGTAATCGGCCCACGCACAAAGATCGACAGGTCGTTGGAGCCGATAAGCAGAGAACGGCGCAGGTTGTCTTCGAACATCGGCCCCAGAATGAAGCCAATCAGAAACGGCGCCGCCGGTATGGCGACACGATTGAAGATATATCCCAACACCCCAAAAGCCAGCATCAGCCACACGTCGAACGTGGCGTTATTGACCGCATAGGCGCCGTAAACACAGAACATCAAGACGATAGGAAAGAGAATTGACTTGGGGATATCAGCAATTAACGAGAAGTACTTGATGGCAACGTTACCCACCACCAGCAGGATGACCGAGCTGCACATAATCCCCAGAAACAGTGCATAGATCAGCGATAGGTTTTCCTGGAACATAAGTGGGCCAGGGGTTAACCCGTGCACCATAAAAGCCCCCAGGATAATAGCGGTAATGACATCCCCTGGAATACCGAGCGATAACAGCGGAATTAGCGTTGCCCCGGCAACGCCATTGTTACCGGCCTCAGCCGCGGCCACCCCTTCTACCTCGCCCTTGCCGAAATTTGCTCTGCTGGGAGAGCGCCGACGCGCATCGCTGTAGGAGATGAACGCTGCCGCCGTCGCCCCGGTGCCGGGGATAGCGCCAATAATCACGCCAATTAAGCTACCTCGCACAATGCTTTTCATACAACGCTTGAGCTCAGAGAAAGCCAAACCAGCACCACTCGCCTTCGCCTTAATATGCGGGATCGCTTTCTTACGATAAAACTCGATGATTTCTGGAATCGCAAACAGGCCGATCAATAGGGGGATAAAGGAGATGCTGTCCATCAGGTTGTAGCTGTCGAAGGTCAGCCGCTGGGAACCGAAGACCTCATCCAACCCTACCATGGATAACAAAATGCCTAGCAGCGCTGCCATCAGGCCCTTGATCATAGAGCCGCTGGCTAGCGAGATGATAATGGTGAGAGAAAAACAGATCAGCCAGAAAAATTCGGGTGCCCCGAAGTTCAGCGCAATTTTGGCCAAGTAGGCGGCAAAAAAGATCAACGCTATGTTGGAGATAAAATCGGCAATCACCGATGAGTAAAGCGCAGCCTTTAGCGCTTTTTTTGCATGCCCCTGCTGGGCCATCGGGTAGCCGTCTAACAACGTACAGGCCGAGGCGGGGGAGCCCGGGGTTCTAATCAGAATGGCAGTAATCGAGCCACCGTACATCCCACCCTTATAGATGCCTACCAGCAGCAGGATAGCGGCAACCGGCTGCATGGAGAAGGTAAACGGGAGTGCCAAGGCCACCGCCATGGTGGCGGTTAAACCAGGGATGGAACCCACCACTACGCCAATCACCACACCTACGGCGATAGCCAGAAAGTTATCCAGGCTAAAGAATATGCCAACGACTTCCGAAAAGTTTTCCATAGGACACCTAGAAAAATAAGTAGCGAATCAGAAACCGAGCGGCATTATCGGTAGTGGCACGTTCATTACTTCTACAAATAAGAGCGTCACAATAATAGGAAACAGAAATGCCAGGCTATATACCCACCAAGTGCGAACCGGGTGTGCTACGAAAAGTACTAACGTTGCCAAAATACCGCAGAACACGGCGCCTATCACCTCAAACAAGGCAACATATATCACCAGAGACAACACCATTAGCACGAAACGCCGCGTGGAGCCTTTCTCAATCGCCCGCTCATCCTCCTCGGCTCTCTGTTCCACAATGCAGGCCTGAAGAATAAGCAGAACCGAAAACAGCAGGATCAGCCAGCCGATAATCGTCGGCAGCCACCGCGGCGACATCATTGGGTTTTGTAGGATCGGCGGTTCGTTTATATAGTTGGGTACCAGATAAAAGACCAACACGATGGCAAACCCCAGCAATACGATGCCGGTGATAAGATCGCTGGTATCTTTTATTTTTACTCTGCGCTTGGAACCCGAAGGTGTCATCGCGGCCTTCTCCTGGAGACACAAGAGAGGCGAGGGTAGCGGCCCTCGCCTCTGTGTTTGACGGAAGACGTCTTAATTACTGGCTAATACCGGCCTGCTGTGCAACGCCTTTCCAACGTTCTACTTCATCGGCAATGAACTGCTTGAACTCTTCGCCAGACACCTGACCCGGCTCGGCGCCCAGCTGATCAGCAAAGTCCAAAAACTCTTCACGCTCCATCACCTTAGCAAGGGCATCCTGCATAACGCTTTGCGCTTCTTCAGGGAAAGAGCTGTGTGCCACCAGGCCAAACCATGCCGTCGTGACGAACTGGTCGAGGTTGTACTCGCCCACTTCCGATAACGTGGGTACATCAGGCAAATACTCTGACCGCTCAGCAGAGGTAACCGCTAGAGCGCGCAAATCACCCGAGCGAATATGTGACAGGACGGTTGGCATGTTCTCAAAGGAGACATCGACATCGCCCCCTAAGAGCGCAGGAAGCGCCGCACCGCTGCCAGCAAAAGGCACTGCCGTCATATTGGTTTCAGTCAACGTCTTGAATAGCTCACCGGACATATGGATGGAACTGCCCACGCCACTGTGGCTGAAGGTCATGTTCTCTTCCTTTGCGGCTTCAACGAACTCAATAACACTTTCATAAGGGCTATCGGCAGGCACCACCATGACATTGGGGATATCGATCATGTTTTGCAGGAAGACAAAATCTTCGACGGGATCGTAGCTAAGATCGGGATAAATAGCTGCACCGATAGTGTGGCCGGGCGATGCCATCAGAATCGTGTGTTCAGCATCACGTCCACCGCGGGCGAGACGACCAGTGCCCACCGTAGAACCCGCGCCAGGGCGGTTTTCCACAACCACGTTAGCATCCAGCTCTTGCTGAAGAAGATCCGCGACGCGGCGGGAGAGCACATCCGTGGTGCCACCAGGAGCGTAAGGGACGACAAGACGAATATCGTCAGTAGGCCACTCGTTGGCGCTGGCAGTGGATACAGTGAGCCCCGTTGCAAGGGTGCTACCTAAAGCGGCAAGGCATGCTGCGCTAAGAATTTTTTTCATTTTTATCTTCCTATGCATTTGCTAATTTTTGTTCGTATCCCGTACACGTATTCGTAGCATGCCTCTGAGGTTACGTCGTTGTTCACGCAATAAAAAACACGACTTTAGTATCAATGAGGCTAATAAAGTGTGAGCAGACCTATTTCGCGTAAAAAAAAACCATTGGCACGCAAATAATATTAATAATAATTATATTTTTGCCCCTAACTGGGTGGCGTCTCCTGAATTCAAACAACAATCTGGGCAACCGCTGTCGCTGCTGCTTATTAGCTGAATTCAGGTATCTAATTTTACTAATTAAGAACGCTTGTCAACAAAAAAACACCCACCAGTTAACGAACTTTTGTACGTATTGCAAACAAAACTCATCTCCCCTACATTAAATGCAACGCCGTTCTAAATAATGGCATCTCTCCAATCTCAAACATTCCACTAGGAAAGATCATGACGCACCGTTCTATTAACGTTGACCTTGTGGTGGTGGGGTCGGGTGCGGCGGGGTTGGCTGCTGCCGTCACAGCCGCCCATCAAGAGTTAAAGGTCATTGTCGTTGAAAAATCTGATAGCTTAGGAGGGGCAACCGCTTGGTCGGGTGGCTGGATGTGGGCGCCCCGTAACCCGCTTGCAATTGCCGCTGGGATTAATGAAGACGTGGAAATGGTGCGAACCTACCTGCGCCATGAGCTAGGGGAGCGTTTTGATGCGGATAAAATTGATGCTTTCCTGGCTGCATCACCGGCCATGGTTGAGTTCTTTCACCACAATACAGCCCTCCAATTTGACGCTGGCAACGCTATCGCGGATATCCACGGTGATACGCCCGGCGCAGGCACGGGCGGCCGTTCAGTCATCGCTGCGCCGTTTGATGGCCGTGAACTAGATACCCAAACGCTGAAAAAGATGCGTACAACCATGCCTGAAACAGCGTTTCTCGGTATGCCCATTCAAGCCGGGCCCGATTTAGCCGCTTTTTTAAACGTTGCGCGTTCACCGAAGGCTTTCTTACATGTTACAAAGCGAGTAAGCCGCCACCTATACGACTTGGCCCGCTATGGTCGTGCAATGCAGCTCGTTAACGGCGTGGCGCTTACCGGAAGGCTTGCTAAATCCGCTCAGGAGCTAGGCGTGGAAATGTGGGTGTCCTCCCCCGCTAAGCAGCTCTTGACGATAGGTGATCAGGTAACTGGCGTGGTCGTTGCCTCGCCTGAGGGCGACATTAGCATTCGAGCAGAGAAAGGCGTGGTCTTAGCAGCGGGCGGTTTTCCTTGGGATGTATCGCGGCGTAAGATGCTATTTCCCAAAACGCCCACGGGCGAAGACCATTGGCCGCTGCCACCCTCTTCCGCCAGCGGGGATGGTTTGCGCTTAGGTGAATCAGTGGGCGGCGTGGTAGACACCTCGCTTTATTCCCCCGTCGCCTGGGCACCGGTCTCGCTGGTTCCCTATCGGGACGGCCATGTGGGCCACTTTCCACATATTATTGATCGCGCGAAGCCAGGCGTGATTGGCGTGCTGCAAAATGGCAAGCGCTTCGTTAACGAAGCAGGCGGCTACTACGACTACGTGGATGCCATGGTCAAAGCGGTACCTGCAGGTGAAGAGGTCTGTTCATGGCTGGTTTGTACTCATCGCTTTCAGCGCCGCTACGGCTTAGGCATTAGTCGCCCGGCCCCAGTGCCTTTTAAGCATTGGATTAAACAGGGCTACCTGAAAACCGGTAAAACGCTGGGAGCGTTGGCAACCGAGTGCGGCATTGACCCACAAGCGCTTAAATACACGGTTGATAACTACAACCGCCACGCCCGGCAAGGCGACGACCCTGCCTTTGGGCGCGGCTCCACGCCTTATAATCGTAAAAACGGCGACCCGGCCAACAGGCCAAATCCCTGTGTCGCACCGCTTGATCAGGGGCCATTTTATGCCGTCAAAGTACTGCCTGGCAGTTTCGGCACCTTCGCCGGACTTAAAACCAATGCGCACGCTCAGGTGCTTAACGCTGCCGACCAGCCCATCGATGGCTTGTATGCGGCGGGTAGTGATATGGCCAGCATCATGGGCGGCTTCTACCCTGCTGGTGGCATTAACCTTGGGCCTGCAATGACCTTTGGCTATATCGCGGGCCTGCACGCTGCCAACCAGGAGTTACCCAATGCCTGATGCCGCATCTCCCCGCTTTTCGCTTGCCGCATTGACGGTACTGGAGCTCTCCCCACCCGAGATGATTGCGGTGGCCGCGAAAGCAGGTTACGACGCGGTGGGACTTAGGTTGATTCCCGCTACTCCGGAAGAGCACCACTTCACCCTCGCCCACAATACGGCTCTGCTACGCCGCACTCAGCAAGCGCTGCGCGACAGCGGCATTAAGGTGCTCGATGTCGAAATCTTACGCCTCAAGCCCGATACCCAGGTAGTCGAAGAATTTGCCCATATCCTGGATATCGGTGCTGAACTGGGCGCCAGCGAGGTGCTGGTAGCAGGCAATGATGAAGACCTTGTACGCACCCAGGATAACTTCGCTCAGCTTTGCGAGTTAGCCAAACCCCGGGGCCTCTATCCGCATCTTGAGTTTATGCCCTGGACGGGGATAAAAAACCTGGAGCAAGCTGCCAGCGTCGTAGGAGCTGTGCGTGGTCGTGGGATCGATAACGCCTGCTTGCTCGTCGATGCATTTCACTTCAACCGCTCAGCAAGCCGCCTTGAGATGCTTGCCAGCGTGCCGACTGAGTGGCTGCGCTACGTGCAGCTGTGCGATGTAGCGGGGCCCATTCCAAGTGATATGGACGAGATTTTGCGCCAGGCACGTCAGGAGCGCTGCTTCCCAGGCGATGGAGATATCGAATTAATCAGCTTATTACACGCCTTACCGCGTGATATTCCCATTAGTTTGGAGATTCCTACCGAGGGGCTGCGCCAACAGGGCGCTTCAGCCCTTGAGCGCGCACAACGGGCATTGGTCAAGGCACGTGAGCTGTTGGCGGCGTTGTGAAGGCCTTACCCGCTGACCGTCCTCTGCTCGCCATTCCTTTATGTGCAGATTGTATGGGCCTCAGCCTCGGGCTACGTGGTGTTTGGCGATATACCCCTGATTGAAACCTATTTGGGAGCGCTATTAATTATCGCCGCAGGCATTTATCTTGCCACCCGGCGACAATAGTCTTTAGGCAACACGGCAAGCTTTCATAATCGCTTCCAGCGCAGCCTGATAACCCTGTGTGCCCAGCCCGGCAATGACGCCATCAGCACGTAGCGATACATAGGAGTGGTGGCGAAAGCTTTCACGCTTGTGCACGTTAGAGATATGTACTTCGATCACCTTGCCCTCAAAGGCGTTAAGCGCATCGAGAATCGCTACTGAGGTGTGGGTATAGGCGGCTGGGTTGATAATAATTGCCTGGGTACCATCAAGCCTTGCCGCATGAATAGCATCAATCAGCGCGCCTTCGTGGTTGCTCTGCAGGCAGTTAAGCTCCCAGTCAGCCATGACGGCTTTTTCACGTAACGCGTTATTGACGTCTTCAAGGGTCTCATAGCCATAAATTTCCGGCTGGCGGGCACCGAGCAGATTCAAATTAGGCCCATGCAGCACTAACACTTTACCTTGGCTCATTCGTCAGTTTCCTTCAGTAGTTCTCGACGGTAGTGGGCAAATAGCGTGGTTGACTGTTGGTCAGCCACCTCGCGTTTAGCTTCATCTTCACAGAACAGCTTAAAGGCGTCGACGCCTTGATACACAAACAGGCTGACACCGCTAACCACTGCAGCGCCCGCGTGCTTTGCCGCGGAAATAAACTCAGTGACAGCGGGGACGTACACAGCATCAAAAACCCAGTGGTGCGCCTGCACCAGCTCCGCAGGCAGCGGGCAGCCGGGGCTTTTTTCATGCCCAATCGGTGTACAGTTTACTAGCCCATCGCAGTGGGGCACGGTAGCAGCCAACTGCGCGGCGGTAATGGACGAAGCGGTGAAACCTTGTTGCTGTAGCTCCTTGGCCAGCTGGCGCGACTTGGCGTCATCCAAATCCATCAGTACGACCTCATTTGCGCCCAGCTGCCCTAGACCAAAGGCAACGGCTTTGCCGACGCCGCCGGTGCCCATCAACAGTACGCGGCCCGGTTTGCGCTCACCTAAGGTGGCACGAAAGCCACTCATAAAGCCGGTAAAGTCGGTGTTCTCCGCGATGATTTCGCCGTTTTCAAACACCAGTGTATTGGCAGCGCCCACCATTTTGGCGCCAACGGAGGGACGGGTGGCCAGCCCAGCGGCGGTCTCTTTCCAGGGAAACGTCACATTAACCCCGCGATAGCCTGCGGCGATGACTTTATCTACCTGTTTTGCCAGTGACTCAATCGGTTGCTCGTTGGCATCAAACAGATCGTAAGTAGTAGGTATGCCGGTGAGCTGCCCCAGCCGAACATGCAAGTCCGGCGAGCTGGAGTTCATAATCGCTTTACCGATCAAGCCAAGTTTCATTGTTATCCTCCCGCGCAGTGCCACTTTGCACCGCCGCGTTGTTTTCGTTTTGTCTCATTAGCGCTGGGCGGCTTGAGCGGCCAGGCGGATGCCCGCGTTGGCGGCACCAAACTGCTGATAGGCTCCACGCCGCTCAACGATTTCGAAAAAGAATCGGCCCGAGAACGTTTCGGTATAGGCGTGGAAGAAGTCACCCTCATCGTTGCGATCAAACAGAATATTGCGCTTACGCATCGCCTCTAACAGCTCATCTTCCAGCCCGTAGCGTGCTTCAAGATCGTCGTAGTAATTCTGCGGAATTTTCAGCAGCGGCAAGCCGCGCACTTGGAACTCATCCACCGTGGCGAAGATATCGTGGCTTTCAAAGGCGATCTGCTGCACGCCACCGCGAAACTCGCTCAGAAAACGCCCTGGCTGGGTATCCTGGGCCTGCGAAACCGTCAACGGGATACGAATACTCTGCTCAGGACTGATAACCGCTTGGCTGATCATCATACCCCGAGGGTCGATAATCTCGTTCTCTGTAGCCGCATTAAACCCAAATACGGTGCGGTGAAAAAGTTGCCAACTGAGTAGCTGCGTAGCGGGGAGTACGTAAGAGAGATGATCAACCCGGGTGAGTCCGGCCTCATTGCGGCTTTCTTGGTCAAACAGTTCAAAATCGGTTCGCCACTGCAAGTCCTCAGCCGCTTGATCATCCACCAGGTAAACAAGGCTGCCTTCTATACCCCGAAGCGCTGAGATTTCCATCTCGCCTTCGCCCACCTGGCCACGGAATGTCTGTGCTTTGAACGCTTTTGCACGGGCAAGCCCGCGTTCAACATCATTAACACGGAAACCCACCGCACACACCGAGGTGCCGTGAAGCAGCCGGAAAGTATGGGCAAAGCTGTCCGTTTCAAAATTGAGCACCAGATGAATCTCACCCTGTTTCCAGAGCTCGACATTTTTGGAGCGATGGCGGCCTACATGACGAAAGCCCAGTGCATCAATAAATTCGCCGAGCGGCGCGGCGCTCTCTTCGTCGAGGGTAAACTCAATAAAATGGATGCCGTTGTAGCTGGGCGCCGGGGGAATAGGGCTTGCCCAGGGGCCATCCTCAATAAGATTTTCGAGCAGAATGAGCGAGCGAAGACCATCCAGGGCGGTGATTTCAGTTGGCGCGGCGCGGAAGGCGTCGCTAAAAATTTCCAGCGACAGCGGGCCGTCGTAACCGGTTTTGGCGAGTTCAGCCATAAAGGCTTTCAGCGGTAGGCGACCTTGCCCAGGGAAGCAGCGGAAGTGACGGCTCCACTGAAGCACATCCATATCCAGTAGCGGTGCATCTGCCACCTGGACGAAGAAGATTTTTTGTTTAGGGATTTTGCCGATGGTAGAGAGGTCATGCCCACGCGATAAAATATGAAAGCTATCTAGCACTATGCCCAAATTAGGGTGATCAACGCGGCGCACGGCTTCCCACGCATCGCGGTAGTCCGAGATGTGGCGCCCCCAGGCCAACGCTTCAAACCCCACCCGAATATTACGCTTTGCTGCCAGTTCAGCAAGCTCACGCAAATCGGCCACTACGCGATCCATATCGTCTACTGCCTGCGGCGAAACGTTGCTACACACCAATAGAAAATCCGTGCCGAGCTGCTCCATTAGTTCGAACTTACGTTCGGCGCGCTTTAGATTGCGGCTGCGCTGTGGCTCTGGCATCGCCTCAAAATCGCGAAACGGTTGAAACGCGACGATAGTAAGCCCCAGACGTTCACACAGCGCGCAAACCTCTTGCGGCGAGCCATCGAAGGAGAGCAGATCATTTTCAAATATTTCTACGCCATCAAAACCGGCACGGGAAATGGCTTCCAGCTTAGTCCGCAGATCTCCGCTTAGACAAACAGTGGCAATTGCGCGCATAGCATCCTCCCAGGTAGTGCTTTCAAGCGAATGAGCTCTAGCATCACGACTATTATATGTCGCTATGGCTGAGCTAATGGGTTTCAGTATAGATGCCCATTGTTCGCATAGCGTTCTTTAGTTCGCATTATGCACGATAGGATGGGGGGTGTGGCAACCTGTTCCCTATACGACTAACACTACACCTATCAAAAACCGTTACTATATAGAGGTAATAGAGGTTTATTGTTATCAGAAACAATGGCTAATGCGCCCAACACTCTATTAACACCTGCTAAAACAACATGTTTAGTACTGCCTTGTAACGGCCATCATGCAATATTAAACCTTGGTCTTATACGAAGGTTTGTTGATTGACAGCCGCCATAGCGATCACTAGTGTTCGCCTTAAGCACTTAAGTTCGTAAGGCGAACTAATGTCGCCTTTGGCAGCAGCTAATATAATAACTCGTTGGAGGATAAGCATTATGACTAAGCCACTTTTCACCCAGTTGGCTATCGCTATCGGCTCTTTGGCAGTCGCGGGGGGCGTCCTCGCCGATTATCCTGACCGTAACATTCAAGGTACCATCCAGTGGGGAGCCGGGGGCGCCACCGACAACGTCGTACGCAGCCTGACGCCCCACGTGGAAGAGGTTCTGGATACCACTATTGTTCTCACCAACCGTCCAGGGGGTACTGGCGTTATTGGCATGAACCATGTTATGCGCCAGCGCCCTGACGGCTATAACCTACTGTTTGGTGCAGAGAATCCCCAGCTATACCCACTAATGGGCTTAGCCGATTTCACCTACGATGATATGTACCCTATCAATATTATCGGCCAAGGCCGTGTTGTCATTGCCACTCACCCTAATAGCCCATTCGATACATTCGCGGAGCTACTTGAGTACGCCCACGAGAACCCCGACGAACTCAAAATGGGTGGTACCGGTGCCGGTGGCTTGCCTAGTACAATTCACGCAATGATCAACTCTGTCGACGATCTTAATGTTCGCACAGTGACCTTCGGCGGAGATGGCCCTGGCGTTACGGCACTGCTGGGTGAACATATCGACTTTATGCCGCTAAGCCTTTCCGCGGTAGCCGAACAGATCCGTGCAGGCCGACTGAAGGGTCTTGCCGTACTGGGTAGCGAAGAGTTGGAAGACCTGCCGGATGTTCCACCGATCACCGATGCTATCCCAGAGCTTGATTCATTCTTACCTTGGGGCCCGTTCTGGGGTGTCTTTGTGCGTGAAGATACACCCGATGACGTAAAGGCCACTCTGGAAGATGCATACGAGCAAGCAGTTGCCAGTGATGGTTTCCAAGAGTTCTTAACTAATTTTGGTGGCGAATCACTCAACCTTAACGGCGAAGAAGCGCAGCAATACTTGGATAACTGGCAGTCCGTCACCGCGTGGTCAATGTTTGAAGCGGGTGCGGTCGAAAAATCTCCAGAAGAGTTAGGCATTCCACGCCCCTAACGTTATCTTCCTATGACTTAGGGGACAGGACTACCACCTGTCCCCTTGGAGTCTCTGTATGACTAAAAAAATTGAGCGCGTTCGGGCGGGAGAAAAGGTATTTGACTGGCTGCTTCTGCTCTTTAGTGTCGGTGTTCTCTACGAGGCTTATCGTATCGATAATGGAGTGCAGCTGAACTCCGCTGGCTCATTTCCTGTCGGGCTCGCCTTGATAATGCTTGCCTCCTCAATAGCGATTCTTTTCAGCCATCGGCGCAAGCAACGAGACCCACAAATCCGTAGCGCAGGCCAAGAGTTTAAAGTGTTTTTACATGAGCATTTTAAAACGCATATTGTGGTGTTCTCGATAGTATCGATGCTCTATTTAGTAGCTATCGTATGGACAAGCTTCTATGTAAGCACCTTTATCTTTTTAGCCGCTATGTTCATTTATTATCGTCAAGGAAAAATCATTAGTTCTTTAGTGATTGCTTCACTTGCCATTGCGGTAATTTATGTACTTTTCACGATAGTGTTTCGTGTCTATCTTCCTTGATTATGAACCCCGAGGCATCCAATGAGTGATACCTTCTCCTATCTGCTCATGGCTTGGCTTGATCCAGGTCTATTGGGCTTAACTGCCCTTGGCGTTATCGCCGGTATTTACATCGGCGCTATTCCCGGCCTCTCGGTTACAATGGCCGTCTCTATTCTGATTTCATTTACGTTTTCTTGGGACATTAATAACGCGCTAGCGCTGATGGTGGGTATTTATGTCGGCGGCGTTTACGGCGGTTCGCGCACGGCCATTCTACTCAATATTCCTGGAGCCCCATCAGCCGTCACCACCGCCTTTGACGGCTACCCGTTAGCGCAAAAAGGTGAAGCGGGTAAGGCGATTGGTCTGAGTACTGTAATGTCGGTGATCGGTGGCTTGATCGGTGTTGCGGTACTCGCTGCTACGGCCCCGCACCTTGCCGATCTTGCACTTAAATTTGCCCCCCGCGACTACTTTTTAATCGCCATCATGGGTTTGCTATTGGTCAGCTCGCTATCGGGTAAATCGCTTGCACGCGGTATTTTCTCTGTCGCTCTGGGTGCCACCATTGGGTTGGTCGGTATGGACATGGTAACCGCCCAGCCACGCCTCACCATGGGCAGTATGGAACTGCTGGGCGGGATTCATTACGTGGTGGTTATGATTGGCCTGTTTGGTGTCGCGGAAGCGTTTTACCAGCTACATAATATGGCCAAAGTGCCCGTTAAACAGAACGTCGATAAGATCATTCCGCCCCTCAACATGGTGCTCAAGTTCTTACCGCTCTCTTTACGCACGTCTATTATCGGCGTTGTGGTTGGCGCACTCCCCGGTACTGGTGGCGATATTGCGTCACTGTTTGCCTATGATCATGCCAAGCGCACCGTTAAAAACCCTGAAGTGCCTTTTGGCGAAGGCGCGTATGAAGGGCTTGTAGCGCCTGAAACCGCCAATAACGCCGCAGTGGGTGGCGCTTACGTACCTATGCTGACCCTTGGCATGCCGGGTGATGCGGTCACTGCCGTTATTATCGGTGCACTAGTCATTCATGGCCTGAATCCAGGTCCGATGCTGATGATCGAAACACCCTATATCTTTTGGTTTACGGTTGGCAATTTAGCATTGGCCAATATTTTCCTGCTTATCTTTGGGCTAACCGGTATTAAGGTTTTTTCAAAGATTGTTGAAGTGCCTAAAGCCATTATGATCCCACTGATATTGGTGCTGTGCGTGGTAGGCACCTACTCGCTTAACAGCAGCATGACAGAAGTTTATTGGATGCTAGGCTTTGGCATTTTGGGCTACTGGTTGAAGATGTTTGGCTTTCAGATGGGACCGATTATTCTCGGCGTCATTCTTGGCCCGCTGCTGGATGAGTCTTACCGACAGGCCATGTCATCGGTCGGTGACAGCAGTACGCACTTCCTGCTCGCACTGGTGACCAATCCACTTTCATTAGTGCTGACCTCGGTGATCATGCTGGTTTTACTGGGCAATACTCCCCTCAAAAGTTGGTTATATTCACGCTTCAAACGTAGCTAACGTTCGTATAACGGTACTTATCGCCTAGGTATAGTGTCGTTTTTTGCTTGGAACCGAGCCAGCGGAGTAGTTCCGTGAGTGATGACAATACGATCCCTTCTTATGCATTGGTATTTGACTTCGATGGTGTTGTTCTCGACTCAGCAACCCTAAAGCGCCAGGCATTTGCCGATGTTTATCGTCAAGCGCCAGAAGCCCAGTACCGCGCCGTCGTGGCCTACCTTAGCCGTCGCGGCGGCCAGCCTAGAGAGGTCAAGTTTCGCCATATTGAAGAGCACATCCTGGGCAAACGAGCCAGTGATGCGCGTATTCAGGAGCTTTGTCGGCAATTTAAGGATAGTGTCGAAGAGCGCTTGCTCGCCGCACCGCCGATTCCTGGAGCACTAGAATTTTTAAGTGATTGGCACCACCTGCGGTCGCTATATCTGCTCTCTGCCACACCTGAACAGGAACTCAAGGCCATTGTGGAACAGCGTCAATTGGCGCTTTACTTCAAAGAGGTAGTGGGCGCGCCCCCGGATAAAGCCACGGGCTTACGCAACTTAATCAGCAGACACCAGCTAGCAGCAAAAGCCACCGTGATGATTGGCGATTCGTATAATGACTATCGCGCCGCACGCTCAAATGGAACACTTTTTGTTGGTGTAACGGCGAATCCCGCTCAGTCTCCCTTCCCAAACGATGTTGTCACGATTAAAGACCTATGCACATTGGTTCAAGCTCTCAACCTACTATAGCAAGTATCGCATATATGTTCGCTATTCGAACAATATGCTATATTGGTCTTTTAAATTTACGCCTATTCCGATGAGTGGACACCGATGGAAGAGCAGCTTCTGGATGAAATGTTAACCCCCGATGACCGTGACTTCGTGACAGCGCTGGCAAGCGGTCTGGAAGTAATTTTAGCCTTTGATGAAAGCCATCCAAGTATGACGCTTAGCGAAGTGGCCGCGCGCACTGGCATGAACAGGGCCAAGGCCCGACGCTTTCTGCTCACGCTCCACGCGTTAGGCTATGTACGCAAAAGCAGCGCTACTTTGAGCTAGCACCGCGAGTACTGCAACTGGGTTACTCGTTTTTGTCCGCCAATAACTACCGCAGCGCTATTCAGCAGTATTTGGAGGAGATCACCAACGAGTGTGGTGAGTCATCCTCTTTAGGCGTACTGGATGGCGATGAAGTCATTTATGTTGCTCGTTCAGCGGCCCGTCATCGGTTGATGGCGATTACGCTATCGATAGGTACTCGCTTACCCGCAGCACACACATCAATGGGCCGTGTTCTACTCGCTCAGCTTCCAGAAACTGAGCTGGATGCTTATTTAGAACGACTAACTCTAGAACGCTATACAGATAAAACCTTCACCTCTAAAAGCGAGCTAAAAAAGTGTATTCACAAGGCTCGCCAGCAAGGCTACGCCATTGCCGACCAAGAGCTTGATCCAGGCTTGCGCTCGCTGGCAGTACCGGCGTTTGATGCCAATGGCAAACTGTTAGGGGCTATTAATATCAGTACCAACGCAGCACGTATCGATTTAGACACGCTGCTCAAAGAGTACTTACCCCTGCTACAGTCAAAAGCACGCCTTATCCGCACCACCATTAGCTGCTAGCCCGCCAACTGCGCCAGCGCCTGTTCAAGCGATGCTTCCTGGCGCTGGGTATACAGCTCGATTTCATCGATGACAGCTCTCCCCAGGGCCTGCTCAAACGCCTGCTGGCTTGCGCTGCTGGCGTAATGATCATGACTGCTTCCACCCAGGTTGGATTGAAAAATACCGGCCGCGCTCACGGGTAAGAAGTCTTCATAAATCATCGGGGTAACTCTGAGGACACCTTGTTCGATCAAGCTATCCACCTGCTCAACTGAAATCGACCCTTTTACAGCTGCACCTTGAACCGCCTGATAGTGGAAAAACGCTAATCCTTCGCGACGCAGCGACTCATAGGCATCGGGAAACGCTTTAAACACCTCGGATAAATGTGCTTGATGGGCGTCATTATTGGCTACGGTGGGCGAGTTCTCTTTGGCAGTTGCCAGCAGGCGGTCATATAGCTCGCGCCCTTTGCGCGTTAATGCGATGCCGCGCTGTTCGATTTCGCCAAAGCGGGCGGTGTGTTTTCCCTCAGCAGCGTCAGCGAAAGCAATCGTCTCCTCCAGGGCTTTGAAGCTGGTTTGGCGGAGGAGGATTGGGCAGTCCCGGCGTGGCGGGCCTTCAATCGTCGCTTTAGGGTTAATGCCCACACGGGGCATGCGCCGCTGTACTTCATCAATATCCAGCGTTCGTGGCGTTAGGTGGTTTATATGCGGGCCGCGGAAGCAGACCACATCGGCAATTAAACGGTGTTCGGCATGCAAACGCTCATAGGTGGCCAAGTCGACCGTGGCGTTGTCGTGCCAGCGGAAGGTTTTCAACGCTTCCTGGACAAACTGCTTGGCATCGTCGGCGCTTAGCCCTCCCTGCTGTTCAAAACGCTCGATCAGCATTTTGACGTTGGCAGTGAAGATATCGCGGGCTTTTAAAATTTCACTCGCCTGCTCTCTTAGTTCCGCCTTTTCGATCAGCTCAAGGCGCAGCAAAGACGTAAAGACACGAAAAGGATTACGCTTAAGCGCACTATCCGCCACTGGCCGAAACGCAGTGGAGTGAACCGGCACGCCCGCCGCGGCTAAATCATAGTAGCCGACTGGTTCCATACCCATCACGGCGAACATGCGCCGCAGCATGGCAAGTTCGTCTGGGCTACCCACTCGAATAGCACCGTGGCGTTCAACGTTGATACGCGCCAGCTCATCGCTCTGCTTTAATTCACTGTTAAGTGCAGGATTAGTGGCGAGTACCTCTTGATTAACCGCCTCCACCAGCGACAGCAAGGTGCCGTATTGCGGCACCTCCTGCTGATACATTGCCGACATGGCGCGGGAAAACTGGTCGCGAATTTCATCACTGCTAACGTAAGCTGAACTCATCGGGCTGTCCTGTTTGTAAACGGCGATACCGGCCCATAAAGGGTGACACCTACATAGTAGCGCTATCGCCGTTTTAACAATTTCACTTTTTCCGCGCCTTGCTATAAATAAAAGCCATTTACACGCCGCCCTCAGCCCTTAACAGGAAGGCACCCAAACCTGTTAGATTAGCGCTCGATCTTGTTGACGCAGGCAGGCATCCATGACGCTTCCTCTTTATTTAGGCCTGCCTATGTGGGCCAATCAAGATTGGCTGGGCAACCTTTATCCCCGCCATGCCAAAACTGAGCTGCTCAGCGATTACGCGACGGTGTTTTCCAGCGTTGAGGGCAACACTACCTTTTATAGCGGTACCCCAAAGCCGGACACCATTGCGGCCTGGGCGCGTCAGGCACCGTCCCACTTTCGCTTCTGTTTTAAATTACCTGCCAGCGTCACTCACGACCAACGGTTAACGCGGTTAGAGGAGGCTTGGGCATTTTTAGCAGCACTAGAACCGCTGCACGACCGCCTTGGGCCAACCATGGTGCAACTACCACGGGATTTCGGCCCCCAAGAGCTTCCTCAGCTCGAAGCGCTGCTCGCCGCTTGGCCTGCCCATTTGCCTTGCGCGGTAGAGGTTCGCCACCCAGAGTTTTTCCACAAGGGAGCCGCTGAAATAGCCCTTAACCGCCTGTTGATAACTTATTCCGCCAATCGCGTGATGCTTGACGTACGCCCGCTCTTCTCAACCCCGTCAAATGGCCATATGGGCTTGGCCCATGCCCAGCAAGAAAAGCCGAAACTCCCGCTACACGTGCTTTCCACGGCAAATTTTCCTGTCATTCGATTCATTGGCCATATTGACAAAACGATTAACAGCAGCTACTTCACCGCTTGGAAAGAGCGCCTAAAGCTGTGGATAAATCAGGGGAAAACCCCTTTCTTATTTGTGCATACTGCGGATAATCGCGAGTCTCCCCACATGGCTCGTATCCTCTATAACGCGCTAGGAGAAGTGACGCCCTTACCCGCTCTTGGCCCCTTTGCTGGCGAGAAGCAAAGCCAGCTGTTTTAACACACCTTTTTAGGTCAGCTAACTGGCATGCTCGGGATTGATCAGATAAATTGCGCTTACTTTCGGAAAAGTACGCTGGCAATGACGCAATTTTCCGAAAACTAGCGTGTTCAACACGCAGTGACTTACACAACAATCGACTTAATGGGTGATGTATGGCGAAGCTTGCGCATGCGCAGTGGTCATCGCGAATGACCTTTGTGCTGGCCGCCGCTGGTTCAGCGGTGGGTCTAGGCAATATCTGGAAATTTCCGTATATGGTGGGTGAAAGCGGCGGCGCTGCTTTCGTATTTGTGTATTTGCTCTGTATCGCGCTGATCGGCTTACCCATTCTTGTCTCTGAGTGGCTATTGGGGCGGCGCGGCCAGAAGAACCCCGCCAGCACCATGTCAGAGCTGGCACGCACGGCGAAAAAACCCAAAGCCTGGGCCATCGTGGGCATTAGCGGCATTGTTGGTGCCTTCTTGATTTTGTCGTTTTACAGCGTGATTGGCGGCTGGTCGCTCTACTACACCGTCAACTCGGTGAGTGGTGCTTTTAGCGGTCAAGGTGCCGATGGCATCGGCGCGCTATTTAATGGCATGTTGAGTAACCCTGGGTTGCTGCTGCTGGGCCACTCCGTGTTTATGCTGCTGGTGATCGGGATTGTCGCCCGTGGCGTTACCAAAGGCCTTGAAGGCGCTGTACGCATTCTGATGCCAGTCCTCGCACTGCTGCTGGTCGTGCTGATCGGTTACGGCATGACGACCGGCTACTTTGGCGAAGCATTGACGTATATGTTCAACCCGGACTGGAGCAAGCTCTCAGCAGAAACCGTGCTAGCCGCCTTGGGCCACGCCTTCTTCACCCTCTCATTGGGTATGGGCATCATGATGGCTTACGGCTCTTATCTGGGCAAAGAGATCGATCTGCTGCAAACCGCCCGCACGGTCATCATCATGGATACCGTCATCGCGTTAGGAGCAGGTTTAGCCATCTTCCCGATCGTCTTTGCTAATAGCTTGGATGTCGCTTCGGGCCCTGGACTGATTTTTGTCACCCTGCCGCTGGCTTTTGGCAACATGGGAGGCGGAACGATTTTGGGGTTGATGTTCTTCTTGCTGCTGACGTTTGCGGCATTAACGTCGGCCATTTCACTGCTTGAGCCCGTAGTGGAATTCATTGAAGAGCGCACGCCGCTAAGCCGTGTCATGGCTACCGTTGTGGCCGGTGTGGGTGCTTGGTTACTGGGTATTGCGGCGCTGCTGTCATTCAATGTGTGGAGCGAACCGGTGTTGTTTGGACTGGGCGTGTTTGACCTGCTGGATACGCTGACCAGCAAAATAATGCTGCCGCTAACGGGGCTGGGCGCGATTCTATTCACCGCTTGGTGCCTGGAGCGCAGCAGCGTGGAAGATGAACTGGGTCTTTCAGCGACCGGCAAGAGCGTATGGAACATCATCGCGCGCTATATAGCGCCCGCTGGCGTTATTGCCGTGTTCGTAACAGGGCTAATCTAAGCTTACGCTTAGCTTATTGCCAAGGCCCTGCTAACCGGCAGGGCGGCGCGATTGTGGAGAGATAACCGTTGCGCACTTAATCTCTTGGCAGCCTTACAATTAGTGCAATTCGCTCTCTTGCCGATCTTCATCAGGCAAGGGGGCGATATCCCGCGATAGTTTTTGAAACTCACGATGAAGCTCAATACCCCGCCGCGCTCTTAAGCTGCGTTGAGCTGCGCTGCGCTGGCGTTGAGCATGCTCATCCACTTCCATACTCATAAAGATGTCGAGCAATTCGCTTTTAACCGAGGTGATTCGTTCGACGTTTTTCATAATCGACGTTCCTCCAGATGAATATGCCTTCGTCCACCTGCATCCGTGACGACTGTTATGATGCAGTGCGGCACTTCAATTATTACTATAACCTACTTGACAAAATGATGACCAATCTTAAAAAAACTGACTAACGACCTTTAAACGCTGTTGGAAGGCTGCCTAATAGTTCGTGGCCCTATGGACTCATTAAGGCATACTGTTGATTACCTGTTGGTTGAGCACCCAAGGAGCTGAACGTGAGTCGCGCCCTGTTTGATGAAATGAGACGCCGCATGGAGCACTTTCGACGCTCCGAACAAAAAGTGGCGCGGTTTGTACTGCGCAACCCCGAAGAGGTCATCCACATGCGTATTGTGGATCTGGCCACCGAAGCCACCGTTAGCGAACCTACCGTGGTGCGCTTTTGCCGTGCGCTGGGGTGCAATGGCTTTCAGGACTTCAAACTACAGCTGGCGCAAATGCTGGCCAGCGGCAGTCAGTTCGCGCAGTTCTCCATGAACGATAGCGACTCGGTCGCTGAATTTTCCCACAGCATCTTTGACTCGACCGTGGGTACGCTACTCTCGGTTCGTGACCGGTTGGATAACGACGCCCTGGGCCGTGCAGTCAACGCCCTGGCGATGGCCAATCGGGTCGAGTTCTATGGTTTTGGGGCCTCCGGCGCGGTGGCTTTTGATGCTCAGCACAAATTTTTCCGGCTACAAATTTCCACCTCCGCCTACGCCGACCCGCATATGCAGAATATGTCGGCGGTGACCTTGAACGATGGCGACGTGGTGGTGGCCATTTCCCAAACCGGCCGTACCAAAGCGTTGGTCGCCAGCGTGCGCTTGGCTCGCGAAGCGGGCGCGACCGTCATTGGCCTCTGCCCCAGCGGCTCGCCGCTCGCCGAAGAGGTCAGCCTGCCGCTGTATATCGATGTTCACGAAGACACCGAAATCTACACCCCGCTTAGCTCGCGGATTGCCCATTTGGTGCTCATCGACGTACTGGCAGTCGGCGTGGCCAAAACCCGCGGCCCGAAACTCGCCGAACAGCTTAAAGCGGTTAAAAAGAGCCTTAATACGCTGCGCTTTCCTGAAGAGTCCTAGACTTTACCAATACATTCTGGTTAACCGGGTGCGAGGGCAGGTTGAAGCGAGGGTCTTTTGACAGGGATGTCAAAAGTAGCGCCCACGGATGGGTTCACAGCGCCCTCGCGGAAACCTGCCCTCACACAGAGGCGGGAAGATTGCCACACCTGTATACACAGCCAGTTCGCTGGCTGTGCTAGACTAGCCGCCTATTTTTTGATCCGGCAGCGGCTACTATGGACGACGTCACGGCGATTCTCGATCAGCTCAACTCCGCCCAGCGCGAAGCAGTGAGCGCTCCCCAAGGAAATCTATTGGTGCTCGCAGGCGCAGGCTCCGGTAAAACCCGCGTGCTGGTTCATCGCATCGCCTGGCTGATGCAGGCCGAGGGGCTTTCACCCTACGCGCTGCTGGCGGTCACCTTTACTAATAAAGCCGCCAAGGAGATGCGCACCCGCCTTGAGGCGCTGCTGAGCATCTCGATGCGCCATGTGTGGGTAGGCACCTTTCACTCCATCGCCCACCGGCTGCTGCGCACCCACTGGCAAGATGCCAGGCTTCCCCAACACTTCCAGATTATCGATTCTGATGATCAGCTACGCTTGGTCAAACGGCTGCTGAAAGATTACGCCATCGACGACGAACGCTATCCGCCCCGCCAGGTGCAGCACTTTATCTCCGGCTGCAA
The DNA here is from genome assembly GCF_026104355.1 of Halomonas sp. BDJS001. Classification (NCBI taxonomy): domain Bacteria; kingdom Pseudomonadati; phylum Pseudomonadota; class Gammaproteobacteria; order Oceanospirillales; family Halomonadaceae; genus Halomonas; species Halomonas sp. BDJS001. The sequence continues at coordinate 4,855,823 of NZ_CP110535.1, forward strand.
AGAGGAAGGACTGCGCCCGCATCAGGTCAACGTCGATGGCGATGCCTACATGGGTCAAATGGTTGAGCTCTACGAGCGCTACCAGCTCACCTGCGAACGCGGCGGCCTGGTCGATTTCGGTGAACTGCTGCTGCGCAGCCTGGAGCTACTACGCGACAACCCGGCGCTGTTAAACCACTACCAGGAGCGCTTTGGTCACGTACTGGTGGATGAGTTTCAGGATACCAATACCCTGCAATACGCTTGGCTAAAACTGCTCACCGGCATGAAGACACCGATGACTGCGGTGGGCGATGATGACCAGTCGATCTACGGCTGGCGCGGTGCCAAGGTGGAGAATATCAGCCGCTTTGAGCAGGAGTTTCCGCAAACCCATACCGTGCGACTCGAGCAAAACTATCGCTCCACCAGCGCCATTCTGGAAGCCGCCAATACGCTGATCAGCCACAACAGCGAGCGCATGGGTAAAAACCTGTGGACCGACGGCATCGAAGGCGAGCCGATCTCGATCTACGCCGGGTTTAACGACCTGGAAGAAGCGCGCTATATCGTCGATACCATCAAGGAGAAGGTCGAAGAAGGCTTTAACCGCCGCGATATAGCCATTCTCTACCGCTCCAACGCCCAGTCGCGGCTGCTGGAAGAGACGCTGATTCGCCAAGGCATGCCCTACCGTATTTACGGCGGTCACCGCTTCTACGAGCGCCTGGAAATCAAGAATGCCCTGGCCTACCTGCGTCTGATGCTCAACCGCGATGACGATGCCTCCCTTGAGAGGGTGATTAACGTACCCACCCGCGGCATCGGCACACGCACGGTAGAGATTGTTCGCCTGCGCGCCCGTGAACAAGGTATTCCGCTGTGGCAGGCTCTCCACGATGCGATTAACGACGGCACCTTGAAAGGCCGCGCGGCCAATGCTATGCAAACCTTCGCCAACCTGATTGAGCAGCTCGATAACGATGCTTCGGGCATGGCGCTACACGAGATTATCGATCACGTTACCGTGCATACCGGTTTGATCGAGCATCACAAAAGTGAGCGCGGCGAGAAAGGCCAAGCGCGGGTCGAGAACCTGGAAGAGTTGGTTACCGCTGCCCGTGCCTTTACCCAAGGCGATGTCTTTGAAGCGCCTGAAGCGGGCGAAGGCATGGCGGCACTGGAAGCATTTCTCTCAGAGGCCGCTCTTAACGCAGGCGACCACGAAGCCGAAGAGTTTGAGGACAGCGTACAGCTGATGACGCTGCACTCCGCCAAAGGCCTGGAGTTCCCCGTAGTATTTATTGCCGGTGTCGAGGAGGGGCTGTTTCCACACAAGATGTCCCTGGAAGAGCCGGGTAGGCTCGAAGAGGAGCGCCGGCTCTGTTACGTCGGCGTCACACGCGCTATGCAGAAGCTCTACCTCACACACGCCGAAACCCGCCGCCTGCACGGCAAAGAAGTGTTTCCACGCCCGTCGCGTTTTTTGCGCGAGCTGCCGCCGCACCTGCTCGAAGAAGTCCGCCTGCGGGGGCATATTTCCCGCCCGGTCACTGCGTCGCGCACCTCTTTCGCTCAGCAAAGCGTCGAGAGCAGCGGCGATATGCCTAGCCTCCACGTTGGCCAGGGAGTTGAGCACCCGGTGTTTGGCGAAGGCATTATTCTTAATGCGGAAGGTGAAGGTGCCCGCGCCCGAGTGCAGGTCAGCTTTGAAGGTGAAGGCGTCAAATGGTTGGTACTCGGCTTTGCCAAGCTGACACCGCTTTAAGCCGCTAAGCGCGGGCGTTGAGCGCTATGGCTTGCCGAGTAAAACCCGCTTAGCGCATACTGGCGGACGGACACTGCGCTTTTTGCGCGCTGACAAAAAATCCTATAATTTCCGGAGTTTTGCTCGCCATGCAACGCCGTAACTTCCTTAAAACCGTCGGCCTAGGTGCTGCCGGTGTCGCTGCTGCCCCTTTTGTAACCCCCTCTAGCGCCCGCGCTCAAGAGACCTACACCTGGGACATGGTCACCTCGTGGCCAAAAAACTTTCCCGCCCTAGGCACCGGTGCGAATGATTTCGCCCGCCGGGTAGAACAGCTCTCTAACGGCCGCATGCAGATCCGCGTCCACGGCGCGGGTGAACTAGTGCCCGCCCTGGAAGTATTCGACGCCGTGGCTGTTGGAACCGCTGAGATGGGCCACTCTGCCTCTTACTACTGGCGCGGAAAAGTGGCTGCCTCGCAGTTCTTTACCGCCGTGCCGTTCGGCATGACCACCACCGAAATGAATGCCTGGTTGTATCATGGCGGTGGCCAGGAGCTGTGGGATGAGATCTATGCCAATCACAATCTGAAGCCGTTCGCCGTGGGCAACACTGGCGCGCAGATGGCGGGCTGGTTCAAAAAAGAGATCAACTCACTAGACGATATGCAGGGGCTGAAACTGCGTCTGCCAGGTCTGGCCGGTGAGGCCATGAATAGCATTGGCGTTAGCACCGTCACTATGCCGGGGTCGGAAATCTTTACCTCGCTGCAAACCGGCGCGCTGGATGCCGCTGACTGGGTAGGGCCGTATAACGACCTGGCGTTTGGTTTGCATCAGGTAGCTGACTACTACTACACCTCGGCGTGGAACGAGCCCTCTGCGGTTCTGGAAGGCACGATCAACCTGGATGCCTGGAATTCGCTGCCGGAAGACCTGCAGGACGTGATCCGCGAAGCTGCACGGGCGTCTAACATGGCCATGATCAGCGAATTTGCCTTCCGCAACGCCCAGGCACTGGAAACACTGGTCGATGAGCATGGCGTTCAGCTACGCACTTTCCCCGAGGACGTAATGGCAGCGCTTTACACCTCATCGCTGGAAGCGATTCAGCGTCAGGTCGATAGCGACGAAGAGTCACGCCGTGTTTACGAATCTTACTCTGCTTTCCAGAAGCTGCTACGTCCGTTCAGCGATGTGGGTGAGTACGCCTACCTCAAGAACCGCGATAACGTCGACGGTTAAAGCAAGTAAACGAAGCACGGCAAAAGGGCGCACTAAGCGCCCTTTTGCTATTTCAAGTAAGCTCTTTTGAGGTGTATTAGTCGCTATGCACCGCTCGGATGCGCCCATTATCGTCCAGCGCGACCATCACAAAGCGCGCCTCGGTGACTTTCTGGCGCTCCTCTATGCGTTGCCCATGGGGAGGACGCACCCAAACTTCCACATCAATCTTGATTGAACTATGGCCAATGTCTTGTACCTGGGTGTAAACGCTGACCATCGAGCCAACGCGCACAGGGCTTAAAAAGTCCATGGCTTCAATCGCCACGGTCGCCGTTCGCCCGCCCGCTTCACGCCCGGCCGCCAGTTCAGCGGCTTGATCCATTTGATTGACCAGCCATCCCCCGGGTATATCACCATAAAAATTGGTATCTTGGCGGGAAGCCAGTAATTTTAATGTTAGTTGGCCTTGAGGGGCGGGTACATCGTCCAAATCGGTTTCCAGGAGAGTCATGAGTTAGTCGCTTAGTCAGTTTATTGTTGTAAACGTTGCAGAGAGTCACGTTGTTTAGGCGTGTTGCTGCATCGCAACACAAAGAAGTAGTTTCAGTTAACCATAAGAGGACGCTTGTTTGAATACTCGTTGGACGACTCTTTTCAATAAGGGGGGGGTAACTTTCGCTGTTTGGCGCACTTTATTGAGCTGGGCGGTGGTTATCCTGATGCTGTTACCCGCCCTAGCCGGGGGGCAACCCGCCACTATCAGCGGTACTTTGGGCGCTGTGGGCTCCGACACGATGGCGGGGCTAATGCTGCGCTGGGGCGAAACCCTCACCACCCGCTATCCAGAGGTAAAGCTGCAGTTTCAAGCCAGCGGCTCGGCCAGTGCGCCCACGGCGCTGATGGCAGGCACCACCCGGCTGGGCCCGATGTCTCGCCCGATGACCGGCGAAGAGCGCGATAACTTTATCGAGCGCTACGGCTACCCACCGCTGGAATTGAAGGTCGCCCGTGACGCGCTTATCGTTGTTGTACACCGCCATAACCCGCTGCGCGCGCTAACCCGTCAGCAGGTGGATGAGATCTTCTCAACCTCACTGGCCTGCGGTGGCGAGGCGCCGATCAGGCGTTGGGAGCAACTGCCAGCGACCCGTGACTGGTCATTTGGCAGCATTGCGCTGCATGGACGCAATCTTGCCTCGGGCACCCATGGGCTGTTTCAACAGCGGGCCTTATGCGGCGGACGTTTTCGCAACGATATCAGTGAACACCCCGGCTCATCGGCAGTGGTCGCCGCCGTTGGCGAATCAGCCAATGCGATGGGCTACGCCGGGTTTAACCACCTCACCCCGGCGGTGCACGCGTTGAGCCTGTATAACGATGAGGGCATTGCGATACCCCCCAACGAAGCGGCGATACAGAGCGGTGATTATCCGCTGTCGCGCTATCTATACCTCTATGTGAACCTACCGCCTGGCGAGCGGCTTCCCCCCGCTGAGCAGGCGCTGCTGCGGTTGATTATGTCCGATGAGGGCCAGCAGATTGCGCGCGCATCCGGCTTTGTCCCGTTAACCTCCAGTGTCCTTGACGACCAACAAAGGTGGTAAACCACTGTCATCTAACTGACACATAATTGTCTTAGGGTAGGGAATCTGTCTATGTCTGTTTTTCGTTACATCTTGTTTTCACCCCATTTGGTCAGCGCTATGATCACCTCGGTTTTGCCATGATATCCACATGACCCTACCTCGGTTACCCTCTTCTCGACAGCCGCTTAGACTGCTGAAAGACCGCATGGCCACTGGTTTAATTACCGCTGGCGGTATAGGTGTGCTGCTGGCAATCCTGGCTATCGGTGTCTTTTTGGTGTGGGAAACCCTGCCGCTGTTGGCGATTGGCGATACCTTCGCGCTGGCTAAGCTCTCTCCCCTGGCATGGGGCACCCTCAAAGCCGCACTCGCCGCGCTGCTGTTCGCCATTCCCGTGGCCTTGGGGGCAGCCATCTACTCTGCGCTGTTTATGTCAGCGCGCCTGCGCTCGCGCATCAAGCCGGCGCTCGAAATGATGGAGGCGATCCCCGGGGTCGTGGTGGGCTTTATTGCCGGGCTTATTTTGGCACCTTGGGTCGAGCGTCATCTCGCCAGTGCTTTGATGCTGATCATTTGGCTCCCGCTTAGCGCCGCGCTAGCTGGTTTACTCTGGCAACTGGCCAAATCACGCCTTCGCCGCCGATTAGCGTTTTCCTGGGCAGGCCTTTGGCTAGTGCCCTGGCTTGTCTTCATGGTGGCGATAGCGCTATGGCTCGCGCCCTGGTTGGAGCAGCAGTGGTTAGGCGGTGATCTGCGCCAGTTGCTCGACCAGCGCTACGGCATGGATTACGCCGCCCGCAATGCGCTGATTGTTGGTATCGCCATGGGTTTTGCCGTTATCCCCAGTATCTACTCACTGGCGGAAGACGCGCTGGCCGATGTGCCCTCGACCTTAATAGAGGGCGCCCAGGCACTGGGGGCCAGCCGCTGGCAGGCGCTGTGGAAAGTGGCGCTGGTGGCAGCGGGCCCAGGCATTTTCTCAGCGATAATGATTGGGGCGGGCCGGGCGGTAGGTGAAACCATGATCGTACTGATGGCCAGCGGCAATACGGCCCTGTTTAGCGCCAACCCCTTCGAGGGTATGCGCTCCATGGCCGCGGCTATTGCCATTGAGCTGCCTGAAGCGTCCCCCGGTGGCCAGACCTATCATCTGCTGATCTTGGCCGCCCTGGTGCTGTTTATCTTCACGTTTCTGGTTAACACCCTTGCCGAGGTCGTCCGCCAGCGCTTACGCCGCCGCTTCCGCCAGATGGGGGGCACATGATGACCTCTGCGTCCCACGCCGCCTCTCTTTGCCGTCGTTTTAGCCGGGTAAATAATGTATGGCCATGGCTTTGCGCAGCCAGCGTAGCGCTCTCCCTGCTGATGCTGGGCGCCCTACTCACGCTACTGCTGGTACGCGGGCTCGGTCACTTCTGGCCCGCCACGCTGGAAGAGATCACCCTTAGCTCGGGTGAAACCTTTGCTGGCGAAGCCGTGCGCGAGGTCGCGCTTCCCCAACAGGCGGGGGAAGAACGACTCTACTTCACCGGCAATCAGGATATTGAGGGTGTTCGCTGGCGCTGGGTGGCGATTGATGAAATTGTCGAGCGCGCCCAACCCAAGGATCTGATCCGCATCGAGCGCAGCCCCTGGGGAGATTTTATTGGCCGTTTGGTGGCTATTGAGCAGGGCGACCAGCGCTGGCAGGGAGACGCCGCTTGGCAACAGTTGGCGACCCTATTAACGCTACCCGCCAACCAGCGCCAGGAGAGCCAGCTACTACTCACTACCGTGGATGGCCAAATTCTGCGTCAACCGCTGGCCAGCGTGGTGAGCGCACAAGCCCCCAATGCCATGAGCGGGTGGCAGAAAACGCGCGCCTGGGTGGAGGCAGTGTGGCGGTTTTTAAGCGAGGGCCCACGAGCAGCCAATACCGACGGTGGCGTCTGGCCCGCCATATTTGGCACGGTGCTAATGGTGATTTTAATGTCGGTAATGGTGACCCCATTTGGCGTGCTGGCCGCTATTTATCTCAATGAAATCGCTCACCAGGGGCGACTGACCCGGCTGGTGCGTATTGGCGTGCGCAATCTGGCCGGTGTTCCGTCAATCGTGTACGGGGTATTTGGTTTGGGGGTGTTTGTTTACGGCATCGGCGGTTCGCTGGATGAATGGTTTTTCAGCGATACGCTGCCTTCGCCCACCTTTGGCACCGGCGGCCTGTTATGGGCATCACTCACCCTGGCACTGCTGACCCTACCGGTGGTGATCGTGGCCACAGAAGAGGGACTGGCGCGGATTCCCGAAGCGCAGCGGGAAGGTGCCGTGGCACTCGGCGCTACGCGCTTAGAGATGCTCACCCGTATCGTGTTGCCCATGGCGGCCCCCGCCATGCTGACGGGCGTCATTCTAGCAGTTGCCCGCGCGGCCGGCGAAGTGGCGCCGCTCATGCTGGTTGGCGTTGCTAAGCTGGCGCCTCAAATGCCCATCGATGGTGAGTTTCCTTACCTACATTTAGAGCGCAAGTTCATGCACCTTGGCTATCATTTATTTGATACCGCCTTTCACGGCGAAGATGTGCAGGCTGCCATCCCATTGGTTTACGCCACGGCACTACTTTTAGTGTTAATTGTGCTGGTGCTTAACCTAACTGCCATATTTCTGCGTCATTATCTTAGGCGTCAACGGGGAAACGAATGCTAGCGTCATTACATTCAGCTAATACCTCTCAGGCACCAGTGGCGCACTTTTCGTCCGAGCACAGTTGCCTGAGCATCGATCACTTTAGCCTCGCTTATGCGGGGAAAGAGGCGTTGCGCGACTTAACCCTGAGCGTTCCCCGACATCGTGTCACCGCCTTCATCGGCCCGTCAGGCTGCGGTAAGTCGACGCTGTTACGGGCCATTAACCGTTTGCACGATCTTAATGAGTCGGTATCCCACAGCGGTCAAATCATGCTGGAAGGGCAAGATATTCATAACCCGCACATGAATGTAACCGAGCTGCGGCGGCGTGTCGGGATGGTGTTTCAAACGCCCAACCCCTTCCCCATGTCGATCTATGAAAATGTGGCCTTTGGGCTACGACTGCAACAGCGCATGCCCAAGCGCAAAAGGGACGACATTATTGAGTGGGCGCTTACTTCAGCCGCTCTGTGGGAAGAGGTAAAAGATCGCCTACACCGCTCCGCCTGGCAGCTTTCCGGTGGCCAGCAGCAGCGCCTGGTGATTGCCCGTACCTTGGCCGTACAGCCCGACGTGCTGCTGCTTGATGAACCTGCGTCGGCACTCGACCCCATTTCAACCCTCAAAATTGAGGAGTTGATCCGTAACCTCAAATCGGAGCTAACGCTGATACTGGTCACCCACAATATGCAGCAGGCAGCGCGCGTATCAGATTACACCGCCTTTTTGCATCAAGGTGAGCTCGTTGAATACGGGCCTACCGATCAAGTCTTCACCAACCCCCGTTTGCAACGTACCGAAAACTACATCACCGGCCGCATCACCTAGGCCTTAGCGACGGAAACGTCAGGAGTGCTCCATGGATATTACTAGCGACTCTCACAGCCAGCATATCTCTCGCCAGTTCAACCAGGAGCTGGAAGAGCTGAAGACCCACCTGATGGCCATGGGCGGTCTGGTGGAAAAACAAGTGCAGGATGCTGTCTTTGCCCTCCTGGAGGGCGATACTCGCTTAGCCGAGCAGGTGCGTGACAATGATCGTCAGGTCAACGACCTGCAGTTGCAAATCGACGACGAGTGTACCCGCGTACTGGCGCGCCGCCAGCCTGCAGCATCCGATCTGCGCCTGGTACTGGCCGTCATTCGCGCCACCTCAGACCTTGAAAGGATTGGCGATGAAGCCAGCAAAATCGCCCGCAACGCGCTGCTACTGAGTGAAAACACCAGCACCATTCGCGGCTTGGTGGAAGTACGTCATATCAGCGAGCACGTGCGTAAAATGCTGCGCGATGCGCTCACCGCCTTTGCCCGCTTTGATACTGACCTGGCCATGCAGGTCGTGCGTGAAGATGAGTTGGTAGACGACGAGTACAGCAGCGCTATGCGCTCGCTAATGACCTTTATGATGGAAGACTCGCGCTCTATTACCTCGGTACTCAGCATCATGTGGGTACTGCGTGCGCTGGAGCGGGTGGGTGACCACGCCGATAACCTCGCGGAGTACGTGGTTTATCTCGTCAAAGGACTGGATATTCGCCATAGTGACACCGACGATCTGGATCCGAAGGTACTAAAAAAGTCTTGACCTGATAGGGCTTTCCTCCTGCAATACGTCCAGGCTGCTAAGCGGTCTGGACGTTTGAATCACGAGGAGCTCACCAACATGCTGGATGCTGTCACTGCGCTTAGCCGAGGCACACGCTGTGTGTATCAGCCGGGTATGCGCCGCTATATTTTCCTGCCAATTTTAGTCAATCTGATTGTTTACGTAAGTATGTTCAGCTTTGTGCTCAGCCGCTTCGATGGCTGGTTAGCTTATTGGATGAGCATGGTACCTGCCTGGCTTGATTGGCTGGCATGGTTAATCTGGCCCCTGTTTGTGATTTGCCTGCTCGTCGTGGTGTTTTTTACCTTCACGCTGGTTACCAGCTTAATCGCAGCCCCTTTTTATGGCTTCTTAGCCGCGAAAGTTGAAATTCAAGCCACTGGTCGTGAGCCCCTTGATGACCGAAACCTGGCCAAAACAGCCATTGATGCCCTGGGCCGCGAATTTGTTAAGCTCGCTTATATTCTGCCCCGTGCTGCGGGCCTGTTTGTGATCAGCTGGATTCCCGGCGTGAATATAGTTTCCCCACTATTCTGGGCGCTGTTTTCTGCCTGGGTAATGGCCATCACCTATTTGGATTACCCAATGGATAATAACAAGGTGAAGTTTGCCGATATGCGCCAACGACTCGCTAAGCGCTGGTGGCAAAGCCTTAGCTTTGGCGGATTGGTCACGCTTATCACCTGGATTCCGCTGGCCAATCTGTTTCTGATTCCTGGTGCCGTAGCCGGTGCCGTGCTGCTCTGGGATGACCATTACCGAAATGTACATGGTGATACACGCGGCATCACACCGCAGTAGGCGCTTATTACCCAGGCCACGCCACTTTGCTACCTTTACATTCTGCTCGTCTATCCTGAACTCAATCAACAATAAAGGAATCGCCACATGTTAAAACCCTTGGCTCGGCTGGCTGGCGTGCTCTTGATGGGCGCCATGTCTATTTCCATAGCGTCTGTAGCACTAGCCCATGACGTACAAACAGACGCTCTGCGTATCGCGCATCCCTTCGCCACCCCGACCCCACCGAGTGCTGAAAATGGCGCCGCCTATGTGGATATCTCCGCCTTTTCTGACGCCGTTACGCTTATTGGCGCGAGCAGCCCGGCAAGCAGCAGCGTTGAGCTCCACGATATGCAAATGAACGACGACATGATGCAGATGCGGCATGTGGACGAGATTCGTATCGAGGCAGGGGAGACTTATACCATGCGCCCTGGTGGGGGCTTTCACTTAATGCTGCTTGGCTTAAACGAGCCGCTGAAGGAGGGTGAGCGATTTCCCCTCACGCTCACCTTCGCTGAACAAGGTGACGTAGAGATCGAGGTCTGGATACAGAGCGCCCAAGAGGGTAGCGAAGCTGCTGATGGGCATCATCACTGATGTCGGTTGCTTTTATTTAACACCTAGCAAAAACCCCGCTTCAGCGGGGTTTTTAGCGAGTAACGATTACATTAGCAGTTACACGTATTCTATTATTTACCAGTCGGTGCTATCACCTTCATCTCGGTTGAGCTCGCCGGTGCTATAGCCTTCTTGACGAGTGGTCGCGCCTTTTTCATTACTAGAAGCGCGACTGCTGGATGGAGAGAAGTCCAAACTATCGCCTTCATCACGGTTCAAGTCATTAGCCGAGGTGTTAGCTGCGTTTGACGGTCTGTGTGACGTAGGCTTATCGATCACATTCTGACCAGCGGAACGGTCTTTATTCAATTCAATTGATGAGTTCGCCATTGCCAGCGGGCTCGCGATTAGACCCAAAGCTGTCGCTACGATAGCGAGTTTTTTGCCTATTTCGTTTGATAACATGACGCTCTCCTCATTATTTCTGTATACCGCTCCATGATAATAAAAGCGGCCAATCCATCGTTAATAAAGCACACTGTATACCAAACCCCATCAATAAATAAAAAATATAAATAAATCATTATCTTATGGGTTAAACATTGTGCAAAAAATAAGCTCTCGCAAACTTATTTTACCAAAAACAATTGAGCAATAATTACACATGCGTCGCTCTATCTATACGAAAAACCAGCATCGGCATCCCAACGAGCGAGCTGAGAGCGTGCGATGATGGAAAGTATCTAGCAGCGCGTAAGTAGCAGGTTAAGCTAAGAGAGGATCATCACGGGAGCCTTGCATCGCAAAAAATCAGACCCCGCATCAGCAGGGTCTAAGGACACAAGATGTTGACAATGACTTGCGCTGGCTTCCTTTCCTTTTGCGGGGCTCCAACCTTGGAATTTAACCCTGACCAGCGCTCTGATTGTCGTTTGATTCATTCCGTGAATCGATGCGCATCCCTGTGGTGTGACACGCTTCGGCGTGTTTAGATCACTCTCTAATCGTAATATATTTCTTCAAAATTGCAAACTTTTGTTACCAAACGTTGCCATCACCCTCATCCTGGGTTAAATCTTTCGCTGTGAAATCTGCTTGAGTGCTAGTGCGGTGAGACTCTGCCTTGATAACATTTGGACGTTCACCTTCATCGTACATCAAGTCAGATGGGCTAAAATCAGCTTGATCGTTCGTGCGGTGCGATTGAGCTTTAATGGGCTCATCATTAACGGATAAATCTTGATTCGCTTCGATAGAGATATGCGCAAAGGCAAGCGGGCTTGCCAGCAAACCCAAAGAGAGACCCACAACGGCTGCTTTTTTAACAAATACGTTAAACATACTTTTTTACTCCTGATGACTATTTGATACCGCTGAAGTGAAGTAAGGACAGGCTCGCGGCCAGTTCTCACTGCGGTTAGCTTCACTGCCCATAGACTGCACAAGCAATGCCAAAATAGCCTCAGTAAAATAAAAATCAATAAAATCATATATTTGAAATAATTGTTTTGCGCGCAATCATGTGATGCAAAAAACAAAAGCACGCTAATAGCATGTGTACCAATGACACATGCGCAAAACTGTCTGTGCCTTTATGACACATCATGCAAAATACACCTTAGGTGGGTATATCAATTCGATGCATACCAAAAAGACAGCACAATAGAGTTAAAAGCGTCGTTTCGACGCCAGGGTGATGGGAGAAAAAGTACGGATGGGAAAACGAAAGGAGAGCAATATAGAAAAGTCAGCAGCAAAAAATTAGGCCCTGCTAGCGCAGGGCCCGATATCAGAATTGGTTATAGGTAATGACTAACGCTAGTTTCCACTCCTTGTGCGAGACTCCAACCTTGGAATTTACCCTGACTAACGTTTTGATTTCCTATTGATTCATCCTTGAATCCGAAAGACATCCTTGCATTACAACATCCTGTTGATTACTTCTTCATCCAATGAGAAAGCATTCAATGATATCTAAAAAAATCACCAATAATTAGCTACCGCTGTTTTCTTCAATAAGTTCATCTTCATCATAATCAGCGTCATCTGAGTGACTGCTTGACTGGGGTTCCATGTCGCTGGCATTGTCGCCTTCGTCATGGGTTAAATCATTAGTCGTGTTTGTTGTGCTACTGCTTTCTGAGCTTCCGGTTCCTTGGGAATCCATAGGCTGCTCGTCAGCCGTAATACCTTGATTCTCATCAATCGATGAATTTTCATCGGTTTGAGCGAAAGCTAATGGGCTTGCCATCAGACCAAACGAAACACCTAAAATGCCAGCTTTCTTGAGCAAATCCTTGGACATCATATTCCACCTCCGATAGCTGTGTAATACCACTTCGTTAAGAAAGAAAGGCTTAATAGAAGCCAGCAATTCCTGCGGTCATCTCTCTTATCTATTAATATGCAGCCGCATGCCAAAAACGAAAATAAAAAAGTAAAACAAATAAAATCAAAAACTTAATTTATTAACAGCGTACCAAAGAGGTACTACTCTGGCCGTCAATCAGCACTTTTAGCTGTATAAAAATGGCACATGGGTAAAGTTTTACCGACCTTGCATGCCAATATTACACACTTCTACAAATATTGTGCGTCGGATGCCTTTGCTAAATTAAACGAGACGCGAGGAGGGGAAGGCGCAGCGAAACAGTGCGCCCTTGCCGGGGAGAGATTCAATTTGCAGCTGCGCATCGTGACGCAACAAAACGTGCTTAACGATGGCTAAGCCTAAACCCGTGCCCCCCGTCGCCGTGCTGCGCCCCTTATCGACCCGGTAAAAGCGTTCCGTTAAGCGGGGGATATGAACAGGATCAATGCCTTCACCATTATCTTCCACATCGATATAGCCGCCGCCTGAAGCGTCCGCCTTCCAGCGCAGTGTGATTTGGCTACCTGCTGGCGTGTAACGAACCGCATTAAAGGCAAGGTTAGAGACAGCACTACGGATTTCCTGCTCGCTGCCTAGTAGCCGGGCGTCACTTTCGAGCTCGACGGTGATGGTATGCCGTTGATGCGATAGGGCTAGCGCATCAGCACAAACGCTTTGCAGCAAAGGTTCAAGTGACAGCGGGTGATGATCTTTCCCCCCCTGGTCAATCTCCAAACGCGAGAGCAGCAATAAATCATTGACCAAATTCTGCATACGCTGGGTCTGTTCCTGCATCTGCTGGATACTGCGACCCAAGCGCGGCGGAAGCTGATCGGCGATATCGCTGTAGGTTTCCAAATAGCCGGAGAGAACGGTAAGCGGGGTACGCAGCTCGTGGGAGACGTTGGCGACAAAGTCGCGCCGCATCTGCTCAAGCCGATGCAAGCGGGTAATATCGCGAGCCATGACCAAGCGTTCGTCGTCGCCATACAGGGTAATTTGATACTGCAGGATTCGCCGCTCATCAATCGGCGAGGTGAGCGTTAACGGCTCACTGTAGTTACGCGCATTAAAGTAGCTGATAAAGCTTGGGTCGCGCAGCAGGTTGGTGATGTGTTGGCCCCTATCGTGGGCCGTTTGTAGCCCCAGCATGGCGGTAGCGGCGCTGTTCCACCACTCCAGGTCGCCGTGGCGATCAAGCATAACCACGCTGTCGCGCATCGCTTCAGAGGATTCTTGGATGCGTGCCAAGGTAGCCCTCAGACGGCTTTGGGTAATACGCTGGCTTTTTTGATAGCGGTATAAGCGGTCAAATAGCTCGCCCCACATTCCGCGGGCAGCAGGCGGCTCATCATGGGGGTGGAGGGTGAGCCACAGGTAAAGCTCTCGCAACTGCCGGAGATGATAAAACAGGCATATCGCCAGCCCTGCCGCCAGCCCTAGCCCTGCTGAACCCAATAACCAGCCCAGACAGGTGCCCAGCGTGGCCAGCCACGCTAGCCGCCACAGTTCACGGCTCCATAGGCGCACATTTACACCCGTGCAGAGAAACGGTATCCGGTACCCCGAACCGTTTGAATCAGGTTCTGATGCACATCGCCCAGCGCTTTACGCAAGCGGCGAATATGCACGTCGACCGTGCGCTCTTCGACATACACATTGCCACCCCATACTTGGTCAAGCAGTTGGCTACGTGTATAAGCGCGCTCTTGGTGGGTCATAAAAAACTGTAGCAATCGGTACTCGGTGGGGCCCATTTCCAAGGCTTTGCCGTGGGCGCTTACCCGGTGGCTCACCGGATCAAGCAGCAGACCGTTAATTTCAATCGGGTCTTCAACGCCACGCGGCGTCGCACGACGCAGCACCGCTTTTAGCCGTGCCACCAATTCCCGAGGTGAAAAGGGCTTGGTGATATAGTCATCGGCACCGGCTTCAAGCCCTTGAATTTTATTATCCTCTTCGCCTTTGGCGGTGAGCATAATAATCGGGATTTCGGCGGTGGCTTCTTCACGCTTTAGGCGTCTTGCCAGCTCAATACCGCTAGTGCCGGGCATCATCCAGTCCAGCAACAGTAGATCGGGCTGGTGGTCAACCACCATGGCATGGGCATCCTGGGCGTTATCCGCTTCGAGCACGCGATAGTCAGCCATTTCCAGCGCTACCGCGATCATCTCGCGAATCGACGCCTCGTCATCGACAATCAGAACGGTCTTGGCGGTCATACCAGAGCCTCACGGTGTTCAAAGAAACCAGTTCAAAGAAAAGCACTTCAAAGATAAACAGATCAATGACATGTCAGTGACGATAACACCATGACTTGATGACAATTACATGACAATCGCCGCGATTAGCCAGCCACAGGCCACCAGCTTAGCGCGATACCGGCAAAAATCAGCAGCCCCGACCAGTGATTGTTGAGAAACGCCTGAAAGCAGGCATCCCGCTCCTGATAGCGAATTAAGCGCTGCTGATGCAGGAAAGTCGCCGCCATTGCCGCGAGCCCTAACCAGAAGAAACCACCTAAACCAACCCGCCAGCCTACCCAGGCCAGCAACCCCAGGGTGGCTAGCTGGAGAAGGCCAATGATCCAACGGTCTGCATTTCCAAACAGCACGGCCGTTGATTTAATGCCAATTTTTAAATCGTCGTCGCGATCAACCATGGCGTACTGGGTATCGTAAGCCACTGTCCAGCACACATTAGCGCAGAATAGCAGCCATGCTTCCAGCGGCACGTAGCCCAGTACGGCGCCAAACGCCATCGGAATCGCCCAGGAAAACGCTGCACCCAGCACCACCTGAGGAAAGTGGGTATAGCGCTTCATAAACGGATAAATAATCGCCAGCAGCACCCCGCCCAGCGAGAGCAGCACCGTAAACCAGTTGGTTAGTAGTACCAGAATAAACGCCGCGGCCACCAGGGCAATAAACAGCAGCTGCGCCTCGGTTTCGCTGATCCGGCCCGTGGCTAATGGACGGTTTTTGGTACGTTTCACATGGCCGTCAAAGTGGCGATCCGCATAGTCATTGACCACGCAGCCCGCGGCACGCATCACGTAAACACCGGCCACGAAAATCAGCAGCACATTTCGCCCGGGCACGCCTTCTGCAGCGACCCAAAGTGCCCACAGCGTCGGCCACATCAACAGCCATGTGCCTATCGGCCGATTCAAGCGCATCAGCTGTAAAAAATCTGCCATGCGAGCCCATCCCTTCGGCCGCAACAGTGAACGATTCATGCTTACCTCACGAAGAATAAGATGCAGGCGCTAGCCTAGCGCGAAGGCAGGCCAAGATCATCCGCCATTGCACTCAAAAAGTACTCTTGAACTAATAACGACAGAGAGTGGTGCTTACAGCCGTAAGAAAAAACAGAGCGACGGCCCCAAGCAGCGTTTCCTTGTATACCGTTCACGCTAGCGAAAGTCGGCACTTGCGTCGTCGCCTCTAATGACCCACGGATTAAACCCGGCTGACGGAATAGCCAACTGCCTAGCGAGCGTTCCCCCAGACGATCCAAGCGCTGGCCCTTGAGCTGCGCGAGTGGAGCGACCGAACGCGCCACCACCCAGGGCGTTTCATCCAAGCACAGTGCTACTTCCCGCAGCCAGGCGTACCGCTTGGCCCCAATGCCCAGCGCCTGCGCCTCATCCTGTCGCGGCCAGCCGACGCCCTGGCGTAGCAGCCGTACGCGAAACGGCTTAGCTCCACCCGCTGCCATCAAGCGTGCGGTTAACGAGTCGGTGGAGGCAACCCACTGCCACCAAGAAGCACTCATCGCCGGGCGCACCGCATCAATCGGGCGCCAGCGAGAAAATAGAGGAGTTTGCCGAAAAGCAGCAGCCGTCACCGAGTTCTCCAGGGCAATTAACGGGCTGGCTAGTGTAACATGAGGCATTGGAGGCTTTGGTTTCAGCGACTTTTTTCACAAAATGGTTGGGCGCCTCTTATTGTCGGCAACCCTTTTTAGTCATTTTTTTCTTTAGCAACTCTTTTGGTATCTGCATGCCCGCACCCCAAACACAACAACCGTCGTCACACGCTGCGCTGGTGATTATTGGCACCGGCATGGCAGGGGTTGGCCTTGCCCGGGCGCTGCGCCGCCTGGGCGACCAACGCTCAATCACGCTGGTGAGCGCGGACAGCGGCGATGACTACAGCAAGCCATTGCTCTCCACCGGCTTCGCCAAGGGCCTGGAGCCTGACCAATTGGCCCAGCGGAGCGCCAGTGAACTGGGCGAAGAGCTTAATGCCGAGATGGTTATCCACACCCTGGTAAGCGCACTGGATGTGGATAACCAAAAAGTTCTTCTTGAAGACGCCACGGTGCTTGGCTACGACACCCTGGTACTGGCCACCGGCGCTGCGCCACGGGTGCCCTTCAATATCGACGCCAGCGTGGCGTCACGCTGCTTTACGATCAATGACCTAGACGACTACCGCCGCTTTCATAAAGCATTGGGCCACCGCCCTTTACGGGTAGCGATTATTGGCGGGGGGCTAGTGGGCTGTGAGTTTGCCAATGATCTTCACGCTGGCGGTCACCAAGTCAGCATCGTCGCCCCCGAGGCATCCCTACTTCCTCGCTTACTGCCACCGCCCTTAGGGAACGCCTTGGGTGATGCCTTTAGCGAAGCGGGTATCCATCTTCACCTTGGCCGCTCAATTGAGTCTATAGCGCTCAGCAGCGATGAAATTACTGTTCTGCGGTTGGATAGCGGCGAGGCCGTCAACGCTGATCTCGTGCTAATGGCCACTGGCCTCGCACCCCGCACAGCGCTTGCCGAGGCCGCCGGCTTATGCGTATCGCCTAGCGGCATAGCGGTTGATCGCCAGTTGCGCGCATCGCACCCCAATATCTACGCTCTGGGCGATGTAGCCTGTGTGGACGGCGTTAATGCCATGTACGTACAGCCGCTGCAAGCCAGCGCAAAAGCCCTGGCAGCAACACTTTTGGGTACCCCCACACCGGTTAGCTTTGGCGCTTGGCCGGTAGTGGTAAAAACGCCGCTGTTACCGGTGGTTGCCTACCCACCAACGACCACCCCGGAGCGCTGGCGAATTGAAGGTGAAGGCGGTGATATCAGTGCCTTGGCTGAAAATAAAGACGGGCGTTTGATTGGTTTTGCGTTGACAGGCGGCTGCGTGAGAAGGAAAGTGGAGCTTTCCAGAGCAGCACCTACGCTGCTAGGCTGATTTTCGTCGCGTTCACGACTAGGCTAGAGAAGCTAACCTAATCGGCTACGCACCCAACAACATGCATTTGTTTGATTTTTATTAACAAGGGGAGATTCCTTATGCGCAAACCTGAACTCGCTGCCGCCATCGCTGAAAGTGCCGACCTGTCCAAAGATAAAGCAGGCCAAGTGCTAAACGTTATTCTGGATGAAATCACCAACAGTTGTGCCAAGGGCGAAGATGTCGCTCTGATTGGTTTTGGCACCTTCACCGTACGTGAGCGTGCAGCGCGTACCGGCAAAAACCCACAAACCGGCGCTCCGCTGCAGATCCCGGCCAGCAAAAACGTTGCCTTTAAACCAGGCAAAGGACTTAAGGACGCCGTTTCCTAATGAAGCTCAAGCTGACGCTGTGGCTACTGGGCGTACTGCTCAAACGCGCCCTGCGCCGCAAACCGCGCTTTCGTGAACAGTTAGAACGCATGCGCGGCCTGGACTGGGGGATTGCCACGGAAGATCTAAGTATCGCCCGCCACTACCGGATGACGCCGAAAAGTGTCACTACCGGCAAAGGGCTACCCGTGGACTTGGATCTTGAGCTACGTTTCCGTGACCAGGATACCGCCTTAAAAGTACTCAAAAAGCCCACTCAGCAAGCCTTTCTAGACGGCATGATGAACGGCAGTGTGCGCCTGGTAGGTGACTCCGCCGATATGAATAAGCTGCAAAAACTACTCAAGTATTTATAGCGCTTCATATCGATGGATATACCTCATCAACGCTTAGTGTACTTTCGCGTTACCCTGGAGTCTGGTTCAGTGCGCCGCGCAGCGGCGCGCTTGGATATAGCTCCCTCGGCGGTGAGCCGGCAGATAGTGCTGCTGGAAGAAGCCTTGGGAGCCACCCTAATGGAGCGTCAGCGTGACGGCATTTCGCCTACCCCGGTAGGCGAAATGCTGCTTGAGTACTGCGAACGTCGCGGAGCCCTTGATGAAGGCTTTATTGCGTCGCTTGAATCCTACCAACGCCTGGAAACCGGCAGAATATCGCTCACCGTAGGTGAAGGGTTCGTCAGTGATCTAGTGGCGTCCCCACTGCATGAATTCACCCAGCTTTATGCGGGTATCCAGCTCGATATTCATATCGCCGGCACCTCGGGCATTATTGAAGCCGTGGTCGATGATCACAGCCATATAGGCTTAATGTTCCACGAAAGAACCCATCCTCAACTGCGTTTCTGGGCTTCCAGCCCACAGCCATTAATGGCCATCCTGTCACCGCAGCATGCCTTGGCCAAACAGCCTGCGCCGCTCTCTCTCGATCAACTGAGCGCCGAGCCCATGGCCATGTGGGATACCAGCCATGGGGTGCGCCAAATGGTCGATCAGGCCTTTCAGCAGGCGCGGATTGCCCCACGTCTGGCAATGAACACTAACTCCATGGTGGTTCTGGCACAGTACGTGCGCAGTGGCATGGGCATTACCCTGCTACCCGCCTTTGCCGTCGCCCACGACCTGGAGCTGGGCACACTCGTGGCGCGCCCAGTAGATAATCCGCTTTTTCAGCGCTCCCAGGCTCATATGGTCACCCGCGTTGGCCGCCAACAGCCCAAGGCGTGCATCCTATTGCTGCGCCATTTGCAGCGCTGGATGCAGGCATTCCGAGAACCCAGCTCGGTAAGCGATCAACCAACGCCACTGCCATAACCAAACGCCACGCTGGCCTCTGGTGCGGTTTCCACCCAAACGCTTTGCGGCACCGTGTATTCGCGCAGACCATCCAAGCCGCTGGAGCGGCCAAAGCCGCTATCGCCAAAGCCACCAAACGGCGACATCACGCTGATCGCCTTGTAGCTATTGATCCAAACCGTGCCTGCACGCAACTGACCGGCGACGCGATGCGCCCGCGCTACGTCTTGACTCCATACCGCACCGGCCAAACCAAAGCGTGTTTCGTTAGCGAGTTGAATGGCCTCATTTTCAGTGTCGAAGGCCATGGCCACCAGCACCGGGCCGAACACCTCTTGTTGCGCGATCTCCATATCCGGCGTGACATCGACCAGTACGGTAGGGGCGATAAAATAGCCCTGAGCCTCGTCAGGTAATCCCTCTGGCCGTTTACCTCCCGTTAGCAACGTTGCGCCAGCGGCTACCGCCGCATCAATCATGCGGGTGACCTGCTCAAACTGACGGCGGTTCTGCAGCGGCCCCATCCGGGTCGCTTCATCGCTGGGCAGGCCCACCGGAATCTGTTCTGCTGCCCGCGCTAGGCGGGTGGTGACCTGCTCAAACACCGGGCGCTCGACCAACAGCCGTGAACCCGCCACACAGCTCTGCCCTGCAGCGGCAAAAATGGCCGCCTGGGCGCCCGCGACGGCTTCATCCAGCTTGGCGTCAGCAAACACGATATTGGCGGACTTGCCCCCCAGCTCTAACACGCTGGGCACCAGCCGCCGTGCGCCCGCCTCGGCAATCATACGGCCACTCTGGGGCGAGCCGACAAACACCAGTTTGCTGATGTTGGGGTGGTCGGTCAGCGCTGCGCCGGTCGTTTTGCCCAGCCCATTGACGATATTGATCAGCCCCTTCGGCAACCCGCCGCCTTCCAGCAGCTTGGCAATCACCACCGAGGAGAACGGGGTTAACTCAGAAGGCTTCAATACGGCGGCGTTGCCTGCGGCAATGGCCGGGGCCAGCTGCCAGGCGCAGGTAAACATCGGCGCGTTCCAGGGGGTGATTTGTCCCACTACGCCATAGGGCACGTGGCGCACATAGTTAAGGTGCGAAGTCGGTACCGGAATCACTTCGCCATGCTGTTTGTCGCACCAGCCTGCGTAGTACTCGAACATCTCGCGCACTTTGCCCACTTCAGCGCGGCAGTCTCGAATCGGCTTACCGGCAACGACGCTTTCCAGCTGCGCCAGCGCCTCTTCATGGCCCTCCAGGCCGCGAAGTGCCGCATTCATGCGACGCCCACGCTCGCTGGCGGTTAGCGCCATCCATTCGCGCTGCCCACGCTCAGCGGCTTGGGCGGCACGCTCAATCAGCACAGCACCCGCATCGCGATAGTTCACCAGCGTTTCGCCAGTGGCCGGGTTAATCAGGCTGATTATTTCACCCTCACCCGCAACTAACTCACCGTTAATCCAGTTACTCAGTGGCGTGGCAGCGGCTAATCCGAAACCTTCGAGCAGTTCGGCAAGATGATCACTGGCGTGTTGACTGAGTGCGTTCATTCGTTGCCCTCCGCTTGAGTAGCACGCGCTAAAATCGGCGTGGTGATGTGGTTGAAATCGTCGCTATCGGCGGGATGATCGGCGTTCCCGTGCCAGGCATCGACCACGGCTTGTAACAGCGGCAGTGGAATACCCAGTTGCTCGGCGGCATCCCGCGCCAGACGCAGGTCTTTACGCATTAAGCCGGTGGTAAAGCCTGAGTCGAAGCGTTCACTTAGCACCCACTCGGGGAAATTTACTTCGCTCACCGCGCTGCGTCCGGAGCCACTATTGAATCCCGCCAAACAGGCGGCGGGGTCAACGCCTGCTTTGGCGGCCATGGCGACTGCCTCTGCGGTGGTCAGCAAGTGCGCAGCACACAGGTAGTTATTGGCCAGCTTCACCACATGGCCGCTGCCTGGGCCGCCCACATGGGTGCGCTTGGCTGACATGGCTTCCAGCATCGGTAATACCCGTTCGATAGTGCGTTCATCGCCTCCCAACAGCATCCCTAGCTTGCCGCTGGCAGCGCCTTTAGGGCCGCCGCTGACGGGGGCGTCCAGCCATTGAAGACCCGCTGCGATGACGTTTTCAGCCAGTTCGCGACTAACCTGAGGGTCACTTGTCGACGTATCCACAATCACACTGCCTTTCGGCGCTAGGCTGAGTAAGCCCGGTGATTGCTCGATCACCTCGCGCACATGGGCGGAAGTCGGCAGCGACAGCAGGTACACATCGCTTGCAGGCAGTTCTTCGGGCGCCACAACGGGTAACCCTTGAGCAGCGATGCGTGACCGCGCCTGCTCAAACAGATCGCTACCCGTTACTGCAAACCCTGCTGCTTTAAGGGTGAGCGCCATATTGCCGCCCATCTGCCCCAGCCCGATGACTGTAATGGTTAAAGACATTCTAAAACTCCCTACAGCGCTTTTTGGGTAACGAAACGCCGTGTTCGGTGTTGATATTTGGCGTAGACGCTCCCCTACCCATTGGGCATCAGAGAGCGAATAACGCTTGTAGCTAAGAAAAAAGTAACGATTTAGACGAGCAGTGCGCTTACCAACTCCACCCAGTAGCGTGCGCCTAGCGGCAATAGTGCGTCGTTAAAGTCATAGCGCGGGTTGTGCAGCGACGCGGACGCCTCGCCGTTGCCCATCCAGATATAGGCACCTGGGCGCTCGGTAAGTAGAAACGAGAAATCTTCCGAAGCCATACTCGGCGGCGGGTTGCGGATCACGTTGCCACTACCCAGTAAATTTTCCAGCACCGAAGCGCACTGCTGGGCGTGTTCAGGGGTATTGATAGTGGCGGGGTAGCAGCGCTGATAGTCCAGCTCAACGGATAAGCCGTGAAACTCCGCCAGGCTTGCAATCGCCTGCTTAAAGCGCGTCTCTAGGTGCTCTTTAAGCGCCATATCAAAACAGCGCAGCGTACCGCGAAGCGCCACCTGCTCGGGAATCACGTTAAACGTATCCCCCGCGTTAATACTGGTGAAACTGAGTACCGCCGATTTATCCGGAGGCGTCTCGCGGCTCACCAGCCCCTGCAGTTGGCTAATCAGTTGACAGCTCGCCAATACCGTATCAGTCCCTAAGTGCGGCATCGCCGCGTGGCAGCCTTTGCCGGTCAGCGTCAGGCTAAAGATATCGAAGGCGGCCATGACGTCAGTATCGTGCACCGCGGCGACGCCTACCGGCAGACCCGGCCAGTTATGCAAGCCGTACACGGCGTCCATGGGAAAGCGCTCAAACAGACCTTCTTCGACCATCACCCGCCCACCGCCGGCGTTCTCTTCGGCGGGCTGAAAGATAAACACCACCCGACCTTTGAAATCCGGCTGCTGCTTCAACGCCCAGGCGGCGCCCAATAGCATGGTGGTGTGACCATCATGGCCGCAGGCGTGCATCTTGCCAGGCGTCTTGGAGGCGTAGGCAAGCGCCGTCTCTTCGCGAATATCCAGGGCGTCGATATCGGCCCGCAGGCCGATGGTTTTACCTTCCCCCAAACGGCCATCCAAGGCTGCCACTACACCGGTACCAGCAATGCCGGTGGTCACCTCAAAGCCCCACTCGCTCAACAGTGCGGCGATGCGCGCGCTGGTGCGGTGCTCCTCAAAGGCGGTTTCCGGGTGTTGGTGAAAATCGTGGCGCCAGGCGATTAGCGCTTCATTTTCCGGTAAGTCTACTGAAGCAGTCATCGTTTTGTCCTTAAAGCATGACATGGGCAACAACGGCAGAGCCGATAAAGGTGCCGGTGAAGACCAGCAGGGCCACAATTACCAGCTTCCAGCCGGTTTGCTTGAACATGGCAAACTCACGGCCGGTCAGCGCCAGCCCGGCGTAGGCCAGTACCGGCGTGACCACCGCAAGAAAGTCCACTTCGGCCAATCGGGCGATTATCCAGCCGTTACCCGGAAAAAAGGGCAGCGTTGCGATAATGCTCACCAGCGACACCCAGGCCACGCTGGGTAGGTAAAATGGGCAAAAACGGCCAATCACCAAACCGATAATGACCATCACATACAGAATCAGCATGCCGGGCAGCGCGTCTAATAGCGGCGAACCGTTGACGATATTGCTAAACCACGCAGCGATACACACAGCGGCCAGTACCAAAGCCGTTTTGCCAAGTTGGTTTTCCGGGCGCAACTCTTTCAGCGCTTCGGCATCAAACTGATCGACCGTGCTCTCATGAGTTTTCATGGCTAACCTCCTGGCGCGAGCCTTTTAAGCGCTTGTACATCCACTCAGTGATCGGTAGCGCGATAAATAGCGATATATACAGACCGGTGGCGTAGGTAAGCAGGTTGCTGGCCCCGGCAAAGGCGAGCAGCTCATCCTTGGATGCCGGAACCGCTTCGGCCAAGGCAGCCGAGCACGCCGCCACCATACTGCCACTGCCCACCCCACAGGCCATGGCCAGAGCACGAATATCGAGAATATCCAACGAGGCGATATAGCCCGCCATCAAGGCGAAATAGAGCGTACCGAACATGGTGCCCACGACATAGACGCCCATAATACCGATACCTTCAGGGCTTCTTAGCCCGTAACGGTCTGAAATAATGGCAATATTGGGTTCACGGGCGATAGAGTAGGTAGCACCAATCGCTTCCCGGCCCATTTTGAGCACTAATACCGCAAAGGGCAGCGCGATCAGCATGGTGCCAAGATTTCCCAATTCCTGGAGGATCAGCGCGGGGCCAGCGGCGATAATTTGCTCAATGGCGGGGCCAATGGTAGAGCCAAATTTGGCAATAAACGGCAAAATAGCGATCAGAATGATAGGGCCTGCGGCATTACTGACCGGTTTGGGAAT
Source organism: Halomonas sp. BDJS001 (assembly GCF_026104355.1). NCBI lineage: Bacteria > Pseudomonadati > Pseudomonadota > Gammaproteobacteria > Oceanospirillales > Halomonadaceae > Halomonas > Halomonas sp. BDJS001. Next base: position 4,880,056 of record NZ_CP110535.1, read on the forward strand.
CACCTTGCCCATGGCCGAAAAAAGGTGGGGGTTAAACAGTACGCCAATCACAAAGGCATAGAGCAGCGGTAGTAATAGCAGTGTTCCAGGCCCAAGGGGGATACGCACGATGCCGATCCACTCGGCAAACATTGACGTCACGATCACCGTGAGGTGCAGACGCCAGTCCAGCAGCAGTTTGAGATCCATAGGAGTGTCCCTGTTCTTTTTAGAGTCACTCCGAGTATCGAAAGGTTACCGTTTCAATCATAGGGCTTTCGTGCGCTATTTTTTAGAACACTCAAGCGTTGAGAGCAGAGGTGGCGACATCCAGCGCCAACACGTTATACTAAAGTCTAATAATCACTTATAAGAGTCTCTATGCCCATTTCTTTGCCGCTACGGCGCCTTTGGACACTGGATAAATTCGCCTACAGTCTGCGCGTTTTTATAGCGTTCAGCGGTGCATTGCTGTTCAGCGGCCTAATGGGCGATGTGGCGCTGGTCATCCCACTTTTCTTAGGCATTATCGCCTGCGCGCTGTCTGAAACCGACGACAGCTGGCAAGGGCGGCTGCAAGCGCTGCTGGTAACGCTGGTCTGTTTTACCTCGGCTTCCTTTATTGTCCAGTGGTTATTTCCCTGGCCTTGGCTATTTGTAGTGGGATTGGGGCTTTCGACCTTTTGTCTGATCATGCTCGGCGCCATCGGCCAGCGCTACGCGACGATTGCCTCAGGTACGCTGATTCTATCCATCTATTCGATGATCAATATCGAGCAGCATGGTGGCGTAGATGGCGACGTAGCGGCACGCCAACTGCTGCTGTTGGCCGGGGCAGCCTGGTATGGGCTGATTTCAGTGGTGTGGTGCGCGCTGTTTTCCCGCCAACCGGTCAAACAGAGCATGGCACGGGTGTACAAAGCGCTGGGTGAACTCTTGGTTTTGAAGTCAGCGCTGTTTGAGCCCGTGAGAGGTGTCGATGTTGAAGCGCGTCGGGTGGCGCTAGCCCGCCAGAATGGCCAAGTCGTTGCTGCGCTTAATCAAGCCAAAGAGATGATTTTCAGGCGCTTAGAGGGGCAGCGCGGCGATCAAAAGCTTAACCGCTACCTGCGTATCTACTTTATCGCCCAGGATATTCACGAGCGTGCCAGTTCCACCCACTACCCCTATAGCGCGCTCAGCAAGGCTTTTTTCCACCACGATGTGCTGTTTCGCTGCCAGCGGCTGCTGGATCAACAGGGGCGCTCCTGCCGTCAGCTAGCCAAATCGCTGCTACTCAATAGACCTTTTGATCACCAGCAGAGCGAAGAGGCCCTGGCCGACCTTCACGCTTCCATCGAAAACCTGCGCGACCAGGGCAAGCCCGAATGGCGCCCGCTGCTCTACCCGCTCAGCGCGCTGGCAGAGAACCTGGCCACGCTGGAAAACCAGCTCGCCAGCGCACACAATCCTGGTGTCAGCGATGAGCGGCGCGACAGTTCACTGTATGACCGCTCACCATCCAGTTTGCTCGAAGCGTGGAGGCGGGTGCGCCTCAACTTTACCCTTGGCTCCCCCACCTTTCGCCACGCGGTGCGGCTCTCTATTGCCCTCACCACTGGCTATGGGCTAATGCAGTGGATTGACCCTGAGCAGGGCTTCTGGATTCTGCTGACCACGCTGTTTGTTTGCCGGCCCAACTTTGCCACCACGCGGCGATTTTTGTCACAGCGGATTATGGGCACGGTATTGGGCCTGACGGTGGGGTGGGCGTCGATCAGCCTCTTTCCGCACCCGCTGGTGCAGAGCATGATCGCCGTGGCCGCCGGGGTTTCCTTCTTCGCTAACCGCGAAAAACACTATGTCATCGCTACCGCCTCCATCACTCTGCTGGTGCTGTGCAGCTTCAATCAAGTAGGCGACGGCTACGACCTGATCCTGCCGCGGCTACTCGACACCCTGCTTGGCTCACTCATCGCAGGCTTAGCGGTGTTTTTTATTCTGCCCGACTGGCAGGGGCGCAGGCTCTACCGGGAAGCGGCCAATACGCTGAATAACCACCGCCGCTACCTGGAAGAGATTATCCACCAGTACGAGGAGGGCAAACAGGATGATCTTGCCTATCGCCTAGCGCGGCGCAATGCCCATAACGCCGACGCGGCGCTCTCCACCCTGCTCACCAATATGCTCCATGAACCGGGACATTACCGAAAACTGGACGCGGACAACGGGCTGCGCTTTCTGGTGCTCTCCAACACCCTGCTCAGTCATCTCTCGGCATTGGGCGCCCATCGCCACCAGTTAGCTGACGATGAAGACGACGCCACGCTAGTGCCGGTAGCAAAACGTATTGGTGAGTTGTTGGGACAAATCGCCGCGCGATTAAACCAGCGCCAGCCAGTTGAGCCACTAGCGGATCAAGCTGCCGAGTTATTAGCCCAGCTAGAAGAGAAAAGTGCGCTATCCGCAGATGAAAAAGCCGTTACTCTCTACCGCCCTATCCAGAGCCAGCTGCGCCTTATTACCGAGCAACTCGCCCCGCTGGGCGAAGCCGCTAATCGGTTGGTGGGAAGTGAAGAGCACGCGCCAAGCACGGCTAGCGCCTAACCAAACTCACTACACCTGCCCATAACGCCCTGCCGCTTCGCCAAGCCAGCGGCGTACCAGCACGGCGGTGATGTCAGGGTTGCCTTGTAGCGTTTGGGCCATGGCCGTAACCCGCTCTAGCAGGTCGGCATCGCGCTCAAGGTCGGCAATTTTCATCTGCGCAAGGCCGGTTTGACGGGTGCCGAGGACTTCGCCGGGGCCGCGGATTTCAAGGTCTTTCTCGGCGATGCGGAAGCCGTCGGTGGTTTCGCGCATCACTGCCAAGCGTTGGCGGGAGCTTTTTGATAGCGGCGGATGGTAGAGCAGCACACAGAAGCTTTCCGTGCTGCCGCGACCTACCCGGCCACGTAGCTGGTGCAGCTGGGAAAGTCCCAGTCGCTCCGGGTTTTCGATAATCATCAGGCTGGCGTTGGGCACATCCACCCCTACTTCGATTACCGTAGTGGCGACCAGTAGATCCAGCTCTCCTTCTTTAAAGGCAGTCATCACCTCAGCTTTTTCGCTCGATTTCATGCGCCCGTGAACCAACCCCACCGCCAGCTCAGGCAGGGCGACGGTGAGCTCGTCGCGGGTGACTTCGGCGGCCTGACACTGCAGTACCTCGGACTCATCGATCAAGGTGCATACCCAGTAGGCCTGGCGGCCTTCGCTGCAGGCTAGCCGAATGCGCTCCACCACTTCCGGGCGGCGTTCGTCGGGCACTACCACGGTTTTTACCGGCGTACGCCCCGGGGGCAGCTCGTCGATGACCGACACATCCAAATCTGCATAGGCGCTCATGGCCAGGGTGCGGGGGATCGGCGTGGCGGTCATAATCAGCTGATGCGGCGTTAGCCGCCCGCCTCGCCCTTCTCGCGCAGCGCCAGGCGCTGATGCACGCCAAAGCGGTGCTGCTCGTCAATAATCGCCAGCCCTAAACACTGGAAGTGAACGTCATCCTGAAACAGCGCGTGGGTGCCCACCACCATGCGCGCGCGGCCATCGGCGATCGCCGCCTTGGCATCCAGCCGCGCTTTACCTTTGAGCTTGCCCGCCAGCCAAGCCACTTCGATGCCCAGCGGCTCAAACCAGGCTTTAAACGAGCGGTAGTGCTGCTCTGCGAGGATTTCCGTCGGCGCCATGATCGCCGCTTGGCAGTTGCCCGCCAGGGCGCTCAGCGCGGCCATGGCGGCGACAACGGTCTTGCCCGAGCCGACATCGCCTTGAATCAGCCGCAGCATCGGCGCCGGGCGGCTTAAATCGTGGCCGATCTCCTCCAGAACGCGGCGCTGAGCACCGGTTAAGGCAAACGGCAATTGGGCCAAAAAGCGCGCCTGCAAGCTGCGCCCAGAGGGCAACGTCGGCGCGCCATCCGCCTGAATACGCAGGCGCACTTCGCGCAGACTTAACTGGTGGGCGAGCAGCTCCTCCAGCGCCAGCCTGCGCGTGGCCGGGTGCTGACCGCTGGTCAACTGTTCGATATTCACATCAGGCGGTGGCTGGTGCAGTAAATGCAGGCTGGCGTGGAGGCCCGGTAGCTGAAAGCGCTGAAGAAGGGTATTGGGTATGACGTCGGGCAAGGCTTCAGGAGCCTCGTCCAGATAACCCAGCGCCTGCTGCGCCAGGGCGCGTAACCGCGGCTGGTTCAAGCCTTCGGTAGTAGGATAAATAGGCGTGAAGTACTCCTCTACCGGGGTTTCACTGCCACTCAGGCGATACTCAGGGTGGTAGATCTCTAAACCGGTCGCACCGGCCCGCGCTTCACCAAACGCTCGCACGGTGGCGCCAGGACGCAGCTGTTGCTGCTGGGCAGGCGAGAAGTGAAAAAAGCGCAGGCTCAAAATACCGCTGGCATCGCGCAGGCGCACCAGCAGGCTACGACGGCGCCCTTTGACCACATCGCAAGCGGTCACTTCGCCCTCTATTACCGCTTCTTGGCCAGCGCGTAGCAGGCCAATCGGCGTCAGCCGCGTACGATCCTGATAGCGTAGCGGCAGATGAAACAGCAGATCGCTCACCCGCTCGATCCCCAACCGGCCAAGTTTCAGCGCCAGCGCTTCGCCTACGCCCTTCAGCGCGGTAATCGGCGCGGAGAGGTCGCTCATGGAGCGCTTTTCACGGCTTTGGCGGGTTGGCGGCAGTGGCTGATCGCCTGTATCAATGCCTCAATGGCCTTGGGGCGAGGAAAACTTGCCCGCCAGGCGATCGCCACGGTGCGCGACGGCGCTGGCTCCACAAAGGGTCGGCTGACCAGCATGGCATTTTCGTATTGGTCGGTGCCGAGTGCAGATTGCGGCAATACGGTGATGCCCAACCGGGAGGCCACCATATGGCGAATGGTCTCGAGCGAGCCGCCTTCGGCGATCAGCGTATTATTGGGGCTATTAAGCTTTTGGGTAATCGCCGGGCAAGCTTCCAGAATTTGATCCCGAAAGCAGTGGCCTTCGCCAAGCAGCAACAATCGCTCTTCGAGCAAGTCCTCTTTATTGATCGCTTCCCGCTCGACCCAGGGGTGGTTGGCAGGAATGAGTACTTCAAAGGCTTCGTCGTAGATCGGCTTGGTCACCACATCGGTTTCGGTAAACGGCAGGGCGACAATAATCACATCCAGCTCGCCGCTTCTTAGCTTGCCACGCAGGGTGCCGGTCATGCCCTCTTCAATGTACAGCGGCATCTGCGGGGCTGCGCTAGCCAGGGCTGGCACTAGATGGGGAAACAGATAGGGCCCAATGGTGTAAATCGCCCCTATGCGCAGCGGGTTGGCCAACTGATCCTTGCCCGCACTGGCGAGCTGAAAAATCAGGCTGCTCTGCTCTAGCACACGCTGGGCCTGGGCGACGATCTTTTCACCCAGCGGGGTAACCTGTACGGTGGATTTGGATCGCTCAAACAGCGGTGTTTCGAGCTCTTCTTCCAGCTTTTTCACCGCCACCGATAGTGTGGGCTGCGAAACGTGGCAGCGCTCTGCCGCGCGGCCAAAGTGGCGCTCCTGGGCGAGGGTTACGATGTAGCGAAGTTCTGTTAAAGTCATAGCGGTGCCAGTGGCATCCTCTCGTAGCAGCGTGTGACTAACAAAGTGGCAGTCAGCGGGATGGAAAAGGACTAGCAAGCTCTGCCGTCGGTTTTCTTATCCGACAATCTCATATCTAGTAGAGACTTTGCATCTAATAGGGAATATTAATCAAGAGGAGTGAGCACGGTGAAGCTAACCGTACTGATTATCGGCTGTGGCGATATAGGGATCAACCTTGGGCGTGAGTTACTCGAGGAAGGGCACGAGGTGATAGGCCTACGGCGTAATGTGGAAGCCTTAAAAGGCACCGGCATTAAACCGCTGGCGTTAGACCTGGATAGCCTTGAAGATGCCGATGCCAAAAGCCTGCCCCAAGCTGACTATGTGGTGTATACCGTCAGCGCTGACCGTTTCGAAGAGAGCGCCTATCAAAGCGCCTACCCTGAAGGCTTAAAACGTGTGCTGGGCGTGATGGAACAGCACAAAACACCTCCGCGCCGGGTGTTTTTTGTTTCTTCGACCAGTGTACACGGCCAGCAGGAGGGCGAAGTGGTCAATGAAGAGAGCCCCACTGACTCCACGAGCTTCTCGGGCATACTGATGCGCGAAGCCGAACAGGCGCTAATCAATCACTCCCTGCCCGGCACTGTGATTCGCTTTTCCGGCATTTATGGGCCAGGCCGCGACCGGCTGATTCATCAGGTGGCTGAAGGCCGTGTGGCCGCGATCACGCCAGTGGTTTACTCCAATCGCATTCACCGCGACGACTGCACCGGCATTATTGCTCACCTGATTCGTTATCAGGAGCGGGGGGAGACGCTGGCGGAAATCTACCTGGGTAGCGACTGCGAACCGGTCACCATGCATAACGTCATGATGTGGCTGGCCGAGCAGCTTAACGTCGAAGCTACCGAGACCATGCAGTCGCCTTTACGTCGGCGCACTAGCAAACGCTGCGATAACCAGCGCATATTGAGCACTGGTTATCAGTTCCGCTTCCCCAGCTACCGCGAAGGCTATGCACAGGTACTCAAAGAGGGCGGCTTTCTAGAGCTAAATAAAGCCTAGAGCGACCTAGTCACCGATAACCATCACCGCTTCCGCTTCCACCTGGCTGCCTTTGGGCAGCGCTTTAACGCCAACGGCGGCGCGGGCGGGGAAAGGAGCGGTGAAGAACTCTTCCATGACTTGGTTAACAATCGCAAAGTTATCCAAATCCACCAGATACAGATTCAGTTTAACGATATCGCTTAGCGAGCCCGCCGCTTCTTCGCACACTGCTTGCAGATTGGTGAATACTTGGCGTGCCTGGGCTTCAAAATCTTCAGACACAATCGCCATGGTGGCGGGATCAAGCGGAATTTGGCCGGAGAGATACACCGTGTTGCCCGCTTTTATGGCCTGGGAGTAAGGGCCAATAGCCGCAGGGGCTTTGCTGGTGTTGATAACAGCTTTGTTGCTCATAGGTTGGTTCGCTCCTGTAGTAGGTAATACTTAATTATTTGATAATGAAAAATAGCGATCACTGCCAATTTTTTTATCGGTATATCGTTATATAAGGCCGTTAATTGGCGAGTCGGGTTATCTTGCCAACGTTGGGAAGATTACGGATACGCTTAATAATACGCGCCAAATGCACGCGGCCTTTCACCGACAGGGTCAGATTGACGGTGGAAAGGTGGGCATCACGCTCTTCAATGCCAATCCGCTCAATATTGGCATCGGCATCGGTGACCAGCCCGGCAAGCTCTGCGACTAACCCGCGGCGGCTCTCAATCTCGATACGCAGCGCGACCGGGAAGTCTTCATCAATAGTGTCCGACCACTCCAGCGCGAAGAGCTTGTCAGGGTCGTTTTTATCGGCGAAGTTCTTATCCACCACGTTTTTACACTCGGCGCGATGCACCACCAAGCCTTTACCCGTGGAAAGGTGGCCCACCACCGGATCGCCCGGCAGCGGGTGGCAGCAGCGCGCAAAGTTAAGCACCATGCCTTCACTGCCGCTGATCATCACGGCTTTGCTACCGTCAACGCCTGCAGGATGCTCATAGGTCTCATCACCATGGGCGGCATCCACCAGGCGGCGAGCCACCACGTGGGTCATACGGTTACCCAGCCCTAGCGACTCCAATAGCGACTCTTCGGAAGTCACATCCAGCTCTTTGAAGGCCCGCTTGAGGACACTCTCATCCAGCTCTTCCAGGCTGGTATCGAAGGGCGCCAGCGCTTTATTGAGTAATCGCCGACCCAGCATGATCGCTTCTGTCTGCTGCTGATATTTTAGCGCGTGACGAATAGCTGAACGCGCCTTTGCCGTGGTCACAAAGTTAAGCCAGGCGAGATTTGGCTTAGCACCAGGGGCCGTAATAATTTCCAGTGTCTGGCCACTCTCCAAGCGCGTCGAAAGCGGTGCCAGGTGGCGGTCAATACGGCAGGCGATGCAGTTATTGCCGATATCCGTATGCACGGAGTAGGCGAAGTCGATTACAGTCGCGCCCTGGGGGAGCTCCATAATGTCGCCTTTCGGCGTGAACACATAGATATCGTCAGGAAACAGGTCGTTTTTAACGTGTTCGATAAACTCCAGCGAGTCACCAGCGTGACGCTGCATTTCCAGCAGCCCTTTCACCCAGGCGCGGGCGCGGGCGTGGCTGCCTTCGGCAATCGGATGCGAGGTCTGGCCCGCCTTGTAAAGCCAGTGGGCGGCGATACCGTTATTGGCCATCGCTTCCATTTCGCGGGTGCGTATCTGCACTTCAATGGGCATACCCCGGGAACCAAACAGGGTGGTATGCAGGCTCTGGTAACCGTTGGCCTTGGGGATCGCAATATAGTCTTTAAAACGCCCCGGCACCGGCTTATAGAGGTTATGCACAACGCCTAAAATACGGTAGCAGCTGGCCACATCTTCGGTAATGATGCGAAAACCAAATACATCCATGATTTCGGCAAAGGGCTTACGCTGGTCGCGCATCTTTTTATAGATCGACAGCAGATGCTTTTGGCGGCCGACCACCGTGCCGTTAAGCGCGTCGTCATCCAGGCTCTTTTGCAGCGAAGACTGTATTTCGCGCATAGCGCTGCGCCGATGCCCCCGCGCACTGGCAACGGCGCGTTTGATACGCTCCGCGCGCATAGGGTGAATCGCTTGAAAGGAGAGGTCCTCAAGCTCTATACGAATCGTATTGATGCCCAGCCGCCCAGCGATACGTGCATATATTTCCAACGTTTCCCGGGCGATGCGGCGCTTTTTATCCGGCCTTAGAGCGCCCAGGGTTCGCATATTATGCAACCGGTCAGCCAGTTTAACGATGATGACGCGAATATCCCGCGACATCGCCAGCACCATTTTCTGGAAGTTCTCCGCCTGGGCGACGGCTTTGTCTTCAAAGGTGATTTGGGTAAGTTTGGATACCCCGTCCACCAGTTCGGCTACCGGTTTACCAAACTGGGCCTCCAGTGCTTTTTTGGAAACCCCGGTATCTTCGATAACGTCGTGCAGCATGGCGGCCATCAGGCTTTGATGATCCATGTGCATATTGGCAAGAATATTCGCCACCGCAAGCGGGTGGGTGACGTAGGGCTCGCCGGAACGCCGCCGCTGGCCGTCATGGGCCTGCTCAGCGTAGTAAAAGGCGCGTTTGACCTGCTGGATCTCATCCGGGGGTAAATAGCCGCCGAGCCTATCGGCCAGGTCATCAATGGTGAACATCTACCGCGCCTCTATCGGTTTCGTTGAAAACGTTAGTCGTCGATATGAGTAGGCGCCATCGCTGGGCGCGGACGAACAGCGGCTTCAACGGGCTCGTCGAGCACAGTGTGATCGACCAGGCCTGCGGCAATTTCACGCAGCGCCATCACCGTGGGTTTATCGTTTTCCCAGGGTAGCAGCGCATCACGAGAACCGCGTGCCAGCTGGCGAGCCCGCTGGGTGGAAATCATTACCAGCTTGAAACGGTTTTCAACATTTTCAAGACAATCTTCAACGGTTACGCGAGCCATGGGAGCCTTCCTGTTATGACGGAACCGGGCCGACGCCGTTAAGAAGTTGAAAACGGCATCGACCCAGCGGAAAAAACGCATTTAAAGCCGTATTTAAAAACACGGTAGAACCGAATAGATTACTCGACCGTAGGCGCCTGTGACAAGAGTGCAGCCAACAGCGGCGCGTGGCGCTCGCTCATTACCGGAAGGCTTAAGCGACGGCTGATCACCAGCGACTGTAACTCCTGCAGCGCCGTGGTGAAGTCATCGTTAACAACGAGGTAATCATATTCATGGTAATGAGACATTTCACTCACCGCATCGCGCATACGCCGGGCAATCACCGCATGCTCGTCGGTGCCGCGGCTAGCAAGGCGCCGCTCAAGCTCGTTGCGGGAAGGCGGCAGAATAAAAATCGATACCGCATCAGGCATTTGTGCGCGTACCTGCTGGGCGCCCTGCCAATCGATTTCGAGGATGACGTCCTGCCCCGCAGCCAGCAATACCTCTACCGCCTGGCGCGAGGTGCCGTAGTAATTATCAAATACTTTGGCATACTCAAAGAATTCACCCCGCGTGATCATCGCTTCAAACTCGGCCACATTGGTGAAATGGTAATTCACGCCATCCACCTCACCCTCACGCTTGGCACGCGTGGTATGCGACACCGATACTTGAATCCCATCCAGGCTTTCGATTAGCTCGCGCACCAAGCTAGTCTTGCCAGCACCCGACGGGGCAGAAACGATAAACAGCGTACCTTGGGACATGAAGTACTTTCCCTTCAGTTAGCGAAAAATAAGTGGCGGAATACGAAGTAAAAGCAAGTTGAGCGACTGCAGCAGAGCAGTAAAGCTGCGCAGTATCGCACACCCAGCGCGACGACTGTAGCGTTTGGCGATGACATACAGGGAGGTAGGCATGCGCAGTACGCTATTTATTTTAGCCTTGATTGGATTGGGCGTAGCCCTGCAAAAAGGCATCATTGAGATTCCCCGCCACTGGGCGCCCTGGGCACCTCTGCATATTGATGACCCTATCACTCCAGTGACTAAACTTAAGCTAAGCCGCCTAGCGGATGACCGTGAGGGCTGTTTAGCGGCATTAGATACCGTTCCTGATGGCGAACTTAGCTACATGCCGTTAGCAGATTACTCCCCTACGGCAAGCTGCCCGCTTACCAATGTCGTGCGCCTGCAAGCCAGCGGCGTTTCTTTTAACCAGAGTTTTGTGGCGACCTGCCCCTTGGCGCTGGCCTGGGTCATGTATGAACGCCATGCGTTACAGCCTGCAGCGGAAGAGATTATGAGTAGCCGGGTAAATCAGGTTAACCACGTGGGTAGTTTTGCCTGCCGTAATGTTTACGGGCGTGAGACCGGCCGACGCAGCGAACACGCCACCGCCGAAGCGCTGGATGTAACGGGGTTTCAATTTGAGAATGGGCAGCGCATTACACTGATCAACCATTGGAATGATGAGGGCGAGGTGGGTGAGTTCTTAAGGGCCGCCCGTGACGGGGCCTGCGATACCTTTGGCAATGTGTTAGGGCCTGACTACAACGCCGCGCATGCCGACCACTTTCATATGGGCATGCGCGGATTTAGGCTGTGTCGCTAATGGATCAACGCCTACTTATTCCAGGTTGATGTCATCTGCATCCGTGGCGGCCCCCGTTGCAGCACCAACGCCACCGCCGATAACGGCGCCTTGAACGACGCTACCACCGGTCGCGGCGGCGGCACCCGCGCCAACGGCTGCACCAATACCGGCACCGCTAGAGGCACGCTCTCCGGTAGAGGTGCCGCAACCGGCCAAGCCAATGGTTAACGCCATTACCGCGCCGAGTGTCGCTATACGTGTCGAATTCAATACCTGAATCTGCATGGTCATCTCCTTATGGGTTACTGCTCTTACACATTAGAGAGAATTCGACTTTTTAGCCATGTTAATTATCACTGTTCGATAACCATGCAGCGTCAGGCAACATCAGGCACGCTGGGTCACGGCGCCATAGGTACGCTTTTCCAGCCAGCGCCCAGCGGCAAAAATCACCAAGCCGCAGAGCGCCAAACCAGCGCCCACTAGCCCCGTACTCGACCAACTAAAGCCAGCGCTGATCGCAAGCCCGGCAAGCCACGCCCCTAGTGCATTGGCGCCGTTAAAGGCTGCATGGTTAAGGGAGGCCGCCATGGTTTGGGCATCTTCCGCCACATCCATTAAGCGGGTTTGTAGTGAAGGCGCTAACGCCATACTGGTACCCACCAGGCCGACGAACAGCAACCCCGTCCAGACATTATTGGCGGCAAAGTAAAATAGCCCCTGAACCACCCCACACCAGAGCAGGATGGTCGGAATTGCGCGCATCAGGTTTTTATCCGCCATACGCCCGCCGATTAAATTCCCGGCAATCGAGCCCAGGCCAAAGATCACCAATACCAATGGCCCCAGGGCTTCGCTCATACCAGCTTGCTGGGTTAATGTCGGCATCACATAGCTAAAAATAGCGAACATACCGCCGCAGCCGATGCAGGCGAGCGCCAGCGTGACCAAGACACGCTGCTTAAGCAACGCTGTTAGCTCACGTGCTGGGCTTGCAAAGGCATCAACAGGCTGCAGCGGTACATATAGGCGAATCAACAGGGCGGTAAGCAACGCAATGCCTCCAACGCCTGCAAAGGCGATCTGCCAGCCAAACAGATTGCCCATCCAGGTACCCAGCGGTGCACCGATCAAAATCGCTACGGTTAAGCCCAGCATGACGCGGGAAATAGCCCTCGCCCGTTGGTCAATCGGCACCGCCCCCGCCGCCACTAGCGCCGCGATGCCAAAATAGGCGCCGTGGGGCAGGCCAGCCAGAAAACGCAGACCAACAAATGACCAGAACCCCGGCGCCATGGCACTGGCAATATTGCCCGCTGCAAACACCAGCATCAGGATAATTAATAGCAGCCGCCTTGGCACTCGCGCGGCCAGCGCTGAAATCAGCGGCGCGCCGACCACCACGCCCAGGGCGTAGCTGCTTATTGCGTATCCCACTTGCGGCACGGTGACGGCTAAATCACCCGCCACGCGGTTCATCAGGCCCATAATGACGAACTCGCTGGTGCCAATCCCAAAGCCGCCCAGCGCCAACACAAATTCGGCCAGGCGCGGATTACGCGCCAGCCCTTGAGACGACGCCTGATCTTGAGATAACGATGTTGTCGAATCCTGCATGCTTATCTCCTTGGGATACCGCCCTGTCAGTATCTCGATTAGCGCTAAATGATCGCAGGATTAGACGAAAGTAGAAACACGCTGCGTTTAAAAAGTTAGCGGGCGAAGAAGATAATCGAGTAAATAGCAGCCAAGGTTTCACCCTTACCTGCTCGCTTTGCTAGTGTGAAGCTTTTACTTAGACGCGTGAGGCAATAATGACGCCCAAAACCATCGAGCAGGCCATGCAAACCCTCGCCGAGTGCGACTCGGATATTGCCCGCGCCTATCCATTGGTGGGCGCACCTGCCCCACGCCAACGTGACCAGGGCTTTGCGACGTTCTTCTCCACCATCGTTAGCCAACAGCTATCTACCGAAGCGGCTCGAGCGATTATGGGTCGTGTCAATACACTGCTGCCCGAGCTGCATGCCAAGGCAGTGATGGAGGTAGAGGGCCAAGCGCTGCGCGATGCGGGGCTCTCCTGGCGCAAGATCGAGTACGCCAAGGGCCTGGCAGAAGCGGAGCTGGCAGGCACCTTTAGCGCCAATGGGCTTGAACAACTAAGCGACGACGAGGCGATTGCCGCGATTACCCAGCTACGTGGGTTTGGCCGCTGGAGTGCGGAGATCTACCTCATGTTCTCGCTACAACGCCCGGACATTTTCCCCGCTGATGACCTTGCTCTGCGAGTGGCGCTCGGCCGCTTAAAAGGCATGGAGGACAAACCCACGCCTAAGCAAGCCCGCCAGTTGGTGGCGCACTGGTCGCCCTGGCGCAGCGTGGGTTCGCTGTTTCTGTGGCACTACTATCGCGGCGAGCCGTTATAGCGGTCTTATTTAAACAGCACTAGGCGTCTAGACCACCAAACTTACCGTTCTGGTAGTCCTCGACCGCTTGCACGATCTCTTCCCGGGTGTTCATCACAAAGGGGCCGTGGGAGTAGACGGGTTCGTCGATCATATCACCATGGCCAAACAGCAGACGTGCATCGCTGCTGGCTTCAATATCGAGGCTATCGCCGTCGCGATCTACTTCAATAAGATGGTGCGGCTTAACTGACTCGCCGCCTACTGAGACATCGCCGTCCACTACGTAAAGAAACACCTGCCGTCCCGGCGCCACAGGTAGTTGCGCGCGACTACCGGCAGGCAGCCGCAACGTCGACATAAATATCCCCGTTAGCGTTTCGATAGGGCCTGTGTCGCCCTGCCACTCCCCGGCGATCAGATTCAGTTCCCCGCCCCCCGGCAGTGCAATGGAAGGAATCGACTCCTGCTGCAGGCCCACGTAGCGCGGCTCACTCATTTTCAAGCGCGCAGGCAGGTTGACCCATAGCTGTAAAATTTCCAGCGGGCCACCATCGCGCAGAAACTCCGGTGGCGAAATTTCCGCATGCACAATACCGCTGCCCGCGGTCATCCACTGCACGCCGCCCGCATTGATCACGCTTTGATGCCTGGCGCTGTCCGCATGGGCAAGCGAGCCCTCGAGAATAAAGGTCACCGTTTCAAAGCCCCGGTGGGGGTGCGGGCCAAAGGGCAGCCCATGGTTATTAGCCGGGTACGTCTGCGGGCCGTGGTGGTTGAGAAACAGAAACGGATCAAGCTGATCCAGCCCTGGCCCCGGCAGCGGCCGACGAGTGGTTAAATCGCCAATATCATCGCGCTTGGCCGGGTGCTGGGCGATGACACGGCGCACGGCTTGGTTAGTGTTTGCTGGCATAACTTACTCCTTATCAATATCGCCCAGCGTAAAACCTCAGCCCGATGATGAGGAGCGAATAATTTGCCTCGCTTCGTTGCAGGAAATTGATGGGTAATTGCTTTGCCAACATACATCTACTTACTAATACGTAACCGCCTCACCCGTTGAAATTCGCACCCTCTGGGCCCACCGCAACGATAAGCAGGTTCACACACGACGTGTCCTGCTTGCCTTAGCTCACTCATCGGCTTCTATGTAAGAGATCTACCTAGTTCCGCCACCAGTGCCTTTATATTCCTCTCAGCTTGAGCCAGCGACTTCTGCAGGCGTTCATCACCAAATTCGTCATACTCCACTGCAATACCGTGCACTTTATCTATGCCTAGGTAGCCGAACACAGTACGAATATGCGGTTCGACGTGGTTAGCATGGGCCATGCGTTCGCCTGGTTCGTAGCCGTAGTCACCCCGGGAACCCAGCACTACCATCTGTTTGTGCATGTCGGTCAGCATAGGCCAGTAGGGCAGCCCCTGGCGCGAGCGGTCGAAACCGAAGGTGCGCCCGACCCGCACGATATTATCGATATAAGCCTTGAATCCGGCGGGAACGCCGAAGTTATACATTGGCACACCGGCGACAATCACATCGGCTTCCAGCAGCTCATCGACCAGAGTATCGCTCTCAGACAGGGCATCGAGCATCCAGGGCTCGCGTGCCTCCGGCTTGGTGAATGCAGCATGAATCCAGTCGCCGCTAACGGGCCGCGGCGGGTGCTGACCTAGGTCGCGATAGAGGATGCGGTCACCAGGGCGCGCCTGCTGCCATTGTTCGACGAAATGGGCACTGAGGCGCCGGGAGTGGGAACCGTGAGAATCGACACCAGAACGGCCGGGGCGCGCGCTGGCATCTAAGTGAAGTAGATTAGCCATGAAGGAGTCTCCTGTCAGTTAAATTCATCTATGGTGTTGCGTGGATAACAGGATCCTCCACATGACAGCGGTTCGACAAACGATCTATTCTTGAAAGATAGACAAGCTGAATTTGTCTATAAAACATTTACACAAAGGGCCCATATGCATCGACGCCGACTGCCACTCTCCCAACTGCGCGCCTTCGAGGCGGCGGCGCGTCATCGTAGCTTCAAGCAGGCTGCCGAAGAGCTGGCCGTTACACCGGCGGCCATCAGCCATCAGGTGCGCGAACTGGAAGCGCTGCTGGGCGTAGCCTTGTTCGAGCGCCGCATACGCAGGGTGGTGCCAACGCCAGCGGCGGAGCACTTGTTCCCGGTGTTACAACGTGGCTTCGATACCTTCAGCGACGCCCTGGAGGCACTGCGTGAGCAGGGTAATGGCGGCAGTGTCACGCTCTCCTGCACTCCGGCTTTCGCCAGCCAGTGGCTGTTGCCTCGGCTGACCGACTTCCATGCCCAGAACCCCGAGATCGACTTGCGCATTCACGCTAGCGAAGCCCCCCTGGATCTTTCACGTGGTGCTGCGCTGGCGATTCGCTACGGCATGGGCCCTTACCCGGAGCATGAGGTGGACGTATTGGCCGAAGACACTTTTGCCCTGGTAGCTAGCCCGCAGTTGAATCTAAGCGGATACGAAGATTTGAAAACGGTTCGCCATATCGTTTTCGACTGGTACTGCGCTACGCTGGGTCTACCGTCGTGGCAGCACTGGTGCCAGGCCGCGGGCGGCACTATTACCGACCTAGGGCCCAGCCTGATCTTTTCCGACGAGAGCCATGCCATCCAGGCCGCTATCGCTGGCCAGGGTGTGGCATTACTTAGCCTGACCCTGGTAAAGGCGGAACTCGAGCGCAGCGTACTGGAGGTGCCTTTCGGGCCAAACCTGCCCGGGCTGCGCTATCAGTTGGTTCGGCATGCACGTTTCGGCGACCACGCTGCCCTTGAGTCAGTGGCCAAATGGCTGCGAGGGATCTTTGCCGCAGCATCGACTAAAAAGGTATTACCACACATTCCTGTGCGCCCCTGAAAGCCCAGCATGCCAAGCAGAAGCGTAGAGGTGAGCGCCTGTTAGTGAGCCAGCAGGCCTAATCGCCTGCTCCCAGGTGTTTAGGCCGTTAATAGTAGGGACTAAAGATATGCTGGTGGCTTTGCGGTTGATGGTGATCGCCCGGCCTGAGTTTGGAAAAAAACGCCGCCATCCTATAGGGCTAAACGCCAAACCATGATTTCAAAACTCGGTCACCACCGTTACACCCGCCCCTTCAAACTTATCCATATTCATCAGCGCATCAATCGACTGTTCAAGCGTAATCCGCTTGCCAATCAGCTTTTCCGGCGCCAGCTTGCCAGATTGAATCATCGCCAGCATGGCGTCATAACGGTGTGCCTGCATGCCATGGCTGCCGAGTATTTCAAGCTCATTGGCGATCACCTTGCTCATGGGAATAGCGGGGGTGCTGTTCTCAGCCAACATCAGCCCAACCTGAATATGCTTGCCCCGTTTACGCAGGTTGCTGATGGAGTTAAAACAGGTCGTCGGGTGGCCTAGCGCATCCAGGGATACATGAGCGCCTCCCCGGGTGATTTCGGCCACCGCTTCCACCACATTGGCGACCTTGGCGGCATTCACCGTGGCAACGGCACCTAATTGACGGGCTAGATTAAGCGCATCTTCTGAAATATCGATGGCAACCACGTTAGCGCCGATAGCATTGGCAATCATCACGGCAGAAAGACCCACACCACCGCAGCCATGAACCGCCACCCACTGCCCGGCCGATGTTTTCCCCTGATCGACCACCGCCCGAAATGAAGTAACGAAGCGACAGCCCAAGCTGGCGGCCGTTGCAAAATCGAGCGTCTCGGGTAATGCGACTAAATTAACGTCAGCGTAGTGAATACTCACATACTCTGCAAAGGAGCCCCAGTGTGTAAAACCGGGCTGAAACTGGCTATCGCACACCTGATGATTGCCGGAGTGGCACTCTGGGCAAGTGCCGCACCCACCCACGAACGGCACCGTGACGCGGTCGCCAATGCGCCATTTCTGTACGTCTTTACCCACGGCTTCGACTACGCCTGCCAGCTCGTGCCCTGGCACATGGGGTAGCTGGATATCGCTATCGTGCCCCACCCAGCCATGCCAGTCGCTGCGGCACACTCCATTGGCCATTACCTTCACCACCACGCCATGCGACTCAGGCGTAGGGTCAGGCAGGTGTTGAATCTGGGGTGGAGCGGAAAATTGCTCAAAAACAACCGCTTTCATGAGTAACTCCTAGGTGCTTTTAGTTGATTCAATATAACCAACCACGCCTGAAATTACTTTTCTGATAAATGGACAAATAGACTGATTTTGAAGCACTCTTTCCACTAATCACATAAATATGAAAGAGTTCTTCAAATGAGCCAGCTGGATAAAGTAGACGCCCAAATAGTCGATAGCCTTCAAGCCGATGGTCGGCTATCCATCGCCAAGCTGGCCGAGCGGCTGGGGATGAGCGAAGCCACCTGTTGGCGACGCCATAAACGTCTGGAGGAGTTGGGCGTGATCGAAGGCTACCAAGCCACGCTGAACCGGCAAAAGCTTGGCGGTAATGTGCTGGCATTTGTACAGATCACCTGCACCCAGCACAGCGAAGCGGCCACCGCGGAGTTCGAGCGCATTATCCAGGCCAGCTCCCGGGTACTCAGTTGCCATAACACCACCGGCGAAGCGGACTTCCTGCTACAGGTTATCGCCCGCGACCTCGATGATTACAGCCACTTCGTAGAGCAGGTGCTACGCCAACTGCCTGGGGTATCGAGCATCCGTTCCAATATTTCCCTGCGAGAAATGAAGGCGACAAGCCACTTGCCGGTTAGAGAGTTGCTGGGGCTGTAAGGGAGCGGGTTGGGAAAGGGTGTTAACAAACTGCTCCGCATCCTGTTACAGCTACTTTGCTCAACTGTTTCACTCAATATTCTGAATCTGCTCCCGCATCTGCTCGATCAACACCTTCAGCTCAACCGCGCAGCGGGTCGTCTCAGCCACTACCGATTTTGACGAGAGCGTGTTGGCTTCGCGGTTAAGCTCCTGCATCAGGAAGTCCAGGCGGCGGCCTTTGGGGCCTTTCTGGGCGAGCTGGTGGCTTACTTCTTCGATATGCGCGGTCAGGCGATCTAGTTCTTCGTCCACATCAGCTTTTTGCGCCACCAATACCAGTTCGGCCTCCAGGCGCTGGGGGTCGAGTTCGGTCTTGGCGATTTCTAAACGCTCCAGCAGTTGGGCGCGTTGGCGCTCTAGAATCTGTGGCAATAAGCTACGCACGGTGGTCACTTGCTCGCTTACCGCCGCCAGGCGGGTGGTGATCATCTCGGCGAGCTTTTCGCCTTCACGGGCACGGGCGTCGATCAGCTCATTCAGTGCTTGATCAAACAGCGCTTTGGCGGCGGTCTTGATGGCGTCTTGGTCAAGGTGCTGGGTTTCCATCACGCCGGGCTGGTTGAGTAGCGCCAGCGTGGTGGGCGGCACGGCGCTGGGCACTTGCTGCTGAATGGCGGTTAGCGCATCCGCAATGGCGGCTAGGCGGACGCTGTTAACGGCGGGGGCTTGGGCGGTTTCGGCGCTCTCAAAGCGAACACTGCACTCGACTTTGCCACGGGCTAAACGGGTGCGCAGCGCTTCACGCAGCACTGGCTCTAAGTCACGCAGGCTTTCGTGCAGGCGGAAGTGAGGCTCTAAATAGCGCTGATTCACTGAGCGAATTTCCACCTGCAGCGTGCCAAACGGGGCAGCCTGCTCGGTGCGGGCAAAGGCGGTCATGCTGTGTACGCGGCTGGAAGTGGCCATGTTTCATCCTGGTAGTGAATAAAGGTGTATAAAGCATTGCCAACAGTCGAATCTAAATGGCTAGCCTATTCATTCGATTCAGTAAATGCTTTGCAAAAGAGCGCATCAAACACCCATTATTTCTGGCTGAACCTCTATGAGCAGATGCGGATCCTGCGGTGGCGTATCAATCAGTTCGAAGACGCGGTCGATCATCTCGATTACATTTTGCCGCACCATCATCAAGCGCGGATGAAAGGCAGCGGCCAGGGGATCCCAGTCAAAACAACCAAAAATAATGTCATCTAGATAATAGCCATTTAGCTGTAACCCGCGAACGATGCCTTCAAGAGAAATCGTCGAGTTGACGAACATAGCGCTGGGCGGGGTAGACCGCTTAAGCATATACCTTTCAAGTGCAGCCTGAGCCTTATCAGCAGCATAATCACAGGGGAGGATATTCTCTTCCGCCGTCGCCAATCCCACTTCCTTTCTCGCTTGCTTGAAGCCGGCTATACGCTCGCGGGTATTGTGATCTTCATCACGGCCGCCAATAAATAGCACAGGGTCGTCACTGCGCTTCTCTTCAGCCAGGCGGTTGAGGATGGCATGGGTGAGCTGCCGCGCGCCCTCACGGTTATTGGAAATCACCGACGGGGCCTTACTGCCAGGAAGGTCGAGATTAATGCTTTGCACGCTGCTCTCTGCACACATCTGCGCAATCGTATCGGGATCCGTTGCGCCGGTGCATACCAGGCACTCGACACGGTAAGCAAGCATCATACGGGCAGCTTCACACTCTTGCTTGGGATCTCGATTCGTACACGAAACAATCGCAAACAGCCCCCGTCGACGTGCTTCTGATTCGAAGTGTTGGGCTATCGAACTGAAATAGCGGTTGTCGTACAGCGGCAGGATCATGCCGATGATACCTGAGCGCTCGCGCCGCAAGGCACGGGCCTGCATGTTGGCCGAATAGCCTTCCGACTGGGCGAGCGACAGAATTTTACTGGCCAGTTTCTTGCTGATGCGACGGCGCTGCCAAGTGCCGTTGAGCACGGCACTGACGGTACTGGGCGATGTTTCTGCCAACCTCGCCAGGTCGTAAATAGTCAGCCGCTTGGATGAAGAGTCGCTAACCACGTGGCAGCTCCTTGGGATTAGATAAAAGTAGCATTGACGTGATGCTGTAATAGATCAATCCTACGTTATGCACAACCGATTGTGCATACTTGATAAAATGACAATAACGATAGCGATGACGCATCGCTTAAGTACCACTCAACGTATCCAGCACTGTGTAAAGTTCCTATGCATTAAGTTCTTATGCATTAAATTCCTATGCATTGTGAGGCTCGGAAGCGTCTGCGCCATTTCATTTGACCATGACGCAACGTACAGCAGCACTATTAAAACGCTTCAATGCACGCTATTCCACTGACTGGGTCAGCCAACAGCAAGCAGGAAATCACAATGAAATACAAAGCACTTCTTACCGCAGCTACGCTAACAGGCATTATCGGCAGCACTGGCGCAATGGCGCAGGAGTCTCCTACGATTGCCGTGGTCGCCAAAGTGGGTGGCATCCCCTGGTTCAATGCCATGGAAATGGGCATCGAACAAATGGGTGAAGAGCTTGGAGTAGAAGCCTATATGGTGGGCCCCACCAGTGCTGACCCCGCCCTGCAGGTGCGTGCGATAGAGGATCTGATCAGCCGTGGCGTTGATGTCATTGGTGTCGTTCCAAACGATCGCGAGGTTCTTGAGCCGGTATTGGAGCGGGCACGTGATCAGGGAATTATCGTGCTGACACACGAAAGCCCTGAATCGGTCAACATCGACTACGACTTTGAAATGATTTCAGCGCAGCAGTTAGGTGAAGAGCACGCCAAGCTATTGGCTGACACCACCGGCTGCGAAGGCTCTTATGCCGTATACGTGGGCGGCCTCAGCGTGCCCGCTCATAACGCTTGGGCCGATGCTGCCGTGAACTGGCTCGATGATAACTGCTCGGGCTTGACTCAAGCCGCTGATCGTTTCGGCGTTGCCGAAAGCGTCGATGACAGCCGCAACACCACCCTGGACTTGCTGCGGGCCCACGAAGACTTGGCCGGCATCATGTCGTTTGGTAGCCAGGGAACCATCGGCGCTGCTCGGGCTGTGAAAGAGCGTGGTATGGAAGGGGACGTAGCCGTTATGGGCCTGTTCTCTCCGGGCCAGGGGCGCCGTCTGGTGCACGAAGGTGTTATTACCGGTGGTTTCCAGTGGAGCCCTTTGGAGGCGGGCAAAGCGTTCGTTGCCCTGGGTGAGATGCTCTATAACGGCGAAGAAATTAGTGATGGCGCTGACTTGCCGGTACTGGGTGAAATCACCCTGGATGGCAAAACGATCTTTGCCTCACAGCCACTCAAGCTGAGCAAAGATACCGTGGATGAGCTGGCAGAACTCGGCCTTTAAAACCGCGCTTATTGATCGTGCAGAGACTGCCGCGCTCCTGAGGAGTGCGGCAGTGATGTTAAGAAAGGAGCCTCCAATGGGCGATATCGCAATTCGAGCGCGCCACGTCAGCAAAGTGTTCGGACAAAGCCGAGTCCTCGATAATGTCGAATTCGAACTTCGCCGGGGTGAGGTGCTTTGCCTAGCGGGTGAAAACGGCTGCGGCAAAAGCACCCTCATTAAAATTATCAACGGTGTTTACAAGCCTGAACCAGGCGTTGAGTTCACGTTTGGCGATGAAACCCTCTCTGCCATTAGCCCGAAAGAGGCACGCAGCCGGGGTATCCACGTTATCTGGCAAGACCTCGCGCTGTTCCCGCACCTGACCGTCGCGGAAAATATCGTCTTTGATGACTACGTTGCCCAACCATGGCGGCCAATTTCCTATAAAGAGGCGCTGACGCAATCCCGCGAGATCATTCAGCAGTTTGACCTCGATCTGGATCCGATGGCCCGTGTTGAAGACCTTTCGATTGCTCATCGTCAACTCGTTGCCATTTGCCGCGTGCTGCGTGCAGGGGCCAGTATCATTTTTATGGATGAGCCCACCGCCTCGCTTACCTACAAAGAGGTGCAAACGCTGCTGGGCATTACCCGTTCACTGGCGGCGAAAGGCATTTCCATTGTCTTGGTCAGCCACCGGCTGGTGGAAGTGCTGGAGGTGTGCCAACGCGTCACCGTGCTCCGCAACGGGAAGTTGGTCGGCACCTATCCCACCGAGGGGATGACCCAGGCACGACTTTCAACCCTGATGACCGGGCTGGAACTTGAGTTCACCCCTCGTGCTGAAACACACCAAGGCGCCCCGGTACTGGAGCTTAAAAACTTAAGTCGTGAAGGGGAATTCGAAAATGTCTCTTTCACTCTGCATCGCGGTGAAATTCTTGGCCTGACGGGCTTGCTGGGCGCAGGGCGTACCGAAATAGCCCACACGATTTTTGGGATGACCCAGCCCACTTCAGGGCAGTTGCTAAAAGAGGGGCAGCCGCTGACGCTTCGCTCCAACCGCGATGCCGTGCGCCATCGCATTGCCTACCTCTCTGAAGACCGACTCAACCTTGGCCTGGTGCAAAACCAATCCATCAATATGAATACCGCAGTGACAGTACTACCAAAACTGGAAAAACCGCGTTTCTTTCTCTCCCCTAAGCGCATCAAGGCGCTGACCGCCCACTGGATTGAGCAGCTTAAAACCAAGGTGAGTGACGCCGAGCTTGCGGTCTCCTCATTATCTGGCGGCAATCAACAACGCATTGCACTCGCCAAATGGCTAGCCACTGAACCCGACGTTCTCATTCTTGACTGCCCGACGATTGGCGTCGATGTAGGCGCTAAAGCCGGTATTTTTGACATCATCAGGAATCTTGCCGACCAGGGCATGGCCATCATTCTGATTTCGGATGAGGCAGGAGAAATCTGGATGAACGCAGATCGCGCGCTCGTATTGCGCGAGGGGCGCATCTACTCCGAGGTGATACCTGTGGAGACCACGGAAGAGGCGCTGGAGGCGATCATCAATGCATAAACGACGGCTAAACAGAAGGATCGGCACTGAAGGTACTCTCTTTTGTATCCTCATGTTGCTGTGCGTGGTGTTGGCACTAGCGACCAACAGCTTTCTAACCTTACAAAACCTGTTCGACCTGCTTAACAATCAGTCGGTTAATATCATCTTTGCAGTGGGCCTGGTCGTTGTTTTGATCGCGGGTGGAATAGATATTTCCTTCGCAGTGGCGGCGTCCGTGGTGCAGTACGTGGTGCTGTCACTGCTGATGAATTACCTGGGTGGGGGCAACTGGTTGCTTGGCATCCTGCTTTCGATGCTGGTTGGCATGCTACTGGGGCTCTTCAATGCGCTGCTGATCCATCGCTTTCGAATCGTTTCGATCATCGTCACCATCGGCACATTTAACCTGTTTTTCGGCCTCTTGATGTACTTCACCAGGGGAGTCTCCATCTACGATATTCCCGATTGGCTCTACTACTCCGTTCCGCTGCTTGACCTACCCGCCGAACGCGGATCAGCCACGCTCTATTTACCCGCTGCCGTCATGGTGGTGATGGTCATACTCACTTGGTTCATTCTGGCCCGTACCGGTTTTGGTCGCGCGATCTACGGTTTCGGATCAAGTCCCGAGTCAGCTCGCCGCTCTGGCGTTAGTGTCTGGAAGATCCATGCCTTTGCCTACGGCTGGCTGGGGCTATGCGCGGGGATGGCAGGCCTGATGCAGGCACATATCGTACAAGAGGTCGTGCCCAACGCCTTGATAGGCCAGGAGTTGCCAATTCTGGCGGCTGTCGTGCTAGGCGGCGCCACCCTGGGAGGCGGGCGCGGCTCAGTACTCGGCGCCGTACTGGGCGTGCTGCTTCTCGCCGTCGTCCAAAACGGCCTGAATCTGCTGGGCGTCACTCCTTACGCCTTCCGCATGATTGTCGGGCTGATCATCTTGATTGCGATCACCACCAGCAACCTAGGCAACCTGTTGCCCCGCACCACCAAGGCGAGGAACGTATGAATAAACAGCCCTCTACGACCGGACTCCGCCTGGGTGGCGATACCATTGAAGTGGCCGCCATGACGGCTCTGCTTATCGGCAGTATTGGCCTCTTCTCGCTACTGGCACCGGGCTTTCTGACCGCCACTAATTTTGGCTCGATGTCGATGCAGTTGCCGGAGTTGGGGTTACTCTCACTGGCGATGCTGCTGCCCATCATTTCCGGTGGCCTGAACCTCTCGGTTACCTTTACCGCCAATATCGCAGGGCTGATGACCGCCTGGCTGGTACAGGGGCTACTGGCCGGCATGGGCCTGCTAAGCGTTCCCATGGCGATTATCGCCGGGCTTGCCGTTGGCGCTGCCGCAGGCTTTTTGATTGGCGTTATCGTTGCCTATGTGGGCGCCCACCCCATTTTAGTATCGCTGGGCGCGATGATTTTTCTCCAGGGGGCAGGTGAATTTTTAACCCGCGGTGGCGGTATTTCAGGCATGCCGGAGGTATTTCAAACCCTCGGTAGCGGCAGTGTTCTGGGCATCCCCATCCCCATGCTGATCTTTCTCGCGGCTGCTGCAGGGTTGATCTATATCATGCATTTCACCCGCACTGGCTTCTCGATTTATATGCTGGGCTCCAACCCCCGCGCGACGGAGTACTCGGGCATTAACGTCAAGCGCGTGCTAATCACCGTCTACACAATTTCCGGCATTTTGGCAGGGTTGGCGGGCATGGTGATGCTCGCCCGCTTTAACTCGGTACGCGTAGGCCACGGCGAGAGCTACCTACTGATTACGGTTTTGGCCTGTTTTCTGGCCGGGGCAAACCCCTTTGGTGGCTTTGGCCGCGTACTGCCCCTGGTGTTGGGCTTGATGAGCCTGCAGGTCATCGCTTCCGGCATGAACCTGATGGGCGCCAGCCAGCATCTGGCCACTGCGGTATGGGGGGCTTTTCTAATTATTGTAATGGCACTGCGTATGCCATTTATTAAACAGTCGTGAGTAAGGTTTTCCCATGAGTCATCAAGCACATGTTCTAGGCATCGATATCGGCACTGGCAGCGCCCGAGCAGGCATTTTCACGCCGGATGGCGTGATGCTAGCCGAAGCGAAAACACCGATTGCAATGCATCGCCCTGCCGAGCACCACGTGGAGCAAAGCTCAACGGATATCTGGCGCGCGGTATGCAGCGCGACCCAGCGCGCCCGCGAGGCTGCCAACGTGACGTCCGATTCCATCACCAGTATGTCGGTGAGCGCCACCTGCTCGTTGGTGCTCCTTGATAAGCAGGATAAGCCGCTAGCGCTCTCACCGGGTGATGAAGCGTGGAATATCATTGTGTGGATGGATCATCGGGCAACCGCAGAAGCCGCTGAGTGCACGGCTACCCAGGCAGCGCCACTGCGCAATCTGGGGGGCATCATGTCTCCCGAGATGCAGATGCCTAAGCTCATGTGGTTGAAGCGGCACCGACCCGAGCTCTATGCAGAGATCGGCTATGCGGGTGACCTAGGCGATTGGCTGGGCTTTAAATGCACCGGCTCGCTTGAACGCTCGGTCTGCATGCTCGCCTGCAAGTGGACATTTGACCCGCGCCCTGGACATGGCTGGGATCATGACTTTCTAAACCAGATCGATATGCAGGATGTACTCGAGTGCGCCCGCCTGCCCGAACAAGCTCTCCCCGTGGGCGTAGCGCTTGGGCAGTTGACCGAAGAAGCCGCTGACGACTTGGGACTGACGACTCGGTGTACCTTCGCAGTGGGCATGATTGATGCTTATGCGGGTGCGCTGGGCACACTAGGCAGAAGCCTCGCTGACACTCCCGAGCGCCGGCTTGCCGTGATTGGCGGCACTTCCACTTGTCATATCGGCGCCCAGCCCGTGCGGCGAGAAGTGCCCGGCGTGTGGGGCCCCTATCCGGGGGCGCTATGCGACGGTTTTGTCGCCAACGAAGGGGGGCAAAGCATTACCGGTGCCCTTCTAGATCACCTGGCAGCCCTATTTTCAGCAAGCAGTGAATTCGGCGACGATCTTCACGGCGCGTTATCAGACCTTCTACTCGAGCGCTTGGCAACCGGTGACCCTGCCCCTGACATCCATGTGTGTCCTGACTTCATTGGCAACCGCTCACCCTTGGCCGATCCGGAAATTCGCGGCGCCATCACTGGATTGACCCTCGATACGCCTCGCGAGAGCTTTATCAAGGTCTATTGGGCGGCAGCCACCTCGCTGGTTTACGGCACCCGCGCCATCATAGAGCGTATGAATGCCCATGGTTATGCCATCGATACCCTGCACCTCAGCGGAGGGCATGGACGTTCAACACTGCTGCGCAAGCTCTATGCCGACGGTACCGGTTGCCGGGTTGTGCTGGCGGATGCGCCGGAACCCGTACTACTTGGAGTAGCCGTGGCGGCCCTGGCTGCCCAAGCCAACGGTGAGATGCTCAGCGTTGCCAATGGCCTCACCCCAGGCGAACAAACATTAGAGCCTGACCTGGCAATGCAAGCACTGCACACTGCGCGTTATACCGCTTTCAAGAAACTTTACGAAGGGCGTCTCGACTGACCTAACCAACCTACTTCATGACGCTAGCTGGACGTTAAGCCAATCAGCGCACCCTCAGACGTGTACAATGGAGGGCTTTTCCTAGTTGTGCGTTTATTGAGAGGTACTATTTGTGAGCAGTGCTAAGCGTCCTGATGTAGTGCGCCCCAGCGGCCGCGAGGCCGACCAGCTCCGCGACATTCGCCTGACCCGCGACTACACCCGCCATGCGGAAGGTTCTGTACTGGTGGAGTTTGGTGATACCAAGGTGCTGTGTAACGCCAGCGTAGAAGCCACTGTACCGCGTTGGCTGCGCGGTAAGAATCAGGGTTGGGTAACGGCTGAGTACGGTATGCTGCCCCGCGCGACGCATTCGCGCAGCAACCGCGAAGCGACCCAGGGTAAGCAGGGCGGCCGCACGCTGGAAATTCAGCGCTTGATTGGCCGCAGCCTGCGCGCAGCGGTCAATTTGAAAAAGCTGGGTGAGTTCACCATCACCGTGGATTGCGATGTGATCCAGGCCGACGGCGGCACCCGCACCGCGGCGATCACCGGTGGCTGCGTAGCGCTGATCGATGCGATCCGCTACCTGCAGCGCGAGAAGAAGATCAAAAGCGATCCTTTCAAGCAGTTGGTGAGCGCAATCTCCGTGGGCATTTATAAAGGTGTGCCGGTGCTGGATCTGGACTACCCGGAAGACAGTAAAGCCGATACCGATCTAAACGTAGTAATGACCGAAAGCGGCGAGCTGATCGAAGTACAGGGCACCGCCGAGGCGGGTGCGTTCACCCGCGCCGAGCTAAACGGCATGCTCGACTTGGCCGAGAAGGCAGGCGATGCGTTACGTGACCATCAGCGTGAAGCGCTGGGTATTCGTGGTTAGTAGGTAGAGCAATCAAGCACTATTGCTGGCGTAAAAATTCGCCAGCAATAGTGTTACGCAATTACTTAACCGCAGTCACTACTAATTCTAAAAGTACATTCTCGCCAAGGTCAGCAACACCTAATGTCGCTCGGGCTGGTAGATGGTCAGCCTCAAACCATTGAGTCCACACATCGTTCATACCTTTCTTAAGGTTCAAGTCAGAGACATAGGCAGTTGCGGTAACGATTCGCTTATTATCTGTACCTGCTTCGGCTAGATAGCTTTCTAATTTATCAAGCACTTGGCGTGTTTGACCTGCCATATCAAGCGTAAGATCATCAGCAATTATTCCACCAAAGAAAACAAAGCCATTCGCTTCTACAGCGCGGTGCATAATAGGTGTTTGGATATGTCGTTTAATCATAATACTCTCCAGTTTGCCTTAATTGGCGTACGTTAACTCGTCCTATTCAGGACAAGGTGTTTGAAATCTTTGAATAGAGAAAGGAGTGATGGGGAGCTTGGGCTCTCGCTCCATGGCAAGGTCGGCGACTATTTCTCCAGTAATGGGGCCTAACTGATAGCCGTGAGCTGAGAACCCAAAAGCGTGAATAACATTATCGTGTTGACTGCTGAGACCGATGACAGGAATGTGATCCTTCATGACTGCCTCAACGCCTGCCCAGGTTCGCATGATGCGTGCCTCTTTCATGAACGGAAACAGGCTGACGACGGTATCGGCATTCTCCGCCAGCCCATCCAAGCGGGTTTCGGCCACATGGCGAACAGAATCTACGTCACCGCGCACCCCTCCTCCAATCAAAACAGTACCGTTCTCAAACTGCTTAAAAGATAATGGCCGCGAAGTGGCACCCACTACTGTTCCTAAAAATGGCGATAGTCGCTCAGTGATCATTAACATGGGAGCTTCAGCAGTGAGAGGAACCGGCTCTCCTAACCATTTGCAAAGCTCTCCTGCCCAAGCGCCAGCACAATTGACAAGCAAGTCGGCATCGAAATGCTCACCGCCGCCGCTCAGCCGCCAGCCGTTTCCCTTGGACTCAATGGCGGTTATCTCGATACCTTCACGGAATCGGACTCCCTGGCGTTCGGCCTCTCGACGCCAGGCGGTAACGGTGCGATAGGGGTTGGCAAAACCATCGCCATCGCACGCCAGCGCTCCCGGGCAGTGGTCGGCCAATGCTGGCAACCGACGGTGTAACTCGTCACGGCCGATCAGGACTTCATGGTGAAACCCCAGGTCACGTACCTGGCGCTCGCGGTCGGCAAGGATGGCCATGTCCTTATCGTTTTCGGCCACCTTGACCTGCCCGACGGGGCGAAATCCGCAGTCGTCACCGACGATGTCGGTCATGCACTGCCAGCGCTCCCAAGCTGCTACTGCCAACGGGATCTCTGCAGGGTGTCGGCCTAAACGCCTCACACCACCTGCATTGACGCCCGAGGCGTGACGGCCTGCATAGGCCTTGTCGATGACAGTGACTTCGTACCCTTGGAGACTTAACCGCAGCGCGGCACTGCAGCCATGAAAGCCAGCGCCCACAATAACTACGCGCCGAGCCATCAGCCTTCCTCCGCCGCCTTTGCAAGCTGTCCGAGGGTGATCGGTTTGAAAGGTGGTCGCAGTCTGTAATAGCCGGTTTCTTCAACACTCTGCTGATTGGCATCTGCTAGCAGTTCGCTCACGGTAATACCGCACATACGGCCTTGACACGGCCCCATGCCACAACGAGTGAATGACTTAGTTTGGTTGGGCCCCCGGCAGCCCATGTCAGCCATACGCCGGATTTCTCCGCCGGTTACCTCTTCGCATCGGCAGGCTAGCGTATCGTCATCGGGTAAGCGCCATTGTTTTGCAGGTCTATACAACACATCGAGAAAAGGCCTAATAGCGGTGTCACGCGCGAGTGCTTTACGAATTGGTTGGGCGCGTTCAGTACTGTTCTCCAAGGTTAATTTACCTAGCGCCAGGGCAGCCCCCAGCCCCGCTAATTGACCTTGCATGGCCGCGGCCTTGGCTCCTACGATACCGCCTCCATCACCCGCTACGGCAATACCTGGGATATCAGTGCCCAGCCACTCATCCAGACGTGGTCGCCAAGCTAATTGCTGCTCATCCCACTCATGGTGGCAATCCACCGCCCGAGTGATTTGGGTATTGGGGATAACGCCTTGATGAAGCAGCAAGGTAGGCGTTTCAAGTGTCTGCCAATTATCATCGCCCTGTTGCTTCCATAAAACGCGCTCCAACTGACCACTACCTTCGGCACGCAGAGCGCTTACACCTCTAATGTGGCGAACACCTGCACGACGTAGTTCACGTAATAGTCCCACCCCTTTTAATAAAGTGCTGACATTACGTAACGCACCGGGAACATGCTTGAGAGCGGCGCGATAGCGATCCCGTGGCGTTGTATCAAGAATGGCCGCTATCTCGACACCTGCGCGAAGATACTGAGTGGCCAGCAGCAATAATAAGGGGCCACAGCCGGCTAGTACGACTGGTGCCTGGGGCACAGCCCCGGCACTCTTGAGCAATATTTGACCACTTCCTGCTGTCATGACCCCTGGCAATGTCCAACCAGCTATTGGCATAGGCCGCTCCATGGCTCCTGTAGCAAGAATGATATGTCGCGCACAGATCATTTCTGCCTTGTCATCATGCAATAGCCCTATTTCGCGCTGCCGGGTCAATTGCCACACGGTGGATGCAGGGCGGTAGTCAATTTGAGGGTCTTTAAGCCCCTTGATTAGAGACTCACCAGACCAGTAATCCTCGCCAAGAATCCGCCGATCGAGCACAGGTGTACGTTCCAATGCACGATAAATTTGACCACCCGCCGCAGGCTGCTCATCTATTACCACCGGCGTAATGCCATGTTCGAGGGCAGTAGTTGCTGCGGCCATACCTGCTGGGCCGGTACCGAGAATAACTAGGTCATGCGTAATCATGAAGTTAATCTCCTGGCACCCTGCTGTGTATGGACATGCATCCCATCGCGAACTTCCGCTTGGCAGGCCTGAACATTGGGATTGCCATCAACTTCCACCAAACATTCAAAGCACACACCCATCATGCAGTAAGGAGCACGAGGGGCATTACTAACCGGCGTACTCCGGCAGATACTAATACCCGAAGTGAGTAATGCCGCAGCGACTGTATCGCCAGGGCGAGCCGTCACGGTCTGCTCATCAAAGCGGAAAGTTACTACCGCTTCGTTAGTGGCTTCAGGCGGGGATAGACGTTTGAACATGGAATCTCTCCGCAGTAAAAGGGGTAATCTCAGAAGGTGCTTCAGCGCCTGCGAACCAGGGCGCCAGACATTTCGCATGAGCGGCGGCCAGCGTCACGCCGCTATGGCAACAGGCGACAAAGGCCCCGGGGTGGCTTTCGGATGCTTGATAAAGCGGGTAGCCATCGGGTGTCATGACCCGTAACGCTCCCCAGCTGCGAACAACTCGGGTATTGGCAAGTGCCGGCAATGCGCGTACGGCACGCTGGGCGATTTGAGCCAGCACCGGCGTTTCGGTGCCATCATCGAAGCCGACATCTTCATGGGAATCGCCCATCAGTATCGAGCCCTCACCGGTCTGGCGCAGATACGTGGTGGGCAGGTCAAGCAACGGTCGCATGCGTTCGGTGACCAGGATTTCGCCTCGATTGGGTACAAGCGGTGCATCGAGCCCGACTTGCGGGGCCAGCTCTCGATTGCCGAGCCCGGCTGCCAAAATGACTCGTCCAACGGTGAGGGTCTGGTGATCACGTTCGATCACGAAGCTTCCGCCATTGCGCCGAATACGATTGACTTTACTGCCGGGCACGAACTCCCCGCCGTAGTGACGAATCCCATTATGCAGGGCACGCAACAGATAGAGAGGATTGGCGTGGCCATCCCAGCTTGACCATGAAGCACCGGTAACGCTTTCGCCGATCTCGGGGATCAAGTCGCGTAGCTGGTCGTGATCCAGCATGTCGAACGTGAACTGACGACCGGTCGCCTGGGCTAGCGCATTGAGTTCCACCTCGCGATTCGCCAGCTCCGCTTGGCTATAGCAGAGATGGACGCCGCCGGGGTTGTGATGCTGGGTGGCGACTCCCGTCAGCTCAAAGAGCTCCTGGGAAAGTGCCGCCCACAGGGAAGCCGAGCGCATGCTCCATCGCGAATAGAGAGGGATCTCCTGCCCCTTGCCTTGCACCCATACCAACCCGAAATTGCCGCGCGAGGCACGATAGGCTACATCGCCTTCATCCAGGACGCTGACCTGATGGCCTTGGCTGGCCAGCCCATAGGCAATCGCACTGCCTACTAGTCCCCCGCCGATCACGGCGAAATCACACTGCTGCATAGCTGGCTCCTTAACCCTTGCCGATGAGAACTTTGTCGATTCCGTAGAACCGGTCGAGCAGCACCATGAACAGCACCGTCAGCACGATCAGCACGGTAGAGACCGAGGCGATCAGCGGATCGACGGTGTGAGCGATATGGTTATACATCTGTACAGGTAGCGTGGTCGTGCTGGGCGAGGCCACGAAAATGGTCATGGACAATTCATCGAAGCTGGTGGTGAACGCCAATATCCAGCCCCCTGCGACGCCAGGAAGAATCATCGGCATGGTGATACGTCGAAACGTCGTCCATTGGGAAGCCCCCAGCGACAAGGCGGCCTTTTCAGCGCTACGATCCATGCCGAATACCGATGCCATCACCAAGCGCATGGTGTAGGGCATGACGATAATCACATGGGCCGCAATCAATGCCCAGAAGCTACCGTAAATGCCTATCTGGGAGAAAAAGCTCAAAAACGCCACCCCGAGAACGACATGGGGGATCATCAGCGGCGACAGGAATAAACCAACCAACGCGTCACGGCCACGGAACCGGTAACGAACA
This sequence comes from Halomonas sp. BDJS001, assembly GCF_026104355.1. NCBI lineage: Bacteria > Pseudomonadati > Pseudomonadota > Gammaproteobacteria > Oceanospirillales > Halomonadaceae > Halomonas > Halomonas sp. BDJS001. Next base: position 4,912,596 of record NZ_CP110535.1, read on the forward strand.
ATGGCCAGCGCCGCGGGCACCGCCAGCAAGGCCGAGAAACTGGCGGCAGCAATGCCGAGATATAGGCTATTCCAGAAAGCACGGATGAAGTCGTGGTGCTCGAAGATTGCCGTGAACCAGCGCAGCGAGAACCCGTCCGTGGGGTAGGAGAGATAGCCATGCGGCGTGAAGGCCACCAGCATTACCACCACCAGTGGGGCCAGCAGGAAAATGACGAATAGCGTGTGAAACGCCAGGGCGAGTTTACTATTACGTAGCATCGTGATGACTCCTAGCCCAGGGTACGGCGGAAACGCCGCTCCATCATGCGGTTGTAGCTCATCACCACGACGACATTGGCCACCAGCAGCACGATGGCGATCGCCGCCCCGAGCGGCCAATTCATGGTGCTGAGATATTCGTCGTAAGCAGCGGTGGCCGCCACCTTGAGACGCCGCCCACCGATAATGGCCGGCGTGGCGAAGGCGCTGGCGGACAAGGCAAAGACGATCAAGCTGCCGGAGAGGATTCCGGGCAGTACCTGGGGTATGACCACTCGACGAAAGACGGTGGCATGGCTAGCGCCCAAAGAAAGGCCGGCATGTTCGACGGCAGGATCGAGCTTCTGCAGGGCGGCCCATACCGAAATCACCATCAGCGGTACCAGCACATGAACCAGCGCGAGAATCACTCCCGTGTGGGTATACATCAAGTTACCGGCACTGGACTCGGCAATACCGCTTCCTTCCAGAAACTTGCCAAGCAAGCCGTTGCCACCGATCAACAGAACCCAGCCAAGCGTTCGCACGACCACTGAAATCAATAGCGGCGCCAGGGTGATGACAAGAAACAGCGAGCGCCATGGACTGCGCATGCGCGAAAGAATGTAGGCCTCCGGCACGCCGATCAAGATACACAGCACCACTACCGCAATGCTGATGCCGTAGGTGCGCAGAAATATCTCGTGAAAATAACTGTCTTGCAGAACCTCGATATAGTTTTCGAGGCCGAATGACGAGACGATGCCGACCGAATAATCAAAACTGTTGAAACTGAGTATCAGCGTCATGATCAGCGGCATGCCCAGCAGGGCGAGAAAGAAAACGGCACCTGGGGCGCTCAACAACCACGGCACCGGATTAAGCGAGCGGGCCCGGGGTGTCGAAGAGGGAAGATGGGAAACAAGCTCAGCCATTTGCTTGCTCCCCCAGGACACGTACCGCCCCGTCTTGCCAGCAAATACCGACATCATCGCCTACCGCCGCCCCTTGGGCACCCAGGTTCGGCTGAGTGATCAACAGCTCGCCGGCACTACTGTCGACTTGATACAGCCAGTGGTTGCCCAGGAACAGTCGTGTCCGCACACGCCCCTGTAACTGGCCGGCCGTGTGCTGAGTCAACTCCAGCTTTTCCGGGCGAATCGACAGCTGAATCTTGTTCCCCTTGATCTCATCGGGCACAGCGATCTCGAGCCGGCAGTCGCCGAGCGTGACGTGGGCCTGGCTGCCTTCACGCTGGTCTATGTGGCAGTCAAACAGGTTGGTCTTGCCGACAAACGAAGAAACGAAGTTGTCTCTCGGGTTCTCGTAGGCTGCAAAGGGTTCGTCCACCTGTACCACCTTGCCCTGATTCATCACTACGACACGATCACTGAGCGAAAGCGCCTCCGATTGATCATGGGTTACCATCAGGGTCGTGGTGCCGACCTGCTGCTGGATATTACGCAGCTCGATCTGCATGTTTTCTCTCAGTTGTGCATCGAGGTTGGAAAGCGGCTCATCAAGCAGTAGCAACGGTGGCCGAATGACCAGCGCTCGGGCCAGGGCCACCCGCTGGCGTTGGCCACCCGACAGCTCGCGAGGATAACGATCTTCGAGGTGATCGAGACGCACCAGCTCCAGTGCTTCACTGACCTGCTGGCGGCTTTCACCGGCAGGGATCTTGCGCATTTCCAGGCCGAAACGAACGTTTTCCGCCACGGTCATGTGGGGAAACAGGGCATAGCTCTGGAACACGATACCGATGCCTCGTTGATTGGGCTTGCAGGACGTAATGTCCTCACCCTTCATCAGGATACGTCCGCGAGTGGGCTCAACGAAGCCGGCAATCATTTGCAGGGTGGTCGTCTTGCCGCAACCCGACGGACCGAGTAGCGAGACGAACTCGCCCTGGTCGATATCGAGGGTGATGTCTTGCACGGCAGTATTGCTGCCGAAGCACTTGGTCAACGACTCTAAACGAAGGAAACTCATGGCAGAACTCCTCCACACCCTTGCCCATCTAAGGAGGCAAGGGTGTGGTGTCTTTAGTGGATATCAACGAAGGAACGGGGTTGACGCGTGTCTAGCGCTCAACCTGACGGTTCCAACGATTGGTCCACTCGAGACGGTTAGGATTGATGACATCCCAGTCCACGGCCACTAGTTGGTCGACCTTTTCACCATAGGGAAGCACGCTTGCCAATTCGTCGGATAACTGGGCATGCCGCTGTGCGGGGCCCCAACCCTGGGTGTCGGCCAGCAGCTCCTGTGATTCCGGTGCCAGCAGGTGTTCGATAAAGGCCTCGGCCAGTTCACGCTCCTCGCTGCCTTCGATGACACAGGCAGCCACCATCAAGGCGACCGCCCCCTCTTCGGGGTAAGCGAAGGCGCCCGGGAAGCCTGTGCTGGCCAGCGCACGCAAGCGCCCGCTGCCCCAGACCGACAGAGCGATTTCTTCATTCTGGAACAGCTCGGACATCTTGCCCGCCGAAGGCTCGAAAGAGAGGATGTTAGGCGCGACTTGCTCTTGCATGAATTCGAAACCGGGGTCGATATCGCTTTCGCTTCCCCCGTTGAGACGCGCCGCCATTACCAGGGCATGTACACCATAGGTGTTACTGATGGAAGGAACGACCAGCTTGCCGGCGAATTTTTCATCGGCCAAGTCTTTCCATGAGGAGGGCGGCTCCCAGCCATTACGCTCGAACATGTCGGCATTGTAGGCAAACCCGGAAGCGACCAGACCAACCCCGACGGCCTTGTCATCGGGGAAACGCGCGATGTCGTAGACGTCATCGAGCATGGCGGTATCTTGCATCGGCGAGCAGAAACCCAGGTTGACGGCTTGGTACATGGGGCCATCGTCCATCAGCACCACATCCAGCTCCTGGTCACCACGCTGGGCTTGTAGCTTGGCCAGGGTATCGGTGGAGTTACCTGCCACGTAGATGATTTCCGCGTCATGCTCTTCGAGAAACGCTGGAATGATCCCATCGCGCATGGCTTGCTCGGTAGAGCCCCCGTAGGAGCCGACATAAAGCGGTTCAGCGAAAGCGGTATTGATGCCGAGAAACAGCAGTCCCGCCATAGCAGTCGTTTGGCTAGTCATTTTTTTCATGCTTGCAGTGTCCTGTCATTGATGTCGATGTTTTGCTTGTTGTTATCAATGGCCGCCACCGCTTCTGTTATTGCTAGAAAACGGTCAGAAGGCGTGGGCAGTGCGACCTGGAATTTAAGCTAGCATCGCTTTTGTCATCAGGGCTAATGCCTTTTGTTAGCCATCCTATTCGCTAATGTTATGGGTTAATGGCGTGGACGACGCGGAAAGCTGATCGGTAAGATATCGTTTCAACTCATCGAGAAACTCCAGCACCAATCGTGACGGTGGTCGGAAAGCAGGAAGTACAGCACTGTAATGAAAGGGAATTTCGGGGGTAAAGGGACGCGACACCAAGCCGCGCGAAAGGTAGCTATCCGCGGTGATCGGGTCGATCAACGATACCCCAGCTCCCGCCAGGATCAGCTCGCAAGCCACACTCGACAATTGGGTCTCTATACGCATTCGGCGTTTGATGCCCGCCTGCTGGAAGACCTGGTCAATAAGCGGCCTGACATCCTGAGTTTGCCCGAGAGAGACAAAAGACTCCCCCTCGAGATCATCAATGTGCACAACAGGCTGGTTGGCAAGGGGGTGATTGGGCAGCATCACTAGCCGCAACGCACCACTGGCAATCGGGCGAATGGTGACGGAGGGGTCGACCAGTTGCATGCCTATCAGGCCGGCATCGCACTGTTGTGTCGCCACCCACTCCAGCACCCGCTGGGAGCTATGCACCTGTAGGGAAATAGTGATGCCGGGATGTCGTTCAGAGAAAGTGTTAACCATCGCCGGCAGGGCATTCAACGCCAAAGCGGGCATGCAGCTTAGCAGCAATCGGCCGGTACGAAATTCACGAATTTCGCGAGCCGTATCGGTAATTTTATCCAGGCCGACAAAGGCGCGCTCCACGTCTTCATAGAGGGCTAACGCTTCCGGCGTGGGAATTAATCTACCCTTGTGGCGTTGGAAAAGCGCAAATCCCACATGGAATTCTAGATCCCCGACCAAACGACTGACGGCAGGCTGGGAAACATGCAGTGTCTGAGCGGCACGCGTCACTGTCTTGTGGATCATTACCGCCCGAAAGGCTTCTATCTGGCGAAGATTAATCATTTTTCTGACGATCCCATGTCAGTCGGGTGGCTTTTGAGAAGCGTTGGCGAAACACGCTGATAAACTCCTGGGCGAGCTGAGATACGGGTTGGTCACGTGGCGTTAGCAAAGCAAAATCCTCTCCTAACAAGGGAGAAAAAGGCCGTAATACCAAGTTCATGTCGCTGAAAGCTCTAGCGCTGATGGGGTCGAGGATCGCGATGCCCACTCCTCGGCCGACTAGCCGGATCGCTTGCAGGGCCAGCGAGACTTCTAAGCGCCGTCTGGGGAGTAACTGTCTTGCTTCCATCAACCGCTCCAGGTCGAGGCGCAAGGGATCCTGCGGCTCGAAGCAGATCAGGGTCTCATTGGCAAGATCATCCACTTCCACCGTGTCACGTTCCGCAAGGGGATGGCCAGAGGGTAGCGCGCATAGGCTGTCGAGATGAAATACGTCGCTGTTCATGCGGTCATCAATTGCAGAAACAATAGCAAAGCCTAAGTCACAGCGCTGGGTGAGTACGTCTTCTACTACCTGGTCTGAGCGGAAAGTGGCCAGCTCAATCCTGGCATCGGGATGGCCAGGCGCGAAGTCCGCCAATACATCGGGCAGGAAGGTCATTCCCAGCAAAGGCATGGCACTGATACGCAGCCCCCCGACTTCACGCTCGCTGATCCGCCGTGCGGTACTGCGCAAGTGCTCCATACCGCTCCATACCTTCTGTACCTCGCGATGAAATAGGCGCGCCTCCGGTGTCGGCACCAGACGCCCCCGAACACGCTCGAATAGCGTGAACCCTACGTCATGTTCCAGTTGCTTGAGCAGGCGCGTGACGCCCGGTTGTGCAATCAGCATACGCCTGGCGGCACCGGAAACAGTACCGATCTCCATGACATGCTTAAAAGCAAGGATCTGGCGGTCGCGCAAATGAAGAGAGGGCATAGTCATAACTTTTACGCATGAAGTGGACAATTATTGGTATTGGATCGTATAGCCTATCCCTACCTATAGTCGAGCTTACTTAAACTAGATTGAGCTAGCGGCATGCAATTTGACTTCTTAATTATTGGTGGTGGCGTAGTAGGCATGGCTGTTGCCTATGGCCTACTGCGCAGAGGTCAAAAAGTTATCATGCTAGACGAAGGAGATGATGTTTTACGCGCATCACGAGGTAATGCCGGACTAACGTGGGTACAAGGAAAAGGTATAGGCATGCCTCGTTATGCCGAGTTGAGTCTACAGTCGAGCAATGCATGGCCTTTCTTTGCTAGTGAGCTTAGCGAGCGCAGTGGTGTACTACTTGAATACTCTCGCCAGGGCGGTATTGATATTTGCTTTGACGTTCAGGAAGCCGAAGCACGTGTGGCCAACTATCGTAAACTTCAGGCTTCATCCCCCTATCTCGCACGCTATTTTCAATGGGAATACTTAGATAGACAGGCTCTGTTAACCCATCTCCCTGGCTTGGGCGAAAGCATTCACGGGGGCACTTGGTCTCCCCATGATGGTCATTGTAATCCGCTATTGCTTTTGCGAGCACTATTAACAGCCAGCCTTAAGATGGGTCTTAGCTATCACCCAGGCTGCTCGGTTCAGCGCCTCGAATCAAATATCGTTGGCTTCACTGCCAATACTCTAGGCGGTAACTTTTCAGCCGAGCGTATTATCGTAGCTGCAGGCCTAGGAGCGAAGCACCTCTCCCCCATGTTGGGCCTGAGCGGAGAAGTGTTTCCCTTGCGAGGGCAGATCCTCGTAACGGAAAAAATGCCTCTGATATCGCAACTTCCTACACCTCAGATAAGGCAAACCGGTAACGGTAGCTACTTGATCGGTGACACCCATGAACATGCAGGTCTAAACCGGGATGCGACTACCAGCATCATGGCGAAATTAGCAGCTCGTGGGGTGCGTATTTACCCGCACCTGAAGAACGCCAACATAGTGCGTGCTTGGGGTGCATTACGAGTAATGACACCTGATGGGTTTCCACTGTATGAATCGTCCAAAGCCTACCCAGGTGCCTATAACATCAATTGTCATAGCGGAATTAGTTTAGCTGCTTTCCACGCCGAAGAGCTGGCTCAAGCCTTGCTGCATGACCGATTGAGCCATGAATTTAGCGAATTTTCCAGCGCGCGCTTTAGCAAAATTAACTAACAAAAACTTTATACCGAGAGTACGACGCCTCACACAACCATCGATAAAACCAAGAGGAATACGAAATGCGTCAAGCCACCTGCTGCTTACTTTTCACGACAGTATTAATCGGCGGTCTCGCCCATGCTGATAGTAAACCACTACGTATTGGGGTCGATGTTCCCTATGCGCCTTATCAATATAAAGAGCCTGATGGCACCATCACAGGGTTTGAAGTTGAATTAGTCAATGCTGCTTGTGAACACATGCAGCGCGAATGCGAATGGGTAGAACAAGGTTGGGATGGAATTATTCCTGGGTTAATGGCCCGCAAATACGACCTTATAGCGTCAGCAATGAACATCACGGAAGAGCGTTCACGGCAAGTTAGCTTCTCGGCTCCCTACTACCAAGTACCATCCGTTTGGGTTAAAAACATAAATAACGAGTACGATCTAGAAGGTGACTTGGCAGATGTAGCAATCGGTGTGCAGCAAGCCACTATTCAAGATGAATATGTTACTACCTACTATCCTGATGCGGATATTCATCGATATAGTGATTCAGGCTCTGTAGTTACCGACATGCATGCGGAGCGCCTTGACCTTGTTTTCACTGCCTATTCTCTTGCTCAAGAAACGATGCTTCAAGACGAGCGTTTTATACAAACTGGGGATTTAATTACCGGCCCTGAGTCGATTTATGGCCCCGGTATTGGTGCTGCTTTCCGCCCACGAGATGAAGCGCTGATAGAAGCTTTTGATAAGGCGATGCAAGAAATTAAAGAAGATGGAACATTCGACAAAATTTATAACGATTATTTTAAAGATCAGTAACTAATGGTTATTTAGATTCTTTCCTAGGCACAACGCAACAAGCCGACCCAAGGGTCGGCTTGTTGCTTATTACCACTACTGACAGACTGCGACGCGGGAAAAGTGCGTTGTCTAGCGCTTAAAGCGCCAGGTCGTACTCAACGATCAGCGGTGCGAACTCTGAGAAGGTCGCATCGTAATCGATCCACGCGTCGACCACATGGCGGCGGAAGTTGGGGCCGACTAACTGATAGTCGATCCGCCAGCCTTCCTGGCGCTCACGGGGCACATCTTGGTCAAGCTTCGGCCACCAGGTGTACTCACCTGCATCGCGGTTAATTTCGCGGAAGGTGTCGATAAACCCGGTGGGGCCAAGCACCTGATCCATCCAGGCGCGCTCTTCCGGGCGAAAACCCGAAGTGAGCTGATTGTCCGACCAGTTGGCCAAATCGACGGTTTTATGGGCAATATGCCAAGTACCGCAGAGGATGTATTCGCGACGTTTGCGCGACATCTTCGTCAGGTACTCTTGGTACTGATCCATAAATGACTGTTTGGCTTTTTGGTCACTTCCATCAGGCATCAGGAAAGAGACGATACTGAAGCGTTCATAATCCGCCTGCAGAAAACGTCCTTCATGATCACACTGTGGAAACCCAAGGCCATACATAATCGCCTTGGGAATTTTGCGGCAATAGAGTGCCACACCGGAGAAACCGTCCTCTTCGGCATCCAGGAAGTAGCCTTCATAGCCTTCCGGATAGAGAATGTGGTCACCCAGTTCAAAACTTTTTGCCTTGATGTTCTGCACGCAGACCACGTCGACATCCTGCTGAGCCAGCCAGTCCAGGAAGCCACGATCGACGGCATCACGAATACCATTGACATTGATGCTGGCAATTTTCATAAATCGTCCCTTTTGCGTCGCTGCTGTATGATACCCGACGTTTAGACGTTTGGGTAAAGGCAGCAGCTAAAACTTGCCATTTACCCTACTTTTATTGTTGCTTTCGTGCCGATTTAAACCTACCGCCTAGTGAGGAATACCGTGGCTACCACTCTACAACCCTACCAGCGCGATTTCATTGCCTTTGCCATTGAGCAGGGCGTGCTTAAGTTTGGCGAGTTTACGCTTAAATCCGGCCGCATTAGCCCCTACTTTTTCAACGCCGGCTTGTTTCAGACCGGCCGTGCGCTGGCCAAGCTGGGGCGTTTTTACGCCCAGGCGATTGTCGATAGCGATTTAAACGCCGATGTACTGTTTGGCCCGGCCTATAAGGGTATACCGCTCGCAGCCGTTACAGCGGCGGCCTTGGCCGATCATCACGATCTGGATATGCCCTACTCATTTAACCGTAAAGAGGCCAAAACCCACGGAGAAGGGGGCAATATCGTTGGCGCACCTTTAGCAGGCGATATTTTAATCATTGATGATGTGATTACCGCAGGCACCGCGATTCGCGAAGTGATGACGCTGATTGAGCAGAGCGGTGCCCGCGCTGCTGGCGTTATCATCGCGCTTGATCGCCAGGAGCGCGGTCAAGGCGAGCAGAGCGCGATTCAGGAAGTGCAGGCTCAGTACGCCATGCCGGTAGTGAGTATCGTCACCTTAGAGCAAGTACTCACTTACCTTGAAGAGCACGCTGGTGCTGAAATGCTTGCCTACGCCGAAGCGATCAGAGCGTATCGCGACCGCTACGGCATTACTCACTGATTAGGCTTGCCCTGCGCCAGCAAAACCTTGCTGGCGCCACGCCTCGTAGCTCACAATAGCCACGGCGTTGGAGAGGTTCAGGCTACGGTTGTTGGGCTGCATGGGCAGACGCAGCTTGTGCTCAGCGTCTAGCGCTTCGTGCACCTGGGATGAAAGCCCGCCGGTTTCCGAGCCGAACAGCAGTACATCGCCTGGAGCAAAGTCGGCATCGCTGTAGCGGCGCGTACCTTTGGTAGTGATCGCCCAGATGCGCCGCCCCTGCATCGCTGCTTGAAAGGCGTTAAAATCCGCGTGGCGAGTGACGTTAGCCAGGTCGCGGTAATCCAGCCCGGCGCGGCGCAGCTTCTTCTCCTCCAGGTCGAAGCCCAGCGGCTCAATCAGGTGTAACCGGCAGCCATTATTGGCCACCAAGCGCATGATATTGCCCGTATTGGGCGCCATGCGCGGTTCAAAAAGCGCTACTTCAAACATCGCCACCTGCCTATTGTTCGCCCATTATGCATTGACCAAGCGCCGCCGATTGTAATCGAAATCGCCCAGCAACTCTCGCAGAGGATCACCCACGCCATGACGCCTGCAACGCCCAAGAGCATTCTTAGCCGGATTAAAGGGCTGAACCCGCGCCAGCAGGAAGCGGTGCGTTATATCGATGGCCCCTGCCTGGTGCTGGCGGGTGCAGGTTCCGGTAAAACCAGCGTGATCACCACCAAAATTGCCTACCTGGTTCAAGAATGCGGGATGAGCGCGCGCAGAATCGCCGCGGTGACCTTTACCAACAAAGCCGCCCGGGAGATGAAAGAGCGTGTGGGTCAGATGCTTCACGGCAAAGAGGGCCACGGGCTAACGGTCTCCACCTTCCACACCCTGGGGCTGAACATTATTCGCGGCGAGCTGAAAACCCTGGGCTACAAACCGGGCTTTTCACTCTTCGACCCGGAAGACGCCAAGGCACTGCTGCGCGATTTAATGAACAAAGACGCCCAGGTGGACGCCGAACAGATCAACGCCGTACAGAGCAAAATCTCCACCTGGAAGAACGATTTAGTGCTGCCCAGCGATGCGCTTTCGTTTGCCTCAGATGATGATGAGCACTTCGCCGCCCGGGTGTACGAAGCCTACGTGCGCCACCTTAAAGCTTACAACGCAGTGGATTTTGACGATCTGATTCTGCTGCCAGTGGTATTGCTACAAAACGATACTGAGGCGTTAGAGCGCTGGCGGCGCAAAATCCACTACATGCTAGTGGATGAGTACCAGGACACCAACGTTTCCCAGTATCTGCTGGTGAAACTACTGATGGCCGAACGCGCCACCTTTACCGTGGTAGGCGATGATGACCAGTCGATTTACGCTTGGCGTGGCGCCCGGCCTGAAAACCTGATTACCCTGGGTGAAGATTTCCCGCGCTTGAAAGTCATCAAACTGGAGCAGAACTACCGCTCTACCGCCACGATACTGCGCGCCGCCAACACGCTGATCGCCAATAACCCCCACGTTTATGAGAAGACGCTGTGGTCAGATATGGGCGACGGCGCGCCTATTCGGGTCATCGTCAATCGCCATGAAGAGGCCGAGTCTGAGCGAGTCGCCAGCGAAATGCTTACCCGGCGCATCAAAGAGAAGGCCGAATGGCGGGACTTTGCGGTGCTTTATCGCGGTAATTTCCAGGCCCGTTTGCTAGAGCTAAAGCTGCAGCACTACCAGATTCCTTACAAGCTCTCCGGCGGCACGTCGTTTTTCTCGCGCAACGAGATCAAGGACACCATGGCTTACCTGCGCCTGCTAATAAACCCCGCCGACGACAATGCTTTTTTGCGCATCGTGAACGTGCCGCGGCGTGAAGTGGGCCCAGGCACCGTAGAGAAGCTTGCCAACTACGCCACCGAGCGCTCGATTTCGCTGTTTGCTGCCTGCCATGAACTGGGATTGGAGCAGGTATTACCGACCCGAGCCGTGGAGCGGCTGTCGCGCTTTACCCACTTTCTCGACAGCGTGCGTAAACGCATGGATCAGGGCGATGCCATTGCCGCCATACGCGACATGCTGCGGGATATGGATTACGAAGCGTGGTTATATCAAAACGCCAGCGCGCCCACCGTTGCCGAACGGCGCATGGCTAATGTATGGATTTTGATCGACCAGTTAGAGAAATCGCTTAACCGCGACCCTGAAGAGAGTGCCGACGCCACAGAGACCGAAACCGACGGCGTGGAAGCAGCTATTTCGCGCCTGGTGCTGCGCGATATTCTGGAGCAGCAGGCGGAAGAGGATGACTCCGATCGCGTGCAACTACTCACCATGCACGCCTCTAAAGGGTTGGAATTCCCCCATGTCTATTTGATGGGCTTAGAGGAGGATCTGCTGCCCCACCGCAACGCCATCGAAGTAGGTACCGTAGAAGAGGAGCGGCGACTCGCCTACGTAGGCATCACCCGGGCGCGGCGCACGCTAACCTTGACCCTTGCCCGCCAGCGTAAAGCCTACGGTGAACTAATGGACTGTGCGCCCAGCCGCTTTTTAGACGAGTTGCCTGGGGAAGATCTAGAGTGGGAAGGTCGCGCGGATAAAGAGGATCCGGATAAGAAACAGGCCCGCGGCAAAGACGCCATTGCCGGGCTGCGTTCGCTGCTAGGCTGATACAGCGGGAGTTATAAAACTGGGACTTTAAAACGAGGCCTTTGAAACAAGAATATCCACAGGGCGGCGACTAAAACACCCTGTGGATAAATTTACCAAGCTAAATCAGTGCTGCTTAACGGAACGACTTACTGCTACTGCGCTTCAGCCATTAAATAATCGACAACGGCCATCACTTCTTCATCAGAAAGGTTCGGGTTGCCGCCTTTGGCCGGCATTGCGCCAATACCATTAATAGCGCTGGCATATAGCTCGTCGCTACCTTTGTCTAGACGCTCAGACCATGCATCTGCATCGCCCACCGCCGGTGCACCGGCAACGCCGCTGTCATGACATGCTGCACAGCCAGAGCTTGCGTAAAGCGCCGCACCATCCAAATCACTACCGCCGCTCTCTTCTTCACTTGCCGCCGCGCCTTCTTCACTCGCTGCGTCGTCGTTAGCAGCCGTTGCTTCTTCTGCTGGCGCTTCTTCACCGTCAGCAGCAGCGGTCTCTTCGCTACCAGCCTCATCGGCGGCACCTTCGCCGCTAGACGCTTCGTCGTCTGCAGCAGCTTCGTCACCGCTACTCAACTCGGGCACTTCCATAACCGGCTCAACCATATAGGCAGTGGCTGCTTCCATCTCTTCATCTGAGAGGTTGGGATTACCACCACGAGCAGGCATGGCACCAATACCATTGATAGAGTGCTCTAGCAGCGTGGCAAAGCCTTGCTCAGTGCGCTCAGCCCAGGCCTCTTCATCACCACGGATAGGCGCACCAGCCGCGCCCGATTCGTGACAAGCGCTACACACATTACCGTAAATGCCCTCACCGTCGATATCACCGCCACTGCTGCTATCGCTAGGAGGTGCCGCTGCGGTGCCGCAGTCTTGGCCTTGTAAACAGAGTTGACCCACCGGCGCCAAACGCTCGGCAATCGCATCACGTGCGGCGTCATCTTGGGCATAAACACTGGATGTGCCCGCCATGAAGCCGAGGGCCGCCAGCCCGCTCATGATCAGCTTAGCTTTCACTCTCACCACCTCTTGAGTATTGTCATAAAACGTTTTTTATCAATCTCTGTCTCAACTGCTGTCTCAAACCCTATGTGCGGTAACGCCAACATCGATGATGCACCGCCGAGACGCCAAGACGTGCGTATAGAACTAGTATACCGGCAACGTAAAGCGCAAGAAAATGCTACTAAGCGCGCTGATGTATCCAATAGTCGCTATCAAGCCTTTATTTGGGCGCTTCGCCCCTCTCGCCACCCCCTTTCCACGCTAATAAACGCTGCTGTGCATAGCCTCTAAAACCCGCCTGCAGGTAAAGCCGTTTGGCCGGGAAATTAACGTCATCAACGCCCAGCGCCACTTCCTGTACACCGGCCTGTTGGGCGAGCGCCAGGGCTTTATTTAACAGCGAACGCCCCAAGCCTTTGCCACGCCATGTCGGTGTTAGGCCCATTAACATTAACTCCCAGCGGCCTAACGCCGGGCGTGGCGCCAGTAGTAGCACGCCTACTACGACATTTTGAAAGCCGACGACGTACCAGTGCTGTGGCGCTTGGGGATCCTGTTGATAAAACCCGGCTAATAACTCTTTAATTGAAAGTATGTCGCGAAGGGGGCGGCTATCCAGCGACCCCTCTCCCACTTCGGCTAACAGACTCAGTTGTTCCGCCTGAGAAAGCTCCCCAAAGGGCTGCAGGGACAGCGGCAATGCTTCATTCATCGCTAACCGGCGGTGAGTGCTACCGATTAAATACTCCAAGCAGACTAACCGCTGCATACCGTGTTTAACCAACAGCCCTTCTGTTTTGGCGGCTTCGGAAGAAAGCTCCAGATGACATAGACGAATATTTTGCGTTTTCACCCACTGGCGAGCCGTATCTAACAGTAAAGGTGCGGGATCTGCCGCTTTTTGCGGTAGCCCTGCTTTTGGTAGCCATAGCTGCGCCATATTCATGGGCAGACGTTGTACCCAGAGAGCGGCCGTTACCTGCCCCGCCTCAAGTATTACCCATAGCCCTTCCCACTGAGTATCTGACTGATTGTACATTGTCTTTACAGCAGCGCTCAGGGCCGATTGCTGGGCGGGGTCATGGGCAGCAGCAAGCATTAGCAGTGCCTCGCGTCGCTTCTCTGGCGGGCAGGGAACTACGTTTAAGGTGCTTGAAGGGTACTGAGACATCATGGTTGATCAATCAAGTGCAGAAGCTCCGAAGGAGTCATAAAGCGTGCTACGTTATTAGCCTACAATTTATAACCTCATCCTGACTGCCTAAGCCTTTGTACACCACCCTTATCAATACTTATTTCAAGGTTTATAGGGTGGCGACTTATTTTGAAGGAGTAACCGTTCCGCCATGCGCATATTGCTGGTAGAAGACGACCCAAGCTTAGCCTCGGGTATTCGCTTGGCTTTAAAGCCCGAGAACTTCACAGTGGATCACCTTAGCGATGGCGTTACTGCCTTAGCCGCATTAAAGGAGGGTGAGCCCTTTGATGTGGTTATTCTCGACCTGGGGCTGCCGCGCATGGATGGTATGCAGGTACTGGAAGCCGTTCGACGACAGGGCAACCGCGTCCCCATTTTAGTGTTAACCGCTCGTGATGCCGTCGATGAACGCATCGCAGGACTGGATGCGGGTGCCGATGACTATTTAACCAAACCGTTTGAAGTCGCTGAGTTAAAAGCACGCCTACGCGCCCTGTTGCGCCGTAGCAGCGACCAGGTAAACAGTGCTTTGGAGTGCCGAGGTATTCGCCTAGACCCTTTGACCATGCAGGTTAGCTACCAGGGGAAACTCGTGGCGTTATCGCGCCGTGAGCTAACCTTACTGCAAGAGTTTATGAGCCACCCTGGGCGTGTATTTACTCGCGACACGCTAACGCGCCTGGTTTATGGCTGGGATGAAGACGTAGAGAGCAACGCCATTGAAGTCCATGTGCATCACCTTAGGCGAAAATTCTTTCCTCACTTGATTCGCACGCTGCGCGGCATTGGTTACGTCATGGATAAAGCGGATCAGGATGAGCACTCATGAGCTCTATTCGCCAACGCACTCTGGGACTGGCGCTGCTGGTATTTGGCATTAGCATGCTGGTGATTGGTTTTATCAGTTATCGCTATGCTGCCCATGAAATTGAAGCACTGTACGACGCCAGCCTCGAACAGGACGCACGCTTATTAGAAGGTCTACTGCAAGCTCCCCTACCGAAGGAGGCTCGCGACGGGCTGCTTGGCAGTCTAGAAAAGGCCTTGGGAAATGCGGCGAGATCCGATCGCCGCTTTGCAGGACACCGGACGGACAGCCAAATGGGCTTTCAGCTATGGGAAGAGAACCGCCTCTTGCTGCGCTCAGCCAATGCCCCCGAGGCGCCGCTGGCGACCCTTCCCGCTGGCTTTAATAGTCACTCTATTGATGAGGTCGAATGGCGTATTTATGTGCTTGATGTCAGTAACTCTGACCAGCGAATTGTCGTTAGCGAGCGCGAAGACGTACGTGGCGAACTGATCAGGGCGGTAGCGCTACGTACCCTGCTGCCCGACTTAATAGGCCTTCCGCTCCTCACAGCTCTGCTATGGTGGTCAATTGGCTGGGGCTTGGCACCGCTGTCACGCATGGCTGAGCAGATTCGCAGTCGAGATCCGCACAATTTGCAGCCTTTGACGCTTAGCCCTCTGCCTCAAGAGTTAGACACTATTGCCGGAGCACTCAACCGTTTGTTAGAACGAATTCGCATAATGCGCGTACGTGAAAATCGTTTTATTGCCGATGCCGCCCATGAATTACGCACCCCCTTAGCGGTACTGGATCTACACGCTCAAAATGCCCTGACGGCCGATAATCTTGAAGATCGTCAGGAAGCACTCAATCACCTGCGCGGTGGCGTCGCACGCTCAACGCGTTTGGTCACCCAGCTCTTAACCCTGGCTCGCCTGGAGCCTGAAGAGGAGTCACAGCCAGAGTACCGCACCAGCCACCTGCTAAGTGAAGTGCGTGAAACCTTGGCCAAGATTTCACCGCTGGCCGCTAAACGCGAACAACAGCTACTGCTAAATGCAGATGACCAGGCGGACTGGACAATATTAGAAGAACCAGGCGCCATTGAAACGCTGGTACAGAATTTAGTCGGTAATGCCATCCAGCACTCGCCTAGACAGGGCACTATCAGTGTCACGCTATCAACGACGCCACAGGGTTTTCAATTAATAGTCGACGATCAAGGCCCCGGCATCCCCAGCAATGAACGTAAAAAAGTGGTTGAGCGCTTCCAGCGAGCGGGCTCCAGCGCGGGCTCAGGGTTAGGGCTTTCCATCGTTGAGCGATTGGTGACACGTCACGGCGGCACCCTTCAGCTTGAAGACGCTCCTAGTAGAGGCTTGCGCGTACGAATTTATCTCCAGCGCGGTTCGCGATGAAACGTCAACAGGCCCTAACACTTTCTTTGTGTACTCAGGGGTAGTTTACGCCTCCCTTAAGGTTGCGATAAGAATTGCGTGCAACTGTGGAGATGCACGGTGAGCCAGATACCCACGGCTCCCTCTTTTCTCCCTATGGAGGTTCCCCTGATGAACCAAGTTACCTTTTCACCGAAACCCTTAATTCAACTCGGTTCAGCGCCGCTACTCGCCAAACCTGCGGCGCGTCGGCTACAGCCTACTAGCCCAGCCATGACCGTGCTGACCGACTTTTCCCAAGTAATGCCTCAATCCGTCGATGCCGATACCCCCATCGACGAAGCACACCTGAAGATGCGGTATAGCGGCGTAAGACTGCTGTTCGTGATGGATCATCACGCGCACTGTATCGGCATCATCACCTCGAAAGAAGTGATTGGTACCCGGCGTATTAACATCGCTATGCAGCAGCGTAACCTTACCCGCAACGAGGTGACTGCCGAAATGATTATGACGCCGTGGCACAAGCTTAGCGCCATGCCTGTCGCCCAGTTGGCTTCGCTCACCATTGAGGATCTGGTACTGTCGATGGAAGCGGTGACCGATCAGCACCTGTTAATCACTGAGCAAAATGATCACCACGAACTCAGAATTCGCGGCATTATTTCAGCAAGCGATATCCAAAATGCGGTGGGTAAAGAGATTAACCCAGTGCCTATGGCGAAAAGTTTCGCCGACATTTGCCAAGTCATTACCGGCCACGACCTCTAACGTCTCACCGCTAACGCTTTTTAAATCCTGAATCCATAAAATGCCAACGCCCTTCACCGATTTCTCGGTGAAGGGCGTTTGAGGTGTTAACGCACCACTATTTCTTGGAAACAGATCGCCTAGAACAACGCAGCATTGATCCAAAGATGTGTGGCAATGCTAGCGACATAGCCCAACAATATCGCGGGTACCCAACGAAGGTGAACGGCAAAGGTATAAATTCCCCGCGCCTGGCCCATAAGGGCAACACCAGCAGCAGAACCCATGGAGAGCAAACTTCCCCCCACACCTGCGGTTAACGTTATTAGCAGCCAGTTACCCTCGCTCATATCCGGGGCCATGGAGAGTACCGCGAACATCACCGGGATGTTGTCCACCACCGCCGAGATAAGCCCCAGCACCACGTTGGCCCACACCGGGTTCCAACTACCGTAAAGCGTTTCGGAGAGCAGGCTGAGATAGCCCATAAAACCCAGGCCACCGACACACATGACAACCCCGTAGAAGAACAGCAACGTATCCCACTCGGAGCGGGCGATACGGCTGAAAATATCGAAGGGTACCACGCTACCCAACTGCTCCAGCTTCTTCCAATCGCCCCGGCGGGAGTAGCGCTCCCGCTTGCGTTCAAGGGAGCGTGGCAGACTGCGGCGCAGGTAGTAACCAAAGAACTGCAGCAGGCCTAAACCAAACATCATGCCCATGGCAGGCGGTAGGTAGAGAATCGAGTGACACAGCACCGAGATCGCTACGGTGATCAAAAACAGCACGATAATGCGCCGGGCACCCCGCTTGAGCCAGACGTTTTCCTTAAGGGAGGCAGGCTGACGGTTAACAATAAAGAAGTTCATGATCACCGCAGGCACCATGAAATTAACGATCGCGGGAATCAGCAGCGCGAAGAAACCTTCAAACGGTACTTGCCCCGCCTGCCATACCATCAGCGTGGTGATATCACCAAACGGGCTAAAGGCGCCCCCTGCGTTGGAAGCCACCACGACGTTGACACAGCAAATCCCAATGAACTTATTATCACCCTCAGCCACTTTGAGCACTACAGCGCACATCAGCATGGCAGTGGTCATATTGTTGGCGATTGCTGAAATACCGAATGCCATGACACCGGTAATCCAGAACAGAGTGCGATAGCTAAAGCCTTTGCGCACCAGCCAGGAGCGTAGCGCATCAAATACGCGGCGCTCTTCCATGGCGTTGATATAGGTCATCGCCACCAACAAAAACAGCAGCAGCTCAGCGTACTCAAGCAGCGTTTCACGGAAGGCGGTTTCCGCCTCTTCCGGCATCCCCGCTTGTACGTAGACCCAGGCCACTAGCGCCCAGATAAGCCCCGCCGCCACCAGCACCGGCTTAGACTTACGCATATGCAGTAGCTCTTCACTCATCACCAACGCATAGGCGAGCACGAAGATCACGACAGAAGAGATACCGGCAAGCGAAAGAGTAAGATCAAGGGGCCCGGCGGCGGCATAAGAGAGAGAAGGAAAGACAAAAAGCGTGCAGGCGAGCAACAGCCAAGCGACCCGGCTAGCATAATGCCGGGTTACGAGGACGTTTGGTGGTTTCATGGCAGTGTTATCCAATCAGGAGGGAGAAAGACCGCCACGATAATAAGCACCCTAACCACATGCTGCAACGCAACGGTTGCGCATAAGATGCGACGTATTGCCGCATCTTGTAAAGTATTTTTATGGGCTTAACTCGATATAAAGACTGATGCCTAAATCACTCTACCGTTACACTCTTGGCCAGGTTACGGGGCTGGTCTACATCGGTGCCTTTGAGCACGGCCACATGGTAACTCAATAGCTGTAGCGGCAGGGTATACAGCAGCGGCGCAAGCGCTTCGTGAACATGCGGCAGAGTCAATACGCGAACATCTTCCTGAGTATCGATACCCACGCTCTCATCGGCAAATACAAACAGCTGCCCCCCGCGAGCACGGACTTCCTGAAGGTTGGATTTTAGCTTTTCAAGCAAGTCGTCGTTGGGGGCGACCGAGATCACCGGCATTTCGCTGTCCACCAGCGCCAGCGGGCCATGCTTTAACTCCCCGGCGGGATACGCCTCGGCATGGATATAGGAGATCTCTTTAAGCTTTAATGCCCCTTCCAGGGCAATCGGATAGTGAGCCCCACGTCCAAGAAACAGGGCGTGCTGTTTTTCCGCAAACGCCTGGGAAAGCGCTTCGATGTTGCCATCCAGCGCCAACACCCGCTGACACACCTCGGGCAGCGTGCGCAGTGCCGCGATAATATCCGGGTATTCGGCCTGGTCTTTAGCTTTACTGACCGAAAGCGTCAGCAGCATTAGCGCGATAAGCTGAGTGGTAAAGGCTTTAGTGGAGGCCACGCCAATTTCAGGGCCTGCACGGGTCATTAGAGTAATGTCAGACTCACGTACTAGCGAACTACCGGGCACGTTGCAGATCGCCAGCGAGCCAATGTAGTTGAGGGTTTTAGCAAAGCGTAGCGCGGCCAGCGTATCGGCGGTTTCGCCGGACTGGGAGAGGGTGACAAACAGCGTACCGTCAGGCACCACTGGGTGGCGATAGCGATACTCGGAGGCCACTTCGACCTGCACCGGCACCCCCGCGTAGCGCTCTAACCAGTAGCGCGCCACCAGCCCCGCATGGTAGCTGGTTCCACAGGCAATGATATGGACGTGGCGAGTGCGCTGGAAAAGCCCCAGCGCATCCGGGCCAAAGCTCTCCACTAACACACTTTGAGCACTTAGCCGTCCCTCTAATGCCGCCTCAATCACCGCTGGCTGCTCGAAAATCTCCTTGAGCATATAGTGGCGGTAGTCGCCCTTACTGGACGCACCATCGCCGTGCTCAAAGGTATGGATAGGACGCTCAACGTCGTTACCCTGGCGATCCACGATGCGAATGGCCCCCTGATCGCGAAGCTCAACCAGATCACCCTCTTCAAGGTAAATAAAGCGATCCGTCACCGGCAGCAACGCC
The DNA here is from genome assembly GCF_026104355.1 of Halomonas sp. BDJS001. NCBI lineage: Bacteria > Pseudomonadati > Pseudomonadota > Gammaproteobacteria > Oceanospirillales > Halomonadaceae > Halomonas > Halomonas sp. BDJS001. The sequence continues at coordinate 4,932,476 of NZ_CP110535.1, forward strand.
AGTGGGTCAGAGGCTAAAAAGGCCTCATTAATGCCTACACCGACCACTAGCGGGCTACCCTGGCGCGCGCCAACCACCACGCTCGGCTGTTGAGCACACATGACGCCCAGTGCGTAGGCACCGCCTAAGCGGTTAACGATCTGCTGGGTAGCATCGAACAGCGTTAGGCCGTCAGCCAGTTTTTCGGAGAGTAAGTGAGCAATCACTTCGGTATCAGTTTCAGAGCTAAACACATAGCCACTACGCTGCAAGCCTTCTTTTATCGGCTCGTAATTCTCAATAATACCGTTGTGCACCACGGCAACCTGATCACTGCTGTGATGCGGATGTGCATTGGCCTCAGAGGGTTTACCGTGGGTTGCCCAGCGAGTGTGGGCAATGCCCGAAAAACCCGGTAGTGAGGCCGTATCCAACCGTGCAGCAAGCGCCGCCACTTTACCAAGCGCACGATGACGGGTTAATACTCCCTCACTCAACACCGTCATACCGGCCGAATCGTAGCCGCGATACTCCAGGCGTTTTAGTCCTTCTAATAGAATTTCTTGGACGTTGCGCTGGGCAACGGCGGCCACAATGCCACACATAACGACTCTCCTGAGTTTTTACCAACCTATAAAACGCCTAAACGGTATTACCCAGGCGGTAAGATAGGAATACGGCTTTTTAATGATTCTTAGCACTATATTTTTTTAAAGATATGTTTTTTAGAGCTATGGCTCTATACGTTTGCTGGGGCGCAGCCAGTCAATTTTTTCTAACTGGCGGCCACGGGTGACGGCCAAAGCGTAGTCGGTGACATCTTTGGCAATCGTGGAACCCGCGCCAATAGTGGCCCCTTTGCCTACCGAAACAGGCGCGACCAAAGCAGTGTTAGAACCGATAAAGGCATTATCACCAATTTCTGTGAGGTGCTTGTTAGCCCCGTCGTAGTTGCAGGTAATGGTACCTGCGCCCACATTCACGTCACGCCCTAAGCGAGCATCACCAACGTAGCTTAGGTGATTGATTTTGCTACCTTCACCAACGTCGGCGTTTTTGGTTTCTACGAAATTACCGACCTTGGCTTTTACCGCCATGCGTGTACCGGGGCGTAGCCGCGCAAAGGGGCCGATCTGATTTAAGCCCGCTGCCACGGTGCCATCTATCACGCTATGGGTATCTATCACGCTTTGCGCACCAATGGTGCTATTTTTAATCACGCAGTAAGGGCCAACCCGCACGCCTTCACCTAGCTCAACCTCGCCTTCAAATACGCAGCCCACATCAATAAACACATCGTGTCCACAGGTTAAACGCCCGCGCACATCGAGCCGTTCAGGGTCGGCGAGGGCTACCCCCTTGGCCATTAACTTATCAGCCAACTGGCGTTGATAAACGCGCTCCAAGCGGGCCATTTGAGCTCGGTTGTTAACCCCTTCCACTTCAACGGCGGTAGCCGGTTGGGCGGTGCATACCTTGATGCCTTCGGCTGCGGCCAGGGCAATCACATCGGTTAGGTAGTACTCGCCCTGGGCATTATTGTCTGAGAGCTGTGGCAACCAGCGTTTAAGCTGGGCGCTGGTCATGGCCATAATGCCGGTATTGCATTCGGTGATGGCAAGCTCGGCGCTACTGGCATCTTTTTGCTCAACAATCGCTACGGCATCACCTGCGTCGTCGCGCACAATTCGTCCATAGCCGGTAGGGTCAGCTAGCGTTACCGTCAACAGCCCCATGTGATGTTCATCCACATAGGCCAACAGCTCGTTCAGGGACTCCCGCTGCAGCAAAGGAACATCGCCGTAAAGGATTAATACCTTACCGCTACCTAACTGCTCAAGTGCTTGGGCCACCGCGTGCCCGGTGCCCTTCTGTTCGGCCTGCACGGCAAACTGCACAGTATTTTCTGCCAGCGCTTCGCGCAGTTGGTCAGCGCCATGGCCAATCACCACATGGGTGCGATCCGGTTGCAACCCTAAAGCGGTATCCAGCACGTGCTGCACCATAGGCTTACCCGCCAGGGTGTGAAGTACTTTAGGTATTTGTGAATGCATCCGCGTGCCTTTTCCCGCGGCGAGAATGACGATATCCAGTTCTTGCATATTATTCACCTGTTACCGGTTGGCCGTCGGGGCTGGTGGCTGTTAATGGAGCAACTGAAAATTGCTCAATGCCCAGCTCATCGACCAATGTTTCACCGAAGTAGTTACCAAATTCAGGACTGGCAATACTGCGCCACTGCTCGCCATCGCGCACCAGCAGGAGTACTTTGAGATTGTTCTCAATGGCAAGTTGCATCGCCTCCTGTTCGCCAACCACTAATAGCGCCGTCGCCCAGGCGTCCGCCCAGGCATTGGAGGGATGAAAAACCGACACCGAGGCAAGCTGGTGGGTCACCGGCCGCCCCGTGCGCGAATCAATAGTGTGCGAGAAGCGCTGGCCGTCGACTTCAAAATAGTTGCGGTAATCACCGGAGGTGGCCACTGACATACTCTCTAGTGGAATAATATGCTGGGCTCGCTGCTGACCATCCTCGGGTACCTCAATGCCAATTCGCCAAGGCGTCTGTTCGTCTTCATCACGCACTCCACGTGCAATCAGATCACCGCCTAAATTAACCAGATAGTGCTCGATGCCCTGCTGATTCAGGTAAGCGGCTACCCGGTCGGTAGCATGGCCTTTCGCAACGCCAGACAAGTCGACAAACACATCGCGAGTACGCCGTGCCTGCATATTTTGTGTATCGACCTCCACCGCATCAAAACCTACCTGGGCAAGTCGCTCAGCCAGGACATCATCAGCGGGCACCTCTTCAGGCCTTGCGCCAGGGCCAAAGCTCCAAAGATTAACCAGGTCGCCTACAGTAATATCAAAAGCGCCATGGCTGGCTTCAGCCACTGACTGACTGATCGCCAACACCTCAATCAGCTCATTAGAGAGCGGCTGCCACTCCTCCAACGGGGCCTCGTTAAACGCAATCAGTTCGGCATCATCACGGTAAGTGGACATCGCCTGGTCAACGCTCTCCAGCTCGGCTTTGAAGCCCGCTTCCAGCTCAAGAGATTCGCCCTGAGTAAGCGGATCCATAATGGTCACCTGATAGAAGGTGCCAAAAATATTGCCCTCAAAGCGTACCGGTGGTTCCAGCGGGCGATCGCTCTCTGAGCAACCGGCCACGCTGACCACTAAGCCCAATAGAAGGCCCATCACGGTCACTGCGCGTCGCCATCTTGTACTGCGTTCAACACACAATTCCTGTTTAATTTTTTTCATCGTTGCATTGCCTAAAAATGAAGCCCTTAAAAATGAAAGAACCACAGCAGCCAGGCGCCGAACAGCACGCGGTAAATCACAAAGGGCTGCATTCCCAATTTTTTTATAATTACCAGGAAGTAGTGGATGCACAAGTAAGCGCTTACTCCTGATAGTAGCGTACCCACTAGCATGGCGGCCCAATCGATAGAGTGCGCCGCATTAACAAGACCGATGGCTTCCAAACCACCCGCCAACACAATCACCGGAATCGACAACAAGAAAGAGAAACGCGCAGCGCCTTCCCGGCTCATGCCCACCATTAGCGCCGCTGTAATAGTAATCCCCGAGCGTGACGTGCCGGGGATCAGCGCCAACGCCTGGGCACCGCCAATAATCAGCACATCCTTTAAACGCAACTGGTACTCGCTTCGCGTACCCTGCTTACGCCAGTCGGCATATCCCAACAATAGACCGAAACCAATTAAACTGAAGCCGATAATCAACGTAGAGCGCATATAGTGAGAAATAACATCGTGCAGCAGTAAGCCAATAATACCCACTGGGATAGTGGCCAATGTCACCCATAAGGCCAGTCGCGCGTCTTCGTTCACCCCTTTACCGCTGATCGCAGCGAGGCTGCTCACTACCATTTGCCAAATTTCCTGGCGGAAATAGATAATCACCGCGGAGAGGCTACCTAAGTGTAGTGCCACATCAAAGGCTAAGCCTTGGTCTTGCCAATCTGTCAGAACGGGCACCAAAATCAGGTGGGCAGAGCTTGAAACGGGTAAAAATTCTGAAATGCCCTGAACAATCGCTAACACCACCACCTGGAGCCAATCCATAAAAAATCCTGTGTATAAAAACAATTTGATGGTTTGCAATGGCGCTTAAGGATACACATCCGTTTATTCGTTGTCCGCCATTGCCTTTGCTGACACGCTTTTACTGACACTATCCGCCACTGGCACGCAAACATGCCGTTTCACAGCTTGAACGCAGTGGAGGCTATAGCGAATATAAGGAGTGCGCTACAATAGGCGTCTATTGAATGCGTGCGTCCTTGCAAGGTACCCATGACTCAGACCATCGAAACGCCAGTGGTTCACGATCAAGCGCAACTTAGCCAGGAAGCCAAGCGTGTTACCTACATCGGTGCCTGGCTGGATGGCCTGTTAAGCATCGTCAAAGTCACGGTCGGTTTTATGGTCGGTTCAGCGGCATTGATCGCCGATGGCATTCACTCCTTGTCTGATTTAGTCACCGATGGATTTGTTCTGGCGGCCATTCACTATGGGCGCCAGGAACCCGATAAAGACCACCACTACGGCCATGGCCGAATTGAAACCCTGACGACGCTACTACTGGGAAGCGTGCTGATTTTCGTGGCTGGCGCGATTGCCTGGTCGAGTCTGGATCGTCTGTTTAGCGGTACCGACGTTAATGCCCCAGGCGCGCTGGCAATCGTGATTACCGTCATTGCGCTGTTTAGCAAAGAGTGGATTTTTCGCTACACCATGCGGGTCGCCAAACGGGTAAAGTCTAAGTTACTCGAGGCCAACGCCTGGCACTCCCGCAGCGATGCGCTCTCCACCGCCGTGGTGCTGGTGGCACTGGTAGGCGCCCAGTTCGGTTTAGGCTGGCTGGATGCCGTGGCTGCTATTATCGTGGGTTTATTGGTCGGCAAGGTAGGTTTGGACTTACTGTGGGAGTCGGCTCGCGAGCTAGTCGATACCGCGCTGCCGGAAGATGTTCAGGATCAGATGCATGACGTAGCATGCAGCGTACCCGGTGTAGATAGCGTCCACGACCTGCGCACCCGTCAATCGGCTGGCTGGGTAATGGTCGATCTGCACGTGGTGGTGGGGCCGAAAATAACCGTGTCGGAAGCCCACGAAATAGGCAACGAAGTGAGCCGCCGCCTACGCCATGAGTTCCCCGCGCTGACCGATGTGATCTTTCACGTTGACCCGGAAGACGACGCCGGGGCGGGTGATCCCAGCCGCCTTCCCGGCCTTCCTCTCCGCCCTGAAGTCGAAGCAGCCCTGGATGCACGTTGGTACAAACACCCGGTGTGGCGCACCCTGAACGAGCTTCAGTTGCACTACTTGGAGGATAAGGTGTCTGTATCGCTCATCATTGATGACGCGGTGCATCAGCCGCCCCAGTGCCTCGCCAGCCAGCTAAAAGCGCTGGCGAGCGATATTGAATGGCTTGGCCACGTAGAGGTGCTGTTTATTACCCGCGCAGCAAGCAGCTCAATGCGTTAGGCTTTGTCTGAAAACTGGCTGCGCTCGACCATACGGCGTTAAAAATCGGCTCGTGCGCGAGTCCGATCCGTCTTTTCGCCGATTTTTGCCTTGTCTTGCCTTCGCTCGCCGACTTTTCAAACAAAGCCTAGGGTGTTTAAACGCCTGTTCACAGACCGGATAGCATAAGGGTGGCAATACTGAAGTAGATCACTACCCCAGAGGCATCGATGAGCGTAGTCACCAGTGGTGCCGAGGCTGTGGCAGGGTCGACCTTAAAGCGCTCGAGTACAAAGGGTAGGCACATGCCCAACAGGCTACCAAACAGCACGATAGTGACCATACTCAAGGCAACCACCATCGCTAGCGCCTCGCCCCCACGCATGATACCAATAGGCGTTACCGCAATCGCCATGGTAATACCCAACGAGCCTGCCACGAGTAGCTCACGGCCAAGTAGTTTCCCCCAATCTTTAACACCTACATCCCCGGTCGCCATACCGCGCACCATCAGCGTGGCTGCCTGAGCCCCGGCATTACCGCCGCTGCCGATTAGCAGCGGTAAAAAGAACACTAGTGCCACTTGAGCGGCAATGGTCTCCTCAAAGTAGGCAATCCCGGCGCCTGAAAATAGATTGGCAAAGACCAGCAGTACCAGCCAGGTTACCCGCTTACGGTAAAGGCTCCACAGCCGTACACGGCTAACACCATCCTCCAGTTGACCAATCGACATCCCTTTGTGGAAATCCTCAGTGGCCTCAGATTCCGCCACATCCATGGCATCATCGTGGGTCACGATGCCAACCATACGGTCATCGCCATCAATCACTGGCAGGGCTAACAGGTCGTACTTCGCCACAATACGCGCCACATCCTCCTGGGCATCATCGACCCGGGTGCTGATAACATCTTTGATCATAATGTCATCGACAATGGCGCCAGGGCGCGCCACCATCAGTTGGCGCAGCGACATGGTACCGATCAGTTGGCCATCGCTATCCAGAATATACAGCTGGTAGACCGTTTCCGCGTCCGGGGCGGTTTGGCGTACCCGCATCATCGCTTGTGACACCGTCATGCCACTGGCTATGGAGACATAGTCAGAGGTCATGATGGCGCCTGCGGTGCCCTCTTCGTAGCTGGCAAGCCGCTTTAGGTCTTCACGCTCGCGATGGGCCATGCGTCGAAGCAGTGCTTCGCGGCGGTCTTCACTAAGCAGGTTAAACAGGTCGGCACGTTCGTCAGAGCCCATCTCTTCCAGCAGCTTGAGCACCTGGCTATCATCCAGTTTTCCAACCACCTCAAGCTGGGTTTCACCAGGGAGATAGCCCAATACGTTGGCGGCACGCTCAGCAGAGAGGATATCCAGCAGTGAGAGCGCCGCAGGCAGCTCTTCGTCGTCCTCAATCATCTCTTCGAGGATTTCGCCAATATCCGCTGACCGGGTTTCGGCCAAACGCAAGGAGAGCAACGTTTTACTCGGTACCTCCTTGACCAACTCGTCGAGCAGTTCGGCTTTTAACTCCTGTAGGCTTTCATCATTCAGTGCCATAGCTCTCCCCATTCACGCAGACTGATGCCGTGCTGCCAGCTTAATTCTACTTGATTACTAATTTCATATACTTACTTATCATACTGCCAGATAAAAAAACGCCCCTTAAACCCTAATAGCGGGTTTAAGCGTTGGACACACGCCAAGAGCGTGGGTGTTAGCCTTTCCCCGCCTTTTTGCGCAGTTGCTGAATCGTTCGCAACTGAGCAACGGCTTCGGCAAGTTCAGCGGCAGCCCGAGTGTAATCGAGCTCCGATGACTTCTCGTTAAAGGCTTTCAGCGCCTGCTGACGCGCTTCTTCTGCAGCGGCTTCATTAAGGTCACTGGCACGCGATGCGGCGTCGGCTAGTATCGTCACCACATCCGGCTGGACTTCCATGAATCCGCCTGAGACAAAGAAGTTCTCTTCCTTGCCATCATCGTGAATCACGCGAACCGGCCCCGGCTGAAGCTCGGTCAGCAGCGGAGCGTGACCGGGTAGAATACCCAGGTCACCCATCATCCCGGAAGCAATCACCTGCTCAACGGTACCTGAGAAAATGGATGCTTCAGCGCTGACGATATTGCAAGTAAAGCTATTCGCCATAGCGAATCCCCCTAATGGACGGGATTACTTCTTCATCTGGTTGGCTTTCTCGACGGCTTCGTCGATGGAGCCGACCATGTAGAAGGCCTGTTCCGGCATATCGTCGTATTCACCAGCAAGAATGCCCTGGAAGCCACTAATTGTGTCTTTCAGTGAGACATACTTACCGGGTGAACCGGTGAATACCTCTGCCACGAAGAATGGCTGCGACAAGAAGCGCTGGATTTTACGTGCCCGTGATACGGCCAGCTTGTCTTCATCAGACAGCTCGTCCATACCCAGAATGGCAATAATATCCTTAAGCTCTTTGTAGCGCTGAAGAACGTTCTGCACACCGCGCGCGGTAGCATAGTGCTCTTCACCAACGACCAACGGATCCAACTGACGCGAAGTGGAGTCGAGCGGGTCGATCGCCGGGTAGATACCCAGTTCGGCGATAGAACGCGCCAATACCACTGTGGCGTCAAGGTGTGAGAAGGTGGTTGCCGGCGACGGGTCAGTCAAGTCATCCGCGGGTACGTAAACGGCCTGTACGGAAGTGATTGAACCGGTTTTCGTCGAGGTAATACGCTCCTGCAGAACGCCCATCTCTTCAGCCAGTGTCGGCTGATAACCTACCGCTGACGGCATACGACCCAGCAGTGCCGATACTTCGGTACCGGCCAGGGTGTAACGGTAGATATTATCGACGAAAAGTAGAACGTCGCGGCCTTCATCACGGAATTTCTCCGCAATGGTCAGGCCAGTTAGTGCTACGCGCAGACGGTTACCCGGAGGTTCGTTCATCTGACCATAAACCAGCGATACCTTATCGATAACGTTGGATTCAGTCATTTCGTGATAGAAGTCGTTACCCTCACGCGTACGCTCACCGACACCAGCGAATACAGAGTAGCCGCTGTGCTCGGTGGCGATGTTGCGGATAAGCTCCATCATGTTAACGGTTTTACCGACACCGGCACCGCCGAACAGACCAACCTTACCACCCTTAGCGAACGGGCAGACTAAGTCGATCACCTTGATACCGGTTTCCAGCAGCTCGTTAGAGGCCGCTTGGTCGGCATAGCCAGGCGCTTTGCGGTGGATCGGCATACGTTCTTGCTCGCCGATCGGCCCCGCTTCGTCAATCGGCTCGCCGAGTACGTTCATAATACGGCCCAGCGTTTCCTTACCTACCGGTACGGAAATCGCGGCACCCGTGCTGGCCACGTCCATGCCACGCTTCAAGCCCTCAGTGGAGCCCATGGCGATGGTGCGCACCACGCCGTCGCCCAGCTGCTGCTGGACTTCGAGGATGGTCTCAACATCGGAGACCTTCAGCGCGTCGTAGACCTTGGGCACAGAGTCCCGCGGAAACTCTACGTCAATCACCGCGCCGATGATTTGTACGATACGTCCGCTCATCTTGGTTCCTCTCTAAAACCTGCAAATGAAACCTGTCTGCCGGGAGCCGCTAATAGCGTCGGCTCCCTAGGCGTTATACGGCAGCAGCGCCGCCGACGATCTCAGAAATTTCCTGGGTGATGGCGGCCTGACGGGCCTTGTTATAAACCATCTCCAGATCGTCGATCAGGCCGCCTGCGTTGTCAGTGGCACTTTTCATAGCGATCATTCGAGCAGCTTGTTCACAAGCGCCGTTTTCCACTACCGCCTGATACACCTGCGATTCGATGAAACGAACCAGCAGGCTATCGAGCAACGCCTTGGCATCCGGTTCATACAGGTAGTCCCAGCTTCCGGGACGGGCGTTTTCGTCGTCCTGCTCTGCGTCTGCGCCCATGTCAGGCGACAGTGGAAGAAGCTGACGAACCACAGGCTTTTGCGTCATGGTGTTAACAAACTCGTTGTGCACCACGTAAAGCCGGTCGAGACGTCCTTCATCGTACGCTTCGAGCATGACCTTAATACTGCCAATCAACCCCTCAACGGACGGGGCTTCGCCTAAACCACTCTTCGCCGCCACCAAATTGCCACCGTAGTTGCGGAAAAAGGTGCTGGCCTTAGCGCCCAAGGCGCAAAAATCCTGCTCAGCGCCCTGTTTTTTCCACTCGCTGGCCTGTTTGAGTAAGGCTTTGAACAGGTTGTGGTTTAAACCACCGCACAGACCACGGTCTGTGGAAACCACGATATAACCAACGCGCTTAACCTCGCTACGCTCGACCATATAGTCGTGCTTGTACTCGGGGTTAGCGTCGGCAATGTGGCCGACCACATTACGGATCTGCTTAGCGTAAGGCTGACTAGCTCTCATCAGATCTTGCGCTTTACGCATTTTCGATGCAGCTACCATTTCCATGGCGCTGGTGATCTTCTGCGTATTTTTAATGCTCCCGATCTGGGTGCGTATCTCTTTTGCAGCTGCCATAGCGATCTACCCTTCGTTCGTGGCTCTCAGAAAGCATGCAAACCCGCCCGCAGGCGGGCCAGACATTACCAGCTCTGAGTCGCCTTGAACTGCTCGAGACCCGACTTCAAGCTGTCTTGAATCTCACCGTTGTAGTCGCCGGTCTGGTTGATCTTGTCGAGCAGATCAGCGTGTTCAGACTTCATGTAGTCGTGCAGCGCACGCTCGAAGTCCAACACCTTGTCCACTTCAACGTCGTCCAGGAAGCCTTCGTTGGCGGCATACAGCGACAGCGCCATTTCGGCTATTGACATCGGCGAGTACTGGTTCTGCTTCATCAGCTCGGTGACACGCTGACCGTGCTCCAGCTGCTTACGCGTGGCTTCATCAAGATCAGAGGCAAACTGCGAGAACGCTGCCAGTTCACGGTACTGAGCCAAGGCTAGACGTACGCTACCGCCGAGCTTCTTGATGATCTTGGTCTGCGCCGAACCACCCACACGAGAAACCGACAGACCTGCGTTAATTGCCGGACGAATACCGGAGTTAAACAGGTTGGTTTCCAGGAAGATCTGACCGTCGGTGATAGAGATGACGTTGGTCGGAACGAATGCAGAAACGTCTCCACCCTGGGTTTCGATGATCGGCAGCGCGGTCAAGGAACCTGTTTTGCCTTTCACTTCACCGTTGGTGAACTTCTCGACGTAGTCGGCGTTAACCCGTGCTGCACGCTCCAGCAGACGCGAGTGGAGATAGAAGACGTCACCGGGGTAAGCTTCACGGCCCGGCGGACGACGCAGCAGCAGCGATACCTGACGGTAGGCAACGGCCTGCTTGGAAAGATCATCATACACGATGAGAGAGTTCTCGCCGCGGTCGCGGAAGTACTCGCCCATGGTGCAGCCAGAATAGGCAGCCAGGAACTGCATCGGCGCCGGATCCGCAGCGCCAGCGGCAACCACGATGGTGTGCTCCATGGCGCCATGCTCTTCGAGCTTACGCACCACGTTGGCAATGGTCGACTGCTTCTGACCAATGGCGACGTAGACACAGGTAACGCCTTTGCCTTTCTGGTTGATGATGGCATCAATGGCAATGGCGGATTTACCGATCTGGCGGTCACCAATGATCAGCTCACGCTGACCGCGGCCAATCGGCACCATGGCGTCGATAGACTTAAGACCGGTTTGAATCGGCTCATCAACGGATTGACGGGTAATAACGCCCGGCGCCACTTTCTCAACGGCGTCGGTCATTTTAGCGTTAATCTCGCCTTTACCATCGATGGGGTTACCCAGCGCATCGACAACGCGACCAATCAGTTCAGGTCCTACCGGCACTTCGAGAATACGACCGGTACACTTGGCGGTCATGCCCTCTTCAAGCTGCAGGTAGTCACCTAGTACCACGGCACCTACGGAGTCGCGCTCCAGGTTCAGTACCATGCCGAAAATACTGTTGGGGAATTCAATCATTTCACCAAACATCGCATCTTCGAGGCCGTGAATTTTCACGATACCGTCGGAAACAGTGACGATGGTGCCCTGATTACGGGCTTCGGATGCGACGTCAAGCTTCTCAATTCGCTGCTTGATGATGTCGCTGATCTCGGAAGGATTCAGTTGCTGCATGCCATGTCCCTCAGACTCAAGCGGTTAGCGCTTCGGAAAGGCGGTTCAATCGACCACGTACCGACCCGTCAATAACGGTGTCGCCAGCACGTAGGATGACACCGCCGATAAGCGACTTGTCCACCTGAGTAGTAATGGAGATTTCGCGATTCAGACGTTTCTTGAGCGCGTTCGCTAGCTTGGTCTTCTGCTTACTGTCTAATTTGTAAGCGGAGGTGACGTTCACTTCTACACGCTGCTCGTGTTCGGCACGAAGGTGCTCAAACTCTGCAGCGATTGATGAAAGTGACATCAACCGACCTTGGTCTGCCAAAACATCTAAAAAACGCTGTAAAGCGTCATCTTGTTCGCCTGGTGTCATATCGGCCAACAACGATACTTTTTGTGCGTTCTCGAGTTTTGGACTGCCCAGCAAACGACGAACATCGCTGTCAGCGACGGCTAAGCTTAAAAAGCCCAGCGCCTGTGACCAGCGATCAAGCGCCTCATGATCACGCGCGTATTCAAACGCTGCTTTAGCGTAAGGACGAGCGACGGTCAGTAATTCCGCCATAATTCACCTCCCTACAGTTCAGCAGCCAGCTCATCGAGTAACTTGCGATGGGCTTGTTCGTCGACCGAAGCTTCAAGAACACGCTCGGCACCCATAACAGCGAGATAAGAGACCTGGGCACGAAGTTCGTCTTTTGCACGATTCACTTCTTGCTCGATCTCTGAACGTGCGCTGGCTACTAGGCGTTCGCCTTCGGCACGGGCTTGCTCGCGGGCTTCTTCAATCATCTGGGCAGAGCGTTTGTTGGCCTGCTCAAGAATCTGAGAAGCTTGCTCCTTGCTTTCACGCAGCGTCTGCTCAGCGCGCTCTTGAGCAAGCTCAAGGTCACGGTTAGCACGGCTGGCTGCGTCCAAGCCATCAGCAATTTTTTTCTGACGCTCATGAAGCGCGTTGCTGATCGGAGGCCACACATACTTTATGCAAAACCAGACAAAGATCGCGAAGGCGATCGTCTGCCCGATTAGCGTCATGTTGATATTCACAGGAATGTACCTCTGACAAGTTCGTGGCGACCGGAGTGAAACAAAACCGAGCGGGAAGCCGCTCGGCTAAGCTGTCATTAACCGGCAACAACGAAAATCAGGTACATCGCAATACCAACACCGATCATCGGAACGGCGTCAAGCAGACCGGCCATGATGAAGGTTTTGGTTTGCAGTTGGTCACCCAGTTCAGGCTGACGTGCAGTTGACTCAAGCAGTTTGCCGCCCAATAGAGCGAAGCCAATGCCGGTAGCCAGTGCGCCCAGACCGATGATGATGGCAGCTGATAGATAAACCATTTCCATGATGAAGCTCCTGAGTTTAAGTTTTGGTTAAGGGTTGAGGGTTAATGAAAACGTTATTGCTAGGTTAATGGTGTTCGTGAGCAGCGCTCAGATAGACAACCGATAGCGTTGTAAAAATGAAGGCCTGCAGAGTGACCACCAAGATATGGAAGATGGCCCACGGCACATCCAATAGCCAGATAGCCCAGAACGGCAGCAGGGCGATCAGAATAAAGATCACTTCACCGGCAAACATGTTACCGAAAAGACGTAGACCAAGACCTAGCGGCTTCACCAGCAAGCCAATAATTTCGAGTACTAGGTTGAAAGGGATCAGCGCCCAGTGATTGAAAGGGGTTAGTGACAGCTCTTTGGCGAAACCACCTACCCCTTTCACCTTAAGACTGTAATAAATAATCAGGCCAAACACGCCTAACGCCATGCCTAGTGTGGCATTAGGATCTGTCGTTGGGACAATTTTCATATAGTCGACGCCAAGCTTGGCGAACAACACCGGAAAATAATCCACTGGAATAATCTTCAGCGTGTTCATCAGCAAAATCCAAACAAACAGCGTTAGCGCCAGCGGAGCAATGTTTGGGTTACGCCCATGGAAAGTAGCCTTTACCAAGTTTTCGATAAACTCGACCACCATCTCAACCGCATTTTGTAGCCCACCGGGTACGCCCGTGGTCGCCATTTTTCCCGCCTTGCGGAATACCCAAATAAACAGCAACCCCATGGCGATTGACCAGCCCATGGTATCCAAGTGAATGGCCCAGAAGCCCATTTCGCGTGCTTCTTCTGCAGTGTTAGCCAGTGACCAGCCATTGACGGGGTGGTTACCAAAGGTCAGGTTCTGCAAGTGGTGCTGGATATAGTAAGTCGAAGAGACTTCGTTTCCTGCGGCCATGGACATGTCACCTCAATTAGTTGTGCGATCTCTAGGCATCAGCCAGGGCGTGAGCCAATGCGTTAGAACAACCGCGACGTAAGCGTAAAAAAATAAAGCAGGGTTTGAGGGAGGCGCTGCAACAAATACTGCAACAAACAGTGCCACCGTCAAACCAAACTTGCCTGCTTCAGCACGAAACAGGTGCATAGCTCCTCGTGTTCGGCGTCTAGCGTGAAAAACCCCCATTCGCTGAATAAAAAAGGCGTGGGGCAATAAGGCTACCAAAGCGCCTTTGAATACCGATGACATGCCTTTAACGTCTGCGACTAAGTAGGCTGCCAGCATGCCTACGAAGGTAATGATCAGCTGCGCAATCGCGAGTCGAATGATATAGGCTTTTCGTCGCTGGGTTTCGTATCGCTGCATAGCTCTTGGGAAAAATCCCCAACCTCACTAATGAAAACCCACTGCTCGACAAGCGAATACCTCGACAAACCAAGGCAAGCTGCACAAATCTTGCGCGATTATAGGGAAGCGCTATCACACCTTCAACCGAACTCGCACCGTTTTTGCCCGTTAAAGGGTCTAATTGCGACCAAAGAGGGAAAACATGCCAACTTCTTACGCGATATTGAATAGCTTGCTATTTAATATGATTTAAAATGCCATCCAATTCTTCAAGGCTTGTATAACGTATCGTTAATTTACCTTTTCCTTTTTGCCCATGATCAATGGATACAGGCGCCCCGAGCAGCTCGCCAAGGTGGGTTTCAAGCTTTGCCACATCGGGCTGTTTGATTTGCCGGCTAGGCGTTTTAGTCGGCGCTTGGCTGGTTTGGACTTTTTTCACCAGCGCTTCGGTGGCCCGCACGGTCATGTCGTTATTGACCACCTCGTGAGCCACTTGCCGCTGTTGAGTGCTGTTCAGCGTCAGTAACGCCCGTGCGTGGCCCATATCCAGGTCACCGCGTTCAAGCAGGGTTTGCACTTCGGGATCCAGCGCCAGCAACCTTAGAAGGTTAGCCACCTGGGTGCGCGACTTACCCACCGCATCCGCAATCTGCTGCTGGGTAAGCTCAAACTCTTCACCCAGCCGTTTTAGGGCCATGGCTTCTTCAATGGCATTGAGGTTTTCACGCTGAATGTTTTCGATCAGCGCCAGCGCCAAAGCAACTTCATCACTGACTTCGCGGATCACCGCGGGGATAACGTCGAGCTCGGCGAGTTGAGCTGCCCGCCAGCGGCGCTCACCGGCAATAATTTCGTAGCGATCGACGCCGATGGGGCGCACCACTATGGGCTGCATAACGCCCTGGGCGCGAATGGAGTCCGCCAGTTCTTCTAGCGCTTCGGGCTGAATATCCCGACGCGGCTGGTATTTACCACGGGTTAATTGCCCTAGCGGCAGGCGTTCAAGGCGATCTTCGCTAACGTCGTCGGTCGCGGCGCTACGCGCGGCGTCAGTAAGCTCCAACGGGGTGCCGCTACCGGCAAGTTCTAAGCTGTCACGGCGACGGGCACCGGCACCAATCAGGGCATCCAGGCCACGTCCCAGCGCGGGTTTACGCGTCATTCGCTTTTCCTCATTTTATAACGCTAGGCGACGAATCATCTCTTTCGCCAACACACGATAGGCCTGGCTACCCCGGGAGAACCGGGCATATTGCGTCACGGGCAGCCCATGGCTTGGTGCTTCAGCAACTTTCACGTTACGCGGGATGGTCGTTTTTAACAGCATATCGCCAAAATAGTCACGCAGTTGCTTATCCACTTCCCGGGTTAGGCTGGTGCGCTTGTCGTACATGGTGCGCAAAATGCCTGCAATCGCCAGATCAGGATTCACATTTTGCTTAATCTGCTCAACGGTATCGAGCAGTGCCGATAGCCCTTCCAGTGCATAGAACTCACACTGTAGAGGGATCAGCACGCTATCCGACGCCGTTAACGCATTGACGGTCAGCATGTTCAAAGAGGGCGGGCAATCGATCAGAACGACATCATACGCATCTGAGACCGAAGCAAGCGCAGTGGTTAAGCAGCTTTCACTTTTTTCGCGGTCTAAAAGTTCGACTTCAGCGGCGGTGAGATCGCCGTTTCCCGGTAGCACGTCGTACTTGACCGCCAGCTTTTTGACAATGGTATCAGTGGCCGTTGCTTCGCCCAGTAGCACATCAAGCACGCTTTTATCGAGCTCGTATTTATCGATGCCGCTGCCCATGCTGGCATGGCCTTGGGGATCAAGATCCACCAGCAGTACGCGACGGTCGAGCGCAGCGAGACTGGCCGCCAGGTTAACGGCTGAGGTGGTCTTGCCCACGCCGCCTTTTTGGTTGGTCAGGGCAATGATCTGGCTCACTTACTCAACTCCTTCTGGGGTCAGAATCAACGTTCAGCTTTCGCATTTAGCTTTTAACATCCAAGATCAGCAACTGCCGCTGGGCCGCTTCAAGGGTACTTCCAATAGGTGACGCTGGTGTAAACAAATTCCCGCAGGCAGGTCGCGCAGTTCATCATCCGCTCCCGGGCCTTTCATGGCTAACCACTGGCCGTTGGCGCTGGGTAACTGGCGGGTCAGGGTGACAAAGTCGACCAAACTGGCAAAGGCCCGGGAAATTACCTGATCGAAAGCGGCGGCCTCAAACTGTTCCACCCGTGCCTGGACGGGGGTAACGTTTTCAAGCCCCAGTTCCATCACCGCCTGGCGCTGAAAGCGCACCTTTTTGCCATTACTGTCCAGCAGCGTCACATCAAGCTGGGGGGCTAATATCGCTAACACGATGCCAGGAAGTCCAGGGCCCGCCCCTACATCCAGTAGCCGGGGCCCCTGCACATAGGGCAACACAGCGGCGCTATCCAGCACATGGCGCGAGACCATGTCTTCAACGTCGCGTACCGCTGTGAGGTTATAAGCCCGGTTCCACTTGTGCAACAGTGCCAATAATCCTAGCAGCTGTTGGCGTTGATGGTCGTCAACGGGAATACCTAATTGGCTAAGCCCTTGATCGAGCCGAGGAGCAACGCTTGCAGGTAGCGTCTTCAACAGCGGGTTCAACGAACTCATCCGTTAACTACCTCAGCTGCTGCTACCAACCGGCGCTTTTTCAGATGCACCAGCAAAATAGAGACGGCTGCCGGGGTAACGCCTGAAATCCGCGCCGCATGAGCAAGGGTTTCCGGCCGTGCTTCAGCCAGCTTTTGGCGAATTTCGTTAGACAGACCTTCCACTTTTAAATAATCCAGCTCCGCAGGCAGTGGCGTAGCTTCGTGGCGTTTGAGTTTATCGATCTCATCCTGCTGACGATCGATATAGCCTTGATATTTAGCCTGAATCTGCACTTGCTCGGCAACGGCCGGATCGCTAACCAGGGTGCCCTCGATACCGGGTAGATTGGCCAGATCACTGTAATTCAGTTCAGGACGTTTTAGCAGATCGCTCAACCGATACTCGCGGGTAAGGGGTGCACCGGTTTTTTCCGCCACTTGTTGCGCCGCTGGGCTTCCCGGTTGTATCCACAGGGTGCTCAGCCGCGCGGTTTCTTGCTCAATGGCTTCACGTTTTTGGCTAAACGCAGCCCAGCGAGTGTCGTTAACCAGGCCCAACTCACGACCTGTTTCGGTCAAGCGCAGATCGGCATTGTCTTCCCGTAGCAGCAAGCGGTACTCCGCACGAGAAGTAAACATCCGGTAGGGCTCTTTGGTGCCCATGGTGATCAGGTCATCGACCAGCACACCGAGATAGGCTTCATCGCGGCGGGGATACCAGGCATCGAGCTCCATAGAGCGACGTGCAGCGTTCAGGCCTGCCAGCAAACCTTGGGCACCAGCTTCTTCGTAGCCGGTGGTGCCGTTGATCTGGCCAGCAAAAAACAGGTTGTGGATAAATTTAGTTTCCAGCGAGTGTTTTAAGTCCCGTGGATCAAAAAAGTCGTACTCAATGGCGTAGCCAGGCCGGGTGATATGGGCGTTTTCCAGGCCTTTAATGGAACGCACCACCTGAATCTGTACGTCAAAGGGTAGCGAAGTCGATATGCCGTTGGGGTAGAGCTCATGGGTATCCAAGCCTTCGGGTTCGATAAACACCTGGTGGCTGGATTTATCGGCAAAGCGATGAACCTTGTCTTCAATCGACGGGCAGTAGCGTGGTCCGATTCCTTCGATGACGCCGGAATACATCGGCGAGCGGTCAAGGTTGGCCAGAATCAGATCATGAGTCTGCTGATTGGTGTGAGCAATATGGCAACTCACCTGCTGAGGGTGCATTTCCCGCGTTCCCAGGTAGGACATCACCGGCGTAGGGCTATCACCAGGCTGCTCTTCCAGCTGAGAAAAATCCACTGTTTTGGCATCAATCCGCGGTGGTGTGCCGGTTTTCAGACGATCAACGCGAAATGGCAGAGCGCGCAGCCGTTCGGCCAGCGCATTGGAAGGCGGATCACCGGCGCGCCCCCCCTTGCTTTGATCCAGACCAATGTGAATCACGCCACCCAAAAACGTGCCGGTACACAGCACGACGCTGTCGGCATGAAAGCGAATACCGGTTTCCGTGACGACCCCTCGTACGGTGTCGTTATCCACAATCAGGTCGCCAGCGGCCTGCTGGAAGATCGTCAAGTTGGGCTGGTTTTCCAGCAGGCCGCGGATCGCCGCTTTGTAACGAATGCGGTCAGCCTGGGCACGGGTGGCCCGAACGGCAGGCCCTTTACGGGCGTTGAGCACGCGAAACTGGATGCCACCCAAGTCCGTGGCAAGCCCCATGGCGCCGCCCAGGGCATCAATTTCCTTGACCAAATGGCTTTTGCCAATCCCGCCAATCGCAGGGTTACACGACATTTGGCCCAGGGTTTCGATGTTGTGGGTGAGCAGCAGGGTCTGACAGCCCATGCGAGCAGAGGCCAGTGCGGCTTCGGTTCCCGCATGGCCACCGCCGATGACAATCACGTCAAAGCGGTCGGGGTAATTCAAGAGACACCTCGTCTTGTGCCCTTCGGCACGGATGATGTGGCCAGTGCAGTCGGTTTAGACCCAGCCACCTTAGATCAATGAGGCGGCAAGTATAAACCCCCTGTGGGTAACCGTCAGGTTTTTCCACACCTCAATTCACCAAACAGCCTCTATTAATAACAACATAAATATAAAATAAGAGAAGTTCTGTAGATGTTGTAATTACTAGTGTGGACAATTTCTGTGCATAAGTGATTTATTTTTAATTATTTCAGTAGCTTATATTGTTGACTTCTACATGTTTGAAAGCGGGAGTGCCTGGGCAGAAAGGGTGATAAGCCTGTGGATGGAATAGTGCCTTATCCACAGATGGCATTGAGCACGGCTTATCCACCGGCCAGTACCTGGGTTGTTACCGCAGCTGTGAACAACCACCGTTTGATGGGGAGCTAACGCTAAGAGACTCCTATGGTAGGCGTTACAGAGCGAAAGCTGATCAATGTAAAAAAAGGTTATCCACAGGCAAAAAAATGGCCTGTCGTGTCGACAGGCCAGTAAACAAGCGTCATTCAGCGCGAATAGGTGGGTCTTTTATAGCTTGGAAGGGGGGCAATTTAATGTTTGAGTACCCGCGCCAGGAAGGATTGCGTGCGTTCGTGTTGAGGTGAATCGAACAGTTTTTCCGGGTGGCCCTGCTCAGTAATTTCGCCTTTATGGATAAAAATCACCCGGTCGGCAACCTCGCGAGCAAAGCCCATCTCATGGGTGACAATCACCATGGTCATGCCCTCTTTGGCCAGCTCGCGCATGGCATCCAGCACTTCACCGATCATTTCCGGGTCAAGCGCTGATGTGGGCTCGTCAAACAGCATTAGGCGGGGTTCCATGGCCAAGGCGCGAGCCAGCGCGACACGCTGCTGCTGGCCGCCTGAGAGCTGGCTGGGGTACTTTTCGGCCTGATCGGCGATTCCCACCCGGTCAAGCAGGCGCTTAGCGTTGCTGACCGCGTCTTCTCGGCTTAAACCGCGCACTTTCATTGGTGCCAGAGTGACGTTGTCGATCACGCTGAGGTGAGGAAAGAGGTTGAACTGCTGAAACACCATGCCGACTTCGGTGCGGATAGTTTGCAGTGCTTTAGTGCTCTTGCCATGGGGCAGTAGCTCATTGTTATCGACTACCAGGCTGCCGGATTGGAACTCTTCCAAACCGTTAATACAGCGAATGAGCGTGGATTTGCCTGAACCACTGGCACCGATAATCACCACCACTTCACCGGGCACAATCGTAAGATCAATATTGTTGAGTACGTGCAGGTTGCCAAAGTGCTTGTTGAGCTGCTGCATACGCACAATCGGTTGCATTGTGTTGTTCAATGTCTCGTTCATTGCACGTGTCCTTATTGTCCGGCCAGGCCTCTGCGCTCAAGTTGGCGCAGGATGATGGAGAGCGTCCAGGTGATCGCCAGATACATCAGGGCGACCATAAAGTAGACCTCAAGGGCGGTGAAGGTGGTGGCGATGTAGATTTGTCCCTGACGCACCAGTTCACCGACGCCGATCACTGAAAACAGTGAGGTGTCTTTGATGCTGATGATGCCCTGGTTACCCAGGGGAGGAATCATGCGCCGAAACGCCTGGGGCCAGATCACATAGCGAAACGCCTGGCTCCGGGAGAGCCCCAGGGAGAGCGAAGCTTCACCTTGGCCGCGTTCGATCGACTGGACGCCGCCGCGGACAATTTCCGAGATATAGGCGCCGGAGTTCACCGCAATGGCGGCAATACCTGCGACCAAAGCGTTAATGGGGCCGCCCAGTAGTTGCGGTAAGCCATAAAAGATAAACAGCACCTGAACCAGAATAGGCGTGCCGCGAAACACCTCAACATAGATAATGGCTGGCCAGCGTAACCAGCGTAGCGGGCTGATGCGTAACAGGCCAAAGAAGATGCCGATAAAGAAACCTATGGCCAAGCCGCCAAACGAGATCAGTAGCGTCCAGGGAATACCAGGCAGCAGGTAAGGGATAGACCCAATCGCCGCTGACCAATCAAACTGAAAATTGACGTCCACGCGTAGACTCCTGAAACAAAAAAACAGATGACAAAAAACACATATGAAACGCAGCAGGGCCGGGGGTTGTGGCCACCCGGCCCTGTAATGGCGTTACGCTATTGCTGAGCTTTTACACTCACTCTTCGCTGGGCGCTTCACCAAACCACTTGGTGTAGATCTCGTCGTAAGTACCGTCTTCCTTCATCGCTGCGAGCGCTTCGTTGGTAGGCTCTACCCACTCGCTGCCTTTGTGGAAAACAATACCGTACTGTTGGCCTTCGTAAAGCGGGCCAACGACCTTGGTACGGCCTTCACCACGGGTCTGCGAGAAGTAGGCGACGTTAGGTGCGTCATAGAGCACGGCGTCGACGTTACGGCCTAACAGCGCCATGTACATATCGGCGGTGGCGGGGTAGGGAGTGATCTCAGCATCATCGCCTAGCTCTTGCTGAAGGAAGTCGTAGCTAGTGGAGCCGATCTTAGTGGCGACGCTAAGGCCTTCTAGGTCTTCCAGGGTCTCAACATCGTCATTATCCGCACGCACGATAATTCTCAACCCCGAGTCGTAATAGGGGTCAGAAAAGTCGACGACTTCCGCACGCTCTTCGGTGATGGTAGTACCGGCAATGGCGATCTCCTGGCTGCCGGTTTGCACGGCGGGAATAATGCCCGAGAATTCCATGGTGGTGAGGTTGACTTCAAAACCTGCCCGTTCGGCAACTTCGTTGATGATGTCCATATCGAAACCGACCATTTCGCCGGTCTCTTGATCCATCATTTCAAAAGGCACAAAGCTTGGGTCAGTGGCCACGTTCACCGATGGTGTTTGGGCCATGGCGGCAGTGGCGCTGCCCAATCCCAGTGCGAGCGCCAGCGTTGTTTTGGTTAGGCTGAGAGGTAGTGCTACTTTCATAAGTTTCCCCGTGCTTTGTGTGGCTATTTGCGGGTTGCAAAGCGGTTTACACCGTTTGATGCTCTTCATAAACCGCTATTTAAGCCATTGTTGACCTATAAACCTTGGCGAGAAACCGTCAGGGCGTCAAGTCACGGGGCGCGCTGCGGGCCAACGCTGTTTAGACCATAGCTGTTTAGACCATAAAGGAGGCGCCGCAGCCGCAGGTGGTGGTGGCATTGGGGTTTTGAACGCGAAAACGCGCGCCCGCCAGGCCCTCTTCGTAGTCGACGGTGGAGCCGACCAAATATTGGTAGGAGAGGGGATCAACCACTAGGGCAGCGTTACCGAACTCAATAACGGTGTCATCGTCTGCGACGTTATCAGCAAAGTCGAAACCGTACTGAAAACCTGAACAGCCGCCACCGGTCACGTAGACCCGCAGTTTGAGGGATGGGTTATTCTCTTCGGCAATCAGCGCATTAATACGTTTGCGTGCGCTATCAGAGAGCAGTAGAGGGGTAGGAACAAAGGCTTCTGCACCGCTCATGGGTACCTCCCGCGAGCTTTAAGAACGAATAAATCGGCATTGGGGGGTGATTATGGGTAATTCCCAGCAAATTGGTCAACTATTGTGTTGGTATATCAAGCAGAGGGCAGCTCGCCGAGGAGGCGCTGTGAATCCTTCCATGGACGCTACATTTGCCTTCCTTGGCAAATGACCTCCTCTCTGAGCTGCCCTCTGCCTGCTGGTTTTGGTGAAGTGTTTAAGGCATCAGGGCTGGGGCAGTGAGCCCAGTATTCTCTTCAAAGCCAAACATCAGGTTGAGGTTTTGGATCGCTTGGCCCGAAGCGCCTTTGACCAGGTTATCGATCACTGATAGCACGACCACCGTGTTGCCATTGTTAGGCCGGTGGACGGCCAGACGGCAGGTGTTGATGCCTTTGACACTGCGCGTTTCAGGATGGCTTCCCACAGGCATTACATCGACAAAGGGTTCATTGGCATAGCGCTGCTCAAAGAGTGCCTGCAGATCGCCGGGATCAGCGGTTAGCTGACCATAGAGTGTCGCGTGAATACCGCGAATCATCGGCGTTAGGTGGGGGACAAAGGTCAAGCCAACCGCGGATTGCTGGATATCCTTAAGTCCTTGGCTGATTTCCGGCAGGTGGCGGTGGCCCGAGGCGCCGTAGGCCTTCATCGACTCGCTGGCTTCAGCGAGCAGTGAACCTACTTTAGCGCCACGGCCTGCCCCGGTGACGCCGGATTTGCAGTCAGCAATGAGTTGGCCTGGGTCGATCAAACCCGCTTCCAGAAGCGGCAGGTAGCCCAACTGAACGCTGGTGGGGTAGCAACCGGGAACCGCAATTAAGCGTGCGTTTTTGATTTTCTCCCGGTGCATTTCCGGCAGCCCGTAAACCGCCTCTTGCAACAGTTCCGGGGCGCCGTGGGCCTGGCCGTACCAGTGGCTCCATTCGTCGGCATCGCGCAGCCGGAAGTCGGCTGACAGATCGATCACTCGTGTGCCGTTGTCGAGTAACTCCCCCGCCAGAGCGTGGGCAACGCCGTGGGGGGTGGCAAAAAACACCGCATCCATAGCACCCAGCTGTTTTGCATCCGGCTCGCTAAACGCCAGGGTGTCGTAATGGCCGCGCAGGTTGGGGTACATATCGCACACTTTGACGCCGGTTTCCGAGCGCGAGGTAATCATGGCGACGTTGACCTGGGGGTGCTGGGCGAGTAGCCGCAGTAACTCAACGCCGGTATACCCGGTACCGCCAACAATGCCGACCTTAATCACAAATCACTCCTTGCGGGTTACGCAGAACGGTTTTCACATTCGCTTCAGTTATACAGCCTAAGCGGATTGCTGCACGCTGTCGAAGCTTAGCAGTCTATGATACACAAGAGAGTAGAGAGATAAGAACACTAGAACTCATCATCAGGAAGGTCGCTGTGGCGCGTTTTTCCCTGTCGGATTTTACCTTAGAGAGTTTTCGTCGCCAGCTGGCCAACGTCGACGCCCTTCCGCAGCTATGTGTGCTGGGGCTGGTCTCAGGCGTTATTACCGGCGCTGTGATGGTAGCGTTTCGGCTGCTTTTGGAAGCGGGCGCCGCGCTCTACATGACCGATGGTGACCCAGAAGCGTTTGAAAGCATGGCACCGTGGCTGCGCGCGCTGTTGCCCATGCTGGCAGTAACGCTAGTGGGAGTGCTGCTGTACAGGCAAAAACCGGCGGCGCGTAAACTGGGTGTTGGCCATGTGATCGAGCGGCTTACCTACCACCAAGGCCGTTTTCCCCTGCGCAACTGGCTCAACCAGTGGTGGGTCGGTGTCATATCCGTCCTGGGTGGCCTCTCCGCTGGCCGTGAGGGGCCGGCGATTCACTTGGGGGCAGCGGCGGCCAGCGGGCTTGGCCAGCAGATGCGCCTGCCTAATAACAGTCTCAGGGTACTGGTTGCATGCGGGACTGCAGCCGCCATCTCCGCTTCCTTTAATACCCCCATTGCGGGTGTCATTTTCGCTATGGAAGTGGTGATGATGGAGTACACCTTGATGAGCTTTATGCCGGTGATATTGGCCTCCACCATGGGGGCGCTGATGGCGCAGTTGGCTTATGGCAATGAGCCCGCCTTCCGTATCCCTGAGATTGCACTAGGCTCATTGATCAACTTGCCTTGGATTGTCATGACGGGGCTTGTGATTGGCCTACTCGCAGGCTTGTTTATTCATATTTCTCGCAGCCAGCGGATTATGCAGTGGCCACTTTGGATGCGTCTGGGATTGGTGGGTGTAGCGACGGGTGTGGTGGCTTGGTGGTTCCCCCAGGTTCAAGGCATCGGCTATGACAGCGTAGCGGCCGCGCTCAATAATCAGTTGGAAATTAAAGTGCTGCTGGCGCTGATGATCATCAAACTGCTGATTACGGCGCTAACTGTCGCAGGCGGTGTGCCTATCGGTATTATTGGCCCTGTGCTGGTGATAGGCGCTGCCACAGGCGCGCTGTTTGGTCTGTTGGGTGGCTGGCTTTGGCCAGAGAAAGCCGCTGACCCAGGTATTTACGCGATGCTAGGCATGGCTGCGATGATGGGAGCGGTGCTCCAGGCACCCTTGGCCGCGCTTATGGCGCTTTTGGAGTTAACCCATACGCCGAGTATTATGCTACCTGGCATGTTGGCGGTGGTGGTGGCGTGTTTAACGTCACGTCAATTGACCGGTTGCGAAGGCTTTTTTATTAGCACGGTGCGCTACGGCCTGCATCCACTTCAGCAGCCGTTGATGCAGGCACTTTCGCGGGTCTCGGTGCCCGCGGTGATGGAGCGCCAACTGGTTCGCACCGAACGCATGATTACCCCTGAAAAGGCCCGGCAGTTACTTGAAACTAACCCTGTATGGCTGGTGATTGAGCGTTCGAGCGAACAAAAACCGGTGCTGGCGCTCAAAGCTGCAGAGTTGGCACGCTGGCTGCTTGAACACGATGAGGCGCTAGAGGGGGAGGATCCGCCTGGGGATGAACTCATTGACCTACTGGAAATCCCTGGGCAGCGTTTAGAGCTGGCGCCGATTGGGTTACAGGCGACGCTTTCTGAAGCGTTTCTAAAACTGCAGAATGACGCGCTGGGAGCGCTCTACGTAGTTCATGGCTATCGCCCAAAGCAGCGGCGTATTTCAGGTATTATCACCCGTGGCGCCATTGAGCGTTATTACCACTACACTGATCCACGCGGCGTCGATTCCCGTGGCACCGATGCGTAAAACGATAATTTACAAGGTCTTATTTTAAAGTCTTGATTTTAAATTCCTAGACGTACGCGAGAAGGATTCATCGCTTTAAGGAGCAACAATGTACCTATGGGTAAAGGCCATTCACTTAATGGCCGTAGTGACGTGGTTCGCTGCGCTGTTCTATTTACCCCGCCTATATGTGTATCACGCCACTGCGCGGGATAACGGCGACGAACAGGCCATCAGCTATTTCAAAACAATGGAGCGTAAGCTCTACCGTGGCATCATGACCCCATCGATGATTGCGGTACTGATTTTTGGGGGCTGGATGCTCTATCTGGTGCCCGAATGGTTTAGCCAGGGCTGGATGCATGCCAAGCTGGCGCTAGTGGTTCTGCTTATCGCCTATCATCACGTTTGTTTGATCTATTTGAAGCAGTTTGCCCAGGATCGTTGTACCAAAAGCCATGTGTTTTTCCGCTGGTTTAACGAAGCGCCGGTGATTGCGCTCGTGGCGATTATTCTGCTTGCCGTTGTGAAGCCCTTTTGATGCGCCGACCGCTTCCCCCCGTGGTATTGGTGCTCGCCGGGCATGACCCGACGGGTGGCGCTGGATTAATCGCTGACAGTGAAGCCGTTGCGGCCTGTGGTGGTTGGGCGGTAACGATCCCCACTGCGCTGACGGTACAAAATTGCCACAATGTGACCCGTGTGATCCCTGCTGAGCCCACCGCGATGCGCCAAATGGCCGAGGCCATTAGTGAGATGCAGGTCGCGGCGATTAAGATTGGTCTACTCGCTGACGAAGCCACCCTGCGCGCCGCGGAGCAAATTATTCGCCGTTTTCCGGGTATTCCCGTGGTGGCCGATCCGGTCTTCAAGGCCGGTGGCGGAACTGAGTTATCCACACCCGGATTACGACAACTGTTTATTGATCGCCTGCTACCGCTTGTGGATATCTTAACGCCCAACCGTGCTGAATTGGCCCAGCTGACGCCTGACATTGATACGCCTTTCGATGATACGGCGCGCGCGGTGGTACTAATGTCACAGGGGTGCCAAGCCATTTTGGTCACTGCCACCGATGAGCCGCTGCCCGGCAACGACCAGCAGGTTGTGCATACCCTGCATTCGCCTGACACCACTCGCCAATGGCAGTGGCCGCGTTTGCCCGAACTCTTCCATGGCTCAGGCTGTACGCTTGCATCGGCCATTGCCGCTCGTCTTGCTGTTGGTGAGCGCTTACCAACTGCTTGTGAGCAGGCGCAGCACTTTACTTGGCAGAGTCTGTCTCAAGGCTTTCAACCGCCCAGCGGCCAGTGTTTGCCACATCGATTTTCACGGGCTGTCCGTTTTTGATTTGATCTTCAATACGCCATTGACCGAGAGGATGCCATGACTACATCAGCTGAACTATTTGACCTTGCCAGTCGCCATATCCCCGGTGGGGTCAACTCACCCGTCCGGGCATTTAAGGGGTTACACCGCCCGCCGGTCTTTATGGAGCGTGCTCAAGGTGCCTTTCTGTTTGACGTCGAAGGCAATCGCTACGTGGACTATGTCGGCTCCTGGGGGCCCATGATCACTGGGCATGCTGACCAAGACGTATTGGCTGCGGTGCGGGCACGATTGGATAACGGACTTTCCTTTGGTACCCCTACCGCGGTTGAAACCACCATGGCAGATTTGATCTGCGAGATGATCCCCTCCATGGATATGGTGCGTATGACCAGCTCGGGTACCGAAGCCACCATGTCGGCGATACGCCTGGCACGCGGCACCACCGGCCGGGATAAGATCGTTAAATTTGAAGGCAATTACCACGGCCACTCCGATTCACTGCTGGTAAAAGCGGGATCCGGCGCACTTACCCACGGTGAACCTAGCTCGCCGGGTGTGCCCGCCTCGCTGGCTGAACACACCATTACCCTGTCGTTTAACGACCCAGAAGGTGTAGAAGCGTGTTTTAGCGAGATTGGCGATCAAATTGCCTGCATTATCGTTGAACCCGTTGCCGGCAATATGAACTGTATCCCACCCCAGCCGGGCTTTTTGGAAACGCTGCGCCGGGTATGTAACGAGCACGGCAGCGTGCTTATTTTTGACGAAGTGATGACCGGTTTTCGAGTGGCATTGGGCGGCGCCCAAGCCCACTACGGTATCGTGCCTGATCTAACCTGCCTGGGAAAAATTGTCGGTGGTGGTATGCCGGTGGGTGCCTTTGGGGGCAAGCGCGAGATAATGCAAAATATTTCCCCCCTGGGCCCGGTTTATCAAGCGGGAACCTTGTCGGGTAATCCGCTGGCCATGGCGGCGGGTGTGGCGCTGCTGACCAAGCTGCAGGTACCAGGCTTCCACGATGCGCTCTCCCAGCGGGTTAACACGCTGTGTACGGGACTTCAGGAGCGAGCCAATGCGGCACGGGTGCCGATGATGACGCAGTCGGCGGGGGGCATGTTTGGGCTCTTCTTCACCTCGCAAAGCCGTGTGGATAACTTTGCTCAAGCCACCGCCTGTAACCCGGATGCCTTCCGCCGCTTCTTTGGCGCGATGCTTGATCACGGTGTTTACTTGGCGCCTTCTGCTTACGAAGCAGGCTTTATGTCCAGCGCTCATACGCCGGAAGACATTCAGTTCACCCTGGATGCTGCAGAAAAAGCCTTTGCTGTTATGTAACGGCAAGTAACTAAAAGCCCGCTATACTGCAAGAGCCGCTCACCTTGAGCGGCTCTTATGTTAGTTGAGAGCTAAACTCATGACACGACCAACGGCTTGGCGATATGTGATCTGCGCAGCAGGGCTGCTAGCCTGCTTGCCGCTGGCTGCACAGTCGCCTCAGGAGCAGGACATGACCCAGATCCATATCACCATGAGCGGTTCGCCAGGCGCCGAGTTTTCCGCCCACTGGCGGATTACTCACGAAGGCGAAACCACCGAGCACGTTGAAGAGAGCGGGACAGTACCTGCTGAGTACACCTTCACTGGCACAGAGCTTGAAGGTACGGTAAAGCTGTTAAGTGACGATGAGCGGCTGGAAGTGGATATTCAAAAAGGCAGTAACCGGTCGCGTTCATCGACTCAGGGTGCAGGGGGGACATTGACGTTGATGATTCGTTAATACCCATTTTTAGTAGAGGATAATAAAAAACCGCCCCAATGTGGGGCGGTTTGTATGAGCACACGGTGTATATTTTAACACCGTTTTGCTTAGTGGCCTTGGCTAACAGTGTTAACGTTGCCATTGCCGTAGGTAACGATGCTAGAGGTGTGCTGACCCCAGAAAGCACCGCTTTGCGTAACGGCATTGTTGTTATAGCTGCCATGAGTTTCGATATAAGAGTCGTGACCATAGCCAGACTGAGCTACGTTATAGGTGTTGTGATCACCATTAGCTAGAATGGTGCTCTCTAAAGAGTAACCATTTTGATTTACAACGGCGTCATTGCGGTTACCACCCATATAAGCATAGCTATCGTTATATGAGCCAGTCTGTGTGATTTCAGCATCATTGAAAGCACCGTTTTGCTCAACTACAGACTTATTCCCAGCGCCATCTTGGTTGACAGTCGCATCATTGGAAAATCCTTCAATGTAGGCGTAGCTATCATTAAATTTACCACTTTGGGTAATGTCTGCGTCATTGTAGAAACCAATTTCCTCTACTACTGAAACATTTTTATAACCTTCTTGGTCAACAGTCGCGCTGTTAAAGAGGGTTTCTTGATATACGGTAGAGTCATTCTTAGTGCCTAACTGGGTAACGTCGGCCGAGTTACCGCTACCAAATTGTTCTATACCAGAGTCATTAAGGCCTGGTAGTGTTGTAGCAACACCGGAGACATCATCTTGTGATACTGTTGCTGAGTTATAGCTGCCTTGTTGATAAATGCGTGAGTTTTGCGATCCCCACTGGGTAACATCATTTGTATTGTTATTACCGCTTTGATAAATCGTGGAGTCACTACCACCTGAATACTGTGCAAAAGCAGCAGTACTCATAGCAAAGGCAACAGCGGCAGCGAGAGTGGTGATTTGAGTTTTCATGGTGTTTCCCCATTATGTCATGCTTGCTTTAGTTATTACTGAGACAACCTTTGTTGCTCAGTAGGTTTCGACGGTGACTGGGCGTGCATTGCTTGAAAACGCTTGTTGTTCAACACTAATGCCACGATAGCCACTCCCCGATTGTGAAATCTGTACGTCACTCCGGTTGCCAAGCTGGCGCACATTAGAACTTAGTTCTCCTGATACGCTACCTGACTGAGTAATACCTGCTTTATGATTTCTACCTACTTGTGAGACATTGCTAATATTATTGCCGCCCACTTGAGTGACTGTTGCTGCGTTGTGATTTCCTAGCTGGTAGATACTAGAGAAATTACCCTTTTGATAACTAGCGGATTGCGAAACATGGGTATGATTATTGTTACCAATTTGCGCGATAATGCTGTAGTTACCTTGGTTATGTTGGGCAGCAACTTGTTTAGAAAACTGTTCAACTCGGCTGTTGTCTGCGCTAATTGTCGATGAAACTGAAAGGGTTGCCGTCAACAATATCGTCGCTAACACCGCTTGCTTCGTTGAGGTGTACTTCAGTTTCATAATATTTCCCTCTGAAACGGTTTGTATCAATTTGTATTTCTTGTATTGAGTTTGAACCAATTGAAAATTTCCGCTATCAGATATTTTCTTATTTCTGTTGTGCAATTTCTCATCTTTATAGGAAAATAAAAGATGAGTTTTCTAATATGTATTGTTAACTTTATGCTTAAGTTAAAAAAACGGCCATGCAGAAAGCATGACCGGTACTTATAGAGTTTTAAGTAGTTGTTTTTAGCGATAAGGGTGTGTGTTTTTTGCTACTCTTGTTCCCCTATAAAACGTGTTTACAACATGGGCACTGGGGCATCCAGGTAATCTGCCAAGATGGTATCTTGCAAATTAACATTATTGCCCAGATTCCAGAGGTTATTCTCTACCCCTCTCGCGACTAAATGTATAACTGCTGATTCAATCGCTGACATGACGGCGAGCTGTACTGGCTCATTGGTGGTAAGTCCCACTTCAGCTTCTAGCAAACGTCGAAAGTCGATAAAACGATAAACGCCCGCTCGCATTTCTTTTGAATAGATGGTTTTTGTCGTGGTTACATTAGCCAGTACTTCGCCAGTGGATATTTCAACCGCGCGTAAGTTGACCGTTACCTGGTCAACTTGGTATTGCCCTGAGGCGCCAATGCCAAAATACTCAGCACCTGCGCCACCGGTGCGCACGTTTGATTCGTAGGCGATAATGCCGCCTTCGAGCATCACAGAGGCAGCACGGAGTGATGGCAATGTATCTGGCTGACCGAACCGCTCGAACTCAGCGCGAATAATGCGTCTTTCAGTAAGTAAGTTCTGTAACCCTACTCGTTCAAGCGGTATAAACCAGCCGGAGTCTGCTAGTGCTCCAGTCAGCATTGCCGCCGCACCTTGTGTTACAGCGGTTGAAAACGTGCTGGCGGGGGCGGGTCGGTACTGACCTGTTTGGTCACGGAAGTCGTAAACTGAAACGAATATTCGTCCTGCTGGTGGGGGTAAAGAGACCAAGTCTTGATAGGTTGCCCCCCGGGGCGTGAGCGTTGCTTGTGCTCCTTCTAAATTTTCAGATGTCGCGACCATTCCAGCACAGCCGCTGAGCAAACCAACCATGAGTAGCGAAGCGATAATTTTCATAATGTTCCCCTGAATGACGCGCAACCGTAAGTAGGCTGATTGATAGTCCCGTTAGTTTTTTTTCGTATAAAAAGCAGGTAATAGATCAGGGGTTAAATAAACCTCCCACGCTAATATTGGTAACATCACCGGTAACTTTATCGATCACTCTTACGATGAGCTGCCCGCCTTCATCACGTACCACAACGCTAAAATCTCCGCTATCGAACGATCCTTCACCCACATCACCTGCCCCAACATCACTGATTAATTGTGATATCAAGCGACTCTCAAGACTTTGAATAAGCCGTTCGGTCGATGAGAGTGACTCAATGCCCCTGGCATTAGGATCGGTGTTTGTATCCTGCGACTGCGCTTTACCCAGTAAGTAGCTACCCATGAAGGGGTCGCCGCCAAAGGAGGGATTGATGGGTGTATAAATCAGTTCTCCTGCGTTTGCGTTTAGGGACAGCGTAGTTGCCAGGATGATGGTTGCCAGGGCACTGCTAGCTGTTATTTTGATTATGTTTTTCATTAACGTAGCTCCTCTTTTCCCAGGTCTTTGTCAGAGGTAAGCGCAGAGGCTAGCTGTTGGCGTAGCAGCGCTTCTTCGACGGTTTGCACGGCTTCCCCAGCGGCACGATCGGCTTCATTGATCCTTGGGGAGAGCTGTGTACGGAAATACATACGATTGCCTTCCATCACCCATATTTGGCTACCCCAGCGCGCATCAGGGCGCTCATTGATAGTGATAGTGGCATTGCCAATAATCAGGTTATCCATTGCCCGCTGGCTAAAGGCGCGATAAAAGGTTTTACCTGCCATGGTGATTGTTCGGTCGACCATGACGCCGGTTAGCTCACTTCCACCGTTGGCGTTACCCCGAACTTCAGGCCCGTCTGGGCTAGAGAGCTGATTAATAGCGTCAATCGCTTCTTGTTCGTTGGCGGGGAATGCCTCGGCAGGATCAGCCGGTTCGTTGGCTAGTGCTGAAGCTGACATAATCCATACAGCCACGGTTAAAAACCCGATGCTTAAACGGTTTATTGATGACATAGCAGTTACCTCTACCCTTTAGCGTTACCGATGTCGCTGAAGGCTGCGTGCGGTTTCTATATTGGGCAAAATTGGCCCCAAGTTTTGATGAATCCAATTGAGCGCTTGAATACGGTTGTGAACGTTAATCTTGCGAAAAATGTTGTAAAGATGTGACTTAACGGTGTGTTCGCTTACAAATAGCTTTTCAGCAATTTGTTGA
Organism: Halomonas sp. BDJS001; assembly: GCF_026104355.1. Classification (NCBI taxonomy): domain Bacteria; kingdom Pseudomonadati; phylum Pseudomonadota; class Gammaproteobacteria; order Oceanospirillales; family Halomonadaceae; genus Halomonas; species Halomonas sp. BDJS001. The sequence continues at coordinate 4,964,850 of NZ_CP110535.1, forward strand.
TTGGATGAGCCTGCGCTAAGCAGCGAAATAATTTCCATTTCTCGGTTAGTGAGTCCGCAGGCCGGGCGGAAAGCATTACTTTGGTATTTGCGATAGAACAGGATCAAACGCGCCATTAAGTCGCGCGACATCCACAGTTCTCCTTCCAACAGCGCGTGAATGCCTTTGCAGATGACCTCAAGACTTTCGTTACGATAAAACACACCTTTTAGCTGAGCGCACGAGAGCGCTTCCAAGGCGTGATCCATATCGTGAATGTTGAAGGCCGCTAGAGGTGTTTTAGTCAGTGCATCAGGTAACTTATCTTGCCACTCGGGCAGCGTATCAACCCCTATATGATCACTGTCGATAAGAATCAGCATGTTACCTGTGGCGGAAATAGGTAACGCCGAGTGGGGAGAGTGAATACTGATTTGACATCCGGTGTGCTTGTTCAAGTACTCAGCGAACAGCTGTACTTGAGGACTTTTTTCGGTCACGACATACACCGTTCCGGTAGACTTTTCCTGCGACATTGGGGAGCCCTCGTTGAGAGAAAGAGTGAGCAGGTAGCCATTGAATTGTTGACCAAAAGATACGTTTCGTAAAGTTTTGTTATTAAAAATATGGTAAAAATATTTGATAAAGGCTGTTTTCACTTTCTTACATTCGTTTTAATTTCTTTTAAAACAAATATTAACGTGTTTAATTAGCAGGATATGGAGTAAGTGCTTTTTAGATACGTTGGGTAACATTTTGATGGCTTCTGATACGGTGGATGAGCGCGTAAACTGGCTCTCTACTGTTAGGAGTGTACATATGGCCGCCGTCAATACCCTTGTTCTTGCCAGTGGCAATTCGGGAAAATTAAGAGAATTCAATCAATTACTTTCACCTTTGGGCTTCGATGTTCGCCCCCAGGCAGACTTTGGTGTTACCGAGGTGGAAGAAACGGGGCTAACCTTCGTCGAAAATGCCCTGTTAAAAGCGCGTGAAGCGAGCCGCGTTAGTGGATTGCCGGCTTTAGCTGACGATTCAGGGCTGGAAGTGGACGCACTGAACGGCGCCCCCGGTATCTATTCCGCCCGGTATGGCGGTGAGCCCAGGAGCGATGAGAAAAATAATCAAACGTTGTTAACCGCGTTAAGTGACTATGCGGAAGGGCAGAGAAGCGGCCGTTACTGGTGCGTGCTGGTTTATTTGCGTCACCCGAAAGATCCAGTGCCGGTCATTGTGCAGCGCAGTTGGGAAGGCGAAATTCTTGCTCATCCCCGAGGGGAGGAGGGGTTCGGCTATGATCCGCTTTTTTGGTTACCTGATCAGGGCATGAGTGTTGCCGAACTGCCCAGCGAAAGTAAAAATCGCCTTAGTCATCGTGGTCGTGCGCTGCAAGGCTTGGTTGAGCTGCTGAAGGTGGCGCATGGCTGATAAGCTGCCGCCGTTATCACTCTATATCCATACGCCTTGGTGTGTCCGTAAATGCCCGTACTGCGATTTCAATTCTCATGAGCCGGGGACGCATGGTTTTACGCCTCGGGATTTACCTGAAGCCGCTTATCTTGATGCGTTGTTACAAGACCTGGATAACGATCTAGTCCTCGCGGCTGGGCGGGAAATTCAGACTATCTTTATCGGCGGTGGAACACCCAGCCTGCTGTCGCCCGCTTTTTATGACTCATTATTAAAAGCGATCAACGCCCGTTTGCCCTTCGCCAATGGTATAGAGATTACCTTAGAGGCAAATCCAGGCACCACTGAGCAAGAGCGTTTCATTGGTTACCGAAAAGCGGGCATTAACCGTCTCTCGCTGGGTATTCAAAGTTTTCAGCCCGATCAATTGCACGCACTAGGGCGTATTCATAACGGTGATGAAGCGGTCACAGCGGTCACCCAGGCTCGCCAGGCGGGCTTTTCCAACATTAATATCGATCTGATGCACGGTTTACCCGGCCAAACGCCTCAATTGGCGATGGATGATATTAACCAAGCGCTGGCGTTGGCACCTGAACATCTCTCCTGGTATCAGTTGACCCTTGAGCCTAATACCGCCTTTCACTCTCACCCTCCGGCGTTGCCTGAGGAGGAGGCGCTTTGGGATATTCAGGACAAGGGGCATCAGCTTTTGGAGCAAGCGGGTTTCAAGCGTTACGAGATTTCGGCTTACGCTAGTGACAATCATCAAAGCCGCCATAACCTTAACTATTGGCAGTTTGGTGACTACCTGGGAATTGGCGCGGGTGCCCATGGCAAGCTTAGCTATATTGACGAAAATGGGCAGTGGCGCATTGAACGGCGCTGGAAAACCCGCCAGCCGGACGCTTATTTAAAGCGCACGGGCGATCTGCGAGGCTTTATAGCGGGTAAACAGCTTATAAACGCCGATGAGCTGCCGTTGGAGTTCGCCATGAATGCGCTACGGCTTACTGACGGGGTTGCCTTGGATACATGGGGAGCCAACACCGGACAGGCTCCTGCAATGTTACTTGCGCGTTTACAATCCGCCGAGAAAAAAGGACTTTTGATGCAAATGCCTGAAAAACTGCGTGCATCCCCTCAAGGTCTATTATTCTTGAATGAGTTGCTGGCATCGATAAGTAATGATTGATCAGCGATGAATAAAAAGGTGTTTCGAACATAAACAAGGAGTGAGCAATGCGTATTTCTCGACTTTTGACACCGCTGGCGGCCGCTATTCTACTGGTGGGTTGTGCCACATCGGATCCTTATGGTGGCCAAACGCAGCGCTCTAGTACCGCGATGGGCACTGGGATTGGTGCCGCCGTAGGTGCAGCGGCTGGTGCCCTTTCTGGCGATGGCAGCACTAGCCGACGCGACCGTGCATTGATCGGCGCCGCCGTAGGTGCTGCAGCCGGTGCTGGTATTGGTGTCTATATGGATCGCCAAGAGCAGCAGTTGCGTGAAAATCTTGAAGGTTCGCGCATTGAGATCGATCGCCGTGGCGACGATATCGTGCTTAATATGCCTAGCGGTGTGACCTTTGGATTTGATTCTGCCGACCTTACCAGCGAAGCACGCAGCTCTCTTAACGAAGTCGCTAATGTTCTCACCCAGTATCAGGATACCCGCGTTAATATTGCAGGCCACACCGATAGCACCGGTGATGCGAGCTATAACCAGCGTTTGTCGGAGCGACGCGCTCAATCCGTGGGTAACTACTTAACCCAGAACGGCGTTTCATCTTCGCGTCTTAATACTGCTGGGTATGGGGCCACCCAGCCAGTTGCCAGTAATGACAATGAGCAGGGCCGCGCTCAGAATCGCCGGGTAGAAATTACGCTAACTCCCACCGGTGATGGTCAGCGCTAATAATACGTCTCTTAACCTGGCTATTACCTCTCCAAGCCCGCTATGCTCACGTAGCGGGCTTTTTTATTCACTTGTCGATGAGTCTCCATGCTCTCTTATCAACATGCCTACCATGCCGGTAATTTTGCCGATGTACATAAACATCTAACGCTTTATGCGGTGATTGATTATTTGTTACGTAAAAAAACTTCTATTACATATGTCGATACTCACGCGGGTCGAGGGCTCTATCCGCTAAATGCCCAGGAGACGCAACGCTTGCAGGAGTACCGCGAGGGCATATGGCCGGTGTGGCAAGCCCGTGGTGGGTTTCGTGATGCACTGCTTAACGCATGGCAAGCAGCGCTAGCAAGCGCTCAACCCATGCCAGAGGCACTGACCCACTATCCAGGCTCTCCGTGGTGGCTGAGTTATTTTCTACGCGAGCAGGATCAGCTGCGGCTGTTTGAGCTGCACCCCGGAGAGCATAAGCAGCTAAGTGCCCAGGGGTTATCGCCACATGCACAGCGTGTATTTGGTGACGGTTTGACGGGGCTAACAGCGATGCTGCCTGTCACATCGCCACGCTTTTGTGTGCTTATTGATCCTAGCTACGAGCGTAAAGTGGAGTATCAGGAAGTTGCCAAGGCAGTGGCTTATACGCTGAATAAAGCGCGCCATGGGGTGGTATTGATTTGGTACCCGCTGTTGCCTGCAGGCCATCATCACACGCTTTTAAGCAGCCTCAAGGAGAGTGGGATTCGCAAGGTATGGCGCAGCGAGCTACTGTTGCGCGAACCTGGAGAGCAGGCTCACGGCATGTTTGGTAGCGGTATGCTGGTGATTAATCCGCCCTGGGGGCTGGATGAACGGCTGGCTGCGACGATGACGGAAATTACCCCGCTATTCGGTGCAAAAAGCCGCTATCAGGCGGACTGGTGGGTGGGGGAGTAGTTGTTGTAACGAAACGGCACTATTTGCCGATACAAAAACTGCCGAAAATCTCGCCCAAGAGATCATCGGCGCTGAATTCGCCGGTGATCTCGCCTAATGCCTGTTGGGCATCACGCAAATCTTCCGCCAGCAGTTCTCCCGCGCCGTAGCCACTTAGTTGAGCCTGTCCGGTCGTAAGCGCCGTCATTGCTCTGTCGAGGGCGTCCAGATGTCGCCGTCGCGCGGAGAAGCGACCTTCCGTGGTCGCGGTATAGCCCATCACCTCTTTTAAATGCATTTTAAGTTATCCACACCCTCGCCCGTTTTAGCAGATAAGCGCACGGTAGGTGGCGTTGTGGATAAATCTAAACCAGCGGGTTCTGCGCTGGTATCAATCTTATTGCGCACGAGTGTCAAGCGCTGCTGATCAGGGAGGCGAGCGACGAACTCGGGCCAGATAGTCATAGGGTCGGTGGAAGCCGTGGTGCTGGCATCAACTAGTAGCAGTACCCGGTCAGCTTTGTCTATCTCGGCCCAGGCACGTGCGACACCAATTTTCTCAACCGCATCGGGCGTATCGCGCAGCCCAGCGGTGTCGATGATATGCAGCGGCATGCCGTCGATATGAATATGCTCACGGAGAACATCCCGGGTGGTGCCTGCGATATCGGTCACAATGGCGGTATCTTGCTCAGTGAGTGCATTAAGCAGACTCGACTTACCCGCATTGGGTCTTCCCGCGATAACCACGCTCATCCCTTCACGGAGCAGGGCGCCTTGGCCTGCTGCCTGACGAACGTCGCTCAGCGCTTGCTGGACACTGCTTAAATGTTGGGCAACATGGCCGTCAGCAAGAAAGTCGATCTCCTCTTCGGGGAAGTCGATCGCCGCTTCAACGTAGACGCGTAGCTCTATCAATCGCTCCACCAGTGCAGAGACACGCTTTGAGAACTCGCCCTGCAGTGAGCGCACGGCGTTTTCTGCCGCTGAGCGTGATGTGGCATCGATAAGGTCTGCGATGGCTTCTGCCTGGGCCAGGTCGAGCTTATCGTTCAAAAACGCCCGTTCTGAAAACTCACCTGGCCGGGCCAGGCGGGCCCCCAATGCCACGCAACGCTCCAGCAACATATCCATAATAATCGGGCCGCCGTGTCCCTGGAGTTCCAGTACGTCTTCGCCGGTAAACGAGTGGGGGCCATTGAAGAACAGGGCGAGACCCTCATCAATGCTGCCCTCCGTGCCTTGAAAGGGGCCGTAGTGAGCGTATCGGGGGGCAGGGCAGTGCCCAACCATGGCCTGAGCGATTTCGCGGCAGGCAGGCCCAGAGACGCGGATAATACCCACGCCACCGCGTCCAGGAGGGGTTGCCAGCGCCGCAATGGTGTCAGGTGTATAGAGGCGTTCGGCCATGGTGAATCTCTTTTTAAATTGGCAGGTAACGAAATTGATCGACCTAGTGTGAATTTTTCGGTCTTAAAACGCCAGACCCCCGCTTGAGGCGGGGGTCTGAAGGCGCTAATTAAAACGGCGGACTATTTGGTTTTCATGCCCTTACCGATACTCGGATCATTTTCGATTTTACGCGTAATGTAGTACTGCTGCGCCACCGAAATGATGTTGTTGACCACCCAGTAGATGACCAGACCGGCCGGGAACCACAGGAAGAAGAAGGTAAAGATGATGGGAAGCATCTTCATTATCTTCGCCTGCATTGGATCTGGTGGTGTTGGGTTCAGCATCTGCTGCACGAACATCGAAATGCCCATCAGAATCGGCAGAATGAAGTACGGATCCTTCACCGATAGATCCTGAATCCAGAAGATAAACGGTGCGTGCCGCAATTCAACCGACTCCAGCAGCATCCAGTAGAGAGCGATGAAGACAGGCATTTGAATCACAATAGGTAGACAGCCTCCCAGTGGATTGATCTTCTCCTTCTGGTAGAACTTCATCATCTCTTGCGACATTTTCTGCCGGTCGTCGCCATACATCTCTTTCAGGCGCTGCATTTCCGGGCCGAGTTTACGCATCCTGCCCATGGATTTGTAAGCTTTGGCAGAAAGCGGGAACAGTACCGTTTTAACCAGGACGGTTAACAGGACAATCGACCAACCCCAGTTACCGACAATGTCGTGGATATGATCGAGTAGCCAAAACAGTGGGTTTGCAATAAACCACAGCCAGCCATAATCCACAGTCAGTTTCAGGTTGGGGGCGACTTGCTCCAGGTAATCCTGAACCTTTGGCCCCATATAAAGTGTGGCGCCCAGCGTCGCTTCACTGTCGGCTGCAATAGAGCTGGTGGGGCCAGCAAAGGCCACTACGTTACGGTTACTGGAGTCAGTGGTGACGTAGTAAAGGTTCTGTTGATCCTGCTGGGGCGCCCATGCGGATACAAAGTAGTGCTGGATGATGGCTATCCAACCGCCTTGTGCTTCGCGGTTTTCAAATTTATGGCTTTGAATATCTTCGAAGTCGATCTTCTCGTAGCGCGCATCCGGCGTTGAGTAAGCTGCCCCCAAATAGGAGTTCATCCCCATTGAGACACCGCTTGACGGATCCGGGCTATTGTCGCGTGCCAACTGGCCGATAAAGCGCGCACTCACCGGTGCGTCGGTGTTATTGGCCAGGTAGTAATTAACGTTGACCGCATAGCTACCGCGCTCAAAGGTGAGGCGTTTAATCACCTCAACGCCGTTAACGTCGGCGGTTAGATCAACGCTGAGTTCGTCATCGTTATCGCCTAAACGATACTCTGAGTTTTCAGGTGTGAATGCGATACGGCTAGCTTGGCCATCGAGCTGAAGACCTGAGCGAGCCACGTAGCTACGGCTACTGTTATCCGATAACAGCACGTAGTTACGGTCTGAATCGAGGGAGAGCTTGTGCTGCGGTAACGCGGCATAAACAATGTCGCCACCGTGTGGATCAATACGCACATCGAGGACGTCAGTGGTCACGGCAACGAAGTCGCGGCTGGATGTCTCGCTTTCGGTATCTGGAATACCTTCACCTACCGCGCTCTGCTGTGAAGACGTACTCGGCACCGCTAAGCCGCCCTCTCCATCTTCAGCATTGCCAGGAGATGCGGAATTGCTGCGTTGCGTCGTTTCAGGCACTGAATCGTAATTCGGCTGCCCGTAATCCTGATTCCACTGGACGACTAGCAAGTAGGCAAGTACGGCTAGTGGAATCAGTAATAAAAGTCGTTTTACGTCCATGAGGGTTCTGCCCGCTGGGTGGTGAACATGCTAATGGCGCAGTGTCATTTACTCGACTCTTGACACACGAAAGCCTGCCAGTTGGCAGGCCGAGGTCGAGCGGCGAGAGGTGCACCAAAGGTCACGTGTCACGCTTAGGCGTTGGTACTGATGACACCGCCTGTGCGTCACGCTGAAGTCGCTTCCACATGCCATGTAACTGGCGATGTAAGGTGTCGTTATCGATATCCTGTACACCGCGTCGTGCAAGCACCACTATATCCACAGAGGGTAGTTGATGTTGACGAAGGCGAACGGATTCTCTAACTAGACGCTTGAAACGGTTGCGATCTACGGCGCGTTTAACATTTTTCTTGCTGACCACTAGTCCAAGGCGGGGATATCCCCGAGTACTCAGGCGAACTAACGCCATCATACCTTTGCCATGCACTTTCAGGTCGGCTTGCTCAAACACGTGACTAAAATCCCCAGCATTTAGTAACCGTAATTGCCGGGGAAAGCCTTGCTGCGGCACACGCAATCTGAGATCAGGCGCTCAGACGCTTGCGGCCCTTGGCACGACGACGTGCGAGGATGGCGCGACCGTTTTTGGTTGCCATACGAGCACGGAAGCCATGCGCGCGCTTGCGCTTGAGAACGCTAGGTTGAAAAGTGCGTTTCATAACTCGTTATTCCCACGTGGTTTAGGACGGAAAGTGAATTCCAAAAAGCCCGGTCCAGTGAGGAACTAGCCGGGGAGATTCAATTCAAGACCGGAAATTGTAGAGACTTCCTCTGCTGGGTGCAATTTTTCCTTGCATAAAAGTGTTATCACACCTCAGCCAGCGTGCTTGATACGCTGATAGTAGCCATTAATTAAGTCACTATTATTACTAGTAAGTAGTTCTAAACCTGTTGTTATTAATAGTGGGGATACTATTTGTGGATAAGTGTTTTTAGTTATTATTTTTCAAAGCCTTATAATTATAAATAATCTGTGTGTAAGTCCCGTATAAGCCCTCAACAAGGTGTTGGGTAGATGTGATTAACCCTTGGGCAAGACGCATATTTAATGGTTATCCCCGCCCCTCCACAGGGTTTTCCCATAGGCTCATGTTAAGTTGTCCACAGGTGGGCGTTGAAGGCTAAACCCGTGTGGATAACCGAGGCTTTGGGCGCTACAATGGTCGGCCGTTTTCAACCGATGGTGAGATGA